>CALKBX010000005.1 GCA_937775205.1 uncultured Verrucomicrobiae bacterium | reverse complement strand
GCAGCGCGATGCCCAACTCGCCTACGAATTGCAATCCAGCGAAAAGGAACGCGCCGAGTTGGTGATGATTACCGACCTCCTGCGCAACGACCTCGGCCGCGTGTGCGAATTCGGCAGCATCGCCGTGCCCGAACTAATGCGGTTAGAAAAATTCCCGCAAGTGCAGCATTTGGTTTCGACTGTCGAAGGTAGGCTGCGGCCGGAACTGTCGCACCTCGGCGCGTTGCGCGAATGTTTCCCCGGCGGCAGCATCACCGGCGCACCAAAGTTTCGCGCGATGGAAATCATCGACGAACTCGAACCCGTCACGCGCGGCCCATATACCGGCAGCCTCGGCTACCTCGGCTTTAACCGCGAAAGCCAATTCAACATCTCCATCCGCACCGCCATCGTACGAGAAGGCCAAGTGCACTTCCAAGTTGGCGCCGGCATCGTGGCCGATTCGGATCCGGAAATGGAATATGAAGAAACTTTGGCGAAGGCGGGTGGATTTGAAGAGGCTCTGTGTCTCGGTGGTAAAAAAATCAATGAAACTCCTGCACCGTCCGCACGCCGTAGCCAGATTTTTTGATGGAGCGGATTCCGTTCACGGCGGCTTTGGCGCTGCTGATGGTGGTCATGATGGGTGTGCCGGAGTAGACGGCGCTGGTGCGGATTTGCACTTCGTCGCTGCGGGGCACTTCGCCGGTGGGGGTGTTGATGACGAGTTGCAACTCATTGTTCTTTAGCAAATCCAGCGAGTTCGGCCGTCCTTCAGCGAGCTTGCTGACGCGCTCTACTTGCAGCCCTGCATCCTCGATGACCTTTGCAGTGCCACCGGTGGCGACCAATTCGAAGCCGAGTTCCACAAAATCCTTGGCCAACGCGGGCACTTCGTCTTTGTGCGCATCACTGACGCTGATGAACACTTTGCCCTCCAATGGCAACGGCGTGTTGGCCGCCATTTGGCTTTTGGCATAGGCCACGCCGAGGTCGGCATCGAGGCCCATCACCTCGCCGGTGGATCGCATCTCGGGGCTCAAAATAATGTCCTGCCCGACGAATTTATTAAACGGAAACACCGACTCTTTCACAGCCCAATACTTCGGCCAGATTTCCTCCGTGAAACCCAAATCACTGAGCTTCGCGCCGGCCATCACTTGCGCGGCGAGTTTGGCGAGCGGCACGCCGATGGCTTTGCTGACAAACGGAATCGTCCGCGACGCGCGCGGGTTGACCTCCAGCACATAAACAATCTCGTCCTTCACCGCGTACTGCACATTCATCAGGCCGGTGACCTCCAGCTCGGCGGCCATCGCGTGGGTGTACTCGCGCATCGTATCGATGGCCGATTGCGAGAGCGCGTGCGGCGGCAGCACCATCGCCGCGTCACCCGAGTGCACTCCGGCAAACTCCACGTGCTCAAGCATCCCGCCGATGACAAAAGTGCCGTTCTTGGCGTCAGCGATGCAGTCCACATCCACCTCTGTGGCGTCTTCCAGAAATTTATCCACCAGCACCGGCCGCTCCGGCGACGCCTCCACCGCGTGCTGCATATAATGGCGCAGCTCGTTATCCGAATACACAATCTGCATCGCGCGACCACCGAGCACAAACGACGGCCGCACCAGCACGGGATAATCCAGCTTGTGCGCGGCAGCCAGCGCTTCCTCCTCGTTGGTGGCCAGGCCGTTGGGCGGCTGCGGGATGTTCAGCTTGTGCAGCATCGCGGAAAACATTTCGCGATCCTCCGCACGCTCGATGCTTTGCGGGCTCGTGCCCAGAATGTTCACGCCATTAGCCTGCAAACCGAGCGCGAGATTCAGCGGCGTTTGCCCGCCGAACTGCGCGATGACGCCCCAGCATTTTTCGCGCTCATAAATGTGCAGCACATCCTCCAGCGTGAGCGGTTCAAAAAACAATTTATCGCTCGTGTCGTAATCGGTGGAAACTGTTTCCGGATTCGAATTCACCATCAACGTCTCGAACCCATCCTCCTTCAGCGCGAACGCCGCGTGCACGCAGCAGTAATCGAACTCAATCCCCTGCCCAATCCGGTTCGGGCCGCCGCCGAGAATCATCACCTTCTTGCGGTCGGTAGGATTTATCTCGTCATCGCCGCGGTCGTACGTGGAATAGTAATATGGTGTGTACGCCTCGAACTCCGCCGCGCACGTATCCACCAGCCGATAGCTTGGCACCAGCCCCGCCGCCTTGCGCTCCGCCCGCACTTCATCCTCCGTGCGCCCCGTGAGATGCGCAATCTGCCGGTCCGAAAACCCGTAAGCCTTCGCCTTCGTCAATAGTTCCAAATCCATAAATTGCCGTGGCAGTTAAACGCAAGGCAAGGAACCGACGCAAGCCTTGCGTGAATTGAGTTGCCCATTAATTGCCCCAAAGCCCCCAGATGGAGGGTCTATTTGGGTAGGGACACGCTGCGAGTGTCCACAGAAGCGCGGAAGCGAGTCCCTGCCGAGACGATTTTTTGTGGCGTGGCGTGGGAAAAATTTTCGAAGCCTCGCTTCGCTCGCCTTGAAGGGTTGAGGTTCAAGCACTAAGGTTCAAGGGGGCAAGGCCATAAGGTAACGAAGCCAACCTCACCCACCGGAACCACCCACCAACACACACCGAAAGCCGACGAAGTCGTAGCGACCATCGGGAGCGTCGCTGTCGCGGCAGGACGACAACAGGCCGCCGGGATCGCGGTTGCCCCAAGACGCACCGCGCAACACACGGTACGTTCTGGTTGGGCTGTACTTGTCCTCGCACCATTCCCACACGTTGCCGCCCATATCGTGCAGGCCCAGTTTATTGGCCGCAAAGCTGCCCGCCGGTGAAGTGTATTCAAAATTGTCCACCTTCAGGCTTTGAATAATTCCCCGCCCCCTTCGGCGGTGGCCACTCCTTGCCCCACGGGTACACGTCTTTGATGCCTCTGTTCTTTTCCTTCGGCGTGTTCCCCTTCTCCTTGCCCAACCCCACCGCCACGCTCCACTCCGCATCCGTCGGCAATCGGTACTTCTGCCCCGCCTTGATTTTCCCTTCCGCCAACTCCTTCTTCGTCAGCCACTCACAAAACGCATTCGCATCATTCCAGCTCACATTCACCACCGGGTGCGTGTCCGCCTGCTTGAATTATCTCCGAAGGGCTTCTTCCAACTCCCATCCACCCCCGCATTCGCCGCCGCGTACGCCGCGTAATCCTTCACCCGCGTTTCCCATATGCAAAACTGAACCTCCGTCCCCGGCACCGGCACGAAGGGCATCCCCAGCGTGTTGACAAAAGCGTTGGTGGGAATCTTTGCCTCCGGCTTGGGTTCGGTCTTGGGCGGCTCCGGCTTGTTCGCTGCCACCTTGGGTTCGGCATTGGTTTCAGGTTCCGCCGGAGTGGTTTTCTTCCCACACCCCACCAACGCCAGCGCTGCTATTAAAAGAAGAGCAAGTTTGCCTCATGGGCCGAATCTACATTTATCCAGCCTTTTTGGCAAGAGGCCCATGGAGGGAAGTCCCAAAACCCATGCCCCAATTTGGTTTTTTGTGGCTGGGGCTTCCTTGGGATCTGGTCATTGGACCTTGGGCATTTGCAAGCCCCTTGGTCATTACTCTTAAAGCAACGCCACCGCGCGTTCCAGCTCGGCGGGGGTGTTGTAAAAATGCGGCGAGAAGCGGAGGTAATCGCGGCCGCTGCGCTCGGTGCGGACGGAGGCGACGATGTTTTCGGCGGCAAGTGTTTCGCCAAGCGCTTTCATTTCCGTGCCTTCGCGCGAGCAGGAGGTGATGCCGGTTTGGGCTTCGGGGAAAAGTATTTCAAAATCCTTCGCGCGCAGTGCGTCAACGAGCCACGCGCGCTTGGTGGTGAGGTCGGCGGCAATGGTGTCGATGCCCACCTCGAGCAGCAGCCCGAGCGCGGCGTTGAGGCCGGCGATGCCGAGGATGTTGAAGCTACCAGCCTCGTAACGGCGGGCGTCGGTGCGGAGGGTCATTTGCTCCTGCGCGATGTAATCGGGGCAGCGCACGTTGTTCCAGCCAAAGGCCTGCGGCGCGAGGCGATCCTGCAAATCGCGCCGCACATAAAACACACCGGCCGCGCACGGGCCAAGCAGCCACTTGTGAGCGTCGGCAGCAAGGAAGTCCACGTGCTCCACGGTGGTGGGAAACGCGCCGAGCGTCTGGATGGCGTCGAGGCAAAACAAAATATCGCGCGCGCGCAGTTCGCGCCCAATGGCATCGTGGTCAATGCGCCAGCCGGAAACGAAATGACACGAGGCCAGCGCGACGAGGCGGGTTTTGTCCGTGAGTTGTTCCAGCACCAACTCCGGCGTGATGTGCCCGAGCGCGGGTGTTTGCAAACGCCGCACCGTCACGCCACGCGTTTCCAGCGCCAGCCACGGATACACGTTCACGGGAAAGTCGTCTTGATAAATCAGCACCTCATCGCCGGTTTGCCAATCGAGCCCGGCGGCCACCGCGCTGAGCCCGGCGGTCGTGGGGCCGATGAGTGCGACTTCGCCAATGTCCGCGCCGAGCATCTCCGCCGCGCGCGCGCGAGTGCTGCGCAGCAAATCGCCGAGGCCTTCCTCTTGGTCATCGAGGGCAGCGGCCGCGGCGGTTTCCTGCACCGCACGCGTCACGCACGCGGGCACAGGCGACACGCCGGCGTGCGCGAGATACACCTTGCCCGCGCACACGGGAAACTCGCGCTGTCGCAGCGCTTCGTCGTTTTGAAGCTCGGGGAGGTTCATCCCCTTTGAAGTTAGGCGAGCGCCTCGTCAATCATTCCGGACAACGCGGGCTTGGGTTGGCCACCGATCAGTTCCCCGACCTTTTCGCCGCCCTTAAACATCATCAACGCCGGGATGCCATTCACGCCGTGAGTCACGGCGAGCTGTTTGGTGGCGTCGTCCGCATCGATGTCGATCTTCGCCACCTTGGCCTTGCCGGCGTACTCGTCGGCGAGTTGATCAATCACCGGCCCAAGCATTTTGCAGGGCCCGCACCACGGCGCCCAGAAATCCACAAACACCGGAACATCACTCTGCAGCACTTCGGTTTCGAAGTTATCCGCAGTCACAACAATTATGTTTTCAGAAGCCATAGGCGCGGAGGGTAAACAGGAAGCGGCGCCAAGGGAAGCCGATTATTCGGGGGCGGATTTTTATTCCACCTGCATCATGGCAAGCACCACGACGCAGCCGACGGTGATGAGAAACGCCACGACGGCAAGAATGATTTCCACCTTATCGGGGCCGACAGCGCCCATCGGGGCAGGTGCCGCTCCAAGAGCCATTGCCGGATTTGCCGCCGGATCCATTGCCGCCATACCAGGTGCCGCGCCGGGCATGGGCAGGGCTGGGCGAGGGTGCAGGCGCACCCGGAGGGGTGGTGTCCACGCCGGGTCCAGCGGCTGGAACCGGAATGGGCCCAGCCACAGGAGCCGCAGCGGGCATCGGAGCCGCAGCGGGCATTGGAGCCGCAGCGGGCATTGGAGCCGCAGCGGGCATTGGAGCCGCAGCGGGCATTGGAGCCGCAGCGGGCATTGGAGCCGCAGCGGGCATTGGACGCGCGCAGCGGCGCATCGGAGCCGCAGCGGGCATCGGAGCCGCAGCGGGCATCGGGGCCGCAGCGGGCATTGGTGCGGTGCCGGAAGTGGGAATACCCTGATCCATCGCAGGCGCAGGAGCCCCCGGCATTGGCGCGGCAGCGGGAACAGGTGCAGGTGCAGGTGCAGGTGCTGCAGCAGGAATAGGCGCTGGTGCGGGAATAGGAGCTGGTGCGGGTGCAGCAGCGGGAACGGGTGCCGTGACAGCCGCCGGTGCTTGCGCTGGTGCCGGGGCCGGTGCGGCACGGCCGCCGCCTCGGCCGGGTAGACTGATGCGAATGGTCTGCTTGGCGTCCGGCTTGGGCGGGAGGCCGATGCGCACGGTCGCCTTTTTTTGAGGCGGCGCGACTCCGGGTTGTGGCGGTGCAGGCATTCTATTAGTTAATTGGAAGCCGGGGCGAACCAAGAATTGCCCCCAACTCCTCTGGCGCATCTTATCACGGACAATCGTTTCGGCAAGATTTTACTGGGCTGTCGGCTTTGATTGGCGGTTGGCGAACGGCCGCGCCGGGTATTAGCCTCCGCGTATGTCGAACCCAACCGAGCCGCAAAGCTTCCGCCCCATCGTGGCTATGTGCCGGCCAATTCATTTTGGTGTGCAATACGAGATCAACCCGTGGATGGAGGGCAACATCGGCCGCGACCATAACACCTACGGCTTCTCCATGTGGCTCGCCGGCGGCGGCTTCAAGGGCGGCCACGTCCACGGCGCCACCGATGAATGGGGTCATCGCGCCGTCGAAAACGTGGTTAACCACTACGATTATCACGCCACATTATTGCCCCTCTTCGGCCTCGACCACACCCGCCTCTCCTACAAACGCGCCGCGCAGGAACAAACTCTTACCGACGGCCAACCGGGTAAAATCGTGAAGAAGATTTTAGCTTAGCGGACTCGCAAGCTTTCAGACAATTCGCGCGCCGGAAAATACCGCCACTTCCGACCCATCGGCTAGCACCACGGAATCCGGCGCGGCCCCGAGTACCTTCGCCCATTCAGAACCATAAATGCTTTCCACATCCACATCGAACCGCGCCAACTCCGCCGGGCGCGTGCGCCACTTGGGATGGAAGACTTCGTACTCCATCGTGCCGCCATCGGTTTGCTGGTTGTAGCCCCAGTAATGTTCGATTAAAAATGTTTCTAGCGGATTCGGCGCACGCCAATCGCCTGTTGGCCGAGCGGCCATGCCTTGCCATTCATCGGATTGTTCCAAATCGTATTGCGTTTGCGTTTCAGTCACGGCACTGCGCATGGGTAGCGTTTTGTACGGCTCATTGTAAACCGCACGCGCCACCCACTCGACGATTCGGCGCGGAGTCAACTCACACAAAAACACCACGCCCCGCCGCACCTCGCCATCCACCTCGCGCCGCACGTAAAAGCGCAGATTGATTTCCGGGAAATCACGATGACCCAAGGCCGGCACGCCCTTTACCGCCAAATCCAGAAACCGAAACCCAACGAGGCTCACCCAATGCGCGCCATCCCATTGATCCAACTCCGTGCCCGCCGGCACCCACGGCGCAAGCAGCGCGGGATCCACCCGCCAATTCAGCAAAATCAAGTCGCGCCATGCGGCGGTGAGAAATGGACTGACCACGCGCGGAGTGTAAACATTTCGCGCGCAAATGCCAAAACGTTTGCCCCCGACGGCCACACGGTTACACTCCGCCCATGAGCGACACCGAGCCGCCCCTCTCCCCACGTCTGGCCAGCTACCTTTGCCCACCCCTGGCCATTTGGCTGTTGTGGCGGTATCGCCTCCCGTGGCGCGGCGGCAAGACGGTGATGCTGCTCCTCTTTCTGCTCATCCAATTTATCCTTAGCATTTTGCTGATGACCAAAGCCGGCTGGACGCGCGTGGACTGGGACGGGCGCGGCTTGCCCGGCGACCTCCGTTGGGTGCTCGCCGCGCCAAGTGATGCGGATTGGAAATACTCCGACCGCAAACCCAATCCCAATGACCCCGCCTATTGGCCGGGCTATCGCGGCGCGCAGCGCGATGGCGTTTACAACGGGCCCGCCATTCGCACCGATTGGGACACCGCCCCGCCCAAGCCCACGTGGACCACCCAAGTCGGCGGCGGACACGCCTCAATGACCCTCGCGCACGGCCGCCTCTTCACTCTCGAGCAATGGACTGAAGGCGAAGCAATCACTTGCTACAACCTCGCCGATGGGCGCGGCCTGTGGCGGCACGCTTACGCTGGGAAATTTAATGACAAATCCGCAATGGGCGGCGTGGGGCCGCGCTCCACACCCACGTGGGATGACGGCCGCCTGTACACACTCGGTGCCGAAGGCCAACTCCATTGCCTCGACGCCGACACCGGCAAAGTGCTTTGGCGCAAAAATATTTACGAAGCCTTCGGCACACGAAACCTCCCCTTCGGCACGTGCGCTTCGCCGTGGGTAGCGGGCGAAAAACTCATCATCACCGCCGGCGCCCGCGCGGGATCAGCCAAGCACACCGTGTTTGCATTGGACAAAATGACCGGCGAAGTCTTGTGGCGTTCCGCCGCAGAGAAACAGGCGTATATGTCGCCCATCACCGCCACGCTCACCGGGCGCGAACAAATCCTGCTCTGCGCCGGCCGCGCGATCCAAGGGCTCTCGCTGGAGGACGGCGAAATTTTGTGGTCAGTAAAATGGACCGTGAGCTACGACAACAACATCGCCCAACCCATCGTAGTCAATGACACTCACATTTTCGTCAGCGCCGGATACGGCACCGGCTGCGGCCTCATCGAAATTGAAAAAACCGGCGACACCTTTTCCGCCAAACTCGTGTGGGAAAACAAAAATCTGAAAAACAAATTCACCAGTTCCGTGCTGCACGAAGGCCACCTCTACGGGCTCGATGATGGCGACGGCGACAACGCCGCCTACCTCGTCTGCCTCAACGCCCAAACCGGCGAAGAACAATGGCGCGGCGACAACTACGGCCACGGCCAGCTCTTGCTCGCCCAAGGCCACCTTATCATCCAATGCGAAAACGGCGACCTCGCCCTGGCCAAAGCCACCCCCGAATCCCACCAACAAATCACCCGCCTCCCAGCCCTCTCCGGCAAAACCTGGAACAACCCCGCCCTCGCCGACGGCCGCCTCTACCTCCGCAACGATCAGCAAATGATCTGCTACGACATCCGCCCCGGCTCCGCATCCGGCACCATCCCCCTCCGCTCCAGCCCCACCGAGGCGCTCACCGTTTTGGCAGCAGCGTTTCTTTTACTAAACGGATTGGGCTGCGTTGGGCTTGGTTTCTTTACACGTCCTGCTTAAATCAATGCCAACTGTCCCGCCCTTTTTCCTCGCAAAATTAGCTTTTTTCTAATACACGAACGCCGTCCATGGCGTTTATTCACGACGATTTTTTGTTGGGTAATGAGGCAGCGCGTCGGTTGTACCACGAGTACGCGGCGGGCGAGCCGATTTTGGATTACCATAATCACCTGCCGCCGGCGGAGATTGCCGGCAACCGGCAGTTCGCCAATCTCGGCGAGGTGTGGCTCGAAGGCGACCACTATAAATGGCGGGCAATGCGCGCCAATGGCGAGCCGGAGGCGGTCATCACCGGCGGTGCGAACGCCAAGGAAAAATTCCTCGCGTGGGCGCGCACGGTGCCGCATGCGCTGGGCAATCCGTTGTATCACTGGACGCATCTGGAATTGGCGCGCTACTTCGGCATCACCGAATTGCTGAACCCGGAAACCGCTGAGGCGATTTGGGAACAGACCTCCGCGCAACTTGCCGAGCCCGCCTTGTCCGTCCACGGCATCCTTGAACAATTCGAGGTGCGCGGGCTTTGCACCACCGATGATCCCGTTGATTCACTCGACTCACACAAAGCCATCGCCGCGCTCGGTATCCGTGCCAAAGTGTATCCCACCTTCCGCCCCGATAAAGCGTGGAGCGTGGACAACCCCGAAGCATTCAATGCGTGGGCCGATAAACTTGCGGCTGCGAGCGACACCGCCACCGATTCTTTAACCGGCTTTCTCGGCGCACTGGAAAAACGAGTGGAAGATTTCCACGCCATCGGCTCGCGGTTGAGCGACCATTCTTTCCCGTATTGCTTTGATGACTTCCCCAGCACAACCGAAGCCGCGCACATTTTCGATGCCGCCCGCGCTGGTCGCGCCGCCTCGCCCGCCGAGCAACGCCAATTCGGCGCGCACGTGATGGAGCATCTCGGCAAACTCTACGCCGCCAAAAGCTGGGCGATGCAATTGCACATCGGCCCGCTGCGCAACAACAATACGCGCTTGTTCCAGACCATCGGCCCCGACATCGGCTGCGATTCCATCGGCGACTGGCAACAAGCCGCGCCACTCTCGGCATTTCTCAACCGCCTTGACCAGGACAACACGTTGCCCAAAACGATTTTATATAACAACAACCTGATGGACAATTTAACCTTTGCCACAATGATCGGGAATTTCCAGAGCAACGCAACGGGGATGCCGGGCAAAATGCAGTTCGGCAGCGGCTGGTGGCACGCCGATCAACAGGAGGGGATGGAATGGCAACTCAACGCGCTCGCCAATACCGGCCTGCTCTCGCGCTTCATCGGCATGCTCACCGACTCGCGCTCGTTCCTCAGCTTCCCGCGCCACGAATATTTCCGCCGCACCCTCTGCAACCTCATCGGCGAATGGATGGCCGCCGGCAAATTGCCCGACGATTTTGAACTGGTCGGCGATATGGTAAAACGCATTTGCTACCAAAACGCGAAGGAGTATTTGGATTTAGTGGTGGCGGACTAATCAATCTGCAGAATGCGGTTGTGGCCGGTGTCCACAACGTAAAGCTTCCCCTTTTCCCAAGTAACCCCGTGTGGGTAATCGAGCTTCACTTTCCCATGACCCAAGACTGTTGAGACTTGGCCGGTCTTGGGGTTGTACTTGCGAATGAGGTCATTTGCCTCATCAGCAATGTAAACATTGTCCTCGTCATCCACACAGATATGCTTAGGAGCACCCAGTGTGGCTTGTTTTCCGGGGCCATCCTTCTTACCCTTTTTGCCCGTACCCGCAACTGTGTAAATCTTTCCATTCGGTCGCACCACGCGTAAGGCATGCCCGCCGCGTTCGAGGATGTAAACATTCCCCTTGGAGTCCGGCGCAACAGCACGGGGATCAAACAGCGGTGCTTCCGTAGCCTTCGCCCCATCCTTGGGCACGCCCTTCTTGCCGTTGCCGGCAATAGTGCTGACTTTGCCGGTCTTCAAGTCCGCCACGCGAATGCGCTTGTTACCGATGTCCGCGATGTAGATCTTGTCGTGCGTGGCGTTCATGGTGATGCACATCACATTGGTGAAGGTTGCTTTGCCGTTCGGGCCGCCATCGCCACTGAAACCTTTTTTGCCCGTACCGATCACGGTGCTAATGCGCCCGGTCTTGGCTGCTATCTTGCGCACGCAAAAGTTCCACGAGTCAGCGATAAACACGTCGCCCTCGGGCATCACGACCATGTTGTGCATGCCGTTGAAGGTGGCGTCTTTCGCGGGGCCACCATCGCCCTTATAACTTTTGCTGCCGTCGCCGCCGATGGTGGTGAAGATATTGCTGGGAGACAACCGATGCACACGCCCGCCGCCGAGTTCCACAATCCACATATTTCCCTTGGCATCAAAGTCCACGCCGAAAGGTTGCTTCAATGGATTCGGCTGGGTGGTCAACGGCCCGCCCTCACCGGGATTCCAACTGCCGTAAACGAGAGACACCTTGGGTTCAGCAGCGCGCGCAGCATTCGCGATGAGGCACGCGGCGAAAAGTGGAAGGATGATTTTCATGTGCGCGGATTGTCACAGGTGCAGGCGGGCTTGGCAATGCGCGGTTGGATCGGTATCGTTCGCGCATGACTTTGGCGGGACAAAATGCATTGGTGCTGGGCGGTGGCTCGGGAATGGGCGAGGCGATTGCGCTGGCGCTGGCGAAGGAGGGCGTGAACGTGGCCATCGCTGGTCGGCGATTGGAAAAGCTCGATGCGGTGGCGGCGCAATCGACTCAAAATGAAAATGAGATTTTGACGCACACGGGCGATGTGGGCGACCGTGAAAGTGTGAAAGCACTATTCGAATGGTTCGCAGGCAAATTCGACCGGCTGCATTTGCTGGTGAACAGCGCCGGCGTGAATGTCCCCAAGCGTTCGATGGGCGAGCTGTCGCCGGAAGATTGGGACAAACTCATGCGTATCAATGCCACCGGCGCATTCAACTGCATGCACTTCGGGCTGCCACTGATGCGACCCCACAAGGCGGGGTTGATCATTAATATCTCGTCCATCGCCGGCCTGCGCGCGAGCCACCTTGGCGGAGTGGGATACAACGCCAGCAAGTTCGCCATGAACGCACTGGGCACTTCGGCCTCGGGCGATGAACTGGAAAACAACATCCGTATCACCACCATTTGCCCCGGCGAAGTGGACACCCCCATTCTTGATGACCGACCCGTGCCACCCAACGCCGAGCATCGCGCCACGATTTTGAAAGCCACCGACGTGGCCGAAATGGTAATCGCCGTCGCCAAGCTCCCCGCCCGCGCGCACGTGCCGGAGCTCACCATCAAGCCGACTTCACAGTTGTTTGTGTAATGAATCATTCTCCGGCCATCATCGATTCAATCAATAGTTTAATCCGTTTTATCAATTAACACCTGTCCGCCTTTTGGTGCTACCTTGAGGGCATGAAAGCAAAGCTGATCATCCTGTCCGCCACCAGCCTCATCCTGTTGGGGGGCACTGGTTGCACTGCGGTTTCGGAAGGCATCTTTGTGGGGCCTCCAATAGAACGGGAAAGCACTCCCTTCAAGCGATCGAATTACATTGAGACTTTTGAAAATGGCCGGTTGATTTATCGGCTGTCCGCAAAAGGCAAAGCTGCTGTCGCTAAAAATAAAAGGCGATTTGAATCGCGCTCGACTAATCGCCAAGCGCGCCGGGAAATTTCAAAGCCGTTTACTCAGCTTGTGGATTGGTCTGCCTCGACCATCACTCTGCCTTTTGAGATCGTGGGGCCGGGCGGGAGTTGGGGCCGCATGATTGGGGAATCTGAAAAATCCGTTCCCCCAATCTATCCATAAAATGATAGCAATTCCACACCGATTCTGCTAACTAGAGATAACGGCACCGCGCTGGCCGGCAGGTTATTAATGTTTGCCCGCAAACAGATCGACATCGGCTACCGCGACTTGACCGCAGCTCTGGGTTATTGTTTGTGGTTCGGTTTTCATCGGCGGGAATTATCGACGGACCTCGAATCACTTTGGTCCGAAGACGACGATGCAGTAGCCGCGCTTTCCGTCCGCACTGCATTCGATTGCTGGCTCGCTACCCAAAATTTTCCGCGCGGCAGCGAGGTCATCGTTAGCGGCATCAACATTCCCGATATGGCGCGCATCCTCGAGCATCACGGGCTGCACATGGTGCCGGTGGATGTGGATTTGCACACGATGGAAATCCTCGCCGACGAAGTGGAGGACGCCATCACCCCCCGCACGCGGCTGGTACTCGTAGCCCATCTCTTCGGCTCACGCATGGACATGGAGCCGGTTTTTGAAATCACCCGCCAACATCCGGATATTGTGGTTGTGGAAGACTGCGCGCAGGCGTTTGACGGATGCGAAGGATATCGTGGTGATGATCGAAGCGACCTTAGCCTCTTTAGCTTCGGCGCCATCAAAACCGCCAGCGCGCTCGGCGGCGCAATGGCCCGCGTGCGCGATGCCGATGTGCGCGCGCGAATGCGCTCGATGATGGCCGAATACCCCGCGCAAGGACGCGCGTATTTCTTCAAACGCACCCTGAAATTTGCCGCGCTCAAAACGCTTGGCCTCAACTGGATTTACACTGCCTTCACCCAAGCCTGCAAAATGTTTGGGGTGGATTATGATTTGCTCGTGGTCAACGCCGTGCGCGGGTTTCGTGGTGACCTCATCCCCCTCCTGCGCCGCCAACCCGCCCTGCCCCAGCTGGCACTCTTGCGGCGACGCCTGCGCCAATACCCGCGCGCCCGCCTTGACAGCCCGTCGACAAGCCGGCCAGCGCGTGAATCATCAGCTACCTACTCCGCTCCGTTGCGCCGGCCACGCCAACCCGCACAATACGTGGTGGCTCTTTCCTGTTTTCACCGAGAACAAAATCGAACTGGTAATCGACCTGCGCGCCGAAGGCTTTGACGCTACCGCATCCTCATCCCAACTCTGCGCGATGCAAGGCGAAGACGGCGCGGCAGTCGATTGCGAAGATTTTATGGATGGCACCGTGTACGTGCCCGTCTACGCCGGCATCCCAAACGAAGCCCTCGATCGCCTCGCCGCCACCCTCCGCCATCACGCCCACGCCACCGCGCCAGTCGCCATCGAAGAACCGGAAACCGAACTGGAACCGGCAATTCTCGCAGATTAATTCCGTTCTTCTCAAAAAAGCCTGACTCTTGGCCGCATTTCGTTTTCAATCTGCGCCGATGCGTGAGATTGGTGAATTTTCAAATGAACAGGACGCCCGACGGCTGGGCGATTACCTGTACGCCAAGGGCATTGGCAATGACGTGGATGAAGACGACGGCGAATGGACGCTGTGGATTCACGATGACGACCAACTCGCCCAGGCCACAGCCGAGCTGAAAGCCTTCCGCGCAAACCCCTCCGCCAGCGAGTTTGCCAAAGGCGCGCGCCAAGCGGCAACTTTGCGCAAAAAGGAAGCTGAACAAAACGCGCGCGCCGCCAAGCGCCAAGTAGACGTACGCACGCAGGTGTTCGGGCAGAGCACATCGGGCACGCCGTATTTTACGTTTCTCCTAATCGGCCTGTGCCTAATTGTTCAAATATTGGCGGTGGCGGAAAAAGATCTCTCCCACTTGCACATTTCCGGCATTGATCTCACTTTAGAAACCAAAAGCAAAATGACCGGCGGCCAACAAATGCAATACCGGTTGAAAGAAATATTCCTGCCCGAAATCACCGGCCAAAAAGTGCAACTCTCCAAAGAAGAAAAAGTCGTGGGCCAAGGCCAAGTGTGGCGACTGGTGACGCCCATTCTTTTGCACTTCGGCTGGATGCATTTTATTTTCAACCTTTACTGGCTATATTTTTTAGGTGGCGGCATGGAAGGCAAACTCGGCACAGGACGATTCCTGGGGTTCATTCTGTTGGCGGCCGTTCTTTCCAACCTCGGCCAATACCTGCTCAGCGGGCCCAACTTTGGCGGAATGTCAGGTGTCAACTACGGGCTCTTCGGCTACCTTTGGATTCGCGGCAACCGCGATCCAAGCTTTGGCCTGCAGCTCGATCAAGGCACCATCACAATGCTGCTCATTTGGTTTGCCATTTGCTTCACCGGCCTCGTCGGCCCCATCGCCAACACCGCCCACACGCTGGGATTAGTGGTGGGAGTCGCCGGCGGCTGGCTCGCCTCCCAACGGGCGATGCGATAGATAAAGCGGACCGGAGTCCACGCCCTGCCCGCCTAACGTGGATTCGCACTGAAAGTATATTGATTGCCGCTAACGGTCACGTTTGGTGGACGCTTGGTTTTTTCAAACCAATCATAACCGATCTTGAGATTTTTCCATTCACTAATCCACTTCGATTTCCTGTAGCGCTTCATATTGGCCTCTGTCATCCGAAAGGGAAAACTGTGCACGCGAAAAAACCGCTGGCCGTTTTGCAGCGCGGCGTCGCACAACGAATATATTTCCTCAATGCGCGAATCGGTCATCGCGTAGCAGCCGATGCTCACGCAATTGCCGTGGACCATCAGTGCGCTGCCGGTGCGTTGGCGCGCGCGGTCATAAGCGTTGGGATAGCCGAGGTTGAAGGACAGATGAAACCGACTGCGCGGATTCATTCGCGCGCGCGGCACAAAATAAAAACCTTCGGGCGCTTGCCCATCGCCCTCCTTCAGCTTGGGGCCCAGCTCGCCAGAAAATTTACAAATGGCCCACGTCTTGAAAAGTTTAAACTGTTTTCCATCATCCACCCAGAGCTCGAGCTGTTTCTCTTCCTTAAAAATACGAATGAACGCCGGTGCACCCCAGCGCAAGCCTTTCACACGGAGGGCAGATTCCAGCGCTGGGCGCACTCGCTTTGACGCAGCCGCAGAACGATCTGAGCGCGGCGCATATCTCCACGCGGCCAACGCCAATACGCCAAAAAACAACACGCCGATGACCAGCAAGAATCGCAATCGACTATTTTCCCTAAACACGCGGAAGACATTAGATAAACCCAACGATTCGAGCCATCGCAAGTTATGGACAAGCGGCAATCGATCGATGCGATTTATCGACTTGAGGGAACCGTTTCGTCGGCCAGCTTTTCGCCTTTTCCTCGCAAATGCCGGCTCAAAAACGAGCGCACCTGATTCTCACCCACAGCCCGTGGCGCGTTGTGGCCACCGTCTTTCACAGTGATAAGCGTGGATTCCACACCAACTTTCTTCAATGCCGCGTGGTAGATCTGCGATTGATGAAACGGCACCAACGGATCCTTGGTGCCATGTACGTGCAAATGCGGCGCATCATCCTTGCTGACATGTGTGAGTGGTGAGGCTTGCCGCGTCTTCTCCTTCGCCTCCTGAATCGGTGCGCCGATCAGCAAGCTTTCAGGAGAATCGGGAGCATTATGCTTCATGCGACTCGGCTGGCCATCCATTTGCAATAACGCACTGGGGCCATAATAATTTACCACGGCCGTTACACGACTGGATTGGCCGAGGTGCTTTCCCAGTTTGCCCTCCAATTCCTTCACGCCACCAGTCGATCCGAGCATGGAAACCAGATGCCCGCCAGCTGAGGAACCCCATACCGCAATCTTGTCTGGATCTATTCCGTGTTCCTTCGCGTTGCCGCGCAACCATCGGATGGCTGCCTTGCAGTCGTGAATCTGTGCCGGCCAAATGGCCTCACCCGTGAGCCGATAGCCGATGCTTACACCGACAAATTGGCCGGTTTGCACCAAGGCTGCCACCCGGTTTATGCCACTATTCTTGTTGCCGTTGCGCCAACCACCACCATGAATGAAAGCGATCACCGGCAGCGGTTCCTTGTCTTCACGCTTCACCGGCAAAATCAAATCGAGCATCTGCCTCGGATTCTCTGTGCCGGCATACAGAACGTCTCGCAGCACTTTGACATCTCTTGGTTGAGATGCCTCGGCATTACGAGGGCGTTTTAAGAAACGCAAATGCTCTTCCATTGTAATGGTGCCATCCTTGTTGGCATCCACTCGCGAGAAATTACGCCGGGCATTTTGTGGCAATTCTGGCAGCATCAGTTTACCGTCCTTGTTCCTGTCCCACTGCTTGAACAATGCCTCCGGTGAAGCCTTTTGCGCCGAAGCCCATGGCCCAAGCGTCACCAAAAATATGCCACAAATAATCTTCTTCATTTCGACTCCTTCTTGATTGTCGGCTCACCCTTCAGCCACCCAAGCGAATTCAGGAAATCATCCATCTTGATTACGGTATCTGGATAAGCATCACCCTTACCTTTGTTAAAGAACCCATGAGTCGCCCCCTCGTAAAGGTGCAGCTCACTACGGCTACCCACAGCCACCAAACGTTTTTCGTACTCCTGAGCGGTACTCACCGGAATCAGTTTATCCTTGGTCCCAAGAAAAACAATCGTCGGAGGAGCTCCCTTGCGAATATTGTGCATAGGAGAAATCTCCTTCCAACGTGGTTTCACCCGATCATGCCCATAGCCCTTGGAGCTGTTATCATAAACCGGATTAAAGAGTACCAGCACATCAGGCTTGCTGCTGACCTTTAGGTTCTCGCCTTCCTCTTCCAACCCCGGGCAATTACCCGTAGCCGCAGCAACGTGCCCACCAGCCGAACCACCGCCTGCAGCCACGCGCTTGGGATCCACTCCCAATTTAGCAGCGTTGGCCCGCACCCAACGGATGGCTGACTTGCCATCTTTCACACACTCAAAGGGGGTTGTCTTGTTACGGCTTTTCACTCGGTACTCTGCAGTGATCGCCACCATCCCTCGCGAGGCGAGATACGTACAGTGAGGTTCAAATTGCTTAGGTGTCCCCCCGCTCCAGCCCCCTCCAAAGAAGAATACAATTGCCGGGCGTCGATCCGAGTCCTTGTGGTCCTTAGGATTAAATACGTGCAAGAACAGTTTGGTGTCCTCCACTTGTTTATACTGAATGGCCTTCGCTCCATCGAGTTTGACCAATTGGGCTGAGACCGCTAGTGGCAGCACGAATGAGAGTAGGAGTAATGCGCGTTTCATGAGTTTATTTTTTGAAAAATGGGAATAGTGTTTTTAACTCCGCTTCGCTCGGGCGGCGGCCATATTCGCAAACTTCAAATGCCTCGGCAGTTTTTACAGCCTTGCCTTTCTCCGGGCCATACCATTTCACCAGTGACTTGCGGAAGCGATCAGCAATGCGGCCGTTACGGCCAGTCCAACCGGCCTTGAGGATTTCCTTTCGCGCCACGGGATCGTGGGCCTTGCGCTGGATGAGCGTCTGCGCCGAGCCATTCGCGCCACCCTCGTAAACTTGTGATTCCAGTGCATCGAGCGCATGCACTTTTTTATCGAACACATCGTCGATAGAAATCGCGATGTCTGCCTGGAAAGGATAGGGGCGAGTGAAGTGATCGGGGAAATACATAAAGACAGGATTCCGCTTCACCGGCGGCGTATCGGGCACATAAAACGGAACGCCCACCATGAAGGCCGCATCGCGAATGAGCAGTCCGGCGTTGCGGTGATCCGGATGATAATCATGCGGGCGATGAGTGAAAACAAGGTCTGCCTGCCATTCGCGAATTAGTCGTGCAATGGTTTTGCGATTAGCGAGCGTGGGCATGATTTCGCCATCGTGAATATCCAACACTAGCGACTCCACTCCCATGCGCTTGGCTGCTTCCTTTGATTCAGCGGTGCGGCGCTTCGCCAATGGACCGCCGGCCATTTTCCAGTGACCAATGTCGCCGTTGGTCACAGACACAAGCTTAACCTTGTGTCCGAGCTGCGCCCACTTGATAGCACAACCGCCCAACTGAAACTCCGCATCATCCGGATGCGCGCCAAAGGCAATAATACGCAGCACGCGCTTGGGCTGTGCTGCGGCGTCCGCAAGGGAAACCAAAAGCGGGAGGCACAACAGGGCGGCAAAAATACGATTCATTTTCATACGATTCATTTTTTATTTTTGTTCTTCTTTGATTTGTTTGATGGCTTGGGTAACACGTTGGCGCGCTTGGCCCAGGCCTCCCACATAGCCTTTAGTTCCTGTGCCTTGTCGGCGCGTTGATTAATGAGATTCACCCTCTCGGTGCGATCTGTCTTTAGATTGTATAGCTCCCACTCCTGCTTGCGAAAACGCGCGTTTGCAACGAGCTTCCAATCGCCTGAACGTACCGCGCGGTTGCCCACGTGTTCCCAGTAGATTCCTGCACGATCAAGCGGCTCATCAGTAAAAGTCGGCACCAAGCTGCGCCCTTCCAATGGCTTGATGACATGATCCTTGAATTTTTTTGGATAGGTCGCCCCAGATACATCCACGCACGTGGCCATAATATCAATCACATGGCCCGGTTGATGACGTAATTTGTTCTTTTCCTCAATCCCATCTGGCCAATGAGCGATGAGTGGAGAAGCAATGCCTCCCTCATGATTATCCTTCTTGAAAAACTGGAATGGCGTGTTGCTCGCGTTGGCCCAGCAGAGACCGTAGCTAGCAAAGGAACTGTCGGTGCCAATCTTGCCACCCTTTTTTCGCTCGAAACCGAACAGGCCAGATTCATCGCACCCGCCATTATCTGCCAAAAACAAAACTAGCGTATTGTCGCGCTGACCATATTCATCTAATGTAACCAGAATGCGACCAATGCTTTGATCCATGCTGTCTATCATTGCGGCATAAACCGCCATCCGCTCGTCCATCTCCTTTTTCTTCGATTCATTAAGCGAACTCCAAGCCGGTGCCTTGTTGTGGCGGCCACTAATCGGCCAGCGTTGATCGACAATGCCCATCTCTAACTGGCGCGCATGACGTTCAACACGCAGATTGTCCCAGCCTTTCAGGTATTTGCCTCGATATTTTTCAATGTCCTTCTCGAGCGCATGCAGCGGCCAGTGAGGTGAGGTGAAGGGTACATATAGAAAGAATGGCTGTTCCTTTTTCTCAACCAAGTGTTCGCCAATGAACTTCGCGGCGTATTTCCCAATTTCAGTAGTGTAATAAAAATCTTTCGGAAACTCCGTGATGGGATCGTTTCCAAGCGTAAGTGTATTTGGAGTATAAAAACTACCTGCACCAGCAATGGTACCAAAGAAGCGATCAAACCCACGCTGCCGTGGCCAGTTTTCCTTGGAACCACCGGCGAGTTTATTTTTGTTCTCGGTCAAATGCCACTTGCCGGTCATGAAGGTCGCGTACCCTGCGCTCTTCAGCACCTCGGCAATGGTCACGCACTCTTTAGTGATGTGGCCGACATAACCGGGCGTGGACGTTGGGTTAGTCATCGCACCCACACCTGCCTGATGCGCATAAAGACCGGTCATTAAAGATGCCCGTGTGGGACAGCAGCGCGCCGTGTTATAAAACTGCGTGTATCGCAAACCGTTGGCCGCCAGCCTGTCGAGATTGGGAGTCTGTATTTCGCTGCCGTAGCAACCAATGTCTGAAAACCCCATGTCATCGGCCATCACCAAAATAATATTCGGCCGCACGTCATCTTTGGCAACCGCGGTGACTGCCAACGAAATAAGTAGTGCAAACAAGTGTTTCATGCGGGAGATAAATTTACTGTGTTCTTCACGCAACGGGAAGCCATTTTATGAACCGCCCAGACACAAGGATGCCGAGTTCTTTGCACAAAAAATCGAGACCAAGCTTGCTGTGAAACTCTGTGCCTCCGTGGCGAAAATTAGTTCACCGGCTTTTTGGATGCCGCGCGGATAGCGTCATGATGGCGGGACATATAATAGAAGCTCTGCTTGCTGCTGCGTTCGCCGAGGCAGAATTGGAACTCAATGCGATAGCCGCCCTTCGGCCACGCCGGGCCTTCGAGCGCCAACGCGTTCACCACGGTGCTTATACTCTGACCGGCCTTTAGCGTCACGGCCTCGGTGGGGCGCAATAGGCCAATCGATCCGGGTACGGTGTAGGGTTTGCCTTGGCACAAAATGGCGAGGCTCTCTTTCCACAGGATGCGTTTGCCGGCTTGGCGCAGGGCGTCAATCTTCACCGGTTTGTCGGTCGGGTTTGTGACGGTGATTTTGTATTGGCCGTCTCCATCGGGGTTGGTCCATTTGATGGCTTTGGTAGGTGGCATTTTTTCAACTTTGTAATTCACCGCGCCGCCAGCCAGCAACGCCGGTCGACCGGTCACGGAACAAAAATGTTTGGCGTCCATTTTTTGTGACTTGGGCCAGGCGCGCTCTTTTTGCGCGGCCCACGGGGAAGTGAGTTTGCCCCCAACATTTTTCCAGCCCATCGGCAGTTCGCACGCGAGCTTGATGTCGGCGAGCTTTTTGGCGTCCACCGCTTCCACGGCCTCAATGCGAAGGCTGCCGCGCACGTTGGACAAGGCCACGATGACTTTGCCTTTTGGATAAACCGGCTTTTGCATTTGGCGCGCGGAATGGTTGGCTTGCAGTTGCGCGCCCGCCTTGATGTCGCCGCGCAACACGCCGACGATGTCGATGGTGAGCTTGTGATTATAAATGGGCGGCAACGAGCGGGAAGTCGGCCCTTGTTTGATGTCGGCGATGGTGCCGGTGACCACGATTTGTTTCTCAGCCCAATTCACCGGCTGCGGCTTAACAGGACCGCGGCCCGGGAAACGGCCAGGCAAAGGCCCCGGCAAAGGCCGCACGCCCGGCTTGATTGCCGGACGCGGCGCGGGCTTGGCTTTGGGGGGATCCACCGCCCAACCGCTAAACGGGACAAAAGTTAGGCATAGGCCAAAAATGGTGAGAAACAGAGTTTTTGAGTTCATTTTCATAGGGTGTCGGACGGGGTTTTTATAAAATTACTCCGGTTTTGTTGGTTTGAATTTTAACAAAGATGCGCAGGATGGACAGGATATGCAGGATTCATTTTTCTGGTTTATCCTGAACATCGTGAACATCTGTGTTTGAACCATTTGTCCTCCATCCGTATCATCCCGCCTCTCTATGAAAGCACTGTTGCTCGAAGAATACAAAAAACTGACGGTCACCGACATGCCGCAGCCGGAAGTCGGCGCGCGCGATGTGCTCGTACAAATTCGGGCGTGTGGGATTTGCGGCAGCGACATCCACGGGTTCGACGGATCGAGCGGTCGGCGCATTCCACCGCTCATTATGGGGCACGAAGCCAGCGGCGTGGTGGCGGAAATTGGCGCTGAAGTTTCCAGTGTGAAGGAGGGCGATCGTGTGACGTTCGACTCGATGATGTCCTGCGGTGAATGCGGTTTCTGCAAACGCGGCCAAATGAATTTGTGTGATGACCGCCGCGTGCTGGGCGTTTCGTGCGAGGACTACCGCCAACACGGATGCTTCGCCGAATACGCCACCGTGCCCGAGCACATTATTTATCCGCTGCCCGACAACCTCCCCTTCGAACACGCGGCGATGATTGAGCCGGTGTCCGTCGCGGTGCACGCGGTGAAGCGCACGCCCATCGCGGCGGGCGACACGGCGGTGGTCGTCGGCGCGGGCATGATTGGTTTGCTCGTCGTGCAAGCGCTCAAGGCGGCTGGTTGCGGCCAAATCATCGCCGTCGATTTGGCCGATGAAAAACTCGCACTCGCCCAAACCCTCGGCGCGGAACTCGGCATCAACCCCAACACCACCGACGCCGTTGCCGCCATCCGCGAAGCCACCGACGGGCGCGGCGCGGACATCGCGATGGAAGTCGTCGGCGCCACCCCCACCGTGCAGACCGCCATCGAGGCCACGCGCAAAGGCGGCCACGTCACCCTCATCGGCAACCTCGCGCCGCAAGTTGATTTCCCGCTGCAATCGGTCGTCACCCGCGAGTTGACCGTCCACGGCACGTGCGGTTCCAACGGCGAATACCCCGAGTGCATCGACCTCCTCGCCAGCGGCACCATCCAAGTCGCCCCCCTCATCACCGCCCAAGCCACGCTCGACGAAGGCCCGAAATGGTTCGACCGCCTCTACGCGGCGGAGGCTGGTTTAATGAAAGTGATTTTAAAACCGGGGGAATGATCAATAACCAATAACAAAAGCCCAAGACTATTGGTTGGCCCAATTCCATTAGTGTTCCCAAGAAATAGCTGACTCCGAGCAGTGGGCCGGTTATTTCCTTGGACATTAGGCTTTCCCATGTGCCCGGCAGTAGATTGGCAGAGGAATGAATTCAGCAAAAATAATTTTCCAATTGATCGGGCTTATGGCCGTGATGCTCGTCTTGGGTATCGCGTGCGGAGGGGATTCGCCGCCGACCTCAAAGCCACCGGGCGTCACGCGAACACCACACAAACCCTACCCATCATCACCGGCGATTCCTGGAAAGCTCAGCATCCGGCCACCCTCCATTTTGGTCTGGGCAAATCCAAAGCAATCGATACCATCGAAGTGCGCTGGCCCAACGGAAAAACCAACCGCTATCACGTCATCAAATCCGCCCAGTAAAAAAAGCAATCAACCCGCTTATGACCCGTCCCGAAGCCAGCGAAAAAATTAAAGCCAGTTGCAAGACCATTGCCCTCGAAATGATGGAACTCAACCCCACCATCGCCTCGCTCGACGACACCGAAACCCAGGAAGCCCTATACGAAGCCAGCTACGCCCTGACCAAGCAATTGGAGATCATCAAAAAAAAGGTCATCCAACTCGAACGCCGCGACGGCTCCACCGAAGTGTAATCGGTAGGGACGCGCACAGCGTGTCCCTACCATCCCAACACGTGCGCGAAAATTAGCGGCGCTACAATCGTTGCATCACTTTCGATCACGTACTTAGGCGTGCCCACTTCCAGCTTACCCCACGTGATTTTCTCGTTGGGCACGGCGCCGGAGTAGCTGCCGTAGCTGGTGGTCGAGTCACTGATTTGGCAGAAGTACGCCCACTTGCGCACGCCTTCGCGCTGCACGTCCTGTTCCAGCATTGGCACCACGCAGATTGGAAAATCACCCGCGATGCCGCCGCCGATTTGGAAAAACCCCAGAGGAGTTTCCGCCGTGGTGGCCTCGTACCAACGCGCCAGTTCCACCATGTATTCAATGCCGCCACGCACCGCGCGCGGGCTGGTCAAATTGCCGAGGATCAATTCGCTGGCGAACATATTGCCCATCGTGCTGTCTTCCCAGCCAGGCACGAACATCGGTAAATTTTTTTGCGCAGCGGCCAGCATCCAACTGTCCGCCGGATCGATTTGATAAAACTCCTCCAGCTCGCCGCTCAATAAACTTTCGAACAAAAACTCGTGCGGAAACTTACCTTCACCGGCGGCGGCTGCCGCGTGCCAGCGCGGGCGGATTTTGGATTCCAACCGCCGCATCGCTTCTTCCTCGGGGATGCACGTATCGGTCACGCGATTGAGCTGGCGATCCAGCAGCGCCTGTTCGTCCTTCGGGGAAAGATCGCGATAATGCGGCACGCGCTCATAAAAATCGTGCGCCACGAGGTTATACAAATCCTCCTCAAGATTCGCGCCCGTGCAGCAAATGCCATGCACTTTGTCGCGCCGAATCATCTCCGCCAGCGACAGCCCCAACTCCGCCGTGCTCATTGCACCCGCGAGCGTCACAAACATTTTGCCGCCGCCTTCCAGCAATCGCACGTACCCCTCCGCCGCATCCACCAATGAGGCCGCGTTGAAATGGCGATAGTGGCGCTGGATGAATTGGCTGATTGGGCCGGCCATTTTTCAACCCTCTTTGTCGTCGCCAAAAAATGCCTCGTGCAACACGCGCGTTGCTTCCTCGCCTTGGCTGGCCTCCACCACCACTGAGATTTTGATTTCGCTGGTGGAAATCATTCCGATATTGATATTTGCAATACCAAGCGTTTCAAACACCTTCGCCGCCACGCCCGGATGCGTGCGCATGCCCACGCCCACCACCGATACTTTCGCAATCGTCTCGTCGCCTTCCACAGAAGCGTAGCCGATCTCGTCTTTGAGGTCGGCAATCACCTGTCGCGCGCGCGGCAAATCCGGCGCATCGGCGGTGAAGGAAATATCCGTCGCCGGCGTGGCCGTGCCGTGGCTGACGTTTTGCACAATCATGTCTACATTCACTGCCGCCTCCGCCAGCGCGGTGAAGACCCGCGCCGCGTGCCCCGGTTTATCCGGCACCGCCGTCACGGTCATCTTTGCCTGATTGCTATCCAGCGACACGCCGCGTACGACCACCGCTTCCATACTTTCTGTTTCTTCCATCACCATTGTTCCTGGATTATTGTTAAGGCTCGAGCGCACTTCAAATTTTACATTAAACTTTTTGGCAAATTCCACTGACCGACTTTGCATCACCTTCGTGCCAAGGCTGGCCAACTCCATCATTTCGTCATAAGAAATCTCATTCAACTTCCGCGCATTCGGAACCACGCGCGGGTCCGCTGTGTACACGCCGTCCACGTCGGTATAAATCTGGCATAAATCCGCCTTCAAAACCGAAGCCAACGCAATCGCCGTCAAGTCCGATCCTCCCCGCCCCAGCGTGGTAATGCGCCCGTCACTCGTCTGCCCCTGAAACCCCGCCACGATCACCACGTTGCCTTTGTCCAGCATCGCATGAATTTGCCCGGGCGTGATGTTGTTAATCTTCGCCTTCGAGTGAACTCCATCGGTCACAATGCCCGCCTGTGCACCGGTCAGCGAAACCGCCGGCAAATCCAGCGAATGCAGCGCCATCGCCAATAGTGCAATGGTCGTCTGCTCCCCCGTCGCGAGCAACATATCCATCTCGCGATCATTGGGCATGGGGGTAATCTCGGCGGCAAGTTTCACCAGATTATCCGTCACACCCCGCATCGCCGAAACGACCGTCACCACCTTGTCGCCGCGCAGTCGGTAAGTGCCAACACGACTGGCCACATTCTTAATGCGATCAACCCCCTCGACTGAAGAGCCGCCAAATTTTTGGACAATGAGAGCCATCGTTTACAATCCAATCGCAGCGCGCACTGCATCCAGCGTCGGTTCCACCGTCGTCGCCTCCACGTTCGCGTGTTCCACTGCGTTGTCGGGATCTTTCAAACCGTGTCCGGTCATCGTGGCCACAACGATGCTGCCTTCTTCAATCTTGCCAGCCTTTTGGAGTTTGATAATTCCTGCGAGCGCAGTGGCGGAGGCGGGCTCCACAAAAATACCTTCTTGCTCAGTGATCATTCGGTACGCAGTGAGAATTTCCTCATCGGAAACTCTATCAATCGCGCCTCCGGAAAACTGCAGCGCGGCTTTGGCCGGCTGCCAACTGGCGGGTTTACCAATGCAGATGGCGCTCGCGATGGTTTTGGGATTGTCGATGAACGCGTCCTCCACAAACGGCGCGGCGCCGGCGGCTTGGAAGCCCATCATGCGCGGCAGCGTGTCGCTGTGGCCGGCGTCGACGTATTCGCGATAGCCTTTCCAATACGCCGAGATGTTGCCGGCGTTGCCCACGGGCAGCACATGCATATCCGGCGCGTCGCCGAGGGCGTCGCAAATTTCAAATGCCGCCGTCTTTTGCCCCTCGATGCGGTGGGGGTTGATGCTGTTCACCACTTCCACCACGCCATCGGCGCACAACTCGCGCACGATCGTCAGCGCGTCATCGAAATTGCCGGGCATTTGCAGCGTGGTTGCGCCGTACATCAACACTTGGGCGAGCTTGCCGCGGGCGATTTTGCCTTCGGGAATGAGCACCACGCATTTCATTTTCGCGCGCGCCGCATACGCGGCGGCCGAGGCGCTGGTGTTGCCGGTGCTGGCGCAGGCGATCACTTGCACGCCGCGCGCCTTGGCTTTGGTGACGGCCATCGTCATGCCGCGATCCTTGAATGATGCAGTGGGATTGAGCCCCTCGTATTTCAGATATAAATCAAACGCCCCGCCAATAGCCTCCACAAAATTGGGTACGTGAATCAACGGCGTGTTGCCTTCGTGCAAACTGACAATGGGCGTTTCCTGCCCCACTGCAAGATACTCGCGATAGCCGCGAATGACGCCCCGCCAACCAGCCGCATTTTTATGTTCACTACTCATTTAATTAAAAATTTTCCACGCGGATCATTGTGGGTTTTTTCACTGCAGCCAGTTTTCCAATCGCCTTCAACGCCTTCGCCATCGACGCCTCGGGCGCGGCGTGCAGCATCAGCGCCAGCAAAACGTTTTTGCCTTCTTGCCCTTCCGGCTGCAACACGGACGCAATACTGATCCTGGCTTTGGCCAAAGTGGACGCCACTTGATTGAGCACGCCCGGACGATCCAACACATTGAGCCGTAAATAATAGCTATTCACCACATCATCAATCGCGCCGATCTCACCATTAGCTTCGTGCGGCGTGAAGGCCCGTACGCGCTCGGGCGAATCGTGCTTTAAGTCCAGTGCCGCATCGGCGATGTCGCCCAACACCGCGCTGGCCGTAGCGTCCTGTCCCGCGCCTTGGCCGTAATATAAAGTGTCGCCGAGCACATCGCCTTTCAAATAAATTGCATTGTACACGCCACCCACGCTGGCGAGCACGTGGCTCTTCGGAACGAGCGCGGGATACATTGTCACTTGCACTGGCGCGTCCTTTGCGGCTTTCACCGTGCCGAGCAGTTTGATGCGGTAGCCCAGTTGATCGGCAAATTCTAAATCCTGCGGCGTCACGTGGCGGATACCTTCGGTGAACACGCGCTTGGGCTTCACCCAAAAACCGTGCGCCAGCGAGGCGAGAATGCCGACCTTGTGCGCGGCATCGTGGCCGTCCACATCCATCGAAGGATCTGCCTCGGCAAAGCCCTGCGCCTGTGCCTCGGCCACCGCTTCGTCGAAGCCCATTCCGTTCTCCTGCATTTGCGTCAGGATAAAATTGCACGTGCCATTAAGGATCCCGTAAAGCTCGGTAACATGGTTGCCAATGAGCCCTTCGCGAAGCAGTTTAATTATTGGAATGCCGCCCGCTACGCTGGCTTCGTAATAAAGATTCGCGCCGCTCTTTTCCGAGGCCGCAAAAAGTTTTTCTCCGTGAAACGCCAACAGCGCTTTGTTCGCCGTCACCACCGGCTTGCCCGCGCGCAGGGCGGCGAGCACCACCTCCTTCGCCGTCGTCGTGCCGCCCATCAGTTCCACCACCAAATCAATTTTTGGATCCTCAACAATCTCGCGCCAATCAGTCGTCAATAAATCCGCCGGCAACTTCACCGCGCGCTTCTTTCGCCGGCTGCGCACGGCGATGCGGGCCACGCGCAAGCGCACGTCAAGACGGCTCGCCATCAGCGCGCCATTACGCCGCAACGCCCGCACCACGCCGCCACCCACCGTGCCGCCGCCAATGATGCCAATGTTTACAGTCTGCATGTTGTTTCCTGATTCCCTTGAGGGCGCGGGAGCATGCCCGTAATGAGTTTAATAAACAAGATTTTTGCCCTTTCGTTGAGGCAACCGCGCCCGTAGACTCGCGCCCACATGGCTTGGTACAAGCAACTCCATTGGCAAATCATCCTCGGCCTCCTGCTGGGCACACTGTACGGGATCGCCGCCGCGAACTGGGGCTGGGGCGGGTTCACCGCAAACTGGGTTGCGCCTTTCGGTAAAATTTTCATCAACCTCCTCAAGCTTATTGCCATGCCGCTGGTGCTCGCCTCGCTCGTGTGCGGCGTGGCTTCGCTGTCGGATTTCAAAAAACTTTCGCGAATGGGCGGCAAGACGATTGGGCTGTACCTCGCCACCACTGCCGTGGCGGTCACGATCGGTTTGCTCGTCGTCAACACCATCAACCCCGGCAAGAAACTTCCAGAGGAAACGCGACTGCAACTTCAGGAACAATATAAATCCGACGTGGCCAAACGCAGCGATGTCGCTGCCGAAACCCAAAAGCGCGGCCCTCTCCAGCCCTTGGTGGATATGGTGCCCAGCAATTTTCTCGAAGCTTCCGGCAACAATCGCGCGATGCTGCAAGTGGTCTTCGCCAGCCTGCTCTTTGGCGCGGCGCTGGTTTTGGTTGAGGAACGAAAACGGAAACCCATTTACGATGTGTTCGCCGGCCTACAGGAAGTGGTCATCAAAGTGGTGCATCTCATCATGCTGATGGCGCCGATCGGCGTGTTCGCGCTTATCGCCGACACCATCAACACGATGGCCAAGGACGACCCCTCGCAAATTATTTCGCTGCTCGGTTCGCTCGGTTGGTATTGCGCCGCCGTCATCATCGGCCTCGCGCTGCACGCCGGGATTGTTTACCTAGGTTTGATCAAACTGCTCACGCCGCTTTCCATCAAACAATTTTTCAAAGGCATCGGCCAGGCGCAGTTGCTGGCTTTCTCCACCAGCAGCAGCGGCGCCACCCTGCCTGTCACCATGAAATGCGCGGAGGAAAACCTCGGCGCATCCAAAGAAGTTTCCTCCTTCGTGTTGCCGCTCGGCGCCACCATCAATATGGACGGCACCGCCCTTTACCAAGCAGTGGCCGCCGTATTCATCGCCCAAGCCAGCGGCATCGAGCTTACGTTGGCCGCGCAAGTCACCATTGTTTTCACCGCCGTGCTCGCCTCCATCGGCACCGCCGCCGTGCCCGGAGCGGGCATTGTGATGCTCATTGTAATCCTCGAAGCCATCAACGTCCCCGGCGAAGGCATTGCCCTTATCCTCGGCGTGGACCGCATTCTTGACATGTGCCGCACGGTGGTTAACGTCACCGGAGATTCCGCGGTGGCAACCATCATCGCGTCGTCTGAAAATCAACTGGATCCCCCCTCCGGTTGATTTACAAAAGCTAACACCAACTGAACATGGCCGGCTTGAGTTCCATTGCCGGAGGCTTGGGTAATTACCAAGCCTTCCAGATGATTCCGTACCGTACTTTGCGCTTTCCAGGCAGCGAGTTTGCGCAGGCGATCCCCGCCGACATGGATCAACGATTCGGCTACCGCCAGCCCATCGGCCCCGTCGCTCAATTCCCAACCCACAGTGCCGTGCTCGGCTTGCGCCCCTTCCTCGATCGCGGCCATCCCGATCTCACCTACATCAAACACCAAGCCAATCGCGGCTTGGGGCCCTTCAAGGCGGGGTTGGATATTTACGTTTGAGATTTTTGTGCCGCCAAGGTGTTTCGTAAAAAAAACTTGGCGTCTTTGCGTCTTGGCAAGTTCACCTCTCCCCTGCAATCACCTTGACTACTCCATTCTCTGCCGCAATCATTGCGCCTCGGTTTCCAAACACATGACGACTATTATTGATATTCAAGCCCGCGAGATTCTCGATTCCCGTGGCAACCCAACCGTCGAAGCCGATGTCATTCTCGACAGCGGCACAATGGGACGCGCCGCCGTGCCCAGCGGCGCCAGCACCGGCGAACACGAAGCCGTGGAACTGCGCGATGGCGTCAAGAAACGCTACGGCGGCAAGGGCGTGCAAAAAGCGGTCAAAAATATTGAGACCAAAATCCTGCCCGAACTGCTCGGACGCGATGCCACTGATCAAGTGGGCATCGACCACGCCATGCTCGCCGTGGACGGCACCGCCAACAAAGGCAAGCTCGGCGCCAATGCCGTGCTCGCCGTGTCCCTCGCCACCGCCAAGGCCGCGGCCAATGCGCTGGGTCAGCCGCTTTATAAATACCTCGGCGGGCCGAACGCCAAGGTGCTGCCCGTGCCGATGGCCAATGTCATCAACGGCGGCGCGCACAGCGATGCGCCGATTGATTTTCAGGAATTTATGGTCATGCCCACCGGCCTGCCTACTTTCAGCGAAGGACTCCGCGCTATCACCGAAATTTTCCACGCGCTCAAGGGCGTGCTCAAAAAGCGCGGGCTCTCCACCGCCGTGGGCGATGAAGGCGGCTTTGCGCCTGCGCTCAAGGGCACCGAGGACGCTCTCGAATGTATCCTCGCCGCCATCAAAGCCGCCGGATACAAGGCTGGAAAAAACATCCACCTCGCGCTCGATGTGGCCAGTAGCGAATTTTACGACAGCAAAAAGAAACGCTACGTTTTCAAGAAAGGCGATGGCCGGAAAATGACTGCGGACGAGATGGTCGATTTCTACGCCAAGCTCGTCAAAAAATATCCCATCATCAGCATCGAAGACGGCTGCGACGAAAACGACTGGGCCGGTTGGAAAAAACTCACCGACAAAATCGGCGACCAAGTGCAACTCGTCGGCGACGATCTCTTTGTCACCAACGTCAAATTCCTCCAACGCGGCATCGACACCGCCACCGCCAATTCCATCCTCGTCAAGGTCAACCAAATCGGTTCCCTGACCGAAACCCTCGACGCCGTCGAGCTGGCCCACAACCACAACTACACCGCCGTGCTCAGCCATCGCAGTGGCGAAACCGAAGACGCCACCATCGCCGACCTCGCCGTGGCCACCAACTGCGGCCAGATCAAAACCGGCTCCCTAAGCCGCAGCGACCGGACTGCCAAGTATAATCAACTGCTACGGATTGAACAGGAGTTGGGAAGCAGTGCCATTTATGGCGGCCGAATTTAAGCAGCCCCTGCCTCACTGCATAATCCACTTGAAATATTAATTCCTTTTTGGGGTGATCTTTCCCAAGGGCATACTCAGTCTTTTCTGAGCTTCTTATACAGCGTAAAGTCTTTTGTTAGTAAATCGTTCCTATTGCCAAGGATAGTAACAGCAACTATGCTAATCCCCGTTAAGCTGAATTCTATAATAAGTTTGGAGAAGGCCCTGCTTATCTAAGAACACCTCATTGTTAACGATACTCCACCTAGCTGTTGATTTATCACAAATCTCTGCAACATTATCGCCTCTTAATACCGAGCGGAACCTTCAGTACTATTATATTCCCCAATAACCTTCTCTCTAGAGTTAGCAGAATCAAATCAGGACTTCCAATCTGACACCCGGCAATTAGCAACCCTAGTATCAGTAAGTATTTCATGCTTTGACTTCCTTAGCTTATTGATGGCTGAATTGCAATCATACCTAATCCCTCCTGCTGGGATCTTGCTATCTAGAAATCAAGCTTGTCTTCGGGGGTGGCAAAAGTGACAGGCATAATCGCCGGCTGACTTCAGGTTTGCGCCCGACGGAGAACCGGTTAGTATTTGGGGAGCTATGAAAACACAACCGCTTTCCGCCGATTTACAGCGTCAACATCTTGAGGTGACGCGGCGTTATTTTTTGGGGATGGGTGCAGCGGGGTTGGCAGCAGTTCAGGGGCACTCCTTGTGGGCAGGGGATGCGGAGATTCTTGCGGATGCCACGGAGGATTTGGAGTATCTCACGTACGCCAAGGAATTTGGCACGGTGGAGCGCGGCAAACCACTGCCCTATACGTTGCCCTTGGAAAAGCGACTGGAGATCGGGCTGGAGCGCAAGACGTGGAAGCTGGAGGTGATCGGCGATGCTAAGAGCAATTCGGTGCTGTCCAATCCCCTCACTCGCGCGAAAGGTAATGCACTGGATTTCGCGGCGCTCATGAAGCTGGCGGAAAAACACGCTGTTCGGTTTCTTAAAATCATGAGCTGCAATAACATGAGCAAACCGCTGGGCATGGGCTTATGGGAGGGTGTGCCATTGCGCGAGGTGCTGTGGCTTACCAAGCCAACGGCCAATATCCGGCGGGTGTTTTACTACGGGCACCACAATGACGACCCGAAACAGCGTTTCCAAAGCTCGCTGCCGGTGGGCCGGATACTGGAGGATCCGCCCGGCGATAACCCGGTGATGCTCTGCTACAAACTCAACGGCCAATGGCTCAGCGGCCGGCGTGGCGGGCCGGTGCGGATGCTGGTGCCCGATGCCTATGGTTTTAAATCGGTGAAGTGGCTGAAGACCGTGGTGATCACCAACAATCATCAGGCCAATGACACCTACGCGGGCGGCAACAACGACATTGATAGCTGGATGAAATCAATGGCCCGGTTTGTGTACAAACCGCTCAAGGAAAAGGCGGGCGTGCCTATCCCGGTGACGGGCCTCGCGCAGGTGGGCGTGGGCGGAGTGAGCAAGGCGCAGGTGTGGATTCAACCGAAGAACAAGCCGTGGCCCAAGGACGATCCCTACTTCACCAAGGCGCCGTGGCAGGACGCCACGATCCTGCCGCCGCCTGAAAAATGGGGCGGGGATTTGCCGGACGGCAAGCTGCCGGCGGATGTGCGGTTTTTTACTGAGGCGGGCCGACCCAAGGAATGGCCCCTGCGCTACACCATCGCCCACTGGGCCACGCTGCTGAAGGATGTGGCGCCGGGCGAGTACAACGTTTACTGCCGCACGATTGATTTGAAAGGGAACGCCCAACCCCTGCCCCGCCCTTTCGGGAAATCCGGCCGCAACGCGATCCAGAAATCGCCGATAACCGTCGGGTAAACTTCACGCGCACTTCACGCACATCACCACATCGGGTGAAATCTCGAGGCGGTCTTCGGCGATGGGTTGGAGTTGCTATTCCTGACGGCGGCGCAGCTTGAGAGCCATTTGCTGGTTTTGCTGTGGCGTCCATCCGCGAGAGGCGGCCGGATTTAATTCTTGTTCCGAAACGCCCATAGATGCCGGGCGCTGCGGATGTAAATTGTGTTTTTATCCAGCGCGGGCGTCACGTGGATGGGTTCACCGAGCTTGTGTTGGTGGAGGATCTCAAACTTGCCGCCTGTTTTCACGACCGTTATCTGCCCCGGCTCGGAGGCAAGATACAATCGACCGTTGGCGATCACCGGTGAGGCGCTGTATTGGCCGGGGCCACCGAGGCGTTCGCTGTAGAGCACCTTGCCGTTGCGCGCATCCACCGCTGAGAGAAGGCCGCCGCTGCGCACCATGTAAATGTGGTTTTGATAAAACGCCGGCGAGGGGATTTCCGGGATGCCGCGGTTGAGTTCCCATTTCACGTGGCTCGAAGTGATGTCGCCCCGGCCGCCGGGGCGAATGGCGACGAGCAGGGGCTTGCCGCTGCCGTGAGAAAAGTTGGCGTTGAATTCCTCGCGCGTCCAAGCGCCGTCGCGGTTCTTGTCCATCCAGCCAAAAATGCCGTCGAGCCGGCGGGCGCGCTGCTGCTTGTCCGCCGGCAGCGGCATGCCGTAGCCGGGATGCCCGTACGGCAGCTCGGGCCGGAAGGGAAACGTGAAGTGGCCGGTCATTTCCTTGCGCTGCAGTTTGCCGTCGCGGTTCTGGTCGAAGTGAATCACCGATTTCCAGAACGGCTCCGGGTCCACCTTCGCATTGCCGCCACCGCCGCGTTTTGAGGCGGAGGCAAACACCATGCCATTGCCCGTCACCGGTGAGGAAATAGTCTCGCGCGAAAATCCCTTCACAAACCATCGCTCCTGTCCGGTTGACAAATCGTACCCGCACAAACGGCCGTTGCCCAACACCACCAGTTCCTCCGTATCCCCGTGGCGCCAAACCGTGGGCGTGGACCAGCCGCTGCGATGAAACGGCCGCGGGGTTTCCCACGCGAGCTTGCCCGTGGCCTTGTGCAGCGCGATGATCTTCGACTGGCTCAACCGGCTGCGCGGCAGGTTGGCGTCGTTGTCCAGCACGAGAATCAATTTGTCCCGGTGCGCGATGGGCGAGGTGGAGGTGCCGTAAAGCGTGCGAGGCGTGGGGATGGGTTTGCGCCACAACTCCCTGCCATCGTGGTCATAGCACAACAGCCCGAATGAGCCGAACCAGACAAACACCCGATCCTTGTCCACCAAGGCCGATGGCGCAGCGGGACTGTTGGCCGTGTGCACACGCTCGATGACCGCCATGGGAGCTGCACGCCGCCATGCGGGTTTGCCGGTGGCCTTGTCAAATGCCAACGTGACCAGACGGCCCTGCTCCAGACCGGTGATGAAGATCCGCCGGGCCGAAAGCACCGGCGCGGAATGGCCTGGCGGAAGGGCGATTTTCCACGTGGGCTTGGCGGCATCAATCTTGATGGGAGGGCGACTGTCCGGTGCGATGCCGGAGCCGTCGGGCCCGCGGAATTGGTTCCATCCATCCGCGCACAGTGCCGCACTTGCGAGCAACAATAGGCCCAGAGAAAACAGAGTTTTGCGTTGCACGCCTGAATCTTAACCACGCAATTCCAAAACTGCACTACAATCCCCTTTGTATAAATCTAGGCGCAGCGCACACACATCACCGCATCGGGGGAAATTTCGAGGCGTTCCTCGGCAATGGGTTGTTTGCAGCGACCGCAGAAGCCGTAGCGGTTTTGGGTGATGCGCTTGAGGGCGTTGGTGATGCGTTGGAGTTGTTGTTCCTGACGGCGGCGCAGTTCGAGGGCCATTTGCTGGTTTTGCATCGCGTCCATCCGCGAGAGGCGGCCGATGGCGGTGTCGAGCTCCACCACGCCGGAGGCATCCTTGCTGGCGACGAGGTCAACTTGGATTTCTTTTTCCAACGCGAGCAGGCGTTCGCGGAAATGAGCTTGGCGTTCGGGGGTCATTTTTTTGACACGGATTTCACGGATTTACACCGATGGTTTTGAATCCGTGAAAATCTGTGAAATCAGTGTCTCACCTTTTCAAAAAACACCACGTGTTGCCACGGGAGTTTTTTATAGGTCTCGACGTGCTTGAGCGGGAAGAGAGCGGCTTCTTTTTTGACTTGGGCTTCGGTCATTTTATGAAGGCGTTTGATGGGGACTTTGGGATCTTCGCCGCGGTATTCGACGAAGGCGATGCGGCCGCCCACTTTGAGGCCCTTGACGATGCCGGCCATCATTTCGTAGGGGTGGGAAAATTCGTGGTAGACATCGACCATGATGACGAGATCCATCGAATTAGGCGGCAGCTTGGGATCGCTGATGGTACCGAGCACGCCTTTCACGTTTGTGATGCCGGCGTCTTTCATTTTCTTGGCAAGGAGGGCGAGCATTTCGGGCTGGATGTCCACGCCGTGCACGGCTCCTTTTTCGCCGATGACTTTGGCCATATGGCGGGCGATGTAGCCGGTGCCCACGCCGATATCGGCCACTTGATCGCCGGGCTGCAGCTTGAGGCAGCGGATCATTTCAGCGGTGTGTTCCTCGCGTTCGCGTTCGGGGCGCTCGAGCCAACGCGCGGCTTGGTGCCCCATCACGTGGGAAATTTGCCGGCCCAAATAAAATTTGCCGATGCCTTCGACATTGGGTTTGAGCAGCTGTTGATACAGGGCGTCTGTGCCGGGCAATGTGACCGGTCCAAATGGCGCGGGCGCAGGAGGATCATTCTGCGCCACGGCCATTCCGGCGAGGCCGGTGGTTAGTATTAATAGTTTACAAATCTTCATCTTGAAACTCACCCAACTGCCGGGTGAAGGTGTAATGGTACGGGTACATCACGAGGTTGCGCTTGGCTTCCTCCTGCCCGCCTGCGGGAATGGTGAACGGCAGCGACACCACGTAAAACGCGCTGCCCGCCACCAACGCGCACAGGCCCAATGGCCGGCAGATCACCACGTCGGCCACAATCGCGGGCACGGACTTGCCGGAACCCGCCGGATTTGCATTTGCTTTTTCCGTCAGCAGAAATATTGCCGCCAACCCCACCACTAGGTATTTGCTAATATGATTCATATCAACCCTCCTTGCAGTTTCTAATACGCTTTTTAGCGGAAAAGTCAATGCTCGTTGCCCACCGGCAGGGTTGCGCTTGCCTTCGGCACCGCGCGCGGCTACATCTGCGCGGTGGAACAAACCGAACAGCAAGGGCGAACGGGAGAGGTGCTGTGCCACCTGTCGCCGTTGGTGCTGGTGGTGGGCATCCCGTTGGCGAACGTCATCGGGCCGTTGATCGTGTGGTTCATCCGCAAGGGAGCTTCGCGAAGCGTGGATCGCCACGGCCGCGCGGCGCTGAATTTTCAAATCTCGATGACGGTTTATTTCGTGGCGCTGTTCATCCTCACGCAAATCCCCCTCGGCCCTGTGACGACGCTGGGCCACATCGGCCTGCGCGCTTGGACGTATCTGAACCTCATCCTCATCCTGCGCGCCACCTACCAAGCCACCAAAGGCGAGCTGGCGGTGTACCCACTTTCCATTCGCTTCCTGCCGCAATAACGCCGCGCAATGCTTGCGCGCGGGCTATTGCGATAGCGTTGCCACATGTCAACACTCACATTAAAAACACTCCACGCGTGCGCGGCCCTGCTGTTCGCGCCGTTTTTTCCTGCTCAGGACGCACCGCCGGAAATGGAAAAGCCAGGCGAACATCACCAGCATTTGAAAATGATGGCCGGTACGTGGGATGTTAAATTGAAAATGCACCACGCCCCCGGCCAAGTGATGGATGGCACCGGCGTTGAGATTGCCAGAATGCAACCCGGCGGCTTTTGGCTCATCAGCAATTTCACTGGCACTGTGCTGGCATGAAATTCAACGGCCACGGCGTGCTCGGCTATGAGGCACACAAAAAACACTACACCGGCGTCTGGACCGATTCCGTTGCGAGCGTGATGCTCATCTCCGAGGGTCAATGCGAAAAGAACGGCCACCTCAACACGATGATCGGCAAAGCCTATGACCCCATGAAAAAGCGAATGATTACTACCTGCAAGTCACGGAAATCAAGGACGCCAACACAAAGATTTTCATATGTACGACACCTCCGGCAAACGCAAAGTCTTGATGATGGAGGCCGTTTACAAACGGCGCGATCGGAAAATAATAATGGCGCAAAATCCAACGGCCCCTTTACCCACACCATCGCCGGCCTCGGCGGCGTGCATTATTACCTCGGCGGCCCGCAACAGGCGCGCCCGCCGGAAGGCAAATTCAAGCCCGGCACGCGCGTGAAGCTGGTGCGCAAGGCCGGCAGCTACTCCGTCGTCCAAAGCGAAACCGGCATCACCGCCCACGTCGCCACCGCCGCGCTGAAGCCGATTGGCAAATGAGATTTCAATCGCCTAACCGCTCATATCGTCAAATTCGTAAATTCCGCCCATGCGAGTTGGCATTATTGGTGGCGGATTGATGGGACGCGAGGCAGCGTCCTGTTTCGGGCGGTGGTTTGCGCTGCAGGATTTTCCCGTGCGCGCGGAACTCACCGCCGTGTGCGATCTGCGCGAGGATTTGCTCGAGTGGTTCGGCCAAGTGCCCACCGTGCAGCTCCGCACCAAGGACCACGCCGAACTGCTCGCCAGCGAAAATGTCGATGTCGTTTACGTCGCCGTGCCGCATCATCTGCACGAGAAACTTTACTGCGACGTGCTCGCCGCCGGCAAAGATTTGCTGGCGGAAAAACCCTTCGGCATCGACCTCGCCGCCGCCCGCCGCATCCGCGATGCCGCAAATGCTTCCGGCCACTTCGTGCGCTGCAGCTCGGAATTCCCCTTCGCCCCCGGCGCGCAGCGCGCCATTGATTACGTGCAATCCGGCGCGCTCGGTCGCGTGCTGGAAATCCATTCCGGGTTTTTGCACAGCAGCGACCTCGACCCCGCCAAGCCCGCCAACTGGAAACGCCACTCCAAAACCTGCGGCGAAATCGGCGTGATGGGCGACCTCGGCATGCACACCGTCCACATCCCCTTCCGCCTCGGCTGGAAACCGCAGCGCGTCTTCGCGCAACTACAAAAAGGCTTCGCCCAACGCCCCGACGGCCAAGGCGGCACCGCCGAATGCGACACGTGGGACAACGCCACCCTCAACTGCGATGTGGAAATCGACGGCCAAACCGTCCCGATGCGCCTCCAGCAAAAACGCCTCGCCCCCGGCCAAACCAACTCGTGGCACTTCGAGGCCATCGGGACCGAAGGCGGCGTGCGCTACAACACCCGCGACGCCAACACGATTTTCATTTACGAAAAAGAAAAGGACGGTTGGACCCGCATCGACCTTGGCCACGCGATGGCTTTCCCCGTCATCACCGGCGGAATCTTCGAAGCCGGCTTCCCCGACCTCAACCTCCAAATGTGGGCCGCCTACGCCGCCGAACGTGCCGGGAGAACTGGCCGCCCGCTTTGGCTGCGCCACACCCGAAGAAGCCGTCCAAAGCCACGAACTCTGGCAAGCCGCCCTCAAGTCACACGCGGAAAAAGCGGTGGTCGAACTTTAGTCGTTCAAAAACACCACGTCCTTTGATTCCAGTTTCAGCACTTTCGGCAAAGCCTTGGCGTCGAGGCGGAATACGATGCGGTGTTTGCCGGCGGCGACTTTGAGGGTGAATCGATTCGCATTTCCCAGAGATTTGCCGTCCAGCCACGCCTCAGCCTTCGTGCCTTTGGACAACGAAAAAACTGCGTTGGCGGTTTTTTGTATTTCAAACTTTGTGCCGGCGAAGATATGGACGAGGGCGACGTTGCGGCCCACGCTGGCGGTTTGCGCGATGTCGGTGGCGGGCAAATCACCATTCACACGCGCGGGTAAAATTTTCCAACCCGCGCCATTGCCCGCGCCGAGGACGTGGTTGGACCATTTCTTTTCAAAATCCGCCTCCACAATTTTGTGAATTCCGTACTGCTCCACGCGATGTGTGCCCGGCAGCAAACGCCACGTACGGGCCACGCCAGTTTTTGTGGCGTCGAAGGGGCCAGCCTTGCCCAGCTCGGAGAGGAAACAATAGAGATCGAGCTGTTCCTTTTCAGTGAGACTCAAAATAAGCGCGGGAGGCATGAGCGATTGGCCGTTCATTTTTCGCTTCACTTGATTTCGCGGGATGGACACCAGTTTGTCAGCCGCATCGCGCAGCACCAGTTCCGTGCCGCTTTCGCTGACCTGCACGCCAACCAGTGAACGGTTGTCCTTCGTCTCCACCACCACGGAATGATAGCCCTCTTTGATTTTTCGATTTGGGTATAAAATAGATTCAATCAAATAATCCGGCTGCGCGCTGGTGCCGATGGAAGTGAAGTCGGGCCCCACTTCCCCCCCGCCCCGCCGATGGCATGGCACACCGTGCAGGCCAGCTCCGGCCGGCGATACACACGCTCGCCCGCAAACGGATCGCCCTCCTTCATCGCCCGCGCCGCCAGCGTTTTGAGTTCGGCAGCGGTCATTTGCTTTGTGAGCAGTGAAATATTCTGCGAAAGCGCGAGCGCAGCCACAAGTGCTTTTTCATCGCGCCCCCCTTCGCGCGCGGCGCGGATACCCACCGTCACGATCGGTTTGGGCAATCCTGCACCGGCCACGCCACCGGCAAGCAATTTGCCCGCACCGCGGCCGCCAAGTAATCCACGCCAAAGCTCCAGCGCAGCATTCGCGTCTTCCGTGGCCTTGAGCACAGCAAAGATTTCTGCCAGCGAACTCTTGAGATTTATCACGCCCAATGCGCGCGCAGCAGCTTGGCGTGTGGCGATGGGTTTGTCGGCACCGGCCAGTTTCTTGAGGCCTTGCAGAGCTTGGGAACCACGGATCTGTACAAGGCTATCAAAGGCTACACCGCTACCTTCGGCGGCGATGCCGAGGAGTGGCTTGACCAATTCGGCGCGTTTCCAAGCGCCGGCGAGTTGAACGGCGAAGTTGCGGGTGGCATCATCGTTGATTTTCAGATAGTCACCCACCCCAGCTAAATCGCCGACCGGACGCACGTTCCGCAAATAAGCGGCACGTGCTAGTGAGGACAACACACGAGGGTAAACGGCGGGTTCAAAGCCCCCTTCACGAAGTTGCTTGTAAAGAATAGCAAGCTCGCCCGGCCCACCAGCGGCACCGACGAGTTCGATGAGCGGGCCCTTGCCATCAGCGGGAAGTTTGCGCTGATGCACGAGCTTACTGATGAGCGCGGCACCTTGGCTGGGCTTAAGTGAGCGCAGAGCAAATTCGGCATGACTGGTCTTGTCCTTAAAATTAAGGGCTCCATTTTGCATGCCGCGCACGAACGGCTCTGCAAGATCATTCATGGTAAGCCAGAGTCCATAATCGATAAATTTATCAACCGGTTGATCCAACGCCTCCAACGCGTATTTTGCATACTGATGCGCAACGGTGGAATTTTTCATCTCCGCATAAACTCGCATGGCCTCGAGGCGCACGCGCGGATGCTTGTCGCGAATGCCGGCGGCAGCGTGAAGTTGCGTGGTGGTCAGCCGATCGTGCCAGTGCGCGAGCACACGCATGGCCGCAGCGCGCACACGCGCGTCATTGGCCTCGAGGGCAAACATCAGCAGTGACGCGTTTACCTCACCCACCGCTTCGTGCAGCCACAAGGTTTCGAGCTGGGCGACTTCATTTTCGCTGTGACGGGTAAGCCACTGTTTGAGGTCCGGCAAAATGTCGCGACCGCGTTCGTGCAAAACGCGGCGGGCCTTAGATTGGTCAAAGGCATTGTTGACGAGAAGCGCGTCGAAAAGTTCAGTGTTTTTCAAACGGGTGAAATTACGCGACTTCAAAAGTTTGCGGCCTTTGAAAGTAACGCGCCAGATTCGACCGTGGACTTTGTCGCGGCGGGGGTCGCGGAAGTCGACTTCGCCGTGTTGGATGATGGGGTTGGACCAGTCGGCAATGTACAGCGCGCCGTCGGGGCCTTGCTTGACGTCGATGGGGCGGAAGCTGGTGGCGCTGCTGCGGATGAAATCGCCCTCGTGCTTGGCGGCAAAGCCGGCGCCGTTTTCGCTGAGGGTGAAACGCACGATGCGGTGCGCGCGGTAGTCACAGGTGATGGCCGCGCCGCGAAAGCTCTTGGGGAAGTGCGGGCTGTTCAAAATTTCAAGGCCAGCGAACTTGGGATAGTTGCCGGGGCTGATGCTGTCCATGATGCGGCGCGCGCCGGCGTAGGTGAAATACATCGCGCCGGGGATGGCGTAGCTGATGCCTTGGAAGCCCGCGCCATCGGTGACGAAGGCGTTGCCGAATTCGTCGAAGTGGTGGCCCCACGGATTGCACCAGCCGCGATAGGCGATGCCGAGGCGGAGGGTGTCTGGGCGAAGATGCCAAATGCCGCCGCTCTTAAGGCGCACGACGCCGTGCGGGGTTTCGACGTGGCTGCGAATGTAAATGGATTGATTAAAATACAAGCGGCCGTCGTGGCCCCAGCGGAGGGTGTGCAGCGTGTGATGGGTGTCCTCGGTGCCGAAGCCGGAAAGGATGATGCGCTTTTGGTCGGCGCGTCCATCGCCGTTGGTGTCGGCGAGGTGGAGGAGCTGCGTGCTTTGGGCGACATACGCGCCGCCGTCGCCGGGCTCGATGCCGGTGGGGATGAAGAGGCCATCGGCGAAGACCGTGGTCTTGTCGGCGCGGCCATCGCCGGTGGTGTCTTCGAGCACGATGATTTTGTCATCGGCGACTTGGCCGGGTTTCACTTGGGGATAGACCGATGAAGTGGCGACCCACAAACGGCCTTGGGGATCGAAGTTCATTTGGATGGGCTTGGCGAGGGAGGGATTTTCGGCGAAGAGATTGATTTCAATGCCCTCCATCGTTTCGAATTCGGGAAGCTTCTGCGGCGTGAAGGGTGCTGGCGCGGCGGCGGCCTTTTTGGGCGGTTGCTTTTCCAACGGCGGCAAGTCGCGCCGCGCGGCGATTTTCTTTTCCTCAGCGGCGATGAGTGGGTCGAACTTGGGAATCTCAACTGCGTTGTTCCCCTGCTCGCGTTTGCGGAAGCCAAAAATGTAAGCCATATTCTGCGGCCGCGAGCGGTCGAAGAAGAGCTTGTTCTTCCGGCGGATGATTTCGCGCAACACGGCGGCTTGCGGGGTGGCCAAACGCGGGTGCGTTGGCACTTTGAGTTGGCGGCAAATATCAGCGGCGATGTGGCGATAGCCGTCGTCGTGCGCGTGAATGCCGTTTTGCGTGAGGCGAGGGCGCTTGGCTTTGGGCTCGGCGAATAGATCGACGAAGTGCGCGCCGTTTTCCTTGGCCACTGTCCTCAATGTTTCGCTGTATGCCAAAAGCTCAAAGTTGTGTTTGGTGGGGTTCGGGAATGCGCCGCCCAGTTTTTCGTGTCGCAACGGCGAAAGGATGACAATGCGCGTTTCCTTCCCGGCAGTTTTGCGGATGACCTCGATGAGCGACTGCATCTCCTCCAGAAATTTCGGCGGGCTCCACTCAAACGAACTCGCCATTCCGTACCCGAGAAAAACCGCCGTCGGTTTCACCAGCTCGATTTGTTTTTGCAACTGCTTCCAGCCTTCATCCGCTGGCTCGCGCCCCGCTTGCAAAAGCGAAAGCCCCGCGCGCGAAATGCCGCGTGGCGTGTCGCCCGACCAACCGATATTGCGAAAGATAATATCCCGCTTCGGCCAAGCTGTGGTGAGCCGCAGCTCGAGGTGATTAAATTCCTGCATCCGCTCAATGAGCGTGTCGCCGAGGAAAGCCACACGGTCGCCATCCTTGATTTGGAATGGGGGAAGAGGCGCGGCGTGGGTGTTAAATAAAACGCTGGAGCCGAGAAAAATGCTGAATAATGCCTGTTTCATAGTGGTTTGTTGGGGGGAATCAAAGCGGTTCCGGGCATTTCACGCAAGTTTTTTGCGCAGTTCCGCCGCCCTTTGGGATTGAACTTTGCCGCCGATTCTGTATCATTCGGGCGTGCAACCACTCCCTTACGCCCCCCTGGGCGCGCTAGGCGCATTGTCGTCTCCCGCCAGCGACAGCTCTTTAGATTGGGTGGCACTCATCATGTTGGGTTTGTTTCTCGGCATCCTTTTGGTGTCGAGCATGTTTTATTTTACGGCGCGACGGCAAATGAAGCAGATGCAAAAAGAGCGCGCCCTCGAGCGTCCACCCTTTGAGCAAATGATGCCCGCCAGCCTCAATCTCCCCGAACAATGGATGGCCATTCGCACGGGCAACATCGCTGCCGTACAGGAAACCCTCGGCCTCTCCAACGCGCGCCGCTGCTCATGGCAGGATGGTTTTCAAATCGCCGGCGTGGAGCATCTCTTTATTTCCCCGCCGGTGAATGGCTGGATTCTGGTGGTCGGCCCCGCCCTGCCCGCGCCGGAAGAAGATGTGGATTTTTGTTTTCATTTTCTCAGTCACATCAGCAAACGCCTCGGCCACGTGCAATACTTCAGCCTCAACCGCGCACTCGGCCATCACTGCTGGGTGCGCGCCCACACCGGCCACATCGAACGCGCCTATGCGTGGTTCGGTGAAACGCTTTGGAATCAAGGCACCTACACCGCCGAGGAAAAACTTTTGGGGATGGAGTGCCATCCTTACGGCCGGGTTGTCGAAGAACTGAATCACCAGTCGATAAGCCGGCTCACTACAAACACGGAGAACATCGGACGCCTCGCCGCGCGCTGGAGCCTAAATCCCGCCGCCCTGAAGCCGGAAGTGTTCACCGCCACCGCCGGGATTACCGGGGAGCTGTTCCCGGAACCCTCGGAATCTGAGTAACCCAACGCGCGACCCAACGCGCCAACCAACCTGTTATTGAATTATGTCTTTTGAATTGGCCCTGAAGGAGATCGTCCCCACCTTCACCAGCGACGACGGAGTGGAACTGCAAATCCGCCCCATTAAATCCTCCGACTCCAAAGCCCTGCTCGGATTCTTCAAGAGTCTGCCCGCACCGGAGTTGATGTTTTTCAAACACCGCGTTACTGACCCCGGAGTTACTCAGGCCTGGTGCGATCACATCGTGCTTGATGTAAACCTCCCCCTGCTCGCGCTCGACGAAGGCAAGGTCGTGGCCGTCGCCACGCTGCACCAAAACAAAGGCGGCTGGAAACGCCACATTGGGCGCATTAGCTGCAGCGTGTTGCCCAAGTACCGCCAAAAAGGCATTGCCGGCCAACTCGTCCAGGATCTCGTGGACATCGGCAGAATGGCCGGCCTACAAAAAGTGGAGGCTGAATTCATCGACAAACAGGAAGGCGGCCAGAAAATGTTCGCCCTCCTTGGCTTCACCCACCTCATCAAGCTCGAGGAATACGTGCAGGACATGCAAGCCATCAACCATGATTACGTGCTGATGGGCATGGACCTCAAGACCGACGAGGAATACGCCGGCATGGGCTAATGCCCGCCGCACTTCCCGAGTATTGCGAAAACTGCGGTGCGGCCATCCCGCCACGCGCCGCCGCCTGCCCCGAATGCGGTGCCGACGAATCCACCGGCTGGGCCAACGCGGAATGCGAAGACCCCGATGAGGATTTCGATTACGACGATTTCGTTACCAGAGAATTTGGGGAAGGCAAACCCGAAGTTGTCCCACACGGATTGCATTGGTTTTGGTGGCTCGTTGGCCTGGGTTTGATCGCCGCCTTGGTGTTGATGTGGGTTTGATCTCAACTCGACCCTTGAAACTTCAAACGCAAAACTTGAAACTCCCCCCAATGAAACACGCCATTTTATTTTCATTCCTGCTCACTGGAATACTCGCCGCCGAAGATTGGCCGCAATTTCTCGGCCCGCGCCGCGATGGCACGTACCAAGGCAAAGCCCTCCCCAAATGGCCCGCTAATGGGCCGAAGCTGCTTTGGAAAAAGAACGTCGGCGCGGGCTTCGCCGGCCCCGCCGTGGTCAACGGCAAGCTCTACCTTTTCCATCGCCAAAATGAAAAAGAAATCCTCGAGTGCATGGACGCCGCCAAGGGAACTGTGATTTGGAAAAGCATAGCCGATGCCGCTTACGTGGATCAATTCGGTTTCGATAATGGCCCGCGCGCCGTGCCCACCGTGCATGACGGCAGTGTGTACACTCTCGGTGCCAACGGCGTCGTTCGAAGCACCGACGCCCGCAAGGGCCGCCTCAACTGGACAATCGATTGCCGCAAAAAATTCGGCGCGGACAAAGGCTTCTTCGGCTTTGCTTGTGCGCCGCTTGTTCATGGCAAAAATTTACTGCTCAACATCAGCGGTAAAAAAGGCGGCATCATCGCGCTGGACACCGCCTCCGGAAAACTTCGCTGGACTGCCACCCAAGACGAAGCCAGCTATGCGTCTCCAATAATCGCCAATTTCAATAACACCCCGCAGGCCCTTTTCTTCACGCGCGCAGGCTTGGCCTCCATCAATCCCGCCGATGGCGCGGTGAACTTCACCCACCCGTGGCAGCCCGCCATCCGCGCCAGCGTCAACGCCTGCACCCCCGTCGCGGCGGGCAACCTCATTTTCATTTCCACCAGCTACAGCAAAGGCGCCACCGTGCTTGCCGTAAACGGCAAGAAAATCGAAACCGTCTGGAGCAACGACACCAGTCTTTCCTGCCATTACTCCAGCGTCGTCCATCACGATGGATTTTTGTACGGCTTCCATGGACGCCAAGAGCGCGGCGGTGAACTGCGCTGCGTGGAAATGAAAACCGGCAAAGTCCAATGGAACCTTCCCGGCTTGCGCGCGGGCTCGGTGATGCTGGCCGGCACGGAGCTGCTCATCTTCACCGAGCGCGGTGAACTCCTGCGCGGCAAGGCCAACCCAAAATTTTTCCGCGCCACCGCCCGTGTGCAGCTGATGGGCGCCACCGTCCGCGCCTACCCCGCCCTCGCCAACGGCAAACTCTACCTCCGCAACGACCGCCAACTGGCGTGTTTCCAATTAACCGAATAGAACAGTGCTTGCGCGCGTCCATCATCCCGGTATCGTTACTCCATTCATGAAACACATTTTCACAACCGCCCTCCGCAGTGCCCTCTCAATCGGCCTTCTCACCTTTGCCGCCTGCAACTCGCCAGATAAAAAACCCGACACCCCCACCCAATCCGGCGCGGTTTTGCCCGAAACTCTCCACCCGAGTATCGGCACAATCAAACGGCTGGATCCCGCGCTGGACAAACTCATCGCGCGCGATGCAAAAATCGAACAGCTCGCCGATGGCTTCGATTGGTCGGAAGGGCCGGTGTGGGTGCGCACCAAACAAGGGCACGAGTTTCTGTTGTTCTCCGACATTCCACCCAACAAGATTTACAAATGGAGCGAGCAAGGTGGCCTTGAGGAATTTTTGCATCCCAGTGGCTACACCGGTCACGTGCCGCGCATCGGCGAGCCCGGCTCCAATGGGCTGATGCTGGATGAGTTAGGGCGGCTGGTGCTGTGCCAGCATGGCGACCGCCGCATCGCGCGCCTCGTCAATTCGCTCGACGACCCAAGTCCCGAATACGAAACGTTGACTGACAAATTCAATGGCAAACGGTTCAACAGCCCTAATGACGGCTGCTACAACAAGGTCGGCGATTTGTATTTCACCGACCCACCCTACGGCCTGCCAAAAAACCTGGAAGACCCCGCCAAGGAACTGGCTTTTCAGGGCGTCTTCCGGCTGGGCAAATCCGGCAAAGTGACCCTGCTCACCGACAAAATAAAGTTCCCCAACGGCATCGCCTTTTCGCCCGATGAATCCATTTTGTACGTCGCCGAAAGCGGCCCCCAAACCCGCATCCACGCCTTCGACGTACAAGCCGACGGCACGCTGGCCAATCGCCGAATCTTTTTTGACGCCGCCGGACTGCGCGCCGCCGGAGCGCGTGGCAGTTGCGATGGCCTCAAGCTCGATCAACGCGGCAACCTCTTCGCCACCGGCCCCGGAGGTGTGTTAATAATTTCACCGAAAGGAAAACACCTCGGCACCCTCGACACCGGCACACGCATCGCAAACGTCGCTTGGGGCAACGACGGACGCACGCTCTACCTCACTGCCGACAGCTATCTCTGCCGCATCCGCACCAAAACCCGGGGCGCAGGATTTTGAAAATGCACTTCGTGGTTCTGCTGCTGCTGTGCGCCACCACTCCCGCGGATGACTGGCCGCGTTTCCTCGGCCCCACGGGCAATAATGTCTCAAAGGAAAAAGGCATCCTCGATGCGTTTCCCAAAGCCGGGCCGCCACAAAATTTTTCCCGCCGCATCGGGACCGGCTATTCCGCGCCCTCCATTCGCGATGGCAAAGTGGTGGTGTTCCACCGCGCCAGCAAATTATATAAAGTCGAAGAAAACGACACGCCCGCGTCGATCATCAAATACATCAATGGCGAACTCGCCGCGTTGAAGGCCAAAGAGCGCCTCACCGAGGCCAGCCTCAAAGCCGCAATCCAAACCACGCGGCGACGCGGATTCATCGAATGGCCCGCGGCCATCGCCAAACATCTCGACGTGGAGGCCATCGATTGTCTCGACGCCAAAACCGGCAAACTCATTTGGCGCCACGCCTATCCCACCACGTACGAAGATCCCTACGGCTACAACAACGGCCCGCGCGGCGCGCCGTTGCTCACAAAAAACCGCTGCTACACCTTCGGCGCGGAAGGCGTGTTGCTGTGCCTCGACCTCAAGACCGGCAAACAAATCTGGCGGCGCGACACTCACAAGGATTTTAAAGTGCACCCCAACTTCTTCGGCGTCGGCAGCACGCCCGTGCTCGAGGGCAACCTCCTGCTCACGATGGTCGGCGGCCAAACCGAAAGCGGGATGGTCGCCTTTAACGCCCAAACCGGCAAAACCATTTGGCAAAGCGTGGGCAAAACCACGTGGCACAAAACTCCAAAACTCGGCTGGCCCGGCGAGCCGTTGATGGATTGGAACGGCGCGGAAAAACTCGCCAGCTACGCCTCGCCCGTCATCGCCTCCGTGCACGGCAAGCGCGTGGCCTTTTGCCTGATGCGACAGGGCCTCGTCGCGCTCGATCCCAAAACTGGCAAGGTACATTTCAAGCGATGGTTCCGCGCGCGCTCCAACGAATCGGTAAACGCCTCCAACCCTGTCGTCATCGGCGACCACGTTTTTTGTTCGTCGGCGTATTACGGCGAAGGCGCGTTCGTGCTCAAAATCAAGCCCGACCTCAGCGGCTATAGTGAAGTTTGGAGCACTCTCAAACGCCGCGCAAAAGACCGCCGCCACGAAGAAGTGATCGGCTTGCATTGGATGACGCCCATTGTGCACGAAGGCAACCTTTACGCCTTCAGCGGCCGCAACGAGCCGGATGGCCGTTTTCGTTGCGTCACGTTTGCCACCGGAAAAATCCTCTGGGATCAGGACGAGGCATGGAACAAATACGGCCCGCCGACGAACAAGTACGGTCGCGGCTCCTTGATCCAAGCCGACGGCAAACTCATCGTGCTCGGTGAAACCGGCAAGCTCGGCATCTTCGCCCTCAACGCCAAAAAGCCAACCGAGCTTGGCCGCTTACCAAGTCCCCCAACTCCGCCCCCCCTGCTGGGCCGCGCCCGCGATGGCCGACCGCCGCGTATATCTCCGCAGCGAAACGCATTTGGTGTGCTTCGATTTCGCGAAGGCGCGTTAACGTGCTGCCGACAGCAGTTCACTTCAGGCTTCCAATCCGCTTGAAAAAACCCCGTTCTACTCATCGCCAGCTTATGAGCGAAGAAAACGATGCCACTTGCCCGAGGAGAAGGAATTGCTAACGAGCGTTGAGAACGCTTCCGCCTCCGAGAAAATCAAAACCTACACCAAGCTCTCCGGCCCCGGTTGGTTGCAGGGCGCCATTACGTTGGGCGGCGGTTCGCTAGCGGGCAGCCTGTACCTTGGCGTCATCGGCGGCACGCAGCTGCTTTGGCTGCAGCCGCTCATGATGATCTTCGGGGTGCTGATGCTTTCGGTAATTGGTTATGTCACCTTGTCCACCGGCAAGAGCCCCTTCCAAGCTATCAACCAACACATCAATCCCGTGCTCGGCTGGGGCTGGCTGATCGCTGCGATGCTCGCCAACCTCGTCTGGGCGATGCCGCAATTTTCCCTCGGCACCGCTGCGCTCCAGCAAAACCTCGGCCTCTTCAATGGCGAAAATGGCGATCTCCTCTGCGCTCTCGTGCTCTTTTCCATCGCCACAGTGGTGGTGTGGATGTACGACAGCAAAGGAGTCAAAGCATTTGAAATGATCCTCAAAATTTTGGTGGGCATCATCGTGCTGAGCTTTTTTGGCGTGGTCGTCGTGATGGCCGGGGAACTCAACTGGGGTTCCATTGCCAAAGGCTTCATCCCGGATTTCAGCTTACTCTCGCAACCAGCCGATAAGTTTGCGGGATTCATCGCCGCCTCCAGCGCGCCGGATTATTGGAACAACGTCATTCTCGATTCCCAACGCGATCGCATGGTCACCGCCGCCGCCACCGCCGTGGGCATTAACATGACCTTCCTGCTCCCCTACTCCATGCTGCGCAAAGGCTGGGGAAAAGAACATCGCGGACTGGCCAGCTTCGATCTCGGCATGGGATTATTCATTCCATTTTTCCTCGCCACCACCTGCGTGGTGATCGCCTCGGCCAACCAATTCCACGGCAAGTACGACGAAGGATTACTGAACACAGAAATGGCCACGGAACAAACCGCGAAATTGCAGGGAGCCTACGAAAAGAATCTCGCAGGAATCCAAACGCACCTCGGCGTGATGGAATCGCCCAATCATCAGGACCGCCAACTCGCCGCGATGCTCGTCAGTCGCGATGCCTTTCAACTCGCCGGTTCGCTGGAAAAACTCACCGGCAACAAAGCCGTTTCTCAAACCATCTTCGGCATCGGCGTGGTCGGGATGGCGGTTTCCACCATTATCATTTTGATGCTCATCAACGGATTTTGCCTCACCGAAGCGCTGGGCGCGAAAATGAGCGGCGGCGTTCACCGCGCCGGCTCATTGCTACCCGGCATCACCGGCGCGCTTGGATTTCTGTACCTTTGGAGCAACGCAGACGCAAAATTCTGGCTGGCCGTGCCCACCAGTATTTTCGGGATGGTGCTGCTGCCAATTGCGTACTTCACTTTTTTCTGCATGATCAATAGCAAGGAATTGATGGGCGATGCGCTGCCCAAAGGCGGCAAGCGCGTGGCGCTCAACCTCGCAATGGGGCTGGCGCTTCTGGCCGCTTCCATCGGCGCGGCTTGGTCCATCTGGAGCAAGGCGCAGTGGGTGGGTGTGGGCGTGGTGGGCGCATTCATCCTGCTGGTCTGGTTCGGTCACGGCTACCGCAAGCTGAACCAAAAGCTCGACCGGATCGAAGACAAGCTGGAGCGCTGAGCCATTACGGAAATATGCCGCTTGAAATGGCACAAAAACGCCAGCAACCAAAGTAAAGGCGAGGAATGAGGAAAGTGTTTACGCCCCAATCCCTGCCACCCAAAACACCAGCCCGATGATCGCGAAACAAATCGCAAAGCAGGCGATGAACCCCCAGAAATCCATTGGCGTCGGCCGTTGAATTTCCAGTTGGGTTTTAGGGAACAGCTTTCGGTCATCGAAACGACTCGGCTCCGCGTAGCTTTTTTCCATCTCGACTTTATCCTCGTCGGGATCTGGCCGCACTGGGGTTTTCATTCGCACATACAACCGATCGAGCGCCTCCTTGGAATTGGGCCTCGTAAGCAAGCTCGCAATAATCATCACCAGAAAAGGCGCGATGATTTTGAATGGAAATTCCAGCGTCTTCAGCGTTGCGTTGCGGACGGTCGTGAGATCGTAGCCCAACAGCTTGTCGTAAATCATCATATCAAAACGAAACGAACCTTCGCCGCGCGAAATGTCGTCCACAGCCTTCACGCCACCGGTCCAATAAATTGATTTACCACCAGCTGCCTTGGCATCCGCCGGTTGATTGACCTGCGCAAAATCCGGATTGGATCGCAAGCTCGGGGCCACGGCGGGAATCACACGGGGCAAAATAAAGAAAGTGAGTAAACAAAAAACTATGGTAATCCAACCGGCCTTGGTGGTGGCGCGCCGCCAGAACATGCCCAGCCAAAACAACGCGGCAAAGGTCATCGGCACAATCCACGTCAATTCCAGTTGCTTGAACATATCCAGCATCGTGACGGAAATAACCACCGCGCCAAGCACCACTATGCCGCCGGTGATGCGACCGAGGCGGAGGCATTCCCGATCGCCCGCCTTGGGGTTGATGTACGGCACATATATATTGCGAACCACCAGCGCGGAACACACGAGCATATAGCAATCCACACTGCTCATCAGCGCGGCCAGTAAACAGGCAAGCATCAGGCCGACCAGTCCGATGCCCAGCGGCCCGAGCAATTCCTTGGTGGCCACGCCCCACGCCATGTCGGCGTCTTTGATGAGGGCGGCGTCGCTGCCGTACAGCGTGAGCACAATCAGCGCGGTGATGACCCAGCCGATGGTGCAAAAGCGTTTGATGAAGTTGCCGGTGACGAGCCCCACTCGGGCGTCGTGCTCGCTCTTGGCCGAGCCGCCGCCGGTGACGATGAAATGCGGCGTGAGCACGATGCCAATCATGTTCATAATCACAATGGTGACTATGGCGTACAAGGGAAATTCGCTGGCCGCGCCGCCGCCCACAATTTCAAAAGTGGACGCGGGCAATTGCTCGTGCATCACGCGGAAGCCATCGGTCCACGTGTCGCCGGTGGCTCCAAATTTTTCCACCACCGCATTCAAGCCAAAGGGGATGAGTAAAATCGAAAGCAAAATAATGCAGATGCCTTGGATGAGGTCGGTCCAGTAGGCGGCGGTGAGCCCGCCGAGCACGCCGTACAAAGTGACAATGACGGCGACCAAGGGCACTAGCACGTATTCGGTTTGCACCCCGAACAGTTCCGCTCCCATCAGCGGCACAGCGACTTTTCCGATGGCGGTGAAGAGCATGGCGCCGTAGACCATATAATAAAAGCAGCCGAAGATCGCATAGGCGACGCCCATCGATTTGGATTCGTAGCGCTCGGTGAACCAGTCGCCAAGGGTGAGGCAGCGCATGCGGCGGTACCACACGGCGCTAATCCAATAGATGGGCGTGACGAAGAGCCAATACATCACGCCCCACATTCCGCTCATCCCGTTGGCGAAGGTGCCGCGGGCGGTGTTTACGGGGTCGGCGGAACCGGTGCCCGCGCCAAAGGCGGCAAAGGTTTGCATCAGCTTGCCGAATTTGCGGCCGCCCATAAAATAATCCTCCTGCCCTTTCACCTGCCGCATGGCCCAAAAGCCGATGCCGGCCATTCCGGTGAAATATATAAAGAGAACAAGATAATCCGCGAAATTCATCGCGCAAAGGATACCGAATTGAGCGGCTGACCCAATAAAAAACCCGCCCCACTTTTCGAGCGGGGCGGGTTGCAATTGGGTTATTGGAAACGCCGGAGGTTAGTCTGATTTCTTTTCGTCGTCTGACTTGGGTTCGTCCTTTGACTCTTCGGACTTCGCATCCGGCTCCTCGTTTGTTCCCTCTGAAGCGGCTTCTTCGGACACCTCCGTTTCTTCTCCCGCAGTCTCCGTTTCTTCTTCCGCAGTCTCCGTTTCTTCTTCCGCAGTCTCCGTTTCCTCGGATGCAACTTCTTCCGTTGATTCCTCGGTCACAGCTTCTTCAGTAACTTCCTCGGTGGAAGCCTCTTCGGTGGTGGATTCTTCAATCACTTCCTCGGTAACTGCTTCGGCTTTGGATGCCTTTGCTTTGGGTGCATTTTTGCTTTCGCGGACTGGCGTGTCGCCGTCTTTCACCCATTCAAGGATAGCCATTTCAGCGGCATCGCCACGGCGACGACCGAGCTTGATGACTCGCGTGTAACCACCATTGCGCTCGGCAAAGGTGGGAGCGATATCCTCAAAGAGAATGCGAACCACGTCCTCGTTTTGGCGCCATTCGTCGCGCCGCACTTTGCCGCTTACGCCGTTGTGCTTGGCGAAGTGGTGGCGGGGCTGCTGCTGCAAGCGCGCAGCCACGAGTCGGCGGCATTGAATGGAGCTGTCCGTCTCCTGGCCCTTTTTGCCGAGGGTGACCATTTTATCGGCCACCACGCGGGCGGCTTTGGCCTTGGCGAGGGTGGTGCGAATGCGACGGTGTTTAATGAGGCTGCACACGAGGTTGGCGAGCAACGCGGTGCGATGCTCACTGGTGCGGCCTAGTTTGGCGGTGCGTTTACGGTGGCGCATAGTGCTTGTTCGTTACTCGTCAAAGGCCAAGCCAGCTGCTTCCACGGATTCTTCTTCCATGGGGCTGTAGTCTTCGGCTCCGTTTTGGATTTCCGCATTGGCATCGTACACACCTTCTTCGAAGGTGAGGCCGAGGCCGAGCTTCAGCTCGATGAGCTTGTCCTTGATTTCGTTGAGTGATTTCTTGCCGAAATTGCGGTACTTGAGCATGTCCGCTTCGGACTTGGTGGCGAGCTGGCCAACGGTGGTGATGTTGGCGTTGTTCAGGCAGTTGGCGGCGCGCACGGAGAGTTCGATCTCGTTGACGCTCATGGCCAGCAGCTTACGGAGTTCGGATTTCTCCTCGTCGTGGCTTTCGCTGGCTTCCTCAAACTCAATAGCTTCCTGATCGTAATCCACGAATACATCGAGGTGATGCTTAAGGATGGCGCTGGCCTGAGTGAGGGCGTCATCGGGTTTGATGCGGCCGTCGGTCCAGATTTCCAGCTCGAGGCTGTCGTAGTCAGTGCGTTGGCCCACGCGGGCGTCTTTCACATCGTAGCGCACCTTGGTGACGGGTGAGAAAATCGAGTCGATAGCAATGACGCCGATGGCTTGGTTGGCCTTTTTGTTGTCATCCCCGCTGAAGAACCCGCGGCCGACTTGGACCTCGAGTTCCATCATGAATTTCTTTTTCTTGTCCAGCGTGCAGATATGCTGCTTGGGGTTAATGATCTCGATGTTTTGGTTGAGCTCAATGTCGGCGGCGGTGACCGCGCCGGCTTTATTCACGGCGAGCAACAACATCTGCGGATCTCGCGAGTGCAGCTTGAACTTCACTTTTTTAAGGTTGAGAATGATTTCCGAGACATCTTCCACCACGCCTTCCACGGCGGAAAACTCGTGCTGGGCGCCCTCGATTTTGATGGAGGTGATGGCCGAGCCTTCGAGGCTGCTGAGCAGCACGCGGCGGAGTGAGTTGCCAACCGTGTGACCGTAGCCGGTCTCAAAAGGTTCAGCGACAAACTTGGCATAGTTTTTTTCTTCCACCTCTTTGCGGAGGTGTTTCGGTTGTTCGAATCGTCCGAGTCGTATTGGCATGTTTTTCTTTTTCTTATTTGCAATTTTAATCTGACCGTTGGCTTCGTTCCCGCGTGCCAGCGGCCCGTATAATTGCAGGGTTGCACCGGCCCGAAGGCCGGCAACGATTAGCGGGAATAAAATTCTACAATCGCCTGTTCATTGGCGATGGGTTGAATGTCGTCGCGGGTGGGGATGCGTTCCATCACGCCCTCGTAAGCATCCTTATCGAGGCTCAACCAGTCGGGCACATTGCGGCTGGTGGAGTACTCGAGATTTTTATCGGCCAGATGGCGGCTCTTGTCGGTGTTTTTCACGCCGACTTTGTCGCCTTCTTTCATGACGTAACTGGGAGTGCTCACACGGCTACCGTTCACGAGCACGTGCCCGTGGGTGACCATCTGCCGCGCTTGGGCGCGGGAGTATCCGAAACCGAGGCTGTAAACAATGTTGTCCAGGCGCGTCTCCAGAATCTGGAGCATGATTTCGCCGGTCACTCCGCGGCGGCGGTTTGCCTTTTCGTAGACGCCGCGAAATTGTTTTTCCATCAACCCATAATAAAAGCGGAGCTTTTGCTTTTCCATGAGGGCGAGGGCGTAGTCGGTGGCCTTTCGGCGGCGGCTCTGCCCGTGTTGTCCGGGCGGATAATCCTTGCGCTCCAAATATTTGGAGGGGCCAAAGATAGGCGTCCGCAAGCGGCGGCTGATGCGAAGTCGGGGTCCAGTGTAACGTGCCATGGTGGTAAAAAATTATTGAGAGTTAAACGCGCCGCCGCTTCTTGGGGCGACAGCCGTTGTGTGGAATGGGGGTGACGTCTTTGATTGTGGTGATCTCCAGCCCGACAGCTTGGAGGGCGCGGATGGCGGATTCGCGGCCGGAGCCGGGGCCTTTGACACGCACTTCCACCTCGCGCAGCCCGTGGGCTTTGGCATCGTTGGCAGCGCGTTGGGCCACTTGTTGGGCGGCGTAGGAGGTGCTTTTTCGGGAGCCCTTGAAGCCGGCGCGACCGGCGCTGTACCAACTGATGGGGTTGCCCTGCATGTCGGTGATGGTCACCAAAGTGTTATTGAAGGTGGCCTGAATGTGAACGATGCCGTGGGTGACATTCTTCGATTTCTTGGCCTTGATGGCCTTGACGTCTTCAACGTTGTCGGCCAATAGATCCGCAGCGGTTGGGGCGGAGTGATGCCCTTCGGCCGGTTCGGATGATTCAGCCGGAGCTTCCCCGGTTTTCTTTTCGCCCTCTGCCTTTTCTTCCTTAGCGGGCTTTTCAGCCTTCTCTTCCTTAGCGGGCTTTTCAGCCTTCTCTTCCTTAGCGGGCTTTTCAGCCTTCTTTTCCTTGGCGGGCTTCTCAGCCTTCTTTTCCTTGGCGGGCTTCTCAGCCTTCTTTTCCTTGGCGGGCTTCTCAGCCTTCTCTTCCTTAGCGGGCTTTTCAGCCTTCTTTTCCTTGGCGGGCTTCTCGGCTTTTGCGGGAGCCTCTTCTTTTACCGCGGGGGCGGGCTTCTCAGCAGCAGCTTCAGTAGCCTTTGCTTCGGTTGCGGGATCTTGTTTTTCTTCAGCCATGATTCAATCGGTTTGTAAAATTAGTCTTTCTTGCGCTGGGCGCCGACGGTTTTCTTTGGGCCCTTGCGGGTGCGTGCATTGGTTTGGGTGCGTTGGCCGCGGGTGGGCAGCCCGCTCTGGTGGCGTTGTCCGCGATAGCTCCGGATGCTTTTGAGGTTTTTGATGTCCTCTGAAACTTTCCGGCGCAGGTCACCCTCGACGAGAATGGGGCACAACCCCGTCTCGGAATTTTCAGCTGTGCGGGTTTGCGAGGGACGCATCTCAGTGGACTGGATAGCCTTGGCAATTTGCGCGAGCTGTTCCTCGGTGAGGGTGTGGGCGCGGACGGCGGCGTCGATGCCGGCGTTTTCCAACACCTTAGCCGACACGGCGGGGCCGATGCCGTAGATGGAGCGAAGCGCAATGTCGATGCGCTTGGCGGAGGGGATGTCGATTCCTAAAATGCGGGGCATGAGATTATCCTTGGCGCTGTTTGTGGCGCTTGTTTTTGCAGATGACACGCACGACGCCTTTCCGCCGAATGACCAGGCAGTGTTCACACATTTTTTTGACTGAGGCGCGTACCTTCATGTTGTTCCTTATTTCGTTGTTGTCTCTAAATTATTTAGTTGCACGACCCTTCCCTTGGAAAGATCGAAGGTGCTAACTTCCAGCACCACGTTGTCGCCCTCCGCCGCTTCCGCCAGCAATCCGCTGGTGGCCCGCGTGGTGTGGCCCATCATTCGGTGGCCGTTTTCCAACTCCACCCGCACCAACCGGTGCGAGAGGACTTCCACTACGCAACCGCCGACGCGGATGGCTTCAGCTCCAGGCATGTCAAAATCTCCGGCTCCCCTTCGGTCACCGCAATGGTATGCTCAAAATGAGCCGACGGACGACCGTCCCGTGTCACCACGGTCCAACCATCCGACAAAAATTTCACCTTCATGCCGCCGGCATTCACCATCGGCTCGATGGCAATCGTCATCCCCGGCCGCAGCTCGGGCGTCTCGCCGGCACTCACAAAGTTCGGGATCTGCGGTTCCTCGTGAACCGTTCGCCCCACCCCGTGCCCCACGAATTCGCGGACGATGGAAAACCCATTAGCTTCCACCCGATTTTGCACCGCGCATGAAATATCCTTCACCCGGTTTCCCGGTAACGCGTGGGAGATTCCATCATACAGGGATTGCTGAGTCACATCAATCAATTTTTGTGTCTCTTCGGAACACTCGCCAATAATGACCGTGCGGGCGGTATCGCCGATAAATCCATCCACACGCACGCCACAATCGAGGCTGACGATGTCGCCCTCTTTCACCTTTCGTTTGCTGGCGAGGCCGTGCACCACTTCGTCATTCATGGAAATGCAAATGTGGCAAGGATACTTCCGGCCGCTCACTTCGTAGCCCAAAAATGCACTCTTGGCCCCGTGGGCTTTGATGCGGCTGGCAGCGTATTCGTCAATCTCGCGGGTGGTCACGCCCGGCTTCATCCACGCAGATGCCTCCGCCAGCACGGTGCCGGCCACGCGACCCGCCTCACGCATGGCGTCCAGCTCGTCGAGTGTTTTTATCGGGATCATGGGGTTGCAAATGCTCACAGGATTAATTAAAGCGTCCGCGCACTTTCCCGGTTTTCAAAAAGCCGTCGTAATGGCGCTGGGCGAGATGACTTTCCACCTGCCGCATCGTATCGAGCATCACGCCCACCATAATCAAAACACTGGTGCCGCCAAAGAACTGGGCGACGATCATCGGGATTTTAAATTCGGTGGTCATGATGGTCGGCAAAATTGCAATGGCGACCAAAAACATTGCGCCCGCCAAAGTGAGCCGACTCATGGAGTGATGCAAAAAATCTCGCGTCGCATTGCCGGGCCGAACGCCGGGAATGTAGCCGCCGCCTTTTTTGAGATCATCAGCAATCTGCGTTTCATTAAACTGCGTGGCCACCCAGAAATAGCTGAAGAATAAAATCATCATCCCAACCATAACCAAATTCCAAACACTGCCGTATTGAAGGGCGTCGCCCATTTTTGTGATTGTATTGCCCAGGCTCAACCAAAAGCTCCCGTCATCGCCCTTGGAAGCTAACACTCGGCCCAAGGTTCCAAAAATTTGTGCCGGGAACATCATGATGGCCTGAGCAAAAATGATGGGCATCACACCCGCGTAATTGACGCGCAGCGGGAAATAGGTTGACCCGCCCTGATATTGCTTGCGGCCCACAGTGCGTTGGGCGTATTGCACCGGTATTTTCCGCATGGCTTGGGTTACGGCAATCACGGCACCTACTACCGCGAATAACAACCCAATCAATAGTACGCCCTTGAACGGATGCGCGCCACTGCTGGCGAACATCTCATAAAACTCGTATGCCGCACGGTCGATGCGGGAGATGATGCCCACGGTGATGACCAGTGAAATGCCGTTACCAATGCCGCGCTCGGTGATTTGTTCACCCAACCACATGAGAATCACAGTGCCCGTGGTGAGCAGTAAAGTGGTGCGCAGATGATACCACCAGTCTGACGCGCCAATCACCAGGCTTTGATTTTTCAAACTTTCAAAGCCGGGAATGTTTCCCGGATTTTCCCAGCCCAGACTCATCACGAAACCCTGCCCGAGGCAAAGCAGCACGGTGAGATAGCGGCCGTACTTGATGATTTGTGTGCGGCCACCCTCTTCGCGGGAAAGTTTGCTAAGCGAGGGAACCACGGCGGTCATTAGCTGAATAATAATCGTGGCACTAATATAGGGCATGATGCCCAGCGACCCGAGCGCGCATTGCTCCATCGCGCCTCCGGTGAACATGCTGTACATGCCCAGCAGGGAAGTGCCGCCGCCTTCGGAAGCTTTGTTTGCCAATTCAGCAAAAGTTCTTGCCAACAACGCCCCGTCCAATTGGGGCACGGGAACCAAGGCGATCAACCGACACACCAACAGCAATAGCAACGTGAATACAATTCGACTCCGGAGTTCCGGAATCTTAAAGCAATTACTGAGGGTTTGGAAATACCGAGCGAACATCAGGCGTGATTATTCTTCCGCTGCCGGTTGTTCCGCTGGGGTTTCTGCATCCGGTTGAGAAGCCGCGATGAGCGCGGTGCAGCTGCCGCCCGCCGCTTCGATTGCGGCTTTGGCTTTGGCGCTGAATTTGTGCGCGGTCACGAAAAGTTTTTTCTTCAACTCACCCGTGCCCAAAATTTTCACCTTCACGTTGCCTTTGCCGTTGGCCAGGCCCTTGGCGGTGATGGCCGCCACGTCCACCGTAGCACCTTCGTCAAAATGCGTTTCGAGGGCTTCCAAGTTCACCGCCAAATAATCGATACGATGAACGAAATTATTGAACCCGCGCTTGGGCAGGCGGCGGATGTACGGCATCTGGCCGCCCTCAAAAGTGGCGCGGGTGCTGCTGCCGGTGCGTGAGTTTTGGCCCTTGTGGCCTCGGGTGCTGGTTTTGCCCCGGCCGCTGCCGGGACCACGTCCCACTCGCTTGCGGCGGGTCTTGGCTCCGGGTCGGGGTTTAAGGTCGTGCAATCGCATGATAAATTTCTCCTAAATTAGTCTAATGATTTGCCGCGCGCTTTATACACGTCTTCGCGCAGACGCAGGCTTTGCAATGCCTGCAAAGTCGCCTTGGCCACGTTGGCGGGGTTGTTGGAGCCGAGTGATTTGCTGAGCACATCGCGCACACCGGCGCTCTCGAGCACGGCGCGAACGGTTTTGCCGGCGATGATACCGGTGCCCGGCGAGGCGGGACGCAGCAACACGCGCGCGCCATCATAAACCGAATACACCTCGTGCGGCAGCGTAGCGCCGTTGAGGGAAACTTTCACCATCTCGCGGCGGGCATCCTCGTTGCCTTTTTGAATGGCGGTGATTACTTCGCGGGCTTTACCGATGCCGACGCCCACGCCACCTTTTCGGTTGCCGGTGACGACCAACGCGCTAAAGCCAAAACGCCGACCGCCCTTCACCACTTTGCTGGAGCGATTGATGAACACCACTTTCTCGGTAAGCACGTTCCCTTCGGAATCAGTAACCACGGCCGGTGCGCGGCGTTCGCGCGGGCCGCCGCGACGATTGCCGCCACGACCTCCGGGGCCGCCAGGACCACGTCCACCTCCACCTCCACCGCCGCCACCGCCACGATTGCCACCGCCGGCTCCACGGGGGCCACGATTATTTTGCCGCGCGGGCGCGGTTGCTGGGGTCGCCGCCACAGGGGCGGCTACAGCTGCGGGTGCAGCTGCTGCGGGTGTCTCGGATGGGGTTGTTGTTTCCTCTGCCACGTTGATGGTCGTTTGTTTCAGGTTAAATTATTATTCGGCGGCGGCGGCCTTTTCACCATTTTTGGCAGGCTCAGCTTTTTTAGTTTCCGCAGCTGGCTCGGTCACTTCAGCCTTCTTTTCTTTCTTAGCTTTCTTTTCCTTCTTCGGCTTTTGGGCCTTCTCTTCCTTGGCGGCTTTTTTGAGCTCAGATTTTTTCTTCTTTTCTAAATTGAGACCAAAATCCAATCCGGCACGTGTGGCGGCGTGGGCGAAGATGTCAATTTTTCCATCCTGCACGTAACGCGCACCGCACCGGTCAAAAATCACTTTGCTGATGCCGGCGGTCTTGGCGGCTTCGCCGGCGGCTTGGCCCAGCACTTCAGCGCCGGCTTTGTTGGCGGCGAGTGTTTCGCGGCCGGTCTGCGCCTTGTGGCGGGTGGAGGCGGAGGCCAGCGTGCAGCCTTCGTCGTCGTTGATGAACTGCACGTAAATGTTCCGCTCGGTAAAGCGGACGGCCATGCGCGGACGCTCGGCGGTGCCGTGGAGTTTCTTGCGAATCCGCCAGCGGCGGCGTTGTACGATCTTGCGTTTCTGTTCGGGTCTCATCGGAAATTTTCCTTATTGGACTTGTTTGCCTTGTTTGCGGATGACGTGCTCGTCGCTGTAACGCACGCCTTTGCCCTTGTAAGGCTCCACCGGATAGTAGCTGCGCACTTCGGCGGCCACTTTTCCGACGACGGCTTTGTCGGCGCCTTCGATGGTGACGTTGGTGTTGTTTTCTACGGTGACCGTTATGCCCTGCGGGATTTCGTGGTTGATGTCGTGCGAGAAGCCGAGCAACAGGTTGAGCTTCTGCCCCTGCACGGCGGCCTTGAAACCGACGCCGTGGATTTCGAGTTTTTTGACAAACCCTTTATCCACGCCCACCACCATATTGTTGATGAGACTGCGCGCAAGGCCGTGCATAGCCTTGGACCGATTCTCGTCGTTCTCGCGGGTGACGATAATTTTATCGTCCTCCAGTTTGGCTTCGGTGCGCTCGGGGAGGTCCAGTTTCAGGCTACCCTTGGGGCCTTCCACAGAAATCGTGCGGCCGGTGAGATTTACCTTCACGTTGCTCGGCACGGGCACGGGCATTTTACCAATTCTTGACATCGTTTTTTCCTTAAAAAGTTCCTTTAAAATTTTTACCAAACATGAGCAAGCACCTCGCCGCCCACTTTCTTTTCCCGCGCACTAGCGCCGCTCATCACGCCTTGCGACGTGGAAACAATCGCCACGCCCAAGCCGCCAAGCACCCGCGGCATTTCGCCGGCACCCACGTACTTGCGCAGGCCGGGCTTGCTGATTTTTTTAATACCCTCAATCACGCCCTTGCGGTCGTTGTATTTCAAGCCCACCTCGAGGCGCTTGATGACGCCTGTGCCGGTGACTTGATAGCTCGTGATGTAGCCTTCTTCCTTGAGGATTTGGGCCACATTTTCCTTGAGCTTGGAATAGGGTACGGAGCAATCCGGATTGGTCGCCATATTGGCGTTCCGAATACTAGTGAGCATGTCTGCGACGGGATCCATTTTATTAAATTATTACCAACTGGCTTTGGTGACGCCCGGGATCATCCCGCTTAACGCCGCCTCACGAAAGGCGATGCGGCTCAGGCCAAACTTACGAAGGAAGCCGTGCCGGCGTCCGGTGACGTTGCAGCGATTCACCACCCGCACGGGGGAGGCGTTGCGCGGCAGGAGCGCGAGCCCGGCGTAATCGCCCGCAGCTTTCAGCTCAGCGCGCCGTTCGGCGTACTTCACCACCGTGCGCTCTTTGCGCTGGTTCCGTTCAATCCATGATTTCTTAGCCATATTAAATTTTCCTGTTCAACTATTCCTTATCTTCACTGGCGGCCTCCGGGGCGTCCAAAATCTTGATGTCCCGCTCGCCCAGCGGCTTGAGCACGTGCGTTTCCATATCCGCCTCGCTCAATTTATCGGTCAGGCATTTCATAAGATTACCTTCGTAAAAATCAGAGTGCCGCGCTGAAAACGCAGACGCCGCTGCATCCCATTCCTCGAGACTTTGAATTTGATAAACGGCATCCGTGATGCGTCCCGGATCAGTGCCCTCACCCTCGCAAGAAGCGGCGATGCGGTCGGCCACGTCTTCCACTTTGGAAATCTCCAGAATCTCGATACCCTTGCCGCGCAGCGGATCCACCACAAAACGCGATAACTCCTTGCCGTTCAATTTCTCATTCAGGCATTTCATGAGGTCGCCCTCGCAATAATCAGAATGCCGCTCCGCGAATGCGGCCACCACGGCGTCCCATTCCTTGCGGTTACTCAGCTGGAACAGAGCGTTCCGAATGCCTTCCTCGTCGGTGCCCGATCCCTCGCAGGCAGTGAAAATAAGCTCGGCCACTTCGTCGGTCTTGGAAAGTTCTTCTGCAGGTCCGGCGGCGCCCACGGCTTTTTTGCCCGCGAAGGGCATACCCATGCGGGTGAGTAAATCCAGCGCCTCTTCGTTGGTGCCGGCACTGGTCACGATGGTCACGTCCATGCCCTGAGTGCGCTTCACTCTGTCCATTTCGATTTCCGGGAAAATGGATTGCTCGGTAATGCCCATCGAGTAATTGCCCTGGCCGTCGAAGGATTTCGGGTTGATGCCGCGGAAGTCACGGATGCGCGGCAGCGCAGCAGCGGTGAGGCGATCGAGAAACTCGTACATCACCTCGCGACGCAGCGTGACGTGGCAGCCAATGGGCATGCCCTCGCGCAGCTTGAAATTCGACACGCTCTTGCGGGCGAGGTTCACTACCGGTTTGCGGCCGGTGATGGTTTTCATGTCGTTCATCGCATCTTCCAGCGCGGATTTCTCCAGCGTGGCGTCGAGGCCCATGTGCACGATGATTTTCTCAATGCACGGCACTTGATGCAGATTGGTATAATCCCGATCCTTCTTCAGGGCCGGCTTCACCTCGTCGTGATATTTGCTGTAAAGTCTGGGTTTCATTTTAACTGCCTTTAACTGGCTGGCGAGCGTTCCAACGGTCGAGCTTCATCACATTGGAAATATGAATGGTCGGGTTCAAGTGCAGCCGCGTGCCATTCGGAAATTCAGTGCTGCGTTTTTGGTGCTTCACGATCATGTCTTCCTCAGCGAGTCCCTCGATCTCCACTTCCACGCGGTCATTTTCCGCGAGGATGCGTATGACTTTGCCTTCGGAATCGCGGTGTTGACCGGTGAGGATGCGCACTTTGTCATCGCGCCGCACGCGGTTTTGCTTTTTCTTGCCTTGAGTTTTTTCAGCCATTACAGGACCTCCGGTGCCAGGGAAATAATTTTCATGAACTTCTTTTCGCGCAACTCGCGGGCCACGGGGCCAAAGATACGGGTGCCGCGCGGGTTTTTGTCGGCGTCAATGATGACCACCGCGTTGTTATCAAATCGCAGGTACGAGCCATCGCTGCGACGAATGGCTTTCTTGGTGCGAACGATGACGGCGTCGACCACCTCGCTCTTCTTCACGGCACCATCGGGCGCGGCCTCTTTGATGTGGGCCTTTACGATGTCGCCGATCTCGCCGTAGCTCTTGCTCTCGCCGATCACGCCGATGATGGCGGCACGCTTTGCGCCGCTGTTGTCTGCCACTTCACATACTGAACAAAGTTGTAACATAGTTCTTTCCTCGTGCTATCGAATGACTTCCACCAACTCCCAGCGTTTCAGCTTGCTGATGGGGCGCGTTTCGCGGATGCGCACGTGATTGCCCGGCTGAGCAACGCTCTCGGCATCGTGCACGTAATATTTCTTAAACTTGGTGATTACTTTTTTGTACAGCGGATGTTTAATGCGGCGCTTCACGCGCACCACGATGGTTTGGGTCATCTTGTTTGAGATGACTTCGCCGCTGCGTTCTTTGCGATGTTTTTCTTGGGTTTCGCTCATGGATTAAATTAGTTGGCGGCAACAACCGCAGCCTCAGCTTGTTTGCGAAGCAACGTGAGTCGCGTCTCGAGCCGTGCGATTTGTTTGCGCAGTAATGGAATGCGATGGGGCTTCTCCAGTCCGCCGCCCTTTAACAGGGTGAGGCTGAACAGCTCCTGCTTGGTCAGCAGCACTTGCTCGCGCAATTCGGCGGCGGGCATTTCGTTAATTTCTTCTTTCTTCTTCATCAGCGTTAGAGTCGAGTCACAAATCGGGTTGGGATGGGCAGCTTAGCTGCGGCGAGGCGCATGGCGTCGCGGGCAATGCTTTCGCTCACGCCGCCGACTTCAAAGAGCATATTCGCCGGACGCACCACGGCGACCCAGCCTTCGACGTTAGCTTTGCCTTTACCCATCCGCACTTCCAACGGTTTCTTGGTGTAAGATTTTTGCGGGAACACGCGGATCCAAACCTTGCCGCGCCGTTTCATTTTGCGGGTAATGGTTTGGCGGCAGGCTTCGATTTGCTGGGTGGTGAGCCAGCAACGGTCGAGCGCTTGCAGGCCGAATTCGCCGAAGGAGACATTGTTGCCCTTCCACGCAATGCCGGCACGACTGCCGCGGTGCATTTTGCGGTACTTAACTCGGGCTGGAATTGTGGCGGCCATTTAAATTCTTTTTTGTTTAATTTATTATTGTTTGCCCTTGGGGGCGCCGGTCTCGATAACTTCTTCTTCGCTGGATTTTCCGGGGGAATCTTCGCCCTTACAAATCCAGCATTTGATGCCAAGCAAACCGGCTTTGGTTTTGGCTTCGGTGAAACCGTAATCAATCGTCGCGCGCAGTGTGTGCAACGGCACGCGGCCCTCAAGGTATTGCTCCACACGGGCGATCTCGGATCCGCCCAGTCGTCCGGCGCAACGGATACGAATGCCTTCGGCGCCACAATCCATTGCCGTTTGCACCGCGCGCTTCATCGCGCGGCGATAGGCGATGCGGCGCTCCAGCTGCATCTTCACATTCTCGGCAACGAGTTGGGCGTCGGTTTCGGGTTGCCGGATTTCCTGGATGTCCACGTACACTTCCTTATTGGTCATGCGCGCGAGCTCTTCCTTGATAATATCAATCTCCGCGCCACGGCGGCCAATGACCACGCCGGGTCGGGCGGTGAGAATTTTGATGCGCACGCGTTGGGCGGCGCGCTCGATGAGAATTTTGGTGACCGCAGCGTTCTCGAGCTTGCCGTAAAGCAAACCACGAATCGCGCGATCCTCGGCCATAAAGGCGGCGAAGTTTTTCTTGTCGGAATACCACTTCGATGCCCAGTCCTTGGTGACTGCGGTGCGAAGCCCGATTGGATTGGTTTTTTGTCCCATGTTACTCGTCGTCAGAAAGAGTGATGCGGATGTGCGTGCAGCGCTTGAGAATAACCGAGCCGCCGCCTCGGGCGCGGGTCATCCAACGGCGCAACGGCGTGGCCGAGGTGGCCATCGCGTTTTTGATGCGCAGTTTGCTGGTGTCCACCTTGCCGCCGTTGTCGAGGAAGGCCTCAAGCTTGGCGAGCTTGGCTTTCAAATGGCGGTGCTTGCGTTGGATGATTCCGTTTTCATCCGAGTGATTTTCAATGTCCTGCTTAAGCTTGACCACTTTTTCCTGCACCTCGGTGTTGTCCCATTCCGCACCGATATGCTCGGCATTGTGCAGAGCGGTGTTGAGCGTCTTCTCGATAAAGCGCGCGGATTTACGCGGGATGGCGGAGAGCACGGCTTTCGCTTTACTCACCAGCATTCCCTCATTTTTGCCGGCCTTGTTTTTCCTTGGCAAAAGCTGGCGCGTCACTTCGCGCATTTTTTTGGGCGACATACGGACGTTTTGAGTAGTACAGGTAAAATCCATTATTTAATCTCCCTCTTCACGTGGGCACTGTGGCCTTTGAAAACGCGGGTGGGTGAAAATTCGCCGAGCTTGTGGCCCACCATGTTTTCGGTGACGAACACGGGCAAAAAGGCTTTGCCGTTGTGGACGTTAAACGTGTGCCCCACGAAATCCGGATGGATAGCGCAGCGCCGGTACCACGTTTTGATGGGCCGGTTCTGGCCTCTCTCTTTTTGGACTTGAACCTTCGCCATAAGCTTGGGCTCTACAAACCAGTCTTTTTTAATTGAACGTGCCATGCGGTTTTATTATTTGCGTTTCATCGGACGACCATCGCGGCGCACAAGAATAAACTTGTTGGAATATTTTTTCTTGGAACGGGTTTTGTAACCACGCGTGATCACACCCCAAGGAGTGACTGGGTGACCGCCACCGGAGGTCTTAGCTTCGCCACCGCCCATGGGGTGATCGACAGGGTTTTTTGCCACCGCACGAGTGATCGGACGAATGCCGCGATGGCGTGAGTTACCGGCTTTACCGATGACTTGTTTTTCGTGGTCGATGTTGCCGACCTGGCCGATGGTGGCCCAGCAATTTTCATTGATCCGGCGGATTTCACCGGAAGGCAGTTTGATTTGCGCCATATCTCCGTCGAGACTCATCAATGTGGCGGATGAACCCGCAGCACGCACGATCTGTCCGCCCCGTCCTGGGGTTAGTTCGATGTTATGAATCGCGGCAGCGAGAGGAATTTTTTTGATCGGCATCGCACTGCCAATTTCCGGCTCAGCATTCGGCCCGCTTTGCACAGAATCACCCACCCCAAGTTTATTGGGCGCAATAATGTAGCGCTTTTCGCCGCCTTCATACTCGAGCAACGCAATGCGCGCCGAGCGCATGGGATCGTACTCGATGGCAATCACTTTTGCCGCCACCGTGGCGTCTTCGCCAAAAGCTTTACGAGAGAACCGACGCTTGAAATCGACGTTGCGAATCTTTTGTTTCGCGCCACCGCCAATGCCGCGCATCGTGACGCGACCGCGGTTGTTGCGTCCGCCGGTTTTCTTGCGGATTTTCACCAATGCCTTTTCAGGCTTGGTCTTGGTAATCTCCTCGAAAGTCGAGCGCTTGATATAGCGCATCGAGGGGGTCGTTGGTTTATATGATCGGATGGGCATCGGGAAATTCCTTATTATACGAGATCGATGGACTCGCCTTCTTTGAGGGTGACAATCGCTTTCTTCCAGTTACCTGTGAAGCCCGCCATTTTAGTGCGGCCGCGTTTAACCTTACCGCGCACCATCATCGTGTTCACGTGGGTAACACCCACTTTGAACAGCTCCTGCACCGCCTTGCGGATTTGAAATTTGTTCGCACGGCGGTCAACGACAAACGAGTACTGTGACGGGCACGATTCCTTCATCCCCTCGGTGCGGCGTTGGTTGTACAGGTCGCGCTGGATTTGGGTTTTCTCCTTGTCCCAAACGCCCTTGATAATAGTAAATGAATCCATTGGCGTTCCTTATTTGAGACGACCGACCACTGCGTCAAGGCCTGCTTGGGTGATAATAATGCGATCCGGACGCAGCACTTGATACGTGTTCAAGCTGCTGGCCTCGGCGAGTTCCACCAACGGAATGTTGCGGGAGGCAAGGCAAAGATTGTCGTTCTGGCTGGCATCGACATCCACGAGTAAAAGCGTTTTGGCTTCCACATCAACGGCATCGAGCTGCGCGCACAAGACTTTGGTTTTTTTGGTTTCGAGATTGAGATTGGCCACCACGGTCACTTCGCCGTCTTTCAGGCGTTCGCTGAGAGCTTTGCGCAAGGCGAGCGTGCGGGTCTTGGAGTTGACCTTCTTGGAGAAATCACGCGGCACGGGACCGTGCACCACGCCACCGCCGGTAAAAATATTGGTGCGGCGCGAACCCGTCCGGGCGCGGCCGGTGCCTTTTTGGCGCCACGGTTTTTTACCGGTGCCGCTCACTTCGCCGCGATCTTTGGTCTTCGCCGTGCCACTACGTTGGGCGGCCATATACGCCACCACGGTGTCGTGCACAGCTTGCTCGCCTTTTTCGTCTTGAATGACATCGAAGCCGACGGAATACGTTCCCGTTTCCTCGCCGCTTAATGTCTGTACTTTAAGTTCCATCAAAAATTTCTCCAGTTACTTTGAGGCTTTTGGTTTTTTCTTGGCCTCACGGATGACCACGTAATCGCCGTTGGCACCAGGGACTGCGCCTTTCACGAGCAACAAATTATCTTCCTCACGCACCTGCACGATTTTAAGGTTTTGCACCGTGCGCTGGCGTTGGCCCATGTGGCCGGGCATCTTTTTGCCTTTACTCACCCAACCGGGGGTGGAGCCGGCAGCGATGGATCCGGGCCGGCGAAACCAGCCTTTTTGGCCGTGCGACGCGGGGCCGCCGGCGAAGTTCCAGCGCTTGACGACGCCTTGAAACCCGCGTCCCTTGGTGCGGGCAATGGCGTCCACATAATCGCCCGGCTCAAAAATTGTCACCGGCACAGTATCGCCCGGCTTCACTTCGAGGGTGAAATCGCGAAACTCCTTCACCCATTTGGTGGCCGAAGCGTTGTGTTTTTTAAAGTGGCCCTGCAACGGTTGGGTGACGCGGCTCTTGTGGCTTTGATCGTCGTAACCGATTTGCACCGCGTTGTAGCCGTCCTTGCCATCGGCGGTCTTGCACTGGACGACGCGGTTTTCACCGGTGTGAATCACGGTGACGCACACGGCCTTGCCGCCGTCGTCGTAGACACGCGTCGTGCCAATTTTTTTGCCAATCAATCCGACCATTTTGCTAGAAAATTTTAATGTTAATGTCCACGCCGGCGGGGAGGTTGAGTTTTTTCAATTCATCGATGGTGTTGGGCGTGGGGGAAAGAATATCGATGAGGCGCTTGTGGGTACGTTGCTCGAAAGTTTCCTGGCTCTTCTTGTCCACGTGCGGGGAGCGGGTCATGGTGAAACGCTCGCGGCGTGTGGGCAACGGAATGGGCCCGGCGACGCGACTGCCGGTGCGCTTCACGGTCTCCACAATTTCCTGTGAAGAACGGTCGAGCACGCGGTGGTCGTAGCCTTTGAGTCTAATTCTAATTTGATTTCCAGCCATGGGGATACTTAAGCTCTTGCAGGCTTTTTAGGTGCCTTATCAAGGATTTCGTCCGCGATACTTTGCGGAACAGGTTCAAATGTCAACGGTTCCATGCTGTACGAAGCACGGCCGCTGGAGAGTGAGCGAATGGCGGTCGCATAACCGAACATTTCGGCCAACGGCACCTCGGCATTGATGATGGTACCGGAAGGTTTGCTGTCGATGCTATGCACTTTGCCGCGGCGGCGATTTAGGTCGCCAATGAGGTCGCCCTGATATTGGTCGGGCGTGGTGCATTCCACCTTCATCACTGGTTCTAACAGAATTGGTTTCGCTTTCGCAACGGCGGCTTTGAGGGCAAAGATGCCGGCCATTTTGAAGGCCAACTCGTTGGAGTCCACTTCGTGAAAGGAGCCATCGACGATTTGGATTTTAAGATTGATCATCTCGAAGCCGGCGAGTACGCCGCTGCGGATGGTCTCTTCGATGCCCGCTTGAACGGCCGAAATGTATTCCTTGGGAATCGCGCCACCCACGATTTTGTTTTCGATGAGGATGCCCTCTTCTTTGTTGGGCTCGAGGGTGATCACGGCGTGGCCGTACTGGCCGCGACCGCCGGATTGTTTTACAAACTTGCCCACGCCTTCGGCGGCTTTGGTGATGGTTTCGCGATAGGCGATTTGCGGCGCGCCGGATGTGGCGGTGACGCCAAACTCGCGGCGCAAGCGATCGCAAATAATTTCCAAGTGCAGCTCACCCATTCCAGCAATCAACAATTGGCCGGTTTCCTCGTCGGTATGACACCGGAAAGTGGGATCTTCCTCGGCCAAACGCTGGAGGCCTTCGGACATTTTTTCCTGATCGGCCTTAGTCTCCGGCTCGATGGCCATTGAGATGACAGGTTCCGGGAAAGTCGGCGGTTCAAGGCATATATCGATATCCGGCGTGCACAGCGTGTCGCCGGTGGTGATGTTGCGCACGCCCACCAGCGCGGCGATGTCGCCGGCGTACGCGGTCTCCACCTCTTCGCGTTTGTCGGCCTGAATCATCATGATTCGGTTCACTCGTTCTTTGCGCCGGGTGCGGGGGTTATATATAGTGTCACCCTTGCTGATGGAGCCGCTGTAAACGCGGAAGAACACCAGTTTCCCGGCGAAAGGATCGGTCCAAAGCTTGAACGCCAGCGAGCAGTACGGGGCATTGTCGTCGGCGGGGAGGGTGGTGAGGTCTTCGGGATCATCCACATCAGCGCCCACGGCGGGATCCACGTCCAGCGGGGAGGGAAGAAAATCAATGACCGCGTCCATCATCGGTTGCACGCCTTTGTTTTTGAAAGCGGAGCCACCGAGCACTGGCACCATTTCATTGGCGGAAGTGAGACGGCGGATGGCGCGCTTGAGGGTAAAGTTATCGACGGGTTTCTCATTGAGAATGAGCTCCATCACTTCGTCGTCCTTGTCGCCCACTGCTTCGATCAATTCAGCGAGGGCCAGTTCGGCTTCATCCTTAAGGTCAGCCGGAATTTCTTCGATGTTGATCTTGGTGCCGAGTTCCTCAGACTCATCGTAAATGAGCGCCTTTTGGCTGATGACATCGATGACGCCGCGCAGATCGTCTTCCGACCCAATCGGGATGCCCACCGCGTAGGCATACGCGCCGAGTTTCTCGCGCATCTCGGCCACTACACTGTTAAAATTCGCGCCAGTGCGATCCATTTTGTTAACGAAGGCAATGCGGGGCACACCGTATTTGGTGGCTTGCCGCCACACCGTTTCAGACTGCGGCTGAACGCCGGCGACGCCGCAGAAAACGGCGACCGCGCCGTCGAGCACGCGCATGGAACGCTCCACCTCGGCGGTGAAATCCACGTGGCCGGGCGTGTCGATAATGTTGACGCGATGAGCGACGCCTTCCCACAGCTTATCGGTGCCGTCGGGCTTTTGCGTCCAAAAACACGTGGTGGCCGCGCTGGTAATCGTGATACCGCGTTCGCGCTCCTGTTCCATCCAGTCGGTGACGGTGTTGCCGTCGTGCACCTCTCCGATTTTGTGCGAGAGGCCCGTATAAAATAAGATGCGCTCGGTGGTCGTAGTTTTACCGGCGTCAATATGCGCCGCAATCCCGATGTTCCGGGTGCGCTCCATTGTGTACTCGCGGTCCGGCGAGTTCAGTGTTGTCGTGTCAATGTCGGTCAATGTTTCCATCGTTGTTTGGATTAAAAAACGCCCCGATAAATCCACGCGCGGGGCGACTCACAATCCAAAATGTTTTTACCAGCGGAAATGGGCAAAGGCCTTGTTAGCCTGTGCCATCCGGTGGACCTCATCGCGGCGGCGAATGCAATTGCCTTCGCCGTTGTATGCGTCGAGAATTTCGTTGGCCAACGCCCGTTTCATTGGCGTGCCTTTTTTGGCCTTGGCAAATTCCACAATCCAACGCAGGGCCAGCGCCTCGGATCGTTCGCCGGTCACTTCCAGCGGTACTTGATAAGTGGCACCACCCACGCGGCGGCTCTTCACTTCCAAACGCGGCTTGGCGTTTTCCACGGCGCGTTGCAATACTTCCATCGGCGTGGCGCCTTCCTGCTTCTCGCTAATTTGGTCGAACGCATCGTACACTAGGCTTTGCGCGATGTTGCGCTTGCCGCATTTCATAATAGTGTTCACCAAACGTCCCACAAGCAGACTATGATGCCGGGCGTCGAGGCGAATTTTGCGTTTAACTGCTCTGCGTCTGCGTGACATATAAAATCCTTATTTCTTCTTGCCGGCCTTAGGGCGTTTCACGCCGTACTTGGAACGGCTCACCCGGCGCTTCTCCACGCCGGCGGCATCGCGGGTGCCGCGCACCACATGATAGCGCACGCCCGGTAAATCTTTTATCCGACCACCCCGCACGAGCACGATGGAGTGCTCCTGCAAACTGTGCCCCTCATCCGGGATGTAGGCGATAATCTCGTTCCCGTTGGTGAGGCGCACCTTGCAAACCTTCCGCATCGCGGAGTTCGGCTTCTTCGGGGTACGCGTGTACACCTGCAGGCACACGCCCTGCCGGAAAGGACAGTTCTCGAGTGCAGGAGAAGTGCTCTTCTCCTTTGTCCGTTTCCGTCCCTTGCGGACCAGCTGATTAATTGTCGGCATTATAAAAAATAGTTCGCTTGCCTGCGCGTTGTCCGCGTCGGCAAGCGATTCGGGGGCGGGATAATACCAAAGTAATTTCCCGTTGCAACAAGTTTTATGAGTTTTTTTTAGGAAACTCTTGGAAGGCTTTATCCCCCCCCAATTTAGGCCTTTTCGGCAGTTTTTATCTCAAAACAACTATCCAGCCATCTCTTCTTCTTCGTCCAGCAGCAGATTGGGCGCTTCCACCGCCTCGATTTCCTCGACTTGCGGGTCGAGGCTGAGGTTGCGATGGCCGTCAAAACCTGTTCCAGCGGGGATGATGTGCCCCATAATTACGTTCTCTTTGAATCCAAGCAAAGTATCCTTTTTGCCCAAAGTCGCCGCCTCGGTAAGAACCCGCGTGGTGTCCTGGAAACTGGCGGCGGACAGGAAACTCTCCGTCTCGATGGAGGCCTTGGTGATGCCGAGTAGCACGGGGCTGGCTTCGGCGGGCTGGCCGCCCATTTTTTCAACGCGCTCGTTCTCTGCCTCAAAGATCAAGCGGTCGATCTGTTCGCCCCACAGGAAAGTGGTGTCGCCTGGCTCGGTGATTTTCACCTTGCGCAGCATTTGGCGTACGATCATTTCGATGTGCTTGTCGGAAATGGTCACGCCTTGCAATCGATACACCTCTTGCACTTCGTTCACGAGGAACGCTTGCAAGGCATCCACGCCGAGCACTTCGAGAATATCATGCGGCACCATCGGGCCTTCGGTGAGTTGCTGGCCTTTCTTCACGAGATCACCCTTAAAGACGATGACGTGTTTGCCAATCGGAATCATGTGCTCCTCTTCCTCAGCGGTCGATTGATCCTGTACAATGACCGTGCGTTTGCCGCGCACGATGCCTCCGAAATCGACCATGCCGTCGATGCGCGCAATCTCCGCGGCGTCCTTCGGCTGGCGTGCCTCAAAGAGTTCGGACACGCGCGGCAAACCGCCGGTGATGTCTTTGGTCTTGGCAGTTTTGCGCGGCGTCTTGGCCATCAGCGTGCCGGCCTGGATGGTGTCGTTGTCGCCCACCTGCACGTGTGCGCCGGCGGGGATGGGGTAATTAGCAACCACTTGCTTCTTGGAATCTTCAATGATGATTTGCGGATGCAAATCTTCTTTGTGCTCGATGATGACCATGGAATCCTGTCCGGTGGCTTCGTCCACTTCAAGTTCCATCGTCACTCCCTCGATGATATCGTGGAAGCGGATGCGGCCTTTTTTCTCGGAAAGAATCGGCACGTTGTACGGATCCCATTGCACAAAAGTCGAGCCGGCCTTGACCTTGTCGCCATTGGCCACAGCGATCACGGCACCGATGGGGATGTCGTAGGTTTCCAAATCCTTATCGGTCTTGGAATCGCGCACGATTACGGAACCGTTTTTGTTAAGCACAATGTGGCTGCCATCCTGAAGATCCACAATGCGGAGGCCTTCGTAGTGCACCACGCCGGATTTCTTGGCCTTGATTTCCGGCTGCTTAAAGACCGCCGAGGCGGTGCCGCCGATGTGGAAAGTACGCATGGTGAGCTGGGTGCCCGGCTCGCCAATGGATTGCGCGGCGATGATGCCCACCGCCTGCCCCAGCTCGGCGGTGCGGCCGGTGGCGTTGTTGCGGCCGTAACAATGGGCGCAAACGCCTTGCTTATTTTCGCAGGTGAGTACGGAGCGCACTTTCACCTTGTCGATGCCGGCATCTTCAATGGCTTTGGCGTGGTGCTCGTCGAATTCCACACCGGACTTAATAAGTTTTTCACTGGGGTTGATAGGATTGATGATGTGATCGCACGAGTGCCGTCCCACCAAGCGGTCGGCCAGATGCACGACTTCCTCTTCGCCTTCGTTAATGGCTTCCACCCAAATGCCGTTGTTGGTGCCGCAGTTCATTTCCTGAATGATAACGTCCTGCGCCACGTCCACGAGCTTGCGGGTCATGTAGCCTGAGTCAGCGGTTTTGAGAGCGGTGTCGGCCAAGCCTTTGCGGGCGCCGTGGGTGGAGATGAAGTACTCGAGCACCGTGAGGCCCTCGCGGAAGTTTGAGAGGATGGGCTTCTCAATGATGTCGCCGCTGGGCTTGGCCATGAGGCCGCGCACGCCGGCGAGCTGCCGGACTTGCTGGCGGTTACCGCGCGCGCCGGAGTCCACCATAAGGGCGACGGGGTTGTACTCTTCCTTGCCTTGATTGGTTTCGAGAGTTTTCAGCATCACGCTGGAAATTCTATCCGTCGCGTGCGTCCAAATATCGATGATCTTGTTGTAACGCTCGCCCGGCGTGATGACGCCCTTGCGGTATTGTTTCTCCACATCGGCGATTTCCTTTTCGGCGTTTTTGATTTCCTGGCCTTTTTCCTTGGGGATGATCATATCATCAATGCCGATGGAAGCGCCGGACTTGGTGGCCTCGCGGAAGCCGAGCTCCTTGAGGAGGTCGAGAGTCGTCACGGTTTTTTCGTGGCCGGCGAATTTATAGCAGTCGGCGATGAGATCGCCGAGTTTGCCCTTGCCCACCTCAAAATTTGCCAAGCCCAGTTCCTTGGGCCAAATCTCGCTGAAGATCACGCGCCCGGCGGTGGTCTCAATGACCGCGCTTTCGGAATCGCCGTACACCGTTTTCCTGCCGCGATCGGGATTGGCCATGCGCACGGTGGTGTGCGTGTCGATCACGCCCTCGGACATTGCGAAATGCACCTCGGATTTGTCGCCAAACAACATTTTGCGACTCTCCTTTTTGTACTTCTTCTTGTTCATCTTCGACGGATCCACCGTGAGATAATAGCACCCCAGCGTGATGTCCTGTGTGGGCGTCATGATCGGCCGACCGCTGGACGGGCTGAAAATATTATTGGGCGCCAGCATCAACAGCCGCGCTTCCATTTGCGCCTCCACCGAGAGCGGCAGATGCACGGCCATTTGGTCGCCGTCAAAGTCTGCGTTGTATGCGGTGCAAACCAGCGGGTGAACGCGAATCGCCTCGCCCTCAATGAGCACCGGCTCGAATGCCTGCACGGAAAGACGGTGCAACGTGGGCGCGCGGTTGAGCAGCACCGGATGACCCTTGGTGACTTCCTCGAGCACATCCCAAACCTCGGAGGTCTGGCGCTCGATGAGTTTTTTGGCCGAACGCACGGTGTGCACGTAGCCCAAATCCTTGAGGCGGCGGATGATGAAAGGCTCGAACAATACGAGCGCCATTTTCTTGGGCAACCCGCACTGGTGCAGCTTCAGCTCAGGGCCGACGACGATCACCGAGCGACCGGAATAATCCACGCGCTTGCCGAGCAAATTCTGGCGGAAGCGGCCGCCCTTGCCCTTGAGCATATCGGAAAGACTTTTCAATGGGCGATTGCCCGCGCCGGTCACGGCGCGCCCGTGGCGGCCGTTATCGAACAGGGCGTCCACCGCTTCCTGCAACATGCGTTTCTCATTGCGGATGATAACCTCGGGGGTCTTCAACTGCGTGAGATTCTTGAGGCGGTTGTTGCGGTTGATGACGCGACGATATAAATCGTTAAGATCGCTGGTTGCAAAACGGCCGCCTTCCAACGGCACGAGCGGACGCAAGTCCGGCGGGATCACTGGCAGCACCGTGAGCACCATCCATTCCGGACGCGAGTTGGAGCCTTCAAATCCCTGAAAAAGCTTGATGCGTTTGGCGAGTTTTTTGCGGATTTGTTTGGACCGCGTTTTGGTCATCGCTTCCTGTAATTCCACCACGCCCGCGGCGAGGTCGATGCGGCAGAGCGCGTCGTGCACCGCCTGTGCGCCCATCGCGGCCTCGAAGGAATCGGGGCCGTAAGTGGCCTTGGCCTCGCGGAATTCCTCCTCGGTGAGCAATTGATTTTGTTCCAACGGCGTGTCGCCCGGATTCACCACCAGATAATCTTCGTAGTAAATGACGCGCTCGAGATGGCGACCGGTCATGTCCAGCATCAAGCCGAGGCGCGAGGGCATGCACTTGAAAAACCAGATGTGGGTGGCCGGCACGGAAAGATCGATGTGACCCATCCGCTCGCGGCGCACGCGGGCAAGGGTGACCTCCACACCGCAACGATCGCATACGACGCCTTTGTATTTAATGCGCTTGTATTTGCCGCACGAGCATTCCCAGTCCTTGACGGGGCCGAAAATGCGTTCGCAAAAGAGGCCGCCTTTCTCGGGCTTGAAGGTTCGGTAGTTGATGGTCTCGGGGTTTTTGACCTCGCCCTTGGACCAGCGGCGAATGGATTCGGGGCCGGCGACGGACAGGGCGACGTGATCCACGAGGTTCACACGTTCGAGTCCCAGCAACTCTCGGGCGGATTGATTGGCAGTGGCGCTCATATTTTTTTCCAAATTACTTTTGTTTCAGGTTAGCTGGCGAGGATGGCCAGGGTGTCATCGGCTTCGGTTGGGTTGTCGGCGGGGTTGGTGTAACCGACGCCCACCTCGAGGCCGAGGGACTTCATTTCCTTGACGAGCACGTTGAAGGATTCGGGAATGCCGGCGTCCAGCGTGTTGTCACCCTTCACGATGCTCTCGTAAATGCGAGTGCGTCCCTGCACATCGTCGGACTTGACGGTGAGGAGTTCCTGCAACGTGTAGGCCGCGCCGTACGCTTCCATGGCCCACACCTCCATTTCGCCGAAACGCTGGCCGCCGTACTGCGCTTTGCCGCCCAGCGGTTGCTGGGTGACGAGGCTGTAGGGGCCCACCGCGCGGGCGTGAATCTTGTCGGCCACAAGATGACCGAGTTTCATCATGTAAATGAAGCCAACCACAATTTCCTGGTCGAAACGATCGCCACTGCGGCCGTCGTATAAATAGGCCTTGCCGTTTTCGCCGACCAATTCATCGTTGCTTAGGGCTTTTGCCTGTTCGAGGTATTTGCGGATCTCCGTTTCCGGGATGCCGTCAAACACCGGCGTGGCAAAGTGCAGGCCCAGCAGTTTGGCGGCCCAGCCGAGGTGAGTCTCGAGCACCTGCCCCACGTTCATGCGCGAAGGCACGCCGAGAGGGTTGAGCACGATATCCACCGGGGTGCCGTCCTTGAGATAAGGCATGTCTTCCTCGGGCACGATCTTGGCGACCACGCCTTTGTTGCCATGACGGCCGGCCATTTTGTCGCCGACCGAAAGCTTGCGCTTGGAGGCGATGTAAACTTTCACCTGCTTGACCACGCCGGGATCCACATCAGTGCCGGCTTCCACGCGGCCCGATTCTTCGGCGTGGGCTGTTTTCAAATCCTCAAAGCGCTTGAGGAAGGCCCCGAGGATTTCGTTAATTTTATTGCGAATGGGCGAGGGATCAATCTCGATCTTGTCGTAAACACTCGCCAGCTTGCGCAGGAGGGTTTTGGTGATCTTGCGGTTGGCGGGGATGATGATCTCGCCGGTCTCGCTGTTCACCACGTCGAGCGGAATTTTTTCGCCGAGCAAAATGTTCGACAACGACTCGGTAAGTTGCTCCTGCAAATCGGCGAGCCGTTTCTTGTATTCATCGGCAACTTGTTTCTCACCTTTTTTGCTGGACGTTTTGGTTTCCCTTTCCTTTTTGGAAGAAACCTTAACATCCATCACAATACCGTAGGTTCCGCTGGGCACCTTGAGCGAGGTGTCCTTCACGTCGGCGGCCTTCTCGCCAAAGATGGCGCGCAACAAGCGCTCTTCGGGTGCCAGCTCGGTTTCGCTCTTGGGCGTGATTTTGCCAACGAGAATATCGCCCGGCTTCACTTCTGCGCCCACTCGGATGACGCCGTCGGCGGTCAAGTCAGCCAACGCTTCCTCGCCCACGTTGGGGATGTCGCGGGTGATTTCTTCCGGCCCCAGCTTGGTATCGCGCGCGCCCACATCGTATTCCGCGATGTGGATGGAGGTGAACACGTCATCCTTCACCACGCGTTGGCTGAGCATGATGGCGTCCTCAAAGTTGTAGCCATTCCACGGCATGAACGCGACGAGCACATTTTTGCCGAGCGCCAGTTCGCCGTCATCAGTGCAGGGGCCATCGGCGATGACCTGCCCTTTTTTCACGGATTCGCCAAGATGCACCAACGGTTTTTGGTTCACGCAAGTGCCGGCATTGGAGCGCATGAATTTACGCAATTCGTAAACCCAAATGCCCCCTTCGGGATCGTGCTTAAATTTTCGCTTGCTGACCGGCATCTCGCCGTCCTTGGTAATGATGATCCGCTCGCCGGTGACCGAGGCGATCTTGCCCGCCACTTCCGCCATCACCACCGCGCACGAATCCTCGGCTAGGCGCCGCTCCATTCCCGTGGCCACCACCGGTGCCTCGGTAATCAGCAAAGGCACGGCCTGACGTTGCATGTTCGAGCCCATCAACGCGCGGTTCGCGTCATCGTGCTCAAGGAAGGGAATCAACCCCGCCGCCACAGAGACCAGTTGCTTGGGCGACACATCCATATAATGAACGCCCTTCGGTTCCACATCGATGAAGTCGCCTCGGCATCGGCAAGACACAAACTCCGTCAAAAATTTCCCCTTGTCGTCAATTTTCGCATTGGCCTGAGCCACCGTGAAGTTTTCCTCGGCATCGGCAGTAAGGTAATCGAGCTTTTCAGTGACGCGCCCCTTCTCCACCTTGCGGTAGGGGCTCTCGAGAAAGCCGAAATCATTCACGCGGGCAAAGGTTGCGAGGCTCGCGATGAGACCGATGTTTGGCCCTTCGGGAGTTTCCACCGGGCAAATCCGACCGTAATGACTGGGGTGCACATCGCGCACCTCAAAGCCCGCTCGCTCGCGCGAGAGACCGCCTGGTCCCAGCGCGGACAAACGCCGCTTGTGCGTCGTCTCGGCCAGCGGATTGATTTGATCCATGAACTGGCTCAACTGACTGCGCCCAAAGAAATCGCGAATCACCGCGGAGAGAGCCTTCGGGTTCACCAACTTGGCGGGCGTCATCGTGCCGCTTTCGCGATCGAAAAGCGTCATGCGTTCTTTCACCAACCGCTCTGTGCGGGCGAGCCCCACGCGGCATTGGTTGGAAAGTAATTCACCCACGGTGCGCACGCGACGGCTACCGAGGTGATCAATATCATCCAGCACGCCGCCGCCCATTTTGAGGGTGAGCAAATAGCGGGTGGCCTCCACCAAATCGTGGCGGGTGAGCACACGGGATTGCTTGGGATCCTCGAAGCCAAGTTTCTGGCCAATCTTGTAACGGCCCACGCGGCCGAGATCGTATCGTTTGGGATCAAAGAACAAGCGCTTGAGCAACGCGCGGCTGTTAGCCACCGTGGGCGGATCTCCGGGGCGCAAACGGCTGTAAATTTCCTTAAGCGCCTCCTCCTCATTGTGAGTCGGATCCTTCTTCATGCACTTGATGATCAGGCCCTCATCGCGGGTGGTGTCCACCACGCGAATTTTGCCCTGACTCACCGCCGCAATCTGCTTGAGCACCGCCTTGGACAGCGGCTCAAACGCGCGTGCCACGATCACGTTTTTCTCCGTGTCCACCGCATCTTCCACCAACACGAGGCTGGCGAGATTCGGGTGTTTCTCAGCGGTCTTGAGCGAAATCTCCTTGATGTCATAAAACAAATCGAGAATTTCCTCATCCGTGCCCTTGAGCTTGTCGTCCTCGAGAAAACACAGTGCGCGGAAAAAAGTGGTAATCAAAAACTTACGGCGGCGTTTTTTGCGATCGAGATACACGTAAAGCAAATCGCTGGTATCGTACTGCGCCTCAAACCATGAACCGCGATCGGGGATGATGCGGAACGAATGCATCATCTTGCCATTGGCGTGCTGCGTGGCCTCGAAGGCCAAACCGGGCGAACGGTGCAACTGGCTGACCACCACACGCTCGGCGCCATTGATCACAAAACTGCCGGAGGGCGTCATCAGGGGCATCTCGCCCATAAACACTTTTTCCTCCTTCACACCCTTGCCTTCTTTGAGCTGGAAGGTCACGTAAAGCGCCGCGCCGTAGGTGGCGCCATCCTCGAGTGACTCGAGCCAGGTTTGTTTGGGCGGGGTTATCTCGTAGCTATGAAAATCGAGGCTGATGTTTCCATCATAGCTTTCAATGGGAAACACCTCTTTGAACACGGCTTGGAGGCCTTCGTTCTTGCGCTTCTCGGGCGCGGTGTTGATCTGCAGAAAATCGACGTAAGAGTCGCTCTGGATTTCAATGAGGTTGGGCGGTTCAATGACCTCTTTGATTTTGCCGAAGTTGATCCGCTCGTTTTTGTTCGCTGCCATATCGCTATTTATCCGTGTCGGCCACTGGCCGGCGGGGTTGCCCCCAAATTGTTGTCACGTTTTTCCCAACCAAGAGCGGCTCCGCGGATCCGCTTGTGTGTGCCCCGGCCAATCGCCTTCGCAATTGCCGGGTGACCGGGATAACCGGCGGGGATTGCAGCCCCCGCCGGCACCCGGTAAAACTAAGCTACTTGAGCTCGATCTTCGCGCCGGCTTCCTCGAGCGCTTTCTTGGCTGCTTCAGCCTCGTCTTTGCTCACGCCTTCCAGCAACGGGGCGGGGGCGCTCTCCACGAAATCCTTGGCCTCTTTCAAGCCGAGTTCCGATTTGATGGCGCGCACCGCTTTAATGCAGGGAATCTTTTTGCCGCCGTCACCGACGAAAATGACGTCGAAGGAATCCTTCTCCTCCGCTTCCTCACCGCCACCGGCGGGGCCGGCCACGGCCACCGCTGCCGGAGCGGCGGCGCTGACGTCCCATTTCTCTTCAAGTTTTTTTACCAGATCGGCGGCCTCAATCACGCTGAGGTCGCTCAAGCTGTCTACAATTTTATCCAGATCTGCCATTTTGTTTTTTCTTTCTTTTTTTTTGTGTCGTCTCGTCGTCCCCCGGCGGGAGGGTTTTCAGTACGCCGCCTGCGTCCCGACGATTTACAGTTGTTCCTGTTTAACCGCCCGCCGCACTCGCGCCGGGCGAAATTGTTCTTTAGCCTTTCTCGGACTTCGCCTGAATGGCGCGAGCCAACATCGTGGCCGGTGTAGCGATTACGCGCGCAATCGCCGTGGCGGGCGCCTGAATAGTGCCCAGCAATTGACTCCGCAAAACGTCCAGCGACGGCAGGTCGGCCAGCCGGTTCACTACCTCGCCTTCCATTCGTTCCTCGCCGTGGTAACCAAAGTGAATGCTCAACCGATCGATGCTCTGGCCAAATTCCTTGACCACCTTGGCGGCGGTGGCGATTTCGTTTTCGCCGGTGACCACTGCCACTTGCCCGGACAAGCCGCCGTTGAGTTCGCCCACACCGGTTTCTTCGCAGGCCTTGCGGAACACGGAGTTTTTCACCACGTGAATTTCCGCGCCCAGCGGACGCAACTTACCGCGCAGTTCCTCGAACTGCGCCACGGTCACGCCGGTGTAATCGGTGGCAATAAAGTAGGGCGACGCGTTAAGCCGCTCCACGTATTCGTTCGTCAAAAATTGTTTTTCCGCTCGCATGATTTTTCCTCCGTTAGTCTTGTTTGCCGAGGTCCTTGGTATCCACTTTCACGCCGGGGCTCATGGTGGCGCTGATCGTGCAGCTTTGAAGGTACGTGCCCTTGAATCCATCCGGACGGGCTTTCATCACCGAGTCCACAACCGCGCGCGCGTTTTCCAGCAACTTGTCTTCGGTAAAAGAAACCTTGCCGACCACCACGTGCAGGTTGGCCGTTTTGTCCACTTTGAATTCCACGCGGCCGGCTTTCACGGCGGTCACCGCTTTGCCGAGATCTTCGGTCACCGTGCCGGTCTTCGGATTAGGCATCAACCCGCGCGGGCCGAGCTGGCGGCCGAGCTTGGAGACGCCGCCCTTCATTGCCTCGGGCGTGGCCACGGCGACGTCGAATCCGGTCCAGCCGCCCTCCACTTTTTTAATTAATTCCTCGAAGCCCACATGCTCCGCGCCGGCGGCTTTCGCCGCATCTGCCGCGGCACCCTCCGGGGTGAAGGCGACCACCACAATTTTCTGGCCGCTGCCGTGCGGCAGCGAAACGGTGCCGCGCACCATTTGATCCGAGTATTTTGGATCCACGCCCATCCGGAAGCTTAGCTCCACAGTTTCGTCGAATTTCGCCTTGGGGAAACCCGCCAGCACGCCAATGGCGGCCTGCAGTCCCCGTCTCTCTTCCCCGTTCTGGGATTCCTGCGCTTTATTATATCGTTTGCTTGGCATTATGTTTTTGCGGTGCAACCGGACTTGCGCCCTCCCGCGATTTGGTTTTCAAAAAATTTATCCGAGCACTTCAATGCCCATGCTGCGGGCGGTGCCTGCGATGATGCGGATGGCTTTCTCGTCGTCGAAGGCGTTCAGGTCGTCCTGTTTGGTCTTCACAATTTCTAAAAGTTGCGCCTTGGTCACGCGACCGACTTTGTCTTTATTGGGTGTGCCGCTGCCTGAAGCGATGCCGGCGGCTTTCTTCAGCAACTCCGCCGCGGGCGGGGATTTGAGAATAAACGTGAAGGATTTATCCTGATAAACAGTGATCACCACGGGCACGATGGTGCCGGCCATGTTCTGGGTTTTGGCGTTGAACTCTTTGCAAAAGGGCATGATGGGCACGCCCAACTGGCCGAGCGCCGGGCCCACGGGTGGGGCGGGCTTGGCGTCGCCGCCGGGGATCTGCAGCTTGATGAGTCCGATTTCTTTTTTGGCCATTCTGTTTTCCTAATTAAAAGTTATTGTTTTTCCACTTGCCAGTATTCCAGCTCCACCGGGGTGCTGCGGCCAAAAATATCAATGGTGACTTTGAGCTTGCCGCTGTCCGGATCAATCGCTTCCACGGCGCCGTTGTAATTAAGGAACGGCCCGTCGTTGATTTTCACAATCTCGTTCACCTCAAAATTCACACGCGGTCGCTCGGTTTCTTCCGAGTCAGCAATCTGCGACTGGATGGCCTCAATCTCATCGGTTGGCGTGGCCACGGGGCGTTCGCCGCCCACAAAGCCGATGATGCCCTGCGTGCCATTAATAAAATCCCACGGCGCGGCGTGAATGCGGCCCTCTTCGTCGTAGAGGTTTACCTCCATAAACATATAGCCGGGGTACAGCTTGCGTTGGGTGGTGGTCTTTTTGCCGCCGCGCACTTCCACCACTTTTTCCATCGGCACGAGCACTTCTTTTATGTACTCGGCCATCTCCTCGTCACCAATGCGCTTGGCGAGGCTTTTCTCAACCTTTTGCTCCTGACCGGAGAGGGTCTGGATGACGTACCATTCGTGTGCCATAAAATTTTTCCTAACTGCCCATGAGCAGGTCCCACACTATAAAGCGAACAATTTTGTCGGAGAACACTGTGAAGGCCCCCAGCATTACGGAGGAAATCATCACCACTACGATGTGTTGTTTCAATTCGTCCATCGTGGGCCAGGTGCACTTGTGCAGTTGCTCGCGGGTTTCGCCGATGAATTTGCGGAACGAGGCGATGTATCCCTTGCGCCATAAAAACACGAACACCACAATCCCCACCACTAGCCAGAAGATGGTCCAATCAAACCCGGCGGTTGCTTCCTCTTCCTTCGGTTTCGGTGCCGATTGGATGGGGCCGCTGTATACCGTCTCCGTGCCATTCGTTGGCGAAGGCGGGGTACCGGCTGTGTTTGTGTTGTTGGCTGCTGCCATCTGTGTTCTCTAAATTGTTGTTGCTGTCGCTGTCGTTCTCATCCCGGTTGGCGGAGGGGGAGGGATTCGAACCCCCGGTACCTCGCGGTACAGCGGTTTTCAAGACCGCCGCATTCGACCACTCTGCCACCCCTCCGGTTGCCGCCAAAATTGGCACGGCGAGAGGGAGTCGAACCCCCAACCTGCGGTTTTGGAGACCGCTGCTCTGCCAATTGAGCTATCGCCGTATAAACAAAGCGGCGGGTCCGAACCCCGGGGTGACGCTGGCCGGCGCCTACGCAGTAATGCTGACCACCCGGCCGGAACCAATGGTGCGGCCGCCTTCGCGGATGGCGAAGGTCAACCCTTCCTCCATCGCAACGGTTTGGCCGAGCTCCACGTCCATAATCACGTTGTCGCCGGGCATGGCCATCTCCACCTTATTTTTGTCATCCGAGTCACGCAGCTCGTGCACCGAGCCGGTGATGTCGCTGGTGCGGAAAAAGAACTGCGGGCGGTAATTCGAAAAGAACGGTGTGTGACGACCGCCTTCATCCTTGGTCAACACATACACCTGACCCTTGAACCGGGTGTGCGGCTTGATGGTGCCGGGCTTGGCCAACACTTGGCCGCGCTCCACTTCACCCTTCTTTTTGCCGCGCAGCAGCACGCCCACATTTTCGCCGGCGCGCGCTTCGTCCAGCAATTTGCGGAACATTTCAATGTCCGTAGCCACGGTCTTCTCGGTCTCTTCCTTGATGCCCACGAGTTCTACCTCGTCCATCTTCTTGAGGATTCCGCGCTCCACACGGCCTGTGGCCACTAGTCCGCGACCTTCAATAATGAAGGTGTCCTCGATGCACATCAGGAAGGGCTTGTCCTCCGCGCGCTCGGGCTCGGGGATAAATTCATCACACGCCTTGAGCAGATCCTTGATGGCGTTAACCCACTTCTCCTCGTCCGCCATGGCGCCGGTGGCGCTGGCGCGAATGACCGGCGTGTCGTCGCCGGGGAAGTCGTATTTGTTCAACAAATCACGAACCTCCATCTCCACGAGGTCAAGCAACTCATCGTCGTCCACCAAGTCGGATTTGTTCAGGCAAACCACGATGCTCGGCACGCCCACCTGTTTGGCGAGCAGCACGTGTTCTTTGGTTTGCGGCATCGGACCGCTGGAAGCATCCACCACCAAAATCGCGCCGTCCATTTGCGCCGCGCCGGTGATCATATTCTTCACGTAATCCGCGTGACCCGGGCAATCGACGTGCGCGTAGTGGCGCGTCGCGCTCTCGTACTCCACGTGGGCTACGGCAATGGTCACCGTTTTGGTTTCATCGCGCACGGTACCGCCTTTGGCGATTTCCGAATACTCCTTGATCTCCGCCAAGCCATCCTTGGCTTGCACCGCCAAGATGCAGGCCGTCAAAGTAGTTTTACCATGATCCACGTGACCGATGGTGCCGATGTTTACGTGGGGCTTGGCCCGCACAAATGATTCCTTAGCCATGCTGCTTTCTCTTCCTTCTGTTTCTGGTTAACGTTTTCTAAAACTGGAGCCCTTGACCGGGGTTGAACCGGTGACCTCGTCCTTACCAAGGACGCGCTCTACCAACTGAGCTACAAGGGCACGGTCACGATTTAAGTCAAGTCACTAGTAATTCTCTTATCAACAAACGAAAAAACCCCATACCACACTCCCTGTTTTTTAGGAAAAGTGGCTAGGCTTCGTTCGTTTACATCGTATTTTCTGCCGCCAAACGCGTTCAAAACTCATTCAAAACACAGCCATTAGGGCCGTCGGCGGGTGAGGGAAACTAGCGATTCAAGGCTGCGAGTCAACGTTTTTTTCGCAAAAACTGAAAAAAATATTCACCGCGGTGGTTCCGGCTGCCCCAATGCCCGCGCCGCATTGCGGAAATGCACCTTAGCCACCTCCCCAAAAATCGCCTCGCCTTGCTCCGCCACAAGTTCTTTGGCCGCCACATCGACCGGTTTGCCGCCACCTTTTGGCAGTGTTTTACCCACTTTTTCGCTCAATTCAGCTATTTTTTGCACAAAAACGTCCCGAGCCAATATCGAGGCTCCGGCCACTGCCAAGTCTTCTTCTGCTTTGTGCCGCTGGACAAGTTCCAGTCCACGCCCCAATTCCATCAACGCATTAGCCACCGTGGATTTGCTGCGCGCGAACTGATCGCTTATCGCCCGTTCCGGCGACGGCACCATTTCCGCGCCGCGTTCCAGCAAATTTTCAATCACCCGCGCGTGGCCCCACGCGAGCATTTGGTTCACCGTCCGCATTTTTTTGTGCATCCGATTGTAAGTCTCCGGGCCAATCGGCACGACGGTCCAAATGCATCCCGGCGTGGAACGAATCACTTTCGCCAGTTCGCCAATGCGTTTGTCGCTCTTCACGCGCTTGGAATCTTTGATGCCTTTTTCCTGCCAATGCCGCACCACACTTTCATTCACATAAACTGCGGCGATGACCAGCGGCCCAAAGAAATCTCCCTTGCCCGATTCATCCACGCCCAATCGCGGCCGAATGAAATCCGGATCAATCTCCGCCTCATAACCCAGCCGCGCTTCCTTGAGGATTTCCGGCTCGAGCACGAACTCCACAAACTCCCGCGTGCCTTTGCCCTGAACCAACAGCTTGCCGCTGTTATAGAAATTGACGTTTAATTTATTGCGATGACCCGCGAAGCGTGTGTGAGGCACCTCGCGCATTTCGTAATCACGCTCCAACAAGTACGCCTCAAGCAACGCCGCCTGTTCGTCGTCGAGTTTGCAAGTGTACGAAGTGAGTGCCTTCTCCGACATTACTTCTCCAGCACCATCAGCTCCACTTTGCGAAACTCCACCGGATGACTTTCCGACTGCAGCGAAATGTAACCCGCCTTCAAGCTCAACGCATCGCCCTTGATGAGCTTCTTCGCATCCGCATCGCGCGGATCATATTGCGGCTTCGTGTACGCCATCACTTCCTTGCCGTTCACGAAGTGTTTAATCACCTCGCCGCCGCGCACTTCCACTTCCACCGTCACCCATTGATCGCCGGGATACGTTTTGGATTTGCTGCTGAAACAATGCCGCGTTTGCAGCTTGCCATCCATCTCCACATTCGTGCCCGGCGTGCAAAGATTCGCCGTCGTGCGCTTTCCCTTTTCCGGGCCACCCAGCAATTGCACCTCAATGGACACCGGAAAATCCTGATTCAACCCCATCGATTTCGGAGGCTGACAATGCAGCATGATGCCGCTATTGCGCCAAGCCCAGCCCGGGCCGCCCTTGATTTGCTCACCCACAAACCGATGCTCCACCCGAATGCGATAGTGCGAAAATGAGTCCTTGTAAAAAATATGCCCGAACTGCGCGTCGAACCCGTCGTAGCCTTTATAGCCTACTTTCATCAAACCATCCTCCACGCGGAAGGTATTCTTAAAATTTTTACCGAACGGCTGCCCCTTGATTTTCACCGTCCAGCCCTCGAGATTTTTCCCGTTGAACAACGAAACCCATTTCCCCTCCGCCTTTGCATTCAAGCAAAGCGCAAGGCAAACCCACAACGACAATCTGGAAATCAATTGCATGCCCCCTGTGTACACCAGCCAAGCCCCGGCGCAAATGCAAAACGGAGCAATGTAGCCCGGGTGGTTTCAGGTAGGGCGCGCTCTCCGAGCGCGCCAACCCGGGCCGCCGGCCCGGGTTACATGGCCTCAATTGATCTTGGCCGCCATCGCGTTTCACTCCAACGTCGCCGCGTGTCGCATCATCGCAAAGCTCGCCGCCTCGTTCCGCGTTTGCTGGATTGGTATGCGGTGAATGCGCGGGACTTGCCGTGGCGGCGCACGGGTAATCCCATCGATCCCTACCCGATTTGGGTTTCGGAAATTATGCTGCAGCAAACGCAGGTGGCGACAGTGATCCCGTATTGGAAACGCTGGATGCGCGCGTTGCCGACGATTGAAAAACTCGCACGCGCCAAGCCCGAGCGCGTGCTGAAACTTTGGGAGGGCCTCGGCTACTATTCCCGCGCGCGGAATCTCCAAGCCGCCGCGAAGGAAATTGTGGCCCGACACGATGGCTGTTTTCCAAAAGACCCCGAGGCCATCCGCGCCTTGCCGGGCATTGGGCGCTACACCGCCGGCGCGATTGGCAGCATCGCCTTTGGCCGGGCGGAGCCGATTGTGGATGGCAATGTGACGCGCATCCTCACGCGGATTTTTGGGATTCGGGAAAATCCGAAGGACAAGCTTACACAAGAGCATCTGTGGCAATTAGCCGAGATGCTTGTCGTCGGCACCGATAACTGCGCGGCGTTGAATCAATCGCTGATGGAACTGGGGGCCACGGTTTGCACCCCGCGCCAACCCGATTGCGTGAACTGCCCTGTTTCGCGCGCGTGTGTTGCCCGGCGTGAGAAGGCCATCGACGCCATCCCCGCCAAAGGCCGCCCCATTGATTATGAAGTGAAACGCATTGATGTGTACCTCATCACGCGCGGCCAGCGTTATCTTGTGCAGCAACGGGGCGAAGGCGGAGTGAATGCGGGCTTTTGGGAATTTCCGAACAGCGAAAATGGCGCGCGCTATTCCATCCCCAAAAACGCCCGGCCGATTGCCACCGCGCGCCACACGATTACGCGTTATCGAATTGAACTGAAAGCGTACTCAATCCGGAGCAGTCGCTCCCAAGGCAAGTGGTGTGCATTGAATGAATTGCGGAAACTGCCCTTCACCGCGGGGCATCGGAAATTGCTAACGAAGCTGCAATGAAACGCTTGTCCCTTTAATACTCAACGGTGCAATTGGGCAGCTGATCCTCGAGATCCATCAGTTCACCGTTGCGAAGGTTGGTATTGCCTTTGATCATCAGGACTTCCAGTTTTTTCAGGCCGTATAAGGGCTTCAGATTGGAGATGTCGTTGAAATTCAGGCCGAGCCAAGTGAGTTTCGGGAAGTTGGTCAGCACTGAAATGTTAGAAATCTTGTTGTTAATCAGGTTCAGTCGCTCGAGATTAACCAGCTTTTTCAAGGACGCGATATTGCGGATTTGGTTGCGGCTGAGGTTAAGCTGCTCTAGCAAAAGCAAATCGGAAACCGGCTTGATGGTGCTGATTTGGTTGCCTTGCAGCTGGAGCGCCACCAGATTTTTCAAGGAGGCCAATGGCTTCAAATCCGAAATCTCGTTGTCCATCAACGAGAGATTGCTCACCGAGGGCAGCTTAAGCAAAGGCTTGATATTGACAATGTTTTTGCCGGAAAAAGTGGCATCAAACACTTTTTCAAAGTCGGCTTTTTCAAGCGTTCCCTTGGGATTTTTCGCAATTTTGCGAACTAAAGATAAGATGATATCGGGGTCCAAGCGGCGACTGTAGCACTTTAGAAACCCAATGTAAATCCCAATCGCTGTGGCTTCCGTTGGGTAGCCACGAACCTGCTTAAGCGCATCGCACCTATTTTTCGACCGGCAGCAATTTGAAGGATGTCACAACAAACCGGCCATTCTCGACCTTGCCGGAAACCTTGGCGCTGCGGATGGCTTTGCAAAATCCATCGTCGGCATGGGCGTCCCCGTGTTCATCAATCTTGGTGCCATCGACAAAATAGGCTTTGCCGTCAATCCGAACCGCCAGATCGCAACCGCTGCCTTTCAGGCCCAGTTTGCACTGGCCGCAGGAGGCCTCCACTTTCTGATCGGCGATTTCAAACGTAATGCCCTCCTCAGCCTCAGCAGAAGATGAACCCGATTCCGTGCACGCAACCCACAAGCCGGCGGCCAGCACGGTGAGCAACAGCTTCTTGATTTTAATGTTTTTCATGATGCACTTTCTTTTCCTATTAATTACTGAATTTTTTGTCGGAAGCAAAAGAGATGTTTCTCTCCCCGGATCAAGAGTGAGCTGTTCACCGGCACGGGGCTCGCGATGATACGTTCGCCCATGTCGTTTTCAGTGAGCAGCTTGAAGCCGTTCTTGATGCCGGCAACGAAGAGCATGCCGTCCTCGCGCGCAGAATAAATTTTCCCATCAGCAATGGTGGGCGAGGAATAATAGCTCGCCCGATTCTTCGGGAAAGCGTTTTGCCAAACGATGGCCCCATCCTTTGGATTCACACACAACACCTCGCCGCGATCACGAACCAGATACACCTTGCCACCATGTGTAGCGGGCGAGGGAACGAAAGCGCCTTTGCCTTCAAGGGTCCACTTGCGATGCGTTAGAGTAACATCACCTTTACCGTCAAGCTCGATGCCCGCCAAGCGCGCCCCTCGTCCATAAGGAATCACCGCCTTGTCATCAATAACCACAAAGGAGGAAACCACAACCCAGTTGTTCTTTGAGGCGGGATTAAATCCGGCACACGACCACAGAATATTTCCATTGGCTGCATCGTGTGCGGTGAAGCGTTCGGCACCCCACACGAGGATGGCTTCGCGACCATTTTGTGTCGGTGACAATCGGCGTGGCATAGCTGTGGTCGCCCTCACTGGGTGTCTTGAAATTCCGTTCCATCTTCCAGGCAACTTTACCGGTGCCTTTCTCAAAAGCCACAAGCCATGAATTGCCGTTACGCATCAGTGCCATGACCACATGTTTCTTGGTGAGCACCGGTGAGGTACCGAAATCCCAAAAGAGCGAGTCCCGTCCGTAACTCATGAGGTTTTCTTTCCAGAGCAGCTTGCCCTCCATCGACAGCGCAGCGAGATTGCCACTTTTGAAATAGGCAAAGACCACTTCACCGTCGGTGATACAAGAAGGATTGCTGCCAGACCCATTGCGGTGCTTGCCACGCCGTTCCTTACTGATGGATTTTTCCCAAAGAACTTTCCCTTCCCAGCTTATAGCGGTGACGGTGTCCTGCCCGTCCTTGGGACCGGTGATAAAAATCTGGTTATCCCAGACGATGGGAGTGGAGCAACCCTTGTCGGTCAACGGGAGTTTCCAGGCAAGGTTTGCCGGATCGACCAAATCCGCAGGATATTTTCCACTGGTGGACTCACCAGTATGGTTGGGCCCGCGCCAAGCCGGCCAGTTATCTGCCATGACCAGCGGGGTGAACAAAAGCACTGTTGCCAGCACACCGATTAGCAGAGACTTAATGCCGATGTTTTTCATGGGCCCCAACCCTACCGACGCCCCGCCTGATTGAGGAGGGTTTTCTTTGGGAGAGGTGATTGAGTGGGTCCTGTGGATCCGACTTACCCGTAACGAGTGATGACCTGCGCGATGTCGGCTTTTGCCCGGATCATTTTAACGAAACCTATGTTCGAGGATGAAGTCCGCTTCTTTTTTCCAATCTCCCGCTTGCCCCCATTTATTCAACTTTCCATCAACAAATGTTAGCCAATAAGGGACTTTTGCAACCGGGTCCATTCCCAAACTCATACCAAAAGTGAAGACTGCCATCGCTGCCCTTCCAGCTCCTTCTGAACCTGATTGCGCACGGGCAAGCCTATATTCCCAAACCTCCACGATTTGATCATGCTTATTCTTAATACTTCCGCGCACAACATCAGGCGCACCAATCGCCTTAATGACAGCTCCTTTTTCCATCCCAATGGAAATCTTGGCTAGCCTTTTAGTGCCTCCGCTGCTCGCACACCCAACCAATCCCACCGCCATCAATATCAATAGAGTCTTCTTCATGGCCCCAACCCTACCAACACCCTGCCTGATTGAGGAGGGTTTTCTCAGGGGCCCAAGGGTTTGAGAAACGCCTCCAGCTGATCACGCCCCATTCAGGACAAGTTTTAGCACCCTTTCGCGCAAGGTCTGAGCCACAGTGCAAGCAGACAACCAGACTGTTGTACCATTCCCTCGTTGCCTCGAGCCCTTCCTGCGTGACGAAGAATCCGCGGAACATTGCCGCCTCAGGCTTAGGCGGATTCTTCTTCGAACACCCAACCATCACCACCGCCAACATTATCAATAAGGTCGTCTTCATGGCCCCAACCCTAATCGCCTCGCCAATTATTTAAAACATTAATTCAGCGCTGAAGATAAAAGAACGACGACTCGCCCTGTGGAAAAGCGGGGGTGAAATCGATGCAACTTCCGCATAATTCTTTCCTTTAGCGGGACCATAATGGTGTCTAATGGAAATCCTTGTGCGCGAAGAAGGAAATGGAAAACACAGACTCTACACCCGAAGCCCAGCAGGAACCAACCCAGCCGGTGAACGACTCAGAAAAGGCGGAGAGTATCCGATTGAGTCCTACGTCTTCGACACCCACGAAGCTGCAACAGAAGTATCAATCTACCGCCGCTGGATCTCGATTTCATGTATATTGAAATAGTTGACGCGCTTTTCCTTGCGTGCACCACCAACGTCGATGGAGATGAAGCAGTGATCGCCTTTCACCTCAGAAATACGAAAAACGGCGAACGCGCCTTCACGGGTTTGCATGAAGAGCTGCTCCGGATTGCCATCGGGGTTCAGCTTCTGGAATCGGCCAATCTCGGTATCGAAAAAGCGTTTATTAAACTTAGTGGTGTCCGACGTGTAACGGGCGGTCACCTCCGTTTGCACCGGCGCAGCGGCGGGCGGTGGGGGCGGCGGCGCACCGGGGGCGGCCGTGCCGATGACGCCCGGCACTTCGGTGACATTCATCCAACCGGGCGCGCCCTCGTACCACGCCTGGTCGGTGGGCAATATCTGCCCTTTCTTGAGGTACTCGCGCGCTTCCTCCAGCGGATACGGCCCAAACGCTTCGCCGGCCCGTGTGAAATGCAGCAGCATCAGCCCACAATGCGCGGGCGGCGGTAAATTGGCCACCCTATTCTGTGGTGGACAAACCCGGCCTTTTTTGCTAGACAATCGCGCATGAAGTCCCGTGCTATACTCTTAGGGGCAGTCTTGGCGCTGCTCATCACTCCCGCAACTCAAACCCAAGCCGGCGAACGGCTGGTGGATGGCTCCGGCGGGGCGTACCTTGCCGAAGTGGCGGTGCGCCCGGTGGGTCTGGCCGGCACGATTTTGGGAACCGGATTTTATATCATTACCTGGCCCTTCTCCAAAGCCTCCGGCAGCAGCGAGGCCGCCAAGCGCGAGCTGATCGATAAACCCTTTGACGCCACCTTCAAACGCAAGTTCGGAGATTTTTCTTCCATCAACAAACCCGAACAGACGCCCACCGCCGCGCCAGCAAAACCGGCTACCCAACCGGAACCCCAAAAACAAACCGCCGCCGCGCCTCAACCCGCAGGAAAAACCATCCCGCAAACCCCGGGCCAACCCCAACCCGCTCCCACTCTCGCCCCCAAGGCGGAGGAGAAATAATTAAAGCATGGTCATGCGCAATCCTAAGCCTGCCCAATCCGCAAAGGCAAAAAAGCGGGATGAAGCTTCCAAAGACACCCCGTCTTCAGAGTCGCCGATAGTGGAAGAAACCAGCAACGGCGAGCAGCCCAGCCAACCGCCGGTGATGAAAGAACTCGCCACCGAACCGGAAACCGCCGCCCCGAACTCGGAACGAGTCAGCGCGCTGGCGGTGGTAAGTGTGGTGAGCAGTTTGTTCGGGTTCCTGGGCATCACCAGCTTGCTCGGCTTGGGGCTGGGCATCGTGGCGTTGAGGCAGATGGCGACAAACCCCCAACTCTCCGGCCGGCACTTGGCGATCCTCGGCGTGTGCCTCTCGGTTTTTTGGCTGGTCCTGCTGCTGGCAATGGGCAGCGTTTTATGGGTGGGAATGTCGCTGCTGAAGACCCTGTTCAACGCGATTTTTTAGGGGGAAGAATCTGTTGCCATCTGTAGTAGCCCGGACCGGTGGTCCGGGTCCCGGGCCACCGGCCCGGGCTACATTGCCAGCACGAACGCGCCTATTTTTTCTTAATGTCCGCAGGCGCTTTGCCTACAGCCTTCGTGTCGAGGTAAGCATCGACGGGATAATTTTCCTTGCCGATGCGGGCGTTGCCCAGCACGCGCATGCGGGCAATGGCGCGGATGGCGCCCATATTGCGATTCAAATTTTTCGGAGCACCCGGTGCTGCGAACGCCGGCGAGGGCGCTATCCCCGGCTTCGGTGGGGACGCGGGGCGCGTGGCCATCGCGGCCGCTGGCTTATCGGCGTCTTTTTTGTTGAACACTAAATTATCCAGCGTAGCTTCGAGGATGACTAGTTGCTTGAGCGTTTTGTTGGTGCCTTGCACGCGGAAGAAGGCTTGGCTGCCGCGGCGCAGTTTTGAAGCGTCGGCAACGGGCTTGCCCGGCGCAAATCCGCCGGCGCCGGCGCTGCTGCTTCTGGCAATTCCACCACCTTCGCCACCTTCTCCGGGTTGGCCTAATGCCATTGCCTGAAGTTCCTCGGCTTCGGGCAGGGTTTCTTCGTTAATGACCGCGCCGGTGTAAATGGAGCCGTCGCCGTCCAACACGCGGATGGTGTTGCCGACTCGCTTGAGTTCAAAATTCACGAGCACCGGCTTGGGCAGTTCTTTTTGCTTGGCCATCTTTCGCGAAGTGGCAATGCCGCTGCGGGCGCGGGATTGCTGCGCAAAGTTCAGCTGCATCTCGCGGACGTGATTGTAGTAGTTGCCATTTTCCATCGCTATGTTTTGGCGCGAGGGCATATTTCGAACCGGCGTGGGTCGTGGCGCGGGTTGGGATGGGGCGATTTGCGAAGGCACGGCTTGCACGGTGCCGCTATTGCCGGGTGAGCCGGGCCCGGAACCTTTGGCGGCCATTCCTCTGTTCATTCCGCCCATAACCCCGACCGCCGTTTCGGCCTCGGCGGAGGCTTTGGCCTCATCGCGGCTCACGGCATCGGCGATGCCCGATTTGATTTGAGAATTGGATTCCGGTGAACCGGGGTTGGCCTGAGCCATTGAATCCGACTCGGATTGAAATTGCGAAAGGGACGAAATGCCCAGCGCCACGATGGCGGCGGTCATGCCGCCGAGGGCCCAGCGCAGCCAGCCGAATGTAGGTTCGCTGGCGGGAGTGGTTTCCGCGATTATGGCGTGGGTGGCTGGATTTTGCCGCCGCACTTCGGCCATCAGCATGGCGCGGGTGGGCTCGTCGAGCTCCACGGGGGCTTCGTTCCATTGGTCGAGCCGCTGTTGCCGGTAGGCTTTCAGCCACGCTTCCATCTTGTTGTTTTCGTGTTCAGACATATTCTGCCTACTTTTTAGACGGGATTGCGCCGCTTTTCTCCCTAGAAAATAGCCGGCGCATTACGATTTCGAGTTTATCCCGGCATTTACTGAGCCGGGAACTCACGGTTTTTTCGTTTAAATCGAGTTCTGAGCTGATTTCGCGGTAGTTCAAATCGCCAAAATAGCGGAGCTCCAAAATCTGCTGGCACGGCCCGCCTAGCTCCTCGAGGCCTTGCCCGACGAGTTCCCATTTCTCGTCGCGGGTCATTTCCTCATCAGGCTGGCGATGACCATCGTAGCCTTATCGCCAGAAATTTGGAACGCTCTGTTTTAGCTCGACCTATTTTTCCTTCATCCCAAAGGACTTGGTTGCCGACTTGTCCAAGATCGGGGCGGCGAAAAACGCAGGCGCTCGTTGATAGGCGGCGATGCAGAAATTAGCCTTCTCAATGCGGGAGTTTCCAAGGACGCGCATTTACATCTGGTGGATCCCTAGCTGGATCAGCGTGCCAACCATTGACGTATACAACAAATTCCAGCCTCTCCCCTACATATACTCCAAATCAACAAACAATCCAACTCAAATAAATTAACTAGCAGCAGAACTCTACTTATTTGGTGTCCATAAATTGGTGCTTGCTCACGCAACAACATATTTGAGGCACTCTTCAAATAACTGATTGAATGGATATTGAATTCGTGCCAAAATATCCCCAAAGTTACGGCAAGCCCAAATCATCCAATCTGGACTCATCATGAACTCACAAACATATACCATCCTATGGCGGGGGCAGACCTCAGGGCCCTACTCTGTAGAACAAATTGAGGAAATGCTTGCCAACCGGCAAGTCAGCCTTTCCCACCAAGTCAATGATGAAGGAAAAATGGTTTTTGTTGAAGATTTCTTGGCAGGGAAGCACGCTGAAGGAGCGCAGCTCAAGGCCGAGGGGGCAAAACTCAAGGCCGAACAAGAGGCCAAGGTAGCCGAAGCCAAGGCACAAGCTGAACACCAACGGCAAAAGGAACTGGTGGAGCTGGATATTGCCAGAACCCAAGCCGCTGCTCCGCCTCCCCCAGTGACCGGAGCCTCTCCAGTACTCGGTGCCCCCCCCATCCCAGCACCCGTCTCTGTGGCCCCAGTAGAGGATACGGGGTCTGATTTAATGTCAGCTATCGGTGCCATTTGTGGTCTAGCGGTTATCATCGTTGTCGGTGTGTTTATTTTCAACAAGGTTAAGGAGAAAGGAGGCGTTTTAAATGCACTTAAATCCACTGGAATGAGTGAAGTAATTGGAGGATTAAGCGATTCAGAAAAGAGCGCCCTGAGGGTTAAGATTAGTTCAGTCAACAGCAAATTAACCATCAACGAAGTAAATGCGGAGAATGTGTACCAACAAATTGTTCTTCGTCAGACCGCAACATTTGAAATGGCCGGAGTGATGGCCCAAGCCCTCGGCGAATCGGAAAGCTCAGTTGACAGCGTAATGAGTTCCATGCGCCTAGAAGATGGCCGATGCGACACTGTTTATCAACAAATGGCAGTCAGGAATCGATACTTGGTGAAAATGTTGGGTTTGGCCGCCAAACAGGCAGGAGCATCCTCGGCCGAAGTCTCCAGCGTGGAGAGCCAAATGAGCACCCGTGAAATAAGCGCGGAAACGGTATATCAACAAATCGCAACACGCCAAACCGCAGTTGTGGAAATGGCAGGTATCTTGGCGGTTGCACAGGGAGCCTCCTCTTCTGAAGTGGCGAGCAAAAAAAGCGCCATGGAAATCGAGGACATTAGCACAGAAACCGTTTATCAACAAATCGCATTACGTATGAGATTCGCTTCCACTGTCTTGGGTTTGGCAGCAACTGCTACCGGTGTCAGTTCCTCTTCGGTGAGCCGTGTCGAGACCGATAGAGTTACCCGGGAAATCAGTGCAGATACAGTGTATCAGCAGATGGCTATCCGCGTGAGTGTGACAACAGAGATGCTGGAACTCATCACAGAAAAACTGGTTGAATAAATCCAAGCTCTTGGCTATGTATTAGTCACCTACAAACAACCTGCTTAAAATTATCATGAGTTCACAAACATATACCATCCTATGGCGGGGGCAGACCTCAGGGCCCTACTCTGTAGAACAAATTGAGGAAATGCTTGCCAACCGGCAAGTCAGCCTTTCCCACCAAGTCAATGATGAAGGAAAAATGGTTTTTGTTGAAGATTTCTTGGCAGGGAAGCAAGCTGAAGGAGCGCAGCTCAAGGCCGAGGGGGCAAAACTCAAGGCCGAACAAGAGGCCAAGGTAGCCGAAGCCAAGGCACAAGCTGAACACCAACGGCAAAAGGAACTGGTGGAGCTGGATATTGCCAGAACCCAAGCCGCTGCTCCGCCTCCCCCAGTGACCGGAGCCCCTCCAGAACTCGGCGCCCCCCCCATCCCAGCACCCGTCCCAATGCCCCCAGTACAGGGTTCAAATTCTGGTGTGTTGGAGGTTATTTTCGCTCTCGTCGTTATCGGTGCCCTCGGAGTAGGCGGGTGGTTCGCTTATGAACATTATTTTTCAGGCCCAACTTTGGACGAAGTTGAGGCGGAAACGATGACCCTAATCCAAAGCAGTTACTCGTCAGATGGCAAGGGTGTCAGAATCCAGAGCATAACCCTGCAAGAGACCGGTGCCGGAAGATATACAGGTACTGCGTTAGTCAAGCATCCCAATCTACCCATTCCAACGACCTGTGACGTCACCGCGAAAGTCGATGGTGAGGAAATCGATTGGACAATTATTCCTAGGACGTGACCATAGCGGTTATTTATTTAATCGAGCCAAATCATTTGTTTCGAGATTCAGCGTGTGAACAGCCTTTGCCCCCGTTTCACCAGGCTTAAAGACACCTGAAAACTTAGATAATTTCCCGTCTACTTGCACCAGCACCTTAAAATCAACATTTACATTAGACTTCGAATTGTCCCTCTGAACTCGAATCAGATATTTCCCAGCTTTAATCTTTCCGGCCTGCCAATAAATATGTTCTAGCGGGGTTTTAGTTGTGTTTTGAGCGTTCGCGTCTATCTGTAAAACACCCCCACAGGTGGAAATTTTTTCCTCCCAATTGATCACCTCACCCGCCGGCGTAGTCACGGAAAGGTCCAAATCATCAATAGTGTCCCATATGAGGGAAATCATAATGGGGCCAGAGAGTGCCTTATAGGCACCGAGACGCAAATTGGCGGCCGCATCAGCCCCTCCAGATTGCCCCCCACCGGCCTCACCCGATTCACCACCGGCCTCACCCGATTCACCACCGGCCTCACCCGATTCACCACCGGCCTCACCCGATTCACCACCGGCCTCACCCGATTCACCACCGGCCTCACCCGATTCACCACCGGCCTCACCCGATTCACCACCGGCCTCATCCGATTCACCACCGGCCTCATCCGATTCACCACCGATCTCATCCTGATCAGGTTGGCTAGAACAGCTATCCGCGCAACCCGCGCAGAATCCCATCACTAGAATAATCGGCATCCAGTGAAGGCTTGCCTTGAATATTATTTGAGTTATTTTCATTATAATGTTTCCTGAATGTTACATGCAGCTTCTTGGCTACTGCGGGCCCAATGAATTTCCGCCACCAAATCTCAAAGAAATGTTGTTTTCAGTGCTTGGCATCCAAGTATAATCAATCCCTCTCTTGATCAACAATTCCTTTAATATCCGAAACTCTGAGAATGAGTTTTTGTGGACAACACAGATGCAGAAATGGGTTTGGGGCGGGAATTGTTTTATATACTGCCCAATCGGGGTGCCGGCCAGTTGCGCTTCATTCTTGATTATTCTCACCCCACGACTCAGGACAGGAACTTGCTTAAGTGCCCTCCCAGAGCTGTCCCGCTCAATCTTGCAAGAAAATTCATTATCCTTTCGCTTGCCACCGATAAAAATATCAGCCGCCCAAAATTTACCGTGTTGGATTATCAAAAACGTTGGGCCCTTCTTGGTGCCTCTTACTTGTGGTGCCCTTACGGTGACGGGTTTGCCTTTGAAAGCCTGCTGCATTTGATCTTGAATTTGCTGTCGCACCCGTTCGTTTTGAGCCAATTCCGTAGCCGTGTCGATGTTGGCCCTTTGCTGATCATTAATCTTTTGCTCGATTTTCTTTTTTTCCTCGGGAGTCTGCGCCAAGTTTGCCAAGGTATTGGTGCTCGCCGTGATTTTAATTGTCAAGTCCAAGCGTTGCTGAACCAGATTCGTTACCGCCGGATCAATGGCGACCGCCAGCTTGGTCTTATCCATCTTTTCATCCTGCAAATCTTCATCTTCCGGGGTAAGAGCCTCAATCTGAACCTTTACAATCTCAACTTCCGGATCTCCACCTTCGGGCGTGGGTGGCTTGGCGAGAATGGCTATTAGGATGGCTATCAATATTATCCCGCCAAAAGCATTACACATCGTGTCCAGCAGCATTTCCAAGCTGTCGGTCTTTTCCAGTTGCCTTCTACTCATAAGCTTTTTTTAAAATTATTTGATTGCCAGTTCCGCGTCCTGATCAAGGGCATCCCAGCCGATGTATTTATAACCCAAAAGATTTAATTCAGATGGCTTTCCACGCTCTGCCATCTTGCCATGAAGGGACAAGAAGTCATCAATCCCGTCAGGCTTGACGAACATCACAATATGATAGGTAATAGGTTTCGGCTTGCCCTTTAGATAGCCGGTCAGGGCGAATTTTGATTTGAAGTTCTTCTTGTTTGTTCCGCCTCCACCATATTCGATTACCTCATGGTTTCCCTTGGCCATGACAATCAACAAGAGTTTTTTGTTTACGAGTTGGCGTGAAATGTTGGGAAAAAGAATGTTAGCTGCGGCTGCCTCCCTGACCTTGCGTCGCAAATCTGCGATCTCTTCATTGATTGAGTCGAGTTGCATTTGAAGTCTTTCTGCCTTTTCCTGCTCGATATTCAGCCTCGCCGCCAGTTCTAGTGCCTCCTTTTGTTCTTCTCCAAGGTCGGCGATCTCGCCTTTGAGTTTTGCCAGTCTGGCTTGCAATTTCTTGATTTCCTCGGCCAGTTTTTCCGGATCCACATCGCCCCAATCCTTCAGCAGTTGGTTCAGTCTTGAGATTTCATCGTGGGTTTGAGCGATTGATTCCTCCAGTTTTGCCAGCTTATCCTGCAAGTCCGAGAGATTGTCGCTCTCACCTAATTCGGCCGCCTGATTCAGAAAAAATGTTAAGATCAAAGTTATCAAAATCAGGATGCCTGTGGTCGATGTGATGATATCCTGAAAGGCAAAAAAACTAATCTTAACGCCGCTTTTTTTCCTCATAAATAATCCCTTTCAAGGCTATCTTGATTCTCACTGCTGCTGCTGTTGCGCGGCCTGTTGTTGGGCGGCCTGTTGTTGGGCGGCCTGTTGTTGGGCGGCCTGTTGTTGGGCATAATAATATTGGGCATAAGCATCCTGTGGCTGAGCCACCCTGAGTTTCGAGGTTACGTGGCTGTGGCAATAATCATTACAATCATCCAAGAATTTGTTTTCCTTTTCCTGCATACGAGTCAAGTAGAGTTGGACTAAAAGCGATGCCACTAGGGCAATCAATGTCGTTTCAAATGCGGTTGCGAGTCCGCCAGTTACATTGGTGAGGTTGGATTTGATGGCAGAAATATCAGCTGTATCCGCCTGTAGGGTGCCAGCAAAGTTACCAATTGCCTGGCTCAAGCCCAATACAGTGCCGATAAACCCAAGCACGGGAATCGCCCAGACAAATCCTTGGATTTTCAGGTAACTTGAGGTTACGAACGATTCGTCATTATCAGCCTGAGAACTAAGGATACTGGATACATCCGAGATCCCGCCCACATTTTTCAAATTGGACAGCGCCCGTTCCACTCGGTTGAGCAACATGAAATGGCGCGGAGAATCAACCAGCATATTCATCCTCTGAAGGACGGTGGCGGTTGATTCCTCATTAAGCACAAAATCAACCTGCTGCGGAACGGTTGCCAAGGACAATGCTCTCTGTTGAAATTTAATCTTGCGGCCCTTGATGAATAGGATGCACAGGCACCAGAAAAACAGGATGACAATCGGAATAATCACTGGCAAGTTGGCCGTTCGGGTGATGGGATCAACAAATATGCTCATCACCGCCCATTTATTGGCGATCGCCTTCATGGCAAAGAATTCAAAAGCAAAGAACAAGCCTGAAAATAACAGGGCCAATATGAACGTTAAATTGTTGCTTGGTGAGGTGAACTGGCCGCCGCGAAACAGGCCCAGCTTATTTTCTGGATCCTGCTTGGTCCAGCTCAAGGTTAAGTAGCTAGTATCATTCATTAGGGGTTTTGCTTTTATTCAAAATGTTTGGCAGAAACTCGTACAGTGGGGAGGAACTCTCCAGCCCACCATCCGGATCAGTTTTTTTTAGGATAAATAACGGGCTGAATTCAACAGGGTTCTTACTTGCCCCAGCCGATGCATCGCCCAATTCCGAAACAGTTTTCACGTACGCAATTCTCCCTGCCGAGGTGATGTAAATTATCGCTCGGCCCTCGGTGTTGGGGGTCTTCCCAGAGTACAGCTTCGCCCCCCCCTTGTAAAACCCGACAAAATCCAATCCCCCATCATGCACGGCTAGAACTTGGGCATTTAATTTTCCCAAATCCAGGCAGTTGGTAGCCAGCTTTTGCAATTGGGCGATGGGTTCCTTGTTCTTTTTTTCATATTCCGCATCCATCCAAGTAATTGGGTTAATATCATCCAATCCCAGAGATCTTAGCCTGCTTCTCAAGCTATTTGAGACAGTTACCGACGGGACCCCATACGAATACTGCTGATTTATTGGTTTCTGAAGGATGTGGTTTAAAATTTGCTTTTGCTGATATGCGGCGATAACAGGATTTATTTGTTTTGTTTTTACGGCATTGTTCAGGTCACCCAAGTACCTCCATGGCGAAGTTTTAAATTCCCAAACAACCTCATTTTCCGGCCCTGCCTCCATGCAAGTTTTTGCAAGTCCGTTTCTTTTCATGAATTTTCTATATTGTTCCACTATGGTCGGATATTCATATTCTTCAACAAGGTTAGCAATGTTTGCACGAAAAACTTTTTTTCCGGCCAACCTGATTTTTTTTGCTTCAAGATACCATATTTCCTGAATGTAAGGTTTCTTGATATCCAGATAAACATATCCTCCCGGAACCCTTGGCACATGTAAAATCATGTGATGCCCTGATGGCCGCGTCACTGGCCGCTGAAACTCATCTGCCCACTGATATTTCACTTTCTCAACCTTGTTGGTCATCATATTGGAGTAATAGCTGTTGTGATGTAGTTTGTACCAGAACTCCTCATCCGGCAACTGTCCTTGAGGGTAGAGCCGCCCCCTTCGCTGAGTGGAAATATCCATATATTCCCTGCTCGATTTAAAAAGGACTGAAAGCATGATATCATCTGCATATTTTCCCTGGACCACCCGGAGCACTTCTTTCACCCCCGCATCGTAATCGTCAGCCAGGAAACCTGACTTGCTCAAGTCCTTCAGGACCAAAAGGTATTCATCCATTTTCAATTCGCCCAATGCTTCCCCGGGCTTCACGAAACCATCATCGAGCAAACCCAGTCGCTTCATGGCTTGGCGGTATAGTTTGAGGGAATCCTCATTTTTCTTGAGCGTGTTTCCAGCCTGTTGATAATTAGTTCGCAATTGCTGGCGGATGGAAATCACTTGGTTGGTGATATATGGCGCGGCAGCATCCATTTGGGACTTCACTTCAGGCAAAACCTTGAACATGTCATCCGGGCGTTTTTGGTATTCTTGGGTAACCCGATCCACCTCGGCAACGAATTGGTTGATCGCCCTCTCTCCGGCGATTTTCTCGGCATTCCTAAATTTTACCCAAGGCTTCTGGACTTCCAGCAGGGCGAGTTTCAGTTCTTTCTGGATTAGCTCATCCGCACAACAGACGGTTACTTTGTTGCTGAGGGTGGTAATGTTGGCGGATGTTACCTCCGCCATCTCCAACTTGAACCCGTCCTTCGACATCTGGATTAAATTATCTATTTCCTTAGCCACCACCTCGCGCTCGGTGTTTTTCCCAGCCAGCCATTTCTTGGCCTTGGTGTAGGTTGCGGTCATGGCTTGAGGAATGCTGTTAGTACCATAATCCTTCTCAGCCGTGGCCAAGTGGTTGCTCACTGTGAGGCAAAGGTTGGTTCCCATCGCCAGCTCAACGCGTTCCACCCAATTCTTCTTTTTTCCGCTTGCAGCGAAGATGAGGATTCCCACACTCAGACCAATCAATGCCGCCGCACAAACTACGGCAACCAGCACATTCTTCTTTTTGCGGAGTTGAAGAATCCGATCTTCCAGCCCTTGGCTCCGGAGTCGAAATTTATCATAAATCTGCTGATCGATGCGTTGAGTGCATCGTTGGGAGTACTGCTGAGAATTCTGCCAGGCGTGGCTCAACTGGTTGAGTTCCATCTGGCATTGCTCAAGATCCAACATATCTGGCTCGCGATTGGGCAAATTGGCTTGGCCGAGCAACTCCTGGAGCTGGATGTAGTGTTGGTTGAACGCGGCATCCTCCCCGAACTCGTCCTGTTTGATTTCCGCCCAGCGACCAGCTTCCTCCACCGACTGGGAATCGGCAGGGGGCAGGATGATTCCAATGAGGTTAATGGAATCCCTGATTCGTTTCCCCCAAATCAGGCAGTTCTGCCAATCATTATTTTGCCGGTAGGACTTCAACCAGCCAATCCAGACCTTCATTTGCATCTCCTTCACCCGCATCCAAGTTTGCTGATGCTGGGTATTAAGCTGAAACTTCTTGAGCATCGGCTCCTGCAAATCAATCAGAGACAGGATCCTTTGGTAATCCGTGACATTGAGCGCATCTTCCAGCTCCTGAAATCGGGACTCAAAATCCACCTTTTCCAATTCGAACAATTCCTGCTGGGCATTTTTGTCATCCGGCTTGGCCTTCATTATCCTGCGGATCACCCCCAAGGCTGCTTTGAAATCCTGCCGCAACCGGGCACCATTGTATTCCCGCCAGAGCTCATCGAGCGTATCCAGATCTGAGGCATATAGATCATTAAGGCGCGCCACCAGTCTGCGATTGATCTTGGGCGACTTCTCAAGCCCATTTTTCGCGCATAATTCACGAAAATCGGTGGACTTGGGGAAATCCAGTTGCATCACCAAATCTGTGAGACAGGGCTCCATCCGCTCCAGCTGCATGGCCTGATGCAAATCCCCCGCGTCCATCATAGCGCCCACCTGTTCCAGTCGCTGATTGGTCGACTTGATCATCCCAGAGAATTCCTGGGCATCCTTCGACATGGTAGCCATCTGCGCATCCGGACCCAGATACTCTTCTAACCGAGTCACCAATCGTTCTACTTCGTATAAAGACATAATCAGTTCTTGATAATTAACTCGTCATTTTCTCACTGTAAATTCGAAAGGTATGCAACTAAAAGTATCCGCTCGTGCCGCCTCTTTTGCTAACTCCCTCTTTTTATTTTGTATTTTACGTACATTTGCGTGGGCATTTTTTATATCCGCGCCATAAGCGGCCGGATCATACTCGCCCATCCGTGTAGCTAAAACCTTCATCTCCCAGGGCACAACAACTTGACTCAATTGTGAAGGCTTCAACCTATCGAATTTTTTTTTTAATTCCTCTGGGGTCGTTTTAGCACTAATGGAACTAGCAAACCGTATCACCACTGGCTTTCCCTTTAAACCTTTCATTTGTTTTTCATTTATTGTAAGGAGGAGCTTATTTTGTTTGGGTCTTTCTCCACCACGACGGTAAATTGTGGTTCCATCTGGATCGAATTCACCGTAGATGCCAGCATACCCTTTGAGCAACAATCCACCAAAACCTTCGAACTGTAGACTTTTAGCATACATTAAATCAGGTGGAACGCTAAATTCATATGTAATTACCCACTTCATCCCTTTTGGCTCGCTAGTCGGTCGCCGGCCTGAGAATAAAAGTTTAACTCGGTCATCCCAACGGTTCTTGTCAGCCTCCTTCAGCTGAACTAGTTTATCTTTGTAATCGAGGGCGGCCTTGGCCTTGAATTCTTCATCAGCAAACGTTGGTGAAAAACTTGCATCAATGCCCGTCATCCCCTGAAAGTAATACGTTTGGCCTTTTACCAAATAACTCAAACTTTTCAGTTGAGGCCCGAGCTCAGTGCCGTTCTTCAACTTGATTTTACTCAGGCGGGCGCTCAAAGTTGGGTCCACCTTGATGGTCACCTTATCGCCTTCCGTTTTCCCGCGTATCAGGCTCTCCGCGAAGAAAAACTTTTCGCTCTTACTGGTGTCCATGATTATATACCTGTGAGTGAGTTGCCCTGCCTTTTCCACTTGAATGATCAGGGTAGGCTTATCTGGTTCATCCCCGCCCTGATGGATCTTAAGCTCTTTGGTTTTGTTATTGTACTCTATCCAGACGGCATCATTAAAATCAGCTCTTTGGTGAAACTTGTTGTTTCCTCTGATGTATAATGTCCTGAAATCAATGGATTTAGGGAATACTTTCAGATAAGTCTGCCCTAACAAGGTTAAGGCCTTCGCGGGATCCAATCCTCCAGGCGGAAAACTCCCTATTTTCCCTTCCCAAATTTTAATTTCATAACCTGGGAGTATAGAGTAATTCTCATTTTCTCGCGTTATATTTTGCCCAAGTGAATCATGCAAATATTGTTCAAGCAGTCCAGCACCTTTCACACTCAGATGAACCTTAGGATCTGCTTGAAAATACATATAGCATACGGTTTCTTCACCACCGAACAGATTTAAAATCTTCTCTTTTAATTCGTCAGGGGTTTCCTTTTCCTTCGTTCCCTTGATTGGGGGGGGCTCCGGTGTCAGCATGCTGGGGTCCTTGCCGTTACCACCACCACCGGGCAAGACATTCTCTCCACCGGGCAAGACATTCTCTCCACCGGGCAAGACATTCTCTCCACCGGGCAAGACATTCTCTCCACCGGGCAAGACATTCTCTCCACCGGGCAAGGCATTCCCTCCACCGGCAAGGTATGCCCTCCGCCGGGTTGACCGCCACCGGGTTGACCGCCACCGGGTTGACCGCCACCGGGTTGACCACCACCGTTGTTGCCGCCACCAATCACTCCCCCATAAAACAGCCCGGCAAGGACCAACATTGGGATAAGGATAATGCAGGCGGCCATAAGCACTTTTTTACGCCTGGCCTTTTTGACATTTTCATTTAGCACATTCGCGTTCATCTCGGCTTGAAATTTGGCTGCTTCAGCAGCAGTGCCCATTTGAGCCATAGCAGCTCCACCCGCCTTGCTGCCGGCTACTCCTGGTCTCCAGGTCTTTCTGGCACCCGCAATTTGGCGATTCGGGATGCCTCCCGGTGTGCCCGAAGGTGTCCCTGGCATGCCCTGAGAGGGCGCGGCTGGGGTTCTCCTGGTGGGTGGGGTGACCAGCTGGGCTTGTTGTGGCACTTCCGGTTCCACTGACACCGGGGGCGGCACATAGGGTTCTCCCCCTGTCTCCGCAAAGCTTAACAGCCGCTCATCGGTGGCGTCTGGCAGTCCGCCACCAAAAATATCGTAAAATTGTTGTCCCGCGGCTTCCTGAAGGGCGGGGCCGCACAAGCCACACCACACGTAATCCTGATGGGATTCGCCGGCCTGAACAAACACGTTAAAGGTGTAGCGCCACGCTTCCTGAGGGGAACGAGGCTGCCCGGTTGACTCGTTTGGCTTTTCAATGGCGATTCGTAGTGTCTCGGCGAATAAATTGAGTAGGTGTTTCTCGGATTCGGGTGGGCAACTCAAGCAGCACTTGGCTTGGAGCCCTCCTTCCAGAAGGGCAGGTGCCTGTTGGGCGCGTGTACATTGCCTCCAAAAATCCGCCCCCTTCGGAATGGAACGCTCAGCACCCTTCGCCTTCAACTGCTGGATGAGCGTATTGATTTCAAGTGGCTGCAAATATTGGGCCGTAACTGGACCGGGGGGATACCACAACTGGCTGTCAGGATTCACCAGCAAAATGCTGGCGGGATTGATTTCCGGACTTTGCTGCAGCACGTTCAACTCGTAGCTTTCGATAACCAAATGCTGCGCGAGATAATTGGTGCGGCCAGTGTGGTCGGCGCCGGAATCCTGCAGTATTGACAGGACAAAAAATGTGCCGGCATTGAGTTGCAGGATTTGATAGCGATAAATGGAGGGATTGGGGCCGCCAAAGGATGGGTCACGGGTGGCCAAATGATCGTAGCCAGAAACCGCCTCTAAGGCGGCAATGAGTTCATCAGGCATACCCTGAGTGTGGGCCGCAGTTGTGTAGCCGGAGGTGCCGGGTTTCAACCCAGCGGGCACACTTGTAAAAAGAAGTTGATAGGCCATGGGCGAGGTTCAATTATTTGCATATGTTAATTGCATGGAACTAAAGCGGGGTCAAACCGGCTGATCAACCACAGGATGGGTGCGTCCACTAGGAAGGGGTTCAATTGTTCTGGGTCAGGGATGTTCATCTGGGTGCCGTCGGGAAACTCGACTCGGTGAGCCGGAGAACCAAAGGAACTGACCGGGAAAAATGTGACGGTGTCACTGAGGCTTTCGGCCATCTTGGCCACACCGGGGCAATGTTGCATCAGGATTTCACGAGTCAGGTCGGAGTTATGCTGAATCGCGTGCGCATTTAATCCACCGAGGGTCTTGGATTCAAAGAATTGCTTACCTTCCGGTAGGAGCGCACCGCCCCAAGCGTCATATTTGCCGACAATGAACGCCAAAGGTGCCTTCAAACGGCTTTCCCCAGTGATCTTCTGGATCCGGTTTTTCATTTCCGACATGATGGCCATTACATCCCCCGTCACCTTCTGATCAAACTGAGGATCGTCATTCTGCTGACACTTCATAGCTCTCCTGAAGTCAATGTTGTTGAAGGGATCGAAAAGGAACAGGATGCCTGAAGCCGACGCCACGTGCTGTGCAGCTGGGTTCTCAGAGGAATCCATCCCGGGCTGGAAATGCTCCCCAGCATTATCATAATACACCAAATTCATACCCTTGGATCTGCCACTGGAAACATGGAAAATGAATGGCTTGGGAAGCAGCACCATCCGATCTTCTCCATTTCGTTTCAATCGATGATACATTTCGCCTTCGAGCTTTGTTTTCTGCAGGAAAAGACCCTCATTAATGTTGCTAGCACTGAACATGGTTCGGATCATATCGCGAATCGCGGCGTTGATACCAGGGGTCGCATCCTCATAATACCCGTCATAGTATGTAGCTAGGGAATCGGTGAGCATCTTAGTCATGACCGTCATCAAGTACGACTTTCCTGATTGAGCATCTCCCACGAGCGAAATCAAATGCTGCGGAACACGCAACATGGTCATCGGGATGACAAAATGGCAGTGGGGGCAGGCAATTTCAGAACACTCGTTGCCCTTGGCATCCAATGCCTTTAGCCCGGTAAAACGGTTGGGAAGGAAACGCAGGTATGAATCCGCGCCCAAAAGGGGGTCTCCCTTCAAGGCAGGGTGATTGGCGACCCACTTCACATCATCAGCCTCAAATTTCCACCAACACCATGGGCAGGTGTAGGCTCCCTGATTTTTTGGCCCACTGGCTCCCGACATAGCCGGGCCTGAGCTTGTTGACATCGTAGGACTGTTTACAACAGCCTTACCATGTTTGGATTGGGACAAAATATCCAGCGGGAACCCTTGATGGAAACCCCTTGGCTTTAAAGAAATATTTTCCGATTCAGCATCACCCTGAAACATCGACAGCAGTTGCGGGAGCGGCATCGAAGCGGAGATTTCCTGGTCGCCTTTGATTGCTAGCCAAGTCCACTGAGTTGCTGATTCCCCCCATTGCTGAGCGTCTTTGGTTGATATGACAAAAAAGCAGGTGGCCCCGATTAGCATCGGATAGGGAACACCTTCATCCAAAGTGATGGTTTGAACCGGGTTGCCGTTGATTTCAAGTTTCCCAGGCAGCAAGGCAGAAACTTTTATTCTACCGTCGTTTGTTATTTGACAGTGCTTCCCCTCAATCCCCAAGCCATCAAGACGGCAATCCACGTCCGGGTCTGTCCCAATAAAAAATGGAAAGACTTCCGATGTCTCGAAAGAATTCTGGCTGCAATTATATAGACAAACCTGGGCCACAACGCCCAGAGTCTAGACGCCCTATCACTTCTGTCTAGTAAATTTTTAAATAAGAACTGAGATGGCTTAGGGCTGCCACCACCCTCTCAAAAAAAACGGAACTTTGTGATGGAGTCTCGAATGCCTACCCAGATACAGGGCAGCTGTTGGAGTGCTTCGTGGCAGGCACGACGATTTGAGGTTGAAGATGTTATTCCGACCGTGATAATTTTTGAATCCATCCACCCGCCAATAGCCGAGTCCGGTCATTGTATTGGCCGTTGAATCATAAAGAATATCACCGATGTTCATAGCACCGGCGGATTGAGTTTGCAATTCTTAACGGGCTATTCAAAGTGGATATGACAATCTGCATTTCAACTACAACGTCAATATTTTCAGCACGCTAGATTGCATTGAATTAATGATATAGATTCTTCAGGTGGATGGATTTGCCTGAACTATTCCTTCCCTGTCGATTTCTCAAACGGCACAGACTTGAAGGCCAGCTTGGCCGAGGCGCGGATTGCCTGTTGATAAGCAGCGGTGCGGTGGTTTGCTTTCTAAGTGCAGGCGATTCCGAGGACGTCTATGAAGATGATGGCAAGTATGGCTTGGTTTTTGCGATTCTTCAATTCCATTTCGCCATACCGACCTAGGGTGTTTTTATTTAGTGCGACTTTGGAGTTGGTTGTGCGATCTTCTCAAAAATCCGGTCGGGTTTTCATGTGTCACACAATGTCACAATGGCGGTCGCGGCGAGCTCGGCTGTCTCTTTGAGTTTTTTTGAATTTGACTGCGCAACTTGCCTGTTCTGCAGTAAATTCTTCTTCGTTGTTGACTGTTCCTTCGTCATTCGATCCGTCCCTTTCAAGCCCGCAAATCTAGTTATCCGAATTGGCTGTCATAACCCTTACTTTTTAGACGAGATTGATCCGCTTTTCTCCCTAGAAAATAGCCGGCGCATTACGATTTCGAGTTTATCCCGGCATTTACTGAGCCGGGAACTCACGGTTTTTTCGTTTAAATCGAGTTCTGAGCTGATTTCGCGGTAGTTCAAATCGCCAAAATAGCGGAGCTCCAAAATCTGCTGGCACGGCCCGCCTAGCTCCTCGAGGCCTTGCCCGACGAGTTCCCATTTCTCGTCGCGGGTCATTTCCTCATCGGGCGAGGGCAATGGGCTGGCGGGATCGAGCAGGCGGTTGCCTTCGTCGTCCTCCGCCTGCAGAGACAACGGCACTTGGCCACCCCCGCGTTTGGCGGCGTGGAGTTTGGCGCGGTAATCGCGGCTCTTGTTGGCGGCAATGCGGAAGAGCCACGTCTGTAACCGGCTGCGCCCGCTGAAGCCTTTGAGATTTTTCACAACCGAAAGAAAGACTTCCTGGCAAACTTCATCGGTATCCTCGCGCGAGAGGTCCGAGGCGAGTTGGAACACAAAACGCCCCACCGCCGCGTAATGCTCGGCAAAGAGCTCTTCCCACGCATCGTTTTCTCCGTCACGACAGCGTTGGATCATCTCGCGTTCGGCATCCAGATCCATTTCGGTTAACGTAGCGCGATTTCGAGATTCATGCCAGTGTGTATTGACGGGAGGATTCGGATCATTGCTCCCGTCCATTAACTGTCATAGTTTGTTCATGCCCGTTCGAGTGGCTTTTCGCTGACATCGAAGCAAGGTTATGACAGAATCCACCAAGCCTCGGCCGGATTCATTGGAAACATAAAGTCATGAAAACATTCATCGCACTCATCCCTGTTCTCTTTTTCACCCTCAACACTTTGACTGCCGCGCCCGCGCCGCCCACGCCTCCCAAAACCGGGCCCGTGGTCGTTCACGAAATCCGCTACACCGGCCAGATCACCGACGATGCCGCCAACTTCACTGCCGCGCTCAAGGTGGAGAGCACCAACACCGTCGCCACCGCGCTCACGCTTTTCCAGGGCGAGCTGGCCGTGATCGATCCCAAACTCCCCGACGGCCTGCGCCTCGCGCGCATTCGCGATGGCTACCAGCTCATCGTCGAGAAGCCCGGCCAATACAATCTCTCGCTCAACCTCCTGCCACGCATCACCAAAAAAGATCCGTGGCGGCAAATCACTTTCACCGGCCCACCCGCCACCATCGGCGCGCTCACCGCCACCGTCGCCGGCAACGGACAAGAACTCGAGTTGCTCTCCGGCACTCCCCTCCCGCGCACGGGAAACAAAGCCGCCGTGCAGGGCGCGCTCGGCGCGGACCGCAAAGTGTCGCTGCGTTGGCAAACCAAAGTGACCGAGCAAGTGCGGCGCGTTTTGTTGACCACTCAAACCGCCGCCACCATTCATCTCAACCCGACTGTCGCCAAATTCACCACGCAGTTTAACTACGACATCCTCCAAGGCAAACCCACCAACCTCACCGTCGCCCTGCCCGACGGCCAATCGATTACAAAGGTTGATGGAAAAAATATTAAAAACTGGGCCGTGAATGGCGGCACGTTGACCATTGATTTCGTACAAGCCGTCGAGAAAACTTACGCGCTCACGCTGCACTCCGAGCAACCGCTGGCCCAAGCCGCCGCCGGCCTCACCCCGCCCGCGCCGTTGGGCGTGGAACGGGAGAGCGGTAACGTGCAGCTCACCGCCGAGGATGTGACCGTGGAAACCGGCGCGGTGCTCGGCCTCCGCAAAGTCAATGCCACCGCAGGCCAAGTGGGCGCGTGGCGGTTCTTTGGGCGCGCGCCTTTCGCACTGCCGGTCACCACCCAGCGCATCGAGCCCGCCGTGGGTGCGCATAGCGCAGTAGACGCCCACCTTTCCGAAACCCGCCTGCGCGTGTATCACCGCATCACGCTCAACGTGGCCAAGGCCGGTATTTATTCGCTCACCCTCGGCAATGGCGCCGTGCTCACTGGTGATGATAAATTCACCGTCGCCAATGTCACCAGCACCGAGCTCACCGATTGGAAGCTAGACCCAGCCACCGGCTTTATCACGCTCCAGTTTCAAAGCCGAGTGCTGGGCAATCGTCTCGTCACGGTGGAGTTGGAAAAACCCGCCGACAAATCGCAGGCCAACTTCACGTTGCTGCCGCTCAATATCGCCGCGCGCGCGAAAGAGCCTTTCGCGCTCGACCGCCAAACCGCCCACATCACCGCGCGCGCCTCGGCGGGCTTGCGACTCTCGGGCGGAATCTTGCGCGCCGCGCGCGAGGTAGCCGCCGGGGCGGCCGAGGCGCTGGCCTTTGCCGCCACGCAGCCGGATTGGTCGGTTACCTTTTCCGCCGAACACCTGAAAGCCATTGTCACCGCCGAGGTTTTCAATCTCGCCACCATTGGCGACGGCCTCCTGCGCGGCAGCGCCACCATTCGTTTCGGCATCGTCAATCAAGGCGTGCAAACTTTCACCGTCCGCTTGCCCGGCACGAATGATTGGAAAAATGTGGAATTCGCCGGAGCGAACATCCGCGCCCGCCAACCGGTTCCCGCCGCCGATGGCACCACGGTGGATTGGACGCTCACTCTACAAGAAAAAGCGTGGAACGGTTACACTCTTGTGGTGAGCTACGACAACCAGTTCGACAGCAGGACCGGCAGCCAATCGCTGGGTGTGGCTCTGCCGCAAGGCCTCGAGCGCGTCACCGGTACGCTGGCGCTCACCGGCGCATCGAACATCGAGCTGACGCCTAATCCCGCCGACACCCGCCTGCGCCTCATCGATGCCGCCGAGCTGGACGAGGCCGACCGTGGTGTGGTCAACCGTTCCATTCTGTTTGCCTATAAATATGATACCGAACCCGCGCGACTGCCCGTGATCATCCAACAGCACACCACCGAGGAAGGCCTCGACGCGGTGGCGGACCGCTCGCTGCTTCGCACGCAAATCAACCCCGACGGCCAGCTCATCACGCTCGCCGCGTACACAGTGAAAAACACCAACCGTCAGTTTATGGGCATCACCCTGCCCGATGATGCCAAGCTCACTTACACCAGCGTGGACGGCGTATCCGTGACGCCCCGCACCGATGCCGATGGCAAAGTGCTGGTGCCACTGCCCTCGCGCCTCAATCGCAACCATGCCTTTTATGTGGAAATTATGTACACCGAGGAACTCGCCGGCGAAGTGCGCAAACGCGGCGCGCTCGAAAGCCTCACGCCGGTGGATCTCCGCTTGGAAGCCCCGCGCCCGGACCTCCCTCACACCGGCAATGCTTGGCAGGTTTACCTCGACCCCAACTCGCACGAGCTGTTCGATTTCGGCGGCAACATGGTTCCCCAACGCGCGGAGCCCTATCGCTGGGTCAACGTGTGGCGCGATTTTAACCGCGTGCTGCGCCGCACTCAATGGGGTTCCGTGGTGGGGCTGCTCGTCTTTTTCGGCATCGCCTTCGGCCTGTTACAGCTCGCCATGCGCAAAGGCCGCAAGGCGCTGCTCATCGGCGTGGGCGCGTTGATCGCGCTGCTCGTCATTGGCGCAATCCTGTTGCCGACGGTGACCCGGAGTTCATCAAGGGTTTTCCAAACCGCCGACTATTCTGTGAATGAGGACTCTAGCGAGAACTGGGGCGGGGATGACGAAGCCCACTCTCACGGTGAACGCGGCAGCGAAAGCGAAGGGGGAGAACGCGACGAGGGAGGCAAACACGAAACTCCCACCGAAAATGCCTCAACCAAATCATCCCCACCTAGCCCCCCCGCACCGCAGTCGGTGAATTCCTCAAAACCGAGCGGACGAGTCGACCCGACCACCGGAATACCCGGCAGCGGCGGCATGGGCGGCGGCGGCGGGATGGACGGCGGTTTGCCCGGCGGCAACAACGGGATCGGCGCCGGCACTGCCGGCGGCTTCAGCACTACCGGCGGTCGGGGGCCTAGCAATTCTTCCACCCGCGCCCCGATGGTGCAGGGCATTCGCGGCGTGCGGCAAACTATCCCCGCCAATGGCCGCGTGTTTAATTTCACCAAAGCCATTCATTCGAGCAAATCTGGCGATGAGCCAATGGTCATCGAGGCGCAAGTGATGGATGCGGATCAACGCAAAGTGCGGCGCGGGCTGTTTCAGTTGCTCGCGCTGCTCACCGGTTTGTGGGTGTTGTGGCGGCAATTCCGCGTGCCAGAAAATCGCCACACGCTCGTCATCACCGGCGGCATCGCGATGGCTTACGGCGCGGTGATTTGGGTTTGTTTCCACGAACAATCCGTCCACCAACTTTTTGCCTGCACAATGTGGACACTCGGGCTCGCGGTGCTAGCGTGGGTGACTTGGTATTTCTGGCCCGCATGCCAAGCATGCCAAACCGCGCCCACGGAACCGACGAAAGAAGTTTCCAACGACGATGACAGCAGCAGCGGCAGCGCTACAGGTGGAGCCGCGGCCACGGCGGCATTGGCGATTTTCCTTGGACTGCAAGGCACGCTCGGCGCGCAACCCGACGCGCCTGCCGCCAAGCTCACGCCGGAACAAATCCGCCAAACGCTCATCGATTTGCTCACGCCCAAAGCCACCGGCCTCAAACGCATTTCAGAAGCGCAGTTGCAGGACCGCAATGGCACGCGCTTTGAAGTGAACGCGGACGCGCCCTTCAACGGCATCGTCACCGGCCTGTTTGCCAACCAACAGAAACGCATCGAGAGCCATTATCAAAACGGCCAATTGCACGGCGTGGAAATCTTGTGGCACGAGAACGGCTCCAAACGCTCCCACAGCCCCTACGCCAGCGGCAAGCTGCACGGAACCCAAACCAGTTGGCGGCGCGACGGCACGCGCTCTGGCCAGCAGATTTATCAAACTGGCAAGCTCCACGGCAACCAAATCACGTGGCATCCCAACGGGAAAAAAGCCTCGTCCACGCCGTGGGCCAAAGGCGAGCCGCACGGCCTCGCGCGCCTATGGCACGCCAACGACAAGATCGCCCGCGAAGTGCGCTGGGATCACGGGCGGCAGCTTTCCTTCGATACGTGGGACGCCAAAGGCGTACGTGCCAACGCCGGGACCAACACCGTCAGTTTGGTTTCCGCCACTTACACGGTGACGATCCATCCGAAGGTGGCCGTGGTGGAGGCGGAGTTCACGCTGGACGCACGGGCGGACGCGCAGGCGTTCACGCTTTTCCGCGAGCATCTCGCCATCGACACTTTCAGCTGCACCCAAACCGGCGCCACGCTGCGACGCGCCGGGCCGACGCTGGAAATTAAATTGCCCAATGCCGGCCAAGCCACGGCCAAGGTGAAGTTTCTCATCAAACACACCGGCGACGCCGCCCAACGCGCGCTCGCCTTTGGCATCCCGCCCGCGCTGGTCAGCCACGTGGAAGCCACGCTCAACGAACCGGACGCCGAAATGGAATTGCCCACCGGCGTGACCGCCAAAACCGATGCCGCCGACAAAACCACCACCCTCACCGGCATCATCGGCGCCAACGATTCGCTGCAACTCACCTGGAAACCTCGCGTGCAAAAAGCCCGCGAGATTGCCGCCACGGTGTTTGTGCAAAACGCCAGCCACGTGACTTACCAACGCGGCCTCGTGCGCACGCGAACACAGCTCGATTATCAAGTGACCCAAGGCGAACTGCGCCGTGTGCGCGTGCAACTGCCACCCGTCGCTGCCGGCCACAAACTAATGCGCGTCACCGCGCCGGATCTCCGCAACTGGGTGATGGGCGACGGCGGCGATGACTCGGTGCTGGTGGTAACCCTCGCCAAGCCGGCCGCCAAAAACTGGCAGCTCGTGCTGGAACTCGAGCAACCGCTCGCCGCGCCACCCAATGACGCCGCCGTCACCGTGCCACACGCGCTGGATGTAAAACGCGAAAACGGATTGGTCGCCCTGCAAGCGGGTGATGACCTCGGCCTCACCGTGGCCCAATCGGTTAACCTCACCAAAAAGAATGCCGAAGATTTCACCGCCGTGGTGAAGGCCGCCAAGCCGGTGCACGTGTTTAGCTATCTCAACACCTTCACGCTGGCCGCGCGAGTGGCCGCCGTTCAGCCGCGCCTCGAAGCGGAAGTGCGCCAGCATTTCCATGTGAGTGCCAACGCGCTACGGCTCACGAGCCACATCAATTACACCATCAAAAAAGCCGGGGTGTTTAATCTTTCGCTCGCGTTGCCCGAAGGGTATCGCGTGGAAAAAGTGCACGGCGCGAATATCGCCAGCACCAATCTCGCCAATGGCCAATTGGAAATCACCTTAAGCCAGCGCATGATGGGCGCGTATGGTGTTCGCGTGGATTTGCAGCAACAACTGCCTTTGGCCGGCACGGTAACCGTGGCCGGCGTGCATCCCACCGGAACGCGGACGGTTGGCATGCAGAAAATCACCGGCTACGTGGCAGTGGGCAGCGAGCCGGGGCTGGAAGTCACCGCCGGCACGTCGCGGGGGTTAACGGAAATCCCCGCCGCCGAGTTGCCAAGCCGCCAACCCAACGCGCCCAGCCATGCTTTCGGTGCCATGCCCTTCACGCTGGGCGCCAATGTGCTGGCGTACAAACATATTTCCACGATGCCCGAACCTGAGTTGGATTGGAGCCTCACGGTGAACACCGCGCGCCGGCCGGTTTGGGTCACGGCGGAGTTGGTGAATCATTTGCAAGTAAGCGAGACGCATCTGGAAGGCCGCACGGAGATTCGGTATTCCATCAAGAACGCGCCGACGCAGGAGTTCCGCATTCGGGTTCCGGAACAGTTCAAAAATGTAGAGTTCACCGGCAAAGACATTCGCAGCCGCCAAGTGGACCCCGATGTGGCAACCGATTGGATCGTGCGTTTGCAAAATAAAACGATGGGCACTTATGACCTCGCCTTCACTTGGGAATGGAAAGACTGGGGCCTCGCGCAAACCAACCGGTTTACCTTCACCGGCCCGCAAGTGCAGGGCGCGCAAATGCCTGCCGGCCTGCAATCGGTGGATCCCACCGTGGAACGCGAAACCGGCTGGGTGACGGTGCAAGTGGCCAACACCACGCCGTTGCAGGTGGAGGAAGCCATCGCCGTGAAGGATCCGCTCACGCCAATGGACGCAGCTAACCTGCCCGAGCACGCGCAAATGGATCCGCCGCCCGCGCTCACCTACCAATACCTGCGCCCCGGCTGGCAGCTCGCCGTGCGGGTCAACCAATTTGAAACCGCCGCCGTACTGCAAACTACCATCACCGCGGCGCGCTTCACCAGCGTGCTCACGCAGGACGGCCGCATGCTCACACAGGCGCGATTGCAAGTAGTAAATAACGGCGGGCAAACCTTCACGCTCGAGCTGCCGCACGCTGATGACCGGCTGTGGTCCGCCTTCGTCGCCGGCCAAGCCGTCCGCGCCGCGCGCACGCAAAAGGGCGCGTACCTGCTGCCGCTTGAGCAATCGGAAAACAACGCTGCCTTCACCGTCGAGTTCACCTACGAAAGCAGCACCCCCTTCCCCGATGGCAGCGGCCAGGTAAAACTCGAATCGCCCCGCCTCAACGTGCCCCTGCAGGACGCCCAATGGCAGCTCCACCTCCCGCGTGATTACAAGTACTCCGACTTCGAAGGCTCGATGAGCCGAGAGGAGCAGCGACACAACTATCCGCAACGGAGAAATCAATCCCAAATCAACCTTGGCCCACAAACCACCATGATGCACACGATGCCCAACGATGAAATGGATCAACGGGCCTACGAAAGCAAAGCCCGCAAAGATGAAAAGGGGAAACGAGACGAACAATCGAAACTGTTTTCCAGCTCACTCAAAAATGTGGTCGACAACATCAAGGCCGGCAACGTGGAGGACGCCAACAAATACTACGCCCAAGCCCGCCGACAGGACGCCGCCAACCCAAACTCTGACCGGAAGAAACTGAAAGAATTGGAAAGGCAAGTTCGGCAGCTGCAGGCGCTGAAGTTGAACGAGTCGCAGTTTGAATACAACAACCGCAACTCCGTCCGCTTTGCGCAACAAGCCAACCTGCCCAGCCAGAAGCCGACCGGCCAATCGCAATCCAGCGCCCAACACGCCGGCGACAACGCCGAGGCCGCGCTGGAGCAAGTGGAGATGCTGCAGAAATCACAGGAACTCACCGAGCGCACCGTAGCCCCGCTGCACATCACCCTGCCCCTTCACGGCACGGTGCATCACTTCACCCAAAGCCTGCAAATGAAACCCGGGGAGCCAATGACCATTGAGTTTGAAGCGGTGAACACCGAGGACCCCGATTGGCTGTTGGCACTGGGCGCACTCCTCCTCACGCTGGCAGTGCTATACGGATTCGTGAAGCTGGCCCGCGCCGCCCTGCGCAAGCCGGTGGCCGGATGAAACTACTTGTATGCAATGGCCTTCACAATGACGGCCGAAATAGTCTTCGCATTGTCCGCCGTCGCGGTGCCGGTGGCCGTGCCCTGATAGGAAACCGAAGGAGCTGAATAGTAAGGAATGCGAGGCTCGGTTGGTTCTTTTTGGTAGCTCAATAAAGTGCGGTAATTCTTGTCGTCCGTTCCCTTGAACCGCCAGCCGAATGAATAACTGAATGCTCCGCTGGAACCGCCTTGATCTGCCGCATGCCCGCAGCCAAGGTTATGGCCGATCTCATGGGCGAATGAGCGGATGGGGCTGCCGACGGCCATCACTTTGCACACGCTGTAGGCGGCCCCCGAATTACCGTTCGCACTGCCTAAATGACCAATCCCCATGGTAGAGCCGGAGTTGCTCTTGACCAACAGACAAACCAAATCGGCCTTGTATTGATTCCGCCAGGTCTCCACCTGAGAATCACTGGCGATCTTGGTTAAATCCGCGCTAAGGTCGCCGCTGGAGGTGTAAGAGAAATTTTCCGTAGCCACTAGCTTGGCGCGCTGGGTTACACCGCTGTTCGTGAGAGCGGTGTTCACATTGCCAACCGCCGAGCCAGCCAGAGCTTTGATTGCGGTTTCACTCCCAGATTCTTGTGCAGCAGGGTCTGTGTACAAAACCAAAATATCCAAAGTGGTTGATGAGGAGCCACCGCCGGTTGTTGCACCGCCGGTTGTTGCACCGCCGGTTGTTGCACCGCCGGTTGTTGCACCGCCGGTTGTTGCACCGCCGGTTGTCGAGCCGCCGGTTGTTGCACCGCCGGTTGTTGCACCGCCGGTTGTCGAGCCGCCGGTTGTCGAGCCGCCGGTTGTCGAGCCGCCGGTTGTCGAGCCGCCGGTTGTCGAGCCACCGGTTGTCGAGCCACCGGTTGTCGAGCCACCGGTTGTCGAGCCACCGGTTGTCGAGCCACCGGTTGTCGAGCCGCCGGTTGTCGTGCCGCCGGTTGTTGTCGTGCCGCCGGTTGTGGTTGGTGTCGGAGTGTATCCGACAGGCCAACGCATACTGATGCGTACTTTTCGGGCGACGCTGTATCCTCCATTGGCGGATGAACCTTGTTGGCCGGGAGCCAGACTGTTCGGCGAGGGAATGTTGCTTCCGCCGTAGCCTAATGTGCTAATCCGTTGATACATCACTCGAATTTTCTCACCGTTGGGGGCGATAAATTCCCCGGCTGCTCCTTGGGGTTGCTCGCACACTTCGCCGGTATTCTCATTTACCTCCACTAATTTATGAACACCATCCCCCACCGGATCGATGCGGAAAGTACGGCCATCGCCCATAAAGATAGAGCCGACCATAGAATCTTCCACCACCGACAACGTCACGTTGCTTGCCGGCATACCCTTCACTTTGCCGTAAGCGATAGCGGTAGTTTCATTAATTTTCTGGCGGCTTGTAATTTGCAGTTCCAGCGTTTCGCCTTGGAACAATCGAAGCATCATCGAATCCGAATCGCGCACAATCCCGGCGAGCGTGGATTGCTCCAGTCGCACCAGCTTGTGCTGCTTGGCAAACTCCAGATTGCGCACTGGCAGAGAGGTGGTCACATCCCTTTCAGCAATCAATCTGGGCAAGCCCCGCGCATCACTTTTCGTGAGCACATACACCGCAAACCCCGCCCCACAAAGCAGGACGCTCGCAATGCCAATGGCCAGTTTTTTGTTCAAATCTATATAGCCCTTCCGGCTCTTTATACACTGCACCCAAATCAATCAAGGCACAAGGGAGATTTCAGGAAAATTTTCCCAAATCTACCCTCAAACCAGTTGGACGAAAGTTTACCAAAAAAGGTTTCAGGTTATGACATTCAATGACAAACAGAGCAAAGCAGTTTCCCAGGCCATTTGGGCCGCCTTTTGCTCCTCCCGGGAAGGGGAAAATGACTAAACAAACAAAAAAATCCGATTTTGAGCGGAAATCCAAACCAAAACGCAAACGCGCCTTCCGCCGCTTGCCCACCCCAAACCAATTGAAGCGCGGCCTGTTCATCGACTTCGAAGGTTACAAGCCTCACGCAAAACAAAGCTGCCGCCCGCCAGCATTGGTGGGGTATCGGATCGGCATTGAGGGACCGGTGAAGCACGTGGTGTTTTCCTGTGGTTTTTTCGGAGTGGCAAAGGAAACTGGTTTGGAGGTTAGAAAATGGAAAGCGTTTTTGAAAGAACTGCACCGCACCCATCGTGGCCCCCAGCATCCGCGACGAATGGCAAGCCGTGCTCGACCACAATTCCTTTGACGTCACCTTGATGCATGCCCTCCTCAAATGGGCCAAGGATTGAGGCCCGCGCTGTTGAATCTCCACCACCCACCTTGATTTCTTGTTTGACCTTCACCTCAAAATTCATGACCGGCGCCATTATCAATGGGTATGGGTGTGTATTTAACATTTGTTGACCAAATGAAGGCATACTCAGGTCACCATTCATGAAGTGATGACGCATCATTCACGTAGATTGAAAAGGTGCTGTAGGGCGAGGAAGTGGCCATCGCCATGCGCGACTGGCCCTATGACGAAGTGTAGTAAAAATAAGTGACAAGCAATGACGGACTGTTATCCTCGCGGCGATGAAGTTCGCGAGGCGATTTTGGATGTTGATGGTGCCTTGCGTGGCTATGACGCTGCCGGCGGCGGTGTCGTATGATCACGATGTGCGGCCTATCCTCGCGGCGAACTGCTATGTCTGCCACGGACCCGATGATAGCACTCGCAAGGCCAAGCTGCGGCTGGACACTGAACAAACCGCACGACCGATTTTGAGGGATTTACTCAAACGCATTTCCCACATCGACCCCGAAAAACGAATGCCGCCGCCCAAGAGCGGCAAAAAGCTTTCCGCCGCGCAAATCACCACCCTCCGCCAATGGATCGCCCAAGGCGCGAAGTGGGAGAAACATTGGTCACTCAAACCACTGCGGCGCCCGCCACTGCCCAAGCTAACCGCCGGCGAAAAAAAATGGGCGCGCAATCCCATCGACCATTTCATCCGCGCCAAGCAACGCGAGCACGGACTGCACCCCTCACCCGAGGCCGACGCGCTCGCCCTCATCCGGCGCCTCACTTTCGACCTCACCGGACTACCCCCAACACCGACTGAGATTGCGGCATTTAAAGCCGCTGCCCAAAAGGATCGTAACACCGCCATTGAGCAACTGGCCGACCGACTGCTGGCCTCGCCGCAGTATGGCGAACGCTGGGGCCGGCATTGGTTGGATGTGGTGAAGTACGCTGACACCTGCGGGTACGACAAGGACAAGCTACGACCCAATGCCTGGCCCTACCGCGACTATATTATCCGATCCTTTAATGAAAACAAACCCTACGCACGTTTTGTACAGGAACAGATCGCGGGAGATGCGCTCTTCCCCGGCACGACCGATGGCATCCTCGGGCTAGGCTTCATTGCTGCGGGCCCGTGGGATTTCATCGGGCATGTGGAGGTGCCCGAGTCCAAAATCGATGGTCGCGTGGCGCGACATATTGATCGTGATGAAATGGTGTCCAATACAATCAACACATTTACCAGCACCACAATCCAGTGCGCACGCTGCCATGATCACAAGTTTGATCCCTTCACGCAGAAGCATTACTACAGCCTCCAGTCAGTTTTTGCCGCAGTGGACCGAGCTGACCGCACCTATGGTGTTAATCCTGAGACTACAACAAAGAAAGCCAACCTCACCAAACGTATCTCGGATTTGAACAAGCAACTTGCCGCCATTGAAGCGAAAATCAAAAAAGAAGGGGGCCCGCAACTGGCCTCGCTTGATAAGCAAATCGCCGGACTACGGCTGAAGGCCAAGCTGAAGAGTAAACGACCGGAGTTTGGCTACCACAGTACCATTGTCAAATCTCCTGGCACAACCAAGTGGGTACAGATTGACCTAGGGCAGGCATTTGATCTGCAACGCGTGGTGCTGCGCGCCTGCCATGATGAATTCAATAACATCGGCGGAGGCTTCGGTTTCCCCGTGCGATTCAAGGTGGAAGCTGCGCTCACGGCCGAATTCAATAATGCCATTAGGCTCTTTGACCAAACACAGGGTGACTTCCCCAACCCGGATATTGCGCCTGTCAGTTTTGAGGCAAAAGCCAAAGCGCGCTTCCTGCGGGTTACGGCCACTAAACTCGCGCGCCGCAGTAATGACTACATTTTAGCATTGGCCGAATTAGAAGTTTTTGATGCCACCGACAAAAACCTTGCGCTCAAGGCAAGAGTCAGTTCACCGGATTCCATTGAGGCATCCGTGCGCTGGCGGCGCACCAATCTCACGGATGGAAATTTTCCGATTGCCACCGATGTGAAAGCCATTGGTGCCTTACAAAAAGCACAAGCCGAACGGCAGAGAATTGCTGCTAAACTTCAAACGCCTGAACGGCAGGCGCGCCGCAAAAAATTACAGGGTCAAATAGCCGCGGCCACAAAGGAATTGAAGTCCATCCCTCAGGGCCAGATGGTTTATGCTGCCGCGACAGATTTCAAACTGCAGGGCAACTTCAAGCCTACCCAAGGCAAACCGCGCAACATCAAGGTGCTGCATCGCGGTAATATTCAGGAACCACGCGGTGATGTGCGACCGGGAACGTTGCCGATTTTTAAAGATGAAAATTTCGAATTCAAGCTGCCGACAGATCATGCTGAATCCGCGCGGCGCTCCGCGCTGGCCAAATGGATCACGCGCAAAGACAACCCGCTCACCTGGCGTTCCATTGCCAATCGAATTTGGCTCTGGCATTTCGGTCAGGGCATTGTGGGATCCCCCAATGACTTCGGCCGAATGGGGCTTCTCCCAAGTCACCCAGAATTACTCGACTGGCTGGCGGTGGAGTTCCGCGATTCAGGCGGAAGCTTCAAGCACTTGCACAAGTTGATCGTCACCAGTGCCACCTATCGACAGACTTCGACCGTCAACAATCAATTCGCCGAGATTGATTCCAACAACCGCTACCTCTGGCGCATGAACCGCCGCCGCCTCGAGGCCGAGGAGCTGCGTGACTCGATCCTCGCCACCAGCGGCGCGCTCAATAAAAAAATGGGCGGCCCCGGATTTTATCTTTTCGCTCTGGAAAAAACGGCGCACTCACCGCACTACGAATACCACAAATTCGACCCCGCCGATCCCAAGAGCCATCGCCGCTCGGTGTATCGTTTCATCGTCCGTTCCCAGCCGGACCCCTTCATGACCACCTTCGACTGCGCCGATTCCAGCCAAAGCACCCCCCAGCGCGGCGAAACCCTCACCGCCCTCCAAGCCCTCAGTCTATTAAATAACAAGTTCACCCTCGAAATGTCCAACCGCTTCGCCGCGCGTCTGCAAAAAGAAGCCAAAACCCTCCGCGCCCAAATCCGCCGCGCCCACCAACTCACCACCGGCCGCCCGCCGACCGTAACGGAATTGGCCGCCCTCGAAAAATATGCCCAACAACACGGCCTCCCCAACCTCTGCCGCGTGCTCTTCAATTTGAGTGAGTTTACGTACATGGATTAACCGGATGAACACATCGCCGTTCCATAAAAAAACTGCCGAGGCTCCATCGAACCGTCGAGATTTCCTGTGGCGATCCGGCGGCGGCCTCGGCGGGTTGGCGTTGGCTTCGATGCTCGGACGGGAGCCGTTGCTCGGCAGCGGGATGCTCAGTGGCACGTTGCATCATCCGCCGAAAGCGAAGCGGGTGATCCAACTTTTCATGGGCGGGGCGGCGAGTCATTTGGATACGTTTGATTTTAAGCCGGCGCTCATTAAGCATCACGGGGAGAAGAGCGATTTCGGCGAGCACGTGGAGGCGTTTCAAAATGGGCTCGGGCCGTGGATGCGGTCACCATTTGAATTCCGCCGCTACGGACAGTCGGGCAAATTTCTCTCGGACATCGTCGCGCCGTTGGGCGGGGTGGTGGATGAGATGGCGTTTGTGCATAATCTCGTCGGCAAAACCGGCGTGCACAGTCAGGCCACGTACTTGCAGGCGACGGGTTTTCAGCGGCCGGGATTTCCAGGAATGGGTGCGTGGGTAAGCTACGCGCTGGGTAGCGAGAATGAAAATCTGCCGACTTTTGTCGTGTTGCCCGACCATCGCGGGTACGCCTCCAACGGCCCGAAGAATTGGGCCAGCGCGTTTCTGCCCACCAGCACGCAGGGCACCACGATTTTTCCGCAACGCGAAAATCCCATTCCCGATTTGCATCCCAAGGTCGGCTTCGTAACGAAGGCAAGCCATCGCGCCGGCATCGACCTCATCAACCGTCTCAACGCAGGCTACGCCAAAAGCCGCGTGGGCGATGACCGCCTCGAGGCGCGCATCAAAACCTACGAACTCGCCGCGCGCCTTCAACTCTCCGCCACTGAGGCACTCGACATCGCGAAGGAACCCGCGCACGTGCTCAAGCTTTACGGTCTTGACCGCACGCAGAAAAAGTATCCCGACAAAATCAACGTGCCCGAGGAGACAGAATATTTCGGCCGCAAATGTTTGATGGCTCGGCGACTCATTGAGCGCGGCGTGCGCTTCGTGCAAATTTGGTCCGGCAACGACAACAGTTTCCCCCGCCGCAACTGGGACAGCCACGAGGACATTGAGCGCGACCACGCGCCGCTCGCCCTCGGCATGGCCCGCGGCGCCGCTGGGCTCATCCAAGATTTAAAACAACGCGGATTGCTCGAGGACACAATCATCCACTGGACCACCGAGTTCGGCCGCATGCCCAGCACGCAAGGCAGCAAGGGCCGCGACCACAACCCGTATGTGTTCACCAACTGGCTCTGCGGCGGCGGCATCCGTGGCGGGACTATCGCCGGCGAAAGCGACGAGTGGGGCTACAAACCCCTCGACCGCGCGAACCCCACGCAAGTCTACGACCTTCACGCCACCATGCTCCACCTCCTCGGCATCGACCACAAGCGCCTCACCGTCCCACATAACGGCATAGACCGGCGATTGACGGACGTGCACGGGCATGTGATTGAAAAGCTGATTGCCTGACTCGACGCCACGACAGTTCGCTGTTAATTTCCGCCGAGCCATGAGCAACGACCTCGCGTTACAGCACGAACCGATCACTGACCTTTTCCCCCGGCCGACGGAATCCGCGGACTGGGAACGCCATTTGCTTTCTGATGAGCAGCTCGTTCATTTCAAGGAACACGGTTTCGTGAATGGCATTCGGCTGCTGAGTGACGAACAGATTGGTGTGCTGCGAGCGGAGTTGGCGGAGATGACCGATCCCCATCACGAGGGGCACGAGTTGTTTTACGAATATCACAGCAACGAATCGGGTGACCCCGATTCGGTTTTATTCCACGCGTTGGGCGCGTGGCGAGTTCGGCCGGCGTTTCACGACATTCTTTGGAACCCCGCCTTTCTGTTGCCGGCGTATCAGTTGTTGGGCAAAAAATTCCGTCTTTTCCATGACCAACTTTTCAGCAAACCCGCCAAACACGGCGGCGTGGTGGCGTGGCATCAGGATTTTTCGTATTGGACGTGGACCCAACCGATGGCACATCTCACCTGCTGGATTGGGCTCGACGATGCCACCGAGGAAAACGGCTGCCTGCATTACATCCCGCGCAGCCATCGATGGGGCTTGCTGGAAAAAACCGGCCTCGCCGGTGACATGGATTCCGTCCGCGAAGTGCTCACACCGGAACAGGTTTCCGATTTCGAAAACCAATGCCCCGTCGTGCTAAAAAAAGGCGAGTGCAGTTTTCATCACCCACTGATGATGCACGGCTCGTATGAAAATAAATCCAATCGCCCACGCCGCGCCACCGTCATCAACGTGCTCGCCGACGGGGTGACCTCGAATTTTGAAGGCGAGAACAGCCCCGGCACCAACAATTTCCCCATGCTCCCCAAAGGCCAAAAAATGGAAGGCGATTTTTATCCGCTGCTCTTCGACCCCGAGGATCAACTGGGGGATTTGGCCAAACGCATCAAAACCATCGATGATGTTTGATGGATTCGAATACCCTCGCCAATCATTATGGTTGCCGACCCCTCCTTTCGGCTTTGACCCAGCACATTAAAATCCTTACGCTGCGGCGGGAAAAATGAGTTCACGTACGTTCATCCTGTTGTTGCTTCCATTGCTGATTGATGAAGCGATGGTTGTGAATGCCGAGAGCATTTCGCCAAAAGACCGCAATTTTTTTGAGACGCAAATTCGGCCGGTGTTGGTTAAACAGTGTTTGGAATGCCACTCGGCGAAAACAAACAACACGGTGAAGCTCGATGCGCCGTTGGCGGTCGCCGAGGCGGCAGCGATTGTGGCGATGCTGCGCGCGGCGGAAAAGAAACCGCACCACAAACCGCTGGCCGAACAGGTGATTCGTGACTTCGAGCGCTGGATAAAACTCGGTGCGCCGTGGCCAGTCGCGGCAGATCCGCAGACCAACGATTCGCTTTGGGCGTTCCAGCCGATCTCCCAACCGATTGTCCCCCGCGTCAAAAATTCCCGCTGGACGCGTGATCCGCTGGATCGGTTTGTGCTCGCGAGGTTGTCGCAGGAGAAACTAAAGCCCGCGGACGACGCCACGCCGACGGTGCTGATTCGGCGAATGTATGTTGACCTCACCGGTTTGCCGCCGACAGTTGAGGCGGTGGAAGCGTTCCGAAAAGAGTGCGCGGATGATCGCCCGAAGGCGGTCGAAAAACTGGTCGATCAACTGCTCGCTTCGCCGCATTTTGGCGAGCGTTGGGGGCGGCATTGGCTGGATTTGGCGCGCTTTGGCGAATCCAACGGCAACGACGGCCTTGGCCGTAACGCCTCTTTCCCGCACGCATGGCGCTATCGCGATTACGTGATCGAGGCGTTCAACCGCGACACACCATACGATCGTTTTCTCACCGAACAAATTGCCGGAGATTTATTGCCGGCCAAGAGCGATACCGAGCGCGACCGCAACCTCGTGGCCACCGGATTTCTCGCCATCGGATCCAAGCCGGCCAAGGCGATGAATCAAAATTTCGATATGGACGTGGTGGCGGACCAAATCAACGTGGTGAGCACCGCGGTGATGGGCCTCAGCGTGGCGTGCGCGCGCTGCCACGATCACAAACACGACCCCATCCCCACGCGCGATTACTACGCGTTGGCCGGAATCTTCACCAGCACCGAAACCCTCTGGGGCAAAGCCGCCAACGAAAAACTCACCGCACCGGCCACTGCGTTGCATCAGCTTAAAACAATGACGCGCAAGGACGCGAGGCCGGACCCCACATTGGCGGCCACCGCCGGCGTACCGAAATTTGCCGAGAATTATCACACGGCGATTGATACTCTGAAACCGGAGTTGCACCTGAATTTCCAGTCCGCACCGAAGGGGTTCACGGTGAAACAAGACGTTAAATTTTCCGCCGACAACGCCGGCGCTTTTGGCGGGGGTTGGCTCGAGGGGCAGCTCAAAAAAAATGTCGATGCGTACACCGTCTCGTTTTGGTTTCGCAATGATCTCGAGAACAACGCGCGGGCCGTGACGGCCTATCTTTTTTCACGCGGCCCCAAGGGTGCCAACGGTGCGCCCGGCGATCAGGTGGGCATTGGCGGCAATTACAAAAATAATCCACACGCGGGAAAACTGTTTGTCTTCAATGGCAACGGCGGCGTATCGATCAAAGGCAAAACCATTGTGCCGCCGAACACGTGGAATCATCTGGTATTTGTCCGCGATGGCAAACGTGCAACGCTTTACCTCAACGGAAATGCCGAGTCGGAATTGAAGACGGAAATGCCGGTGACCACTCGGGGAGCGCGCGATATTTTCATTGGCGGTCGCAACGACTATTTCAGCCTCACCCTCGAGGGCAATATGGCGGAGTTTGCGCTGTTCCCACGTGCACTCGACCCCGCGGAGATTTTGCAGTTGCACACCGCATCGGGCCGGCCCAAAGGCAGTGGCAAAAAATTGGCGCCGCAAAAATCACCCAAGCCCGCGCCGAGCAATCTGGCCATGGGCGTACGCGAGGGCAAAAAACCAGCCGATGCCAAGATCAACAAGAACGGTGAATCCAACAAGCTCGGCGAGGCCGTCCCGCGCGGGTTTCTCTCAGCCACGAAAATGGCCGACGCGGTGAGCATTGACTCCAAACAAAGCGGCCGCCGACAACTCGCGCAGTGGCTCACGCATCCGTCGCATCCACTCACCGCACGCGTGATGGTCAACCGCGTTTGGCTGCACCTCTTCGGCCGGGCAATTGTTGACACGCCCGATGACTTTGGCGTGTACGGCGCGCGCCCAACACATCCGGAATTGCTCGATCATTTGGCGCAGCGGTTCATAGCCGAAAAGTGGTCCGTCAAAAAACTCATCCGCGCTATCGTCCTCAGCCGCACCTACCAACTCGGCAGCCAACCCACCGCCGCGCAGGTGCGGGCCGATCCCGACAACCGGTGGCTCGCGCGCCACCACCGCCGCCGGCTCGATGCCGAAAGCGTGCGCGACAGCATCCTCGCCGCCAGCGGCCAGCTGAACCGCGCCCCGCGCCACGGCTCCGATGTCAGCCAGCTCGACGTGCTGATCAACTGGCCTCCCGGCGAATCGGCTGTCATCCATCGCCCCAGCACTCACCGCAGCATTTACCTTTGCCTCCTGCGCCACGCACCGCCGCCGGAGCTGTCCGCCTTCGATCTGCCCACCGGCGTGAAACCTATGGGCCAACGCCACGTCACCACCGCACCGACCAGCGCGTTGTATTTGATGAACAACGAGATGGTGGTGAAGCAGTCGCGCCGGTTCGCCGTCCAACTGCTCGACAAGGCCGGAGCCGATCCCGCCAGCCGTGTGCGCTGGGCCTTCCGCCGCGCGCTACAGCGAAATCCCAGCCGGGCTGAAACGCGACGGGTCATTAAACTGGTAAACACTTTGCAAACTGAAACACGCAATCCTGGAAACGAAACGTCAACCTGGGCCACCATTTGCCAGGCGCTACTGACGACCTCGGAGTTTCGGTACATCGATTGATGAACGCACAGCCCACATCCGTTTCGCGCCGTGATATGCTTCGGCAGGCCTCGTGTGGTTTTGGCTACCTCGCGATGTCGGCCTTGTTGGCGGAAGCCGCAAAACCGCTCGCACCCAAGCCACCGCCGCTGCCCGCTCGCGCCAAGCGCGTGATTTTTCTTTGCATGTCCGGTGGCCCGGCGCACATGGATACATTTGATTACAAACCGCAGCTGACCAACGCCGCACATCCGGGATCGGTGTTTGATTTCAAACGACACGGCGACAGCGGCCTGTGGATTTCCGAGTTGCTGCCCGAGACCGCGAAGCACGCGGACAAGCTCTGCGTCATCAACGGCATGCACGCGGATACCGGCAACCACGCGCAATCATTTTTGCAGCTGCACACCGGCGAACGCCTCCGCCGCCGCCCGAGCATGGGCGCGTGGATCAACTACGGCCTCGGCACGGAAAACCAAAATCTGCCGGGCCTCATCAGCCTCAACACCGCCAAGCCCTCCACTTACTCCGCCGCATTCCTGCCGCCGGCCTACGAAGGCACACCGATCGGCATCAATGGTGAAGATTTTTCCAAGGCCAGCATTCCGAACATCGGCGGCACGCATCTTTCATCCGCGGACAAACGCCGCCAACTCGACCTCGTGCAGGCGCTCAACCGAGAGCATGCCGCGAGTCGGCCGTACGATGCCAAGCTTGAGTCGATCATCGAAACGATGGAACTCGGATTCCGAATGCAAACCATTGCGCCAAAGTTGCTCGACCTCAGCACCGAATCCAAAGCCACGCTCGAACGATACCGCGTGGGCGTGAAGCAAACGGTTGGCACCTGCCGCGCGACTGATTTTGGCCGCCAATGTCTGCTCGCCCGCCGCTTCGCCGAGGCCGGCGTGCGGTTCATCGAGGTGAACCACGGCAGTTGGGATCAGCACAAATGGCATCGGCGCGATCTGCGCGCCAACTGCGAAACCACCGACGCCCCCATCGCCGCACTGCTCGGCGACCTCGAATCGCGCGGATTACTCGATGAAACGCTCGTCGTGTGGGGCGGCGAATTCGGCCGGCCCGGCCTCACCCCCGGCGACGGCAAAAACGAAACCGGCCACAACGCCCGCGGCTTCACCTTCTGGCTCGCCGGCGGCGGTGCCAAACGCGGCCACATTCACGGCCGCACCAACGACACCGGCTCGGCGGCGGTCGATGGCAAAGTTCATTTCCACGATCTCCACGCCACCATCCTCCACCTGTTGGGGCTGGAGCACAACCGGCTCAGCTACCACCACGCCGGCCGCCATCACCGCCTCACTGGCCCCAAAGGCGGTAAAGTCGCCACGGGGTTGATTGCCTAACCCCAAACCACAAGTTCATCATTAGGCCGTGTAGCTTGACCCCGCCAGCCATAGTTGCGCGGCAGATTTGCACAAACACATCCGCGGCAAGCCGTACAAAGTCCTCAAAGCCGTCGCCAACACCGGCGGACTCACCGGCATCGCGTGCATCCCAAGTTTTCTCGGCAACCCAGGTGATATCAACGCTTTCCTCAACCACATTGATCACGTCATCAAGACCACCAACATCAACCACGTCGGCATTGGCTCCGATGTTTCATACACCTCCCGAAACCAAGCAGCAGAAGCGGCCAAGATTCCTAAATTACAAAGATCCCGTACCCAATGGCGTTACTTCTGGCCCGTGGGGAGCCTGCGCCCTCAACCGCAGGCCCGCCTTTCGATCGCCTGGACCAACTGGCCGCTGTTCACCGTTGGCCTTGTGCAACGCGGATACAAAGATGATGAAATTCGAAAAATCATCGGCGGCAACATGATGCGAGTTTGTCGCGACAGCATAAAATGATTTGCATGCCCCCAATAAAAACAGGATCCTCAACGCAAATGAAATCACTCCTTCCACTGCTAACCGCCTTTGCCTTTTCACTTTCCCTACTCACCGCTCACGCCGAGCGATTGGTGCTCGTCGGTGCGTCCTACGGAAAAAACATTCTCGCCATCACTGACGCCAAGGGCGAAGTCATTTGGTCGCACAAAACCGCCGGGCCCCAGCGCGGCCACACGGGGCATCACGATGTGCATCTGCTGCCAAATGGGAATATTTTATTTCATGATACTTGGACCACGCTCAAGGAAATCACCCTCGCCAAAAAGGTGGTGTGGACTTACGACTCCGCCAAACAAAACGGCAACGCCGGCAAGCGCGTTGACGTGCACGCCTTTGCGCGTTTGAAAAATGGCAACACCATGATTGTAGAGAGCCGCGTTGGTCGCGTGATCGAGGTCGACAAGAAAGGAAAACTCGTTCATCAGTTCCCACTCAAGCCCGGCGGCACAACCAGTACCCGCTGGGCACGCCACACTCCCACCGGCACGCTGCTCGTTTGTTCTGAACAACCCGGGGTGGTTACTGAGTATGACCGCAACGGAAAGGTGGTTTGGGATTACCTCATCAATACCCGGGTCTATGGAGCCATTCGCCTGAAGAACGGCAACACCCTCATCGCCTCCGGCGGCGGCAAAAGCATCGTCGAGGTCACGCCCGCCAAAAAAGTAGTGTGGGAAATCAAAGACAAAGTCCCCGGCACCAAAATCGGCCTCGGCTGGATGACCTGCCTCCAGGAACTCAAAAACGGCAACCGCCTAATTGGCAACTGCCACGCAGGTGACAAAAACCCACAGATTTTTGAGATTACCCACGACAAGAAGGTCGTATGGGAATTTGACGAGTGGGACCTCGTCGGCAACGGCCTCGCCTGCTGGCAAGTGCTCGATGATCAACAGTCGGCTTTGATTCGAAAGAAATTAGCGAAATAAATCTGGTGGGTTTCCTCATTTGGCTTTCTCAAAACCAGCTTTAACGAGGACACTGTAACCGGCCTTGAGTGGGCGTACATCGAAATTCATTGCGCGTAAAATGGGCGTGGCCGCCAACACGCGGCCGCCGGAACGGCAGTGGAGGTAAATGATTTTTTTGGCGGGCAGATTCTTCGTCAGCTTTTTTGCAAACTCCGCGTCATCCTTAGCCTCGCGAAGATCGCTCAGCGGCACAAGCGTGGCGGCTTTGATGTGGCCGTCCTTCCACTCAAAAGGTTCACGCACATCGATGAGCACAGCGGTGCCCTTCGCCAGCCGCGCCTTCACCACGTCCAGCGAATCCTTCGTGTGCTCAATTCGCTTGGCGGGTTGCGCATCCAACTTAACCAAGTATTTTACTGGCTCCTTAGTGAATTTATTGATGCACGCCTTGCAGCAGAATTCCACGTCCTGCCCCTTGTGAACAATCGTCACCGGCTTCCCCATACTCCCCAATTTGTTCCCGGCAACGATGCAGACCTTCAAAGGGTAAGGCTTCGACTTGATGTCCTTTGCAGACACAGCGACAGCAAAGGCGCACAGAAAAACCGGGGCGATCTTATTGGTGAATAGGTGTTTTTTCATTTTTTGTTTGTTTTGATTCTATCGTGTTTAGGAATTCGTACTGGCTCGGCTAAAATTCATCCTCGGCCAGCACCACCAAGTGATCCTCGGCGGTCAACTCATACACGGTGTTTTTTTCGGGAATCAATTTCACGCCGTAATTTTCATCGAGATCGCCCTCGTGTTGGTGGAGTTTGACGCCGAGGCAGGTTTCCTCGCGGTTTTGGGCGACGGATATCAGGTCGGCAAAGGTGGCTTTCACGGGAAATTCATCGAAATATAATCCAATTGATTTGATATAAATTTCCGAGCCGTCTTCGGAAAAAATCTGGTCGTACACGCGCAGGATATCCGGCTCCTCGCTGATTTGGGCGACGAGCATACTCATCTGGCGGTTGGAAATAATGAAGTCATTGACGCCCGCGCGAGCCACGAGGCTCTGGTTTTTGGAATCCATCACCTCGGTAATCAGCTTGGGCCGCGGCTGGCCGGGCGGAAGCTGCTCCAGTTGATTGCGCAGCATCAGCAAAATGATAATCGTTTCAGAATCGACTTTTTCCGGATCCGCGCCATCGCCGCCCTGGCTGAGCACCAGCACGTTGTCGTATTCCGACAAGTCCAGCTCATCATAAACCCCGTTGGCCATCAGATCCGCCTCGCACAATGCCACCGTGAGATTGGGCAGGCTGGCTTTCATTACGTCCAATTGTTTTTGAGCCTCGCGAAATTGGATCGAGCCGCCGTCCACCTCGCCTTGGGCGAGATGGATGAGCACCTCGATTTGCGATCCCTCCTTCACATAATCATTATACTCACGAATGATGATCATTGTTTTGGGATTCCAGCCAATGATCAGCTCGCGCTCGACACCCACCTCCTCCCGATGCGTCACCGGCTGCAGATCGCGATGCGGCGCAACGGGTTCCCGCCGACATTCAATGGTGGAATCGTCATCGGCCAAAATCAGCAAGTCATCCTCCGACTGCACCGGTGTTTCCACCGGCGGATTGATCAGCAACTCCCCGTCCGCCCGGTGAATGCCCATCAGCACGCCGTCGGGAAAATGATACTGCATCGCGCCGAACCGCGCGCCGCCCCAGTCACCCTCGGAGAAATACATTTCGCAGCCATCAAAACTCATAATCTCCGAGTACACCACGCTCAAGCCATTGGAGCGGGAAGTTTGCACCAGAATCTTGGAGAGAATATCCAGCGCGTCGAAAGTGATCACTTCGCCCTTCGTGATGTTGTTCACGATTTCGCGATTGCGCGCCTCGTACACTTCCGCCACCACCACAATCTCGCTTTCCACAGGCTTGATTGCCATCACGCCGAGGAGGGTTTTAATCGCGCGCGTATCGCTGGCCGCGCGATCCGCCGCCGGGGAAGCGTCCGTGCAGTTGCCCAGCACGATGACGCTTTTGCTGGTGCCCATCGACACGGTTTCCAAATTCAACAACGAGGACACCCCCCCCGTGCGCGTGACAATTCGAGTGGTGCCCCGGTCCGGCATTCGCAATTCCAAAAAATCATCCATCTCTTCCTTGGGGTGCTCAGACAAAATCACCACGCACGCGTCCCGCTCGCTTTCATTGGCGATGATTAGCTCACGGATAATTTCCGTCACGCGATCATTCCAGCCCAAAATTAGCGTGTGATCCGATTCCACCACTTGGGAATGCCCCTTTTTCAACTCATCAACCTTGGCATCCAAGGCCGTAGTGATCACCGCAATCAACGCCGAAAAAATCACCACCCCCGCCAAGCCCGCCAAAATCGCCATCGCCTTGAATCCCACCCCGGAGTTCGTATCGATATTCATATTCCCGGGATCCGTCATTTCCAAAAAAATGACATACAGTTGCCGCAGGAAACTCTGATCCACTTCAGAAGACAATTCCGACGGAACCGCCCACAACAAAATCCCCCGCAACAACGCAATCGTCACCAACGTCACGAGAAACACAAAAAACAAACTGATGAAAATGTTACTGCCGCCCTTTGCCAAAAAGGTGTCGAATTGATAGCGGATTCGAGTTTTGAAAGCAGGACTCAACATAAGCGGCCTTCAGTAGAAATAAATACCAATCGTTCTGGCAAGAAATATCTCAAAAAATACGTCAACCTCATCGGCTTGTTCTTGCCTTCCAACGTCTCTCTTGCTTGACTTCCCCCCCATGAAGCTCGCCGAGATGAAATGGCCCGATGTCGAGGCTCTCTGCCCCCGGCCACATCGGCGTGCCCGCCGCCGCCAGCACGGAAACGGGCGAAACTTTGTTGAACGCCTTCACCGCCGACGTCGTCCATTTCCCGCAACTGGGACGGCCGAAGCTGGCACGGATCAATCATTTCAATGAAAATATTTTACTCACGCATTGCCTTTGCCTCTTTGCTGCTCACGTTCGTTGGCGGATTGGGCGCGATTGACGTCGATGAACTCCCGCCGCCGGCCAAGCATGAGGTGAATTTCGTGAAGGAGATTTTGCCGATCTTCAAAAAGCACTGCGTGAAATGTCACGGGCCGGACAAGCAAAAGAGTGACTATCGCATCGACGTAAAGGCGCGGGCGTTCGAAGGCGGCGAAATCGGCGCGGCGATCATCCCCGGCAAAAGCGCGGAGAGCCCCTTGGTGCATTTTATTTCCGGGTTGGACGAGGAGGTGCTAATGCCGCCAAAGGGGGATTTGCTTGAGGACAAAACGGTGGGCCTCATTCGCGCGTGGATCGATCAGGGCGCGGACTGGCCGGATGACGCGGGCGCGCAGATCGCCGACCCGATGGAGCATTGGGCGTTCAAGCCGTTGCGACAACCGGGGACGCCGCGGTTTATGGATCCGATGGACGCGTTTTTGTGGGTGCGACTGGAGGCGAAGGGGCTGAAGTTTTCGCAGCAGGCGGACAAGCGAACGCTCATTCGGCGGCTGTATCTCGTGATGCACGGGCTGCCACCGACATCGGCGGAGGTGACGGCGTTTGTGGAAAATAAAGATCCGCGCGCGTACGCCAAGCTTGTCGAGCGCGTGCTGGCGAGTCCGCGCTATGGCGAACGCTGGGGGCAGCATTGGCTGGACGTGGCGCGCTTCGCGGAGAGCCACGGGTTTGAAATGAACCGCGAACGGCCGCACGCGTGGCGTTATCGCGATTACGTCATCGACTCTTTCAACGCCGACAAGCCGTACAATCAGTTTGTGAAAGAACAGCTCGCGGGCGGTACCTTCGGGGCGGAGGCGGCCACCGGCTTCATTGTCGCCGGGCCTCACGATATGGTGCTCGGCAGTGACCCCGCGCATCAAGCCACGCTCCGGCAAAATGACCTCGCCGAAATGGTCAACGCCACAGGCACGACTTTCCTCGGCCTCACACTCGGCTGCGCGCGTTGTCACAATCACAAGTTTGACCCCGTATCGCAAAATGATTTTTACGCAATGACCGCCATCTTCGGCGGCGTACAACATGCCGACCGAACCATCGGCAGCAAAAATAAACTCCAGCGCAAAACAAAGTTGCTGGCGGAATTGGAGGCAGTCGAAAAATCATTGGCCGAACTGCTCAAACCGCCGGTCGCCTACGACCGCAACGAGGAATTTTTTGCGCCGGTCAAAGCCAAGTCCGTGCGCTTCACCGTCCTCGCCACATCCAACCAAGGCGAGCCGTGCATTGACGAACTGGAAGTATTCGGTGAGGACAATAAAAACGTGGCGCTCGGTGGCACACTGAAATCCTCCGGCAACTTCGCCAACAACCCCAAGCACAAGCTCGCGCACCTCATCGATGGAAAGTTTGGCAACTCCCGCAGTTGGATTTCCAACGCGCGCGGCAAGGGCTGGGTGCAAATTACTTTTTTGAAACCGGCGCGCATCGAGCGCATCGTGTGGCAGCGCGACCGCCAAGGCAAACTCCGGGACCGCCTGCCGACGAATTATAAAATCGAAATCGAATCCGCTCCCGGCCAATGGCGAGTGGTGGCGTCCTCGAATAGCCGCGTGCCCTTTGGGACAAAATTCGATGCCAACGCCGTGGCGGCGCGGAAGGATTTGACCGAGGTGCAAAAGATTAAAACCACGGCCCTGTTAAAAAGGCACGCGGTGTTGCGGAAGGAATTGGCCGAAATCGAGACCGGTTCGCTGGCTTACGCGGGCAAATTTGCGAAACCACCGAAGGTCTTTCGGCTGCACCGCGGCGATGCCATGCAGCCGCGCGAGGCGGTGGCGGCGGGCACGTTGTTGAAATTCAACGGCGCGCGCTTTGCCGCCGAGGCCACGGAGGCGACGCGGCGCACGGCGTTGGCGGAGTGGATTGTGAGCCCCGAAAATCCGCTCACCGCGCGTGTCATCGTGAATCGCGTTTGGCAGTATCATTTTGGCACGGGCTTGGTGGACACGCCCAACGATTTTGGCCACAACGGCGCGCCGCCCACGCACCCGGAATTTCTCGATTGGCTCGCGGCGGATTTTATCACGCATCGGTGGTCGCTCAAGCATCTGCACCGGCGCATCCTCGGCTCGCGCGCCTTCACGCAATCCAGCGCGCCCCTGCCCGCCGCGCTCAAGCGCGATGCCCAAAGCCGGTTGCTGTGGCGTTTCCCGCCGCGCCGATTGGAGGCCGAGGCCATCCGCGACAGCATCCTCGCCGCCTCCGGCAAGCTCGACCTCGCGATGGGCGGCCCGGGCTTCAGCCTGTTTGAGATTCAAAAAGAAAATGTGCGCCACTATTTTCCGAAACAAAAATTCGGCCCCGCCGACTGGCGCCGCATGGTGTACGCCACCAAATTCCGGCAGGAACTGGATGACGTGTTCGGCGCGTTCGACTGCCCCGACGGCAACCAATCCGTCCCCCGCCGCGGCCGATCCACCACCCCCATGCAGGCGCTGAACCTGTTGAACAGCCCCTTCATGTTAGACCAAGCCAATCACCTCGCCGCGCGAGTGAAAAAAGATGCCGGCCCAAATGTCGAAGCCCAAGTGCGCCGCGCCTTCCACCTCACCCTCGGCCGTGTCCCCGAAATCCACGAACTGGCCGCCGCCAAAAAACTGGCCGCCGACCACGGTCTCCCCGCCCTCGCCCGCGCATTATTCAACACCCACGAATTTATCACCATCCCGTGATGCTTGACCGTCGTTCATTTCTCGGCAAAGCCGCCACGGGGTTGGGCGGCATTGCGTTGCTGGATTTGCTGCAGCGTGACCGGTTGCTGGCAGCGCAGCCCATTCGGCCGGACATCCTTCCCACGCGCCCACACGCCGCGCGGCCGCCGCATTTTTCGCCCAAGGCTAAACAGGTTCTTGTCATTTTTTGCAGCGGCGCAATCAGCCAAATGGATACTTGGGATTACAAACCCGAACTGGCCAAGCGCCACGGCCAGCCGTTGCCGGGCGCCGATGGCTTCATTACTTCGCAGGGACAACAGGGGAATCTCACGCGGCCGCTGTATCCTTTCCGGCGTTATGGGCAGAGCGGGAAAATGGTCAGCGATCTCGTCAGCCGCATTGGCGAGTTTGCCGATGACATTTGCTGGGTGCACTCGGTGAAAGGCAAAACCAACAGCCACGGCCCGGGTGAAAATTTTATGAGCACCGGCTTCACCGCCGACGGTTTTCCGAGCATGGGCGCGTGGGCGACGTACGCGCTCGGCAGCGAAAACGAATCGCTGCCCGCCTACGTGGCCATCCCCGATCCGCGCGGCAAACCGCAAAGCAGCGTCAACAATTGGGCTCCCGGTTTTTTGCCCGCCGCGTATCAAGGCGTAGATTTCAATAGCACCCACCCCGTGCGCAATCTTGCACGGCCCGCGTCTATCCCAGTCACTGCCGACCGCGCCGCGCGCGACCTCATCCAGTCGCTCAACCGCCGCCACCTCGAGCGTTTCCCCGGCGACACTGACCTCGCCGCGCGCATTGCCGCCTACCAAATCACCGGCCGTATGCAAACGAGCATCCCCGCCGTGAGCGACCTCTCCCGCGAACCCGCACACATTCTAAAAATGTACGGCGCCGACGACACGAAAACGAAACACAAAGCCGACTACGCCCGCAACTGCATCCTCGCCCGGCGGCTCCTGGAAAAAGGCGTGCGCTTCGTGCAGCTTTTTAATGGCAGCTACCAAACCGGCGGCGAAGGAACCAGCAACTGGGACGGCCACAAAAAACTCACCGCGCAATACGATGTGCACGGCCCCATCTTCAACCAACCCACCGGCGCGCTCCTGCGCGATCTCAAACAACGCGGCCTGCTCGAAAACACTTTGGTTTTTTGCTGCAGCGAATTCGGCCGGATGCCCACTTTCCAAAAAGGCGCGAGCGGACGCGACCATAACCCCGACGGCTTCACCGCGTGGTTCGCCGGCGCCGGAGTCAAACGCGGCCACACCCACGGCGCCACCGACCCCTTCGGCTGGAAGGCCGAACAAAATCCCGTCACCGTCCACGACCTCCACGCCACCGCCCTCCACCTTCTGGGATTAAACCACGAACGCCTCAGTTACCGCCAAAACGGAACCGAACGCCGCCTCACCGACGTGCACGGGCACGTGATAAAAGAAGTGCTGGCGTAGAAAAATTGGCCCGTTGACAACGCTTGTCGCTTGAGGGAGGTTTCCAACTATGAAACCACTGTTATTCATTTGTGTGATGTTTTTCTGCCAATCCATTTCCGCCGCTGAGGAGGCCCCGAAGTTATTGCTGGCAAAAACTTGGAACGAATCCATTGACCCCACCGGTTGGTGGATTAGTGAGAAGTACGATGGGATGCGGGGGTTTTGGGATGGGAAAGCGTTGTGGACGCGCGGCGGTAAACCCATCCACGCGCCGGAATATTTTTTGGCGGAGCTGCCCAAGGACATTGCGTTGGATGGGGAGCTTTGGCTGGGTCGTGGGAAGTTTGAGGACACCGTCAGCATAGTGCGGCGGCAAACGCCGGATGCGCGTTGGCGGCAAATCAAGTTCATGGTTTTTGACGCGCCGAAAGTGAAGGGCACGTTTGAAAAGCGAATGGTGTTTTTGAAAACCCAACTGCCCGCGACTGCCAAACACGTGCGGCCGGTTCCGCAGTGGCGTTGCAAAGGAAAGGCGCATTTGATTTCCGAGCGCGACCGAATCGTAAAATCCGGCGCCGAAGGGTTGATGATTCGCGAGCCGGAATCAGTCTACGAAGGCAAACGCTCGGGCACATTGTTGAAAGTAAAAACCCACGACGACGCCGAAGCCACCGTCATCGGCCACAAACCGGGCAAAGGAAAATTCAACGGGATGCTCGGTTCCCTCCGCGTGCGCGCGAAGGATGGTCGCGAGTTTTCCGTGGGCACGGGCTTCACCAATACCGAGCGCAAGAATCCTCCGCCAATTGGCGCAGTGGTCACTTACCGCTATCGTGGCCTCACGAAGAATGGCTTGCCGCGGTTCCCGTCATTTTGGCGCGTGCGGAAGAAGTGATTTTCGAAGCTCGTTATAGATTCAAGCGCGGCACCGAGTCCGCATCTCAGGCGCACCAAAAACATTGGCGAAATATCAACTGGCCTTTACCCTTCGCTTATGGCGCACGTGAAAGATTTTGGAGCAGTGGGCGATGGCAAGGCGGATGATACCGCGGAACTCCAGCACGCGATCAATGACGGCGAACGGCTGATTGTCATACCTGCCGGCACCTATCGCATTACCAAACCGTTACGGGTGGACTTGGACAAAATGGGATTCACCGGCATCAGCGGCGATGGCGGCACGGCGACGATTGTGATGGATGGCCCGGGGCCGGCGTTGCGGTTGGTGGGCACGCACGGCGGCACGGCGGATCCCGGCTCGGTGAAACCCAACGTTTGGCAAAGCCAGCGAATGCCCACGGTGAGCGGCATTGAGATTGTCGGCAACCATCCGGAGGCCATCGGCATTCAGTTGGAGCGCACGATGCAAGCGACGCTCACGGGGGTGCTCATTCGCAAATGCAAAATTGGCATCCACCTCATCACGCGCAATCGCAATCCTATTATTTCCAATTGCCACATTTACGATGGCGCGGGCAAGGGGGCGATTGGGATTTATCTCGATGGTTGTGATCTGCATCAAATCAATATCATCGGCTGCCACATCAGTTACCATCGCCACGCGGGCATCAAGGTGCAGCGCAGCAGCGTGCGCAATTTTCAAATCACCGGCTGCGACATCGAATATAATTTTGATGCGAAGGAAACTGACTGCGCCGATGTGTGGATCGATGCGCGCGAGGCGGAGGTGCGCGAGGTCACAATTTCTTCGTGCACCATCCAGGCCAAGTACAGCCCCGCGGGCGCCAATATCCGCATCGAAGCCGCGCCCACGGAGCAATCCACCGAGGCGGGGCTGTGGACGATTAGCGGCAACATCATCACCAACCAAACTCACAACCTCCTGCTGCGAAATTGCCGCGGGGTGACGGTAACCGGCAACACCTTCGGCACCGCCGCCGCGCGAACCATCCTCATCGAGCGCTGTCGCAACTTGGTGGTCGGCTCCAATAATCTGGATTACAATCCCGATTACAAAGGCCCACGCATCGACGGAGTTTTGGTGAAAGACAGCACGGGCATCAACCTCCACGGGCTCATAATCGAATCCAGCCAAGCCGGTACGGCAAAAGCCGACGGCGCGATTGGCATTTTCAATTCAAGCGACATCACCGTGGCCAACTGCCAAATACTCAACCCCAAACACCGCGCACTGCATCTCGACAACGTTCACCACGCCGTCATCAGCGCCAACCTCGTGCGCGACCACGGGCGGGCCCCAACGATGCAGGAAGCAGTGTTGGTAAACGGCGGTCACAATTTGGAATTCCCCGGCAACTTGTTGGACAAAGGACAGCGTGGGAAAATGACTAAGGCCCAATAACCAAAACTTATTGACGGACGTTTGAATTGATTGGGGATTTTGAGGGCGGATCATTCCCCCTCCCTCACTTCAGTCTCGCGTATCCCCCTCCACTATGCTTTACTCCATCGCTATGGAGGGTTTTGGTTCCCAGTTTCCACCGCCACCGGTGCGACCGTGGTGGCATCATTTGGCGTGGGCTTTGCCGTTAATGGCAATCACCGCGGGGCTCGGCTGGTGGCAAGGCGGTAAGCGCCAGGAGGTCGCCGCGCCAGTGAAAAACCCGCCCGCAGTAAAGCTGGTGGAGAAAAAACCCGCGCCGAGCATGACGGTGACCAATCGGCCCGCGCCAGTTTTAGGCGAGCGCGTGCCGGTGCGTCCGGCGACCAATCGATGGATTTCCCAACGCGGCGTGCGGGTATACACCAACGCCACCGATGCCGCCCGAATCGGACTCACCCGCATCGGCGAAGGACTCCCGAACCTAACCGCAAACTTCACCCCGCGCCCCGTGGCGGCTGGGCGTGATTTGGAAATTCAAGTGGCGCTGGACAGGCGCGGTTTTTCGCCCGGCTCCATCGATGGAATGAGCGGGCCACAAACGGTTTCGGCCATCGCAGCATTTCAACAACAGCAACGGCTACCCATCAGCGGCCGACTCGATGCCGCCACGCGCCGCGCGCTCACACTGCGCGCGCCGGTGTTCGCCCAGTACAGCGTTTCCACCAACGACCTCGCGCGGCCGCAGCCGCTGGGAAAAACTTGGGCCGCAAAATCGCGCCAAGTCGTTTTGGATTACGAAAGCCTGTTGGAATTAGTCGCCGAAAAACATCATTGCTCGCCGCGCTATTTGCAGAAGATCAATCCGCTGGTCCATTGGCCCGGCGTACGCGCGGGCACTGCCGTGAAGGTTCCCAACACCGCCGGCCCCGGCACGATGGCGGGCGTGGGCGCGCTCATTCATATTCAGCTCCGCGCCAAAACGCTGCGCGTATACGACAGCAGCACCAATCTTGTGGCGCAGTTCCCCTGCTCCATCGCCACGCGCGTGGCCAATCGCCCCGTCGGCCGATTGGCCATCACCGCCGTGGCGCACCCGGCCAATTACACGTTTAATCCCACGCGTTTTCCCAACACCCCCGAGGCGCGCGCGGGCAGCGGATCGCTCAGTATTCCGCCCGGGCCGAACAATCCCATCGGCACCGCGTGGTTCAGCCTCAGCCAACCCGGCTACGGCATCCACGGCTCACCCGATCCAGAAAAAATAGGCCGCACGACTTCGCTGGGCTGTTTCCGTCTTGCGAACTGGAATGCGGAACGATTGTTGAAATTAGTGCGAGTGGGGACAAATGTTTTAGTAGAGTGATTTTGGTAGGTGCGCGATTTGGCTTTACGCGTCCGTGAACACGCGAAGCGTGCCCCTACCTTCTCATCCATTCCCGCAGTGGATTATTCCGCAACAAATCGAAAACCAATTCGTTGAGACGAGCCGCTTTTTGTTCTTCCACGCGCAGCACTTGCACGGCGGTGGCGATCAACACCACGAGCAGCGCGGTAAAGTAAATGCTGAATTGATTCCATTCGAGGCCGAGCCAGTTCACTTTCACGCCAGTGAGCGCGTCGATGAGGATGCCCCAGAGAATTGGGAAAATGCCGACGGCGAGGCTGCCGACCACTGAGTAGAGCGCGAAGAAATGGCTCTTGCCCAGCTCCGGCACCGTGGCCATGGCAAGCTTGGTGAGGCTCATATAAAACGTGCAGAAGCCGAAGCCCATCACAAAGTACACGCCGCACACCCATTCGAAGCGCACGGGGATTTGGCCGCCGCTCATTCCAATCCACACCGCCATCACCAGCCCCAAAATGCCGAGGGCGAGAAACATCAGCGGCCGACTGCCCAGCCGGTCCAGTCGTGAATACAAAAACCACAAGGTAATCAGGCCGCCCACAAATTTGGCGGCGCTGGCGTAAAGCACGCGGTCATCCGGAAGCGCGCCTTCGCCGGTCTTGAGAAATTTCACGATGAACCCCAACAGCCCGCCCATAAAAATTGCCCAGATAAAACTCACCCACAACAATTTGCGAAAGGGTTGATGCCGGATGATTTCGCGCCACTTTACTGGTTGTTTGCTTTGGGCATCTTCTTCGGCCACGGGCGCATCGGGCACGCGATGGATGAACCATAAACTCACCAAGCCCATCACCAGGCTAAAGGCAAAGAGCCCCGCAAACTGATGCGGCACAGCGTCGCGCCCGAGATACATCGCCGCCAGCATCAGCGCGAAAAAACTACCAATATTGTTGGCCGCCGACTCGCGCGTGAGATAGCGCCCGCGTACCCGTTCGGGAATGATACCGGTGATCCACGGGAACCACGCCGTGCTCGCAATGCCGCGAATGAGATTGAAACAAAACAGCGCGCCAATAATTAGCGCCAATTGACTCTGCGGATTGATGTGCCCATCCAGCAGCGGCACGGCCACCAACGGCAAAATAAAAATCAATCCGCAACGTCCAGCCCACCGTGATCGAGCGCTTGTACCCAAAGCGGCCCACGTGGTCGGCGGCGGGGATTTGGAAAATCACCATCAACGGCGTGATGCCCGCGATGAGGCCGATGACCGTCGCGCTGGCGCCCAAACTTTCCGCGTACAAAATGATGGGGCTATCCATCACAATTATACACGAGACAAAGTTGAAAAAGAAAAACACAAAGAGGTAGTTAACCCCTTTTGGAAACCCCGAATTGTCTCCCGCCTCGCTCAAGCAGATTTTTTGGAAGGCGAAGCCGTGTATTCAGCGGGCAAAAATGAAAGCAACAAACCCGCGCCCACCAGTGCGATGCCTAGGTGGCTAACTAGGAAGCTAAAGAGACCAAAGACGCTAATAGGATCACTGACCCAAAACGAAGCTGCGTGCAATGCAACCCCAACTCCCATAATCGCAGTAACAAGTTTTGCGATAAGCGCATTATATTCCTTACTCAGTTGAGCACCGCTTTGCCAATTACGAATGGGCTGAATTGCCGCGAGCATGAGTAGCACCTGAAGGATCGCGAACCATTGCAAGGATTTGAACGCTTCGTCCATAAACCCGTAGCTGTGTAATCCAATACCCAACATGTTTACACCAAACCATGACCAAGCAGTAACAATATTTCCAAAAATAGCCAATGTTACGAGCCCGCGATCCCGGACCAGCCCGCCCCAACGGCAGTGGAGAATGATCGCATTCCACACGACGATCATCAGGGCACCATTTTCTTTTGAATCCCACCCCCAGAACCGCCCCCACGATTGGTCCGCCCAAATACCACCGAGCACAGTGCCGACAAAGCTAAAGAGTGTGGCAAAGCAGACAATGCCGTAAACCATGCGCGCGAGGCTTTTAGCTGTTTCACTATCCAGCGATGGTGTGAAAACGCCGCGTAATACGTAGATCAAGGCGAGGAACCCCGCGAGGAAAGTGGCGGCATAGCCCAAGGTCACAACCACCACGTGTGTTGCTAACCAAAAATTCGTATCAAGCACCGCGCGCATCATTTCCATTGTATCTCCCTCTTTTGAGAGATGGCTCGCGATAATCAGTGTGGAAAACCCAGTCAGCGCAGCCACACAGCTGCCAATCCCATTACGATATATTCGCTCCAGTACCCAACCCAGCAAAACTGAGCCCCAACCGACAAACACGGCAGAGGAATAAAGATTGGTTACCGGTGGCCGATCCTCAAGAAGCATCCGAAAGATCAGACCTACAGTATGCAAAAATAACGCAAGGCCAATCAGGTAAAATGCCGTATTCACCAGTCCACGCGACATTTTCAGCCAAGAGAAACATGCCAAGAGCAGTGCAATCACATAAATACCCTGAGCACGGGCGAAGGGAGCGAAGGTATTAAAGAAATGTTCGTTGCTTCCTTTACTGATTTCAGAAGCAAACCCATTTTCGCTCAACCAGTCTTTAAGCTCGGCAATATTCTTATTGAAGGCCTCGGGATCGCCCGTAACTTTACCATCAGCTAGTTGAGCATCAAAAGCGCTACTCATGGCCGCATAAAAGCTTGCCGCCTTGGGTGCCTCTCCCTTGGCTCCTAACCCTTGAAGAGTTGCTTCGGAGGTCTTGATCCATCCTACAGCATAGCCGGCACGTTTAGCTGGAGGAATCATCAAAAGGCTCGAGCGGCTTTGCATGGTTTGGAGCGGCCCCTCAACAAGCAAAAGATAACGGGCAATCTTCGCCTGCGCCTCCTCGTCTACGGCAAGGTAGTCGCCAATAACATGGTCGATCTGAGCAAAGCCCCGATTACCTTGATTGCCCTGCTGCAACTGCTCCAGACGGGCTTGGATCTTGGATACGAGTGCTTTCTCTTGACCCAGCTCCAGATCCTTCTTCGTTACAGTATTAGATCGGTCCAGTTCAAAGAACAGCCTACCCAGAGTATCCGCCTCGTTGGCTAAATCCCGAGTATAAGCTTCTCCTTCCTTTTCCCATGCTGCCAATTCACTTTTTGTTTTCTTTCGCCACTCAAACGCAGAAAAGGTGTGTGGCCAAGGCTCGCTTTCTTTCCATTTCTTTTTTTGAGCGGCAATGTAATCGCGCAGTTCCATCGCAGCTTTTGCCATAGTATTGAGATCGGCTGCATAGTTGGCAAAGCCACTGGAGCGACCTGTTCCACCACTCAAGGCTAGGAAGTTTGGCTGCAGGCTGTAGCGGAGCTGGATGTATAATTCCAGTGCATGAGCCAGCTTGAATGCAGCACGTTCGTAGGGAGTACGGGTAGAGGCGTCCTTTTCGCCGATCACCTGCTTTTTCCTGTGCAGCAGCATCACGTGCGGCTGCATTTGCTCAAAGGTGTAGAAGCGCAGACCGGATTTATCGACGCCCACATTTTCCAGCTGCAGTTCACTTAAAAGCTCAGGGTGGTCGATACGGAAAACAAAGCGCCGATCCGCCACATCCGGCTCCATCAAGACTTCCATCAACCACTGGGTTGGATGCAGTTTCTTTGGCCGTTTTCCAAATTGATAGAATTTCCTATGGAAAAGACCTTCGCCATTACCCTCCTGACTTAATTTATAGAGGTCACCCCACTCCTTATCCGGCCCGTTGCCCTCCAGTGCTATTCGCTGCTGGCCAGCGATTTGAAGGAGTGAAGTACGCGCCACGGTGTCCATAGGCTTGATGCGACCACCCAAAAGAACCGGCAATTTTCCGAAGGCATGATAATCATATCCCTCCTTAACCTTGGGTGGAGATACCACCGGCTTCACGGCAAAAAACAAAGTGAAAAGACCGAGAACTATCCAAGGAATAACACTGACATTCGGCTTTTGCTCAGGCTTCACTTTATTGTCCTCAGAGTTTTCCCTTTCCTGATCGCTCAGCGTATTCTTTTTCTTGTCCTGACTCATACGGCAGCTTTCCTTCTTTTACGCGCAAACCCAACCAGATGATAGAGGAATTGGTATATCAATCCTAACGCTACAATGAGGCAACCGATGTAGGCAGTAAGCCAACTCGGGTTTTTCACCACCTGTAAAACCGTCTGAGCCGTAGCACCCAACTGGTTCTGGTTCATCTGATACTGATAAAACGTCTGCCCGCCTTTACGTAGCGGGTTATTCATATAAATATCGACCGTACGCGATTCTTCCTCGTCTTCCACGATCACTCGACTTTGAAAATTCTTGGGGATTTCTGTGCCCTGATATTTCTCCCATTTCAGATCCACAAGGGAGAGATTGAAATCCAAGTAATTCCGCTGTGGCCGCAAAATAATTTTCCATGTTTCCCCGTCAACCTCTAATGACTGCTGAAAGTCACTAGAACAAGTAACCAACCATTTACCGAGCTCCTTACCTCCTTTACTGACTTTGATGAGAGCCGCCGGCAGATTGCGGTCATTCTGATCAAATACCGGTGAAAGCGGCCTCACAAAACGATAGAAATTACCGAGCTTTCCTTGAGTGGAATCAATGTAATGCTGCTTGGCCTTAACCTTGATACGCTCTGATAAACTACGTGTGTTCTTGACCATATTCTCTCCCGCGCCACCGGGGTATTCCTTGATCTTCTCCAAAAAGTCATCGGCGTAACGATTGAATTCATCCAGCGATCCTTCGATGAACCGGTCTTTCACAGCCACCTTGAAAAGGCTGCTGATGGTACCTTGATCATCATAACTCCGAATCTTGACTATCAGATTTCTCACCCCCGAATCATTAAATATGATTTTCGAATCAGTTTGCTGATACCCATAAATCCCCATCTCCATCTCACCCACTCGCCCAAGCAAATCCGCAACCTGTCGCAACTCAACTTCCTTGGCCCGTTGCTCAATAAAAATAGCTTTCAAACCCGTTAATTCCGTGCGCCGTTCGGCATTCGTATTTTCCCGAAGATATTCCTCCATGCGGGTGATGCGCGTATTGATGAGCCCGTATACCTGCTCCAACACTTTATTACGTAACTCCTTTTGCGTCTCGCCATCCAAATCAATTAATTGATCAGCCGTCATTGGCTTGGCATTCACCCAGTATCGTTCTGTCTCAATCTTAAGTTCTTTAAGTTCCGGATGTTCTGTAGAAGTCTTGTTTTTCAACATTTGCTCCGGAATGGAAACGACACGATTAGAACCACCCTTCATCGGATGCATGAAGACCAGTTCGTTATCATCGAAAGAAATCGAATAATTGCGGCGATCGCCACGCTCCATGCTAACAAAGCTCTCAACCTGTAAAATATCCGTAAACAACTGACCCAGCAACAGCGTGATAATGCCAATATGAGTGAGAAAGATCCCGGCTTTCTTGGCCGACAATTCAAAGCGTGCATAATGGGCCGTCAGTAGATTTAGAAGCAACAAAGTGCCCACCAGATAACCGCCAGGAAACACTGGCCAGCCGCGATCACCCAAGATTTGCTCCGGCGTTACCGGGGGCCATTGGAAACCAAAAAGCTGAGCCGTCTTGATCACACCCGCTTCCATCGCCACCTGATCCACAAACCAGCTTTTGAAATAGCGATCCACGGCAATGTTCAATCCCATCGGCTCCTGCGCCATGGTGCCGAAGAAAATAATGATCAAGGATAAAGCCAACAGCACAACGGTGAGTCGCAGCGAGCTGAAAAATTTGAATAACGGATTGTCTTTCATCGCTAGCGCCATTGCGGCAGATAATCAAGAAACCCTTCTTTAGCTTCCTCCACCACGAGCGGGCTGCCCATAAGCTTGTAAAACCACGTAAGTTCCTTGCTCGTTACAATCACCCCGACTAAGCGAGATTCAATCTGCGTTCTTTGGGAGATTCCAGTGATATCAATCATACGAGCCTCTTTGCTCAATCCCTTCACTGGGTTCGCAACATCAGCCAGAGCTTTCTCTTCCAATTTCTCCAGGCCCAGCTGACCGCGCCAGCGGTTCACGTTTTCCAACAAACCACCGCCATCTCCCTGTAAAACCGTCATACTGACACTGGCAGTACCGTTGGTATCGGTGATGGTAAAACGCGCTTTTTCCGGCCCGGAGGGTGAAGCAAAACCCCAGCTTGCCGGCGGCGCGGGCTCAGTCGGAATTGTGTAAACTTTGATTTGTTTAGCCTTTTCACAGCCCAAAAAACCGACGCTGGTCAACAGGCCGAGGCATAAAATTTTGGGGAAAGGTATCATTCCGTTGATGGGACGCATCGGCGAGTCAGGTCATTCATTCGCCTACTTGAGGTCGAGCGTCATCAAGAACGCTATGTTGTTGGGCGTTTGGCGCAACTTGCCAAGCAGCAGCTCCATCGCCTCCACGGCTGGCACGTCGGTGAGAGCGCGGCGCAGCAGGGCGACTTTGGAAAATTCGTCCGGATGATACAGCAGCTCTTCCTTCCGCGTGCCGCTCATCGCGATGTTGATGGACGGGAAAATGCGGCGATCCACCAGCCCGCGGTCGAGGTGCACCTCCATGTTGCCGGTGCCTTTGAATTCCTCGAAGATCACTTCGTCCATGCGGCTGCCGGTGTCCACCAGCGCGGTGGCCATAATGGTGAGGGAGCCGCCTTCCTCGATGTTGCGCGCGGCACCGAAGAATCGCTTGGGCTTGTGCAGCGCGTTGGCGTCCACGCCGCCGGAAAGGATTTTGCCGGAGTGGGGTTGCACCGTGTTGTAGGCGCGGGCGAGGCGGGTGATGGAATCGAGCAGGATGATGACGTCCTTTTTGTGTTCCACCATGCGGCGGGCTTTTTCGATGACCATCTCGGCAACTTGCACGTGGCGCTCGGGCGGTTCGTCAAAGGTGGAGCTAATGACTTCCGCGCCAATACAGGTGCGGCGCATGTCGGTGACTTCCTCGGGGCGCTCGTCGATGAGCAAAATGATGAGGAACGCCTCGGGATTATTGATAAGCACCGCGTTGGCGAGCTTTTGCATGAGCACGGTTTTGCCCGTGCGCGGCGGGGCGACGATGACGCCGCGGCTGCCTTTGCCGATGGGGCACACGATGTCCAGCACGCGCGTGGACATCTCGTCCGGGTCGGTCTCGAGCAAAAAACGATCATCGGGAAACAACGGTGTGAGGTTATCGAAATGGGTTTTGTCTTTGGCAATTTCCGGATCTTCATCGCCCACGGCGTCCACTTTGAGCAACGCGAAAAATTTCTCCTTCTCCTTGGGCGGCCGGATGCGGCCCTGGATTTGGTCGCCGGTTTGCAGGTCGAAACGCCGAATCTGCGAGGGCGACACGTACACGTCCTCCGGGCACGGCAGGTAATTATAATAAGGCGAGCGCAGGAAACCAAAGCCCTCGGGCAGAATTTCCAGCACGCCCTCGGCGATGAGGATGCCGCGGTTATCGGCGTGTTTGCGGAGGATTTGGAAAATGACCTCGTGCTTGCGCATGGTGCCGAAGTTCTCCACCTCCATTTCCTTAGCGATGATGTTGAGCTCGGCGATGTCTTTTTGCTGGAGATCGCCCATGCGAATTTCTTCGCCATCGGCTTCCTCCAACGCGGCGAGATCTTCGCCGTGTTCCTCCACGTCGCGCGGCAATCCATCGGGAACATTGCTGCCGCTGCGCTTACGTGAGCCGCGCTTCATGGGGCGGCGCTTGGGATTTTTATTGGCGGATTTGTTCGGGGGTCTGGGCATGTCGTGTATTTTATGTGGATTAAATTTTTTGTGCCCCGCGCAATGTGCGCCCAGCCGTGGTTGGGAATTCGAGGAATGCGGAACCGGCAATCTCCCGGCAGATCAATACGGAAGCGGGAAACGCGTGGTCAGTTCGCGGACACGCTGGCGGACTTTGCGGGCGGCGTCAACATTTTTCACATCGGCCAAAACCTCGGCAATCATGTCCGCGATGGCCTCCATTTCCTCCTCGCGCATCCCACGGCTGGTCATCGCCGGCGTGCCCAGCCGCACGCCACTGGCCTTGAACGGCGAAAGCGTCTCAAACGGAATCGTGTTTTTATTCACCGTAATGCCCGCGGTATCGAGCGCTTCCTGGCATTCCTTGCCGGTGAGACCCTTGCTTTGCACGTCCACCAGCAGCAAATGATTATCCGTGCCGCCACTCACCAACCGGTATCCATTGCGCTCCATTCCATCGGCCAACGCCTTGGCGTTCAAAATAATTTGCTGTTGGTATTCCTTGAACTCCGGCGCAAGCGCTTCTTTCAAACACACCGCCTTGGCGGCGATGACGTGCATGAGCGGCCCGCCTTGGATGCCGGGGAACACATTGCTGTTGAGCTTTTTGGCATATTCCGCGCGCGCCATAATGAGGCCGCCGCGCGGGCCGCGCAAAGTTTTGTGGGTGGTGGTGGTGACAAAATCCGCGTGCGGCACGGGGCTGGGATGGCATCCGGCGGCCACGAGCCCGGCGATGTGTGCGATGTCCGCCAGCAACATTGCGCCGCTTGCCTTGGCGATCTCGCCCATCCGCTGAAAATCGATGAGCCGCGGATACGCGCTCGCGCCCACGGTGATCATTTTCGGTTTGTGCTCCATCGCCATTTCGGCGAGTTGATCGTAATCAATCCGCTCGTCCTCCTTACGCACGCCGTAGTGGACAATCTCGAAAAACTTGCCGGAAAAATTCGCTGCGTTGCCGTGCGTGAGATGGCCGCCGTGGTTGAGATCCATCGTCAGCATTTTATCGCCCGGTTTGAGCACCGCGAAATACACGGCCATATTCGCGCCACTGCCGGAATGCGGCTGGACGTTCACATAATCCGCGCCGAAAACTTTTTTCGCGCGCTCAATGGCCAGTTCTTCCACGACGTCCACGTGTTCGCAACCGCCGTACCAGCGTTTGCCGGGATAGCCCTCGGCATATTTATTGGTGAGCGTGGAGCCCTGCGCCTCCATCACGGCGGGGCTAGTGAAATTCTCGCTGGCAATCAGCTCAATGTTTTCCTGTTGGCGTTGTTTCTCCTTGCGCAGCACCTCGTCCACATCGGGATCCACCACTTCCACGCGATGATCGGATTCAAGTTTGTCAACGCGCCGCGCGTGGCGGCCGCCCTCGAACTCCGTACCGAGGAATGATTCCAAAATATCTTTAGCCGCCTCCGCGCCGGTTTTGTTGGCGGACAAACAAAGTACGTTGGCGTCGTTGTGCTGACGCGCGAGCACCGCCGTGCCGGGCTCGTCGATGAGCGCTGCGCGCACGCCGGCCACTTTGTTGGCGGCCATGCTCATACCCACGCCGGATTTGCAAATGAGCACGCCGCGGGCGTGTTGCCCGCTGGCCACGCTGCGAGCCACGGCTTGGGCGAAGTCGGGATAATCGCAGGAGTCTTCGTTGGCGGGGCCGTAATCCTGCACGGTGATGCCTTGGGTTTCGAGATGCTCGCGCAGGGTTTCCTTGAGCGCAAACCCGCCATGATCCGCGCCGATGGCGAGGGTGTTATTTTTTTTCACTGATGATGTCATTGAAGTTTGATTCACAAATGGAATGAGCGCCTCGATGCCCTCCTTGATTTGATTGCGGCAGACTTTGTAAATTGCAAGGTCGCCGCCGATGGGATCGGCAATATCCTTGCGATCGGCGGGAAGTGCCTCCACAAACTCGCGCAGCAGAAACACCCGCTCGCGCGCTTGAGGGAAAAAGCGAATAATATTGTCCACGTGCCCGCTAGCGAGGCCAAAAATGTAATCGGATTCCGCGACCATTTCCGGGGTGATTTGCGCGCTGCGCTGGGCGGTGATGTCGATGCCCAATCCCTGCATCGCGGTGACCGAGTGCACGCTGGGCGAAGCGCCATCGATCGCGCCGAGGCCGGCCGACAGTGCTTCATAGCCGCCCTGCTCTTGCATGAGTTCGCGGAAAAAGCCTTCGGCCATCGGGCTGCGGCAGATGTTGCCCGTGCAGATAAAGAGAATTTTTTTCATTCCCGGTTGGGTGGCGCGGCCGGTCAATCGGTCAACGCCTTGGCGGCAATATCCCCGCGAACGTGCGCGCCTTCAAACTTTATTTTATCCACCGCCGCATAAGCGAGATCGCGCGCCTCGCCTAGCGTGTCGCCCAGCGCCGTAACGCCCAGCACGCGGCCGCCGCTTGTGACGAGGTTTTCGCCATTTATTTTGGTTCCGGCGTGGAAGACTTTGACGCCTTCCATCGCGTCGGCATCCGCGATACCAGTGATGGGTTTGCCTTTGGCGTAGCTTTCGGGATAACCGCCGGAAGCCATCACCACGCACACGGCGGCTTGATCGTTCCAGTGCACGTCCATCTCCGCGAGGCGGCGGTCAATGCTCGCCTCGAATAAATCCACGAGATCCGTTTCCAATCGCGCGAGGTACACCTGAGTTTCGGGGTCGCCCCAGCGCGCGTTAAACTCCAGCACCTTCGGGCCGGCGTCGGTTAACATCAGGCCGGGATAAAGCATGCCGCGAAAATCAATACCCTCCACCTGACACCCCAACTGCCACGGGTCAATGATGGCCTTCGCGGCTTGCGCTAAATCCTCATCGCTTAAAAACGGCGCGGGCGAAAAGGTGCCCATGCCGCCGGTGTTGAGGCCGCGGTCGCCGTCCAGCGCACGTTTGTGATCCTGCGAAGTGGGAAACAAAATCGTGGTGCGGCCATCGCACATCACGTGCAGCGAAATTTCGGTGCCTTTGAGAAATTCCTGGATCACCACTTGATCGCCCGCCTCGCCAAATTGTTGATCGACCATCACCGAGTCAATCGCCGCCTCCGCTTCCTCCAGCGTTTCGCAAATCAAAACTCCTTTGCCCAATGCCAGCCCATCCGCCTTCACCACGCAACGCCCATTCAACTCGCCCGCGAATGCCTTGGCCGCCGTCGGGAAATTGAACGTGCCCGCCCGCGCGGTGGGGATGCTGTGCCTCGCCATGAAATCCTGCGCGAACACTTTGGACGATTCAAACTGCGCCGCCTCCGCGTTGGGCCCCCAAATGCGCAAATCATTTTCCTCAAATAAATCCACAATGCCCGCCGCCAGCGGATTATCCGGCCCCACCACCGTGAGCTCTGGCTGATGCGCTCGCGCGAAATCCAGCAACGCCTCCAAATCCTCCGCGCCCACCGGCACGCACTCCACCGGCTCGCCGCCCGCGGTCACCTCGCCTGCGATGCCGCCATTCCCCGGCGCCACCCAAAGCCGCTTCACGCGTTTGCTCTGCGCCAACTTCCAAGCCAAAGCGTGCTCCCGCCCGCCACCGCCTATTAAGAGAATGTTCACGTTGTTAATTTAACTTTGCCACCGCCTTTTGTCACGTCGCCGATGATCCATGCGGCGTGGCCTCGGCGGCGGATGCTGCGGAGGATGCTGTCCGCCTTCGTGCCGCTGACGATGGCGGTCATGCCGATGCCCATGTTGAAAACTTGATGCATCTCGGCGGTGGAAACTTTGCCGTGTTTTTGGATGAGGTCAAAAACCGGCAGCACGGGCCACGTGCCTTGGCGAATGGTGACGCCGCAGTTTTTGGGCAGCACGCGCGGGATGTTGTCGATGAAGCCGCCGCCGGTAATGTGCGCGAGCCCTTTTATGGCGCGGACGCGGCGGGGTTTGTTGAAGCTTTTCAGCAACGCACGCACGAGCGGGCCATAGCTGACGTGGATTTTCAGCAGCTCATCGCCCACGCTGCAGCCGAGCTCGGGCACGCGGCTGCGCGGTTTGAGTTTCATGGTTTCGAAAAACACTTGGCGCGCGAGCGAGTAGCCATTGGTGTGCAGTCCGCTGCTGGCGATGCCGATGACGGCGTCGCCGGGCTTGATGCCGCGTCCGTCGAGCATCACGCTTTTCTCGACCACACCGACGATGGTGCCGCTGACGTCGTACTCACCTTTTTGATAAAAGGTGGACATCTGCGCCGTTTCGCCGCCGATGAGGGCGCAGTTATTTTCCGCGCAGCCGAGCGCGAAGCCGGCAATGATTTGCTCAAACACATTCGGCTTCAAGACGCCCGTGCCGAGATAATCGAGAAAAAATAATGGCTCCGCGCCGAGCACGGCGATGTCGTCCACGCAGTGGTTGACCAAATCCTGCCCGATGGTGTGATGGCGATTCATCGCAAAGGCGACCTTGAGCTTGGTACCCACGCCATCGACACTGGAGACGAGGACGGGGTTTTTGTACTTACCGGTCTTGAGCGCGAAGAGACCGCCGAAGCCGCCGACTTTGCCGAGCACTTCGGGACGCGATGCGGATTTGAGCAACCGCGAAAGACCGGCCTTAACTTGGTTGCCCAAGGCGAGGTCGACGCCGGCTTGTGCGTAAGCGGTTTTACCCATGGCGAATGACAAAATGACCCGTTGGAGTTTGAGGATTGCTCATTCCTTGGTCATTGAATTTTGGGGATTGGTCATTCACAAAAGTCTGGGCTGGTCGTCATCCGCCAAGAGGCTTTTGGCGCGATCACGCTGGCGTTCCATAATGTGCTTGTCCACGGCGGGATCGTATTCCACCGGATAATTTCCATCGTAACACGCCATGCAAAATGATTCCTTTGGATGGCCCGTGGCGCGCACCATTCCGTCTTGCGAAAGATAATTCAGCGAGTCGGCATTCAGATAAGTGCAAATTTCTTCAATGGTGTTATTGGCCGCCATCAGCTTGCTGCGATCAGGAAAATCAATTCCATACACGCACGGATTTTTGTGCGGCGGACAGCTTACCAGCACGTGCACTTCTTTGGCCCCGGCTTCCTTGAGTCCATTCACGCGCTTTTGACATGTGGTGCCGCGCACGATGGAATCATCCACGATGATGACGCGCTTGTCCTTCACGAGATCGGTGATGAGGTTGAGCTTCACGCGCACGTTGAAATCGCGAATGAGCTGGCTCGGCTGCAAAAAGCTACGGCCCACGTAGTGATTGCGAACGAAAGCCATCTCGAAGGGGATCCCGCTTTCCAGCGCGTAACCCAGCGCAGCGCAGTTGCCGCTGTCGGGAATGGGCACCACGATGTCGGCTTCGATGGGGTTTTCGCGCGCCAACTCGCGCCCCATATCCACGCGCACTTTGTAAACATTGCGGCCGTTGAGGTTGCTGTCCGGCCGTGAAAAGTAGACGTACTCAAAAATGCAAAATGACCGTTTCTCCTGTTCGGGAAAAGCCTCGATGCTGCGCAATCCATCGTCGTTAATAATGACAATTTCGCCCGGCTCCACGTCGCGCACAAACTTGGCCTCAATCAAATCCAACGCGCACGTTTCGCTGCTGAGCACGTACGCGCCACTCGCGAGCTGGCCGATGCACAGCGGGCGGAAGCCGTGCGGATCGCGCACGCCGATCATTTCGTTTTCAGTAAGAATGATGAGCGAGTACGCGCCTTCGAGTTTGCGAATGGTACTGACGAGCGTGTTCTCGCCATTGCTCGTCGGCTGGGCGAGCCAATGCAAAACGATTTCGCTGTCGACCGTGGTTTGGAAAATGGAGCCGCGCTCTTCGAGTTCCTCGCGCAGCACGGCGGCGTTGGTGAGGTTGCCGTTGTGGGCGATGGAAATTTGGCCGCGCGAACAATCCACCGTGAGCGGCTGCGCGTTGCCGATGTTTGAACTGCCGGTGGTGGAATAGCGCGCGTGGCCGATGGCGGTGTGGCCGACCAAGTCGTGCAGCACGTCGCCTTTGAAAACCTGCGGCACGAGGCCCATCCCTTTGTGCTCGCGAAACTGCGTGCCGTCATTGGAGACAATGCCGGCGCTTTCCTGCCCGCGATGTTGCAGCGCGTACAAGCCGTAATACGTCAGCTCGGCGGCGTTGGGATGGCCGTGCACGCCGAACACGCCGCAGTAATGTTTGGGGTAATCCTGTTCGTCGCTCATTCTGCTAAGCCATTGCGTTGTCGATTGAGTTCCACCAAAGATCGTGCAAACCGGCAACCTCCCACGACCACTCGCCAGTCGTCGACTTAATTTTCAAGGCCGCGCCTTTTTCGGCACTCACCGTGCCAATGCGCCGCGCGGGCACGCCCATCAGTTTGGCGCGCTCGATGGCTTTTACGGAGTCCAGCTCCGAGGTGGTGATGACAATGCGCCCGAGGGTTTCGCCAAACAAAAGCGCGTCGAGACGGTCGCATTCCAGTTCGCTCAAATCAATTTCCGCGCCGGTGAAGCGCGGCGTGTTGCGGCCTTCCAATTCTGAAAAACAGCATTCCGCCAAGGCCACGGCGAGGCCGCCCTCGGCGCAATCGTGCGCGCCTTTTACGAGACCGCTTTGGATGAGACCGAGCAGCGTGGTGCCGAGCGTGCGTTCGGTTTCCAAATTACAACGCGCCGGCGTGCCGGTTTTTTGCTCGTGCAACACCTGCAAAAACGCCGAGCCACCGAGGCCGTGGAGCGGGTCTTCAGTGTCCACTGGTTCGCCCAATAAAATAATCGCGTCGCCTTCGTCCTTGAACCACTGCGTCGTCACGTGGGCCGCGTCTTCGATGATGCCCACCATCGCCATCGTGGGCGTGGGGTCAATTGCGCCTTCGGGGTTTTGGTTGTAAAGGCTGACGTTGCCGCCGGTGACCGGCGCGTCAAATGCCGCGCAGCCCTCGGCCAAGCCGCGCACGGATTCTTTGAGTTGCCAAAACAACTCAGGATTGTGCGGATTGCCGAAGTTCAAATTATCGGTGGAGCCAATCGGCGTGGCGCCACTGCACGCAAGGTTGCGCGCGCACTCGGCGACCGCCGCTTTGGCACCCTCAAATGGATCGAGATAAACGTGCGTGGCATTGCAATCAACCGCGAGCGCGAGCAGCTTTTCGGGGAAGTCGCCGTTGCGGTCATCGCCGCCAGGAATGCTGTCGGCCTTGATGCGAATGACAGCGGCGTCGCTGCCGGGATTGACCATCGTGTTGGCGCGCACCATGTGGTCGTACTGGCGGTACACCCAATTTTTGGAGGCGATGGTCGGCCACTTGAGCAGTTTGCCGAGCGCGGCGGTGGGGTCGTCCAAATCGTCGATGCCCTCGAGCGTGAAGGCGCGCACGGCGGCGAGGTACTTGGGCTCCGTAGCTTCGCGATGATAAAGGGGCGCGTCATCGGCGAGCTTGCTGGCGGGGAGGTCGACGACAATTTCGCCGTGGTTTTTTACGACCATTTGGCCGGTGTCTGTCACGTGGCCGATTTCCGCCCACGGCAAATCCCATTTGTCGAAAATGCGTTTGACCTCCTCTTCGCGGCCTTGCTCAATGATGATGAGCATTCGCTCCTGCGATTCGCTCAATAAAATTTCGTAAGGCGTCATGCCCGGACTACGCTGCGGCACTTTTGCTAAATCAATCTCGATGCCCGTGCCGCCGCGTGCGGCGGTTTCGCAAGTCGAGCAAGTGAGCCCCGCCGCGCCCATATCCTGAATGCCCGCCACTGCGCCGGTGGCCAACAATTCGAGGCACGCCTCCATGCAAAGTTTTTCCATAAATGGATCGCCCACCTGCACCGCTCCACGTTGAATCTCGGCCGATTCCTCGGTGAGATCCTGCGAAGCAAACGCCGCGCCCGCGAGGCCATCGCGCCCTGTGGCGGGGCCGACGTAAAAAACCGGATTGCCCACGCCCTTCGCCGCGCCACGCGCAATTTGGTCGTGCCGCAACACGCCGAGGGCGAATGCGTTTACAAGCGGATTACCTTCGTAGCTTTTATCAAAATAAACTTCACCGCCGACGGTTGGAATGCCAAAGCAATTTCCATAATGCGCGATGCCACTGACCACACCGCGAAAGAGCCTCCGCACTTCGGGGTTGGAAAGCTCGCCAAAGCGCAGCGAGTTGATGGCACAAACCGGCCGCGCGCCCATTGTAAAAATATCGCGAATGATCCCGCCCACGCCCGTGGCCGCGCCTTGGAATGGCTCCACGGCGCTGGGGTGATTGTGGCTTTCGATCTTGAACGAGATGGCGAGGCCATCACCGATGTCGAGAATGCCGGCGTTCTCCTCGCCCGCCGCCACGAGCACGCGCGGTGATTCTGTGGGGAAGCCCTTTAATAAAGCGCGCGTGTTTTTGTACGAACAATGCTCGCTCCACATCACACTGAAAATACCCAGCTCGGTGTAGTTAGGCGCGCGACCGAGCAATTCCAAAATGCCTTCGTACTCCTCCGGCGTAAGATTGTGCTCCGCAACCAACTCCGGCGTAATGGCGGGTTCGGTGGGCATCAGACGGAGGCGAGGGTGGATTGGGTTTTTAATGCGGCGATGAGGCTTTCGAAAATGAGGCGGCCATCGGTGCCGCCGAGGGCCGCTTCGGCGGCGCGTTCGGGGTGGGGCATCATGCCGGCGACGTTGCGTTTTTCGTTGCAGATGCCGGCGATGTTGGCCAACGAGCCGTTGGGGTTGGCGTGATCGGTGAGGTCGCCTTCGGCATCGACGTATTGGAAAAGGATTTGGTCGTTTGCCTCGAGTGACTGCAGCGTTTCGTCGTCACAAAAATAATTGCCTTCGCCGTGGGCGATGGGGAGGCGGAGGTTTTTGCCTTCGGGGATTTGGCCGGTGAAGGGGGAAACGCGCGAGGCGATTTGCAGGTACACGTGTTCGCAACGAAATTGCAGTGAGCGGTTGCGAATGAGTGCGCCGGGGAGCATTCCCGCTTCGCAAAGGATTTGGAACCCGTTGCAGATTCCGAACACGTGGCCGCCGTTTTCGGCAAATTCCTTCACCGCGCCCATCACGGGGCTGAAGCGTGCGATGGAGCCGGTGCGGAGATAATCGCCATAGCTGAAACCGCCGGGAATGAAAACCGCATCGGCATCACCCACCGAGTATTCCTTGTGCCACAGCAACTCCGTGGGGCGACCGAGCACGGAGCGCAACACGTGCACGCAATCCTGGTCGCAATTGGAGCCGGGGAACTGAAGGACGGCAAACTTCATCAGTCCTCAAAAACCAGCCGGTAGTCTTCGATGTTTGGGTTGGCGAGAAATTTATCGGCGTATTCGCTGAGCTTGGCCTCAACGGTTTCGCGGTCGCCATCCATTTCGATCTCGATGTATTTGCCGATGCGCACGTCGCGCACGCCGGCGCAGCCCATATGCTCGAGAGCGGTCTGCACGGTCTTGCCCTGCGGATCGAGCACCGCGCGCTTGGGGGTGATGATGACTTTGGCTTTCATTCCTTCAAAAAAGGCTGCGCCCCCAAAGACAGCATTTGCCCGCCCGCGGTCAAGGGGCTTTTGTTAGTCTTATTGACATAAAAAAGGCACCCTTTGCAGGGTGCCTTCGTGAGGATGTCCGTGCTCTATTTTCGAAACACCTTAGTTTTAGAAGGCCCCATGGTCACTCCGCCTCTGGAATTAATGTGCGACTTAACGAGCTTACCACTGGCTCCAAGGTCTGCATCGGTAGATTGCTTCGCGCTACCATCCATTAACACCAACTGGCCCTGACTTTTATTTAGCCCGGTGAAAGCGTTCGCAGGCGGGGAGTCTTCATCCGCACCACACCAATCAGCAGCCGCAAGGTCCTCGCCATGCACGTTTAGTGTCACCGCGAGGATGGAGGCGGGACGAACACTGTCAGCACCCTCTACAAACCCATAACTGATCGCCTTTGCCAACTCCATGTTATGGCCTTGAGCCTTTGTGTTATAGCTTGCCCATTTGGACTGGCAAACCTCATTTGCAGCCTCGCGGGCGGCATCACAGGGGGAGGTGATTATCTTAGCCGTCTGCAGTTCGCTTTTCATGGCCGCCGTCCCAATAATACAACCCGTCATTCGGGAATGCATTGTGTGATGACCAAAATGATTCATGATTCCACGGGGGGTCAATTGCCAAGGCATCCGACCTCCGTTGTCCTGAGCAAAGCCAATGGAAGCTTTGCCAATCTGCGCAAGATTGTTTACGCACTTGATGCGGGCAGCCTTGGCCTTAGCACGCGCGAGGGCGGGCAGGAGCATGGAGGCTAAGATTCCAATAATTGCGATAACCACCAGAAGTTCAATTAGAGTAAAACCTGTTTGACGCGTTTTATTTATTTTCTCTTTATTCATGTTATATCTCGGATTTTAAATTTTTGTATTTTGAGTAGCAACGTGTCAGGTCACTTCTATAAACCGTAGAGAGCCTCATAGGCACTTGACGGATTTTGTGTTTGAAGGAAAAGGAAGCTAAACCACCAATTGAGGCGGTGGCGATGGGGGAGAGGGTTGTTCAATTATAAAAATAGAACACGGATCGAAAATTAAATATGATGACCCAAAGGAAACCTCAGTAACTCTAACGCCATTGGGGGGGGGTAAAGAGATCAACGGATTGAAAATCTTCGCCAAAATGGATTCGTCAGGCACTTCATTCTGGCAGTTTTGGGTTTGCTGGATGATTCGGCAAATGCCACAGATATCCTGCCCACTCATAGCTTTCTCAATTGCCTGATCCATAGGCATGACCTCGAGATTCACTGAAGTCATATTACTCCAAGCAACCAATTGCAGCAATTCCAAACGCGGCCCCAACCCAAAAGCAAGAGTGACAACCACGGCAATCCGCATGGCGTGACGAATCCAGCTTGGCATCGACCGGCTCATTTGTCTTTTATGATCAACTGAAACGCCCCAGACATTTTACTATTGGCCTCAGGAACAGGAATGGCATTGAATTCCCAGTCCACCCGAACGCGATAAGCCACGCCCGCCGCATCGGCCGCCACGGGCAGGAGCGTCTCCCAGCGGCTGGAAACCAGTGCCGTGCGCGCCATGGGGAATACATTGGTGCCCACCAGCACCACTGGCTGCACCGTCTCGTGGCGGACGCCGTTGGCGTTGTTTTCCCAAATGATTTCCACGCGATAAAGGCCATTGGCGTCGCGCGGCTGTTGGCCCACCGTGAGGTTGGTGAGCGTGGCGCGGGCGCAGCCGCCCAGCAGCAGCGCCGTGAGGAAAATGATGAGGATACCCGTTTGCCGTGTCATGATGCGCCGAAGCCTTGCACCGGCGCGGCGGCTTGTAAAGCGATTTGGCGGTCAAATTGATTTGACCCATCCGAGCCGGTGCGGTATGCGTTCGCGTCTCATTTTACAGGCCTATGTTTGGAACCTTTCGTAAACACTCGCAGCCGCTGTGGATCGCAATCATTATTGTGGTCGTCATCAGCTTTGTCGTCTTTTTCACACCCAACTTTGACCCCTTCGACACCGGCCCGGGCAATCTCACCGCCGATGCCGCCGCGGTGAAACAGGCACAGAATCAGATTCTTCTCGAGGAAGTCATCGGACTGCGCCAGCGCCAAGTGCGGGTGCAAATGCTCTCGCGCGCCGGCCGAATGCAGGAAGCCATTCAAATGTCCGGTGGAAATTTTCAAGAGGCCTTTCGATTGATGCAATCTCCGGACATCCTGTCCAACGCCAGCGCCAGCCGCATGGCCGGGAATTCGCGCCACATCGATCTCAACGGCGACGACTACAACGACATCAACAGCTTGGAATACAGCGCCCGCGTTCGTTTGCGGAAATTGTCTCTGGCCGCCGAGCTGGGCATTGTCATCAGCGACAACGCCGTAAACGCCTCGCGAAATTACATGGTGCAAAACCTCACTGGCACTCAGGAATTCAGCACCGACCAATTTGACCAACTACTGAAACAACTGGCCAAAGGCGACTTCATCGCTTCCGGCCGCATTGGGCAGGAACAATTCGAAGATTATCTGCGCAGCCGGCTCACGCTTCAGCAGCTCAACGAAATGATGAACCGCAGCGCCGGGTTTTGGCCCGATACGGATATGGACGACACTCTCGCGCGACAAAACCGCAAGTACGCCCTCGAAGCCGCGTTTATTTCACTCACCAACCACACCGCCAGCGCCACCAATTACACCGACTTCACGAAAGCTGAAGGCTTCACCAATCATTTCAACCAAGTCGCCAATCAATACCAAGTGCCCGTGCACCGCACCATCGCCTATGTAAAAATCAACCTCGCCGATTTCGAGGGCGACATCCGCAAGGAATTAAAATTTGATGACGAGGTGCAAAAACTCATCGAGCTGCACAACACCACCACCAACCGAATTACCGAAACCAACGGCACCGCACTGCCCATCAACGCCACCAACCTCCTCGCCCGCGCCGAGGAAGAAGTGCGCAAAACGCCCTTGGGCGACCGGATTTTTGAAGCCTCCAACGCCGCCGCACGCGTCCAAGCACTGGCCTTCCGCAAAGCCCTCTTCAGCCTGCGCCCCTTTGCCACCGCCAATCTGGCGGCGAGCGCAAAACAATTCAATTTGCAGCTCCAAACCGCCACCTTTAGCCGGGAAGAACCCCCCGAAGATTTACCCGGCTCCCTCATCGAGGCCGCCTTTGCCCCCTCTCTCAAGTCCGGCAAATTGCTCGAGAGCGCCGTATTTACCACAAACCCGAACCACATTTACATTCTCGGCCTGCAAACCATTACGCCCCTCAAACTGCGACAATACGCCGAGCTTACCAAGGATGAGCAAAATAAAGTTCACGAAAGTTTCCTCACATCCGAAACTCGCCGGTTAGCGCTTGAAGCCGGTGAAGAATTTCAGGCCGCCGCCGAGGCCAGCCTCAAAGAAGGGCAATCCTTCACCCACGCCGCCACCAACGCTGGCCTGAGCATCGTGACTCTCCCGGCCTTTTCACTGTACGCCAATGCCGACACCAACCACATTGATTTGCTGAGAGATCTCGTGCCATTAAGCACCCTTCAAAACGCCCTGTTCACCCACGAACAAACTCAACAGGCCAAAGCCGACCCCGAAAAAGAAAACCTCACCGGCTTTCTCGAGAACTTCGGCGGCGGGGGTGGCGTTTCCTTTAATGACACCATCGCAGGTTACGTGCTGCACATCACCGAACGCCGGGAAGGTGCTGCGACCGATGCGAGCGAGCTCCGCAATTACGCCGCGCAACAACGAAAAAATACCCGCACTCAAGCCGCCGCCAACGATTGGTTTGCCAGCCACCTACGCCAACTGAATTCCGAAATTATCATTAGCTCGCTCGAAGGCCGCAAGAAAGGATTGCCTTCGGAAATCAGTGAAGTTAAAGAGAATATTTTATATAAAGAACAGACAATTGCCGATAAAGAACAGCCAATTGCCCGACAACTCGCGGACAGCCTGAAGCAAGCCGGCATCATCGATAAAAAGATCATCGGCCCACTAGAGCAATGGTCCGAAGCTAAAACCGGAACACTGAAAAAATTCGTCCGTGATAATTATTTTGCAGAATCCCCCAAGCATCCTGAAGCCGCCAAAATTATCGTCCCGCTGCTCAGCGCCGGACTCCTTGAACCATGGGGTGAATTGGGTGAAATCATGGCCGAACTTGACGAGCTCATGACCGAACTTGACAAGCTCGCCACCCTCAAAGCTACCGGCATCGACGAAGCCATAGCCAGAGCAAAACAATTCTCAAAATAAATTTACCCCACGTGCCGGAAGCACAATTCACTCCCTGCTTTCCTCCGACACATCCTCCTCAATCTCGCGCCGCGCGCGATGCGGCATCCACGGCCGCACAAAGCCGTACACGAGATACACAATAAAAATCAACGGCGCGCCTATCGGCAGCGCGTACTTCCGCCCCACCGTCGCCACCAGCCCAATGCCCACTGCGGCGATTACCATAAAGAAAAATGAACGCGACCCTCGCAGGTTTACTTTCTTGAAAGTCGGGTAAGCCACCTTGCTCACCATCATCGCCGAGAGAAACAGCAACAACACCGGCAGCGCGAATTTCCAGGCGCCCTGCGTAAACCCTTTATCCTCAAACCAAATCAAAAAATAAGTGATGCTCGCCACCATCCCCGCCGCCGCCGGGATGGGGAATCCCATGAACTCCCTAGAATGACTCCCCGCCACCTCGCCCCGCGCCTTACAGTCATCCTCCATGGCCGCATAACAATTAAACCGAGCCAACCGCAGCGCCCCGCAAATCACATAAATTGAGGCGATCCCCCAGCCCACCTCCGGCGATTTCTGAAACACATCGCCCAACACCACCCGATGCACCAAAAACGCCGGCACAATCCCGAAGGAAACCACATCCGCCAGCGAATCAAACTCCCGCCCGAACGGACTATCATACCCCCCGAGCCGCGCCACCCGCCCGTCCAACACATCAAACACACACGCCAGCAAAATCAATTCCAGCGCCCAATAAATCGCCTGCTTCGCCGCAACAAATTGATCGCCAAATGCCGAGTACTTCGTTGGGTCCCACTCGTACAACGACGGCGCCCCCACAATAATCGTCAACGCCAAAAAGCCACAAAACAAATTCCCCGCCGTCAACAAATTCGGCAGAAAATAAATCTTCAACTCCCCATTATCATTGGAGCCACTCGAACCGTTCGAACCACGCTCGTTGGGTTTGGATTCAGACATCAATACCCCGGCGCCCAGCACCGGAAAACAGCCGCACGCTACCCCAACACAGCCAAAAACTAAAGCCGATAATAGGGGGATTAGGGAGTGGTGAATAGGGATTAGGGAGTAGTGGCCAAATTCACACCCCTACTCCCTAATCCCCATTCACTACTCCCTTAAAAAATTCTTTGTTTGCCTCTGGCCGCTTCGTCGCTAGATTGCGCGCGTGAGTGATTCGAATTATGACCTCGCCATCGTTGGCGCCGGCCCCGGTGGGTATGTGTCCGCCATTCGCGCGGCGCATCACGGGCTGCGGGTGGCGTTGGTGGATCCCAATCCGCCCGGCGGCGTGTGCCTGCACACCGGCTGCATCCCCACCAAAACGATGGTGGCCAGCGTGGATCTCCTCCGCCAAGCGCAGCAGTCCAGCCAATGGGCCGTGAGCATTTCCCAGGCGGAGGCGCAGTTGGCCGCCATTGTGGAGCGCCGCCAAAAGGTGGTGACCAAGCTCGCGGCGGGCGTGCAAAATCTCATCGATAAAAACGGCGTCGATTTCATCAAAGGCCGCGGGCGATTGAAGAGCCCCACCGAGATTGAAGTGACCGATGCCGAAGGCAACGTCACCCAAACGATTGCCAATCCGCGCGCCATTATCCTCGCCACCGGTTCGCGCCCCACGGAATTGCCAATCGCCCCGCGCGATGGCGCGCGTATTCTCAACAGCGATGATTTGCTGACGCTCACTGATTTGCCGCCGCGCCTGCTCATCCTCGGCGGCGGCTACATCGGCTGCGAGTTTGCGAGCATCTTTGCCGCGCTCGGCAGCGAAGTCACCGTGCTCGAGGCCGAACCGCGCTTGCTCCCCGGGATGGATCCCGATCTCTGCGATTTTTTGCGACGCGGATTCAAACGCCAAAAAATCACCGTGCGCCTGAACGAAACCGTCCAAACCGCCACCGCCACCGCCGAAGGCGTCACCGTCCAATTAGCCGATGAAACCCTCGAAGGCACGCACCTCCTCGTCGCCGTGGGCCGCACGCCCAACACCGAAGACCTAGGCCTCGAAACCGCCGGCGTGGCGCTCGATGGCCGCGCGATTGGTGTTAATGAATTCCTCCAAACCAACGTGCCTAACATTTTTGCCATTGGCGATGTGACCGGCAAAATGCAACTCGCCCACGTCGCCACCGCCCAAGGCCGCGTGGTGGTGGATAACCTCATCGCCAACGAAAACGAGGCCCGGATGAATTACGATGAAATCCCCGCCGCCGTGTTCACGCATCCCGAGATCGCCACCATCGGCCTCACCGAAGCAGAGGCTGAGGCGCGTGGCATCCCCATCCGAATGGGCCGCTTCCCCTTCGCCGCCATTGGCAAAGCCCTTGCGCAGGGGGAGACTGATGGATTCGTCAAACTCATCGCCCACGCCGAAACCGGCCAACTCCTCGGCGGCCACATCCTCGGCGGTCACGCCGCCGAACTCATCGGCCAAATCACCCTCGCCATCAAATTGAAAGCCACCGCCGAGCAACTCACCGAAACCATCTTCGCCCACCCCACCCTCAGCGAAGCCATCCTCGAAGCCTCCGAAGCCCTCTTCGGCCAAGCCACCCATTTACCAAAAGCCCGCGAACGCTAATGAGTCAAAACATCGTCTACTTCGATTTGGAAACTAAGCACGCCGCTGATGATGTGGGTGGGTGGAGCCATATTGACAAGATGGGGATGAGCATCGGCGTCACGTACAGCACGGCGCGCGGGGATTACAAAATTTATGGCGAACCGGAGGTGGAGGACTTAATCAAGGAACTCCAGCGCGCCGATCTCGTGGTGGGGTTCAATCACATCCGGTTTGATTATCGCGTGCTGGAGGGCTACTCGATTTTTGATTTCAGCCAGGTGCCTTCGCTGGATATGTTGATTGTGCTCAATGACACGCTCGGCCATCGGCTCAAGCTCGACTCCATCGCCCAAGCCACGCTCGGCTGCGAGAAATCCGCCGAGGGATTGCAGGCCATCGAGTGGTTCAAGCAAGGCAAGCTCGCCGAGATCGCCGAGTACTGCTGCTTCGATGTGAAGATCACCAAGCTCGTCCACGAATACGGCGCGGCCCACGGGCATTTGTTTTACACCAATCGGTTTGGAAATAAGCTGAAGGTGGAAGTGGAGTGGTGAAATTTATAACGCCGATGCCACGCCTTCAGCTAACTTTTGCCGATAGGCTGCGGTGTCGACTTTTCTTGATTCGGTGGGGTTGGAAAGATAGCCGCCTTCCACCAAAATCGCGGGGCGTTTCTGGCCTTTGATGACGGACATGAAACGCACGCGCCGCACGCCGCGGTCGGGCATGCGGCAAGTGAGCAGTAATTGATTATGCACGCGCGCGGCGAGTTGAAAGCTGCTGGCGTCCCACGGGTTGTTGGGGAGTTTGGTGGCAACCGGATCAGGGTTGCCACGCGTGAAGTGCGAGGGCATGCCGGTGGGAGAAATGCAATAGGTTTCCAACCCGCTCACCTTCGCGGCGGCAGCATTAAAGTGCAGGCTGATGAAGACCGACGCGTGCACGCGATCGGCGAACTTCACGCGGTCGGTCAGCGAGAGGCTGTCATCCGTGGCGCGCGTGAGATACACCCGCCAGCCTTTGCGCTCCAAAAGCGGCTTGAGCCGCATCGCCCAGTCGAGCGTGTATTCCTTTTCGTATTTCTTGTTGAAGATGCTGCGCGTTCCTTTGTTGTCCTTGCCGTGCCCGGCATCGATCACCGCCACGCGGCCGAGCGTGGGCATGCCGGAAATGAGCGGCGCGAGATGTTTCTGCACATCCAGCACGTGGATATAAAGATGGCCCTTCACCAAACGCGGCCCAAAGCCAATCCAGATTTGCATGCCTTGACAGGTGATGAGCCGCTGGCGCGGCGTGAAGTCAAACCGCATATTCGCCGCCACCAAACGATGTACCGTGCCGCTGCGTTGTTGGATGCGGCCAAACCAGCCTTCATATAATTTTCCCCAGCGCTCGAGGGAAATCCATTCCGCGCTGGCAACCTTCACGCGGTAATCCTTGGGCGAGGCTTGCGCGGGCATTAGTTTTTCGCCCTGCAAAATAACCGGCTGCGCCGGCTGCAACTTCGGACGCGTGGGAGGCGTGGTGGGCGCAGTGCCCGTGCCCGGCGGCAAATACCGCGGTGGCTTGGCCGTGGCAACGCGCACGGGTTTCACCGGTTGCGCAGGTTGATGTTTTGCGACCGCAGGTTTTTTGGCTGCGGGCACACGATAGGTTATCGGTCCGTGACTGCGTGGCGTCATTTCACACGACGCCAAGGCCACGACCGCCAAGAGAGCGGAATACGCCCGTTTTGATTTTGTTTGCACCTCCTTTGTCGCGCCGACAGGGCACGAAAAATGCGACGCGCACCCTGCCCCTAACCCGCCTCCATGTCGAGGTTATTCACAATGGTGAACAAATCGCTTGCACCATTTACCCCGAAAAAGCAATGCTCGTGCCCGTGAGAATTCTCGTTGCCATCACAGGCGCCAGTGGCGCTATTTATACCCAACGCCTGCTCGATCGGTTGGACCCCACCGAGCATGAAATTCACGTCATCACCAGTAGCTACGCGCAAATCGTGCTGAAGGAAGAACTGCCCAACGGATTGCGCCTCGCCGAGGGCGTGCAGCTACACGCCTCCAAAAGCATGAACGTCCCCTTCGCAAGCGGCTCCAATGCATTCGACTCGATGGTGATCCTCCCCTGCACGATGGGAACCCTCGGCCGCATTGCCCACGGCATCAGCGATGATGCCCTCCTGCGCGCCGCTGACGTGATGCTCAAGGAAAACAAAATACTGATCCTTTGCCCTCGCGAAACGCCACTCAGTCTCGTCCACGTCAAAAACATGGAGCTGCTTCTATTAGCCGGCGCCACGATGATGCCCACCAACCCATATTTTTATTCCGAAGCAAAAACGCTGGAGGATTTGGCTGACACCGTAGTCGCACGCGTCCTCGACCACCTCGGCGTAGAAAATGAAATCTCCCCCCGCTGGCGGAAAGAGGAGGACTAATGGTAGGGAGTGCTCTCCGAGCGCGCCAAAGCGGTTTCGGAGAAACCGCCCTACCATCACAATTTTCAATTGTGATTTCTTCTTTTGCTTTTCCCCCGCCAAACCTCCACGCTGTGTCCGTGCCGCGCAAAGACGAATCCAACGAACCCAAACCCTCCCTCCTCGAAAAATGGGGCGGGTTCGTCAAGTTTTCGCACACCATCTTTGCCCTCCCCTTCGCGCTGGCCTCGATGGTGCTGGCGGCGCGGGCGGGGTTTGCGGTGCTGGATCTCGAAGCACAAGAAGCCGCGCCGTTGATGAAGCTCGGCTGGCCGGGCTGGAAACTTTTCGGCCTCATCCTGCTGGCGATGATCACCGCGCGCACTTGCGCGATGGCGTTCAATCGCATCGCGGACCGCAAATTCGATGCCGCCAATCCGCGCACGAAGGACCGCCATTTACCCGCCGGCAAAATCTCCCTCACCAGCGCGTGGACGCTTTGCATCCTTAGCGCGCTGGGTTTCATCGCCACCACTTACGGAATCGATATGGTGCGCGACGCGCATCAAGGACGACTCGTGTGTTTTTTTCTGTCGCCGGTGGCGTTACTTTTTATTCTCGGCTATTCACTCACAAAAAGATTTACCGATTTCACGCACGTCTTCCTCGGCATCGCGCTGGCCATCGCCCCGATTGGCGCGTGGCTGGCGGTGAATGGTTCGTTTGATTTTTCGCCGGACATTAAAGACCCGCTGCGACACAGCGCTTTCCTGCCCACCATTATGGCGGCGTCGGTGGTGCTGTGGCTCATCGGCTTCGACATCATTTATGCGATTCAGGATTTCGAATTCGACCGTGATCACAAGCTGCATTCACTGGTTGTCCGCTGGGGGCCCGACAACGCGCTGACCGCTTCGCTGCTGATGCATATGTTGTTGCTCGCGTTGCTGACGCTCTTTGGATTGTTCGCCGCGTTCAAAATGTCTTACTGGATTGGCCTGATTATCATTTCCGCGTGCGTGTTGCTCGAGCATTGGATCGCCCGCAAGCGCAGCCTCGATTGGGTACAACGCGCGTTCTTCAATCTCAACGGCGTTGTCAGCATGGTGTTTTTGATTATGGTGGTCACCGAGGTCAGCCTTGTTGGCCGCTTTGTTTCGTGGAGATTGTGGTGATGGATTTCATTTTGCAAAAAAGCGAACTGGCCGACCTTGCCGAAAAAGTCGAATCCAACACGCGCCTTGAGGCCGACGATGCCCTGCGCCTATTTCGCACGCCAGACCTCAATGCCCTCGGCCGACTCGCCTCGCTGGCCACCGAACGCAAGGTCGGCAACCGCGCCAGTTACATCGTCAACCGCTACATCAATTATTCCAACTACTGCATCCTCTCATGCCAATTCTGCAGCTTCGCGCGCAAGAAACGCAATGGCGATGGCTTCGAACTTTCTATCGACGAAATAGTGGCGAAGGCCAAGGAAGCGCTGGCGCTCAATATAACCGAGCTCCACATCGTCGGCGGACTGCATCCCTCGCTGCCGTTTGATTATTATACCGAAATGCTGCGCGCGCTGAAGGCGCTCAATGCAAATCTCCAGCTCAAATGCTTCACCGCCGTGGAGATTTACCACCTCGCCCGCATCAGCAAAAAGCCAATGCCCGAAGTGCTCGCCACGTTGAAGGCCGCCGGACTGGATTCGCTCACTGGCGGCGGTGCGGAAATTTTCCAGCAAGACGTGCGTGACGCTATCGCCAAGGGCAAAGAAACCGCCAGCGAATATCTCGATGCCCATCGCACGTGGCATCAACTCGGCGGGCGCAGCACGTGCACGATGCTCTTTGGCCACGTAGAAACCATCGAGCAACGCATTGATCACCTCGCCCAACTGCGCGCTTTGCAGGACGAGACCGGCGGCTTCACCGGTTTCATTCCGCTGCCTTATCAACCCGAGAATAACGCCATACCCGTCACGCATCCGCCCACCGGCAACGACGCACTCCGCACCATCGCCGTTAGCCGTTTATTTCTTGATAACTTTGACCATCTCACCGCGTATTGGGTGGGCCTCGGGATGAAACTCGCCCAAGTGGCACTCAGCTACGGCGCCGATGATTTGCACGGCACCATCGTGGAAGAAAACATTTTCCGAATGGCCGGTACCGGCGCGCCCCAATGCCAACCCGAGGCCGCCCTCATCAAAGCCATTCGCGAAGCCGGCAAAACGCCCGTGCAACGCAACACCTTTTACGAACCCGTCCGCGAATGGACCGATGACACACCTGACGCCCCCCATTCGCCGGATGATTCCGTGCCGCCCAATTTACTGGACGATAATTTGGCCACCGCATGAAACGCATCGGCTCCGTTCCTTATCTCAATTCCGTGCCGCTCACTCATGGCATCGAGCACGAAACGGAATACGATGTGCCCTCGCGTTTGGCAGAAAAACTGCGGGCCGGCCAACACGATGCCGCTCTTGTGAGCATCACCGAGGCGCTTTTTCACGACGGCTACGATATGCTCGATGGCGTGGCCGTCGCCTCGCGCGGCGCGGTGAAGAGCGTCTTCCTCGCACACCGCCAGCCGCTGGATGAAATCGAAACCATCCACTGCGACACCGCCAGCCTCACCAGCGTGAACCTCCTGCGCGTGCTCTTCGCCGAGCGCGGCCGCAGCCCAAAGCTGGAACCTCTCGGTGGCTATCGCCAATCCGTTTCGTTGGAAAATGTTTTACTTATCGGCAATCCCGCCATCGATTTCCTACGAGCCCCGCACGAGCACAAAATCTGGGATCTCGGCGCCGCGTGGCACGAACTCACCAACCTCCCTTTCGTCTACGCCGTCTGGGCACTCCGCCGTGGTCATCACGACAAGCCCCTGCGCGAAAAACTCCGTACCGCCAAAACCAACGGACTCGCTCACCTCGCCCAAACCATCGAAACCTACCCCGACTACGACGCCAATTTCCGCCAAACCTACCTCGGCGGCCACATCCAATACGAACTCGGCGACGCCGAGAAAGCAGGTTTGGCAAAATTTTCGGAGCTGCTGGAAACGCACGGAGAAACAGAGGTCTTCACGCCTTTGTTTGTTTGATTTTTCACCACAGAAATACAGAGACCATATCCGCTACAACTTTGGCGGACGTGAAAAGGCCGGCCTCAATAAATTCATTGAGCTACTAGGGACTCATGGCAACCAACCCGTGTTCAAGCCAGTTATCGTATAATAATACACTATAATTTTCCGCCTAAATTGTAATGGGATATAATTTGACTCAGAAATCGGGAATGGTAGTTTAAGTGGTGTGAGCCACAAGACAAACACTGGATTGAAAGGGCCTAGGCTTTTTTTAATTATCCCCGGCATATTGATTATTTTTGGATTAACCAGCTATCTCGCCTTCAATCAATTCATATTGAAACCTATTGCGGCCGAGGAGGAACGTGCCTACCAATTATCAAGGGAAAATCATAAGCTAAGCAAAGAATACGAAGATCGGCAGAGTATATTAATGCAGGTTGTGAATGCCAAGAGGTCTCGCCTGTTGGCAATGAACACCTTGGAAGCAGCTGCGGGCAACATTCCGTAAGAACTGTCACTGGGCTTTATCAATTCGGTGAAGGTGAGGGGTGAGGGAAACAATATCACGCTCAACGGTGAGGTGAAATCCGGGCAGGGCAAACGGGTGGATGACTATCGCAATAACCTCGCAAGAATTATGGTGCCTGATCCGGTTTCCAAAAAACAACGGAAGTTGTTTCACGATGTCATGCTCTCATCGCAGCACGAAGAGGCAGCCGGCACTGAAGGGCGTGGGCGGTGGACAATTGTTTGCATGATTCGGCCGGATGCTGTTAACGCAAGCAACCTAATCCTGCCTGAAGCCCCGGAGCCTGTTAATTACAAGTGGGAAATGGAGGAACGAAGCCCCCTGAAAATATTTCTCGATGGAAAGAAGCGTTTAAAGAGTGTTGCCGCCAAACTGCAAAAGGAAAAGAAAGCCTACAACCAGATATTTGCCAGTATACAGACTAATGAAGCTGGAGGTAAATCAATACCCAGTGGCTCCCTCCCCTTCGCTGGGGATGCCAGTCAAGCCCAAAAGCTACTGGAAGGAATTCGAAGAAACGCCCAACGTGCTGGCATTACTCTTACACGCAATAGTGTTGCTCGCGGTGCCCGCCCAAAAAAGGCCCAGATTTTCCATGAACACAGGCGTAACGTTTCTTTCGTGTGTGATCCTAAGGATCTGGCGGATTTCATCCGAGGCATCAACCAGGAAATGGCGAGCGTTCGTGTGCGTGATATGAAGATATCGACCACCGCTGACCGCCAGCGGCTCCAAGTTCAGCTTTCCTTGAGCATTCATATCCTCAAACCAAATGCGGGAGTAAATGGCTTCGAGGCCATCGGCCAGCTACTATTTGGTATGAACAATAATGAAGAGCAAAACAAAGCAATACATCAATATCTCGACAATGCCTCCCAAACATTTGCGAAATCAGATGCTTTTCGCCTAATACCGCCGCCCAAAGTTGAAAAGCCTCCTGAAATTGAAGAATTCGTCCCTGTCGATGCCCCGCAACTTGCGGGACTGCTTCGGATTAATGGCCGCACAAAAGCCATCCTGAGAATATCGCCACCGAGAGGAAAGAAAGCCCAATACTACGAACTGGCAGTTGGAGAAGATCAGGATGGCGTGAAAGTGATCAGCGTTGATGTGACCGCCAGCACCGTGGTTGTGAAAATTGGAGAAACCACCTATGATCTCAAAATCGGAAAACAAAATTCTGCTTCCGAAAAATAATCTTTTATAAAGGAGTGCCCCCCCTTCCTTGCGGTTCGGGAGTGAAGTGCGTACATTTGCTCCCCGGATGATCCATGATCCTTCCATAGACAAACTCCTGCACAAAACATGGTCAGGAAAACGCATTTCTTCTGACGAAGCCTTGCGTCTTTATACGCTTCCCTTGGAAACCTTAGGAGCTCTGGCTCATCGCAGGCGTGAACTGGCTAAAGAAGATGCCTTTGAAGGACGCGGCAATGACATCATCACCTTCAGCATCGACCGCAATATCAATTACACCAACGTCTGCAATGTGTACTGCAAGTTTTGCGCGTTTTGGCGCAGCGAGAAAGCGGCGGATGCTTACGTGATCACGCACGATGAGATCGACCAAAAAATCGAGGAAACCCTCGCGCTGGATGGCACGCAAATTTTAATGCAAGGCGGACACCATCCCAAATTGAATAAGCAATGGTATCTCGATTTACTTTCGCACATTCGTGAAAAATTCCCGTCCATCAACGTGCACGGATTTTCGCCGAGCGAGTTCATTCATTTCCGCGAGGTTTTTGATGAGCCGCTGGAAGACATCATCCGCGATTTCCGCGCGGCGGGATTGGGCTCCATCCCCGGCGGCGGCGGGGAAATTCTGGTGGACCGCGTGCGCCAAAAAATTTCTCCACTCAAAGCGATGAGCGACGAATGGCTGGAAGTAATGGCCATCGCCCACCGCCAAAGTCTCGCCACTACCGCCACGATGATGTTCGGCCACGTGGAAACGGTGGAGGAACGCATCGAACATTTGGAGCGCGTGCGCGTGCAGCAGGATGATACCAAAGGCTTCACCGCATTCATCGCGTGGACGTTTCAAGCGGAGAACACGCGACTCAAAGCGCCCACCGTCGGCGCGCATGAGTACCTCCGGATGCAGGCGCTCTCGCGGATTTATTTGGATAACATCGACAACATCCAAAGCTCGTGGGTCACGCAAGGGCGCGAGATTGGCCAAGTGGCACTGCGACACGGGGCGAACGATCTGGGCAGCATTATGATCGAAGAAAACGTGGTGTCCAAAGCCGGCACGGTTTACTGCATGGACGTGGCCGATATGCAGCGATTGATAAAAGACCTCGGCTACGAACCGCGCCAGCGGGATAATTGGTACGGGCTCGTCGATGCCAAAGCCGCTTAATTCAGCGAGGGATCTACTTCATCCGCGGCCGCCGCTTCCGGTAAGGGTGGCGGTTCAAGGCTGAATACGCTTTTGAGAATGGCCTCTTTCGTTTTCCACAGCATCGTCATCGTCAAGGTGACGACGAGCGTGGCCGCCCACAGGATGGCGGCTTTCATCATCGCGGCGAGTCCAAGGTAGCTGCCGATGCTTTCAGCAAACGCCGGTGCAAACTCGCGCAAGCCGAGGAATACTACGTCCGCTTTTTGATGCATCCACAGGCCAATGACCAACAACAGAAACAGGCCGAAATTCAAATACACAAACAGCCGCACATCTGCGCGCAGAATGGGATCGGGCAACATCGCAGCGAGCCGTGCGAGCACATGGTTGAGATTTAGCACGTACATCATTCCGGCGGTGAAAAAGATGCACGCAGAATAGACGACGTGTTTTTGTGCTTCGCTCATTTGGCTCCACGTCATTGTGTCGGACGTGATTTGCTGCTGCCAATGGAGGAAGGGCACGAGCCCCACCATCAGCAGCGCGAGCACTTGCGCGAAATTCACCGTGCCCTGCCACACGCGTTCTTGTTTTTGAAAATGGCTGAGGCTGTACGTGCCGTACCACAGCAGCACCATCGCCGCCAGCGCGGGGGCGATGCCCCACGATTCCCACCACGACACCATCGTTTCCTGCACACACACGAGCAGCGCGAAGGGCAGCGCCCAAAAGAGCACCTCCAACCCGCGCACCAGTTTGCGCAACGAGGGCATGAGATCGGGGTGCAACGGTTCGGGCGATTCAGTTTCAGCCATAATTAAAATGAAAGATAAGTGTACTCGTCGAGGCCGCGCTCGTATTCCTCGAGCAACCGCATCCCTTCGCTGGGCTTGAGGCGGTTGTCGCGGATGGCAGCATCAAATTGCTTTTTCATTTGCCGCTGCAATTCGCGGCGGTGATATTGCACGCTACCGAGGCTTTCGCTGAGGGTTTGGCCGCGGATGATTTCTTCGATGTAATAACCGCTCGGCTCGTCGGGGTCGAGAAACACATGGATTTCATTCACCCGCCCGAAGAGATTATGCAGGTCGCCCATCACATCCTGATACGCGCCCATCAAAAAGAACCCCAGAAAATACGGCTCATTGCGTCTGCCATTTTTGCGTAATGGATGCAACGGCAGCGTGTCGCGCACGTCCTCGAGGTCGATGAATTTGCGCACCGCGCCGTCCGAATCGCAGGTGATGTCCACCAGCGTGGCCTCACGGGTTGGGCGTTCGGTGTGGCGGCTGAGCGGCACGATGGGAAAAAGCTGATCCACCGCCCAGTGATCGAGCAACGATTGGAACACGGAAAAATTGCAAACATACTGGTCGCCCATTTGGTCTTCGAGCTCGGCAATTTCCTCGGGCACGTGTTCCTCGTTGCGAAAAAAAACCAGTACTTTTTGGCAAATTTCCCAATAGAGCGTTTCGACTTTAGCTTTTTCCTCAAGGCCGAGCACGCCGAGGGTGAACATATTGGTGGCGTCGTCCTTGCAATTGAGGGCGTCGTGATACGCGGCGAGCTTGCCGCCGCGCGCGAGGCCGCGCCGGATGCGCAAGAGTTGCTGCACGAGCGGATGTTCCTCCTTGCCGTATTTCAAATGCGGCTTGCGGGTCTTTGGCGTTTTGTTATTTGCGCCAAACACTTCCACCAACAGCACGCTGTGATGAGCAACCACGGCGCGGCCGCTTTCGCTGATGAGGTCCGGATGCGGCACGTCCTCGGCGTTGCACACTTCAGCGATGGTTTGCACGACGTCGTTGGCGTATTCCTGTAGCGAATAATTTGCGGAACTTTCGAACGCGGCGCGGGAGCCATCGTAATCCACGGCGAGCCCGCCGCCCACGTCGAGGTATTCCAGAGGGAACCCGAGCTGCCGCACCTTTGCATAAAACCGGGCACCCTCCTGCACAGCCTTGCGCACGGTGAGGATGTCCGGCACTTGCGAGCCGATGTGAAAATGCAGCAACCGAAAGCAATCCTCCCAGCCCTCGGCGCGCAGCAGCTCGATGGCGGCCATCAGTTCGGCGGTGTTGAGGCCGAACTTCGCATCCTCGCCGCCGCTGTCCGCCCACTTGCCTGTGCTGCGGCTAAGCAACCGCATGCGAATGCCGAGCTGCGGCCGCACGCCTTCGCGTTTGGACACGGAAATAATCCGGCGCAATTCATCGGGCTTCTCCACCACCAAAACCACTTGCCGCCCGAGCCGCGTGCCCATCAACGCCGTGCGGATGAAGGCGTCATCTTTGTAGCCATTGCAAATCAGCAAACTCCCAGGCTCATTTTGCAACGCCAGCGCGGCGTGCAATTCAGGTTTGCTGCCCACTTCCAACCCAAACCCGTGCGGCCGGCCGGCATCGAGAATTTCCTCCACCACTTCGCGCAGCGAATTCACTTTCACCGGAAACACCCCGCGATAGCGCGCGCGATAATCGTGCGCCTCAATCGATTTGCCGAACGCCGCGCAAATCGCTTCCACCCGATGCCGCAAAATATCCTGAAACCGCACCAGCAACGGCGCCTTTAGCCCCCGCTCGCGGGCAGTGGCCAGCACTTCCATCAGCTCCACCTCCGCGCCGGCCGCCTGTTGTGGCCGGGCCACCACGCGACCGGCGGCGTTGATGCCAAAATACTCCGCGCCCCAGCGATCGATATTGTACACGGCACGCGCGTCCTCAATCGTCCACTCGCTGTTCATTTTGTTGGCGGCAGCATCCGTCATCGGCGGGGCATCATAGGGACAGAAAATAGTTTTTCAATACGGGCATTGCAAAATTTTCCGCGAGGGCTTTTTATGCCGGATGCCATCCGTTCAGAAGAAAGCAAACCTCAAAACCATCGTGGCCCACTGCGACAAGACTCTGCGGCTCGACGCCATCGGCGATTACGATGGCGCGCACAACGGTTTGCAGGTGGAAAACAACGGGCAAGTCACCCGCATTGCCGCCGCCGTGGACGCCTCGCTCGCCACCGTGCGACTTGCCGCCGAAGCGAAGGCGGATTTGTTAGTCGTGCATCACGGCCTCTTTTGGAGCCCGCAACTGCCGTGGACCGGCCCCAAGCGCGCGCTCATCGGCGAGTTGGTCGAAAACAATCTCGCCGTGTACAGCGCCCACTTGCCGCTGGACGCCCATCCGCGCCTTGGCAATAACGCCGGCCTTTGCAAAGCACTAAAGTTCACGAAGCCCAAACCATTTTTCGTGGAACACGGCGCGCCCATCGGACTGCGCGTAAGCACGCGCTTGTGCCGTGATATTTTAACCAGCCGATTAAAAACCATCCTCGGCGCGGCACCTACACTGTTGCGTGGTGGTCCGAGTGTTTGCAAAAAGATCGGCATCGTAACCGGTGGCGCCGGCGGCAGCATCGCGCGCGCGGCGGCGGAAGGGGTGGATACGTTTATCACCGGCGAAGGCCCGCACTGGACCGGGGCGCTGGCCGAGGAATTGGGGATCAACGTTTTCTACGGCGGCCACTACGCGACCGAGACTTTCGGTGTGAAGGCGCTGGCGGCTCATCTGTCGAAGCAGTTTCGTCTGCCGTGGGAGTTTCTGGATCATCCGACGGGATTATGATTTCCAAATCCACTTCCTCTGGACCATCGCCATCCTCCTCCTCTTCCTCTTCGCGCCGACGACTCGGCATAAAAATCAATAACGCCCCCAGCACGCCCGCCAATCCCAGCCCCGCAAGGCTGATGCGAATGCTCCCCGCGGGCGGAGCAAATCTAAATTCTACCGTGTGTTTCCCCGCCGACAAATACACGCCGCGCATCAAATAATTCGCCCGCAATAATTTCGCCGGCTTGCCATCCACCGTCACTTGCCACGCCGGATGATGCTTGTCGTTGAGCATCAACACCGTGGAGGTTTCCGCATCAGTCGAAATCACCACCCGCTTGGGATCATAAAATTCATACCGCGCTGGGATGACCGTGGCGTTCGCATCCGTGCTGTCCGGCGCAGGCAAACCCTCTGTCACCAACACCTCCCGATGCGGATCCCATTCCGGATCCGGCAATAACGCCAGCGCCGTTTCATCCGCCACCCCGCTCCGCCAATGCGAGTACAGGCCCGCCCGCGGCAACGCACCCTCAAACTCCACCAACGCGAGCAGTCCACGCGGAGTGGCTTTGGCGGTATAGTTCGGAATGCCATTGGTGATGCCCGGGCGCGCCACCAGATTAAACGCTTCGCGCAAACGAAACGCATTGGTGTGCGTGTTAAACATCGCGGGCAATTCGGGAATGATGCTCACTCGCCCGCCCAACAACCAGCGCGTGCTGGTGAGCTCCATCGAGCGCCGGGGATTCGCGCCCACCGCCGCGCGGAAGGCGGCATTCTCCGGTGCCACGCGCGGTTCTTGAATGAGGTCAATGGTGTGCACCCGATGCCAAGGGAACAGGCCCTGTTTCCAGTCGGTTTGATAAACCCGAAAAAATAACTGCAGGTGCTGCGACTGCGCGCTCAAATCTGCGATGGCGACTTCGAGTTGATTTTTTTTGATGGGATCCGCCGTGCCTTGATGCTCCAGAATCAATCGCTGTTGCTGCTGCGTCAGTGTGCGCAGTTCGGATACCATCACGCCCTGCGCAAACTGGACGCGCTGTTCGTACGGCCGCTGGCTGATGATGCGCACGATGTCGTTGGAAGCGTACTGAGTGTGGTGATTGAAATACGCGATAAACGGCGCACTCCCCCGCCCGAGATCCGCGCACAAGAGCACTCCACACGCCATCCAAACCCAGGCCGCGCGCACGCCGGCCATCATCAGCGCCATCCAGCCCACGGCCAACAACATGACCAACAAAGCCACCCCGCCGGCGGTGATACTGTGGCGCGCCATTTCCTTGGCCGCGCCCTCTTCAAACCCAAGCGAGTCGATGAGATGCATCCGAAGATCCGGCAACGATACGGCGTAAATTATCCACGCCAATAACGCGATTCCCAGAAACCCCAACAGGCCCACGCCCCAAGTGCGGTTCCAACCGCGCAGCGCGGCCAGCCGCTTTGGTAATGAAATCCTCGAGGGCGCATTCGAAAGATATACCCGCGCCATGCCTTCCAGCCCATAAGCAAACAGCACTGCCAACGCCACGTTCATGGGGTGCATGAATTTGATGGGATTGCGGATGGTATCAAAAAATGGGAGTTGATAAATCAGTTGATAAAACGGCACGTGATGCCCCCAAGCCAACAGCAAGCATCCCAGCGCGCCGGCCGCCCAAAGCCAAACCAACCGCCGCTCGGCGGGGCTGTACACACCTTGCTTGCGGAGGCTTTGCAGCAAAGCCCACACCACGACCAACAGCACCAGCAGCCCCGCGTACAAGCCGGGATACGCATGCCGCCTGAACGGCGCGCGCTGAGGGCCGGCTACTTTTGCATAGGATTCCAAAGCATTCAAATGACTGCGCGGATTTTCCGCCAAGGCGCGGGTGTAGGCCGGCTCCTGCCCCACCGCGCCCCAATAACGGTGGGCATCGGACACGGGCAGGTTGAGCCAGCCGTGCGGGCTTTCGCGATACCCATACAAGCCCGGAATGGCCAGCCGCAGCGTTTCGCCCGGCGGCACGCTCCATTGAGTGGCGGCATCAAATTGTTGCTGCCGGATTTGATCGAATTGGGCCAGCCGTTGTTTTCCCACCTCAGCCAAGAGTTGTTGTTTCTGGAAGGGATCAAGGTCGGTCGAGGATTGAATCTGCTCGCGGGCTTGTTGCACGGCGTCATCCAACCGTTTCAGAGGCGACGCCTTCATGGCCGCAGCCGTTCCGCCAGCGGTTTGAAAAAGATTCACCAGCGTGTGCCCCGCCATCAATGCGGCCGCCAACGCGATAACGCCGACTTTGGCAAAACCCAGCAAGCTGTTGGGAATAAGGCTTTTGGATTTTTGACCGTCACGATTCAGCACCGCCACGAACACCACCGCCGCCACGCATAAGCTGAAGATACCGCCGACATCAAAGCTTTCCATCACGCCCTGCCCGAGCGCCAAGCCGCCCAGTACCGTCCACGCCCAAGCGCGCCATCCGGTTTGCCGGAGCCCATGGAACACCGCCGCCAAACACAAACACGCGCCCGCCGCGCCGAGTGCCACGCTGGGTAATCCCCAAGTAGCGTGCGTGAGCAGATCGCCATTGAGCGCCAACGCCAGCGCGCCGAGCACGCAAACCGGTTGCGAAAATCGCAGCGAACGGAAAAGCAACCAGCCGCTCAAGCCAAGGAGCAGGAGGGCCATCGGGGCGTAGGTTTTGGTAAAAAGCACAGGGCCGCTGTCGCCGCCCAGCGCGAGGCACACATCGAAGTAAGCTTTGGTGAAGTTGGGCATCGCCGAGGGCACCTCGCCGCCGAGCCAGTTTTGATCCTGCCAAAAACTCCATCCGGATTTTTCATCGAAGGCGTGGGACTGAATTCCCGCCAGCGGGGAATCATTGGCGAAAATTACCTGACCGCGCTCAAGGCTGCCACGAAAGAGAAAGCCCAGCACCAGTGCCAAACACGCGAGCACAATCAGCGCGTCAAGCCACTTGGGGGAACGGGGTTCGCCTGAAGATTCGGACATCAAAACCTCAGCGGCGACCTTGCCCCGAAATGCCCCGCAACGCAACGGCCAAGTTGCCCAGCATCCCCGCCCACGGACCGGTGAGGGTGCGGGTGGCCTGTTCGATTTCCTGCCGGTAATGCGGCGTCTCATCCGCCGATTGTTGAATTTTTACCCGACTGCGCGCAGCCAGCAGACAACGCTGCCGGAAACCCCACAGCCACGCGCCGAAGCCGGATTTTTCCAACAACGCCGAGGCCGCCACCATCGCCTGCCATTCATCGGCAATCACCGCGCCGGGCTCGCGCCGGTTGCAGGAGGTGGCGCTGTGCTCGTGCCGCCGATATTCGCAAAGGGCCGAGGGCACCTCGATGACCGCCTCACACGCGGCGGCCAGTTCCGCGTAAAACACCGCGTCCGCGCATTGGATGAAGTGCGTGTAAAACGCCACCGGCAACGGCGCGCGGTTGGTCTTCATCAAAACCGCCGGCAAACAAATCGTCCGCAGATCCGCCTGCGCGGCGATGAATTCTTTTTGCGGAATATCGAGGGGCGCACCACCCGGCACGATGGGAAACGGGCACATCAAATCCCCGCCGTCCACCAACGCGCCGTCTCCGTCGATGACTTCGTACGCCGCATAAACCAGCGCGCGCCCTTTCACCGCTTCCAACGGCTCAAGCATGCGCTCATAAAACTCCGGCTTGATCAAGTCATCCGCCGTGAGCAAATGCAGCACATCCGCCTCCTCCGCATAGCGCAACGCGTCATTAAAATTTTCCGTCGAGCTAACGTGCTCCCCGGTGAGTCGCCACTCGAAGCCTTCTTTTTCAAACGCCTTGGCAATGCGATGCGTGCCGTCGGTGGAGCAGTTGTCTTGAATGATAACGCGATCGGGCCGCCGCGTTTGGCTGGCCACCGATTCGAGGGTAGCCTCGAGAAAGCGTTCGCCGTTGTAAACGGGAATGACTGTGACCAACTCACTCATGACAAGCCGAGGATGCGGCGCAAAGTTTCTGCCACGCGCTGGACTTGTTCGTAAGTGAGGTTCATCGCCGACGGCAAGTTGATGCCCCACGGGCTGAGGCGATAGCTCACTGCATTTCGCTTGCGCGCCACCGCCGCTTCCGCTTGGCCATCGTACGCCGGCAAACTGCTGATCGGATGAAACATCGGCCGACTGTCAATGCCTTCGGCGTCGAACGCCACCATCAGTTTTTCCTTCGGCCACTCCAGCATCGGATCGAGCACGGCGGTGACCATCCAAAATGTGTTCTTCGTGTTGGCCGGTTCGTGATTCAACGTGATGCCTTCCACATCCGCCAATGCTTCGCGATACCATTCGAAAGTTTCCCGCTTGCGGGCCACCAATTCCTCCGCGCGCTCTACTTGCGCCAAGCCAATCGCTGCGGCCACGGGCGGCATTTTGTATTTGAAAGCGACTTCCGTATTTTTGAATTGGATGTCGCCTGGCTCGCGGCCGTGATCGCGCAACTGCATCACGCGCGCGTGCAGTTCGTCGTCATCCGTCACGAGCATTCCGCCCTCGCCGGTGGTGAAGGTTTTGGATCCGTGAAAACTAAACGTCGCCACGTCACCGAGCGACCCCGCTTTGCGTCCATCAAATTCGCTGCCAATGGCCTCGGCGGCATCCTCAATAATTTTCAAGCCATGCTCATCCGCAATAGCCCGCAGCGCGGTGTAATCCGGCACGCCACCATATAAATCCACCGGCAAAATCGCCTTTGTGTTTTCGGTAATACACGCGCGGACGCTCTCAGCGTCGAGGCACCACGTGCATTCGTCGATGTCCGCAAACACTACCGTGGCGCCGACATACGTGATGGGCGCGGCGCTGGCAATCCACGTGAGGTCCGGCACAATCACCTCATCGCCCGGCCCAATGCTCAGCCCCGCCAGCGCGAGGTGCAGCCCCGAAGTACACGAAGGCAAACTCACCGCATGCTTCACTCCGATGTACTCGGCAAACGACTTCTCGAAGCGGCGCGGGTATTCGCCCGCGCGCTCGTACCACCCATTCGCCGCCGCGTCGGTGGCGCAGTCGATTTCTCGCTGTGTGATGCTCGGGCCGGCGATGGGGATGCGGTCGCTCATTAGTCGGCAACGCATTTCAAATAACCGCCCGGCGCCACACTGATTTGCAGCTTCGCATCGAGGGCGGTGTCGACCTCAAAGCGTTCAGTCGTTTCCAAAAAAGCATCCACCGCCGTGCGCGGATTATCGCCCTTGTCCCATGGGCGATTGGGAAACGAGCCCTCCGGCATGTCTTCAATAAGTGTGTCGCACACGACCAAATAGCACCCCTTCGTGACGAGCGGCGCGTACAATTCCAGTTCCCGCAAAACGTGCTCATGCGTGTGGTTCGAATCGAGCACCACCATCACGCGCTTCGCCTCGGTGGCGATGGCGGCTACTTGCGCGGCGATGGCGTCGTCAATCGACGAGCCTTGAATCATGTCGATGCGTTCGAACATTGGATGCGCTTCAATCTCGGCGCGGTTGTGTTCGCGAATGTCGATGTCGATGCCGAGCACGCGGCCATCGTTGCTGAGCAGTTGCAGCATCGACGCGTGAAAAATCAGAGATCCGCCGTGGGCGATGCCAGTTTCAATGATGAGGTCGGGCCGCGTGTCCCAAATAATTTCCTGCAACGCGGCAAGGTCCTGCGGAAACTGAATGACCGGCCGACCCAGCCACGTGAAATTATATGTGTAATTATGCGGCGCAATGGCGGTCACCCAGTCGAGCGTCGCCCGCCTCACGGACGCATCCGCCCGCAGTCCGTCGATGTTGTCCTCCACCTCGACAAAAAATTTAGCTACCTCACTCATCGCGCGAAATCCTTCCAGTAAACCGTCCCCGAGGCAATCACTTCCCGCATTGCGTTGGTGCGACCGCAATTGGCCGCCAAATCTAACGCGCTGACAAAGGGCGTAAACGCCCCGTGCAACTGCGGATATTCGCGTTTTTCATAATCCAAATACTCCACGCGAACACCCGCTGCCTCGAAGGATTCGTGATCCAAATACTCCCGCGCGCCGTGGCCAGTCACATATCGCTCCGCGCCCAACGCCTCGCAAATCGCCAATACCCGCGCCGAGCCCGTGCCCTCGATGGCCATTGCAGATGACCACTGCATCTCCGCCGGTGCGATGTCAAAAAACCCCCCCAACGCCTCCACGCTCGCCGCGCTCAACGCCCCCAGCGATTCGTGTTCAATTTCAAAAACCGATTCCACCAAGCCCAACGTTTCCTCAACGTGCGGTGCGGCGGAGTACGCTTGCCGCAGCGTCACAAGCTGTTTGCGCCGCCAATTGTGTTTGGCCAATTGCGTTTCATTGAGCGACTGCCCAAGTTTGGTTTCCGCCAACGGCACCGTGAGCCACGGCGTGCCCTCGGCGGTTTTTATTTTCACGCGATTAAAAAAACTGCCCTTCGAAAACTGCGCGTCGTCCAAATGCACAAACACATCGGCGTGCCGCATCTGTTCCAGTAACCCCACCCACGGGAAATACATCGGCTGGGAAATGACCACCGTTTTCATCGCAGCGCCTTCTCCATAAAAACCACGTCCCGCCAGTGCGCGCCATCGAAGTGATGCCGCCGCTTGATTTCCAACATCTTAAATTTCAATTTGCGATACAACGCAATCGCCCGATGATTCACGCGCAACACTCGCAACGTCAGTTTTTTACAACGCAACTTTTTCTTCGCGTGCAATTCCAAAAGCCCCATCGCCTTTGCCGCAACGCCCTTGCCTCGAATCGATCGCGCCAGACAAATCCCCAAATCCGCCGTGCCCCGACCGCGGTCAATCCGCGTTAACTGCACAAAACCGCACGGGCCGCTGCAGTCGATCACCAAAAACACGCCGCTCGGATCCGTCGTGCGCCGCCGAATCCACGCCCGCACTTGCGCCGGCGAATACTGCCGCGGCTCAATCATTAATTGCCGTTGCACCGCCGAGTCATTGCGCAGGGCGGACAACACGGCGAAATCTGTTTTCACCGGCACGCGAAGCATCAGTTTCACGGGAAAAAAACCTCCAATTCCCGCTGCCAATCCACCGCCGACAATTCTTCACGGGCAATGCGCGGATTCAATCCCACATATAATCGACGCGCCGTTTCCGGCAGTTTTTCGGGCGCGAGGATAGGTTTCTCCAACAAAGCCTGCCTTTGCCGATGTGGATTTTGGTCGAGAAAACAGTTCACCACTTCGGGCCGAGCAAGGCAGGCGTGAATGAATGTGCCGTAAAATCCGGAGCCGTAAATCACCGCTTCGCCGTTGCTCGCATTTTCAAACGCCCGGACGCGGTTGCCGAATTCATTCCAGTATTCGGCCATCTCGTTGATGGCATCGGCGACCGAGTTTGTGGTCGGCGCCATTCCATCCGAATCACTTTTTTCAGCGACCACCACCCACGCGCTGTTGTGCGCCGTGCCGTCAATTTCGCGCACTGAAAAACCGGCATCGGACAGCAATCGTTGCAGCGAGATTTCGGAAAAATGATTCACGTGGTCGGCCACCACCAAGTCAGCGGTGTTCGCAAACACATTGGGCACGAGAAAATAAAACGTGCCACCTTCACGCAACAAACGATACGCCTCCGCCACAAACTCGCGCGGCGCGGCCACGTGTTCCAGCGCAAAAAATGAAATCACTGCATCAAATCGTCCGGCCCATTCGGCGGGCACTTCGTTCACCGCTTGGTTTTCAGCGGTCACAAAGGCATTCCAAAAGTCACGGTACTGTTCGCCCACATCGAAGACGTGCGGGGCAATATCATCACGGCGGCCGCAAAGGGATTTGAGCGTGGAGGCCTTGCCGCAGCCGTAATCAAGCACTTGGGCGTTGGGCGGTAAATCCAGTTTCGCCAAAAGTGTGGAAACTTGATGTTCGGTGCGGAAAATTTTCTGGCCTTCGCGCACGGCGTACAGTTGATCTTCCTCCTCACTGGCGGTGAGGATGTGATAATCCTCGGCATAAAATTTTTCCAGCGCGGGCAGCGGCGCGGTTTGGGTGTGGCCACAACTCGCGCAATGCCAAACGCGCGTGTAGCCCTCGAGCACTTGGCAAAGGGAAGTGATGGAAACCGGCCGCGCGGATTCGTAACCCGGCGCGCCCAAGCTCTCCCCGCAAATGTTGCAGGCGCCCATCATTCCACCACCAATTCCGGATGCACCGCGCGGAGGTCGTTGCCGGCGGCAAAGGAGCCGACCCAGCCGAGGCGTTTGCCGGTGGGCTCGGCGAAGTTGAACCAACGTATTTGCATCGACCACCGCGAGCGGGCACTGCAGTTTTCGCCCGATCGGTGTAATGTAAGGAAATCGACGAGCACCAAATCGCCCGGCTCCGTGAGTGGCGCAGCCTTTTGGTATTTGGCCACGCGCGCCGCTTCGTCGGCCAAGGTCAATCCGTACGCGCCGGTTTTGTCGGGATTAGCCGAATCGCTTTCGCGTAAAGGCGCAAGGCCGTCTTTGTGCGAGCCGATGCAAAACTCAACGGGGCCGAGTTCATCCGTCATCGCAATGAGCGGACTCCAAAAAACCAGCCCATCCAAACTGCGAAACTGCGCGGGATAATCCTGATGCCATCCGGCGCGAAATTTTTCCTCAGCGGGATTGTCAATGCGAATGCCGTAACCGCCCGCCGCGATGGCCGGCGCGTCCGTGCCGCGCACTTGCCGCATCACTGCCTCGTGTTGGGCGCTGGCCACGAGCCGGATGAACGCGGGGATTTGTTTTGCCGCATCATAAACCACCCCGCCCAAGGCGCGGTCGTGCGCGATGAGGGCTTGGTAGCCCGCGTCGAATGTCTCCGCCGCAAAGTCGGTTTGCTCGATGGCGAGTTGGTGTTGTTCGATGAGCAAACCAATTATTGAATGGACGCCGCGTTGCACGGCTTCCATTTCGGCGCGTTCATAAAAATCCGCCAACACCAAAAATCCATCACGCGCAAAGGCGGCGAGCTGTTCATCTGTGAGTAGCGTGCTCATTCGGTGAAAATAGGAAAAGCCAAATCGCGCTCGCACACGATGGCCTCGGCGATGGGCCACTCGATTTGAAACGCCGCGTCATCCCAGCGCACACCGCGGGCGAACTCCGGCGCGTACGGCGCGCTCATTTGATAAAATAGCGTGGCATCGTCGGTGAGCGTTTGGAATCCGTGCGCGATGCCTTCGGGCAGAAACACGGCACGTCCATTGTCGGCGCTGAGTTCGGTGGCGACGGATTGCTTGAAGGTCGGCGACTCCGGCCGGAGATCCAGCGCGATGTCGTGCACCGCGCCGGCGACGCAACGGACGAGCTTGGCTTCCGCGTGCGGGGCGGTTTGGAAATGCATTCCGCGCACGGTGCCGCGTTGGGCGTTGTGCGATAGATTGGTTTGGGCGAGATCGGTCGGTAAACCGTGCGCGGTGAATTCCTCGCAGCACCACGCGCGAGCGAACCAGCCGCGGTCGTCCTCGTGCTTTTCCAGCTCGATGACAAACACGCCGTGGATTTTCGTTTCGGTAAATTTCATGGTCAAACCAGCCGCACCTCGGGGATGGGGATCAGGAATTTCCCGCCCGCGTTGCGGTACGCTTGCTGCTGCGCAAGGATTTCATCAGCGAAATTCCACGCCAACAATAAAGTGACGTCCGGCGCGCGATCGGCCAGCTCTTCCGGTGGCACAATCGGCACGTGCGCGCCGGGCATTAGCTTGCCCTGCTTGTGTGGACTGCAGTCGGCCACGAAGGCAAGATCATCAGCCGTGATGCCACAAAAATTCAGCAACGTGCTGCCCTTGGCCGCCGCACCGTAGGCGGCGAGGGTTTTGCCTTCGGCTTTGAGGGCGGCGATTTGGTCGCGTAATTGGTCGCGGATGGCGGAGGCGTTGGCGGAAAAGTTTTGATAATAGCTGAGACTGCCGACGCCCGATTGGTTTTCTTCCGCGCGCAACGCCGCGACGGTTTCATCGGCGGCGTGCGATTCGTGTCGCACAAAAATCCGCAGCGAACCGCCGTGCATCGGCGTGCGTTCGGCGCGCGTGACGCGCAGGGCGTGGCGCGCAAAAACAGGTTCGAGAGCGGTGAGGGTGAAATAGAAAACGTGCTCGTGATAGATGGTGTCGAATTCGTCTTGGGCAATCATTTCGACCGCGTGAGGGAATTCGAGGATGGCGCGGCCTTCGGGAGCTAGCAGTGTTTTGAGGCCGGCGACGAAGTCGTTGATGTCCGGCGCGTGGGCGAAGACGTTGTTGGCGAGGATGAGGTCGGCCGGTTTTTCGGCAGCTAATTCTTGCGCGAGTTTTTCAGTAAAAAAATCCGTGCGAGTTTTGATGCCTTTTTCGCGCGCGGCGGTGGCGATGTTTTCGGCGGGCTCGATGCCGAGGTGCGGCGTGTTGGCTTCGGCAAAGTGGCGCAGGAGATACCCATCGTTGCTGGCGATTTCGATGACGTAGTTTGGCGCGAACTCATCGCGATAGCGCGCGGCGCATTCGGCGGCGTGTTGCGTCCACGCGTCGGAGTACGACGAAAAATAAATGTAATTGCTGAACAATTCGACCGGCGGCACGAGGTCGGTGATTTGCAGCAACCAACATTCGGTACACACGGCGAGGCGCAGCGGAAAGCGCGGCTCGGGTTGGGCGAGGTCTTCGTGGGCGCGAGGCAGGATTGTTGGCGAGCGGTTGTTCGCCGAGATCGAGAATCAATTCGCCGGAGCACGCGGCGCACGAGCGGCATTGGAAATTCTCGAGCATTTTATTTGGCCCACGCAGCGAATGCACTGGTTTTGGCGGTGGCATCGGCGGTGTACGCCTCGAGTTGGGCGAGGCTGAGGCCGTGGAGGTCTTCGGCGTTTACGACGTGGCGTTGATGATACCAGCGCGCGGTGCGCTGGACGGCGTTGGCGAAATCCCAAACGGGTTGCCAGCCGAGTTGCTCGCGGGCTTTATCAATGGCGAGGGAAAGCGTGGCGGCTTCGTGCGGGGCGGCTGGATCGGAGGCGTCGGTCCATTCGCCGGGCCAGTGTTGGAGGAAATTTTCCACGAGCTCGCGCACGGGACGTTGGGCCTCGGGAGTGGGGCCGAAGTTGAAGGCGTCGGCGAAGGCATCGTCCTCGGCCAAGCGCGCGCCGAGCCAAAGGTAGCCGGAAAGACAATCGAACACGTGCTGCCACGGACGCGTGGCGGCGGGGCTTCGGACGGCGATAGGCTCACCGGCTTCGAGCGAGCGGACGCAATCGGGCACGATGCGGTCGACGCCGTAATCGCCGCCGCCGATGACGTTGCCGGCGCGGGCGGTGGCGATGCGGCCACCGAAGGCGCGCTGCCAACTGCGGGTCATAATTTCGGTGGCGGCTTTGCTGGCGGAATAAATGTCGTGCCCGCCGAGCGGGTCGGCCTCGGTGAAGGCGCGGGAGGCTGCCATCATTTTCATAACATTTGTCGCTGGTGATAACGACGACGGGGCAGTCGTTTTTGTTTTGCCGCAACGCCTCGAGCACGTGAGCGGTGCCGAGGATGTTGGTGGTGGCGGTTTCCAATGGCGCGTCGTACGAGCGCCGCACGAGCGGTTGGGCGGCGAGATGGAAAACGATGTCGGGCTTTGCTTTGGCAGCGGTTTGTTTGACCAAATCAAAATCGCTGATGTCCCCGATGGTTTCGCTGGCGAACGTTTTGGGCGCGAGGGTTTCGTGGAGATTGGGCGGGGCGTGCGGCGCGAGGGCAAGGCCGTGGACGTGTCGCGCCGAGGTCGCGCAGCCACAGGCTGAGCCACGCGCCCTTGAAGCCGGTGTGGCCGGTGACCCACGCGGTTTTACCGCTATAAAATTTACCGAACATTCCTACCAGATTTTCCACGGCGCATCGCCGGCGGCCCAGAGGGACTCGAGTTGTTGCTGCTCGCGATGGGTGTCCATGCACTGCCAAAAGCCAGTGTGACAATGGGCCTTGAGCTGGCCTTCGCTGGCGAGGCGCTCCAATGGCTCGCGCTCGAGGATGCAATCGTCACCGGTCAAATAATCGCCGATGCGTTTGTTGAACACGCAAAAGCCGCCGTTGACAAAGCGCGGCTCGCGGTCGGGTTTTTCGCTGAAGGTGGTGATGGTACCTTCGTTGATGGAAAGCTCGCCAAAACGGCCGGCCGGTTGCACGGCGGTGGCGGTCGCGATCGCGCCGTGGTTTTGGTGAAACTCAATGGAGGCGTTGAGGTCGCTGTCGGTCAGGCCGTCGCCGTAGGTGAACAGAAAATTTTCATCGCGCACATGCGGCAGCGCGCGCGCAAGACGGCCACCGGTCTCGGTGGCGGGGCCGGTGTCGAGGAGGGTCACCGTCCAGTCTTCCTCGTCGTGATGGGTGTGGTACTTCACCTCCGGCTCGCGGCCGAGCTTGAGCGTCACGTCGCTGGTTTGCCAAAGGTAGTTTCGAAAATAATCCTTGATGACCTCGCCTTTGTAACCGAGGCACAGAATGAAATCGCGATGCCCGTGGTGGGCGTAGGTTTTCATAATGTGCCAGAGAATCGGCCGGCCACCGACGGGCACCATCGGCTTGGGACGATACTCCGTCTCCTCGCGCAATCGCGTGCCCTGGCCGCCGCATAGGATAACCACCTGCATCGCGGGAGGCTACGCGGTTTCGGGCCGGAAGGTCAACACCTTCGCCGTTGCGGCGGCTTGCGGCCCGCGGGCGATTGCTACGGTCACGCCAATCGTGCGTGATTTTTTGTTCAACTTGTTTCCGCCCAACGGCCTGTTGCGGCGCGGCGTGGAGGCGTTGTTGCCGGTGGCGGATGTGTTGTTGGTGCCATTCACGCTGGCGGGGGCGCTATTGCTCGGCGCCATTCGGATGGCTGGGGTGGAGCGGTTTCGCGTGGCGCGCTGGGTGTTTCGCAAAACACGGGTGTTCCCCGTACGCGATCATTATTACGAGCCGCTCGTCAACCCCGCCCACCTCACGCGTTCGCTGGAAGAACCGCGCGCGCTGCCGGGCATTGAATGGGATGACGCCGAAATGCTCGCGCAACTCGATGACTTTGATTTCAATGACGAGTTACTCGCCATTCCGATGGAGGGCACCGATGGCTTTTTTTACAACAACCCCGGCTACGGACGCGGCGACGCGGAGATGCTTTATAATTTCCTGCGTCATCTCAAGCCGCGGCGGTTCATCGAAATCGGCTGCGGCATGAGCACGCGCCTTGCCCAACTCGCCTTTGCCCAAAACGAAAAAGACGGCGCACCCCGGTGCGAACACACCTGCATTGAGCCCTACGAAAACCCGTGGCTCGAGCAACTCGACGTCACCGTCCTGCGCCAACGCGTGGAGGAGGTGAGCCCCGATGTCTTTGCCGGACCTCGCGCCGCGCGATGTAGTGTTCATCGATTCCTCGCACGTCATCCGCCCGCAAGGCGATGTCGTCACCGAATACCTGCAAATCCTCCCGCGCCTCCCCAAGGGCGTGTGGGTCCACGTCCACGACATCGCCACCCCGATGGATTATCCCACCCCGCTCATCATCGACCAAGTCAAACTCTGGAACGAACAATACCTCCTCGAAGCATTTTTAACGCACAACCGCGCGTGGCAAATCCGCTGGATGATGAATCACCTCCTGCACACCCACCCCAAGGCCATTCAGAAAAAATGCCCCATCACCGCCGAGGCGATGCAAAACGGCGAACCGCCAAGTGGCGCGTGTTTTTGGATGGAGAAGGTGGATTAAATTTCCGTCAACATTCGAAATTGGTGCACGAAAGTTACGGGCAGGAATTTTTCACGAAAGGTTTTCTCCGCATCACGTTCCGCATTCGCCAACGGACGTCGTTCCTCTAGCGCGGTCTGCAGTGTCTTGGTGAGATTGCCGATTGCCGTTGCGTCATCGGTGCGAATCTCTGTGGAATGTGCCAGCGGATAGCCGCTAACCACTTCGGGGATGGCACCGGATTGGCTGGCGACCACAACGCGTTCAAGGAGGCGGGCTTCGAGGGCGGTGCGGCAGAGGCTTTCTTCCACGCGGGAGGGGCAGACGACGATGTCGTGTTGGGAAATTAGTTTTGGCACATCCACGTGGGCAACGTGGTTCAGCAGATGGATGTCGTCGCCCGTGGCGCGTTCCACTTCGGTGCGCAGCGGGCCGTCCATTCCGAGAATGGAAAGGGTGGCGTTGGGTTGGAGTTTGCGCCACGCGGCGAGGAGGAGGTCGATGCCTTTCTCGGCGGAAAGGCGTCCATAAAATAAAACCTTCGCGGGGCCTTCAGTGGCGACCGGGCGCGCGGGCGGTTGTAAAAAATAATCTTCAACGGGCTGATACAGCGTGGTGAATTTTGCATCGCTTTCAACAGTGCCATCGCCCGCGAAGGCGCGGCAGCGGTCGGTGATGAAATCAGAAACACCGGCCACGCGCGCGCTGGCGGCGAGGGCTTTTTTCCACGGGGTATCGCGGCCGCGCAGCCACACATTGATCAAGGGCGCGAGAGTGGCGCGAGTGGCGTCTGCGTCCATCCGTTTGGGGACGACTTCCTGGCACCACGTGAAGAGCGGTTTGTCGGCGGCTTCGGCGAGGGCGTGCGCAAGGACAAGGGCATTCATGTCCGGACAGAAAATAGCGTCGTAATTTTCCGATCGCACGCCGGCGCTTTGGGCGGCGCGGAAAAGCGATCGGTCGAGCATCCGGTTTGGCAAAAATAAAATCGTTCGCTTAAACGTCTGCGCGTTTTGCGAACACCAACGCGGCGGCGTGATGCGATGCATTCCCGACTCGCCGCGATCGGGCCCGCCGGCGAGGCACAGCACCTCCACCTCCCACCCCGCGCAACACCGCAACAACGCGGCGGCTTCGCGCGCAACCATCTCGGCGCCGCCGTGGTCGTGCTCGTAAAAAAATGAAACCAGCAGGAGACGCATTAGTTTGGGGAGAACACGCGGCTCGCGTGTTCATTTCGGTGGCCCACCGAAATGCGCCTTGGCAGGCCGCCAAGGCGAGCACGCGAGCCGCGTGCGGTCCCCGGGTTCAGGTTTTTGTGGAGTAACTGCATTAGCTTGGGGCGTTAAATTGGGCGATCCACAGGCCGTTGGCGTAGGGAAACGGTTTGCCGTATTTTGTGCCGAGGGCTTTGTTGGGCGAGGCTTCGCGCCATTCACGGTGGCTGTGGCGCAGGAGAAAGCGCGCTTCATTTGCGCCGAGGGTTTCGTTGGCGATTAAATCGTCCAAGGCGGGATTGTAGCCGAGCGGCACGGTGATGACGAGGCATCCATCGGGCGCGAGCAAGGCGCGGCAGGCGGCGATGGCGCCGCGGATTTTTTCGCCGGAATCGCCTTCGGCCTCATCATCGAAGCCAATGTGCTCGAAGGTGGAAATGGAAATGATGAGCGCAAATCGCCAGTCGGTTTGCCATTGGGTGATGTCGGCATTGATGACGCTTGGGGCGGTTTCGTATTTGTCGATGACGGTGTGCGAGTGGGGACCGTAATGGCCGAGCACGTTGCCGACTTCGAGCACGGGGCCTTCGGTTTGGGCGAGGTGCCAGCGGGCGATTGGGAGTTCGGCGCAGCGTTCGTTGCTCCACGTGACGTTGTAGTTTTCGTAAACGCATTGGAGGCGTTCGCCGCGGTATTCGAATTCCCGCGGGCGGAGGAAGGGTCGCACGATGGGCGAGGCGAGTTTGCGCAGGGGCAGCAGGAAAATTTCACTCCAGCCAAAGCGCCTGGCGAACCATCTCACTTTGCCGGTGGGGCCGCTGTAAAGATGAGCGCTCATTCGTCGTCAATTTCATCGATGTCGGATTCTTCCTCCTCATCCTTCCAGTCCAATTCGTCCCCCTTTGCCCAGGCTTCGAGTTGGTCGCAGGCGGCGGGGAGCACTTGATCCCAGTGAAAGGTGGCGGCGCGATCGCGGGCGGCGATGCGCCAATCCTGATACGCGCCATCGTGGCATTGCACGTCGGCGATCATCGCGGCGAGTGAGGCGGGGGATTCCTCGTCGGCAACGAGGCCGGTTTGGCGGTGCAAGGTGGATTCCACCAAACCGGGCGTGGGATACACAATGGCCGGCGTGCCGAGGGCGTTGGCTTCGATGACGTTGAGCCCCCAGCCTTCGCGCAGGGAAGTGTGCAGCAGAAAATGGGCGTCACGCAGAGCGGCGTCTTTTTCGGCCTCGGGGAGTTGGCCGCAAAACTCGACGTGGTCTTCCACTTTTAACTCAGCCGCCAACCGACGCAGCGCGGGTTCTTCCTGGCCTTGGCCGACGATTTTTAATTTCGCCTTCACCTCGTGTTCGCCAAGCAAACTCCACAGCGCGGCGATGGCATGGTCCACCTGTTTGTTGGGCGCGAGGCGGGAGACGGTGATGAGTTGCAGCGGCTCATCGAGTTCCTTTTCCGGCAGCGCCTCGAGTGCGCGCGTGTCGACTCCGTAGGGAATTTGCGTCACGCAGTCGATGCCTTGTTCCTGCAAATGTCCGCGCGTGTGGCTGCTCGCGGTCCAAAAGGGCACGTCGCGATATTGGCGCAGCGTGAGGCGTTCCTGCCAACTACCGATGCTGCTGAGTGGCCACGGATAAAACGCTTTCCAAATTGGGCCGAGCACCTCGTGAATGTACGCGACGCATTTGTCTGTGCACCAAATGGGCGCGTACCACGGAATGCCGTGGTGCTGGTCGATAACCAGATCGAAAGGCTTTTGCGTGGCGTGCCATTTGCGCGCGGCCATCCATGCGGTGAATTTGCCGCCGCCGCGAATGACGTCGATGTCATCAATGACCTCCGCCGGATCAGCACCGGGAAATTCATTGGCAAACCACGTAACCTCGTGGCCGCGCTGCACGAGACCGTGCAGATAGGCGTGGGTCACGCGTTCAGCGCCGCCGGCGAGGGGGTTGCGCGGGTCGCGCCAGTTGAGCATTAAAAATCGCACGCGGCGCAGTCTTCACCACGGCGGGCGCGCGCGGCAATGAAAAAGCCCTTTGACCCGCGCGCCCGTTTGCCGAAAGATGGGCCCACGCGCGAGTGGCGGAATTGGTAGACGCGCCGGATTTAGGTTCCGGTCTCGCAAGGGGTGGAGGTTCGAGTCCTCTCTCGCGTACCATTTTTATTGGTCTCCAAAAATTTCGAGGTCGCGCTTGATGCGGCGGATGCTGGCGGCGTTTTGGAGGTGGGTTCGGATATCCTGCATCGAGGGACCATCGGCGGGGAGGTAGTGGTCGAAAAGAAATTCGCGCGTGGCGTAATTCACGCCCACCACATTATCCCCGCCGCCGCGCTCGGCGGATACGCGATAGCGTTGAGGCAGCGACTTTGCGCCTTCGATTTCGAGGCGGCGCACAAACACTTCACCCCCGGTTTGCCTGCTCAAATGCAGCGCCACCAAAAGCGAATCGTGCAAATCCGGATTCGCGCGATCCAATGCCTCGAACCACGCATTGCGCACCTCCGTGGCAGTGGGTTCGGCGATTGAATCGGCAACAGGATTTTTGATGGATTGAATGGAGATTGCGCAACCCATCATCAACGCAATCGCGGGCAAAAGAATCAGCAGCTTGAACATCGCGAGAGGTTACCCCGTTGGCCGGGGCAGTCAATCCTTGGCGGGAGCTGATTTTACGGCCAGCAGTTTTTTTAATGTGGTTTCCATTTCATCCACACTAAAACCGCGCGGACCGCGACCGCCTTGAAAGGCAATGCGCCCATCGGGGCCGATGATGTACAGGCGGTCGGGAAAGGCACTGAAGGCGTTCATGATGGTGTTGTCGATGTCATCTACCAACATTGGGATGGAAAGTTTCAGTCCTGCCGAACACGCCGCGGCCACTTCTTTGCGGGCCAGAAACGTCTTGGGCTGTTCAATCTTCACATGGCGCGCGGGCCGGCTGGAATCGGTGGGGTGCGCTTCGCGGATGTAGACCCAATAAAAATCAGCCTGCTTTCCGTAGGTTTCGTACGATTTCTGGAGGCGCCCGGCCTCGCGTGAGAAGGGGCCTCACGTGTACGAGCCAAACACCACGACGGTGTGGCGCTTGATTTTAGAAAAATCCAACACGCGATCGCCCTTCATGAACTGCGCGGATACCTTGGGCACAAGCGCTCCCACCTGCGCACCGCCAGCACCAACGCCAGCGGGCCGCTGATCTTGCCCGAAATAGCGCATCCATTCTTCCGGCGTCACGAGGCCGTCGGCTTGGGTGTCGGCTTTTTTGAAATCCGCCGCCTGAAGCAGGGTCGCCCATTCCTTAGCGGAAATTTTCTGATCCGCATTTGAATCCAGCCCGCGAAATAATTCCTGCGCCGCACCCCCGCCCTGCCCCGGACGCGCCGCCCTGTTGCATTCGTGCGCGGCGCATGGCTTCCATTTCGGGTTGGGTGAGGAATCCGTTTTTGTCTTTGTCAAACTGGTCGAAGAAATTTTTTGGCCCGGGAAATTCCTCGCGCGAAAATTTGCCGTCGCCGTTGGCATCCATCCGCTGGCGGAATCCACCCGCGCCATTTTGCCGCGTCTGCGCCGACAACAGGCCCGCGCTCAAAATCAGTAAAATCACAATTGCATGCATCGTCCCATTGGACGCCGCGCCGCGCGATTTGGATACATCCATTTTGCGCCATTGACAGCCCGCCACTGGAAATCGCATATTTGGGTATGGGACGCAGCCGGACAATCCTCTTGTGCCTTTGCCTCGGGCTGTTGTGTTTTGCCATGCCTACTTCCGCCGCTACGCCTTTGGAAGAAGCCCAAAAGCTGCACGATCAGGGCGATCAACACCTTGAGGATTACGAACTCAAAAAAGCACTCGCCTCGTATCAAAAAGCACTGGCGCTCTTTCAAAAAAATGATGGCGCCCTCGTAGAACAAGCCAAGTCACTCATCCAAATCGCCGTGGTGCATCGGGAATTGCAGGGCTACCCCAAGGCCCAAGCCGCGCTGAAACAGGCCGAAGGATTGCTCGCCGCCAAGCCGGATCGCAATTTGCAGATGGAGATCGAATGGGAACGCGGGCTCATTGAATACGAGTCCGGCCGGTACGCGGCTTCGATGAAATTTTTCGAGAAAGCCACTAAACTCGCCAAGCATCCCGAGGCGGATATGTTGAGCCGCATTCTGCTCATCACCGACGCCGCGATGGTGGAGCTGGAGGCCGGGCATTATCCGCGCGCCAAAGTGTGGCTCGATGAGGCCAGCGCATTACTCAAAAAACATCCCGAACACGCCGCCGAAGTGGAAAGCGAAATCGCCAACAACCTCGGCTTTTATTATATGGACATCGGCCAATACAAGCTCGCCGAGGAAGCCTATCTCAAGGCGCTGGATGGCTATCGTGAATACTACGGCCAGCACCATCCACGCACCACCATCCCCCGCGCCAACCTTGCGGTGCTCTACGAAACGCTCGGCAATTTCAAAAAAGCCGAAACTCAGTTCAAGTTGAATTTAGAAATCAGCACCCTCCGCATTGGGGCCGACCATCACCTCACCGCCATCGACATGGCCAACCTCGCCCGCATCCACCAAGCCACTGGAAAGATGGACGAAGCCAAACGGCTCTATTTGCGATGCCTCGAGATCGACCGCAAACAACTCGGCGCGGACCACCCCTACGTCATCGTGGATCACAACAACCTCGCCCAGCTTTATCAGGAACTCGATGAACCCAATCAAGCGGAAACCCATCTGCTTGCTGCCCTGAAACTCATCAAACAACGCAACGACCCGCCCGACACCACCCACACCGCCACACTCGACAACCTCGCCGCCAATCACGTGTTGCAGGATAATCTGAAAAAAGCCCGCGATATTTACAAACAAACACTCGCCCTCCACGCCCGCCTTCACACCGGCCACACCCTCGAGGCCACGCGGGTGATGCGCGAGCTGGCGCTGCTGGAGCACGACCTCGGCAACCCCGCCCAAGCCCGGGAATGGGCCCGTAGTAAATGGGCCATCGAACGGCAGCTCACCGAGGAAGTGTTTTCGTTCTCCTCAGAAAAAGAGCGTTTTGATTTTCTGGAGAGAACCGACCCGCTACACCCGCTGATCAGCCTTGGTACCGGCGCGGATATCGCAGAACTGGTGCTGCACCAAAAAGGGCGCGTGCTTGATTCCCTCGCCGCCGCTCAGCGACAGGCTCGGTTGTCGGCGCGGCCGGAGCTGAAGAAAAACATTGAGCAAATCGAGGCCGCCACTGCCCAACTCATTGGACTGCAACTTCAGAAGGCACTCGCCAAGGATGCCAAAACGCTGAATCCGCTAGGGTTGCAAGTGTTCAAACAAAAACAAATCCTCAACGGATTGCAAAAGGCCCTAGCCCGCCACACCCGGCAGGCGCGGACCGAATATCGCGTAGCGGATTTGCTAAAGGCCCTCCCGCCCGGAACCACTTTGGTGGAATTTGTGCAGCACCAAACTTATCAGGGCCGAAATGCATTTGGCGAACAATGGCACAACCAATACAGCGCGCTGGTGTTCACCGCCGGGCGCGCGCCACGCTGGGTGCCGATTCGGCGCGCGGCGGCCATTAATAAACTGGTTGAAAATTATAATCCCACCGCGCCCAGCTCCAATGCGGATTATGAAAAAGTATTACGGCAACTTCACCGGCGCTTGCTCCAGCCGGTGCTGGACGAACTGCCGCCCACCACCGACACCCTCATCTTCGCCGCCGCCGGCCAGTTGAATTTTATTAACTTCGCCACCGTGATGACGCCGGACGGAAAATTTCTCTGCGAGAATTATCAAGTGCTGCACATCGCCACGGGGCGTGACCTACTGCGGCCCGTCCGCAAACCCGCCAGCGACGCGTTGATCGCTTTTGCCAATCCACAATTCAAGCCCGGCCAACCCGCCGGTGGCGGAAAAACCCGCGCGGGCGACCTCCAATCGCTCTCTCTGCCCCCGCTGCCCGGCACCCTGCGCGAATCGGAATTCCTCCGCCAATCCGCCCAAGGCTGGAAGCTCAAGCCCAGCATCTTCACCGGCGCAGCTGCCACCGAAGCCCAATTGCACGCGGTGCGTCAGCCACACATTTTGCACCTCGCCACCCACGGATTTTTCGTGAACGCGACCAAGCCGAAAAACAAAAATCCTTCAAAGGAAATTTCTAAAACCGGCGGACGCACGCGCGCCGGCGGCATCCTTCCAAAATCTCTCCTCAATAGCGGACTCGCCTTGGCCGGAGCCGACCGCACGCTGACCGAATGGAAAGCCGGCCGCATTCCCGCCACCACCACCGACGGCATCGTCACCGCCGCCGAGATCAGCCTGCTGCATTTGGAGGATAACTGGCTCACGGTGCTTTCCGCGTGCGAAACCGGAATGGGCCGCGTGCACTCCGGCGAAGGCGTGATGGGGCTGCGCCGGGCATTCGTGCAGGCGGGCACGCAAAATCTGCTGTTCACACTCTGGCCCATCTCGGACGCGGTGACGGCTAAAATCATGGAGGATTTTTATCAACGCGCCCTGCGCACGCGCCGCGCGCCGCGCTCGTTGTGTAACACCCAGCGCGATTGGCTGGTGAAGTTGCGGAGCACCGAAGGCACCAAGGCCGCCGTGCAGTTGGCGGGGCCTTTCGTGCTTACTTTTCAGGGACCGCCGGTGCCTTAGGTGATTTGGTTTTGAGGCAGCGTTGCAATGTCATCAGCGCCATCGCGGTGCCGTATTGTTGGTGGTAATCGTAGAAGGGGAAGTCCCACCAACTGCCGTCTTTTTCCTGGTACTTCATGATGATGGTGGCCATGTGATCCTGCAGGCGCGGGCGCTCGGCGGCGGGCACGTGATCGAGGCACAGCGCGCCGTAGTAGTGGCCGTAATAATAAAAATAACCGGCCACCTGAAACCACGCCTCGTGCGGCCGCGGGCGTTTGCGGCCAATGCCGAGCCAATCGTTGCGGGCGTAAAGGCGGTCGAGCCAGTCGACCAAAACTTTGTCGGTGATGCGTTTATCGCCCCACAAACGCAGCGCGATGTTGCCCGCCTGCGAACGGCCGAGGCTGCCGCCGGGGCGGTTGATGCCGCGGCGCGGCGAGTATTTCAAATACTCGCCATAAAGAAAACTGCCGTCGGGCAAGTGCTGCCGCTTGAGCGCGGCCAGCGCGCGGGTCACTAGTTTTTTGGGCGGCTCAAGGCCGGCCATCTTGGCTTCGTGAAACGCGACCAGCACGGTGGCATTCACAAACGAGATCGAACTGCTCGCGGGTTTCATGGTGCCCAAACGCATGTCGTAATAGCCCCAGCCGCCGTCCACGGATTCGTACCGGCCCAGCATTTTAAACTGTTGCGCGATGAGCGCGTCGATTTTTTTGATCTTCGCCGGTTCAGCCTTCGCCCGCGCGCGTAGCCGCACCAATGCCTGCAATCCATAACCATGCGACCACACATTGTACATCGCCGTGGCATCGGCGCGGCGCAGCTTGGGCAGGTGCTCCAGCAAATAGGCCTCGGCGTCCTTCAGCGCCGCGCGCGTTTGGGGAGTGTCGCCGCCCGTCTCGATGAGGGCTGAGACGCAAAGCGAAGTCACCGCCAGCCGAAAGGCATAATGGCTTTGAAAACCGGGCGCATAAATATTGAGCCCCTTGGTGTTGCGCGGGCTGCCCCACGAACCGTCTTTGTTCTGCCGATCCAGCAGGAAATAAACGCCTTTCTCAATCTGCTTCTCCAAGTCCGCCCGCGGCACCGGCGGCACGTCGGGCAGCTTGGGCACAGGCACGGGGTTGGCGGCCGAAAGGGTCACGGCCATGGCGCATAGCAGGATGGAATGGATGATTTTTCCCATGGGAATTTATTTTGCCAATACGGGATGGTATTGGTTGAGCTTGGGCTTTTTGAGGGAAATTCGTTGGCCGCCGGGCCAGCGTACTTCAAGGGAGTCCACCTTTGTCGTTTTACCTAGCCCAAAATGGATGATGGCTGGATGTTGTGACCAAAGGGAATCGCCGGATAACACTGGCTGGCTCCACGTGCGACCTGCAGCTTTCACGGTGACCACCGCGCCCAACGGCGACACTCCCGGTGCGCCGCGCAGGCGCGCGCCAATCCAATTGCCTTTCGTAGGCCACTGGTTGCGATGCAGATGCAGCACTTCACGGGCAGCATCAGTTCCGAGGCCGCTCAATTCGGCTACCAGCAGATCCGGTAAGCCATCGGCGTCGAAATCTGCACTCACCACCATACGCGCATCAAACTCATGCGACACGCCCAATAGAAAAGCCACGTTTTCAAACCGCCCCTGGCCGGCATTCAGATAAAATACATTGTGCTCAAAACCATTCCATGATGTGGAGAATTTTCCGTGTTCGGGAGAAGTGAAAAATTTATTCATCACGAGGCTGTCGGCGGAGTTGTTAATATAAATGTCGTGCCTCCAAAACACCGTGCAATGGTCCTTGCACGACCCGCGACTGAGATGGCCGTTAGCAACATATATATCCCGATCGCCATCGAGATCAAAGTCCGCGCTCGTAACACCCCAGCACCAGCCCGCACGCGACACCGCGTCACTGTCCGGTGACTGTTTAAAACCGGCCTCGCCGCCAAGATAAAGACGATTGCCATAACCCATTTTCATGCGATACGCCTGATGCTTCGTGTATTCCGCGCGGCCCGCGCCCATGGATTCAAGTCGCCGCGCGGTGGTGGAGCCCATGCCGGCCATGTACAGATCCAACCGGCCATCGCCGTTGAAATCGCCCAGCGCATGGCTCATGCCGAAGCTGTAACGCGTGTCACCCAGTTGCTCGGTAATGTCGGTGAACTTGCCTTTCCCGTTGTTTAGGTACAAGTCCAGCCCGGCAAAATCACTGACATTGAGTAAGTCAAGGTCACCATCTCCATCGAAATCCACGAAGGACCCGCTGTACGTGCGGCGGCGGCCCTTGGCAGCGAGACCAGCTAAACCCGTAGCCTCGGTGAATTTGCCGTGGCCATCGTTCAATAAAAGATATGAAGGAAACCCGTCATTTGCATTATAGTAAGGCGTGGGAAATTGGCCGCGAACATAGGGAAACTTATACTGCATTACCCAGATATCCAGGTCATTGTCACCATCCACATCGCCGGCTGTGACGGCGGAATGGCCTTCGAGTTCGGAAATGGGCACGCGGATGGCCTGCGGCCGGGCGGTGAAACGGCCACTATCATCAGCCACATACAGCCATGGCTGGCCTTGCTGGGGTAGGCCAAAGAAATCAACACGGCCGTCACCATTGAAATCCCCCGCCACGCCCGCGGTAAGCTCCGTAGGATAATGGTTGAACAACCGCGCACGTTCAAATTTCCAGCCGCCCCGATTCCAATGCACTTCGTTAGCACCGGGCAATAGGATTTCCGGAAGGCCGTCACCGTTGATGTCCTTGACAATCGTAGGCAAGCACGAACCCAAGCGGTCAGTTTGAGTAAGTATTTCCTGATGCGCGGCAAAGGGTACAGCTCCTTCGCGCTCAAACATGCGCGCGGAAAGCACCTTCAACGCGCCCACCTGAAATTTTCCTGCGACTTTGATCCAATGCACTTCCAACTCACCGCGCAAGATTGCCCTGTGATTCTCGCGTTGGGCGTGAATGACAATTTTGAACAGCGACTCCGGCGCCCCTTTGCCTAGCGAAAATTTCTCCTGATGCCATTCAGTTTCCACAATCCGCCAACCTTTCTTTTCCCAACCCTTGAGCCATGCGCGCCATTCGTCCACCCCAAGCGCCTCAGTGCCTGCGCTCAGCGTGTGTTCGCGAATCCCCCAATCCACCGCGCGCGTTTCTGCTCCAACGGGTAGGATGATATTTGAAATGGCCAGTTCGCTCAGCGGCACGTATTTGTCTTTTGCCGCGCGCAAATCATCCCATAATTTCACGAAAACATCTTCAGCTTGTTGCGCAGCGGTTTCCTCGCGCCACACGGTTTGGTCAAGCTGATTCCGCTTGCTGACCACGGAATCCACTTGCCGGCTAAACTCTTCAGGCATTTCTTCGTGCACCAGTTTGCCTTGCGCATACACACGATGATCTGTGTGCAAGCCCTCCGGATCCCACTCGTCCCTATTGCCATGCTGCCGACCCAAGCTATAATGGGCTTCCATCTTCAACTGGCCGTTGGGATGCCAAAGGCGCAAACGACCGTTCAAAATCCCGCGCGTGTGGGGGAACTCAATGCGCGGCGTCCCATCAGGAAAGGTCGCCTTCATAAAGCCGGTGAAGGGCACCAACTCATTTTGGAAATACATCCGGCCATCCTTCCCGCGTAACAAATTCGCGGGAGTGGCCACGCGCGGACCGCTAAGTGGGGCCGGCGCTTTTTCCTCCGGCTCATCCTTGCAACCTATCCATCCCGTGAGGCTGAAGATGATTATTAGAATTAGATGTTTCATGAAAATTCCATAGCCGCCTGCGCGGCGGGGGTTAATCAGTTTTCACTTTGTCGCCCACGTTGAGGCCACTGGTGATTTCAGTTTTACCGTTGGCGGTGCGGCCGGTTTGCACCGCTTTGTTTTCCGTGGAATCCCCGGCCACCACTTTCACGTAGGGCTTTTGATCCGCCCCGTAATGCAGAGCGGCGGAGGGCACGGTGATGGCGTCGGCCTTGGAATAGGTTTTCAGCTTCACCGCGCAACCCATGCCGGGGGCGAGGTAGCCGTGATCCGCGCCGAGGCGGGCGGCGAGGGTGACGGCGAATTTCCCCGGCGCGCTGGGCACGCGGCTGATGGCGGTGACGGTGACGGGGATGCGTTGCTCGGGCGCGGCCGTGGGCGTGGCCCAGCCGGAGGTGCCGAGGTTTAGATGGCGCAAATCTTTTTCGGCCACGCTGCCGCTGATGATGAGCGGGCGCGGGGATACCACGGTCATAAAAATTTCGTTGGGCATCACTTTGCCACCGGGGCGCAGCTTGGCAGCGAGATGTTTGCGGCCCGTCCACAGGCCCCGGATAAATTCACCATAATAGACCACGCCGTTGGTGGCGGCTTTCACGTCGAGCAGCTTGCGGTCGGCCTCGAGCTTGGCGTGGGCTTTTTCGGCTTTATCGAAGTCCACTTGTTTTTGCCGGATGGAAAGTTCGCGGCGTTGGGCGGAGGTTTCGAAGGTGGCCTTGAGGCGTTCCTGCGAAAGTTGGGAGCGCACCTGGGCGGTGGCGCGATCTTCCACCTCGCGCGGCAAACCAAATTTGAGCGAGGCCAGCCGCGTGATCTCGGCGCGTTCCAGCGTGAAGCGCGCGCGGTTCACGGTGTTGAGCGCGCGTTGGATGATGATTTCCTCCGTCTCCTCGGTGAGATCATCGGCCTCGTACATTTTCTTGAGTTGCTTGAGTTCCTCTTCCGCGTAAGCGAGCGAGTTGGAATAGCTCGCGTAACTTTGATGCGTGGACTTCACGCTGAACTCTTTGATGTGTTCCTGAAAATGTTTAAGATCTTCCCCCAATCGTTTGAAGGCGAGCTTCGCGGCAACGCGATCGAGCTTGGCGCTCTCGGAAGCAAACTGATGTTCCGCCTTCGCCAGCGCGAGATTCAGCCGCTCCGATTCCAGCGAACGCTGGCTATCGGTGATGCGGCGGTCGAGCTTTTCGGTTTCAAACTCAATCAACACCGTGCCCTCACCCACTACCGCGCCGTGGGCGGCCACGCTTTTCACCGTGAGATCGGTCCACACCTTGGGGTGCAACTTAACCGCCGCAGATTTCGCCGGGCCAAACGCGCCGGAAAGCTTCACCTCCACCTTAAACGCACCGGCCTTGACGGTGTGAACGCCCTTGGGCGGGGCATTGGTGGAGTCGGCGGCAAGCAGTGAGCCAGCCTGTGCGAACAGGAAACAAATTGAACACATCAAAAAGGTCGATTTCATGCGGCGTGTCTACCGCCCTTCGCCGGGTTTATCAAGCCCCGCCTTCGAGGCTGACAACATATGATATTTCCCCGCTGGCGGATTGGCCAAACGCGTCACCCGCCCGTCCGGCCAGCGCACCTCCAGAGAGTCCACCGCCGTCACATCGCCCAACCCGAAATGCGCGGTGAACGGATGCTGCGCCTCCCACGAATCACCCGTCACCACCCAGTGCCGCCATATTTTTTTGCCCGCTCGCGCCGTCACCACTGCGCCCACTGCCGACCGCCCCGGCGCGCCCCACAAGTGCACGCCAATCCAGCCACCCTCCGGTTCCAAGTGATTGGCCAATAACCGAACGCGGGGCAAATTCATTCCGGTTTTGAATTCCCACTGGCGATCGGTCACCAGTAAATCCGGCCGCCCATCCGCGTCGAAATCCGCCGCCACCACACTTCGCCCATCGCGTTGACTGCCCGCGCCCAGCAAAAATCCCGCCTCGCGCCAGCCGCCTTTGCCGTCATTGAGCAACAACGCGTTGGGTTGAAAACCATGCCACGACAGACTCGCGCGCACCGGCCCCATCACTCCCTTGAAATGTGCGGCCAACGCGACATCGGGTTGATTGTTTTGGGTGTAAATATCGTGCCGCCAATAAATGCTGTCGTAATCCTCGGTAGTGCGACGGCTGGAATAGCCGGTGGCCACAAACAGATCGCGGTCGCCATCGAGATCAAAATCCGCGCCGCTCACGCCGTGCGCCCATCCGGTGCGTTCGAGCATTCCGGTTTTCGATTGCTTAAAAACCAACCCCTTGGCGCTGCCGAGAAACAATCGATTGCCGCCGGCCATCATCGCCCGGCGCGACAGAAATTCCGGCAGTGATTTGTGGCCGAGCTTCATTTGAGACAAACGCCGCGCGGCGGTGGAATCCACCCCCGCCATAAACACATCCGGCCGGCCGTCGCCATTAAAATCGCCCACCGCGTGGCCTTGCCCGAAACCGTACCGCGCTGCGCCGAGCGTGCCGTTGAGGTCGGTAAATTTTCCCTGGCCGTCGTTGGCGTAATGGTCGAGCCCGCCAAAGTCGGCCACGTTGAGCAAATCCAAATCGCCGTCGCCATCGAGGTCCACCCACGAAGTGCTGCGCGTGCGACGCAGTTTGCGCAAGCCCGGCGTGGCGGTCTCCGTGAATTTTCCCGCGCCATCGTTTAACATCAAGCGCGATGGCTGCCCGTCATTAGCATCAAAATAGGGAAGCGGAAACTGGCCGTCCACAAAGGGCGGTTTGTGATTGGCAACCCACACATCGAGGTCGCCATCGCCATCCACATCGCCTGCGGCAATCGCGCTGGCTCCGCGCCATTCCGCCTCGCCCGTGGCCGCGCGCGTGGGCTTTTTGAATTTTCCATTCCCCGCTCCCGCCCACAGCCAGGGCGCGCTACTCACGGGCACGCCCAGCAAATCCGCCACGCCGTCGCCTGTGAAATCGGCCAACACCGCCGCCGTTAAGGGTTCCGGAAACACGGCGCACAACTTCCGCGCTTCAAATTTCCAACCCCCGCGATTCCAATGCACGGCGTTCACAGCGGGGAAAATGATTTCCGGCAATCCGTCGTGATCCAAATCCTGCACCAACACCGGCCCGACGCCCTGCGGTGCGGGCTGCCCCACAAATCCCGGCGCGGCTTTGCGGTCGTCTCGCCGCAATTCACTCACCGCCAACTTGCCCGGCATAAAATTTCCCCGCGCGTCCTGCGCTTCCGTCCAGTGAACGGCAAGCATCCCGCGCAGCACTGACCGCTGCCGGTCTTTGCGAGCGCGCACGATGAACGCATATTTTGATTCGGCCTTTTTGTTTTGAAATTTGAATTGCTCCTGCCGCCAGTGGGTGCCTTCGATTTCCCATCCTTCCCCGCGCCGCGCGTGCAGCCACGCCTTCCATTCGGCGGGCGTGAATGAGCGGCCCGGCTCGATCGACAATGTGTCAAACTGGAATTCCTCCAACGCTGCTAATTTATCCTTCGCCGTGCGCAGCGAATCCCAAGCGGCCACCATCGTTTCGTGGAAGCGTTGCGCGTCCAGTTCGGGTTGCCACACGAGCCGATCAAACCGGGCGCGAAATTGCGTGATGAGATCCACGCGCTGCATCAACTCCACCGGCATTTGTTCGCTCACCAACAGCCCGTGCTGATACTTGCGCTGCACCGCGTGCAGGCCGGTCGCGTCCCATTCGTTCCATTCGCCGTGCGGTTGGTCGTCAGCAAAGTTGGCGCGCTGTTTCACCTTGCCGTTGTCGTGCCATTCCACAAACTCGCCGTGCAATTTACCCGATTTGTAAAACAACTTGCGGCGTGGTTTTCCGTTGGAATGCCATTCCTGCCACAAACCATCCGGCCGTCCCGCACGAAAAGCAAACGCGCCGCGCTGCACGCCATTGGTGTGAGTGGCCTCCGTTCGGCCAGTAAAGGGATGCACTTCGCCATCGCGATAAAAAAAGCCGTCGGCTTGTTTTTGCACTTGAGTGGCGGGCACCACAGCCGGGGCATTCGACACCGATGGCTTGGGCGGCGGATCTTTTTTTCCGCATCCCACTGCCAACAACATGGCGGCAATGCCAGCAATGCCAGCGAAGGCCCGCATCACTAGGCCCCAAATGCCTTGCGCATCATGGCCACGCTTTTGGGCACGGCGGTTTGTGGGTTTTCTTTGCCCTCGAATTCGATGGACACGTAGCCGCGGTAGTTTTCTTTGGCCAACATTTTGGCGATGCGTTTGTAATCCAAATCCAACGAGTACCATTCGCCGCCGCCGTAATATGTTTTCGCCTGAACGAAGGTGGTGCGCGAGGCGATCATCTCCAGTTTCTTGTACGGATTTTCCAGGAAATTTCCGGTATCCATCAGCACGCCGAGCCACGGCGATGGGATGGCTTTCACGATGCGCAGCAAACCTTCCGGCGTGCGCGCGAGGCCCCAGTGATTTTCCAGCGCCATATGCACGCCGAGCTTTTCAGCGACGGGGATGAGTTTCTGGATGGAATCGATGCACCACTTGAAAGCTTCCTCCTCCGTGTGCCCTTTCGGCACCGGCTCGATGCCGCGATTGGCCATCAGTTCATCAAACGAAATCGTGCGCCAACGGCCGGTGTTTAGCCGGATGCACGGGATGCCCATCTCGTGCGCCAGCTCCATACAATGAATGGTGTGATCGATATTCTTTTGGCGATCCGCCGCCTTGGTTTTCACAAAGCCTTGGTGAATGGACAATCCCACCAAGCCCACGCCATTAAGAAACGCGTGCCGCTTGAGCTTGCGCAAGTACGCCGGTTTTTCCTCGGCCATTTGCATGTGCAAAACATCCACGCCCTCCACGCCTAAATCGGCCGCGTGATCGATGACCTTTTCGATGGGGTATTTCTTGGCCGTGAAATGCCAATACGAATACGTAGCCAACGCCAGCTTGGTGCGTGCCTTAGCCGCAGTGGGCGGTTTATCTTTGGCAGCAGCAGAAACCGGCAACGGCAAAGCGCCGGCGGCCAACGCAGCGGAAGCGCCAATGAAAGCACGCCGGGATGTGGGGTCAGTAGAATGTTTCATAATTTGGGTGCCGAAAGTGTCGCGCCAACGCGGATGGAAATCAACCCCGTATCACTGGCGGCGGGTTCGTTGCTTCGTTGGCGAGGCGAGTGCCTTGTTGGTTAGCGGTGTGGAGTTCGGCGATGAGGTGGTCTTGCTCGGTATCGAGCGTGGGGGGTTGGCCGGGGATGGGCGGAATCGCGTGGCGTGCGCGTTGGCGGTGGAAGGCGAGTTGGAAGAGGTTCGCCTGTTTGCGGCGCGCGGCACGGAAGCCGCCGGGCAAGCCGATGAGGTTAAACAAATTCCAGCCGGGCAGGAGCATCCATCCGCTGGTGGCCGCGGCGTATTCGGCCGGCGTGATGAGTACGCCGGTGACGCCTTGCAAGCCTTCGATGACGCGCTGCCGATCACGCCAGCCCAGCCAAATCAACAACCCCAACAGCGCCAGCACCACCATCGCGTTGAGCAGCAGTGTGACCACTACGCCCAAGCCTTCCATCACCAAATATGAGCCGAACAGGTTTCGCCCAAAATGCAGCAGCATTCCCAGCGCCATCCCCGCCAGTGGCATTGCCCAGCGCCAGCGGCTTTTCAGGGTGGCAAAGAGTCCGAAGCCCAGGCCGGACATCGCCGTGAAGGTGGCGTGCCCCAACCCGAGCATCACCGTGCGCAGGAAAAACGTGCCGACAAATCCCACGCCGCCCGCCGCGGTGCCGCCTTGGACGATGTAGGCGATGTCTTCGGAGAGAGTGAACCCCAACCCTATGATGCCGCCAAACACCGCGCCGCGCAATGGCCCCAAAGTTTCGTGCCCGCGCTTTTTGGAAAACAGGTATATAAATAGTAGCCCCAGCGCTTTAGCCGGTTCCTCCACCAACGGCGCGACGAATGTAGCCGTCGCGTTGAATACGGATTCGTCATCGAAATCACGATCCACCGCAAAGCTGATGGCCCCTTGCCCGAGCAGATCGCCCACCACCGAAAGGCCGACTGCGCCCACCGCACCCCAAGCAAGGCACAGCCCCAGCATCCACCACGGCGCGGGATGATAGCGGTCCATCGACCGAATGAGCAGAAAGTAAACCGCCACTAAAGGCACCACGAGCACGACGGCGGGTACAATCCAAATCATGAGAGCAAGTGAAACTTAAAGCGTATTAAAGTGTGTCGCGCCGGGCCGCGCGCACGCCGGCGAGGAGGAGTTCCATTTCTTCCATCGTCCAGCCTTCGTAGTGTTGGCCGTAGGATTCCCACGCGGTTTTGTCGCCGTCCACCAAGGCGGCGAGGTCAGCCTCGCGTTTGGCGAGGGGGTGCGTTTGGTCCGGCGCGGTCCAGCGCGCCAGCCGTTCTTGCACGGCGTCCATAGGCGACGGGTTATTGCAGCGGGCAGATCGTTTCGATGGGCGTCACTGCCGCGCTCCCGGGAGCTGGCGGCACGTCGAGGTGGTTTTGTACATTAGTGGGCGGCGTGGTGTTTTGTGAAACACACCCCGCCAATCCTGCCAAAAGACAAACACAGGCCATGCCTGAAATAAAAAGATGCTTGGTCATCGGAATCGGAGTATAATGTCCCGAGACGGCGTTGGCAACGAAAAGGCTTAGTAACCTTCACCCGCCGCGTAGCGTCACATTAAACACAAAGCAATTATGAAAAATGACTCCACCCGTCGCGATTTTCTGGCTTTCAGTGGTTTGACCGCCCTTGCCTTGCCCGCCTTTGCCGAGGCTACGCCATCCACCGATGACAGCCACGGCTACATCAATTTCCTCAAAGGCAAAGGCGAGGACATCGTGCCCGAAGGCAAATGGAAGGCCACGCACGCGGACATCCTCGGGCCGTTCTGGGCTGGCGGCGCGCCGTACCGCGGCAAGGTGACCCCGCCCCTCGCGCCGGGTGAATTGCTGGTGATGCGCGGCCGCATGTGGAGCCATCGCACCCGCGAACCGCTCGCCCACACGGTGCTCGATGTTTGGCAGGCCGATCACAAAGGCGTGTACGATTTCCAAACCGCTCAACGCACTGACAAGCGCCCCACCCTTGCCGATGCCCGCGGCTTCAGCGGCGGCACCCAACCCGCCCGCAAAAATTTTAAGAACCGCATCCGACTCATTACGGACGAGCAAGGCTATTACGAATACGAAACCATCAAGCCCGCCGCATACGGAATTGGTCGCACGACGCGGCCGGCGCACATTCATTATATGGCCCAAGCCAAAGGCCACGCGCGAGTGATCACCCAATGTTATTTCAAGGGCGACAAACATATCGCCAACGACCCATGGGCCAGCAAGTCGCCACTCATTGTGGATCTCAAAAAAGTAAAAGGCGAATACGGCGCGTACTTGCAAGGCCAGTTCGACCTCGTACTCGCCACGGCTAACGCCTAGTCCGTCATTGCATTTTTAGCCGGTTTTTTATATAACCCCAGCGCGCCGGGAGCATGCTGGAGGCTTTTAAAAAACTGTTCGACCGCAAGCAGAAACCGCCTTATCAGGCCGGCACTAATCTGCTGCTGTTACTCGTTCTTTCCGTGGTAATCGGCTCGGGCGTTTCCTATGCCACGCTGGGCTTTATGGATGCCTTCGATCGCGTGGTGAACTGGGTGTACTTCGACTGGAACGATTCCCCCAGCGGTCGCTACACGCACAAGGTTGATGCTCACAACAAACTCTCGCTCGATTTTCGCGGCAACAACCCGCACAACCTCGATGCCCTCAAGCAAACCCAGTGGCCCACCACCGGCAAGTGCACCCTCATCACCACCCGCGATGGAGTGCGCCAAGCCCCCGTCACCGGCGAATGGAATTTTGAAAATGACCAAGTCCGCGTGGAAGTCGATGAAGGTCAACCCATCGAGCTGAAATTCGACGGCAAAAATCTCATCCCCATCATCGCCGACGCCAATGCCACTCAGCTCGCCGCACATTTGCCGGGCCCCGAGCCGAACCACACGATTCGGTTTGACTACAAACAAGGCTCCTTCACCGACGTCCCGAAGTGGCATATCCTCGCTGCCCTCATCGGCGGCGGACTTTTCATTGGGCTGCTCTATGTTGCCTTCAAACTCCCGCGCGGCCACGGGCCCGCCGACGCCATCATCGCCCGCATCAATAACGACGGCATCATGCCCATCCGCGAAGGCATCTCCACCGCGCTCGTTTGCATAAGCTCCATCGGCCTCGGCGCATCGGTTGGCCGCTATGGCCCCGCCGTGCATTTGGGCGCCACACTCGGCTCCGGCTTCGGCCGAGTCTTCAAACTCGGCCGCACCAACACCGTCACCTTTCTCGGCTGCGGCATTGCCAGCGCCATTGCCACCTCCTTTAACACCCCCATTGCCGCCGTCATTTTCACGCACGAAGCCATCATCGGCCACTACTCGCTCCGCGCCTTTGCCCCCATCACCATCGCCGCCGTGGCCGGCAACGCCGTGGCCATCCATCACGGCCGCTTCTTTGATGGCTTCCAGAACCTCACCGCCCCCGCCGAACTCACCCTCAGTCAATACCCACTCTTCGCCATCGTCGGCCTCATCGCCGCATTCTTCGCCCTCGTTTATATGCGCGGCATCGTAGCCATGGGCAAAGCGGTCAAGAAAACCAAAGTCCCACTTTGGCTGCGGCCCGCCCTCGCCGGACTCGCCATCGGCCTCGTCGCCATTTGGCTGCCCAACCTCCTCGGGCTCGTGGAAGAAACCACCACCCAAGTCATCCAAGATCAGGGCCGCGAATATATCCTGCAATTATTATGTTTTTTAATTATTTTCAAAATCGCCGCCACCGCGCTCTGCCTCAGCTGCGGAATGCACGGCGGCGTGTTCGGCCCCGCGCTGTGCATTGGTGCCATGGTCGGCGCCGCCATCGCCATGGCCACCGATCCGAGCTATTATCAAATCTTTGCCCTCGCCGGCATGGGCGCCTGCATCAGCTCCGTCGTCGGCGCGCCCATCGCCACGATTTTGATCGTCTTTGAATTAAACCAAAACTACTCCGTCGCCACCGCCGTGATGGTCGCCGTGGTCATCAGCAACCTCGTCACCAACAAATTTTTTGCCCGCTCATTTTTTCTGCATCAAGTGCAAGCCGCCGGCATCGACATCAATGCCGGACGCGAAGTACTCATCCTCCAACGCCGCCGCATTCGCGAAGTGATGGAATCCGAATACCACACCATCGCGCCCGATGCCGATTTACCCGCCATCGAAAAAGCCCTGCGCGCCAACCCCGAAGCCGATCTCTACGTCACCGATGCCAGCCAAAAACTCCTCGGCGCCATCACCCTCGCCAGCGCGTGGGACGCCCTCAAATCCCGCGGCAACCAAACCGCCGCCGACCTCGCCCAAATGCCCGAGCACATTCTCACCGAAGAAACCGACCTCAACACCGGCTTTGAGATCATCGAAGAATTCGTCGGTGTCAGCATTCCAGTCGTCGAAAACACCAATAATATGCAGCTTTCTGGCATCATCCACGAAGCCAACATCATCCAAGCCTACAACGAAGCGGTAAAAACCGCCCGAGGCGAAGAACAAGGCCTCGAATGATTTCCCAAAATAAGTGCAAAAAAAATCACCAAATCAGTTGACAAACCCCGCCCAACTAGTACGTTTACGTAGCATTCGGCCACGACCCAATGTCATAATTTTTTTCAAAATAACTTGAAATAAAGTGACCAAACCAAGACGCTAACCGTCCAACAGAGTGGTAATAATATGAAGACCCGCATTAAAACCTGCCCGCGCGCCATCCCCGTGGCGCTCCTTTTCGCATTCATCGCAACCGCCCCCGCGCTCCTCGCCCAATTCACCCTCGGCGGCATGGGCTCCGCCATGGGCATGGCCGGCGGACTCCAAAATATGGGCATGGGTGGAATGGGCAGCGCTATGAACAGCGCCCAAGGCATGGGCGGTCAGATGGGCGGCATGGGCGGTCAGATGGGCGGTCAGATGGGCGGTCAGATGGGCGGTCAGATGGGCGGCATGGGCGGTCAGATGGGCGGTCAGATGGGCGGCATGGGCGGCATGGGCGGCATGGGCGGTCAGATGGGCGGTCATGGGCGGTCAGATGGGCGGTCATGGGCGGTCAGATGGGCGGCATGGGCGGCATGGGCGGCATGGGCGGCATGGGCGGCATGGGCGGCATGGGCGGTCATGGGCGGTATGGGCGGAGGCATGGGCGGTCAGATGGGTGGTATGGGCGGAGGCTATGGTGGGGGCATGGGTGGAGGCATGGGCGGCATGGGTGGAGGCATGGGCGGTATGGGTGGAGGCATGGGCGGTATGGGTGGAGGCATGGGTGGTATGGGTGGAGGCATGGGTGGTATGGGTGGAGGCATGGGAGGTATGGGTGGAGGCATGGGCGGTATGGGTGGCGGCATGGGCGGTATGGGTGGAGGCATGGGTGGCGGAATGAACAGCATGATGGTCATGCACGGTTACACCGGCGTAAATTACAACTCTTGGCTCCCCAACATTAATCTTCGCACTGGCTCAGTTCCCACCATGCCCGTTACCAGCCCTATGGTATTCATCGCCCTCGCCATGCAATGGGCTAACCAATCCTATCTCCCCACCAGCGGCACAGGCGGCCAAAGCGGGCAAGCTGGCGGAAACACTCAAGGCAGCTGGGGCAACTCACGAGTACGCTATGCCGTCACCGCCAACCAATTACTCTACACCGCGCAAATGGCAGCTCAGGAATTTACGTACAACCGCCGAGGTATGCCCGGCCAAGGCTGGATACAAGTCACCCCACCCATCAGCATCATTATGAATCGCGTTATGATGATGGGCGGCGGCGGAGGTATGGGTGGCGGCATGGGCGGTATGGGTGGCGGCATGGGTGGTATGGGTGGAGGCATGGGCGGTATGGGTGGTCAGATGGGCGGCATGGGCGGTATGGGTGGTCAGCATGGGCGGCATGGGTGGAGGCATGGGCGGCATGGGTGGAGGCATGGGCGGTATGGGTGGAGGCATGGGCGGTATGGGTGGAGGCATGGGTGGTATGGGCGGAGGCTTTGGTGGGGGTATGGGCGGCATGGGCGGTCAGATGGGCGGCATGGGCGGTCAGATGGGCGGTCAGTGGGCGGCATGGGCGGCATGGGCGGTCAGATGGGCGGCATGGGCGGTCAGATGGGCGGCATGGGCGGTCAGATGGGCGGCATGGGCGGTCAGATGGGCGGCATGGGCGGTCAGATGGGCGGCATGGGCGGTCAGATGGGCGGCATGGGCGGTCAGATGGGCGGTCGGATGGGCGGCATGGGCGGCATGGGCGGAGGCATGGGCGGTCAGATGGGCGGCATGGGCGGTCAGATGGGCGGCATGGGCGGTCAGATGGGCGGCATGGGCGGTCAGATGGGCGGGGCATGGGCGGTCAGATGGGCGGCATGGGCGGTCAGATGGGCGGCATGGGCGGTCAGATGGGCGGCATACAGCGACGTTCGATGCGGGTTGGGTTCACCCCGCGCACGGGCATGAGCACAACTTCGCCTGCTGGACGCCAATCGATGCAAGTGCGCAGAGCACCTACAATGGGTGAATTACGCCGGGCATTGCGCCTTCGGTAATGGAATTATTACTGCCGAAAAATAAAAAGAAACGAATTTTCAGCTCCTCCAAAACCCGCCTTCACCGGCGGGTTTTTTAGTGGCGACGCAGCTTGAGGCGGTGCTCGAGGCGCTTGGTTTGGCGGAAATCCAGCGGGGGCAGTTCAGTGAGAGTGGGGCTTTCAGTTTCATCGAGCATGCGCCGGGCTTGCGCTTGCAGATCCGTCCAGCGCGGCCAGTCGAGCGCGGGGGAATGGGTGACGCGCCGCAGCATGCTGCGCCATTCGATAATAATGCGGTCGATGTCGCCTTCCTCGGCCACCTCGCGAATCCAATATTGTTTACGGGCGGGGTTGCGATGGATATCCGCCACCACGAGGTCCGCGCCGTAGCCGTATTCCGGCGGCGCGCCGCGGTCGAGGTAGCCGAGCACGCTGTTCATTCCATAAGTTTTGCGACACGCCAAGGCGAGGTGCCCATCCCAGCGATCGGCATCGCCATGAAAGCGAAAGCCGCCGCGCAGGTTGGCGATATCATAAACAAATTCTTCGATTGGATATTTTTCATCCTCCAACGCAGCGGCAATGCCGAGCCCGTCGCCGCCGGTAAAAAAACTGACAATGCGACCGCGCCGCGTTGGGGCGCCGTTGGGTTCTAGCAAACCAAACCGCCGCCAATGATGCACCACGCCGTGGGCGCGCGGCAATCGGCGGCACGCCGGCACGAGCTCGCACTCGGCGCAATCGCCGGGCAAGCCTTCGCGGGTTGGCGGTTTCCAGAGAGCGACGCCGTGGCGGTCGATGGGCACGGTCTGCGTTTCATCCGCGAGACTGAAGTGCGCGGAAATTTTCATTTGTAAATTGCGGTACTCAAGAATGGGCGTGCCGCGCTCGGCCATTTTGTGCTGCAACTGCGGGCCGAACTTGGTTTCCCACAAACTGCGCGTCATCGATTTGCCGCGCCAATTCAAAACTCGCCGCACCCAACGCACGGGCAGCAATTTTCCCTTGGCATTTTTTTCCGCCACGGTGGCGATGCGGCCGTACTCCGGCTCGGCCGCGTTGGGATCCAGCACCGTGAGCACGCCGGGGCCTTGTTTGCCGAGTGCCTCGGGCACGGTGAGCAACGAACGCAACTCGGACACGGTTCCTTCCGAGGCTTCGTCATCCAGCATTTTGATTTCGCCCAAGGGCGTGGCTTCGCGTTTTGGATTGCGTTCCCATTCGCCTTGGCTGTTCAAAATTTCTTTTTCTTTGCGGCGCACATGGCGCGCGCGCTCGGCGTCGGTGGGCAAACCGCAGGGAACGTCGGGATGTTCGAGCGCGCTTTCCACGCCGAGCGTGATGGGGCGCGTGGTGAACAAGCGACTTTGCACGCGCATTGCTTCGGCGAAAGGTTCGCGGCCGTCCTCCACTGCCGCGTGCATGATGCCGAGCAACGCGCCCCAATCGACAAGGCCGCTGCGGGCGAGTTGGCAGGGGAACCCATCGCGGATGCGAACGTCATTGGCGCCCACGAGCACATAGCCCACTTCATCGAGCCCGCGCCGGCCAGCGCGGCCGAACATTTGCAGAATCTCATCACCGCGCAGCGGGTGCTCCACGCCGGCGCGTTTGTACGAACCTGCGAAAAGCGCCACGCTCCGGAGGGAAAAGTTAATGCCAGCGGCGAGGCCCATCGTGGCGACGAGCACGCGGAGTTGGCCGGCCTTCGTGAGCGGCTCGATGACGCCCGCGCGCGCGGCGAAGCTGAGGCCGCTGTGGTGATAGGCCACGCGGGTTTCAAGCATCTTGGCGAGGTGACCGCCCACAAGATTTTTTTGGGCAGCGGAAAGTTTAAGTGGATCGGGGTTGGGCAATTGCTGGGCGATTTGGCGGGCGAGCTTTTCGGTGTTGGCGCGGCGCGGGGCGAAAATCAAAATCGGCCCAAGATCATCGGCCAACGCCTTGGCGACAAACTTGGGCCAGTAGCCGCGAATTTCGCGCGGCAGTTTGTAGCTTAAGTTGTCGGGAAACGTTTCCTCCAAGGGCACGGGGCGCACGGTGTGTTTTACGGAGACGGCATCGCGGCCGAGGCGGCGCAACCATTTCACGACGTGATCGGGATTGGCGACGCTGCCGCTGAGCAGCAGCAACTGCGTTTTGGAAGGCGCGAGGGCGAGGGCGAGTTCGTAGTTGAGGCCGCGATCGCGGTCGCCGATGAGTTGGTATTCATCGACGATGAGAAGGTCCGGCCCGTCGCCGTGGATGAGGCGGCTCTTTTGAGTTTCGAGCGTGGCGACGAGGATGGGGGCATCGAGGTTTTCCGAAATGTCACCGGTGGAAATGCCGACCGGCCAGCCGCGCGCGCGCCATTCGGCAAGCTTGTCATTGGCGAGCGCGCGGGTGGGCACGGTGTAAACGGCTTTGCCGCGCGGCTTGCCGAGGTTGGCCCAGAGTTCGAAAACGAGCGTTTTGCCAGCGCCGGTGGGGGCGTGGACGACCACGTCCTTGCCCTCGCGCAGCGCGCCCACGGCTTGTTGCTGCCAAAGATCGGGGACGGTCACTTGATCCAAAATCGTGAGGGGCTCGGAGTCGTGTGAATGCGGTGGCACAGCGTGAGCTTGGGCGCGGGGAAAGGCTTTGCCAAAACAAACTTGTTTACCATGGGGCGCGTTGACTAGGATGCCGCGCGTGCCGGAGTGGCGGAATTGGTAGACGCGGCGGATTCAAAATTCCAGTTTCATGTTCAATCGCGTTCAGTGATGTCTGCTTTTTCTGGGTTTTCTATAATCACACTGACAGGTGGGCGTATGCAAAAGTGGCACAAAAAGTGGCACAAGATTTGACCGGGGGCGGGGGGGGTATTTGTATCAATATCGTCCCTCCATTATAATGGATTTGCCCTCACAGTTTTTTTCTACAAAAGGCGCCCCCCCCAACAGCATTTACACCAGAGCCGGTGAGGCGTAGGTTGGCGGGCAAGCACCTTCACATTAAAATTGGACGCCGATCAAAATCACATTTGTATGATTATAGACGTAATCGCAGCCATAATTTGCAAGGAAGAGACTTGCCTTATTGCGCGTCGAGCTGCGGGGACTCACTTGGCAGGCCTATGGGAGTTCCCGGGAGGTAAACTTGAGAGAGGTGAGAGCCACTCCGAATGTCTGGCCAGAGAAATTCTTGAGGAACTGCATTTGAAAATAAGTGTGGGCGACTATTTCCATACTTCTGAGCATGACTATGAAGGGAAGGTGGTACGGTTACATACTTACTTCGCAGACATCCAAGAGGGAGAAATCCAATTGGATTCACATGACCAAGTTGCATGGGTGAGCACATCAGAATTTGGAGACTACGAATTTGCCCCAGCCGATATCCCGATAATCCAGAGACTAAGAGAAATTCCTAATGATTATTCCATTCAACATTGAATCAGGCGGATTCAGAGAGACAATATTGAGCGCCCTAAAGGAGCACGAATCCCTCGCAAGTAATTCAGGGCCGATTTCAATTGATTTAGGGGCTGAAGCTTCCGGCTATTCTGGAAAGGTTAGGGTGGCTATTCAGTCGGCTGCGGATGAAGGGTTTAGCGTAGTTTCTGGGTGGAGCGGCAAGGATCCCACTAGATTTCCCGCACGAATAAGGGCGGCAGCGACATCCATAAAAGACATTGGTCACGAAGGGGAATATTTCATTCACCATGATGACGGCGTAATCAAAATACAGAAAGTTTCCGGAAAGCCAAACCCAGTCATTTTCGGGGAAGTGCCGGGCGTTAAGTCCGGCGATACATTCCCTGATAGACAAGCAATGCATGATGCTAATGTGCATCGTGGGATAGTTCAGGGAATTGCTGCGGAAGGGTCAGCGATTGTTTTGAACGAGGGGTATGTAGATGACGAGGATAATGGAGATATTATCATCTATACCGGCCAAGGCGGCCAGGATTCAAAAAATGTACAGGTAGCGGATCAGGAGTTGCGAGCCGGTAATAAGTTCCTGGCTCGCAACTATGCAGAGGGCATTCCCGTCCGCGTTTCAAGGGGGCCAAAACTAAAATCTCCATATGCCCCGAAGAAAGGCTATCAGTATGGTGGGCTCTACAGAATAGACCATTATTGGAGTGATATAGGTGTTCACGGCTTTGCAATCTACAGGTATCGTTTAATACGTATTGCGAGTCAGGAGAGCGTCCCTGTTCCAGCCGCAGGCGATTCTCCTGCGAGGCCGCTGCCGCAGGGCAATCAAACCCCTGACAGAGTAACCACGACGACACAACGTGTTGTCCGTAGCACGAGAATTGGTAAAGCCATAAAGAAGTTGTATGACTACACTTGTCAGGTGTGCGGGACTCGTCTTGAAATTCACTCCGGAGCATATGCAGAGTGTTGCCATATAAAGCCACTGGGCAAGCCGCACAACGGACCGGATGTGATGGAGAATGTTTTGTGTCTGTGCCCCAATTGCCACGTGTTATTCGACCACCATGTCATCACCCTTGAAGATGATCTATCAATTCCACAGCGTGGGACTAAGTTGAATGTAGCTGCGACCCATAAATTGGACCTAGGCCATATTCGATATCACCGGGATAGAGTTCAAGCGAGTTGAGGCGTAGGGTGGTAGGCATGAAGCAGGTTCTCTTGATGATTGCGTAACCTAACATAAGGAATCGTAGATCCAAACCATGAAAAAGATTGTCAATCCGAGTGCTCGTCAAATTAACAAATACCAGAGGAAGCGGGATGCCCTCAAAAATTACACGCTTCAGGAGAAATCCCTCAATAAGCTCTTTCTGAAGCTGTGCCCTGAAAACAGGAAGATCGAGGATGTGCTGCTTAAAGTCAGTGCTCTCAACGATTTCTACAGTACAAATATTTACGATACCTATAGCGTGGCTGAGAACATCATTAAGAATAATATAGATAAAACATTGGCCGAAGGAAACCTGGATATCGTGAATAAAATTGCCAAAGTCTCGATTAAGAGGAAGATGATTAACTTTTATTCATTCGCCACCAAGTACTGTAGTCATCATAAGTCTAGGTTCTATCCCATCTATGACTCCTACGTGGACAAGATGCTTTGGCACTATCGCAAAAGGGACCAGTTCTCCGATTTCGAAAGAAAATCCCTCAAGGAATACCCGATTTTTTTTGAGACCATCAACCAGTTCAAAAAGTTTTATAACCTTGATAAGTTTAAGCTGCGGGATATCGACAACTTTCTCTGGATGACCGGAAAAGAGTATTTCCCTAACAAGTACTAACGAATGTTCTCCCGCTTCTATGACATCGACTCGTCGCTGGAGAATTTCTGGCGGAGGCGCCTAAGATGCTGGGATCTTTTTGATGCAAATTGAAAATAAGAATCTTCCCGATGAGTACCTACTCTTGGATTTTGAGATTTCCCTAGGCGGGAAAATCCATGACATAGGCGCGATACGCGGGGATAAGTCATTCCGTAAAAACGGATCGGCTAGATCCCTGGAATCACTCGGCCAATTTGCTGAAGGATCGTTGGTTGTTGTAGGGCATAATTTAGTAAATCATGACCTTCAGTTCTTGAGGTCGGCACAACCAGAAAACCCAATACTTGATCTTCCTGCAATAGACACACTCTTACTTTCGCCAATATGTTTCCCTGAGAACCCTTATCATCAACTCATCAAGGATTATAAATTAGTTAAGGATTCCTTGAATGACCCAGTTGCTGACGCAAGATTAGCAGGCGAATTATTCCTGGATGAGATTAATGCTCTAAAAAACATTCATGCTTCGGCACCAGCCCTAGCCTCAGTATATAGGGAGTGCCTAACCGGAGACGGTATTCCTTCAGATGCCAAAAAAGGATTCGAAGTCCTTTTTTCTATGCTCGGAGTAGCCGCAATTAAAAAGGATGAATGGAAACGTAATGTTCGCAATTTGATTGCGAAACTCGCATGCAAAGATTCAATTGAATCAATATTCTGTAATGATGTTCGGCCATCACCAACCCACGCATACATCATTGCTTGGCTTCTTGTCGCCGGATCCAATTCAATTCTTCCAAGGTGGGTCCGTTATTCGTATAAGGAGATCCCCGGACTTCTTAATGAGCTGCGCGACTATCCTTGCAATAATCCAGACTGCGATTACTGCACGACGACACACAACGCGAAAACACAGCTCAAAAAATACTTTGATTTCGATAATTTCCGGTCGGCTCCTAAGTCGCCCGGCGGGGGCAGCCTGCAGGAGGAGATCACGCGGGCAGGGATGGGGAAGGGCTCGTCCTTAGCCATTCTTCCGACGGGGGGAGGTAAATCCCTTTGTTTTCAGGTTCCTGCACTGGCAAGGCATAACCGACGCGGGTTGCTAACTATAGTTTTGTCTCCACTTCAGGCATTGATGAAGGATCAAGTTGAGAATCTTCGTCGACTCACCGGAATGCATTCGTCAATAGACGCGATTTACGGACTACAAACGATGCCCGAACGCGGAGCCGTCTACAAGAAGCTGCTACTTGGGGACATTGCTATTCTATACGCAGCACCTGAGCAACTGAGAAACGACCGATTCAGAGATGCGATATCCCAACGCGAAATCGGTTGTTGGATCTTTGATGAAGCTCACTGTCTTTCAAAGTGGGGTCACGATTTCCGCCCTGACTATCTTTATGCAGGTCGGTGTATACGAGAGATTGCAAGGAAACAGGGGGAAATTGCGCCACCTCCAGTCGCGTGTTTTTCCGCCACAGCCAAGGAAGATGTTAAGCAAGAGCTGCTAGACTTCTTCAAAAAAGAACTAGACCAGGAACTTACAGTCTTTGATGGCGGCACTGATCGGCCCAATTTATCGTACAATGTCCACATTGTTTCTGAACATCAAAAGCCAGGAACAGTGTGCGAACTGATTTCAACCAGGCTAAAGGACCCAGGGGATGGTGCAGCCGTTATTTTTTGCTCTACTCGGAAGAAGGTTGATCTACTCACGAGCATACTTCGGGACAAGAATATACCAGCGGCAGCTTTCCATGCGGGTCTTGAAAATGAAGCCAAGACACAGGTTTTGGATAGCTTCAATGATGGGGATATCCAGATCATTTGTGCGACGAATGCCTTTGGAATGGGCGTAGATAAATCTAATATCCGTTTGGTAATTCATCATGATATCCCTGGCTCCCTAGAAAACTATATCCAAGAGGCGGGACGTGCTGGACGTGACCAGAATCCAGCCGAGTGCGTGTTACTGTACAACCCGGGAGAAGACGGGAAAGGTGGCGACATTGACACACAATTCACGCTCGATTCATTTGGAAGGATTTCACAGTCGGACGTAAAAAATATTCTTCGAAGCATTCGTTATTGCCAAAAGAAACAACAAGGCATGGCGAAAGATGAGGAGCCGCACGTTTTTTTGAGCGCCTCCCAAATATTGTATGATATCGAAACTTCCTTTGATGAAGAAATCGCCTCCTCAAAGAAAACAAAAGTTGCCACGGCAATAGCCAGCCTCGAGAACGCCGGATACTTGGAGAGGAACGAAAACCGGAACAGAGTGTTCCAGGGCATCCCTAAAGTAGCAACGCTTGCGGACGCTCAAAAAATCATCCGAAACCAGAATCTATCCACCACGGCAGAAACCGCATGGGGCGACATCTATAAAGCATTTCTTAATTTATCCAGAGAAGAACAGCCTGACCTCGAAGTCTTTATTCGGATTCCTTCTCTGGGTCCCCTGGTAAATAAAAGAGGTCGAGGTAACGATGCGGCGCGCGTTGTATTGAGGATACTCAATAGCATGTCTGAAATCGGGTTAATCAAAAAAGATATTAGCTATACAGCACTCATCCGCTATAAGGTCACCAACAGCTCTCTCAACACCTATTCAGACTTCATTCAACTTGAGAGGGCAACCCTAGGCATTTTCAGAGATCTTGCGCCTGATGCCCAACCAGATGAGTACCAGAAGTTAGATGTTAAACGGATTGTGACTCGCCTGCATCAGGAGGGATTTACTTGGTGCCTTCCGGAACACATCCTTAGATTAGTGGGTACTCTTAGACTTGATGGATTAGACCTCTCAAATGGCAAAGGGAACATAGTTGTACGTGAAATGGGTCAGGGTATGTTTGGCATCAAGCTCCAGCACGGATGGACCCATGTTGTTGAGCTTTCTGATAAACGCCTAGGAATATCCGAACTAATTCTTCAGTGTATTCATGAGCAAATCCCGAAAGATGCCACTAAGAGTGCAACCTTATCAGTAAGCTTTGAGGAAAGTGATTTACTCGAAAAGTTGAGCCAAGACATGTTGATAAGATCGGAAATATCCGATCTCCATGCAGCAATAAATGTTGGACTTAGATATTTACACGAGAGCGGAATTTTACAAATCAAAGGAGGAATAGCATTGCTTATGCAAGCTATGCGAATCGATCTCGACAAGGGATCGGCAGCTCGACGCTATTCAGAATCTGATCATAAACCACTATTAGCCCATTACTCTGAAAAGAATCTACAAATTCATGTGATGGCAGAATATGCGCGGCTTGGGGAGAGGGAACTGGCACAGGCGCTCAGGTTTGTAATTGATTATTTTGCAATGGAGAAGACTGAGTTCATTGAGAAACACTTTAAGGGGAGAGAAGCGATTCTAGACCTAGCCACCAGCGTTGAATCTCACAGGCGCATTGTGGAACAACTCAATAATCCTCATCAGCAATCAATCGTCACAGAAAAAATTACTGAGAATATGCTGATCTTAGCCGGCCCGGGGTCTGGGAAAACAAGGACTGTTGCGCATCGATGCGCTTATATGCTTCGCGAACAACGTATCAAGGCAAGAAAGTTGCTAGTCCTTTGTTATAATCGTTCTGCAGCAATTACTTTGAGGCGAAGAATCAACGATCTCGCGGGCAATGATTCCAGAGGTATTGTGATTTGCACATTCCACTCCTTGGCCATGAGATTGCTCGGGATCTCCCCCGCTGAAACGTTTCCGCAAGGTTCTGGAAATACTCCCAATGAACAAAGCAGATTCGATGAGATTATTCCAAAGGCTACATCTCTACTTGATGGATCTGAAGAAATCCCGGGAATGGACAATGAACAGATACTTCAATCATTGATAGGTAGTTGGAGCCATATACTTATCGATGAATACCAAGACATCGACCAAACACAGTATGATTTTGTCTCGGCAATTGCAGGTCGGGCCCAAAAAAATCCAGATGCTAAGCTATCCATACTGGCCGTTGGTGACGACGATCAGAATATATATGAGTTTCGAGGGGCTAATACAAAATTCATTCGGCAATTTGAAAGAGATTACGGAGCAACAAGCTTCCATCTTGTTGAAAATTATCGGTCATCCAGAAATATTATTTCGGCAGCAAATCAATTGATTGGTCTTAACAGTGACCGAATGAAGACAAAGCATCCGATCCGGATAAATAAGGCACGCGAGAATGATGCCCCTGGAGGAATATGGGAGAATATAGATCCTGTTGGGCGAGGAACTGTTCAAATCTTGCCAACAAAGGATATTTTTACTCAGGCCTCTACCGTATTGTCCGAAGTTAAGCGTATTAAGAATCTGGCTGGAGAAGTTTTTTCCTGGGATGATGTTGCGATCTTGGGTTACGGCCGGCGTCAACTCAATCCTGTCAGAGCAATCCTCGAATATTCGAACATCCCATTGCAATGGGCGTGCGAGAAGCACCCGTTTCCATTGTCCAGAGCTCGAGAAATCCAGGCTGGATTTGATATCCTTAATAATCATATTGCAAGTAAGGATGGTGGCACTGGGGCCACTGCTGATGAACTGAGGGAGCTCTTCCCCGATCCAACATCACGGGTGATGTCGCCTTGGGAAACCGTATTCTATAAATTGATAGAGGAATGGTGCTGCGAGATAGGGGACACAGCTGCTCCTCTGGAAAACTGTATTCATTTTCTTCACGAAGCATTGATTCAGATGAGGAGCGAACACCGGCATGGGAACGGAATCTTTGTTGGCACCGTTCACAGTGCCAAAGGATTGGAGTTTAAGCATGTTATAATCCTTGATGGCAATTGGGAGGCAGCCCCTCAAAAAATCGAAGAAAAGAGAAGGCTTTATTATGTGGGGATGACACGGGCCATGGAAAATCTCGTTATTCTAGACATAAAGGATAGCAATAATCAGTTTGTGCAAATGATGGCAAAATCCAATGGAACCATCAATCGGGACCTAGTTAAATTGCTTGAAGTAAAGCCTTCAATCCTATCAAGGACGTACCATTTTTTGGGGATGGGAGACATATATTTAGACCTTGGTTCAAGAGATTCCTCTGTTCGGCAACACGTGTCCATGCTCAAACCAGGAGACCCATTATTTCTGCGCACAAAAAATGACAGAGTTTTATTGTTTAACAGGGATAATCAACACGTTGCCACATTGTCTAGGGCCGCAAGTAATAAATGGAGCGCCAGATTGAATAGTGTTGTAGAGGCGAAGGTGTTTGCCATTGTGCGAAGGCATAAGGCGGATTGCTCGCCTGAGTACCAAAAGAATTGTGTGGCAGATTCATGGGAGGTTCCACTGGTGGAGATTTGCTGTTCTGAATGAAAGCCACCCCAACAGCATTTACACCAGAGCCGGTGAGGCGTAGGGTGGCGGGCGTGGCTGAACTCCAGAAGGCGTTGCCGAAATGCAATATTGACAGCAACCCCAAGAAGTAACCGCCCTCATTCCTCCCCGTGAAAGTCCTTGAGGGCGTTGGCGGCCAGCACCATCCTTTCGTTGTTGGCTGTCCAGCTCAACGGCGTTCAGGGGCGCGCGATCTATCACTCCAGCGGTGACGGATTGCCGAACCTGATGTACCACTACTCCGCCGCGCAATGGCCCACGTTTCAACTCACTGATTAATGGCTCTATGAAATCCCTAATACCTTTTTCAACCGCCCAACGCCTCGGCGTCGTGGGTGCCCTCTTGTGCCTGCTCAATGCCGCCCTCGCCGCCGATCAACCATGGTCGCAGTTCCGTGGTCCGCGCGGGGACGGGCACACCACAGCGACGGGTTTGCCGTTGAATTGGTCCGAAAAGAAAAACGTAACTTGGAAGACGGCGATTCATGATCGGGGATTTTCTTCGCCGGTGATTTGGGGGAAGCAGGCTTGGCTCACCACGGCCACGGCCGATGGCCGCAAGCTTTTTGGGGTGTGCGTGGACAAGGATACCGGCAAAACTATTTATGACCTGCACCTCTTCGATGTCGCCGAGCCGCAGGCGATCACGCCGGAGAACACCTACGCTTCGCCCACGCCGGTGATTGAAAAGGGCCGTGTGTTCCTGCACTTCGGCACCTACCGGCACGGCGTGTGTGGACACCGCCACGGGTAAGGTGCTCTGGACCCGGCGCGATGTGAATTGCGACCACGAGAAAGGCGCCGGACCTGCCAGTTCGCCGATGCTCTTCGGCAACACGATGATCGTCCACGTGGATGGCCGCGACGTGCAGTACATCATCGCGCTGGACACCGCCACCGGCAAGACGGTGTGGAAGACGCCGCGCTCGCTCGATTATACAAAGTTCCCCGTACACCATCGCAAGGCCTACTGCATGCCCATGCTCGTGCCGCGCGGCAAAGGGCAGCAACTCGTCAGCCCTGCCGGCCGCGGTCTATACGCGTACGACCCGAAAACCGGCAAGGAGCTGTGGCACATGCGCCATCGTGGTTGGTCCGTGGCCCCGAGACCGATCTCCGGGCACGGCCTCATCTTTGCCACCATCGATCGCGACGCCCCTGAACTCTGGGCCATCCGTCCCGACGGCAACGGCGACATCACCGACACCCATATCGCATGGAGCGAGAAACGCGGTATGCCCGAGCGGTGCTCGCCGTTGTTGGTGGATAACCTGCTCTACTTTGTGAACCGCGGCGGCATCGCCACCTGCCTGGAGGCCAAGACCGGCAAGGAGATTTGGAAGGAACGCCTCAAGGGCGCCTACTCCGCCTCCCCGATCTATGCCAAAGGCCGAATCTATCTCTTCAACGAAACCGGCATGGCCACCATCCTGCGTCCCGGCCGCAAGTTAGAGGTCATCGCCACCAACACCCTCGAGCCGCAGCCACTCCTCGCCACCCCCGCAGTCGATGGGAATGCCTTCATCATTCGTACGGGCAGCCATTTGTATCGCATCGAGAACGGCAAATAAATGGCCGCCCATTCTGGTGAAAGATGATTAACCGCTTTAGCGTATGGCCAAAGGGCTGGGCGGTGGCACCTGATTATAAAATTACTTCCGGTTTGCAATAGGCAGGCACAAGGGCGGTGGCGTAGGGTCGCGGCACATGAAACAGATTCTCTTGATGATTGCGGTGGTGGCGGGCCAATCCGTCTTGGCGACGGATAATCCGGAAACTCTACGGCCAGAAGTGGTTAAGGCGATGCGCGCGGTACACTCGGGGTTCAAGGGGACACGCGGGCGGGTGGCGCAGTTTGGAGATTCCATTACCTACTCGATGGCATTCTGGTCGCCGATGAGTTGGGATGATCCGCAACGGTTTCTCACCAAAGACGACGGTCTGCCGAAGACGCCGGCCAAAGGCCGCTGGCGTGATGCCATCCAGGGCGCCCGGGATAAGGGGCCGAAGTTTGGCAACTACTCCGGCTGGCGCGTTGGCAACCTGCTGAAGACAATGGATGCGGTACTGGTGCGCGATCGGCCGGAAGCGGCCATCATCATGATCGGTACCAACGACATTTCCGGCAACCGCGTGCCTGCCGGTTACCGGGCTGGGCTTGAGTCGGTCATTGCTAAATGCCTCAAGGCGCACTGTGTGCCAATCCTGAACACGATCCCACCTCGACGCGGACACGACGCGGCGGTTAAGGAGATCAACCAGATCATCCGCGCGCTCTCTCTCGAGCACAACCTGCCGCTGGCCGATTTTCATGCCGCTTGCCTGCGCGCGCGCCCGGGCAACACCTGGGACGGCACGATAATTTCCAAGGACGGCGTCCACCCCAGCGGCGGCAAGACCAATCTCTATTCGGAGATCAACCTGAAAACCAGCGGCTACGCCCTGCGCAACTGGGTAAATTTCCTTATCCTGCGCCGGCTTCACTTTCGCGTGTTTGAACACTAACCGGAATGAGATTGACCCGTCGTCAACCCACCCCGCATCGGTCCTTGAGCAGGCGTGGCGGGAGGCGTAGGCTGGCGGGCATGAAGACCACATTGATAGCTTTGTTGGCTTTGTGTCTGCCTTTGGTTGCAGCGGATAAGGACAAGCCATTGCCAAAAGACTTTAAGTCGCTGAAGCCTGAGGAACTTGCGATCGTACAGAAGGCGCTCGATCGCATTGACGAGGCGTTTAGTACATGAGAACACAATGAAGACACCGCTTTACATACTGACCTTCTGTGTCATCGCCGTCGCGTGCAAATTCAGCGAGAGTGACGACAATTCGGCGGCGTTGCCCGACCTTGCCTTACAGTCGCCGCGCGTGCTTACGGACTTTGGACCGGATCACGTGAAGAGTTCGCGCGGAGCGCAAGGCGTTCCCGCGATCGGACGCTCGGCGCAGGGACGTCTGTGGGCGGCGTGGTATGCGGGCAGGAGCCAGCGCGGGGTTGAGAGTTCTTCCAGTTACTGCGTACTCGCGACCAGCGGTGATGATGGTCAGTCGTGGTCGGAGAAGCTGGTTATTCAGCCTCGTCGGTTCGTTCACACTTACGATCCCTGTCTGTGGATTGATCCGCAGCGGCGACTATGGTTCTTCTGGGCTCAAAGCGCCGGTGTGCAGGATGGGCGGATGGGTGTCTGGGCGATGGTCACCGCGGACGCCGACTCGGAGACTCCGGAGTGGTCGCAGCCGCGACGGATCGCCAACGGAGTCATGTTGAACAAACCAACGGTCCTGAAAAACGGCGACTGGCTGCTGCCTGTGGGCTTATGGCGAGACAACACCAACGTGCCGAATGTCAAATTCGATGCCGAGGAACTCGAGCCGTACACGATCGAGATGCTGACTCACGACCTCGGCGACGAGCGTGGTTCCAACGTGTACCGATCGACGGATCAGGGCAAGTCGTTCGAACGCATCGGTCAAGTACGCATTCCCGGCACACGAGTCGATGAGCACATGATCGTCGAGCGTGGTGATGGCAGCCTGTGGATGCTGCTGCGAAATACAGGCGGAATCGCACAGAGTGTCTCCACCGATGGCGGCCGAACGTGGAGTGACGGATCGCTCTACCTGCAGGGCCGAATGTTCCGCAACAAACGATTCTTCATTCGTCGGCTGAACTCCGGAGCGTTACTGTTGGTGCGAAACAACTCACCCGACGGGAAACGCTCGCACATGACGGCGTTCGTGTCGGACGACGACGGAGCGACGTGGAAAGGCGGGCTACTACTCGATGAACGAGAGTCGTCTTATCCCGACGGCGTGCAGGCGGAGGACGGGGCAATCTACATCATTTACGATCATCAGCGTTATACCCTGAACCGCCAAGATAAAGAAGGCGTCGGCTCCGTGCAATTGGCGGTGTTTCGCGAAGATGACATCCGCGCAGAAAAGTCGGTGCCGAATGAGTCGAGGCTTAAAATTAGCGTTACCCGCTTGCGAAAGGGACTATGAAATCAATTTAGTAATGAAACCGAAACAATCTCACTTTTTTGTATTTTGTCTGCTCCTGCTCAGCCTTCCCTCACGGGCAGACGTCAAAGTCACTCAACTCGAAGATCGCATTCGCGTAGAACTCGATAGCAAACTCTTTACTGAGTGGCGGTATCAGGAATGGCTCGCTCCCTACTTCTATCCGGTCGTCGGGCCTAACGGCGAAAACATTACCCGTAACTATCCGATGGTCGATGGTGTCAAACATGAAAGCCAGGATCACCCGCACCACCGGTCGCTTCGCTTTGCGCACAGCGACGTGAATGGCCTGAATTTCTGGTATTGGCGACCCGGTCGGGAACGGGAGCTGTCGACAGCAAGTATAGAATTGGAGAAAATCAAATCGGTTCGTTCCGGGAAAACCGGAGAGTTCGTCGCCTGGTGCCGCTGGCTGGATGGCGACAAACTCGTGCTGCGCGAGCGAATGCATATCGTAATCACTCCACTGGAAAACCGCCAGGTGCTGATGGACTATGATGTCGAGCTCCACCCCGCTGCCGCGCCAGTCACTTTTGGTGATATGAAAGATGGTGGACTCTATGTGCGTGTCGCCGGAACGATGAAGTCTGCAGCGGGTCGAAAGCAAGGCGGAGGGAAACTGAAAGGAACGATACTAAACAGCCTCGGCGATCGCGATGAAGCCACCTGGGGTAAACGCGCCGAGTGGGTCGATTTCTACGGGCCGGACGCAAGTGGAAAAACCGTTGGTATCGCGATGTTTGATCATCCTTCGAATCTGAGGTTTCCCACCCACTGGCATTCCCGAACCTATGGATTGTTGACCGCAAACCGGTTTGGTACCGATCATTTTAATCCCCTGCTACAGAAACCCAAAGGCACCTCATGCCGCCCTCACGGTGACCAGTGCCCCGCCTGCAACTCACGCGGCGGCGACTACATACTTCGGCCGGGAAAAGTACTGAAGCTGAAGCATCGTATTTATTTTCATCACGGCGACTCAAAGACCGCGGAAGTAAAAGAGAAATATATCGACTACGTTAAAGGCCATGTCTCTGCTCGAAAAGAACCATGAAATCCAGTGTCGATTAGAATGGCTATGCCGTGCGAAATACGCCGCTTGCCGTAAACACTTCACAAGCAGAATAGGAAAGTTCATATATGAAGATTGAGATTAAAAAATACGTCCACTCAATCACTCGATATGCAGCAGCTCTGGCCGTGGCAGTGTACTCGTTGGCCTTGACGCAGAGTGTTCATGCCCAGGCATCACCCTCGATAGAAAAAAAGTCGCTGAAAATCCTCGGGATTGGCAACAGTTTTCTTAAGAACGCCACCAACATGCTGCCAGGAATCGTGAAGGATTCCGGGCATGAACTTATTCTCGGTGTTGCTGCTCCGGGGGGACGCACGATCCAGAACCACTACGAAGCCGCATTGCTTGGCGAGACGAATCCTGAGGACCCGAAAGCGAAGCTTTACGAGTATAATAGGCAGAAGGTGACACTCAAGGAGATGCTCACGGCCGAGAAATGGGATTATGTGACTATTCAGCAATCCAGCCCAAATAGCTTCAAGGTCGACACTTACAGGCCCTATGCGCAGAATCTCTACGATTACATCAAGAAATACGCCCCACAAGCCGAGGTTGCTTTTCACCAGACTTGGGCCTGGAGACCGGATCATAACAGGCAAAATATGGACAAAAAACCTCCCGGATTTATGTATCAGGAGCTCACCCGCAACTACAACACCATCGCCAAAGAGATTGGGATTAAGAAAATTATTCCCGTCGGGAATGCCTTCCAATTGGCAGAGGAAACTCCCGAATGGAAATTCGCGAGAGATCCTGATTTCGACTACAACAATCCAAAGTATCCTGAGCTTCCCAAAGAACCCAATTCACTTAATGGCGGCTTTGCGTGGCGAGGGACTGATGGCGCCGACAAAGTCTTCAAACTTGATGGCTCCCATGCCAGCGGCGCAGGCAGCTATCTGGCGGCCTGTGTGTGGTATGAGTTTTTCTTTGGAGGGGACGTTCGGAAAATCACGAGGAATCCTGGGTTTCTTGGCGAACGGGCCGCATCGCTTCGTGAATTTGCCCATCAGGCTGTCAACGGCACCCGCCCGAAGGCTTGGCCTTCTGACACTTCGCCTGAATAGACAACTCTAATCAATCAATATCTCTAACAACTCCAATCAATCAATAAGGCTACCAACCATGAATCGTTTCACCTATTTCCATTCGCTCGCCATTGCTACCGTGATGCTGTCTTTCACGGGGTGCCTGGTCTTTTCCGAGCCGCTGACTTTAATCAAAGAAGGCCAGCCTCGCGCCGAAATCATCATCGCTGAAAAGCCACCACGCATGGTGAACCTGGCCGCCTTTGAATTGCAGCGCTATCTGCACAAGATCACCAAAACGCGCTTGCCCATTGTGCATGAGCCTACCGACGGAACTCCGGTTCAAATCTACGTCGGGCGCAGCGAACACACCGACAAACTGGGCGTCAATGCCGAAGGACTCCAGTACGGCGCCTACCGCATCGCCAGAGGCGAAAACTGGCTGACGTTGATCGGGCATGACTTCGATTACACGCCGCCGAATCCGTATCCCCACAAACGCAATCAGGAACTCGAGGACAAGGCCAGGGCCGAGTGGGACAGAATCACAGCCGAACACACCGACACTGCCTGGGGGTTCCCGTTACCGTACCTTATACAAAGCCGTCTGGAACAAGAGCGCTCAACTCCAGGTCATGTTCGAAGGTTATGGCGAGGACAACAGCGAGCTGTGGCAAAAGAGCGACCACACGCAGACCGGAGGTGGATTCTGGATGCAGGACGAAGGCGGTTCCCTCAACGCCGTTTACGATTTACTCCGATCTCTGGGCGTGCGCTGGTTTATGCCCGGCGAAGTGGGCGAGGTCGTGCCCCGGATGGCTACGGTAAGCATCGACAATCTCGAACGCGATACAACGATTCGGCCTGATTACCCGCTGCGCTATGCCAACTGGTATAACTACTCAGGCTTTTCCTGGCACGATGTCATTTGGGGCCGCCGAATCGGCATCAATTCCAGCTACCACGTGCTCGGCAACCTCGGTTATGCCCACGGTCATGTTTTCGTGCACCGCAGGGACGCCATGAAAGAGGCTCACCCCGATTTCTACGCACTGATAGGCGACAAACGCGACACATCGCATAAAGGTTACGGCACCGCCTGCTACAGCTCCGAAGGTCTCGAGCAAGAGACGATCAAATTCGCGCAGTTCCTGTTCGATCACTACGACGAACCGCATGTTTCGCTCTGGCCGACCGACGGTTTCAAACGCTGCCAATGCGACAAGTGCGCGGGACAGTCGCCTTCCGACCTTGTCTGGGGCTTCATCGATCGCGTTGGTCGTGCGCTCTACAAAACGCACCCCGACCGGCTGGTCTCGGGCGGGGCCTACACCAGCTACGTCGAGCCGCCGGGAAACGTCGAGAAATTCACGCCCAACGTCGGCGTCTTCCTTTCCAATCGCGGTCGGCCCCGGTTCATGAACGACGAGCATTGGGAATCCTTCACCGCTCAGGTAAACGCATGGCGCGAAAAACTCCACCCCGGTCGCCTTCTGCGCGTGGAGAACAACCGATACAGCCTCTGGGGCACGGAGGACGAGCCCGAGCCCTTTCCCATTTTCCAGCCTCACGCCATGGCCCGCGAGATGCGAGCCCTCAAAGGCGTGTCGCTCGGCGACTGCAACGAGGTCAGCCAGCGGCGTGCGAAATGGTATCACCCAGCCCTGAATCACATGAACCTCTACGTGCTCTCCCGCCTCTACTGGGACGCGGATCAGGACGTCGACGCCCTGCTCGATGATTACTACAAAAACTTCTTCGGCCCCGTCGCAACCGAAATGAAGGCCGCGATCGAATTCGCTGAACGCGCTTATACGGAGGCTCCGATTCTCGCCGGTGTGAAGGCGACGAGCGCGACTAACGTTGCCCTCGAAGACCGGCTGAAGTTTCTCGAAATGCTCGCCAAAGCGCGCGATACCGCCGGTGATTCAGTCTACCGCCAACGTATCGCGATGATGTTGGATGAGCTGCCCGAACCGGACGATCTGCGCCAGACCGTTGCGCGGCTGGCCGAAATGGGAGATCCCCGAAAAGAGGCGCCGACGATTGTCGGTCGCCCGACCGACTCGAAGAAGTTCTTGCGCAGTTACGCGCTGGTCGACATTGAGTCCGGTAAAGCAGTGGGAACCAAGACGCGATTCAAGGTTCGCTGGGACGATGAGGGCGCGGTCATTTTCGAGATCAAATGCGACGAGCCTGACATGAAGAACCTATTCGTGACTGACGACGTGTGGACCGGGGACAGCGTCGCGATCCAGCTCGAAACCCAGGGCCACGCGTATTACCAGATCGAAGTCAATCCGGACGGGAAAATCTTCGACGCCGATCGCCACGGCCGCCTGAATCAGCGCTGGAAATCGAACGCCACGGTGAAGACTGAGCGCGGCGACGATTTCTGGAGCGTCGTCGTTCGCATCCCCGTCGTCGATGCCGAAGAAGGAGCCGCCGATCCGAATCACCACGTCGTCGGCGCGAAGCCCGGCATGGACAGCCCCTGGTATATGAACGTCGGTCGCACGCGTGTCCGCCCGTCAGGAAAAACCTCCTGGTCTTTTCCGCACACCGGCACGCGCAGCTATCACGTGCCCGAACGCTTCGCGAAGATGGTAATAGAATAGAAACTGATTGAAATAATGATGCAACTCACTCCCATGAAATCCCCGAAACTTCGCCTGAACGCACTTCTCTTCGCGACAGCTGCTGCAGTCGCGATTGCAGACCTCAGCGCCGCCGCAGAGCCGGCCGATCCTGACATTGCCCTCAAACCCGCGCACGTCATCGTCAACCCGTGGCGTTTTCACATCCCGCCGACGAAACGTCAGGGCGTCCCCGGAATCGCGCGCACCGCGAAGGGCCGATTGTGGGCAGTGTACGGACGCGACGTGGAAAGTTCGCGAAACTATCAGGTGCTAACCTTCAGCGACGATGACGGCAAGTCATGGTCGGACGCGCAGCTCATGATTCTACCCCGCCGGGGCGTGCGCGCCATGTCGGCGACGAACTGGATCGATCCACAGGGGCGACTGTGGGTTTTCTGGGGACAGGCTTTTGGAGTTCAGGACGGACGTTATGGTATCTTTGCCATTGTCAGCGATAATCCCGATGCGGATGAACTTCAGTGGTCCGCTCCGCGTCGGCTGGGCGACGGTATCATGCTCAACAAGCCGACGGTGCTCTCCGATGGCGACTGGCTGCTGACCTCGTCGGTATGGAAAACGGATAACAGTATTAAGGTCTACGCGTCGACCGATCAGGGCGAAAGCTTTTCGCTTCGCGGCACCGCCAACATCGCCGATCCAAAAAAGCGCGGCCCGGACGAGCCGATGATCGTCGAGCGCAAAGACGGATCACTGTGGATGCTGGTGCGGATGCAGGGTCTGGCCGAAACCATTTCCACTGACCGGGGCAAAACATGGACCCCCGTGCAACGCAGCGAAATCAAGCACTGCACTGCACGCTTTTTCGTTCGCCGTTTGATGTCAGGCAGTCTGCTACTGGTAAAGCATGGCCCGCTCGACAAACGCGTCCCGCGCGAGCAACTCACCGCCTACGTGTCGGATGACGACGGCAAGACTTGGAGTGGTGGCTTAATGATCGACGAACGTGAGGACGTCACCTATCCCGATGGCGTGCAGGCCAAGGATGGCAGGATTTACATCATCTACGATCACCAGCGCACTCCCCTCGGCGAAGTTTTGATGGCGACTTTTACCGAGGAAGATGTCCGCGCCGGCGAGCCTGTCAGTGGCAGAGTCCGGCTGCGCGGAAAAGTGGCGCGCCTGCCTCTTCAACCTGGAGAATGATCCGGGGGAAAGCTTCTGAAACAAAAAGAATATCCATAAGGTTCATGTTTTGCGGGCCTTTAACTTTTAAATGAACAAATCCTTCCTTCTCCCCTTCACCCACCCTGATCGTCTCAGGTAAATCATCAATCACGGTGAGACCCAAGTCTCCCGGGAGATCTCACATCTCTCGACACAGATTACACAGTTGTATCCACGAATAATTCTCTGAGTCCCCAGTGGATTTCCCCACCACCTGAAGCCATAATAGTGGTATGGGTAGAAGGAAAACATACGACGGAGTGATTGAAAGAGTCACTGAACCAGCATTCAGCAAGAAGTACAACTGGTGGTCATTCTCGGTGAAACATGACGGGAAATGGAACTCAGTTACTTCACGGGACAAACAGTCAGCACAAACCCAGTACCAGATCTACGTTCGTCGGAGCAAAGCAAACGAGTGTGGAATCAATCTGGTATCCACTCCTTTAACTGAACAACAACTTCAGATGGCTCAGTTGGCATTCAATCGACTGGATACCGTGGGGCACTTGAAGATTGATGATGACAAGACTGCCAAGGTGTTGATTGAGAGTGTTGATTTCTTCATCAAGAACTACACCGACTATGCTGCTCCCACAGTGAATGAATGTGTTGGGGTGTGGGATTCTTCGTTTCAATAAATCTCAGTATTTTTCGGGGAATTTGGGAGATCATTGGGATTGAGATGAGAGTCCTCTTGAACTTCTCTGAATCAGGATGGTGGGAGATTTAACTCAAACGCTTCAGCCCGCCAGTGCTATCCCCAAGTTGTGCGATTTTGATATCCATCCGATTAAGCAAGGAAATCCAGAGGTTGGCGAGCGGGGTTTCGTCAGCATAGCGCACGTGTCGGCCGGGCTTTAAGGTGCCGCAGCCTCCGCCAGCCAGCAAGATAGGCAGATCATCGTGGTTGTGTGCGTTGCCATCGGAGTTAGCACTTCCGTAGGCGATCATTGAGTGATCGAGCAGGGTGCCCTCGGCTTCCTTCACGCTGTCGAGCTTCTCGAGAAGGTAGGCGAGTTGTCGCGTGTGGAAAATATTGATGGAGCGAATCTTTTCCTTTTTCTCCGCTTTCCCACCATGATGTGAAAGGTCGTGGTGCCCTTCGGATACTTTGATGAAGGGATAGGGTTTGTTGCTGCCCTCATTGGCGAGCACGAAGGTGGTCACACGCGTCACATCTGCCTGAAAAGCCAGCACGATCAAATCGCACATCAGGCGGATGTGCTCCTCATAGTTTCCTGGGATGCCTTTAGGCGCGAGATAATCGGGCGTTTGTATCGGCGGCAAATTTGCAGCACGCTCAATCCGTAACTCGATGTCACGAATGGCCGTGAAATATTCGTCAAGCTTACGAGCGTCGTTCACGCTGAGCTTGCGATTGAGGTCCTTGGAATCTTCCCTTACAAAATCGAGGATGCTCTTGCGTGCGGCATTGCGTTTAGTGCGGTCTGTGCTGTTTCCTCCGCCAAAGAGTCGTTCGAAGGCAAGTTTTGGATTTACCTCTTTAGGTAAAGGCTGCGTGGCTGAGCGCCATGACATGGTAGAAGAATAAACGCAACTATAGCCCGAGTCACAGTTGCCGGCCATTGCACCGGCCTCGGCACCCAGTTCGATAGAAGGTAAACGCACTTTGCTACCCATCGCCTGTGCTGCAGCTTGATCCACAGAGATGCCATTTCGAATGTCCGTGCCGTCGGTTTTCTTGGGATGTGCGCCAGTAAGGAAGGCGGCTAATGCACGTGCGTGATCTCCTCCCCCGCTGCCGTGTGCCCGGGCCTTATCTGCGGTGAGGCCGGTAAGCACCTGTAATTTTTTTTGCACCTTGGAGAGTGGCTTTAAAATTTCCGGAAGATCATAGCCCGAACCCTCTTTCTTGGGAGTCCAGTCGACCATGTTTTTACCGTTGGGGACGTACAGAAACGCCATCCTGTTAGGCACAGCTTTGTCCTGTTTGCCATCCGTGGGTTGGTCGGCCCATGCGTTCAACGGGCCCATCGATTCGAGCCAGGGCAAGGACATTGTGACGCCCAATCCCTTGAGCATTTTCCGACGAGAAATGGTTGAGTTGGTCATTGCTTAATCCTCTGGTTTATACCCGCGTCGCATGCCGAAGGGTTCGCTTTTGACGATTTCCCTCACCAACACGGAAAATTTGTAGTTATTACTGGCCAATGCCTTCGCGATTTTTTCTATTGCGGGGCGGTCATAATATGACAATCCACGCCCTAACGCATACGTCAACATCTTCTCAGAAAGACAGCGCACAAACAATTCCTTCTTTTGACTGATAATAGTCTTTAAATCTTCAGATCCGTTGAATTTTGTCCCGTCGGCAAACTCCCCCGCCGCATCAATATCCTGTCCACCGTCCTGTGTGCGGTAGCCTCCAATAGCGTCGTAGTTTTCCAGCGCAAACCCGATTGGATCCATCTTCGCATGGCAGTTTGCGCAGCTGGGGTTCTTGCGATGGATCTCCATGCGCTTTCGCAAGGTGTCGGCACTTAATGTCTTCCCGGACTCATCCAATTCAGGGACATTTGGAGGAGGGGGTGGCGGGGGCGAGCCAAGAATCTGTTCGAGTACCCAGCGACCACGCTTTACCGGTGAGGTGCGGGTCGGATTAGAGGTTACTGTCAGGACACTCGCCTGCGTGAGTAAGCCGCCACGTTTTCGATCGGGAAGCAAAACACGCTGAAAATCAGCGCCCTTAAATTTCAATGTCTTCGGTTTTTCATCACCTGTTATTGTGATGCCGTAATGCTTGGCCAAAGGCGCGTTTAGAAAAGTGAAGTCTGAATCGATTAAATCCAGAACACTTCTGTCTTCCTTCATAATTGCCTCAAAGAACAATTCGGTTTCCCGCAACATGGCCTGCCGCAATGGTTCATTAAACGCAGGGAACAACTTTGGATCCGGCGCGACAGTCTTGAGTCGCTGAATCTGCAGCCATTGCTGCACGAAGTTACGCCCCAATTCGCCCGCCCGTTCATCGGCCAGCATTCGCTTGACCTGTGCATTGAGGTTGGCGGTGAGCTGACGTTTGGCCGCAAGATCAAGCAGCATGTCATCGGGCATACTGCTCCAGAGGAAATAGGACAGTCGCGAGGCAAGGTGAAATTCATCAATCGCCCGCGATTCGGGTGCAGATGGACGGTCGTCCATTTCCACGCGAAAGAGAAACTTCGGTGAGCACAACACCACCTGCAGCACCTTTTGCATCGCCTCCTCCCATTTAAGTCCTGCGTCCATCTGTGCGTTTGCAAATTGTAGCACGCGATCGGTTTCCACCTTGGTGGGCGTACGGCGGTACGCACGTTGCAACAGGTGCGCGATGATCTCCTGCTGGCGTGCTGTGTCCGGTTTGTCCGATTTCGAGCCGAGCAGCATCAAGTGCGATTTTGGGCGTGTCTCCAACGGGCCCTCAGTCCAAAGATGTCGAATATGCAAAATCGCATGTGGCTTGCCTGAGGTTGGTTTTACTAATGCAATGCCAGCGTTCGATACCGCTACCCGGGAAATGCGAACCTCCACGGTTTGTGGGGTTTTTGTATCGCGTGCGGTAATTTCAAATGTCTTTAATATCTTTGCACCCTTCAGCCGTGGCAGCTCGCCCCCGAATACCTTCGCCAATTCCTGCGCACTGGACCCCTTTTTTACACCACCGCCTTGTATGTATAACACCACCTTCACCGGCTCCTTGCTCTTTGTTTCCGCATACAACGTTGCGCGATAAAACAACTCGGCATCCGCCGTGAGTTTTAAATAACCACCCGGCGCAGTGAAAGGTCCCGATAACTTGGCATCCTTTGCTGAAGGATCCATTCGCCGAAACTGATTCTTTGTCGTGCTTCCGCCCGGCTGGAGATATATCCCGGCAAGATATCGTACCGCAGGTTTTCCTGGATTCACTGAAATGACCCGTTGCGAAATTGTTTCCGCAGCATCGAGATATCGTTCCATCAACACCGGCGAGAGCGAGAGCACATCTCCTATGTTGTCAAACCCGTGTCCGATGTCATCGGATGGAAAACTTTCGGTAGGATCAAAATCCACCCCGAGTAAATCGCGCACCGTGTTACGGTACTCTACCCGATTGAGTCGCCGCATGGTCACGCGGCCTGGATCCGGTTTCGCGTTGCGATCCGAAAAATCCCAAACCGCCTTCACGTGCTCCGTGAACGCCTCCACTGTAACCACTGTCGGGCGTGGCTTTTTCTTCGGCGGCATCTCTCCGATAGCCAGCATCCGCAGCACTTTTACAAACGTCTTCCGCCCTTTGACGACGGATGCAGAGTCCGTGTATCCCTCTAGAGAAAGTTCCGCCTTCGGGTCATCACCGCTATGGCACTCAAGGCAGTACTTCTTCAAAAAAGGTGCGCCGTCCTGTGAAAAGTCTGGACCAGCCGCACGCGCAGTTTGAACCAGCCCGATTCCCAGTAGTCCTGCCGCCACCGACAGGGCTGCCATGATACCCAGCAACCCAATCCCCCGCTTAGCCGGTATGTTTATGAAGCCCTTCATTCTGCGCATTGATCCGACTTGGTTTTTTCGTGCGCCATTCATCATACCATGCATTTCACTTTGAATGAAAACGGCTGCAGGCTTGTCAAACATCCCTTCTCCCTTCATCCAGTCGATCATATCAGACAAATCATCAATCACGGTGAGACCCAAGTCTATTTCCACGTTTAATCGTGTTCGATGATGCCGGCTTTTTCAGAGGCAACTCAATTCAGGCCGACAGGTGTGCGTGTATGAAAGTGGCACAAGAGCCGGGGCACGTTCCTGCCGTTTGATACGGCCAGAACGGTGACGCGTTCGGGCAATCAGATTATTTTTGTAATAGGCGGGGGTGGCTTTTTTCAGTCCTTGAGCAGGCGTGCCGGTGAGGCGTAGGGTGGCGGGCATGAAGCAGTTCCTTCTCCTAACGCTCCTCCTCGCCTTCACGGCCTCCGCCTTTGAGTTTACGGGCAAGGTGGTGGGTGTAGCTGACGGTGACACCATCACCGTACTGGCCGAGGGCAACAAGCAGCACAAGGTTCGCCTTCAGCACATTGACTGCCCCGAGTCCCGCCAACCATTCGGCTCCAAGGCCAAGCAATTCCTCTCGCAGAAAGTTTTCGGCAAGAGCGTCACGGTGAAGTGGGACGAGATGGACCGCTACAAGCGCATCCTCGGCAATGTGTATCTCGGCGAGGAGTGGGTGAATCTCGAGTTGGTTAAGGCAGGCTTGGCGTGGCACTACAAGTTTTACAGCAAGGACAAGACAATGGCAGCGGCGGAGACCAAGGCAAAGGCGGCCAAGCGCGGGATTTGGTCGCAGCCTAATCAGACGCCCCCGTGGGATTTCCGGCGCGGCAAGGGCGTTGCCCTGATTGAAATCGGCCAACCGAACACGGCGGTGTTTGTCAGCCTCACCGGTACGAAGTATCACCGGGAAGATTGCCGGTTTGTGACCAAGTCCAAGGTGCCGACCACACTGCAACGTGTGCTGGGCAAATACACGGCGTGCGGGGTGTGCGGGCCGCCGCTGCTCAAGTCTGTGGCCAAGCCGCCCGCTGCTGACATGAAGGCGAAGGTGTTCGTGACTCGAACCGGAGGCACGTATCACCGGGACAGCTGCCGCTTTCTAGCCAAGTCGAAGATTGAGATGGCGTTGGGGTTGGCGCGGCAGAAGTATAGGCCGTGTAGCCGGTGCGCGCCGCCGAAGTAGAGAGTTGACCCAACGGCCTAACCCGTCAGAATCCCCCTGAGTTGGGCCTAATGTAATAGATGCGGAAAACAGGGTAATGGCTAGAAGAGGAGTGCGAGATCCTCAGGAGTCACGAGATTCACCTAGATCAGAGGATTCTAGCTCGCCATTCGGGTTCGGGGGGAGTAGGCTTAACGAAGTCATGGACGAAGAACCAGAATCGAATTCCTCTGTAAAGTTTCAGACCTGCGTCCTATGTTTTGCGGGCATAGCAAGCATCATCATATTTTGGATATTTGTTCCTGACTTTGCTATGCCGTTCACTCTTTTCGCAATCCCAATGACAGGCTTCTCTGTCTTGGCGATGAAAAAAGGATGGCTGAAGGGGGCTGGTGGGGGTGGATACCGCCACTGAAGAAACGTTCCGTCGCCCGACCCCCTCATTCCTCCCCCTGAAAGTCCTTGAGGGCTTGCCTTGTCTCCTTGCCCTGACATGTGCCAATCGTTAGCCTCAGTGGCATAAAGCAACTCCTTACCCATCACGGCGACTTTCATAACCGAAAGGGGTAACGGACTAGCTCTGCTTCATAACAAGTTAGCCCAACGCCGTGGTGGGTTTACTTTAAGAAAGAGCAATATTATGGAATACAATTGGACGACATCGGTCTTTATTGGTGAAATGGTTCCGCCTGGCGATTTCAATCACGCTGATTGTAGTGGCGGCGTTGGTGTACATGGCGTTTTTGCCCACCAGCAAGACTGAAACGCAACGTAGAAAAGAAGACGGCGACCCCATCAAGTCACCGCAAGGCCGAGGAAACCCCAAGGAAGACGGCAACCGCATCAAGTCACTACAAGGTTCTACTCTTTTCATTCCTTTTATCCGCGGCACGTCGGCATCCATGTCAGAGCAGTTTGTCGACCATGGAGGAAGAACGGGTGGCTCTGCTGCTGGCGGAATAGCTAACGACCTTACGGCTACGGTGGAAAAATACGAAGCCAAGGGATACGAGTTTCAGAAGGTCGAGACGATACATATAGACGTGGCTCCCGGCTGCATCGGGGCGCTGATGGGTAAAGGCAAGGAATACCACCCCTATGACTATCTCGTGTTTAAGAAAACTTCTGAACCAGTCCGAGGCCAGTCCGCTTAAGCACCCAACCAAAAGAGTTGAACGGTTTCGCCGTGGTGGGTTTACTTTTTCTCGCCCGGCCGCCACAGCGCCTCAAAGTCCGGGTCATCCAATGCGCGCGTCTTGACTGCGTCACCACCTAAATCAATCGCCTTCGCCAGCCTCCTTCTCGCCTCGAACTTCTTGCCCAGCACACAAGCGTAGCAAGCGAGGTTGTACCAGATGAGTTCCTCCTCGTCGTGACGCCTTAACCCTTCCTTGAGTTGCTCATACGCCTCCTTGGTTCGCTTGAGGCAATGCAGTGCGAAGGAGCGGTTAATCCAGCCGGTGAATCGTGCGGGGTCTAGTCTGACCATCGCGCCACCTATCTCCAGACAGTAGTCCCATTTCTCGATTGAGGCATAGATGCCCCAGCGCACCTCCAGCACATCGGGGTGGCCGCGTAAGGGTGCGTCAATCTGTTCCAGTTCCTCAAATGCCTCCTCGTGGTTGCCCAGTTCAAGCCAGCCTTGGGCGGCTGTGAGGTGCATGGAGTCGGGTGGTTGGAGTGGTTCCACGGGGGAGAAGTGTGGGGAAGAGGTGGTAGGTTTGCAAGGAAGCTGGCCCGTATTGGTGTTTGCCCGCTTGTCACCGGAGGGGTAGGTTTCTGACAAATGAAATACATCACTCCCCTAATCTTAATTATAACATTTACGCTTACAGCTTTTTCGGCTGACAAGAAGGTCCCAAAGGTCGCTGCTAAAGGTTGGTGCTTCATAGCTCCCGATGGCGGCAAGAAATGGCACGCAGAAAGAGATTGCCGCAGTCTTAAAAAGTCCACCAACGTGAAATACGTCACACTCGAAGACGCGAAGAAACTTGGTAAGGCCGAGAAGAAATGGGGCGATGGTTGTTATTTCTGCTGGGGTAAACACCAAAAGAAGAAGTGAGAGTGGCGGGCATGTCATTGATAAAAAGGAGGAGTATTAGGAAGTAACCGCAAATAGCCCTCGCCTTGTATGCCTCCCTCAACAGCATTTACATACGCACGTTTGTTGGTTTGTGCCGTTATGGCGTCACTATGAGTGAAACTGAAATGAGTTTGGAAGGCCTGTGACTAGTCTAAAAAAGCACTCGGTCACCCGTTAGCCATCATGCCTTGGGAAGGACCCGAGGGAAAATGTGGTGTCGGGGAACGCTGCGCCTCCTTGGCTTCGCCGAAGTTCACGTTAGAATTTCTATTTTTTCGGCTTTATTCTATCGCACCACACTCTAAGATTCCTAAAGATATGAAACCCACCCTCATAGCTTTGCTGGCTCTATTCCTTTCCCTGCCTTTAGTTGCGGCGGATAAGGACAAGCCATTGCCGAAAGACGTTAAGTCGCTGAAGGCGTTGGCGGAGAAGGGGGATGCGAGGGCGCAATGCAAACTTGGGTTTATGGTATCACAAAGGGCACGGGGTGAGCAGGATTTCAAGGAAGCGGTTAAGTGGTACCAGAAAGCTGCCGATCAGGGATTATGCAGATGCGCAATACAACCTTGGGGTGATGTATGCAAGAGGCCAAGGAGTGGAGCAGGATTTCAAGGAAGCGGTTAAGTGGTTCCAGAAAGCTGCCGATCAGGGACTTGCACATGCGCAATACAACCTTGGGGTGATGTATGAAAATGGCCAAGGAGTGGAGCAGGATTTCAAGGAAGCGGTTAAGTGGTACCAGAAAGCTGCCGATCAGGGAGTTGCAGATGCGCAATACAACCTTGGGGTGATGTATAGCAATGGCAAAGGAGTGGAGCAGGATTTCAAGGAAGCGGTTAAGTGGTACCGGAAAGCTGCCGATCAGGGAGATGCAGATGCGCAATACAACCTTGGGGTGAAGTATGATAAGGCCAAGGAGTGGCGCAGGATTTCAAGGAAGCGGTTAAGTGGTACCAGAAAGCTGCCGATCAGGGATATGCGATGCGCAATTCAACCTTGGGGTGATGTATGATGAAGGCCAAGGAGTAGAGAAGGACAACAAGGAAGCGGTTAAGTGGTTCCAGAAAGCTGCCAATCAGGGACATGCAAGTGCGCAAAACAATCTAGGGGTGAGTTATGGATATGGACAAGGAGTGATACAGGATTATGTAACCGCATATGCTTGGGCAAACATTGCTGCTGCCAACGGGAAAAAGACGGCGGGTAGATTCAAATCTGAATTTCTAGAGAAAAAAATGACCCCCGACCAAATCGCTGAAGCTCAAAAACTCTCCCGCGAACTCCTTCGCAAAATTGAAGCCAACAAGGCGAGCAAACCAAAACCGTCCGACTTGCCTTTCGGTCGGCCGAGCGTTGACCCAGATACCGGCTTGCCGATTATCGAGCGTAGGTAGGGTTCTTGTTGCCCGTAGAATCGATTCTTAGCCCGCCTTCCTGCCAGTCTGATTCCTCATGGCCTAACCTAGTATCAAAGCCGGAGAAGCGATTCATGCTCCTCTTTGAGTTCTTTAATTTTTGAGAGCTTCTGTCGGTAGATTTTCCGAGTGCCGGGATCCCAATGGAAGTCTCCTGCGGCAGCCTCTCCTCGATGACGATTTTTGTACTCCTCTGCTTCCTTCGTTTTCCTATTAATTGCTTTCTCCAGCGATATTATCCTTCCCATCCCTCCATTACTAGAATTGGGAGCCTTCTTTCCATTCTTTGCATTGTTTTCTTTCTTAACATTATTGGTAGTGGTCGTTGGATGGTTGCCAGCTGGTTGTTTGAAGGTTGCTGGATGGTCGTTCTGTTGGTCGTCGCCTTCGAGATTCGGATCGAATACATCGAAATTTATTTGCTTAGCGATGGTTCCCTTGTTGGTTGTCCTGAAGGTTGCAAATCCATTTTTCTCCAGATATTTCTTTGCGTATCGGTACTGGCCTCGGGTCATGTTTAATGATTTAAAGTCACCGATAAATGCCTCTCCCACATCGAGATTGCATCGATTGAAGGCGGCGGTCCGTTGAACCCGGTCTGCGATCTGATAAAGCAGGACAAAGGCTCGATGGTTGGCCGCCACCAATTCATTCGCAATCTTGCCTCGATACAGTTTCACCCAAGTCTTTTCGTATTTCATGAGGCGCCTCCTTGCCTAGGGCAGCTGCATATTCCAAAGCCACTCGATTCCCAACTGATCGGCCCAATCATTGACTCGGCAATCCGCTTGATTTCATCTGGAGGCAGAACTTGAGCCACAAGCTTGGCCAAGGTCATCGCGCCACCTCTCCTGTCCTCTCGTTCATGAACCGCTGAAGATCAGCTTGTGAAAGGAACACCCTCCCGCCCACGCGGGTCATGCGGAGACCTTCCTTGCCCCACTGCCATAGGGTAGTGCGGGAAGCGATCTGTAAGGTATCGGTGTAGAAGTGTATCGGCAACGGAGTGTCGAGGTTTGGCTGAATTATGTATGGCGTTTTTTCCATGACCAGACCTTACCACGTCTTGTCGGGGGAAAAATCCGCCCACCACGGTCAAAACCCGTTCCGAAGAAAAAAGGGAATGTTGCGGACTATTACGCCTGTTCCTGCGCCTGTTGCAGGCCATCTGAAAGGGGAAAGTGGGCGTTGCGGCCCAAAAAAAAATGTCACCGAATGATTTTATTTCTTGGCAGTAGTTTTTCTAGCAGCCCTCTTTTTCTTGGTCTGGTGACTCTTCTTACCGCCTTCAGATTTTCGCTTTTTTTTGTGCCTGATGAACTCATCTATAGTGGTTCTTTTAATGCGAGTGAAAGGATGTTCGCCCCCCTTTGTTTCCCACGGGAGCTCGAATGGGAGCTCTGCTAAACTCGACCTAAGTAGGGCTGCCTTCTTTCTTTGCCCCGTTTCAATGAAATATTCGCGTAGATTTCGGCGAACGGTTTCCCCCTTTTTCAAATTAATACCATTACTCTGCAGGTAAAGTCGCAGTTGATCAGTATCTGCATTAGGTGCAAAAAATAAGCTTCCCTCCTCAAGTTTTCGAGCCTTTTCAGAATCGACACTTAATTCACCAGCTTCAATTACATCCCTAGCCCTTCGATCCAATCCGCGAGCCGCCTCCCAATACAGATTATAGGCATTCCACAAGTGCTTCTTCGGATCTTTACCACCCGACAATTGTGCAGCAAGTGATGCTATTTCAAATGGTGTCGGGGAATGATGGTTATTCGTAAAGTTACTTTCAGTTGTCATGCGAACCAGAATGGACCCGAATGAACACAACCAACAACGGTGATTTACCGAAAGTTGTGAATGGGTTTATTCACAGGGTGATCTCGGTTGCATTGTGCCGTTACGACAAAGAATCTTCCCGTGCACCTCATCAAACCGCCCCGCGTCCAGTTCCACGCGCCACGATGCCTAACCCGCCGCAACCTTGCCGCCATCGATAATCCCCACGCTTCCCAGCACAAGTTTCTGTGCCGCTCGTTGCCTGTGTTCGTTGGCCAAGTGGCCGTAGGTTTTTCCTATCAGGATGCCACCATCCTTGTGGCCCACCCAAGCAGCAATCGTCATGTAGTCGATGCCGGCCATTACCGACATACTGATAAAGTGGTGCCGGGTATCGTGAAAGCCGACGTGCTCCAGTCCTGACTCTTCACGAGCCAGCAGGAGAGTTTCGCGGAAGGACTTGGATGGAATATCCTTCGTGCCTCGTTGTGGAGAAGGGAAAATCCAAACCGATCCTTCGTCTCGTCGCTGGTGCATTTCGGTAAGGTGTGACTTGAGGCTGGGATTAAAATCCACATGCCTTGATTCGTGGTTCTTGGAATCTCCATCAGCACCAATGACCAGTTGTTCCTGTTCCCATTTAACATCAGACCAACGCAATCGAAGCGTTTCAGCCATACGGCTTCCACAATACTGCAGGAGCCGGATATAGTCGCAAAACTGATGCCCGTTTTTGCTGGTCTCCATTGCTGCATCACAAATGGCGGAAAAATCTCGGTCAGTGACCAGCTTCCGATCCTTGTTGTCAACCTTGCGCCATTTCACGCTCTGGCAAGGACTGGTTTCCACTAATCCATCGGCAATCGCCTCGGCATAGAGATTGCGAAGGCTGGTAAGCGCAATGTTCAGGGTTCGCGGCGCCCTGCCATCAGACGCGCGCTTATCAAGCGCTCTCTGGATCTGGCCTGCGGATATAGTGTGGAGCCGGTGACGGCCCAGCTCACGGGTCCAAAACCGAAGATGGCCACACTCGCTGGAAATCGTCTTGGGCCGCTTACGATTGCCCATATGGAGCCTTTCAATATATTGCTGTGCGAACTCGGCAAGGGTGGGAGTGCGACCGCGAACAACGGTCTGCCCCTTGTCACGCATGACTTGTAGATTACGAAGCTCCTTGGTGGCTTCGGGAACCGTTGTAGCCTTAAGCGGGATTCGCCTGACCGAGGGCGTCTCCTCTCCGGGATAAGCGATCTTCAGCCTGGCATAGTATTTGCCACCGCGCTGCCACAGGCTTCTGACTTTGCGCTTGCGACCGTCAAGGACGGGAGTGTAGACTTCCGGACGTGTTCATCATTGTTTTGTGTCGTTAATTAGAGTGAAAGTGGCACAACCAGTGGCACAAGCAAGGATGAGTTGTTGGGAGACTGTAAAAAAACTCCCATTTTTTAAGGCTTGCCGGAGTGGCGGAATTGGTAGACGCGGCGGATTCAAAATCCGCTTTTCGCAAGGAAGTGTGGGTTCGAGTCCCTCCTCCGGTACCACTTTCCCTTCAGAAAAACCACATTCCAATTCTTCTGAGCGTTTACTGAACGCCTCATCCTCCTCTTACGGAACAAAAGAGCCTTTTGTTCCGGTAAACAAAACTACGAACCTATGCGATGAAGTGCGAATGGAAATGCGACAAGTGGTCACATACAGGAATTACCAGGCACGCATTGTATTTGCACCCAGCGATCAAAGGTTCCACGCCTCTTGGAGCATAGGCGGTTCCAGGGGGAAGGTATCCGCCAAGACCTTAGAGGAAGCAAAAGTAAAAGCCCTGACGAAACTGAAGCTAATTGCGGAAGGAAGGTTTTCACTAGCTTCCATAAACCAGAGAGAGGAAGCAAAAATATCCAGCGCCCTTACCATTCTTCGCGAAAGTGGGTACCACGACCTTCTCGAAGTGGCGTTGGACTATATAACGCTTAAGAAAGCCACCTCATGCGAGCAGTCCAATAATCTCACTCAATCGATCCACCACCAAAATAGGTCCACCAAGAGAATCTCTTTCTCGGAAGCTGCCGATCAGTGGCTTTGTTTCAAACGCCCCGGCTGGAGTGAAATAAACACAAAGATAATCCAAACTAGGCTGGTCAGGATACAAACAATCCCTTCATCCATGACATCATGATAATCATGAATCTTGATTATTGGTTTATATATTTAAGATAGATGTACACTGCTGTGCCCATCAGCAAAAAAACAAAACAAATGAAGATATATGCTGTCATTATGGCTTGCTTGGCAAGTGCCCGAAACAATTTGTACGCAATCCAAATTGCAATAGTGACCACCAAAACTGTTATAAAGAAATGTGACCCAAATTTCACGCCGTATCCTATGCGCTCCCGCCTTTCCCCACAAGCTCTTGTGCCTTGAATGCCTCGGAGACTCAGCCCATTCATCCCCATCCAAAGGCAATGAGAGCACTCAATGCCGTACTTGCTAAGGCTCGACGGCTTTATCTTATAGATTTTACTCATGATAGATTTCTAATTCAGCTTAGGCAGCCCGGTCTTTGCCATATACATACTGAAACGTCTGTCCTTTTCATCGTCCTGCTCAGGTTCCGGGCCTTTCCAAGAAGAGTCATTCCAAGGGTCTTCGTAAACCCCTCCTGCGATCTGATATAACTGTTTTTTTACTATATCACTGTGAATCGTGGCTTTGCGGAATATTTCGTCCATGAACGGTAGGAATAGGCGATCAGACAAGTAGGCGCTGTACTGGATCACAAATTCCGGGAAGTCATCATCTTCAAACACGGTGAATCTGATTCGGCTGTAGACTGTGCCATCGCCTGGGTTACATTCGTATATTCCAATCGGCATCTCTTCATTCATGCGTTTAACCAAATCCCAAGTTTTTGTCCTATTTGAGGGGGGGCACATGGACGGGAAGTTGGCACGATACCTCAAACTCTTTGTCGTCAGTAAACCACAGTTTAAACAGATAATCGCCGGTCTTGAGAGGCAATAGGGCCTTCAGCGTTCGGTCCTCAAGGTTCACCTGATGCCAGATCTCTCTGTCTTTGCTCTCAAGATATTTTCCAAAACGTGTAAGGAATTGATTCATCGAAGCAGGATAGAGGGTGAGTGGGACATCTACGGTCCATGAGGTTTCTTTTCTCATCATTAACCAGCCGACTAACCATCCAATTGCGCGGCTTCATTGTGGCGATTAACTCCATAGACCCCTGTTTTATGACACTTTTGTGACTAAATACACAGCCGCCCAGAGAAAATAAAAATAAAAGGGCCAGCAAGGCCAGAAACCTCCGACATATAGATAACATGACAAAGAAAGTTCTGGAGCTAATCACCTTGAAGGAGCGGTTAGCTTCCTCGAAGGGAATGACCCAAGGGCAGATGGACGCGCAGCTTTTGAGGCATTTACGCGCTGACATCCTTGAGACCAAGGGCAATTGCCAGCACCTACTCAAAGTTCTCAACGGGCATTGGGTAAATGACTTTGCGGACTCCGAACCCTTTCACAGCATAGCCACCATGCTGGCCAAGGAATCGGGGGCACTGCGAAACCTAGACGAACAAACAACCCACAACATAACTAAACTAATAAACCAAACTAAACTATGCCCTCAGAACAATTCTTAAAAACGCACTGGGCCACTTCGGGTAAACCCCGCTGGATCAACACGCGCCACATCATATGGTTCAGCCCCACTGTTGAACCGGACGCGGGGGCAGATGTGTTTCTGGTATCAGATGATGAAACTACCGAGCAATTTGTTACCGTCAACGAAACCCCCGAAGAACTGATTGACCAGCTTACAGCCCTAATCGACCAGCAGTCTGTTGAACACTTGGCCGCTTATCCCGTTATGATGATCCCGGGATCCCAGCGAAAACGGTAAATTACAGGCCGGACAGCTTCCGCTTGACAGCGTGTGGTATAATCCCCGTTGGCTGCATTGATAGTCCGCGGCCATCCAACAAAACACCAAACAGAAAGAAATAAAGATACATATGGAAATGAACGAACAGAGCCTTAGCAATCGTGAGCAATGGGAATTCACCTTCACGGCTCGGGAAGTAGTAGTTGCCCTGGATAAAAGAATAGAGCACCACTCCTCCCGTCTCGCCTGGTGGGAGAGTGAAATGGAGCAGGCGGAAGCCGGCTTAGTTGATAAAGGGTTTGAATACCGCGAACGTCGCCTCAGCGCCGGCGACGAATTGATAGTGGTCGGTGACCCGGAATTAGCAAACCGCGTTAAGCAGTGCCAGAGATTCAGTGATTCGCCACAAAGAAAATAAACAATTCTTTGAAACCTGGAACCGCGTGCTGGGTTCCCGGCTCAAACAGGATTCAGAGGCAACGCTGTTGTTGAAATACGACGACGTTAAGTTCTTCGGCCTTTAATTCATGCATTAATCGCTTCGTCGTTTGTTCCGGGTCGATCCCAATCCAAGCGGCGGAGTGGTTAATTAATTCTTTGCATTCCATCTTCTCTGGCCATAACATGTCTCCAGCATCAGGAGCGACCCTATGGGTCCGGCAACCTGGCATGGAGAAAGCCAAGGTGCCTTGAGGATGAATAATCATTCTCGATGTGCGGGTTCCAGTTGAACCCGAAACAGAAACTCCAACGGATTAAAAAGCCGCCTGATGATTAGGCGGCTTTTTGTGTGTCCGGACCTGATGCGTGTACCGAAAGGAAAACGCATCATGAGTAAGCAAAACGAAATCAGTAAGTTCTATCAACGGCGGGAAATCAATCTCCTCGCCGAATACCTCGGCCGCAGGGATACCCTGCCCGCAAGCCTACACGACCCGAAGGCGCTCAATCCGGTGCCCAAGGATTGGGACGAGGCGAAGCAAGGCATCGGCATCCATGAGGGTGCTCCGTGGGCCTGTCAGGACGCCACGCAGTACGCCTTGTCCAATGCCGTTGCCCGTATCTGCCTGAGCACGATACAGGAGCATCTGCCACAATTTGCGGTGTGCAGGGGTGACGAGGTGAAGTTGGGCCGTAAAATAAAGGAGCTGAGGGAACTACCCGAACGCATCCTTTTGCCGTTGCCACTCTTCACCATCAACTGGGCAAACACCGCACCCGGACTCTGTTGGCCTGAAGCCTACCATGTCACTCATCTCCCCGAATGGGACGTGTACATCGTAACTGGCTCACAGGATTCAGATGAAATCTATGGTTACGAGGATTTCGCCATCGGCTGGTTCGACGAACGAACAACACCCCTTCATGGAGCAAGAGAGGTTCTCATCAGCTATTGGGAAAACTTGCGTGATGAATGGAGTCAGGAACGTTGGGAGGAACTCCTGGATGTCCACTTTGGTGACCCCGAAGAATGGACTAATGAGGTGTGGGCTTCTGAGGATGAGGAGGATGAGCCGCCTCGGAAGACACCGACCGACGTAACCCGCAATGCCGGTTCGGCCTTAACGCTTGAAGCTGACGATGTCCCGTCCCTGCGAAAAGAGCGGGGGGATTATTGTTAAGAACCCGTGAAAATTCGGATTACAAACTAACTATTACTGAAAGGAATCACTCAAATGAAAATCTATCCCAAAATTAATTATAAATTCCGGCCTGTGAGCTACTGGATCGATAAGGACGTCCTTCAGGCGTTGCTTCGAGATGTCAAGGGTGCCGCACGGCGGAAAATGATCAAGGCATGCTGGGCATCCGGCGATTTTGATGTTCTCGATGAAAAACTGCTTGAGCCGAAACTGTCCGAGCAAGAAAGAGAAGCCCTGGGGCGAATCCATCCGAGTTTCATGGGAGGCGAGTACCTTTCAGACTTGGAGGACGGTGAAACGGAAATTGCCCGCATCGACCTTTCCTCGACCACCTTCGATGTTATCAGCATTCGAGCCCGGGCATCAGGGGGGGGTATCCAATATTCAGTCGTGGATGAATATGACACCAAGTTCAATCTTGCTGATGAAGAGGGTTACGATCCCTTCACGTTGTCAGAGTTGATCGACTTCATCGACAACACAGATGAAGAGGGCGGTTGTTACAGCGGACTGGCGCTCAGTTCCAACAACAGCAACGCAGAAGAAATGTCCCGGGATGAACTCTCTGGGTTCACCACGATAACGTCGGAAATCTACCCCGAACTCGAAACTCATTACGCTCATGTCTTTCAAGAATGGGCGGCAGAAAATCTTTATTGTGAAGAAGATGAGTAATCCCCCCCCCCTTAATGGAGCAAACGAAGCTTCCGGCAACTATTGAGAAAACATAAGTGATGATGGAGACCGATCCGTCAGGAATAAAACAACAGAAAAGAAAGGAAAATAAAAATGGCTAAATCAAATGAACAGCAGAACAACAGAAATAAGCTATCAACTGAGAAACACGACCCAAAGGTGAGGATTATCACGACACCAAAAGGACACAAAGTCAGAATAGTGGAAGCGGGGCCGGACGATCCGATTTACTCGGAAGGGTGGACCGTAGGATCGCAAAGCCCTTTGATCGATTCCCCCGACGAGGTCGAGCACTCCTGAATGACCCGCTCTGGGTAAATTCATGAGCGCGCGAAACCATGAAGATTAGTCGGCAAACCAAGGTTCATCGGCGGGTCCAAGCTCAATAAGCTTGGGGTCCCGCCGATGGCCAAGGCATGGCTACTGTTGATCGGTTTTTGTTTTCGAGGATGGGCTACTTTGCTGGTCACCCTCGGAATCAATGATGCTGCCGTATTTATAATGCGGGCGCGGGGCATCCGAGCTCCAGTGGGAGGCGCTCTTCATGTAGTACTGCCTCGCGTGACTCGAAGACGTGCCCGCTTGCGGGTCCCGCGATTGTACAAGCCGCGCTGAATGGTCTCATGTAGCCTGAGCAGCGGATTAATCGCATCTTCCAATCCTTCAACCCCTTCCAGTGACTGCAAACGTTTGATAGAAGAGTTCAGCAAGTCTAACGCCCCATCAATGTCCCTTTTGTCCATCAATTGGGTTGCCTCGGCCAGCGTCTTGCCCGATTGCTGGATGCTGGTCCAGGTGATGACTTCGCCGTTGGGCTTCACTTCCGCCGGATCCTGCGTGGCCTTCACGCGGATGACCTGATGGAAAGTCTCTGAACCAATCCCGTCCTCACGGATTTCGTCGTAGAGCACCTCCACATCCAGCAGTTCTTCACCCTCCAGCGATACCACCGGTTTGCCGTCCACTAGCGGAATCGGCAGCCCGTCCATTGACCAGCACACCACCTGTTCCTCTTCACTGACCAGATCGCCCAGAGCAAACTCGATTCGTCCGTCCGGCAACGTCACCGTCGGTTGCGTACCCAATGCCTGCAGATTGTCGCAGAAATCCAGCGGCTTGATTCGAACCCGAATATTCTGCGCGCTGATCTTCTGCAACCCGTCCAGTTCCGACTCAAAGATCGCCGGCAACTTGTCGGCATTGTTGGCGTCATAAAACTGGCCGTTAGTTTTATTGGCCAGATCTGACAGGAGGTCCTCATCGTAATGATTACCAAACCCGAGGGTGGACGTACGAATCTTGTCGTCTTCAAGCCCCGAGCAGATAATGGACGAAACCATCTCAGGCTCCGTAACGCCGTTATTCAATAGACCATCACTGAGCAGCAAAAGACGACGGGTAATGGCAACGTCACTTTGTTTTAGCGCATCACGGCCCAGCATCCAGCCACCGGTTAAGTTGGTGGCTCCACCTGACTGAATGCTCTGGATCTGTTGGGTGAGAGCCGCCTTGTCCGATACCGATTGGAGTGGGAACACGGTGTTGGCCTCATTGTCGAAAGCGATCAGTGCAAACTGATCCTCAGCACGCAGGTTTCGAACCGCCACCGCGGCTGCGTCTTTGGCTTGCTTCAACGGTTCGCCACACATTGAGCCGCTGCGATCAAGCACCACGCAAAAGGCCAGTGGCTGCTCCCGTTTGGAATCAATTGCGTTAGCTCTGAGCTTCATGGCGAAGTGGATGGGTTGATGGGTGTTGGCGAGGATGGTTTCGTAGTCTAGATGGGTTTCAATATTCATAGCCGATTAGTATAGCACACATTTGGGACAAATACTGTCCCACCGGTAAAATAATTTCATGCGGTGTCAATAACCGGTGAAAACCCTGTTCATACGAAATAATAACTCCAGCTTGGCGTCGGAAGAAATTGTGATAACTTCTTCTGCGTTGAGCGGCTCTTCGGAGCAGCTCGGTCAGCCAGCTGACCACTTCAGAAGAAAGCAGTCCTTCGGGGCAGTCGGAATCTGAAAACCTGAAAGTCAGGCCTTCGGGCCAGTCAGGAAGGGGTCAGCAGGCAGGTGCCCTACCAAGGGCATTGACCTTCGAGTGAAAGCCCGCAAGGGACGGATCGAAAAGGATTGGTAGCCGTCCGGCGATTGAACTTCGGTTTGGTCCAAGGGCGGCTTTTTTATTGTCGCTCGCTGCTGCTCCTCACACTCTTCACCCCGTGGAACCACTCCAACCACCCGACTCCATCCACCTCACAGCCGCCCAAGGCTGGCTCGAACTGGGCAACCACGAGGAGGCATTTGAGGAGTTGGAACAGATAGACGCACCCCTACGCGGCCACCCCGACGTGCTGGAGGTGCGCTGGGGCATCTACGCCTCAATCGAGAAATGGGACTACTGTCTGGAGATAGGTAGCGCGATGGTCAGACTAGACCCCGCCCGATTTACCGGATGGATTAACCGCTCCTTTGCACTGCATTGCCTCAAGCGAACCAAGGAGGCGTATGAGCAACTCAAGGAAGGTTAAGGCGTCACGACGAGGGGGAACTCATCTGGTACAACCTCGCTTGCTACGCTTGTGTGCTGGGCAAGAAGTTCGAGGAGAGGAAGAAGCTGGAGAAGGCGATTGATTTAGGTGGTGACGGAGTCAAGACGCGCGCCTTGGATGACCCGGACTTTGAGGCGCTGTGGCGGGCGGGCGAGAAAAAGTAAACCCACCACGCGCGGATGTTTCAGGCAGCGGTCAATCTCCGCCACGCTCGCCGCCGGATGTTTCGGGCTCACGTACACGAGCCCGAGCGTCTCATTCGGAAACGCATCGAGCGCGGCCATCATGTCGTTGTTTTTTTCAACGAGCTGCGCCGGCGTGGGATCGGCCAAGTGCGGTGTGCGCCCCATCGCGATGAGCACTTTCTCTATCCCCATCCGACCTGCGACCGCCAACAATTCACCGGCACGCTGCCTCGAGCCAGCTCCCTGTCTGCCGAGATGGCAATGCGCATCCCAAACCCGAAACTTCCGAAAGCCCGGGGCTCCTTCAGCTTTGCGCGGCAATAATCCTGAACCGACAGCAAGTGCCGAAGCCTACATAAATTGGCGACGATGGATGGATACGTTCACCTGCCAACCGTACCTCCCCTTCGGAAACGGGCACAGTAAAATCCACTTCAAACAAAGGCCGTTGACGAGGTTGGAAATTCACTTCAACGTTGCCGACCAAAGTTAATTTCGTTTCAGATGAATCGCCTTGGCATCATTTTAATTTTCACAGCATTCACTGTCACATTGCTGGCAGGGGAGGCGCACTGGTCATTGCGGCCAATGAAGCGTGCGGATGTCCCGAAAAACATTCATCCCATTGATTTCTTTGTAGGTCAAAAACTGCGCGAAAAAAAACTCACGTTTTCAGCCGAGGCGGATCGTGCCATGCTAATACGGCGGGTGGCACTCGACCTCACCGGCCTGCCGCCGACGCCGCGAGCGGTGCGGGAGTTTTTGAAAGACCAACGCACAACGGATGTGGCCTACGGCAAAATAGTCGAAAAATATCTGGCCTCGCCGCGCTACGGGGAGCGTTGGGCGCAGCATTGGCTGGATGTGGTGCGTTATGCCGACACGCATGGTTTCGAAGTCAACACGCCGCGCGCGAATGCGTGGCCGTATCGTGATTATGTGATTCGTGCTTTTAACAAAGACAAACCATACAACCAATTTGCCTTCGAGCAAATCGCCGGCGATTCAGCGGGGGAACCGGCGGGCACCGGATTTTTAGTTGCCGCCGCGGTCTTGTTGCCCGGGCAGATTGGCAAGGATGCAGCTTCCATCCGGGCAGCGCGACAGGATGCGCTTAATGAAATCATTGTCGGGACTTGCGATACTTTTCTTGGGCTAACCGTGGGATGCGCTCGTTGCCACGATCATAAATTTGATCCAATCACCCAGAAGGATTATTACGCCATGCAGGCATTTTTCGCGGGGGTTACTTACGGCGAGCGTGAAATTGAAACTGAAGAAACAAAAAACAGTCTGGCGAAGGCCAACCTGCTAACCGAACAGATTCAGAAACTGGATTTTCAGCTGCGCACTTTCGAACCAAAAGTTTTTTCCGGACGTACCATTTTGATTGATGACGAGGACGCCCGGTTCACCACTCATCTTAAAGCCAAACAGGGGCACGGCACCAACCCCGACGGGACGAAGCGCGGATATTTGAAGGACCCGGGTGATGCAACACGGCTCCCCAACCTGAGTCGCGGGCGTTACACATGGTGGAAACACGCGCCCGCCGAAGATGTGTTTAGCTACAACCCCAACGCGTCCGGGCGATTTCGCATTTGGCTTTCTTGGGGCGCGCATGGCAGCGGTGTCCACACACGCGATGCCCGTTACATGCTGGATCGCGATGGGGATCTGAACACGAAAAACGACCAGCAGGAAATTGCGAAGATTGATCAATACCACTTCTCAGGAATCTCCGAAGGCGAAACGGAAACACGCCCGCTTTGGAGCGGTGTCCACGATGCGGGCGTTCACGAGTTTACCGTGAAAAGTCGCATCATTCTTCGCGGCGGCGAAACCGGCACAGGCATCACGGCCGATGTGATCATCCTTCAGGAAGCCCTCGACTCCACAGCCCAGCTCGACCGCCCGCACCTGCGTGCCGCGCCAAGCACGATTCTAAATGTCGAAAATTTTGAACCGGTGAAGGCGAAGTTTATGCGCATGATTTTTCACGAAACGATGGATAATTTCCGGCACGAACCGTGCATTGACGAACTCGAAATTTTCTCCGCCCTCACCAACTCGGTCAACCTCGCCCGGCCCCAATACGGAACCAAGGCCACCTCTTCCGGTGCGTTGAACAACAGCCAACACAAACTCCGCCACCTCAATGACGGCAAATACGGCAACGGCCGGAGTTTCATCAGCAGCCAGAAAACCAACGGCTGGGTGCAGCTTGAGTTTGCGCAGGCTCAGCTAGTTAACCGCATCGAATGGGCGCGCGATCGTGATTTAAAATTTCGGGATCGACTTGCCATTCGCTATACGATTCAGACCGGCTTAACCACCAATGAATGGCGAACCGTGGCGACCGAGAAAGACCGCCTACCGTTTGGCACGCCCCACGCTTCCGCCCAATTTGTCCATCGACTGCTTCCAAAAAATGCCGCCGACCAAGCCAACCGGCTCGAGACTGAACGAAAAAAGCGAGTGGCTGAGCGCGATCGATTAGCCAAACCGAAACGAATCTATTCCGGTAACTTCACCACCGCCGAGCCGACCTATGTCCTGCGCCGAGGCAACGCCGAACAACGCATGGCCCGCATCAACGCACACGTCCCCGCCGTGCTCGGCAAGCTCGGGCTCAAGCTCGGGGAGGCTGAGCAAAACCGCCGCATCACCCTTGCCAAATGGATTGTGTCTCCGGAGAACCCGCTCCCCGCACGCGTGATGGTAAACCGCATTTGGCAGTTTCATTTTGGCACCGGCCTCGTCTCGACCAGCAGCGATTTCGGACGCAACGGCACCCGGCCTTCGCACCCTGAATTACTCGACTGGCTGGCCACGGAATTCATCCGAAGCGGCTGGTCCATCAAGCACCTGCACAAGTTGATTTTGCTAAGCAAAACCTACCGGCAAACGAATCTGATCAATGAGGCGGGGCAAACGTTGGACTCGGATACCCGCCTGCTTTGGCGATTCCCATCGCGCCGACTTGAAGCCGAAGCCATTCGCGACAGCATCCTCTTTGTGAGCGGCAACTTGAATCTCAAAGCCGGCGGGCCGGGCTTCAGTTTTTTTAAAACCCGTGGCGGCCTCAGCGGATTCCCGCCGGTGACCGACTTTACCCCAAACGAACTCCGCCGCATGATTTACCAACACAAAATCCGCATGGAACCCGTCCCCGTTTTTGGCGCATTCGACATCCCCGATGCCGGCCAGGCCATGCCTCACCGCAAGCAATCCACCACCGCCATCCAGGCACTCAACCTGTTCAACAGCCCCTTTATCAATCAGCAGGCCGCCATTTTTTCTAAGCGCGTCATCACGGAAACCGGCGATGACCTCGGCCAACAGGTCACCCGCGCCTTCCAACACGCTTTGGGCCGGCCGCCCAAACCCATCGAAGCCAAGGCCGCCATGGCCACAGCCGAAGCCCACGGCCTCGCCACGCTTTGCCGCGCATTGTTCAACAGCAATGAGTTTCTATTCCTGCCATGAACCGCGCCCTTTCCAGCCATGGCCTGAGCCTGCTTAATCGGCGCGATTTTCTTGGCCAATCCGCAACCGGCCTCGGCGCGATCGCGCTCACGACTCTGTTAAGCAAACAAGGTCTGCTTGCCGACAGGCCCAACATTAACCCCGCCCGTCCGCACGCGGTGCGTCCGCCGCATCAGCCCGCCAAAGCAAAAAATGTTTTGGTCATTTTCTGCGCCGGAGCATGTAGCCAGTTGGAAACTTGGGACTACAAACCCGAGCTGATTAAGCACGACGGAAAGCCTTTGAAAAACGGTCCGGCGGTCACGTTCCAGGGCCCGGCCGGCAATCTGGCCCGGCCGCAATACCCGTTTCGCCCATATGGCCAAACTGGAAAAATGTGCTCGGACATGGTCCCCCATCTTGCCGCGATGGCCGATGATTACGCCTTCGTTCATTCGCTCACGAGCAAATCGAACACCCACGGCCCGGCTGAAAATTTTATTTCCACCGGCTTCACCCTCGATGGATTTCCCAGCATGGGCGCGTGGATCACCTACGCCCTCGGATCCGAAAATGAAAACCTGCCCGCGTTTGTCGCCATTCCGGATCCGCGCGGTGTTCCGCAGGCAAGCGTCAACAACTGGGGCGCCGGATTTCTGCCCGCCGTGTTTCAAGGCACTCCCTTCAATTCTAAACAACCGATCCAAAACCTGAAGCCGCCCGAATCCGTTTCAAAAAAAACCGACCTCGCCGCCCGTGATTTATTGAAACTGCTCAACGACCAACACCTCAAACGCAACCCCGGCGACGCCAATCTCGCCGCCCGCATCGCCAGCCATGAACTCGCCGCGCGGATGCAACTCTCAGTCCCGGAAATCAGCGACCTTTCCACGGAGCCAAAACACATCCTTAAACTGTACGGCGCCGACGATACCCAAAATCAGGTCAAGGCAGAATACGCCAAGAATTGCATCCTCGCCCGCCGACTGATTGAAAAAGGCGTTCGCTTTGTGCAACTCTTCAACGGCGCCTACGCCACCGGCGGCCGCTTGAATTGGGACGGCCATCAAAAACTGCGCGAGCAATACGATGTCCACGGCCCGATCATGGATCAACCCTCCGCCGCACTCATCCGCGACCTCAAACAACGCGGCCTGCTGGAGGATACGCTGGTCCTTTGGTGCACCGAATTCGGCCGCATGCCAATGTTTCAAAAGGGCGCCCAGGGCCGCGACCACAATCCCGGTGGCTTCACCGCCGTCCTCACCGGTGCCGGCATCCAGCCCGGAGTCAGCCACGGCGCCACCGATGAGCTTGGATTCAAAGCCGTCAAAGACCCCCACCCCTTCCACGACCTCCATGCCACCCTCCTCCACCTCCTCGGCCTCGACCACGAACACCTCACCTTTTACCACAACGGAATCCAACGCCGACTCACCGACGTCCACGGGCATGTGATCAAGGAAATCCTTGCCTGAATTTTTAACAGTACAATTTACGCTTGAACCCGCGCGTTCACACTTTAGGATTTGCCGTTCCCATGAAAATTAAACAGGTCATTTGTCAGGTGCTGCGACTCGAATCGGTGGAAAATAAAACCGCGAGCAGTCAGGATGCCGTGATTGTGCGCATCCTTCGTTCATTAGACTGACCCGCTGGCCACTTCGCCCTCGCGGCATTCGTTCGGGACTGAACGCGCCTCGCTTTCCCCCCTGTGCCGCTCGTCATCACGCGTTGAGGAGTCGGTAATTGATGACCGCTATGATCAGGGAGAGCACCAGCAAGGTCAGCGAGGGCAGCATCTTGAACCACGGATTCTTCACTCGCAGATGTATGATAAACGCACATCCCATCAGGAAGGCGATGCCCAGACCGCCTGCTATGGCGAAAGGCTTCCGCTCAATGCCGATGAGCAGCAGCAGCGCAAAAGTCAGTTTGAGAATTCCAACCAAATCGCGCAGCCAGTCCGGTAGGCCATACTGTTTGAACTCCTGAATGGCGTTGTCGTAGCGCACGACCCACACGAAGAAGATCGAGGCAGCCACCAAGGCTTGTAGAGAAATCGTCAGAGTTTCCATGACCGCATCGTAGGACTGATTGCCCGGCATTGGCAGTGTAAATTCCTGGCTCGACCGGGAGTTCGAAAACAGGGGCGACCGGGCCGCCGCCCGTTTCATGCCGAGGGTGGGAAAACCCAAAGCGCCGGGCGGCCGACGTTGCAATGCACGGCACGCCCCAACAACGTCAACGTGGCCCAAGAGTAGTAGAGGTTGCTGCGCGCGAGATTGCCGGCAACAAAACCTGACAGCGGTTTCTCAAGTTGGCGCAACCGCAGCGAGGCTGACGGAATCGGGTAAAAGATCTTTTGCACGGTGGAATTTGAACTGCCGTCTTCGCCGACCAAGTTGGGAAAGCGAGCAATCCATGGCCGCGGGTCGTGGCCAGAATCGGCAGCAGCGCGGTCAGCGGCGAAGACGGCTTTACGACTCAACGTCGGCAGTATCAGCAGACTGCCAAACGTCCAAAGCGTCATCCAACAGGCGTGGCCGAGCAATGCTTCGGCTGGGGTGCGCTCGGCGAGTTTGAAGATGAGCGATCCGAAAAAACCACCGATGAGATTCCAACCGAGAACCAGAATGAATGCACGGTCAGGCAGGCCATTCTCCAACTGCCACTGACGCCGGCCCGATTCCACGGCGAGTTCTTCCTTCGGCAAATTTGCCAGCCAACGTTCCGGTATCAGGCTTTTGGCGCGACGTCCAAAACCTACGATCCCACCGGTGAAAGCCGGGTCGGTGGTGTTGGCGGTCAGAAGCGTTCCGCCATCATGCGGAGTTTCCTTGATTGGAACACCGTCCATCGCGCGGAAGAGTTGCCGACGGCCGAGCGCCAGCCCCGCTGTCGCGAGCAGAATGGCAAAACAGAATCCGCCCGAGAGTCGGAAGCTGACGTAGCTCAGGAAACCCACTCCGGTCAGCACCAGCGAGTGAACGAGCGCGCCGCGCGACCAGCGATGGAGGAAGGCCGTGATCGTTGGCCGTGGTTCGGGCATCAGCAAAATGCCGCCGATGAAATCGAACACGGCCTGGACCGCGACCGCCGCCCCCAATATGAAACCGAGACGACGGATGCCGAGGTCGCTGGTATCATAGCTCGCCAGCCAGTAAAGGCCCGCTGCAGCCGTCAACACCCAGAAGCCGACGTTCGTGATGCCAAGCCACAGGCGGCGGCGGGCCAGCTTTTTCATCTCCGGTGTCATGGGGTTACCCCTCTGATCCAGCTCATCTCCAACCGGAACGGGCCCGCTTGTTTGTCCGAGATGAGGAGGCCCACTGAAGTGATTTTTGAAGGAATCAGCGGCGGCACGTCGGTCAACACGCGTCCGCGAAAGGTCGGCATGAAATCCTTGAAGGCGAGACGGTGCTCTTCCCACTCGCCGCGCTTCGTGGTGAACTCGGCCTGATAATTCAACGCGTTGAAACCCGCCTCGGTGCGCACGGTGAACTTGTAACGCCGTCCATCCCCCCGCACGCGGAGCACGAGGGCATCGGTGCCGTTGAGATTTCCCCGCACGGGCGTGGACCGCACCGAGGCAAACCCGCCGTTGTTCTCGAGCGAGACCACACCGCTGAAGATCGCGCCGCCGTTCGTGAGGAGTTGGAACTGACTGGTGGACACGCCGCCCATCACGTCGTCGTTGACGACTTGCCACTTCGTGGAATTGGTCGCCGTCTGGAAGTCGAAGATCATTTTTTCGGAAGCGGCGTCAGCATTCATGGTGATGGCAAGACACGCACATACAAGCGCGGCGAGATGGCGGAGAGAAGTTGCGGAGGGAATTGTCATTTGAGTTGGGACAGTTCAGGAGTTCAGTCGCCACAGGGTGAAATTCAGCACCGCCGCAAAGCTCACCCACGCCAGATATGGCACGAGCAGCCACGCGGCGGGGCGACTCACTGGACGGAAGGCGGCAAGTGTCGCGGCAATCGCCAGCCACAGCATTACGATTTCGGCGAACGCGAGGCCCGGCCGGTGCAGCCCGAAGAACAGTGGTGTCCATACGGCGTTGAGCGCGAGTTGCACCAGGAAGAGCGTGAGCGGCCGCCGTTGCGCGGCGAATCCGCCGCGCTTCCAAACCAGCCACGCCGCCACCGCCATCATCGTGTAGAGCGCCGACCACACCGGGCCAAAGATCCAGTCGGGCGGATTCCATGACGGCTTTTTGAGGGTGGCATACCATTCGCCCGGCATGAAGAACGCGCCGAGCGACGCGGCGCTGAAACTAAGAACCAGCCAGCCCGCCAGGGCGAAGGCGAGACGGACGTTGAAGGGTTGGGCAGGCATCGTGGACAAGGGGTGCAATCAGCCGTCGGCCCGCAAGTGCGCGAGCAGTTTTAAGACCGCGAGCTCCTTGGCCTTGGCTTCGACCTCCACGGTGATGCTGCGATGTTGCCACGCAGCGGGGAAATCCGCCGGGGCAATGTAGTCGTGATGACGTGTGGGCTTCGGCCCATCCCAGCCCGCGAGCGGGCTGGAAAGATGAAAGAGCGGCTCACGTCCGCGCCAGGTTTTCATGGTTGGTATCAGATGCTTAGTTTCTTGTTTTGGGGTGAACCCGGACCACCACCGCAAAGTGAGTCTGCTTCATGCCCGCCACCCTACGCCTCACCGGCTCTGGTGTAAATGCTGTTGGGGCACTCACCCAAGCCAGAACCCCTGCATCTCTGGAGGCATGGTCTCTCTTTCGGAAAGTTCCCGCTCTTCTTTGAGCATCTGTTGTTGATGCCTTCCCTCCATCTCCTGAAAAATCCTACGCCGCTTTTCCCTTTCCAGCTCCTCCGAGGATGGTGATACCTTTTTCTCAACAACTTCAGATCTCTTGAGCGGGTTCCGGCTCAAATGATCCAGAGCTTCGTTCATGGATGTTTCCCGTCCCCAACATTGCTTCGCCTCCACCACCGCCTTGCCCAGCTCAAGGTCGTATCGCTTGCCCCAGTTCTTGATGGTATCCCGATGGACGCCCAACGCACGGCCAACGGCTGAAAAGCTTTTGCCTTCCTTTAAAAGATGAACGGCCTCGGCCCCCAACCTCGGAGTGTACTTGCACTCCATCATGTCCAGATTCGGATATAGCGGATGTCTCATTAGCAAATGATTGGCAGCGCGTAGATCAACATTCTTGATCGCATTCGCATCTATTAGACGCAAAAACTCCAAGCTATATTACCCGTAAAACATCAATAGCAGGAATATATATGTATGCGAATGAGGCCGGCCGGGTTGTGTGGTTGGCATGCCTCGCGTAAGGCGTTTTACTGAACGTTTACTGAACGGGTTTTTGGCAACTGAACGCAATTGAACGCTATTCTGTTCTGCAACGTTCATCACGGTTCCCAGTGATGTAATCTTACAATAGTATTGATATATGAAGCCGGATGCTATAGTTAGGAACCGCTATGAATAAAATCCCCTCGACGGGGAAAGGCGGTCCGGTGGGTTCGAGTCCCTCCTCCGGTACCATCTTTTTGTTCAACGGGTTGAATTTACTTCAACCACTCGGCTAGCTGAGCCTTCGCTTTTTCGATGAGTTGGGGGAGTTCGGAAACATCGTTTAGCTTGAAGCTGGCTTCGTGTTTTTGCTCGTTCACGATTGCGATGAGTTGGAGTTCGCCGGAGGATTGATTGTAAAAAATTTTGCAGACGGGGCCAGTGGCGGTGAAGGGCCATTGGGTGAGCCAATCGCGGGAGGTGGCGCGGCGGTTGAATTGGAGCACTTTCACACTGGGCCACGCGGTTTGGAATTGTTGGAGGGTGGGATCTTCCGGGCCGCGGGTGGCGCCCACGATATCGAGCAGGGCGACTTGGATGACCGGCTCGGCAGGGAGCAGCGGGTTGCGGGTATTGTTGGCCACTTCAAGTGGTGCGGGGGCCTCTGCCTCGGGGCGGTTATTAAAGAGAACGAGCGAGATCACCACGATGGCGGCCAAGCCCACGGCGGGGACCACGGCCCAGCGCCAGGAGGGTTGGGGGTTGGGCGGTTTGTTGCCGAGCTCCATGAGCCGGTCGTAATTGGGCTGGGGCTTGCGGAGGGCGGCGCGCATTCGGGAGCGGAGTTCCTTGCGGATGTGCTCGGGCAATTGATGCCTATCCTCCGCGGTGGCGGCGGCAAAGCAGATGACGCCGCGCAGGGCTGGCATATCGCGGTGCCATTGGTTGTAGTCATCCCAAAGGCTGGGTTCCTGTTCAAGAATGGCATCGATCCGGGTGAGCTCCTCTTCCGAAGCTCTGCCGGTGGCCTTGTTCATTACCAGTTCCAATAATTCGTCGCGCATAGGTCCGTTTTCAACAATTTCGGTCGTTTCACACTTTTTTGGATATTATCGACTTTTAGAGCCTTGCCGAAGCTTTAGAGCCATCACCGGGGCCGAAGCCGCCCTTCATTATACAATTCGTATTTTGTCCGGATAATCTTCGCAAAAAATTCGATTATTTTTCAACTTGTTGTGCAGGATCAACAAACCTCGGCGAATACGACCGCTAATGGAGGACACAGTGACGCGATGCCGCTCGGCAATTTCCCGATGGCTCTGCCCCTCATAATAGTACTCGTGGAGAATCCGGGCGGTGAAAGGTGGAAGATCCAGCCGCACTTGCTCAAGCAATTCATACAACTCTTGGATTTGCAGGGCCTCCAGCGGGTTCACCTGTGTGCCGGGTGTTTCATCCTCCAGCACGACATCAAAAGTGCGGCTCAGCGAGGCATCGCGTTTTTGCGCGCTTCGGCTGCGCAATACATCGATCGCGCGATTGCTGGCAATGGCCACCATCAGCGAGGGCAGACTCTCGGTGGACGGCACGTTGTCGATAGTTTGAAACAAGGCCACAAACGCATCAAGCGCCGCATCCTCCACCTCGGCCGGAGCGAGAACCTCGAGCTTGCGGCGCGCGGAACTCAGTGCCATTGGCCAAAGCCATTCAAAGACTACATCCCAACCCTCCGAGTCGCCTTGGCGCAACAACTCGATGGACGGCAGGTTCATATCCACACATTAGTCTGAGCTTGCCCAACACACAAGCCCGAGCTTGCCGGCAGTCGTTTTTACGCCTAAAATCTGGGAGTGAAATGCTTCCGGCCAATCCTGCTGCTATTGGCCCTTGCCCTGCCCGTTGAGGCCGCCTTCACCCTCACCGGCCAATGGCGCTAATCGCTAAATTAAAATGATCCGCATCACCGTTTCCATCCGGCTCACCACGCTACAGGTGGAAGATTATTATCGCGGTCGCATCCGCCAGGTCATCGCCACCGCCGCCGATGGGCGCACCGTGCAGCTCCCCTTCAAAGTGCTGCACCCTTACATAAGTAAAGACGGCATCGACGGGATGTTCATCATCACCACCGATCAAAAATACAAATTCCAAGCCATCGACCGATTGGAAACTCAACCCCGCCATAATCTCGATGCGGAGGGTTGAAAACAAAAGCCACAGCAATCGTTTGCTGTGGCTTGCGTTGAAATAGAAAAAAACGGGTTATTCAGGAATTATGAAACCGGCTGCTTCCAGAGCCTTCACTTCCCACTGCCCGCTTTGGCCGCTGTCGTCCACCTTTTTTCGGGCATCATTTACCTCTTCGACTCCAACCGCACTTCCGCCATTACTCCACTCTTTCCGGATATAGGAGATTACGGCCGCTAATTCATCGGGACTGAGCGTTTCGCCCGCAGCAGTCATGGCTCCCGCGCCATATTTTTTCCCGGCCACGCTGATCGGCCCAATAAGCCCCTTCTGTGTGATGGCCACAATAGTGGCAACATCGCCTTTCACCCATTCGGAACCGGCCAAGGGCGGGATGTCTGTGCCTGACCCTGCGCCATTAGCTTGGTGACAGGCCACGCAATTTTTGGAATAGACTTGTTTGCCGCGCGCCACCAGCAATTCCTCAGCCGAGGGTGCCAGCGAAGCCACCTCGTCCGGCTCGGTGAATGGCGCGTGCACATTGGCGGCGAAATTGGCGTTCCACTGATCCACGTTGTAGCACCCGATATAGCCGAGCAAAATAAGAACAATCATAATGCCCATCGGCATTTGCGCCGTGCCACTGCTGGGCTCGCTGGGCTCGTTCAAGTTGGAGAAATTTTCGCTCATTGGTCGTCCGCCGGTTTCGGGTTATCCACGATCGGTGCTTCCGGCAGCGCGTCGGTACGCAGGCTTTTAAGAAATTCAAATAGCGCCTCAGCCTTTTCCGTGGGGATAATGGCGTAGCCTGCTACCAAGTCCTTACCCTTGATCTTCAATGCATTTTTTGGCGAGGTTTCACCGGTATTGACTTTTATTTTCCGAAACAAATACCGATACGGTGGCATCACCGATTTTTCGTTGATGAGGCGTGGCTGATAAAGATGCACATAAAACTGATTCGAATCCTCCAGAGCCGGCGTGCCGCCCGCATTAGCGAGATTCGGACCCAGCTGCATGACGCCGGGCATCGCGTAGGTATCGTGCATAAAATCGCGTGTCACCGATTGGCGCAACGCCACCCCGTTTTGCACATCCGGCCAATCGATCACCACCGGCTGCAACTTAAACTGCGCGCCTGCACGGGTTTTTAAACCGCGCACCATATCCTCGATGTCGCCCCACTGCGCCTTGCCATGGGTGAGTTTAATTATGGCTTCATTGGCGATTTTTCTGTGCTCGTCAATAATTTGTTCGCCCATACCCAGCTGGATCATTAACGCTTTGTCTTTTATTTCCACACCCGACAGTCCGTAAGCCCTAAACAGAATGGTATCTTTTTCATCTTGGGCAGTGATCTTTTCCGTGACATTGGAATTCACTTCTCTAAATGATGCCGTATTATTCGATAAACTTTTTTCTGCAACCGCAACTGCGTCCTTTAGTTCCGGTGTCTTTTCTTTCGCATCCGCCAGCGCTTTGTTTGCATCATCGAGTGTTTTTTTCGCGGCAACCACGTATTTGAATTCAAACGCCAAATCAATCAACCGGGTGTTTTCAACAGTGATGTTCTCGCCGAGAACTTCATCGGTAACTTCGCGATCCCCCCCCAATTGTGAGAGCCGCAATTCATAACCAAACTCACCGCCCGTCGCCGTGCGGGTATGGCAATAGTAGCAACCGTTTTCGCGGTACACTTGTTCGCCCTGCTTTGCAAGACCCACGCGGGGTAGCACGGCGGTACCATCGCCTTTGTCCGCTGATTGCCCAGCGAGTTGCGAGGCGGGGCCATAGACCATTCCCCACCACGAAAGGCTCAGCGTGAAAAGCACACCCAAGAAAATCCACGGGGCTTTGTTCATTGCGCGCCACCTTCCGTTTCACCTTCCATTTTGGCTTCACGAATCTGACGCCAAAGCGCCATCGGGCTCAATTCACCACAACAGTTCCGTGACAAGAGGCATAACAAACTGCCGAGGAAAATAAAGCTGCTGACCATAAATAATATCTCCCCAAGAAACGCGATGCGCATAGGGTTAATGGCTTTGGTTTGTAAAGTCATCGCGTCCACTCCTATTTGTTGCAACGCTTGGCCGTGACCCCACGCCATCCCCACACCGGCCAGTGTGATGATGATTACGCCCACGGCAATTAACCGGTATACCCAACGCACTGTCCGCCCGCAGGGCCAATCGAGATCGGACCCCAACAGTCGCGGCGCCACATAATAAATACCGCCCAACATCGCCATCGCGAAGAAGCCCCACGCGAATAGATGGCGCAGCGCGGTGTTCGCATACGTGAATTGCAGTATCGCATTCCACTCCGGAAACACATTGCAGAACGTGAACAGGCCGGACACAACCCACGCGCCGAGCGCGAAGCCCATAAACTTAAGCGTTAAATTTTCTGATCCCAGCAACGGCACTCCGCGGGCGGTTTGGCGAAGGTTCCAGCCGACGGCGATCACCACAAAGATGAAAAGGCCGTTGGCGAACTGGCTCAGCTTGATTTGCCAAACCGGCAAGGGCGAGCCGGAGTTCAAGTTCACCCAACCGCCCAGTAGCAGCAGCATCCAGAATCCAAACGCCGCCCATTGGCGGCTGAATAATTCGCGGCCAATAATTTTTGGAATAAAATACAACACCGCCGCCAAGCCGAGACAGCCCAGCCACACCTGCAGCAAACTGGTCGTCGCCCAATGTCCCACAGGAATTTGTGCCGCGCCGCGCACGGGTGCCGCCGCCAGCAGCCAATGCGCTGTGCCCACAATCCAAGGCAACGCCACCAGCGCCCCGATGAGGTACCACGTGCTGGGATAGAGCTGTTTATGACGGCGTGAAAAATAAGTGAGGATGGCGCTGAAGGCGATGAATGCCTGCCCAATCAAGAGCACGCGACCGGCGTACACCGGCAGTTCCAAACCCGCCACGCCATTTTGATCGCCCAAAGTGATGCCAACCAACGCGGCGGTGACGCCGACATTCCACAGCACCGTGCCTGCGATGACAAAACCCGGACGGGCCAGCGGCGCGCCGCGCAAGCGGCTGAGCATCCACAGCGTAAGGCCGAGCCCTGCGTTGCCGCCGAAGCCAAACAGAAATGCCACCCAAGCGTTGGCCTGTAAATGGCCGTAAGTGAGGAAGGAAATATCGGACAAAAATTCCGGCATATGCAATTTAACCGAACCCATTACGCCGATGATCGCCGCTTTCACCAGCCACAGCGCCGCGCTGAAAAACAGAAACATCACCGGCCAACGACAGGAGGCATTGATTTCCTCCGGCGTAGCTTCAGGTGCAATGTTGTCTATCGATTCGCTCATCAAAATTATTTCATTAGTTCACCTGCGGCTTACTCAAGCTTTTCACGTAAGCCATCAGTGCAGCGATGTCCTCATCGGTAATGGGCGGGGGCGGGGGCGGCATTGGTACCAATGCGCCTTTCACCACTTTGACCATCGGCATTTTCACCGACTCAATAAAATATTTCTCGTCCATTTTCACCTTCACCACCTTGCCGCCAAAGCCGAGCGCCACTTCGCGTTCCTTGCCCCAAAACTCGCCAATAAACATCGGCGCTTTTAAAGCCAATCCCGCCGGCGCCGGCACTGCCGGATCAGTTTGATGGCAGGTAAAACATATCTTGGTCAGAAACAGCGTCTTGCCTTTGGCAATGAGTTCCTTTTCATCCGCCTGCGCGCCGAATGCTGCGAGGCCGGTCACTATAAAAATTACCGGTTTCCAGTTCATCAATTTTCCTGACTCAAGCTACGCACATACGCCATCAATGCCTTCACTTCTTCGTCGGTTACTGGCGGCGGCGGCGGCATGGGGGTGAGAGCTCCTTTGAGTACGCGTAACCCGGAACCGGCAGCCGAAACGGATTCTGCAAAATATCCCGGCCCCATCACCACCCGCTCCAACGGCCCGCCCAAGCCTTTATGTACCAACCGTTCTTTGCCCCAAAAATCGCCGATGAATTTGGGGGCTCCCAGTGCCAACCCCGCAGGCGCAGGCACGGCCGGATCATTTTGGTGGCAGGTAAAACAAATCTTGGTCAGAAACAACGTCTTACCCTGAGCGATCAAGTCCGGATCGTCCAGTTCAGATTCATCCGCCAAAAAATCCGGATCCGGTATTTCAACCAGTTTCAAATCCGTCGGAGGCGCGGTGCGTTCGGCAACTTCCTTGGCAATATTGTTTGCACCCAATTCCGCCACGAGCGTCATCGCGTTTTGGATTGGGATGCGGTACCGCTTGAGCGGTTCATCGACCACGCCAAAACTATCCAGTACATCCTCATCCGCCGAGCGCAATTCGGCCAGCGTTGCCGCGCGTTTTTCATCACGTTCGGTGTTCCGCTGCGGCTGCACCGCGGCGCCCCATTGGGCGACCACCCACACCGCCAGCACCACCGTCAGCGCCAAGGCCGCCAATTCGTGCGCGGCCCAGCTGGGGCGCGTAGCGTCTGTGGCTTCCGTTGTTTGCGGTTCGTGGCTCATTCGTGTCGCTCCAGCGCCTCGCCCATGCGCGGATCGCGCAGCGGGCAGACAGGATGGTCAAACAGGTTGCGGATAAAAATCATTGCCAGCGAGCCGCCCAACAGCAAAAAGGCACCTAAATCCGCCAGCGCGGGCGATGGGCCGTCGGCATGAATTTCGGGCATTACATTAAAAGTCATGTCCATATAGTGCATCAGCACCACCCAAATGAATACCGGCACCATCAGTTTGTTGGTGAGTTTGCCGTCAATGCGCAGCAGCGCGAGGAACGGAATCACAAAGTGGCCGACGATGAGCGCCACGCCGATGTACATCCACGTGCCTTTTTCGCGCATCACATACCAGAACGTTTCCTCCGGCACCGCTGCATTCCAAATCAGAAAATATTGCGAGAAATGGATGTACGCATAAAACACCGTGAACGCCAGCAACAGCGTGCCGAGGTGATAAAACTGCAGGCGATGGAGTTGCGGCAAATGCCCGCGCGCCTTGAGGATGCGGCCGATGATCCACGCGGTGGCAATGCTCACCCACACGCTGCCGGCGAAATAATACACACCGTACATCGTGCTGAAAAATTGATGCTGAATGCTCTTCATCCACAGGATACAACCGAGCGTGAGCGAGAAGGCAAAGAGCGCCACGCCGTAGCCCGCGTGAATGCGCATCATCCGCGTGCACATCACCTGTTGATTGTCTCTCTCGAAAGACAATCCCTGAAAATTACGCGTGAAACCGGCCATCAAGTTTTCCGGGAAAACCAGTTTGCCTTCAAACGCTTCGGTGCCGGATTTATCCTGCTCCAAACTCCAGTAACGCAGCCGATGCGTCAGCCAACCCCACACCAAAAATAAAACCACCGAGGCCGTGTACCACATCGGTTTATTGAATAACGCGGCCTTCGCGTGCAGTGCGTGGTCATCGTGCGGATCCAAATGCATCCACGGATAAATATCCATCGCCAGAAAACCAATCGGAATAAATGCAATCCCAAGCCACGGGAAAAGTAAACAGGAAAGATGCTCAAGATACCGCCGAATGGGCGCGGACCAACCGGCATCAAACAGGTGATGCACCAACACGAGGAACAACGAACCTAGCCCGATGCTCAGGAAAAACATAAACGCAGTGAGATACGAATAGGCAAACTGCTGCTTGTCGTCGATGAAGCCGTAAACGCAAAGCAACAGACCGGACACCACCGCGATTTGCGGGATGTTGCGCCACTGGGTTTCTTGTTTCTCCACGGGCACAGTGGCGGTTTCGGTGCTCATTATTCAGTGCCCTCCTTTGCGGCTTCGGCTTCAGGAGCTTTTTCTGGAATCAAAAATCGCGCAGGCACGTTGTCTTTTTTCGCATCGCCCAAACGGCTCAACTGCAACGCGCGCACATAAGCCACGATGGCCCAGCGGTCGACCACATCGATGTTCGAGGCGTAGCCCAACATCCCCGCTTCGGTTGGTGAAGACTTTTGGCCTTCGGAAATGATTTTGAAAACGGCGCCATCGGCCAGCTTCAATGCTGTCTCAGCATGCAAATCACGGATACCACTGAAGCCGAACTTGCCCACGATGCCATTGCCATCACCTTGCGCACCGTGGCAAGGAACGCACGAAATTCCAAACCGCTCGCGGCCACGTTCCACAAACGCCATCGTCACCGGCAGGGGAATGGACACAAAATTCGTCGCGCCATCGGCGATCGTGTAGCCTTTGTTCACCGCGTGATTGGTTTGAAAGGGATATACTTTTTCGCCACTCGCCGTCACCAACGGTTCACTGCGTGCCACGGTGCCTTTCACCAATCGCTGCGAACTGAGGCCATTTTTGAAAAATGCGTTGGGCTCCATCGGCCGCAGTTTCGGCTGGCGATCCATATCCGCAATTACTTCGAGCGGTGGTTTGCGCGAGATGTCGCCGCGGAATCCCGCCAGTGCCACGACCATAAACGCCCCCATCGCAATGCCAATCAGTACGTATCTCATTGGGCGTCCTCCACCATTTCGATGTGTTGCGGATCGGTGCCCTCGAGCAGCGCGCGCGTGGCGGCTTCGTCGTAAGCGGGATCGTCGCATTCGATAACCACGAAAAATTTGTCGTCCGTCACCGCCGCAAAACGGTCGTTCGCCAGCAACGGATTATGATGGCGCGGCAGTCGGTTCAAAATAAACATCCCGCCGAGCGACCCAAACGCGCCGAGCAGAATCGTCATTTCGTAAGCGACGGGGAATGCATAAAACCCGCTGAAGAGCGGCTTGCCGCCGACCACGATGTCGTAGTCGACTTTGTTCATAAAATAAATCATCAACATCCCGGCAGTCAGTCCCGTGAGGCCGCCGAAGAAAGTGAACCAACCGACCTGCGCATTCTTCAAGCCCATCGCGTCATCCATGCCGTGCACGGGGAACGGCGTGTGCACGTCCCATTTTTTGTAACCGGCAGCATGCACTTTTTCCGCCGCGGCCATGATGTCGGCCGGCGTGTCGTACTCAGCAATGATGGCGAAAGGCTGGCTCATTAGTGCGCGCCCTCCGCTTCGGGTTGACTTGGTTTTGCCCCACCCAATTTGTGGTGCGGATCGGCTTGCGGCGTCACGCCTTTTGCTTCACTGATGGCAATGGTCGGCAGATATCGGATGAACAACAGGAACAGTGTCATGAACAATCCGAAAGTGCCCACGAAGGTCAAAATATCCACGCGTGTGGGGCTGTAATATCCCCAGCTCGATGGCAGATAATCGCGATGCAATGAGGTGACCACGATCACAAAGCGCTCGAACCACATTCCGATGTTTACAAATATGGAGACGATAAAAATAAACCACGGCGACGTGCGGCACCACTGGAACCAGAACAGTTGTGGGCTAATGACGTTGCAGGAAATCATCGTCCAATACGCCCACCAATACGGGCCGAAGGCGCGGTTCTTAAAGGCGTATAACTCGTACGGATTGCCGCCGTACCACGCAATGAAGAATTCCATTCCGTACGCGTAGCCGACGATGCTGCCGGTGGCGATGATGACTTTGCACATCAACTCGAGGTGACGGATGGTGATGATTTCCTCCAGCTTAAACAGCGCGCGCATCGGAATCATCAGCGTGAGCACCATGCCGAATCCGGAGAACACCGCGCCCGCCACGAAGTAAGGCGGGAAAATTGTGGTGTGCCAGCCGGGCACTTGCGACACGGCAAAGTCAAACGACACGATCGAGTGCACCGAAAGCACCAGCGGCGTGCTCAGGCCCGCGAGCAGAAGGTAGGCCTTTTCATAATTGCGCCAGTGACGGTTGCTCCCCGTCCAGCCCATGGCGAAGAAGCCGTAGGCGAACTGCTTGAAGCGATTGATCATCCAGTCCAAACCGGAATTGAGTTTCTTGCCCGCAATGCGCAGGCGATCGCGGATGGTCGCGAGGTCGGGGATCAAGCCCATGTACCAAAAGAGCAGCGACACAGTGAAATACGTCGACACCGCAAACACATCCCATAATAGCGGCGAGCGGAACTGCGGCCAAATGCCGTGCGCGTTGGGGATCGGGAACAGCCACCACGCCAGCCAAATGCGGCCCACGTGAATGCCCGGGAAAATGCCGGCGCAGATCACCGCGAAAATAGTCATCGCCTCCGCTGTGCGGTTGATGGAGCACCGCCATTTTTGGCGCAACAAAAAGAGGATGGCGGAAATCAAAGTGCCCGCGTGGCCGATGCCAATCCAAAACACGAAGTTCACAATCGCCCAGCCCCACGCAACGGGATGATTCAAGCCCCACACGCCCACGCCGGTGGTGATGAGATAACCGATGTAGCCGAAGCACATCAGCATGGTGAGGAAACTCACCACGAATGCCACGTTCCACCACTTCGGCATTTTGCCTTCCACGATGCTGCACACTTGCTCGGTGATCCAACCGAGCGGCCGGTTGTTCAGCACCAACGGCTGCCGCACCAATTCCTTGGGCGTATGCGTCTCAACGGCTTGCGCAGATTGTCCGGCGGCGTCACTCATTTAGTGATCGGCCTTTCCGTGGCCCTCGTCTTTGGCATCGTGCTCTTCTTCCGGATGATACTCCGAAGTGCTAAACGGTTTCTCGTAAGCATCGGGCATCGCCGCGTTGGGGTTGCGAATCTTGGCGAGGTAAGTCGTGCGCGGGACGTTGTCGAGGAAGCCGAGCACTTCGTAATTGCGCGGGCTGGCTTTCTCGGCGTTTACGTCGTCGTCCTCGTTCAATAAATTTCCAAACGTAATCGCCTCGGCGGGGCAAGCTTGTTCGCAAGCGGTCTTCACTCCGTTAGCGGGCACTTGCACGTCGTTGCCGGATTTGGCTTTCACCTTCTGTGCGATCTTGGCCCCCGCGATGCGTTGCACGCAGTACGTGCATTTTTCCATCACGCCGCGCATTCGCACGCTCACGTCAGGATTCTTGGCAAGCTTCACCAAATCCCATTCGTCCTCGGGCCGGTTGCTCTTTTCGCGGCTCTCCATCCAATCGAAGAACAACGAAGGCTTGGTCATCGGCGAATCGTACAACTTGTCGAGTGGACGTTTATTGTAATCGAAGAAATTAAACCGGCGCACTTTCCACGCGCAGTTATTCGAGCAATACCGCGTGCCGACGCAGCGATTGTAGGCCATCGTGTTCAGGCCTTCATCATCGTGCACCGTGGCGTTCACGGGGCAAACCGTCTCGCACGGAGCGCTCTCGCAATGCTGGCACATCATCGGCTGATTGATCACTTGCGGGTCATCAATCCAAGTTTCCAAATGCTGCTCGTCATCGCCCGCCGTAGCGTTGACGCTGGGATCGTGATCCTTGCCGGTGTAATAACGGTCGATGCGCAGCCAATGCATTTCGCGGCCGTTGCCCACCTGTTCCTTGCCGACGATGGGAATATTGTTTTCGCTTTGGCAGGCAATCACACACGCGCTGCAACCGGTGCAGCTGCTGAGATCCACCGACATTCCCCATTGATGGACGTCGCTCTTGAGGCTTGGGCGTTCCTTGTAAGGGTGCTGGTAAATTTTGCCTTCGTTCCGGGCGTGGGATTTTATTCCCATCTCAAGCGCGAAATTTGGCGTCTCTTTGTATTTCGCCAAGGTCGCCTCACGAATGATCGACCGGCCTTCCATACTCCAATGCTCTTGCGTGCTGGAAAGGGAATGCGTTTTGCCAGTATCCGAAAGCTTGCCGCCCACGGCGATGTTCGGGAAATCCGTGTCGCGCACCGCGTACGCGTTGAAGCCCACGCCTTCGCCCTTGAAATTCGCAATGCGGCCATGCTTTTTCCCGTACCCCAGCGGCAGACATACGGTGTTATCGGCCATGCCCGGCTGAATCCAAATGGGGCCTTCCACCGAGCGACCATTCAACGTCAGCTTGGCCACTTGACCATTGCCGAGGCCGAGTTTTTCACCTGTCACACGGCTGATGCTCATCACGTTGTCCCACGTGATTTTTGTGATCGGATCGGGAAGTTCCTGGCACCAACCATTGTTGGCAAACGTGCCATCACCCACGCTGTGATCAGCGGTGAAGACGACTTCAAGATTAGTTTCGCTAATGGTAGTTTCGCTTATGGCTTCAGCCGAAAGCAATTTGCTGGCTGATTTGCCCGGAAGTTCATTCTTTTTTCCACCGGCGCTATCGGCCAGAAAACCGCTGTGCAAAAAGTGACCCCAACTCGCGTCGCTGTTTTCCAGCTTCAAGGTGTCCTGCACAATCTCGTGCACTTCCTTCGCGAGCTGTTTACCGGAGGAACCAATGCCGTATGCAAAAGCGGAAAGCACTTCGAGTTCCGAAAGGCCATCGAAGAGCGGCGCGATGAGCGGCTGCACCGGCACGAGCGTGCCATCGCTAGTGCGAGCATCGCCCCAGCTTTCTAAATAATGTGCGCGCGGCGCAACTACGCCGGTGGCCTCGCTGGATTCGTCCTCGGCAAAATGACTGAGACGAAAAGCGGTTTTGCCTTTGGCGTTCGCCGCCCAATCCAAATCCGCACCGCCATCGTAAGCGGGATTGCAGCCGAGATTGATGATGCGATCGACGTTGCCAAGGTTATCCTTGAGATCGTGCAGGTTGCCGTGGACGGGGGGCGTGTCGCTCACGTGAATCTCCACCGTGTGACCAAGGTTGCCGAGTTTTTCGTTGATGAGATTCACCAACTCATGCACCGCCTGCGGCTGGCGATAACCGGCCATCACCAAACCTTTGCCGGCGTGCGCCTGCAAATCTTCCAGACATTTATCGAGCCATTCTTTATTAGTCGGCACAGACACGTTGCCCTTCACCGTAATACCCAGTGCCTTGGCGAGATAACCGGCAGCATTGGTCACCGCGCTGGCGTTCATGCGCTGGCGGTGGTCGGCGTTAGCGCCGGTTTGGCTCATCAACGCCTCGGCCACATAAAGGCGGTTCATGCGGCCTTCGTTTTTGGCCAGCTTGCGGCCGCGCGCAAAGTCGCGCATATGGCGGCTTGAATCTTCCTCCGTGCCAATAAAATCGCAATCGAGCGACAGGATGATTGCCGCTTTATCGAGCTTCCAAAATGGCTTCACTGTAGCACCAAAAACAGCCGTGGCAGCGCGCGAATGCACCGCGTAATCCACCGCTTCGTGCACATAAAACTTCGCGTTTGCCCCCATTTTTGTGGTGATTTTTTCAATCATCCGCGCGCGTGAGGGCGAGTTGCCCGCGGACATCAGGAAGGCGGTGGGCACGTTCTTATCCACCAATTCTGCCAATTTCTTTATGGCATCGGCGCGACCGTCTTTCATTGCCTTACCGTACACGGTGAATTCCCGCGCGCGGTCGGGGTCGTACAAATTCAGGATCGACGCTTGCGTGTGAAGATCGGTCGCGCCGTTGCTGTCCGGATGGTCGGCGTTGCCTTCCACCTTCGTGGGACGGCCTTCATCGGACTTCACCACCAATGGCACCGCGCCCGTAGCCGTGGGTCGAGCCGTGGCAAAAAATTGCGGCACGCCGTGCACATAACCGGCGGGCTGTTCGCCAAAGGGAATAATCGTTTCCACCGGACGCCGACAACCGACGCCCAACAATCCCACACCCGCCAAGCCGGCGGAGGCACCCATCAACTTAAGAAAATCGCGCCGCGAAAAATCTTCCGGCAACTCCTTCGCGCCCTCGGGAAATTCCTTGTCGCTCCAGTCCGCGTGCTCCGACGTGCCGTTGGCTTCGCCAATGCTGCGCCAGTATTCAGTTTGAGGGGTTGAAGATTCGTCGTTCATCGATGACAGGCCGAACAGCTCTCGGAAGTTCGCAATTTCATTTTGTTGACCAACGCCGCGCCGTCGCGTTCGGCCACCCAATCCTCGCCGGGCTCCCAGCCGAGGTTGAACACCTCACTCTGCGGCCGCACTTGCTCGTGCGGACTGCGATGGCAATCGAGGCAAAAGGCCATGCTCAATGACTTGGCGTGCTTCACCTCGTCCATTTGATCCACGCGACCGTGGCATTTCACGCAGCTCACGCCGCGGTTCACGTGCACCGCGTGATTAAAATAAACATAGTCCGGCGTTTTATGAATCTGCACCCACTTGATCGGTTTATCGTTTTCAAACGCATCGCGGATCGGTTGCAAACGAGGATCATCCTTCAACACCGAGGTATGGCAGCGCATACAGGTTTCGGCAGCGGGGATGTTTGAGAACCACGATTTTTCCACGCCATCGTGGCAGTAACGGCAATCGAGCCCAAGCTGCCCCGCGTGAACCTCATGCGAGAATGAAACCGGTTGAATAGGCTGATAACCCACCCGCGTAAACTTGGGGGTAAAATAATACGTGACACCTGCAACTACGCAGGCGCCCGTCACCAATCCGCCCACCAAAGCAATCAAAGGCAGACGATTGGTCCATTTTGGGAAGACGTTAGACATCCAAAAGAACCGCTCCGGCGCGCATCCTACGAATACAGCGGCATCTTGCAAGCGATTTTGTGATTTTTTTCACAAGCTCCCAAAATAGGCGATTTTTGCTGGTTTTTATGAAAAAAATGGAAAATTGGAGGCGAGGACCGGAATCGAACCGGTGATAGAGCTTTTGCAGAGCCCTGCCTTACCACTTGGCTACCTCGCCGTGGAAAGCGCGGACGTTAAACAAGCAACCGATTCAAGTCAATGACGGAGAGGTTTGAACCGCCAAGGCGCAAAGACACCAAAATTTTTGAGGGTAGAAATCATGCGGACAAATAGGCGTTGCAGTGAGGGCAGACGCTTGCCCCTTTTTCAATATTGGTCAATCTACATCAAGGGATAGAAAAAAGGGCACCCTTCAGCGGTATGCTGGACTATGAGTTATAAAAAACTTTGCGTCTTTGCGCCTTGGCGGTTCAAACAAAACCCAACCGCTTACGCTCTCGCCACAGATCGCGGGGCTTGTAAATTCCCTTCGGCGTGATGATGCCGGTGATTAGGTTTGCGGGCGTCACGTCGAAGGCGGGGTTGCGAGCGGGGCTGGTGGGGTTGGCGGTGCGGACTTGGCGGAAGTTTCCTCGGTGGTCGGTGCCCCAGGCGGTTAGGACTTCTTCGGCGTCGCGTTCTTCGATGGGGATTTCTTTTCCGCTTTTTAAATTCCAGTCGAGGGTGGAGAGGGGGATGGCGACGTAGAAGGGGATGTTGTGGCGGGCGGCTAGGACGGCTTTGGTGTAGGTGCCGATTTTGTTCGCTACCTCGCCGGTGCGGCCGAGGGTGCGGTCGCTGCCGGTGATGACGAGGTCGATCTCGCCGCGTTGCATTAAATGGCCGGCGGCGTTGTCGGCGATGACTTCGTGACTGACGCCTTGCTGCGCGAGTTCCCACGCGGTGAGCGCGGCGCCTTGGGAGCGCGGGCGGGTTTCATCGCAGTAGACGTGAAATTTTTGCCCTTCGCCTGCGCGGCGTACATCGGGGCGGTGGCGCTGCCGATGTCCACAAAGGCGAGCCAACCGGCGTTGCAATGCGTGAGCACGCGCGTGCCGTTTTTAATGAGCTTCGCGCCGTGCTTTCCAATGGCTTCGCAGTGGGCCACGTCGTCATCGGCGAATTGTTGGGCGGCGCGCAGGGCGAGTTTTTGTTTTTGGGAAATAGTTTTTCCGGCGACCATTGCGGCGCGAACTTGGTTGAGTGCGTTCACCAAATCCACGGCGGTGGGGCGCGCGGCGGCGAGGGTTTCGTAGGTGCGTTGGAGATGCCTCGCGAAGGCAGCTTCGGTTTTGCCGTTGAAAGCGCGCGCGCCTTGGGCGAGCCCATACGCGGCGGTGGCCCCGATGGCGCCGGCGCCGCGCACGGTCATATTGGTGATGGCGCGGGCGGTTTGATTGAAATTTTTTGTGCGCGTGAGTTCGAAGGCGTGCGGGAGTTTGCGCTGCTCGATGAGGACGACTTCGTTGGTGCGCGCGGAAAAGGAGACGGTGCGGTAATGACGACGGCGGCCCTTGACGCGGACGGTCATCTCACACCTCGCCTGTTTCGCCAATTTCGCCTGCTTCAAACTCGGCGATTTCTTTTTTGAGTTTGGCGTAGATGGGTTGCCCGCGCAGGGGTTCGAGGTCGGGATCAGTTTTCAGAAAATCAAAATCGCGGTAGCCGTAGTGCAGCGCTTTGCGCAGTGCGTTGGCGGCTTTGCGAAATTCGGCGATGAGGGAAAAACTGCACGCGAGATTGTAATGCACGAGCGGATCATCGGGGCAAAGGCGGGCGAGGCGGCAATCGACTTTCAGCCCTTCCTCGAAGCGGCCGCGGCGGGTGTAATCGTCGCCCAAAAGTTGCAGCGCCTCCACGTAGCGGCGATCGCGCTTCACGACGCCTTCGAGAAAATGAATCTCGATGTCGAGGTCGCGCTGTTCCTGGCGCGATAGCTTTTTCGGGTTGTCGGTCTTTTTTTCTGCCATAGTGGCGTAGGGGCAAAATAGCGTTTGAGGCGTCACAATGCCAACAACAACTTTTTCACCTCCCGCAGCCGGGGCCCGGCGGTTTTCTTTTTAAGACGCGGAAACTTGCCGGCCAGTGAAATGTAATCCTCATTGCGGAGGAGCTTGAGCCGGTCTTTATCAGCCACAATCGAGGTAATCGCTTTGCCGGAGGCGATGACTTTTAGCTCAGAAACCAGCAGCAAATGCTCCATCGCCTCGGGCAGCGGGCCGAAGCGATCGCACAATTTCCGCGCGCAATTGCTTGAGCGCCTCGCGCGAATCGGCCTGCGCGAGGCGGCGGTACACATCGATGCGCTGGCGCGGCGGGTTGATGTAATCGAGCGGGATATACGCGGGCGCGATGGGGCAGGTGTTTTCCTCCTCGGCGCGTTCCACGACGTCGTCGTACTCGGCCCATTCCCAGTCCTCACGCGGCACGGCAATCTCCCGTGATTTTTTTCTTGGCTGCGCGGTGGGTTTAACTTTGGGGCCGGTGATTTGCTCGGGGCTGAGCGCGAGAAAATCAAAGCGCGTTTCCACGTCGATGCGCGGTTTTACTTTTTCGCCCTTGAGCCGTGCGACGCTTTGTTTGAGCAACTGACAATACATCTCGAAACCGACGGCAGTGATGTGGCCGCTTTGTTCGGAACCGAGCAGATTGCCCGCGCCGCGAATTTCCAAATCGCGCATTGCGATTTTGAATCCACTGCCGAGGCTGGAATATTGTTTGATGGCGCTGATGCGTTTGCGCGCATCGGCGAGCAACGCGGCGTGCCGTGGCAGCAAAATGTAAGCGTACGCCTGATGCTTGTAACGGCCCACGCGACCGCGCAGTTGATAAAGATCACTCAGGCCAAAGCGGTCGGCGCGGTCGATGATAATGGTGTTCGCATTCGGGATGTCGATTCCGCTTTCGATGATCGTGGTGGAAAGCAGCACATCGGCTTCGCCATTGATGAACGCGGTCATTACTTTTTCCAGTTCATCACTTTTCATTTGGCCGTGGCCGACGAGGATGTTTGCCTCGGGGACGATGGCGCGCAATTTTTGTTCCATCGTGTAGATGGTGCCCACGCGGTTGTGCAGGAAAAAAACCTGCCCGCCCCGATGCAGCTCGCGGCGGATGGCGCGTTGAATAAGTTGCTCGTTGTAATCGGCCACGATGGTTTCCACCGGCAAACGATCCTGCGGCGCAGTTTCGATGGTGCTCATATCGCGCGCGCCGGTGAGGGCGAGATAGAGCGTGCGCGGGATGGGCGTGGCACTGAGGGTGAGGACGTCCACGTGCGTGCGGAGTTGTTTGAATCGTTCCTTGTGCGCGACGCCGAAGCGTTGCTCCTCATCGATGACCACGAGGCCGAGGTCCTTGAATTTCACATCCGGCTGCACGAGCCGATGCGTGCCGACGACAATATCCACCGCGCCGGCGGCCATCGCCTCAATAGTTTTGCGCTGTTGTTTCTTGGTCCGAAACCGTGAGAGCAATTCCACTCGCACGGGATAATCCGCCATGCGCTCGGCGAAGGTGAGAAAATGTTGCTGCGCCAAAATTGTGGTGGGCACGAGCACGGCGACTTGTTTGCCGGCCATCACCGCCTTGAACGCCGTGCGGATGGCCACCTCGGTTTTGCCGAAACCGACGTCACCGCAGATCAACCGATCCATCGGCTTCGGCCGCTGCATATCGTCCTTCGCATCGTTGATGGATTTTTCCTGATCGGGGGTTTCCTCGTAAATAAAAGCCGCTTCAAACTCGCGCTGCCACGGGGTGTCCTCCGGAAAACCATGACCTTCCTCCGCCTCGCGCACGGCTTGAATCCGCAACATTTCGCTGGCGAGATCGGCCACCGCGCGCACGGCTTTCTCTTTCGTTTTCATCCAACGCTTGCCGCCCAACGCATTGAGCGCGGGACTGGCATTGCCCGCGCCAACGTATTTGCTGACGAGATGCGCTTCGCTCACGGGCACATAAAGTTTCGGTGGCGGATTGTTCGGATCGGTGGATGCGTATTCGATGACCAAACACTCGTGACCGTTTTCCGATTCTCCCTCGCGCGCGCCGGAAAGCGGTAGCACTTTCATCCCCTCGAACCGTCCGATGCCGTGCTGCACGTGCACCACGAAATCGCCCTCCTCCATTTCCGTGAAATTAATATCAAACGCTGACCGCATCGCCGAACCGTGGCGGCTCTTGAGCCGACGCGGGCGTTGCACCTTGTAACGGCCGAAAATTTCCGCATCACTCACCACCACCCATTTGCCGGCCGGAAACAAAAAGCCGCGACTCAACGCGCCCTGCGCAATCTCCAACGCGCCGCCGTCTTCGGCAAAACCATACTCGCGCCAAAGTTCCTCCAAGCGCTGCTGCTCGCCCTCGTTATTGCACAGCACCACCACCGAATGATCCTGCCTCCGCCAGCGGTGAAGCTGCGCAAAAAATTCGCGCCGCTGCGCTTCCACCACTTGCGGCTCCACCGCGCGCTGATCCATCGAACGAAACGCCTCGAGACTGTGAATTTCCAACGTGAGGTCGGCGGCTTCATCAGCCAGTTCGTGCAGTTCCACACACGAAAGATTGCGATCATCGATGCGAGCGAGCAGCGTCGTCCACTCCACGTGAAACGCATCGCCCGGGGGAATCTCCATCACCTTCTCCGCTGCGGCCTCGGTGAGGGCATCGGGATTGCAGAAAAGCAAAATGGCGTCGTCGGGCAAATGATCAAGCAACGTGGCGCGCGGGTTATCTTTGAGGTGCCGCAGCAAACCCATCTCGCCGCCGGGCGCGAAGGTGGCGTTGTCAATTTTCTCGCGCGAAACTTGGCTGAGCGGATTGAAGTAACGCAGCGATTCCAGTTCGTTACCAAAAAATTCGCAACGCACCGGCCACGGCGTGGTAAACGGAAATACATCCACGATGCCGCCGCGCAGGGAAATTTCCCCGCGCGCGGTGACTTGCGCTTCGGGCTCGTACCCTTGCGCCTCCAACCATTCGATGAAGTCCAGCGGGTCCAACCGCTCGCCCAACCGCAACGTGCGGGTGCGATGAGTAATCTCCGTAGGCGGCAGCGTGCACTGCATCAGCGCGGCCACGGTGGTGGTGATGACGGGGGCAGTGTTTTCGGCAAGCGATCGGAGCGCTTGCAACGTCTCAAGCCGTTCGCTGATGGCGTCGGCGTGGGGGAGTTTATTTTCGTGCGGCAGCACTTCCCAATCAGGATAAAACCGCGCGGGCGCTTCCACCTCCATCAGCCGCAGCCACGTTTCCAAATCCTGCTGCAGCGTTTCCTGAAACTTAAGCTTGGCGACCACGAGCACCACCGTGCGGCCGGTGCGTGCGCGCAATTCGGCGGCCAAGTGCGCCCAGCCCGCCGCGTCCACGCCCGCGCAAGACACAGCGCCGCCCGCCGCCACAGCCTCCCACAGGGCATGGCCCGAAGGCGTGGCGGAAATCTGATTGAACAATTTTGCTCGTCCACTCATCCAAGGGACGCGGCGCACAGCTATGCACGCACGACGCTGGCGGTCAAGCGCGCCCCGAGGTAACCTTTCGAACTAAAATGCGTCAAAAAGTCGGAAGTTATTATATAAAATGAAAATTATTGTCGCCATTATTGCAGTCGCCACAGTTTCCATCGCAGGAACGTACGTCATCGTCTCCGGCCAAAAAACCGTGGACCGCGAAGAGCGCACGGATTCAGCCGGCCAAAAACATCAGGAACAACTCGCCAGTTTGCGCGCTAAGCTGAACGCCGCAGAGGCGCGCAAACCCGAATTGATTGTGCAACAAGTGGTGGTGCCCGGCGCGGCCACGGGATCCGCGCGGGAAGTTTTGGATTATCTGAAGCAGATTGATCTTTCAAACGAGGATCGGCGTTCCAACAACACCGACGCGCACCGCATCCAAGTGCGGCAGGTGATCCGGCAATTTGAGGAGCTCACCTCAATGGGCACACACGCGCTCCCGGCTATCGAAAATTTCCTCAACCAAAACGTGGACCTCGAGTACCGCGAAAACACGTCCGAAATTATTTCCGGCAATTGGTCCGAAGGCCGGATTTATCCCGACCCCATTTTCCCGCCCAGCCTACGCATCGGTTTGCTAAACACCGTGCGCCACATCGGCAAACGCGATGTGGACGCCATCACTGCAGCCGAGCACGCTCTGTTGGGCGTCCTCAAAAAAACCCGCCGCGCCATCGAGGTGGCGTACATCGCCCAATCCCTTGAGAATCTTTCGCCCGAGGTACACAAGGAAACGTACCTACTCGCCACCCGCGATTTGCTTTCGCTGCCCATCCTCGACGAAGGCCGTGAGGTTTCATTTCTTGACCGCCAAAACCGCGGCATGCTCTTCAACATCCTGCGCCAACACAAAGACACGCGCTTCGTCGATCAAGCCAAAACCCAACTCGTCCGCACCGGCAAACAACGCCAGCGCGATGGCAAGGAAATTGAAGTCACTTATATAGACCGCTCCGTGCTCGGCTACCTCACCGGCGTGCTCGGCTCCAAGTCGATGCCCATCTTGCGGGATGTTTATGACCATCCCGATTTGGACGACCGCAACCGTAGCAGCATCCGGCAGATTGCCGCCAACTACATGGGCGTCAGCGCGGATGCCAACATCATCGTCAACAAACGTATGACGGAGAGTTTCCAACTCCTCGCCGCCACCGGCGACAAGGCACGCGATGAGCGGTCACAAGGTTTACGCAACGTCCAATACTACCTCGGCCGCCTCGGCGAAGGGCGCAACGTGCCCGCGGAAACGCTCCAAGCCCGCAAACAATATCTCTCCACCCTCCGCGTGCAAACACAGGACAAAGAAGTGCTCGTGTGGATGGATCGCGTCGACCAACGGCTCATCGATATGAGCGACCCCGAAAAAGCCAAAAAACTTGACGGCCGTTTCGACCCCCGCCGCGCACCGCGCAAGCGCTAAACTGCTTCCGGCTGTTCAACCGCGCGCGCGGATGCTAACCTCCGCGCGTTGAATAATCAGAATCCCATCATCGCCGCGTTGGACGTGCCCGACGCCGCCCGCGCACTGGCGCTCGCTGAACAACTCGCCCCCGCCGTCGGCGCATTCAAAATCGGCAAAGAACTCTTCGTCGCCGAAGGCCCCGACATCGTCCGCCGCGTGCGCGACACCGGCGCGAGCGTGTTCCTCGATCTCAAATTTCACGACATCCCCAACACCGTCGCCAAAGCCGTCGCCAGCGCCGCGCGGCTCGATGTCCAAATGCTCACCGTCCACGCCAGCGGCGGAACCCAAATGCTCCGCGCCGCCCAAGCCGCCGCCGATGAAGCGGCCAACACCCCCCTCATCCTCGGCGTCACCGTCCTCACCAGCATGGACAAAAGTGATTTGGAAGAACTCGGCATCCAAAAAAATCCCGCCGACCAAGTCCAACACCTCGCCACCCTCGCCACCGCCGCCGGCCTCAAAGGCCTCGTCTGTTCCCCAATGGAAATCGCCCCCCTACGAAAAATCCTCCCCGACGACATACAGCTCATCACCCCCGGCATCCGCCCCGCCGGCACCGACACCGGCGACCAAAAAAGAATAATGACCCCCGCCGAGGCCATCGAAGCCGGAGCCAGTTGGCTAGTAATCGGAAGACCCATCTGCGCCGCCAAAAACCCACGCGCCGGCGCCGAGGCAATCCTCGAAAGTTTGGCCGGATTGGCGAAATGAAAAAGTTGAAGCGCGGCTAAATTAAGCCGCGTTGGGATTCACACACTTAGGGCCTCTGAGAAAAACTTGGGCGACATCAAATTTGCACTTATTTTACTTTTTCAAGCTCATTATAGATTTCAATACCTCCAAACCGGATTCGGCCCCCTTTGCCAAATGAATAAATTTGCCCCTCAAAGTTTTCATACGGTGGGTAAATATAATCACCCCTTTCATTTGTGATCGACGAAAAGGAATGAGCAAAAATAAAGTCCAACGGATGTCGATGACTCAATCCGTTCTCCAACTCAAACCATTCCTCAATACAATGGAATTGATGAAACGTTATTTCATTTTCGACTTTTGACCACAAGTTCGTTCTGTCATAAAGAAGTTGTCCTTTGTAGTAAAAAACCTGCCGATACGTTCCATTCGCATTCAACGTAATGGTCTCATTACCATCGTAATAATGGCCGACGTAGACCCCTTCAGTTTTACCACAACCGGATAGCCCGAAGATTAGCGTTAATGCCAAGAAGACTTCGATTTTAGAAATCGAAACACTCATAAAATTGAAGTACGGCTAAATTAAGCCGCGTTGGGGTTCACGCACTTGGGGCCTTTGAGGGCATCTTTGGCGGCTTCGATGACTGGGAATTCTTCGGCGGTCAGATTGATGGCGATCCATTCCTGTTGATCTTCGGGCACATCGTCTTCGGCGTGGATGGCTTCGACGGGGCACGCAGCGACGCACGCATCGCAGTCAATGCAGGTCTCGGGATTGATCAACAGTTTGTCGGGCGCTTCATGAAAGGCGGCCACGGGACATTCATCCACGCAGCTCGTGTAAACGCAATCGACACAGGCACCTGTAACAACGTAAGCCATAATTTTTTTCTCCCGCCCGCGGGTCATCCACGAGTTGCGGGAGGCTATTCTTTCAAAGCCCAAAAGTCAAACTGCTTTACTCACCAAACCTGCACGGAATCGGCGGCGAAAATTTCTTCGAGCAAAATTGAGTAGTCACCGTTGGGGTCCACTTCGGTGAGATCGATGACGCGGGTTTCGTGGCCGATGGTTTCCTGGGCAGCGATGATGCCGGCGGGCAGTGGATCGTCTTCGCGGGTGAGGATGTGGATGATGCGGGCCATTTCAAAATCTCATAACCATTTCCGCTTCGGCGGTCAGTTTGGCGAGGGCGGGTTCTTTGAGGTGGTTTTTCAAAATCACTTCGGCGTCGAGGGCTTCCATTGTTTTTTCATCGGGCATCACGTACACGCGCCCGCCTTTTTCGCGAACCATCGGGAGGAATTGTTTGTACATTTTGCTATCGGGCAAATCCGCCGCAGCTTCGCTGAGTGCGTGAGCGGCGGCGTGGTGCAGCACGACGCTTACTTCCACCTGTTCCCACACACACACGCCGCCAGCCAAACGCACAGCCTCGGCAGCGCGCGGGTTGGTGCGGGGATCAGCATCGATGATGATGAGCACCTTGCGCTTGGGCTTGAGGTCGACTTGCAGTTTGTCGGCGAGGGTTTCCATCAAATTAATTTAGTTGAAACTGACAAAGCGATCGGTGGCGGACATCACGTCGTTGAGCAATGTGAGGCCGCCGTACAGGGCGTTTTCGCCGGGGACAATTTTGCGCCGTTGGCAGGCATAGGCGCAGGCAAAAAGGCGGAGGCCGTGGCCGCGTAGGGTTTGCAGGCGTTGATCTTCCACGCCCGCCACGGCGTCGTCGAGGCAGTAGAGGTAGACTTCGTCCTTGGCGGTGAGTGCGGCGGCGGCAAGCTGGAGCCCGTGGTGAAAGCTGGCGTGCGTGGGCGCGACGGAAATCAGAATGCCCAGTTTGCGCGCCTTTGGCACATTGGGTGATTGCTCCTGCTCCATAGGGCGAGGGTAATGAGACCGCGCGAGGGTGTCAATCGGCGGCGTTTATTTGATCTTCACTCCGTGCTCCCACAGCGGCGTGAGATCGGGATCGTTGACGGCCATATTTTTGACGCGCTTGGAGTCGCCGACTTTAAGGGCGCACTCGAGCCATTCGCGGGCTTCCTGAATGGCGCCACTTTGGCATTTGTAACAGGCGAGGTTGTACGGGATCGCCTCGTCGTGCGGAAAGCGTTTGAGCATCGGCACGAGTAGGTTGAAGGCTTCCTCGAATCGCTCGAGATAAAAGAGCGCGTTGCCGTGGTTGATCCAGCCTTGCGGCATCTCCGGCTGCGCCTCGATCATTTGGAGGCTGATGTTGAGGCAACGATCCCAATCCTGCATGCGATTGTGAATATGCCAACGCACCTGCAGCACATCAAAGTGCCGCCGGTAGTCCGGTGAAATTAACTCCAACTCGGCCAGAGCCGAATCGTAGTCCCCCAATTCCATCCACCCTTCAGCGCCGGACAGGAAATGCGTGTCCGGTGGTTCCAATTGTCCCATCTTCATTGCTTGCCCCAAATGCGAAAACACGATGCACCTTCATAAAACGGTTGGTTGTTCCCCCTCCTTGGTGAATTCGTGCGGCTCCCTCGCAACGGCTTTGTGTTTAGCAGAAACCGGGCCAACGCCCAAGCTCGGGTTATTCACCATGCTTTTTGCCGGAAACAAAAAGATTGTGCGAAATTGGATGGCACCTTTTGCCCATCACTCGCCGCACAGGCGCAAAAGTTCCGATTCATCAATCACCGGCACGGACAATTTTTCCGCCTTGGCCAGCTTGCTCCCCGCCGCCTCGCCCGCCACCACATAGTCGGTTTTTTTGCTGACGGTGCCGATCACCTTGCCGCCCGCCGCTTCGATGCATGCGGCAGCCTCGTGCCGTTTTAAATTTGGCAGCGTGCCCGTGAGCACCAACCCCTTGCCCGCCAACGGCCCGGCGGCTTCGCTCGATGTGACTATGGACGATTCAAAATTCAATCCCGCTTTGCGAAGCACTTCAATGAGCGCACGATTCTGCGGATCGCCAAACCAAAAATGCACGCTCTTCGCGATCACCTCGCCCACATCATCGATCGCCACCAACTCTTCCTCAGACGCATCCAACAATTCAGCCATCGTTGCATAGCGTCGACACAACGCCTTCGCCACACCCGCGCCCACGTGCAAAATTCCTAGCCCAAAAACCAGCCGCCACAAGTCGCGCTGCTTGCTCGCCTCCAATCCATCGATAAAATTCTGCGCCGACTTCTCCGCCATCCGCTCCAGCCCCGCCACCTCCGCCAAAGCCAGCTTGTACAGCTCGCCCACGTTTAGCGCCAAACCGCTCCCCACCAACTGCCGCACCAACACCTCGCCGCCGCCTTCGATGTCCATCGCCCCGCGCGCGCAAAAATGCTCCAACCGCCCCCGCACCTGCGCCGCGCAATCCGGATTCGGGCAACGCCAAACCACATCCCCCTCATCCTTCGCCGCCTTTGATTTGCATTCGGGGCATTCTTTGTTCAGCACAAACGCCGTCGCTTTCTTGGGCCGTTTTTCAAGCACCACCTCAACCACCGCCGGAATAATCTCACCCGCCTTTTCGATCACCACCGTGTCGCCCACGCGAATGTCTTTGCGCTGAATCTCCTCCTCATTGTGCAACGTCGCGCGCGCCACCGTGCTGCCGGCGATCAACACCGGCTCCAACTCCGCCACCGGCGTCAGCGCGCCGGTGCGGCCAACCTGGATGGTGATGGCCTTCAAAACCGTCTCCGCCTGTTCCGCCGCGTACTTGTACGCGATCGCCCAGCGTGGGGCTTTCGAGGTCGCACCGCATTGTTCGCGCAGTGAGAGGTCGTTCAATTTAATAACCGCCCCATCGGTTTCATAATCGAAATCATGCCGCGCGATGTCCAGCTCATTGATGGCCGCCACCAAATCCGCGTGCGATTGGCCCGTCCAAATTTTTCCCGCCGTCGGCAAGCCCAATTGCTTCAACCAATCCACCACTTCTTTTTGTGTGACTGGCATCTCGCCATTCACTTCGCCAAGCCCGTAAAGAATAATCCCCAACGGCCGCTCCGCCACCATTTTTGGGTCCAGCATTTTCAGCGAACCCGCCGCCGCATTACGCGGATTAGCAAAGGGTTCCTCGCCTTCCGCCTTGCGTTTTTCATTCAGCTTGGCAAAACCCGCGCGGCGCATAAACACCTCGCCGCGCACTTCGAGCACAGCGGGGACCTTCGCTGGCAACCGCAACGGCAAACTGCGAATCGTCTTGAGATTGCCCGTGATGTCATCGCCACTCGCCCCATCGCCGCGCGTGGCACCCACGACGAGCGTGCCGTTCTCGTAGCGCAAACTCACGGCGAGCCCGTCAATTTTCGGCTCAATCGTCCAGTCGAGTTCCGCTTCCGGCAATCGCTTTTCCACACGCTTCAAAAACTCCGCCAGCTCATCAAAGGAATAAGTGTTATCGAGGCTCATCATCGGCTGCGCGTGCCGATGCTCTGGGAATTCGCTCACCGGTTTGCCGCCCACCCGCTGGCTCGGCGAATCGGCAGCGCACAATTCCGGATGCGCCTCCTCTAAATCCAGCAGCTCGCGATAGAGCCGATCGTAATCCGGATCGCTAATGCTCGGCTCGGCTAACACATAATAAGCGTGATCGTGCCGACGAATTTCATCCGCCAAAACTGCGTGCCGTTTTTTGGCCTCCGTTTTCATTTACCAGTTCAATGTGCGGCCGGCAGCACGAAATCATCCGCATGATAAGAGCTACGCACAAGTGGGCCGCTGGCGACGTGGGTGAAGCCCATGGCCTCGGCGGTTTTTTTGTGCGCGGCAAATTGGTCGGGGTGGATGAACTCCACCACCGGCAGATGTTTTTTGGTGGGCTGGAGGTATTGGCCGAGGGTGAGGAGGTCGCAGCCGACGGCGCGAAGGTCGGCGATCGCCTCGTGCAGTTCGGCTTCCGTTTCGCCGAGGCCGAGCATGAGTCCGGACTTGGTGAAAATTTTTGGGGCGCGCTGTTTCACTTTATTCAAAACTGACAGTGAGCGTTTGTAAGTCGCCACGGACCGCACTTCAGGGGTGAGGCGGCGGATGGTTTCGAGGTTGTGATTGAAAATTTCAGGACGCGCGGCGAGCACGGTGTCGATGGCCGCATCGTCATCCAAAAAATCGGGCGTGAGTACTTCGATGATGATTTCGGGATTCACGGCGCGCACGCGCTCGATGACTTTTTGAAAATGCGCCGCGCCGCCATCTGCCAAATCGTCGCGGGCCACGGCGGTGATGACGACGTGTTTGAGCTTCATCCGCCGCGTGGCTTCGGCGACGCGTTCGGGTTCATCGGCCTCGAGCGCCATCGGTTTGCGGGTGTCCACCGCACAGAAACCACACGCGCGCGTGCAGCGGTCGCCGGCGATCATGAAGGTGGCGGTGCCTTTACTCCAGCATTCCCAATGGTTCGGGCAGCGGGCGCTTTCGCAAACGGTGTGGAGGTTGAGGTCGTCGATGAGATTGCGCGTGGCAAAGTACGCGCTCGCCGTCGGCAGCTGCAACCGGAACCACTCGGGCAGGCGCGGGCGTTTTTGCGTCGAAGGGGTTGGCTCGGCTACGGCGCTCATTTCGCTTTCCCGAGCCCTTCCCAAAAAACCACCAACTCGCGCGCGCCGAAGTCCGCCAGCACTTGGTCATCCACGGCGATCACCGGTGCGAGGGTTTGGCCGGAGATGCGTTCCATTTCCTCGAAGGCTTCCGGATTCTCGATCACATCGACCGTTTCAAATTCGATGCCTTGGCTGGTGAGCCAATGCTCCGCTTGACGGCACCAGCCGCATACGGGCTTCACGTAAAGTGTTACTGATTCGGGTTGATACATTTTGCGCGGCCATCATTGGCTTTTTCCGGGCTGCTGGCAAATCACGTTTTTGTCATTCCTCCGGTTTCCGCCACGGCGCAAGGCCAATGACTACGCCTGACACGACCAACGCCATGGCCGGCCAAAAGGTTGGCGTGATTTTTTCCCCTATGCACTGCCACGCCCAAAGCATCGCGAAGACGGGGATGAGGTTGTTGAACAACAACGCACGGCTGACAGGCCAGTAGCGCAGCACGTGGTTCCAGATGCCTAGCCCGACGATGGTTCCGGCGAAAATGCTGAACCCCTGCCAACCGATGAGATGGCTCTTGAGCGCGGGTGGATTGTTTGTGATTTCCCAAATGACAAACGGCAGCAGCAACAGGCCCGCACGCCATGCCGTGTGCGCGGTGTACAGCATGCCACTGATGCGGCCGGACATTTCGCGCGATTCGCGACTGTAAATCGTCCACGACCAACTGGCGCAAAAGGCGATGACATCGCCGAGCCACGAATGGCCGTCCCCGGCAGCGGCGTTCAGCTTTGGAAGAAATAAAATCACAATGCCCGCCAGTGCGAGTAGCGCGGCGAAATATTTGCGAAGGCTTTCGCGGTTCAGCCGTGGGCGTTCTTCCAGCAACAGCCCCCAAACCGGCGAGGCGGCGAGGTATAGCGAGGCGTGCGACACAGGCGTCATGGTGACCGCCCACGAAAACCCCGCCGCCCATCCGACAAATAACGGCGCGCCGCGCACCCACAGCCGCCGATGCACATCCGGCGGCACGGCCTGCGGTTCGCCGAATATTTTCGTCCATCGCAGCAGCCCCAGCAACAGGATTCCCGCGCCCAGCAATCGTGTGCCGGTGGTCCACAACACCGGCCAATCGCGCACGAGATAGCCAATGGTCGTGTTGTTTGCGCCCCACACGATAGTGGCCAGCACGAGGCTGGCGGCGATGAGGAAGTTTTGACGGGGGTTACCCACTCGGCAAATTGACCATCGCGGGCTCGCTTCGCAAGCCAAACCGCGCTATCTTTTCGGCATGAAACATTCGGCCGAATTTCTTACCCTTGTGGAAGATGCCTTGTCGCGGGTGACCGAAATTTCCATTGATGAGCTGCCGGCGCGTTTGAAGGAAAATCCCGAGGCCGTGCTGCTGGATGTGCGCGAGGAAAGCGAGTGGACCAAGGCCCACGCGAAGGAAGCGCAGTATCTCGGCAAGGGCGTTTTGGAGCGCGACTTGGAAACGCGTTTCCCCGACAAGACAGCGGAAATTATCATGTACTGCGGCGGCGGCTATCGCAGCGCACTCACGTGCGACGCCGCGCAAAAGATGGGCTACACGAATGTGAAGTCGTTGGCGAAGGGGTATCAAGGATTGGTGGTGGCGGATTGGCCGATGGAAAGCTAGGGGAAGTCCCAAATCATAATTCCCAATCCGTGAAGCTATTGGGGCTTGAGGGTTCCTTGAAACTTGGTCATTCCCCCTTCTTCCCCCGCTTCTCAATCATCTTTTTCAGCTTGGGCCAGTACTCATCGTCCACCATATAGCCCACGCATTCTTTGGCACCGCAGTTGCAAGGGTTTTCGAAGGCGTCCACGAGGTCGTAGTTATAATTGTAAACCACCTCCTCGCCTTTCCTAATTATTTTGAGGGCGCTGATCCACACGCGATCTTCCTGCACATCGGATTCGGCGTTGGCGGCGCAGCCGTGGTTGATATAGCGCGCGGGATTCCACGGCACGTTGCCATCAATATCAAAATATTTGTTGATGGTAAAAACGTAGCCATTGCCATCATTCAGCTCCTCCGCCGCCTTCTTTTTGGTGAGCGGCCGGCCGATGTACTCGATGATGCGCGTGCCCTTGCGGATGTCGCGTTTCGCGTACGCACCCACATTGTGAATGCTCGATTTCCTGAAATCCAAGTATTTGTTTTCCACCTGTAATTGCATGCGCGCGCATTGAAGTGGCCAAGAGCGGTACGGGTCAAGCGACAGTTATTCGATTTTTGCATTGGCAAACCGCGCCGCGCAGTTTGCAATAGCCGCATGCAACGCACCCTCGCCCTGCTGCTGGTAATGCTGCCACTTTGGCTCGCCGCCGCGACGCCGAACATTCTGCTCATCGTCTCCGATGACCAAGGCTATCGCGACCTCGGCTGCTTCGGCTCGCATGAAATAAAGACGCCGCACCTCGACCGCCTCGCCAAGGGCGGCGTGAAGCTCACGAGTTTTTATGTGGCGTGGCCCGCGTGCACGCCTTCGCGCGGCGCTCTACTCACCGGGCGCTATCCGCAGCGCAATGGCATTTACGACATGATTCGTAATGAAGCTCCCGACTACGGCTACAAATACAAGCCCGGCCAATACGAGGCCACCTTTGAGCGCATCGGCGGCATGGACACGCGCGAGGTGCTGCTGCCGCGCGCACTGAAAACCGCCGGCTATACCAGTGGCATTTTCGGCAAATGGGATCTCGGCGTGCACAAACGCTTCCTCCCGCTCGCGCGCGGCTTCGATGATTTTTATGGGTTCGTCAACACCGGCATCGATTACTACACGCACGAACGCTATGGCGTGCCGTCGATGTACCGCAACAACTCGCCCACCACCGAAGACAAAGGCAAGTACTGCACCGATCTCTTCGAGCGCGAGGCCGTGCGCTTCCTGAAAGCAAATCACAAAAAACCATTTTTACTCTACGTGCCCTTCAATGCCCCGCACGGCGCGTCCAGCCTCGACCCCATCATCCGCAGCAGCGCGCAGGCGCCGGATAAATTTAAGAAACTGTACCCCGCGCTCGTCTCCCAAGCCGGCACGCAAACGGGCACGCGCTACGGCAAACCGGCCACCGTCCGCAATCGCGCCGCGCGGCGGCTGGAGTTTGTCGGCTCCATCACCGCTATGGACGCCGCTATCGGCAAGCTGCTCGACTTGCTCGACCAATATAAAATCGCCGACAACACGATTGTGATTTTCTTCAGCGACAACGGCGGTGGCGGCGCGGCGGACAACGCGCCCTTGCGCGGTCGAAAAGGCCAAATGTTTGAGGGCGGCATCCGCGTGCCGTGCATCGTGCGTTGGCCCGGCAAAATCCCCGCCGGCACCGCGAGCAATGAATTCCTCACCTCACTGGAAATTTTCCCAATGCTCTGTGCCGCCACCGGGGCCGCGCCGGCCAAAGGGGTGAAGCTCGACGGCTTCGACATGCTGCCGGTCCTTCAAGGCAAAAAGAAATCACCGCGTGAAGAAATGTTCTGGCAACGCCGCCTCGACAAGGGCGCGCGCGTGGGCCACTGGAAATGGGTGGAGAGCAGCCGCGGCAACGGCCTCTTTGATTTGCGAACGGACTTGAGCGAGAAGTACGACCTTTCAGAAGCGAAGCCGGAAATTTTGAAGATGATGAAAGCCCGTTTCGCCAACTGGAAAAAGGAAATGGAAGCCGCCGAGCCGCGCGGGCCGTTTCGGGATTATTAATATTTATGAAAAAGATACTGTTTGTTTCACTGCTTTTTTCGGTCATCGGCTGCGCCGCGCCGCCGAAACGGATTGCGGCGATCGTGACGGAGTACCGGCACAACTCGCAAGCGGATGCCATTGTGAGCCGATTGCTGCTCACACACACGCTGGACGAAAAAGGCGAGCGGCCGAATCTCAAGCTTGTTTCGCTGTATACCGACCAAGTGCCGGCCGGCGATACCAGCCGCAAGTGGGCGAAAAATTCGGCGTGCCCATTTACAAAACCGTGGAGGAAACGCTCACACTCGGCACTGGCAAGCTGGCGGTGGACGTGAAGCGCGAGGCGAAGCTCAAGGAAATTGTCGCCGTTTCGTATCACACTCTCGACGCCTACGGTTATCACGCGCTGGAGATGGTGCAGTGTGCCTTGTGGAACGCCGCGCGGGCGGCGAGACAGGCGTGAAGCGCGTGCGCTGCCTTTCCGGCGAGGCGGTTTGGCGCGCGATAGACGCGGGGATGTTCGACCGCAAACTGCTCGACGCCGCGCTCAAGCGCCTAAAGCACAGCCCCATCACACGCCAGCCGAAACGACCGCTGCGTGAGTTGGCGAAGGCACCGGACATGTTCGTCATCGAATACCGCGACGGGCTGAAGGCCTTCGTGCTCACGCTTAACGGCGCGGTGAACGAATGGGGCGTGGCCTGGAAGACAACGGCGGGCGCGCGGACGTCCGCGACGTTTTGGACGCAAGAAGCGCGCCCGTACATGCCCTTCACTTATCTCGTGAAGGGCACGGAGAAAATGTTTCACACCGGCCAACCCACTTGGCCCGCCGAGCGCACGTTGATGACCGGCGCGTTGCTCGACGCCCTGCTCATTTCCAAAAACAAAAATGGCATGGCGGTGCCGACGGATTATCTGAACTTCAAATACACCTCCAGTTGGAATTGGAAACAGCCACCGCCCCCGGGGAGGCCTTCGAACCAACAGTAAAGCTACCGCACGATCAATCGGTCGAGGTTCGCGCGGAAGATGTTGGTGGACCCAATCTCGCGGGTATTGCAAAGGGCACGGAAATCCCAAACCACATTCGGGCCGAGCTGGTTGGTGTAGTCGAATGCCTCACCCAACTCGGCGCCACTTTGATCATAAAGTTTGAAAATAATCTCCACCTGTTCGAGTGTATCGCTCGTAATATTTTGGGCTGAACCGGTGACATAAAATACATTCGGCCCTTGTTGGCCTTCGGTTTCCGGACCCGTTCCCCGGCTGATCAACAGGGAAGACTGATCCACCTTGATAGATTCCGCCACATTATTTTTGCGGTAACCATCCCCGAACAGGAATTTCAATTTTACAATTCGCTCCACCTTTTGTTCCCACGACTTGTCAATCAACCCCGCCAAACTGGGCAGCCCAAAATAGGCGAACGACAACACAAACACCGTAACCACAACGGCGAGTTTTTGTTTCTCGCTATCCTTGTACCACGGACCGTCAAATTTTTCCTCGTCCTTAGATTTTTTGTTGAAAGAAGATTTCAACTTAGGCGTGCCGCTGCTTTGGGCGTCGCTGTGGGCGCCGCCGCCCGCGCCGGGAATCACTCCCGCCACCTTACGCACCACCGGTCCGGGCGGTTGCGGGCCAGCCGGATTGGGAGGCGGCGCAGAAGATCCTCCGGGCACCGCACCGGCCATCGGATCCATTGATTCCTCGGGAGCCGCCGCCGGTTGACGGCGAGTCATTGGTGCGCTGGGAACTGCCGATTGGGACTCGCCATCAGGCCGCGTGCGGCGCTTGGGCTTGGGGCGGCCACCGCGCCGACCACCGGGCTTGGGCCTGCCGGGCCGACCTCCCTTTGCGGGTGCCTCGTCAGATTCTTCCTCGGCGGGTTTGGCACCGGCACCGGCCAATCGGCGTCCAATCTTTTCCGGCGCATCACCGGGCGTCGCCCCGCCGCCGCCGGGGCGTTGGCGAACTTTCTTGGGCTGCCGCGGCTTGGGTGGGCCACCGCGTTTTGGCTGCCGTGGTTTGGGCGGGCCTCCGCGCTCGGGCTCGGGCTCCGCTTCTTCCTGATCCTCTTCCTCGTATTCCTCGTCGTACTCTTCCTCGCTGCCGTCACCGTCCTCTTCAAATTCTTCTTCGCAAACTTCTTCTTCCTCCTCCTCCGCCGCCGCTTTGTCTTCAATCACCAAGGCCGAAGGCTGCAGCACCGTTTGGTTTTTGCAGTGGCCGCATTCGATTTCCATGCCGATGGCATCCGGATTGCCATCAAAGGAAAGCGGCCCATTGCAGTGCTCGCAATAATGCTTGAGGACGAGCTGAAGATTCACGCCGCAGTGCGGGCAATTGAACTCCACGCCCACTGCATCCACCGGCAGAGAAATCCGGCCGTTGCATTCCTGGCACGCGCTTTTGCAATACTCCTCACTCATCAATTTGGCCGGACGATCCGGCTGGGGAAGAAGCTACCAAATCAGCATGATTATTGGCGACAGCAATTTTCATCATTCCCGCCAATCGACAAAATCCGCCAACGGGAGGCGTTCTGGTACAAATACGTTCACACGGGCCTCCTCCTCCGGCCAACCCACGGACATCCCAGCCACCACCCAGCGATCCGCCGCCAACCCAAGGCTCTCGCGCACCACCGACGCATAGCCCGCCACGCTAAATTGCGGGCAACTCCCCAGCCCGTACGCTGTGAGTCCCAGCATTACGTTTTGCATAAACATACCGACATCCAAAAAATTCCCGCGCTCTGCGCCAGTCGGCAAATGGAAAATCAATTGCGCCGGCGCGCCAAAAAAAGTGAAATTCTCTCGTCCATGTGCCTTCCGCGCCTCCACGTCATCCCGCGCGATGCCTTTCAATTCGAAGAGCGAATACCCGCACGCACGCGCCCGGTCCTTCCACTCCTCCGGCGAAGGCAACAGCGAATACTCATAATCCGACACCGGCTTTTCCCCCGCATCAAACGCCGCACACAACGCCGCGCTTAATCTATCCCGCGCCTTGTCACTCACCACAGTGACGTTCCACGGCTGCGTATTCTTCCCCGAAGGCGCCTGCCCCGCCGCCAACAGCACCGCTTCCATGATTTCCCGTTCCACCGGTTCATCAGTAAACGCCCGCTGACAATGTCGGCGGGAAATCAGCGCAAGAAAATCAGCCGGATTCATGGCGTCCAGAGTGGCGGAGGTTAATGTACCTCGCCCGTGCTGAAGAAGCGCTCGACTTCGATTGCGGCATTTTCGACAGAGTCAGAGGCGTGGCAGATATTTTCCATGCTAGTGGTCCCCATGTCGCCGCGGATGGTGCCGGCGGGGGCTTTGGTGGAATCGGTGGGGCCGAGGAGATCACGAATGGCGGCCACAGCATTTTCGCCTTCAAGCACGAGGGCAAGCACGGGGCGGGAGCTCATAAATTCAACGATCTCGGGGAAGAACGGGCGGTCGGCGATGTGGGCGTAGTGTTCTTTGAGGAGATCGTCGGTGAGGGCGATGAGCTTGGTGGCGCGGATTTCGAAGCCGGCTTTTTCAAAGCGTCCGATGACTTCGCCAGCGTGGTGGCCGTTGAGGCAGTCGGGTTTGAGCAATATAAGTGAACGTTCGGTAGCCATAATTTTTAAATTCGGAGGGGCACACTAAATCAGGTTTGAGGTGGAGTAGCAATACGGAAAACGATCAATCACTACTTACGCAATGCTCAGCGAGGGCGATGGCTTTGATCATGGCTTTGGCTTTGTTGACGGTTTCTTCGAATTCATTTTCGGGCACGGAATCATTCACCCAACCGCCGCCGGCTTGGACGTAGGCTTGGCCGTCTTTTAATAGTGCGGTGCGGATGGTGATGCAGCAGTCGAGGTTGCCGTTGAAGCTAAAGTAGCCGACCGTGCCGCCGTAGGGGCCTCGGGTGGTTTGTTCGAGTTCGCTGATGATTTGCATGGCGCGAATCTTAGGCGCGCCGGTGAGGGTGCCGGCGGGGAAAGTGGTGCGTAGCAAATCATAGGGCGTCTTGTCGTCAGTAAGTTTTCCGGTGACACTCGAGACGATGTGCATCACGTGGCTGTAACGCTCGATGATCATGAGGTCTGCCACTTGCACGCTGCCGTATTCGCATACCCGACCAATATCGTTGCGGGCGAGGTCCACAAGCATGACGTGCTCAGCGCGTTCTTTGGGGTCGGCGAGCAAATCTTTTTCGTGCGCCAAATCCTCGGCGGGCGTGGCGCCGCGCGGGCGGGTGCCGGCGATGGGGCGGATTTGCACCTCGCCTTCCTCGCAGCGCACATGGATTTCCGGCGAAGCGCCAACGAGCGAAAAGCCATCCAGCTCAAGCAGGAACATATACGGCGAAGGATTGATGGAGCGAACGGCGCGATAGACATCCAGCGGGTCAGCCTTTACCGCGGTGGAGAATCGTTGCGAGCCGACCACCTGAATGATGTCGCCCGCGCGAATGTATTCCTTGCTCTTGGCGACATTGGCGAGAAAGACGTCCTTTTCCATATTGGACTCAAACGCCGCATCGGGCGGATCGGCGGCGAGTGTCACGGCGCAGTGCTCGGTCGGTTGCTCGAGCAGTGAGACGAGGCGTTCCACTTCGTCGACTGCTTCCTCGTAAACGTCCTCCGGTTTTGTGCCGCCTTCGATGATGGCGTTCACGAGAACCGTCACCGTCTGCCGCACGCGATCGAAAATGAGCAGTTCATCGGCGATCAGAAAATACATCGTCGGTGTGCCCAGCTCGTCCTTGAGCGGACGCGGCACCACCGGCTCCACATCGTGAATGAATTCGTACCCCACAAACCCCATCGCGCCGCCAGTGAACCGCGGTAGCCCCGGCAAATCCACCGGCCGATAACCCCCCAAAACTTTTTCCACCACCTCCAACCCATCGCGCACGTGGTTTTCGCCAGCCTCACGGCTCACCGCGTACGTGGCCGTCACTTTGCCGCCCTCCACCACCTGCACTTGATCGCCGTCCTGCCGAATGATGCCACGTGGATTGCAGCCCACGAACGAATATCGGCTCAAATGCTCGCCGCCCTCCACGCTCTCACACAGGAAAGCCTCACCGTCGGACCGGATTTTGCGATACGCCGAAAGCGGCGTTTCGAAGTCCGCAAGAATTTCGCGATACACCGGAATCAAATTACCAACCTGCGCGTGCTGCAGAAACTCCTCGCGCGAAGGCGTGATGTGCGGGGAATCGCTCACGATTTTTTGCCGTACATTTCCTCAGGATCAATCAACCGCTTCTCGGTGATTTCCGATTCGCCCTCCTTCACCGACGTGAAGAAGCAGCTCTTGTACCCCTCGTGACACGCCGCGCCGATTTGCTCCACTTGGATCAACAGCGTGTCGGCATCGCAATCATACGCCACATCTTTCACCTGCTGCGTGTTGCCGCTGCTCTCGCCCTTCATCCAATATTTTTGTCGGCTGCGGCTCCAAAAATGTGTCTTGCCCTTCTCAATCGTGTCGCGAATCGAGTCTGCATTCATCCAAGCCATCATTAGCACGCGGCCGGTTCCTTCTTCCTGAATGATAGCTGGAATCAGCCCCTGTTCGTTGAATTTCAAGTTGTCGATAAATGACATGCGCCGAACTTAACCACAGAGGCACAGAGAACACAGAGAAAAAACTCCATCCACTCTGTGCTCTCTGTGCCTCTGTGGTAAAAAAATCAAACCACCCGCACCGGAATATCCGCCTTCGCCAGATGCGCTTTCACTTCGCCCACGGTGTATTCGCCAAAATGGAAAATGCTGGCGGCGAGGACGGCATCAGCTTTGCCTTCCTTCAGCACGTCGACCATGTGATCGAGATTGCCCGCGCCGCCGCTGGCAACGATTGGGACGCCGACGCTTTCGCTGATGCGGCGGGTGATCTCGATGTCGTAGCCGGCTTTGGTGCCGTCGGCGTCGATGCTGTTCAAAACAATTTCGCCCGCGCCTAGGGCCACGGCTTCCTTCGCCCATTCGACGGCGTCCAAGCCGGCTTCTTTGCGACCGCCGTGGGTGAAGACGCACCATTGGTCGGCACCGGTTTTTTTGGCGTCGATGCTGACGACGATGCATTGGCTACCGAATTTTTCTGCACCTTCGCGGATGAGTTCGGGGCGGGCGATTGCTGCGGAGTTGATGCTCACTTTGTCGGCCCCGGCTTTGAGCATGGTGCTCATGTCCTCCACGGTGCGGATGCCGCCGCCGACGGTGAGCGGCATGAAGCATTGATCGCCCGCGCGCTCGATGACGTCCACGATGGTCTTGCGTTCGTGCGCGGTGGCGGTGATGTCGAAGAACACCATTTCGTCCGCGCCCTGATTATTATACTCCAGCGCCAGCTCGACGGGATCGCCGACGTTGCGCAACTCGCCCGCCTCGGCTTTGCCAAACTGCACGCCGCGGGTCACTTGTCCGTTATGAACATCGAGGCAGGGAATGACGCGTTTGGCTAACATCCTAAAAGCGCGGCGAGACTAGCGGTGGGGAGAGTCGGCCACGAGTGAAAAAGTTTTTGTACGTGTGCACACTATTCTGTTGCGCGCGCATCAGGAAGGCGTACACTTTTCGAATGTTACGACTGATTAGCTTGCTTTCGATTCTGATGACACTGGGTTTTGCCCCCCAACTTTCCGCGCAACTTTTTGGTCCCGGCGTTTTGCGCATGGGGCCGGGGATGGCCGATCGCACCCTTGAAATCAAACTGCCCGCCCGCCCCGGTGCGCAGGCAGCCACGGTGCTCATCACGCCGCCCGCGCAGTCGCAAATGATCGCGCCGATGCCGAGCTATTTTCCGCAGCCAAACTACTTTGGGATGCGCCGCGGATTACCGATGCACACGATGGCAATGACGCCGGGATTCCAATATGCGCGCCCAATGCACGTTCAGCCGACGGCTGGATCGGTGATTATAATCACGCCACCGCGCGTAAATGCCGCATTTCCAGCCCGCGTGCTGTTCGGGCGATAATTTCAAAACCCCATATTTTAGCTAAAAACCGCTGTTTTTCGCAAAAACAGCGGTTTTTTGTTTTTGCACCCAAAACGGCACGCGGCTTGCTGTGAATAACCTGTTAACAAACCCAGATTTGCTACTGATGAAACCAAGGAAGGTATTGCTAAAATGAAAAAATCTACTGTTTTTGCCCTCATTTTGCTCACGATTTCGGTGTGCACAACGCAGGCACAACTTTTCCCAGGACTGAATATTCCAGGATTACGCGCAGCGGGCGATCCCGCGCCGGCACCGCAGCCCGCACCGCAATCGCGTGCGCCGGCGGTTCCCACCACCACAGTTTTAGGCGCGGCAATTGGCGGCGTGCTCGGCAACAAAAGCAATCGCACTGCCGAAGGCACGGCCATTGGCGGCGCGTTGGGTTTGTTGATTGGGCAAATGATGGATCGCAAAGCGGCGCAAAAAGCCGAGACCGAGCGCCAAGCCGCGCTGGAACGCGCACAGAATCCCGACGCCGAAACCGGCGCAACCGGCCCGTTGCCGCAGATTGATCCGGCGACGGGTTTGCCGATTGATCCAAATGCACCCGCCGCAACTTCCACGGCTCCGGCGATTGATCCCGCGACGGGTTTGCCCGTGCTTGCCAACGGCCCAGTACCCGCGCCCGCCACCGAGGCTCAGACCAAGCCGCGTCTTTCACACCGCAAGCGTGTGAAAAAACTTTTCGGCCGTTGAGTTTTCTGCCATATTCTTCCGTCCAAAGGAGAGGCATGAAACACATCACCATACTTTTTGTCGGCACCGCCCTTGCGGCCGTGCTGGGTTGTTCCAACACCAACTCAACTCCCCACACGGACCGAGCGTTACCGAGTTGCGCCCGGGCGAGCGCGGCTTTGTGGCCGGGCTGGGTATTGAGTCGCAGGATCTCGTCACCATTTCCGAGAAGATGGCGCGCGGCATTCTCGGCGCGGATCCCATCGCCAAGGCCGAGGGCAAACCGGTGGTCGTGCTCGAGCCCATCAACAACGACACGCGTTTCCCCATCGACAAGGATATTTTCCTGATGCTGATTCGCGACAAACTGCTCGAGCATGCGGCCAGCAAAATAACTTTTGTAGCGCGCGAGCACATGGACAAATTGGAAAAAGAACGAGACCTGAAACTCAGCGGCCAAGTCACCGGCGGCGAAAAAATCACGGGCAATAAATTCAAGGGCGCAGACTTCATTCTCACCGGCACCTTCAAGGGAATCTCAGGCCGAGGAAACTCGGGGGCTAGCGACTACGTCCTGTACTCTTTTCAACTCATCGATCCGGATACCAGTGAAATTGTCTGGGGAGGAAATCATCAAATCAAAAAACAAGGCAAGGACGACGTCACCTATCGTTAGTCCGGCGCTTGTCATTTCACGGTGATGAAAATTGCCACGAGCATTTGTCTGTTAAGCGCGTTGCGGATTCGCGGCGTGCCAAGCGCCGGCCATTCAGCGCGCGCCGGAATTTAATGGCGACCTCGTGGCCGCCGGTCATCGCCAAATCGCCAAGGCCCCCGCGCACGATAAAAATCGCTGGCGGCTCATCACCGCTGTGCACGCGCTCAAGCTCGGCCGCCATTCGGAGGCGCGCGCGTTGCTCACCACCGCAATGCCCTCGGCAGGGCAAATCCTGCAAGCCAATGCCCACACGCGGTTAGCGCAAAGCACCTTCTCGCCCGAGAACGTGAAAGGCTTCCACGGCGAATCGCACGAGCGCGCGATGGGCTGGTTTTATCACGGCATGTTTTACTGGATGGACGGCGAGCCCGACAACGCCCGAGCCTGTTTCCGCACCGCGCAGCTCATGGACGCCCTCGCCGCGCAGCCGGAGCATCGCGCGGATTGGGTGTTGCTCGATTATCTCGATGGCTACATCACCACCAAGCTCAGCCGCGACGGCAGTGATGCCCGCACCCGCGCCCAAGCCAATGCCGGCGACACCGCCCTGCCCCCTTACAACACCAAAGCCAACGTGATGATATTTCTACAGTTCGGCTTTGGGCCGATGAAAAAAACCGGCGGCGATGTGGGTGAAAAAATCGTGTACAACGGAGGCCGTTCCCAAGCCCGCTCCGCGAGCATTACCGTGGGCGGGCGGCCGGTCATCGCGCCAATTTTTGACAACCTCACCTTCCAAGCCTCCACCCGTGGCGATCGCGCGATGGACGCCATCCTCGCCAAAAAAGCTACCATCAAAAAAGCCGGAGATCTCGTGGGCGACATCGGCGTGACCGGCGGCGCCATCCTTGCCAGCCAACCCGAAACCGAAGGCGCGGGCGTAGCCTTGCTGAGCGCGGGCTTGGTGGGCAAAATTGTGGGCGGCTCCGCCGAGCCGCGCGCGGACACGCGAACGTGGACGAATCTCCCACAGCATCTCAGCTTCGCCGCGTTGCAACTGCCCACGGGCACGCACACGGCGGTGATCGAATTCCTCGATGCCAACGGCATTGCCTTGCCGGATCGACAAAAAAATGTTTCAGTAACCGTACAGACCGGCCGCGACACGGTGGTGTTCGTGGCCGATTAAAAAAGGAGATTTATGAAAGCACTACTCATCCTCAGCGCCTGCGCGATCATCGCCGGCTGCGGCACGCCCGCCGCACAACAATCGGCCACGGCCAACAACAGCAAGTTCGTGGCGCTCGGCACGCTCGGCGCACGCACGGTAAAATGCACGGCGATACAGGAAACGCAGCTGGCCGATGGACGGCTGCAGGTGCGCGCGAACATTTTGAACCTCATCAACAAGCGCGTGGACTTACAAGTGAGTTGCGCGTTCAAGGATGAACAGGGATTCGCCATCGACACCACGCCGTTCCAAACGCTCATCCTCGACGAGACCGCGCAGGAAACCGTGGAGTTCAAATCGCTCAACGCCCAAGCTAAGGATTACACCGTGCGCGTGCGACTGGCGCGCTAGCTCTAAAAATTTATGAAAAAAATCGCATTGCTCATTCCCGCGCTGCTGCTCGTTGGCTGCGGTGCGCCCAGCGCTAACCGTTCCGCAATGGTGGTGTTCAAGCAAACTGCCGCGCCGGTGGAAGGCAAAAAATATGTCTACACCGTGTCGCCCTCCGTGCCGCTTTCGCAAATTTACAATGCGCAGCAAGCGCAGCAAATCGTGGAGGATTTCCGCGCGGCCTATGTGAAGCTCGGCGCGCCGCGCATCAACATCAACGTAAACCTTCCGCAAGGCGCTTTTGAAGTGCCGCAGATTCCCACCGTGAGTGTGGGCGGCACGCCGCAGATTGATCCCGCCACGGGCCTGCCGATGCCCGCCGGAGTGGGCGGTGCCGCGCCGGTCGTGCCCGCCGGGCCGCGCATTTTTGACACAGACGAATTGTCGACGCGCCAAACCAAGCGCGAGGTGGAATTGCTCTTTGGCCGTCCATTGCGTTTGGCGGGGGCCACGCTAATTGATCCGGCTCAAACGAATCTGCCGGAGTTGACGCTGGAAATTCTATTGGGCGAACGCGAAATCAATGTGCCGGGCATCACCGGCACGAAATCCCACACCGTGCCGGACATCATCGTCACCGCCACGCGCGCCGCCGATGGCCAAGTGCTTGGGCAAGCCACGGTGTTGGATTTGTTTCCGCACCAAGCCGCCGCCGCGCGAATGTTGAAGCGATATAATATCCAGCAACTCACCGAGGCCACCGCATTGGCGTTGATGAAGGATATTGCATCCACGGCGAAATAACTACTTCACCCCCACGTTAATCGTCATCGCGCTGCCGAGGATTCGGTGGATGGTGATTTCTTTGCAGCCGAGTTCATGCATTACTTTTTCTACGCCGTCTTGGGCGGGATAGTTTTCGAGGGATTCGTGAATGTACGCGTAGGCCGGAGCGTCGCGGCAAATGAGGCGGCCGAACCACGGGACGATCCATTTCAAGTAACAAAAATAAATCCATCGCCACGGCGCGAAGGTGGGTTTGCCAAAATCGAGCACGAGCATTTTGCCGCCGGGCTTGGTGAGGCGATGCATTTCGCGCAGGCCGTTTTCAAAACTGGCGAGGTTACGCAGGCCGAAGGCGATTGTAACGCAATCAAAATGGTCATCGGGCAGGCCGGTTTCCAGCGCGTCGCCTTCGCGAAAGGTGACGGTGAGGTCGCAATTGCGGCGATTAGCTTGGTCGAGCATCGGTTTGCTGAAATCGAGGCCGGTGACGTCCGCGCCGTTCCGCGCCAGCGCGAAGGCGATGTCGCCGGTGCCGCAGCAAAGGTCGAGCGCGCGCTGGCCAGAACGCGGATTGGCAAGGGCAACGAGACGCTTTTTCCAGCGGCGATGGAGCCAAAGACTTTGAAGATCATTGATGAGATCGTAGCGCGGGGCAATGGCGTCAAAGAGGTCGCGCACGCGCTCAGCGCGAGTTGTGTCATTGGTAAAATAGCCTCCGCCCATGGCGGCGGACGATAGCACGATGAACGCGGCAGGGCTGCGCAAAAAAGTTTTTTCAATGAAACAGGCCGTGGGTGCGTCTGGAAAAAGGGGTTGCAAAAAGGCCAATAGACCACTAAACCCCGCCGCAACGTTTGCAACAAATGGGCAAAACACTAGTCATCGCCGAGAAACCATCGGTCCAAACCGACCTTGCCCGAGTTCTGGGCAAGACGCTTGGCAAGTTTGAGCGGAAGGGCAAGGACCGCAACAGCTACTTCGAAAACGACAACGCGATTGTCACTTCGGCAGTGGGGCATTTGGTGGAGCTGAAAATGCCGGAGGGACCGAATGGCAAAAAGCTGCCGTGGGGCATTAAGCATCTGCCAATCATCCCTGATAAATTTGAGCTACAGCCGATTGAAAAAAGTGAGTCGCGGCTGAATCTGTTGCTGCGGTTGATCAAGCGCAAGGAGGTGGATCAAATCATCAACGCCTGCGATGCGGGCCGTGAAGGGGAATTGATTTTTCGCTACATCATGGCACTGGCCGGCGTGGAGAAACCGATGAAGCGGATGTGGATGCAGTCAATGACCGACGGCGCGATTGTCGAGGCGTTCCAAAAATTACGCGAGGATGGCCGGATGCAGCCGCTGGCGGACGCGGCGTTGTGTCGGTCGGAGAGTGATTGGCTGGTGGGGCTCAATGGCTCGCGCGCACTCACGGCGTTCAACTCGCGCCACGGTGGATTTAACATGACGAGCGCCGGCCGCGTGCAGACGCCCACACTGACGATCCTCAGCGAACGCGAGCGATTGATTCGTGATTTTGTGCCACGCGATTATTGGGAGGTGCACGCGGATTTTGAAGTGCACGCGGGCACGTACGCGAGCCGCTGGTTCCGCGAGAATTTTAAAAAGGACGAAAACGACGACCAAACCCGCGCCGAACGCATTTGGACCGAAGCCGAGGCCGCGGCGATTGTGGCCCGTTGCACAGGCAAAACGGGCATCGTCGAGGAAATCAAAAAACCCGCCAAGCAGGCACCGCCACAGCTTTACGATCTCACTACGCTGCAACGCGAGGCCAGCAGCCGCTTCGGCTTCAGCGCTAAAAACACGCTCGGCATCGCGCAGTCGCTTTACGATCGCCACAAGCTACTGACCTATCCGCGCACAGACTCGAAATGTCTGCCGGAGGATTACATCGACACCGTGCGCGGCCATCTCGCCGGCTTCGCCAAGGCCAAGCCCAACGCCACCTTGGCGCCGGAGGTCATCGCCGCTTGCTCCAAAGTGTTGAGCAATGATTGGGTGGCGCCAAACAAACGCATTTTTAATAACGCAAAAATCAGCGATCACTTTGCGATCATCCCAACCGGAAAAATTCCCGCGGGCGGGCTCAAGGAACAGGAGCAAAAAATTTATGACCTCGTGACGCGGCGGTTTGTGGCCATCTTTTTTCCATCGGCGGAATTCGAAAACACCCGCCGTATCACGCGCATCGCGGAGGATTCATTTTTAACCACCGGCAAAGTTTTGGTGGTGCCGGGGTATCTTGAAGTGTACGGCCGCCGCCCCGGCGTGGCCACGGAGAAGGACGAACTGGTGCCCGCTGAAACTGGCGAAAAGGCCGACGCAAAAGAAATCACACTCAAGGGCGAACAAACCAAACCGCCCGCGCGTTACACGGAAGCCACTCTGCTTTCCGCGATGGAAACCGCCGGCAAACGCGTGGACGACGACGAGCTGCGCGAGGCAATGAGCGAGCGCGGCCTCGGCACGCCCGCCACCCGCGCGGCCACCATCGAAGGGCTCATCAAGCACAAATACATTTTCCGCCACGAACAACAAAAGCGCGACCTCGTGGTTTCAAACAAAGGGCTCGCGTTGATTGATCTGCTGGAGGACATCGGCATCGAGGCGCTCACTTCGCCAGAGTTGACCGGTGAATGGGAGTACAAACTCAAGCAAATGGAAACCGGCGCGCTCAGTCGTGAAGCGTTTATGAGCGAAATCAAAACGCTCACCAAAGACATCGTCGAGCGCACGGTCGGCAAAATGACCGAGCTGGCCAATCGCACCTATCCCGACCTCGAAGCCATCTGCCCCAGCTGCGGCACCACCACGCTCAAGCAAACCGACGGCAACTTCGAATGCACCGGCGCGGACTGCAAATTCAAACTCAACAAATACATCGCCAGCCACAAACTCGTGCCCGCCGAGGCCAAGGCATTGCTGGAAAAAGGCCGCGTGGGGCCGTTTGAAGATTTCAAAAACCGCTTCGGCCAACCCTTTGCCGCTGAAATTCAAATGGCCGAAGGCGCGCGCGGCGCGTGGAAGCCGGAATTCATTTTCGAAGGCGACGAGGAACGCGAAGCGGAATCCAAAAACCTCACCGACGATCAGCTCCTCTGCGAAACAACCCTCGCCGATGGCACCGCCGCCAAGGTGTACGAGACCGATCGCGCCTACCTTTGTCCCGATATGGCGCGGGACAAACAAAAGAACGGCACCCGCATCGCTAAGGAAATCCTGAAAAAAGAAATCCTTGCCGAACAAGCCGCCAAACTCTTCACCGAAGGCAAGACCGACGTCATCGCCGGTTTTATCTCCAAAAAAGGCCGCCCGTTCAGCGCCTTTTTGTTGCTCGATAAAACCACCGGCAAACTCGCCTGGGAATTTCCGCCGCGCCCCAAGAAACCGGCTAAGAAGAAAGCTGCAAAAAACACCACAGAGACACAGAGTTCACAGAGCGAATAATTCCTCTGTGCCCTCTGTGGTTCATCTTGTTTTCCCACCCCGTTTCTGTTAGCATCAATGAATGCCGGGGAGGGCAGCTAATTCCAATTCATCCATCGCGGATGACGATGCGTTTGTGTCGTCGTTTTTGGATTATTTGCACACCGAAGCGGGCGCGTCCGTGTACACGCAACGGAATTATCGGCAAGCGCTCACGGAATTTTCGCGATGGTATTTCGGTGAACGCAACACCGCGCCGGATTGGTTGAACTTAAAGAAACTCGATTTTCGCGGCTACCTGCGATTCCTCGGGCGCGGCAATCTCAGCCGCTCGGCGGTGCAACTGCGCTTCTCCGCGTTGCGATCCTTTTACAAACACCTGATGCGCCGCGGTAAACTTGACGCCTCGCCCATTAAGGACATCACCCTGCCAAAAAAAGAAAAACGCCTGCCGCAATTTCTCACACCCGAGCAATCGGCGGCATTGATGGAAGCGCCCTTGGCTGAACTGGCCAACGCACAAAAGCACGCGGAGAAGAAAGCTGAAATCGACCCCGCACCGTACCTTCGAGATGCGGCCATCCTTGAGGCCATTTATTCCTGCGGTTTGCGCATCAGTGAAGTCTGCGGGATGCGCGTGCTCGATCTCGACCGCACCGAACGCCTGCTGCGCGTCCACGGCAAAGGCAAAAAGGAACGCCAAGTCCCCATCGGCGCACCTGCCGTGACGGCCATCGAGCGCTACTGGGCCGCGCTGGAGCATCCGCCCACCGATGAGATGCCGGTGTTTCTTGCCAACCCCAATGAGCTCCGGCCCGTTTATCCGCGCCTTGTGCAACTGCATTTCAAGCACTACCTCGAAGCCGCCGATCTCGACCCCACCCTCACCCCGCATAAGCTCCGCCACAGTTACGCCACCCATTTACTCAATGCCGGTGCCGACCTCCGCAGCGTGCAGGAACTCCTCGGCCACGAAAATCTCGTCACCACCCAAATCTACACCCACCTCACCACCGACCGCCTCAAGCAAGCCTACGACGAAGCCCACCCGCGCGCTTAACTGCTCGCCGGTGATTGCACGCGCCCCGCCTTCGGCCCATAGTCGCCCGTGCACTTGGGGCATTTGCGATTGCGGGATTTTCGAAACTACCGGCGGCTCGATGCCGACTTCGGGCCGGGCTTTCACGTGCTACTCGGCCGCAATGCGCAGGGCAAAACCAACCTACTCGAGGCCGTTCATCTGCTCGCCACCCTCCGCAGCTTTCGCGGCGTGGGCAGCGCCGCGATGGTGCGCCATGGCCAACCCGGCTGGTTCGTGGGCGGACGCGTCGTCGCCACCGGCTCGCACGCCATCAAACTTTATTGGAGCAAAAACGAACGCCGCCTTACGCTCGACGAGCAACCCATCCGCAAGCTCACCGATTACCTCGGCACCCTCCGCACTGTCGCCTTTTCCACCGAGGATCTCCAGCTCATCAAAGGCGCCGGACGCGGCCGGCGGCGCTTCCTCGATTTCCTCCTCACCCAAACCCTGCCCGCTTACCTTCCCCTTCTGCAAAACTACACCCGCGCCGTGCGCTCCCGCAACGCACTGCTGAAACGCCGCCCCGTCGACGAAGCCGCGCTGGAAAGTTTCACCATCGAAGTCGTCAAGCTCGGCAACCAAATTATGGCCCACCGCCACTCGTTGATGCCCGAGCTCGGCCCGCGCATCACCGCCGCCCACGCCCGCATCGCCCCCGAAGGCGAAGAACTACTCGTCGAATACCAACCCCGCGTCAAAGAAGATTTCGCCGCCGAACTCCAACGCGTCCGCGAACGCGAACGCGCCCTCGGCTCCACCCTCCTCGGCCCGCACCGCGATGAATTGAGCCTCCAGCTCAACCACAAACCCGCCGCCGATTTCGCCAGCGAAGGCCAAAAACGCACCCTCGCCATCTCCCTCAAACTCGCCCAAGCCGAGCACCTCGCCGCCACCCACGGCGCCCCGCCCATCCTGTTGATCGATGACGTAATGGGCGAACTCGACGCCCCCCGCCGCCAAGCCTTCCTCCCCCTCCTAAACCAATGCACCCAAGGCCGAGGCCAAGTCTTCATGACCTGCACCGAACAAAACTGGCCCGAAGAACTTGGCGAAGAGCTGCAAAAATGGGAAGTGACAGAAGGAGCGTTAAGCGAACGTTAACGCAAAAGGTAGGGCGTGCTCTCCGAGCGCGCCAAGGCGGTTTCGGAGAAACCGCCCTACCTAAAACAAATACGACTGAATATAATCCACCACCGGCTCCGGCCACACGCCGAGTGCCACGGTCAGCAGCGCCAGCACGAGGATTGCCGTGGCGGCGGGGAGGCCTACGGGGGAGGAATCCAGTTCACCATTTTCTTCACGCACGAAGACGGCTTTGAGGATTTTTAGGTAATAATAAAGTGCCACCACGCTGAAGAGTAAAGCCACGGCCACGAGCCAATATAATCCATCGCTCCAGTATTCCATTTGTGGCGCGGCGTGGATGGCGGCGAAAAATAAATAAAATTTCCCCACAAACCCCGCAAGCGGGGGAATGCCCGCCAGCGACAGCACAAACACCAGTAACGCCAGCGAAAGGCCGGGACTGGTTTTCCATACGCCGCGAAAATCTTCGATGAGCGCTTCGCGTCCGAGTCGATCGTTCCATACGCTCACCACCGCAAACGCGCCCAGCGTGGCGATGGCGTACACGATCGCATAAAACAATGCCGCCGCGCGGCCGGCATCGGTGAAGGCGACCACGGCCACTAAAATATATCCGGCATTGGCAATGGCGCTGTAGGCGAGCAGCCGTTTTACATTGGCCTGCCGCAACGCGCCGAGGTTGCCCACCGCCATGCTCGCCACGGCCATCAATAACAACAGCGGCACAATCGCCGAATGCGCCGAGGGCAATGAAACCGGCCCGAGCAAGGCGAGCAACAATGCCACGCCGGCAATTTTTGAACCGCTGGCAATCCACGCGGCCGCCGGTGTGGGCGCGGCTTGATACACATCCGGCGCCCACAAATGAAATGGCGCGAGCGCGAGCTTAAAGCCGAGCCCGACCAATATAAATAAATACGCCACCACCACCAATCGCGGTGCTTCCGCTAGGGTAGCTTGCGTAATATCCAGTTGCCCCAATGCGCCAAATAAATAACTGATTCCGAATAATAAAAATGCCGACGCCACACCGCCATAAGTAAAATATTTAAGTGCGGCTTCAGCGGATTTCTTGCGCGCCGGGTTCAGCGCCGTGAGCGCGTACAAGCTCAAGCTCACCAATTCCAACGCCACGAATGCCCCGAGCAGGTTGCGGCTCGTCACCATAAAACCCATCCCCAAAGTGGCCAGCAACAACAACGCGAAATACTCGCTCACTTGCGGTGTGGAAATCGTTCGCGCCGCCAGCGGCAGCACCAATAGTCCCAGCAAAAACAACAGCGCCTTTAGCGCCAACGTGCCAGCGTTCAAAACCAATTGCCCGTGCGTGGCCACTTCCAACGCGTGGCCGTCCACCGCGAGGCTGCCGGTTAACTGAAATGCCAATGCCACCAATGCGCCGACCAGCCCCACGCCGCCAATGCGCGCGGCCGCGGCCGCGCGATCGGCCAAGGACGCGCCGCGCAGGCAGCCGTAGTCCACCCCCAACGCCGCGAACAATGCCACCACCACAAACAGGTCGGGCAAGAGCGCGGTGAATATTGCGGTGTAATCCATTTTAATTAAATCGGTTCAGCAAAAGTTGCAGGCTGCCGGCGATGTGATTGGTGAGCAACCACGGGCAAAGGCCGATGAGCAGCGATGCGCCCAGCAACAACGCCACGCCCGCCTTTTCGGGCAAGGTCATTGGCGGATAATCGGCATCGCCTTCCCCGTCGTTGCCATCGCTGGTGTTGTCGCCAGTGCTCCGCTCGCGGAAAAATGCTTCGTGAATTTTCGCCAGCGTGTAGCCGAAGGTCGCCAGCACACCCACGCCCGCGCTGATGACAATCCACGTCGGCAAAGTCGCCCACGCGCCGAGCAGCACGTACAGCTCGGACACAAACCCGCTGAACCCCGGCAAGCCCATCGACGCCAGGGCCACCACGATGAATACCCACGCGATGCCTGGCATCCTTTCCATCAGCCGATGCAGTTCGTCGAGCTTCCGCGTTTTGGTGCGCGTGTAAATCACCGTGCCCACCATCGCGAAGAGCAGTGCGCCGATGACGCCATGCGAAAACATTTGCAGCACCGCGCCCGTCATCCCCGTGAGATGCAGCGTGCCGATGCCCAGCAACACAAAGCCCATGTGGCTCACGCTGGAATAGCCGATCACGTATTTGAAATCGTCCTGCCGCAACGCCGCCAGCGCGCCGTAAATGATATTGATCACCGCGAACACCGCCACCCACGGTGCCCACACCATCGCGCCTTCGGGCATCAAGCCCACCGCCACGCGCAGGCAACCGTACGCGCCCAGCTTCATCACCACGCCCGCCAGCAGCATGCTCGCCGCTGTCGGCGCCGCCGAGTGGCCTTGCGGCGCCCACGTGTGGAAGGGCCACATGCCCGCCAAGATCGCGAAGCCCACGAACATCACAGGAAATACCACCGACTGCAGTCCGCTGGAAAAATCCACCGTCATCAACGCACGCAAATCGAAGGTGTTCAGTCCCGAGGCAAAGAACAGCGCCAGCATTCCAATCAAAACCAACGCGCTGCCGCCGAAGGAATACATCACCAGTTTCATCGCCGCATACTCGCGCTTCGCGCCACCCCAGATTGCGATTAAAAAATATTTTGGAACAATCGCAATTTCATAAAAGACAAACAGCAGAAACAAATCCATCGACAAAAACACTCCGTACACGCCTCCGATGAGCGCAAAGTAAAATGCGTAAAACTGGTTGGCCCGATGATCAAGTTTCCAAGTAAACAGCACGCCCGCCACCGCCACCAATCCCGTCACCAACAACAACGGCAAACTGATCCCATCAAAGCCCGTGAGAAATCCAACGCCCATCGACGGAATCCAAGTCCGGCTGATGACATCCTCCATCCCCGGCCCCGTGTAGCGCAGCGCGCAGCAGAACGCCGCCGCCAACCCCAGCCCCGCCGTCAGCAGCGCCACCCAGCGAATACGCCGATGCGCGCACGCCGGCATCAACCCGCAAATGAGCGCGCCAATAAAACTGAAAATGATTGTGAGCAGAGCGATCATATCAGAAGAGATTTGCGCTAAATCGCAGCCACGTGGCTGGCGCGGTACCCACCCAAAAAACAAGGATGAGCAGCGGGATTAAAATGAGCGTTTCCATCAAGGACAAATCCGGCATCGCGCGATGGCGTTCGGGCGTGGGGCCGGTAAATACTTTTTGCAGCATCGTCAGCAAAAAAACCGCCGTCGCCAAAAGCCCCAGCGTGGCCACCGCCGTGATGCCCGGAGCCACGGCAAAGCTGCCACTGAAAATCAAAAACTCCGCCGCAAATCCCGCCATAAACGGCAGGCCCAACGAACAAAAAGTAAGCACAAAAAACGCCGCCGCCAATCGGGGCGTCACCGAGCTCAGCCCGCCAAAGTCGCCCAAGCCGCGCGAGCCAGCGCGTTCTTCCAGCAAGCCCACGAGATAAAATAACCCCGCCGCCGCTATGCCGTGCGCGAACATTTGCAGTATAATTCCCTGCGTGACCAATGCGCGCACATCGATTTCTGTGCCATTCGCCGCCAGCCCAATCGCGCCCACCGCCAGCACGCAAAAGGCCACGTGATTGAGCGATGAAAATGCCAGCATCCGTTTGATATCCGTTTGCCGAAGCGCGAGGAATGCGCCCCACAAAACCGTCACCAACGCAAAGGCCATCAGCGCCGTGGCGTAGTTCTGCAAATGGTCGGGGAAAATCGGCACCACCAATCGCAGAAAACCGTACACGCCCATTTTGCTCATCACGCCCGTGAGCAGCATCGCCACCGGCGCGGGCGCGGCGGCATACGCGGGAGCCTGCCAAATGTGCAGCGGCACCATCGGCACTTTCACCCAAAGACCGGCCAGCACCGCACAGAAAATCCACGGGCTCACATCCACGCCCATTCCGGCGAGCGTGATGAAATCGAAAGTCTTCGTTTGCTGATAAATAAACAGGAACCCCAACAGCATCGCCACGCTGCCAACCACGGTGAACAGAAAGAAGTTCAGCGCCGCGCGATGGCGTTCTTCGCCCTTGCCAAAAAGTTTGATGAGAAAAAACGCCGGCACCAAAGCCAGTTCCCAATAGAGAAACCAATGGAAAAAATTCAGCGCCGTGAACGTGCCGAACAACCCCGTGAATTGCAGGCACATCAACGCAAAATACGTGCGCGGCCGGTCAGTGTGTTTCCAAGACGCCAGTACGACGATAGGCGCGAGCAACGCGGCGAGCAAAAGCACCAGCGCGTTCAGGCCATCGAGGCCGACGAAGTAGTCAATGCCAAGCGCGGGAATCCAATTGAATTTTTCCTGAAACTGGATGCCGGTGTCCGCGAGATTAAACCGCGTGAGCATAAACACCGTCAGCGCCAGAGACACCAACGCGCCACCGAGCGCGACCATCCGCGCACGCGCTTCCGGCAGGGCGAACATCAAAATCGCCGCCGCAATCGGTGCTAATGTGAGCGCGGTAATCATGTCATCCAAATCAAGAGCAGCCCCAGCGCCACCGCGCCAAAGGCGATGAGCCGCAGGTAGCCCGGCAAAAATCCGCTTTGCGGCCGCGTAACCGCCCAGCCACAGTCACGGAGTTTTTCGCACAAGCCATCAAAGGCAAACGTGTCAATGAACCGACGATCGCCGCCAATGGCCATGGCGCTGCTAAGTGCGCGCGCCAGCGCCACAACCATATCGCGCACGAAAAGCAACAGCTCATTGAGCTGTTCCCAAATGATGGCCATCAAGTTCCAAAGACGGCCCACGGTGGCGGCGTACAATTCATCGAACCACAGCTTCTCGCGCAAGGGCTCCACCGCCAGCGGATCAGGCGCTTCGCCCAACTCGCGCCCGCCGTACAGCAGCCAGCCAATCAGGATTCCGCCGAGTGCCACGGCGACGCTCACAACGATGATGATGGTTTCGTGCGGGGCCGCAGAGCCCGGCAGTTTTTCAAAAACAGTTTCGTGCGCCAGCCAACCGAGACCCAACGCGGCCACGGCGAGAATGATGAGCGGCACGGTCATCACCTTCGGGCTTTCGTGTGGTTCGTGGTCGCCGCGATGCGCACCGGTGAAGACGTACAAACACTGGCGCGTCATGTAAATTGCAGTGAGCAGCGAAGCGAAGGCGGCGATCCAAAAGATGGGGCGATTGGCCGCCCACGCGCTCGCGAGGATTTCGTCTTTGCTGAAAAATCCGCTCGTGAACGGAAACGCCACGAGCGCCGCCGTGCCGCACAAATAGGCGATGGACGTCACGCGCATTGATTTCCACACGCCGCCCATTTTGCGGATGTCCTGTTCCTCGCGGCAACCGTGAATGATGCTGCCCGCACCAAGAAAAAGCAGTGCCTTGAAAAACGCGTGCGTCAGCAAATGAAACATCCCAATCGCCACGCCACCCACGCCGAGCCCCACCATCATCAGTCCGAGCTGACTCACAGTGGAGTACGCCAAAATTCTCTTAATATCATATTGCCCCAACGCAATGAAGGCCGCCACCAACGCGGTGAGCGCCCCCACCCAAGCCACCACCGGCAACGTGCCGCCATCGAAGAACAGCGGCATCGCACGCGCCACGAGGAACACGCCGGCCGCCACCATCGTGGCCGCGTGGATGAGCGCGCTCACGGGCGTTGGGCCTTCCATCGCGTCCGGCAGCCACACGTGCAGCGGCAACTGGCCGGACTTGCCCGCCGCGCCGCAGAATAAAAGCAGGCTCACCACCGCTGCGGTTTTGAAGCCGAACACAGTGCCGGCCATTTCGGTTTCCAATAAACCCGCGCCGCTCATCGTAGAGCATCAGCGTGCCGGTGGTTTTGAAGGCCAACAAAATTCCAATGAGAAAACCCATGTCGCCGATGCGGGTGACGATGAATGCTTTTTTCCCGGCGGCGGCAGCTTCGGGTTTGTGGTTCCAAAAACTGATGAGCAAATACGACGCCACGCCAACGATTTCCCAACACATGAAAAGCAGCAGCAAACTGTTCGCCAAAACGAGGCCCAGCATTCCGGCGGCGAAAAGCGAAAGGTAACAGAAAAAACGCGCCATCCGCTTGTCGTCCTTCATGTAGCCGAAGGAGAAAATGAAAATGAGCAGGCCAACGAAAGTGACCATCGCGGCCATCACGCCGGTGAGCGGATCGAGCACGAAGCCGAAGTTGATGGCAGTGCTGCCGACGGTGAGCCATTCGATGTCGAAAGTTTTGTGCTCGGTGGCCGCCATTCCCCAAGACTCGTTGCACGCCATGAGCGCCAGCACACACGAGCCGAGCATCGCCGCGATGGCGATGCCCGCCGAGCGACGGCCACACTGCATGCCGCTCGTGATGGCGGCAGCCACCAAAGGCAACAACGGAATTAATGCTAGCGTTTCGAGAGTCACTCTTCTTTCAGGGTGTCGAGTTGTTCGAGGTCCACGGTTTTGAAATGGCGGTAAACGGCAATGACCAGCGCGAGGCCAACGGCGACTTCAGCGGCGGCGACGGCGATGGTGAACAGGGTGAACAACGGCCCGTGCAGTTGATCGGGGTTTTCACTAAACCGCCAAAAGGCGATGAAATTTAGGTTGGCGGCGTTGAGCATAATTTCGATTGAGAAAAGCACCACCACCGCGTTGCGCCGCGTGAGCGCGCCGAGCAGTCCAATGCAAAACAACACCGCGCCGAGGATGAGGCAATGCTCAAGCGTCATCGGTGTCCTCCTTTGTTTTCTCGCCGCCCTGCGATGCGGCCACCGCGCCGATGAGCGCGGCGGTGAGCAGCAACGCTAACACTTCGAGCGTGACGACGTAAGGCTCCATCATCTGCTGGCCCAGCGCTTTGACAGAGGGATTTATCGGTTTGGCGACTTGCGATAAATCCGCGCCTTGAATGGCCGGCAATAATAGAACTACCAACACCGCCAAGGCTGCGGCCCAGCCCCAGAAGCTGCCGCGTGAAGTGATGTCGCGCGCGTCGTCGCCGGTGACGCGTTCGGTGAGCATAATGGCGAACAACAACAGAATGCCCACCGCGCCGATGTAAACGAGGATTTGCACCGCGGCGATAAATTCCGCCAGCAACAGCAGAAATAATCCGGACAGCGACGCGAAGAAAATCATCAGCGCGAACACGCCGTGGATGAGATTGCGCCGCCGCACCGCCACCAGCGCGCCGAGCACAGCGATGACCGCCAACACCCAAAATGTAATTTCCTGCGTCATTCAGCGTATAAATATTCGCGCGGTTTCGCCGTGGAACGGCTGACATTATCCAAGCCCTTGGCCATCACGTACAACACGATGAGGCTCATCGCCCAAATGCCGAACCCCCAACCGAGGATGGAGCGCGATTGCGCATGGCCTTTCAGTGCGGCTTTGGAAAACCATTTCATGGCTCCCATCCAATTCTTATCCGTGTAATGCAATGCACCCATCACAGCTTCTTTTTGTCCCGCCACCGGTTTTGGATGCTCGTGATTGGCCTCACCGGAATGAGTGTGAGGCGCGTGGATGGAATAAAGAATGGCATCGGATGTGGCCGCCACGCGGGCATCCAGCGCGAAGTGCGTCAGCCCCGCGAGGAGGATGTTAAAAATGGAAAGCGGCAGCAGAAATTTCCAGGCGAAGGCCATCAGTTGATCCACGCGCAAACGCGGGAGCGTGCCGCGCAGCCAAATCATCACGGCGATGAGCCCGAAAATTTTCGCGATAAACCACACCACCGACAGCCACGGCGCGGAGGTCAAAAACGGCCCGTCGCCGGCACCGAGGAAAAGAGTAACCGCCAAGCCGCTGATGGCAAACATGGCGATGTATTCGCCGAGAAAAAAGAGCGCGAATTTGAACCCACTGTATTCGGTGAAATAGCCGGCGATGATTTCGCTTTCGGCTTCGGGGAGATCGAAAGGCGAGCGATTGGTTTCCGCGAGGGCGGCGATGAAGAAAATCACAAACGCCGCCAATCCCCATGGGGTAAACACAAACCAGTTGAAGCCGGTTTGCGCGTCGGCGATTTCTTTGGCGTTGAGGCTGCCGACCATCATCACCACCACGACGGCTGACAAAAGCAGTGGAATTTCGTAGCTGACCATTTGTGCCACGGCGCGCATTCCGCCGAGGAGCGAGTACTTGTTGCGCGAGGCCCAGCCGGCCATAAAAATGGCGAGCGTGGCGAGGCCGGAGATGGCGAAGAAAAATATGACCGCGCTATCGAGCATAAATGCCTGCACTTTTCCGGAAATAAATTTTCCCCACGGAAATTCGAGCGGCAAAAAGCACAAGATGAGCATCGCGGGAATGAGCGCGAGGATAGGGGCGAGCAAGTGGAATAGCTTATCGGCGCCGCGCGGCACGATGTCTTCCTTAAAAATCATTTTGATGCCGTCGGCGGCGGGTTGCCCGAGGCCAAAGAGGCCGATGCGGGTGCAGGGGATGCCAGTTTTGTTGGGGCCGATGCGGTTTTGAATTCGCGCGAGGGCTTTGCGTTCCATCCACGTGGTGAAGGCAAAAAGCGACGGGAAAATCACCAGCAACGGCACGGTGGCGAGGAGGATATCTTTGATGAGCTCGAAACTCATTCGGTGTCCTCCTTGGCTTCTGCTTCGGCGGCGGCGGCCGCTCTGGCTTCAGCCGCGGCTTTGGCTTTTTCGGCGGCGGCTTTTTTCTTGGCTTCTTTGGCGGCTTTGTCGGCGACCATTTTTTGGTCGCGCGCTGCGGCTTCTTGCGGATGAATTTTGTGATAGTAATCGTTGCTCTTCAGCAAATCATCGCGCCGCACAAGCAACCCCCCAAACCGATTGGGCGTGCTTAGCTCGAACTGGCTGTTCATCACAATGGCGTCGAACGGGCAAACCTCCACGCAAATCTGGCAGCTCATACAAACGGAAACATCGATGTCGAACTTGGCCGGATAAAACTGTGGCTTGCCGTCGGCGTTCTCTTTTTTCTCGGTGCTCTTCTCGATGTAAATACATTGCGGCGGGCACTCGCGCTCACAGATTTGGCAGGCCACGCAGCGGATGGTATCCATCGGCTCGCCGGTATCGTGCAGCAACATCGGGAAGTTGCGGCTGTAATGATTGACCGTGGTGGTGTCGCGAAGTTGCTCGCCTTCTTCTTTAGGATAATCACCGATGCTTTGCGGCAATTTATCTTTAGCACGCCATTCATAATCATTAGTCGTAAGGCGTTCCTTGTAAAAATAGGAACCAATGAAATTCCGCAGCGTCACCGCCATGCCCTTGAAAATTCCGCCGCCGAGAATGCTCATCGGTCCACCTCCCCGAGGACGATATCGATGCTGCCAAGAATGATGACGGCGTCGGCGATTTTGCCGCCGAGACACATATCGCGCAGCACTGTGAGATTGATGAGCGACGGCGGCCGCACGCGGTAGCGATAGGGTTTGGTGGTGCCGTCGGCGATGAGATAAAAACCCAGCTCGCCTTTGGGCCCCTCGATGCGGCCGTAAACCTCGGCGGGTTTGGGCTTAAAAACCTTGGACACTTTGCCGATGATGTCGCCTTCGGGAATGTCAGCGAGGGCTTGTTTCAAAATCGCTACGCTCTCGCGCATCTCGAGCATTCGAATCATAAAACGATCGTAGCAATCGCCGGTGTCGCCGTCGGTATAAGGCACGCGGAATTTGAAGCGATCGTAAATGCCGTAGGCGTCCACTTTTCGGAGGTCATAATTCACGCCGCTAGCGCGGAGCATTGGGCCGGTGACACCGGCGTTGATGGCAAGTTCGCGCGATAAATTTCCCACGCCCTGCGTGCGGCTGAGGATGATTTCGTTTTCGCAAAGCAACTGCTCGTACTCGTCAAGGAATGCGGGGAAGCGATCGACCAATTCCCGCGTGCGGTCGAGCCATCCTTCGGGCACGTCATTGCGGAGGCCGCCGAAGCGGAAGTAGTTGCACATCATTCGCGCGCCGCTGGCTTGCTCGAAGAGATCGAGAATTTTCTCGCGCTCGCGGAAGGCGTACATCAGCGGCGTGCCCAACGCGCCGAGGTCGTTGATGAAAAAACCGACGAGCGTCACGTGATTCACCAAGCGCGTGAGCTCGGCCATAATGACGCGCAGATATTCTGCGCGCTCGGGCACCTCAACCTCGATGAGCTTTTCCGCCGCCAGCGCGTACGCCCAATTGTTGGTCATACTGTTAAAATAATCGAGCCGATCCGTAAACGGCATGCTCGAAAGGTAGGTCATGTTTTCCGCGAGCTTTTCGTGATTGCGATGGAGGTAGCCAAACACCGGCCGCAGTTCCACCACCGTTTCGCCATCGAGCTTCACGTCCATCCGAAACACACCGTGCGTGCTCGGATGATGCGGCCCCATCGAGATTTCCAGCAGACTGGTCTCAAGACCTTCCTGCTGCAGTAGCTCGTAATTGAGTGCGGCGGTGATCAAACGATGACTTTCCCCCGCTGATGTTTCGCCAAAATTTCCGCGTGTGGCGTGGGTTCCCATTCGTAATCGAAGGGCTCGGTGTAATCGCGCCGCATCGGATGTCCCTCGAATTCATCCCACATCAAAATGCGGCGTTGGTCGGGGTGCCCTTTGAAATCGACGCCAAACAAATCGTACACCTCGCGCTCCTGCAAATCGCAACTGCGCCACACCGGCGTGAGCGATTCCGCCGTCGCGCCTTCGCGGCCGGTGCGTTGCTTGAGCACGAGCGGGCCGGTTTTATTGGCCATCGAATAAAGATGATAAACCACATCGATGCGGCCGGCCTCGATGCGCGGCACGGTTTCGGTTTCGCCAGCGTCGTTGGTGATTTTCTCTTTCACCTCCACCTCAAGATAATCCACACCGGTGACATTACTGCAGTAATCCCAACCACTGGCGAGCAGCCATTCGGCGATGGTGCGCGCATTTGCCGCGGGCAATATCACCGCGCCCGCGGCTTCATCCCATTGCGCCTCGGGGAATTCTTTCAGCAATGATTCGTGGCAAAGTTCGCTCATGCGGCGGCTTCCTCCTCCGGTTTTGCATTCGGATTTTCCGGCGGCGACCACACTTCGGGATTGAACGGCGGCTCAAGGTCCGTGCCCGTGAAACGCGGCACGGGATATTGCCGCCGACCCTCAGTAAAGGCGGGGTCGTCCTCGATTTTCATCGTGCGAATTTTTTCCTGCAAATAATTGAGCGACTGCAAAACCGCCTCCGGCCGCGGCGGACAGCCCGGCAAATAAACATCCACCGGAATGTAGCGGTCGATGCCCTTGAGCACATTGTAGCCTTGCTTGAACGGCCCGCCGGAAATGGCGCATGCGCCCATCGCGATCACCCATTTGGGCTCGGGCATTTGATTGTAAATCCGCACCACTTGCGGTGCCATTTTTTTGGTGACCGTGCCGGAGACAATCATCAAATCCGCCTGACGCGGCGTGGGGCGAAACACTTCCGATCCAAAACGCGAGATGTCAAAACGCGAAGTCGCCGAGGCAATCATCTCGATGGCGCAGCACGCCAGCCCAAACGTCAGCGGCCACACCGAGCCGCCGCGCGCCCAGTTGTAGAGGAAATCCACCTTCGACACGATCACCCCCGCACGCTCCAGCTCCGAGCGCGTGGTGTCATCGAGATCCATTCCGGCGTTGATGTTTTCGGTCGTCATTTTTTTATTTCCACGTCAGCACTCCTTTAATCCACAAATAAATCAAACCTTCCGCCAACAGCAAAATGAAAACCCCCATCGCCAGAAACGCCCCGAACGACAGATCCGTAAATGCCACCGCCCACGGATAAATGAACACCACCTCAATATCAAAAATCACAAACGCCAGCGCGTACAAATAATACTGCACATTAAACTGCACCCACGGATCGCCCTTCGATTCGAGCCCGCACTCGAAAGTGGATTGCTTGATATCGTTCGGTTTGCGCGGCGCGAGAATGGCCGAGAGGATTAGCGGCCCGCACGCAAAGCCCACCGCCATAACAGCCATCACGCCCAGTAAAAGATATTGGGCATACGGCGTCGGCGCTGTCGCTGTCGCGTCGCCGATTAGCAAAATGGTTTGCACCCCTTGGGTCGTGTCCGCCCTTGCAGACGCGCTGTTTGTAGCACGCCGCCCCAAAATGAAAAGCCCGATTTGTTCCCAACCCATCCAACCCACTCGAACCGCTTGAACCCCCCGCCCCACCCTGTTACCTTCCGCGCTATGCGAATTTTATCCGGCATCCAACCCTCCGGCGCGCTGCACATCGGCAATTATTTCGGCATGATGCAGCCCGCAATGGAATTGCAAAACGAAGGCGAGGCCTACTATTTCATCGCGGATTACCACTCGATGACCTCCCTCTTCGACGCCGAGCAACGCCGCAAAAACACAATGGACGTCGCCCTCGATTTCCTCGCCTGCGGCCTCGACCCCGCAAAAGCCGTGTTTTTCAAGCAAAGCGATGTGCCGGAGGTCACCGAGCTCACGTGGTTGCTCACCACCCTCACCCCCATGCCGATGCTCGAAAACTGCCACAGCTACAAAGACAAACTCGCCAAAGGCCTCAAGCCCAACCACGGCCTCTTCGCCTACCCCGTGCTGATGGCCGCCGATATTTTGATCTACGACAGCAACATCGTCCCCGTCGGGCGCGACCAAAAACAACACGTCGAAGTCACGCGCGACATCGCCGTGAAATTCAACATGCAATACGGCGAAACCTTCGTGCTGCCCGAACCCCGCATCCGCGCCGAAGTCGCCGCCGTCCCGGGCACCGACGGCCAAAAGATGAGCAAAAGCTACGACAACACCATCGAGATTTTCGGCGACGAAAAACCCCTGCGCAAAAAAATCATGCGCCTCGTCATGGACAGCCGCCCCCCCGAAGAACCCAAACCCGACGCCAACCAAAACATCGCCATCCAGTTATTGAAACTCTTCGCCCCGGAAAATGTCGCCAGCGAAACAGAAAATAAATTGCGTGAAGGCGGCCTCGGCTACGGCGACCTCAAAAAAACCCTCTTCGAGCACTACTGGAATTACTTTGAAAAAGCCCGGGCCCAACGCGCCGAACTCGAAAACAACCTCGACCACGTAAACCAAGTCCTCAAAGAAAGCGCCCAAAAAGCCCGCGCCCTCGCCACCACCGTCCTTGATCGCGCAAAGAAAAACTGTGGGTTGAGTTAGCTCGGGCTAAACGCGTTTTCGATTGTGATCAGTTCATTTTCTGTAAGGCCGGCCTCGGCCTCCACGTGGAGCGTCCGACAGGTTTCACTGTTTTTGCACTGCTCGACCACCATCCAGTCATCATCCACGAACAGCACTTGCTCAAATTGAAGGTGTCGATCTCGCATCAACTCTTGGATTGCTGGCTGCTTTTCACCACGATTTTGAGTCATCAAATCACTGTCGTTGCCGAAGATTGTATCACTCGCGAAAAACTCGCTTAACTCTACGCGTGCCAGCGATTCTATTATCACTCCACTCCATCCGTGCGACAAAATGAGTAATTCAATTCCACGTTTTTTCAACCTGAAAAAGTGAGCTTGAAGTCGGAGTATTCTTTCTTCCCCACCAAACGCATCAATGAAAAAATCATCTTCAAACTCACCCACTTCCGCCGCTCCCCCGGTGGCGTGAAAAATGTGGCTCGATGGAATGGTCTGATCAAAATCGTAGATGATCATTGACTGAAGCGCTCATTAACTTCCTCGCGGATCTCATCCCATTTGCGACATACCACTTCCCCTGAATCAATTTCATCCGCACGCCGCTTCAACTCGCCCCCCCATTCCTCTTCAGTCAAGTCTTGCCCAGGCGATGGCGCACTTTTCAACATGGTATTCGCTAAGCGAAGTCGATCTTTCACCGGCAGGGCCAGCGCTTGTTCCTCCAAACTTTCCACAGTCGCTTCCATACCTGCAACTTACACGAATTAGCACCGTAATCAACCCTTCTGCCACTCTGCCACTTCCTTCAAAATCTCTGCGCGCGAACATTTCGGGCGCAGTGCGGCGTTGTCGCCGATCACCGCCGTGAGGTCGCCTCGACCGAGGCCAGTGAAAAAGGGTTGCGCATTTGGCGTGAATGATTAGGCTGCTCGGCAAGTCCAACTTGACCTTTGTAACGCTTCGCCATTCGAAGCGTCATAGAAGCAGGAATAAATAAATCCGGATGCGGCTATAACTACAAGCGTCCGGGAACCCACTGAAAACCAAATAAATAAGATATGAAAAAACTGTTAGCTCTCATTGCAATCGCGGTTCTCGCGGTGAACGTGCAGGCCGGTGAATACCCGGACATCAGCATCGGCGACCTCGAAAAAGCCATCAAGGCCGGCAAGGTAGTCGTCATCGACGTGAACGGCGCGAAGTCATTCACCAAACGCGGCCACATCCCCGGCGCGGTGGCCTTCAAGGGCGCGAAAGATTTGGCCAAGCAATTGGAAAAATCCGACAAAGACGTCCTCGTGGTTGCTTACTGCGGCGGCCCGACCTGCAGCGCCTACAAGCGCGGCGCATCGGTGGCAGCGGATCTGGGCTTCAAAAACGTGAAGCACCTGTCCGCCGGCCTCGGCGGCTGGATCAAAGCCGGCAAGAAACTCGAAAAGAACTAATCCTTTCCGAACACAAAAAATCACAAGGCGCCTTCGGGCGCCTTTTTTGTTGGGAGGGACAAGTTCCACCTCGTCCCATTTTTTCACCACAGAGACACAGAGAGGTAGGGCGTGCTCTTCGAGCGCGCCACGGCGGTTTCGGAGAAACAGCCCTACCATATCAAACCTTTGTGCCCTCTGTGGTGAATTGGTTTGGTTGCTATGTTACCAAACCTTCGTCGCTGTAAGAATGGCGGCGATGGCGCGCTTTTCGGCGGCAGGTAAATGCGCGGAGGCGGGATGCGGTTTAGCGGGATTCAATGCCTCGCGAAGGCTTGTGAAGACTTGCTGCTTCAACGGCGCGGGCAAGCCTGTGAAGGCGGCACTGTGGATCATATAGCTGCAGCGATGCTTGAATATTCGTGTGCGCAAATCTAAATCGCGCAGGGACAGGCCGGTCTTTGTGCGGCGCGCGCGGGCTGCAAAATCTTTTTTCAATAACGCATCGCCGCCGATGCCGCCGGCTGGAAATTTCGCCTCATCGGCAAATAACAAATAGCGCGTGAGAACGGCGGCATGTTTCGCGATCATCGCCTGGGCGTCGCCGGCGGCCAGCGCGGCGCGGGTGTCGTAGGTAGCTTTCACTGCGCGGTTGACGAAGCCGACTTGGTGCTCATGCAGCAAATGCGCAAGCACATCGCTGGTGGAGACGGGATAAGTTTCCCAACGGAATTGCCGACCGGGCGGGTTGGCGTATTTTTTAAGGCCTGCGGTCGAGAGCGTGCCGACCATGTTTCCCCAATGCTCGGTGATGCCGTGTTTGCCGGTGAGGTGCCAGCCGCCGAAACGATCCTTGAGCGGAATGCTGTGGCCGGTGATGTCGCCGTGAAAGGATTCCAAGCTGCCGCCGCCCGGCCCGGGCACCACGGATTTGAGCAGCAACCCGGGCACGCGACCATTTTCAAATTCCGCGTGGCAATTGAAACATCGCGCGCTGCGCTCGATGCGGATGGGCGCGCTTGCGCGCGGGATATTGAAAATATAAAATATTCCGCCGAGCGCGGGGTCGATGGACGCAATCTCAATCTGCCCGCGCGGCACCCAACCGACGTAGACGTCCTCATTAAAATAAAGCGCACGCGGATTGCGCGGCGAGATGCGGCTGAGCTGCAGGCTGGTGGTGGAATACACGAGCGTCTGCGTGGCGGGCGAAATCTCCAGCGCCGCAAGCAGGCTGACGACAAATGCCTTTTCGCTGGTACGATTGAGCGGCAGCTTGCCGGTTTCCAGCGCGGTCTTGATCTTGGTGAACCGATCCTGCGGCGCGCGCTGCCAGTAATTATGCGGCGGCTTCTCAAAATCGCGCAGACGCTTCGCCGCCTCAGCCGTGGGTACGGCCAACAGCGTTGCGAACAGAAATAGGGTTCCAAATTTCATGGTGTGTTGGACGACAAACTTGGCTGGTGATTCGCAGGTTTTTTTTTGACACGGATTTCACGGATGAATGTATCCGTGTTCATCCGTGAAATCCGTGTCTGTTATTTGAGCGCCTCGATTTGTTTCAAATCAAAATGTTCGAGCAAGCCGTGGCACATCATTTCGGGCAAATGGTTGGCACCTTTGTTTCCCGTGATGACTTCTTTGAGGCTTTTCATCGGGTATTCCAATTCGAGAGAGGCGATGGCTTTGGTTTGGACTGCTGCCAAGCGCGCGGCCACGCTGAGGCGGGGGCCGATTGAATTGAGATTCACTTCGCCGCCGAATTCGTTTTTGGCCCAGTTGGCAAGGGCGGTGATTTGGCCGGATTGAACACCGAGGGCGCGCTCGCCGACGGCGTGCATCAAAATAACGTGGAGATAATCGCGGCTCTTGATTTTGGATTCGCCGAAGAAGAAGGGGTCGAAGGCGATGACGCGTTGGCTCTCGGCGAGCAACGCCTTCACGTTAGCCGCTTGTTTTTTGCGACCGGCGTCGGCGATGAGGAGGGTGGTGCCTTTGGGATTGGCGGGCGTGAAGACAGTGCCGGGCACGGTCCAATCGTTGCCGATTTGGAATTGGTAATGCGCCACGCCGTCGATGCCGCCTTCGCCTTCGCTTCAATTTCCTTTGCCTTCGCTTTGTAGTTTTTGGCGTGGATGATTTTCAGGAGATTGGCGCGTTGCTCAGCTTCGGTGACGGTTTGGGGTTTAGGCAGGTTTTTCATGAGCCCCAGCGCGAGGGTGTTGAAGGAGTGGTTGTCCTTGGGCAAGGGGACGATAAGTTCGTCGTAGGTTTTTAATTCTTTTTCACTGGGGATTTCGTTGCGGTTGAAATCTTTGACGCCGGGATAAAACACGTCGCCGATGAAGCGATAGAGTTGCTGGCGGTTGTCGACGCCGAAGTTGTGGGTACCGGGTTTGAAATTAATATGCGTGCGCAGGAAATCGCGGCGGCCGTGCAGGCTGAAGATGGGCGCGGCGGCCTCGATGAGCGGCGGGAGTGCGTGGCCGGCGGTGAAGCAGCAGGCGTCGTAAGCGTTGTTGGTTAGCAACGCGGCGCGGTTGGCGAGCATGGCGGTGAGGTGGGTGTAGTCGGCGTAAAGCGCAAGGTCGTTTGGGGTTTGCTCGGAATCACCGAGATCCTTGCCGTGGCGCGCGCGGGTTTTGAAACTGGAATAGCCGGCCACGGGATTGGCGAGCGTGACGCGTTCGTCGAGTGAGCTGATGAAAATGGTCTGCCAACCACCACCGGAAAGGCCGGCCACCGCCACGCGTTTTGGGTCGGCATTGGGATGGGCGAGCAATACATCGAGGCCTTTGCTCATGTTCAGGTAAAACGGCGCGATGCCGGAGGAGCCGCAGAGGTCGAGCTGGTTCATTTGATAATGCCCCATGCGATTGGCGAACTGGCCCATGCCAATCCACTCGGGGTTGAGCACAATCATGCCGCGCTTGACGAGGTTGATGCAGCGGAGTTGTTTGCCGTCCGTCGCCTTACCCGTACGGGCGTGGCCGTTGACGTTCATCACCACGGGCACTTTGCCCTTGAGGTTGAGTGGCTCGTAAAGGAGCGCGGGAATCCACCAGCCGGGCAAGGCCTCAAACTTCAGTTTCTTGATGCGATAGCCGGGGAGGTTCTCGAGGGTGTCGCCCCACTGAATCTTGAGCGGGGTGTTGCGCCAAGCCGCCGCGCTGCCGCGGAAGATGACTTTGTCGAGGACGTCCTTGCGCATTTGGGCGGCCTTGGCTTGCCACTCGGCGGCGGTGCGGACGCGGGGCATATCGGGCACGCGGGTTTCGTTGAAGACGCGCACCTCTTCCAGCGCAAGATCGGGGCCGATGATTTTTTCGCTGAGCGCGGTGGCGATGGCGGCCTCGGTGAGCGGAGCGGGATTGGCGATGAAGGAAGGCTGTGCCAGCAGGAGCGACGCGCGGCTGCCGGGGGAAACGCACAGTTCGCACAGCGGCTCGGCGGGTTTGGGCTGTGGCAGCGCGGTGTGTTTGGCTTGAGTGGCTTTCCAGCCCCAACCGCCCAGCGCGGCCATGGCTACGATTCCGAAAATAAGTGCTGCCTTCATACCGTTGGATTGGCTGTCAATTTACCGCGCGCGGTGGGTCTCCACAAGAAAAAGCTTTGATTTTAGCGTGGAAAAGCTGTTTAACTCGCCGTTCCCCCGCGATGTGTTCGCGGCTGAATTGATGAGTGACGAATGAGTGAAGAAACGGTTTATTATTTTGATAACAATGCCACCACGCGTGTAGCGCCGGAGGTGTTGGAGGCGATGCTGCCGTTTCTCACGGAGCAATGGGGCAATCCTTCCAGTGCGTATACTTTTGGCAATCGGCTGGTGGGGGCGGTGGATGCTGCGCGCGAACAGGTGGCGGCGCTGATCAATGCCGATCCGCGCGAAATCATTTTCACCAGTTGCGGCACCGAGAGCAGCAATGCCGCGCTCAACAGCGCTTTGCTCACGCGACCGGGCAAGCGGCACCTCGTCACCACGGCGGTGGAGCACTCGGCCAATTTGAAGTTTGGTGAAGCATTCGAGAAACGCGGCGGCGAAGTCACGTGGCTGCCGGTGGATCGCGCGGGCCAACTGGATGTGCACGAACTGCACGAAGCCATCCGCGAAGATACTGCAGCCGTCACGGTGATGCTGGCCAACAACGAAACGGGCGTGATTTTTCCCATCGAAGAAATCGCCGCAATGTGTCGTGCAAAAAATGTGCTTTTTCATACCGACGCCGTGCAGACGCCCGGCAAGTTGAAGCTCGATGTCAAAGCGATGGGCGTGGATTTCCTTTCGCTCTCGGCCCACAAACTGCACGCGCCCAAAGGCATCGGGCTATTGTACGTGCGACGAGGTACGCCGTGGCAGCCGTACGTCATGGGCGGCGGACAGGAAAGCGGCCGACGCGGCGGCACGGAGAATGTCGCGCAAATCGCCGCCTTCGGTCGCGCAGCAGAGCTGGCGATGAAGAGCTTGGAAAATGACGCCGACCGCATCCGCACTTTGCGCGATCGGATGGAAGAAGGCATTATGAGCAGCATCGAAGGCGTCACGCGTAATGGCGCGCGCGAGCCGCGTTTGCTGAACACCAGCAACCTGAGTTTTGCCAATTGCGAGGCGGAGGCGATTTTGTTGCTGCTCGATCGCGAAGGTATTTGCGCCAGCAGCGGCTCAGCGTGCACCACCGGTTCACTGGCGCCCAGCCACGTGCTGACCGCGATGGGGGTTTCGCCCGAGCACGCGCTCGGCTCGGTGCGGCTGAGCCTTAGCCATTATTCCACCGCCGCGGAAGTCGATTTCCTGCTGGAAAAACTGCCCGGAATGATCGCCAAACTACGCGGCGCCTCACCGCGCTGCGACGGAGCCCGCCGTGCAATCCGCACGATCATAGCCCCAATATAGCCGTTTTTTCTTTGTAACGCTTCGCCATTCGAAGCGTCATAGAGGCAGGAATAAATTTATGAAAACAGTTATAGCCATCATCGTAGCCATGGTGGTGAGCTCGGCAATTACCGTCTTGGTCGCCAGCTCATCCTCAAAAAACAAGGTCCAAGAGCGAAAGGATTCTGAAGAAGACACCAACGCCGAGGACCTAGCCAAGCTCCGCAAAGAGATTGTGGATTTGCGGGCCAAAGCCAATTCGCAGTCCGCAATGGTCCTCAGTGAATCCAGTATAAGGGTGCGCGGCGTAGTGACTGACCCTGCGGATTTAATTGACCAACTATCCGCCGATGGTGCTGACGGCGCAGACGTGGAATCGCAAAAGCGGGTGATCCATTATTTTGAAAGCCTTGTGGACGCCGGCGAAGAGGCACTACCTGCCATCTCCAACTTTATGGCAGAGGGAGTGGATAAGGAATTTGGCCGGCCCAGCTTCCGACAGCAGCTCGGAATCACCAACGCCCAAGCGGAAGAGATGCGGGCCTTTGTAACCGAATCTTGGGGAGAAGGTTCAGAACTGCGCAAAAAGATGGGTGAGCTTTGGAGCAACCAAGAAATGAGCCGCGAAGAAAAAATGGAGAAAATGCGAGAGATCGGAAATTCAAGTAGAGAAAAATTCATGGGGATGATGACGGACGAACAAAAGGCACAGATGGAGCAAATGGGCGGCAGCCAAGAAGAACGTGTTCGGAACATGATGCGGGGAATGATGGGAGGCAGAGGCGGCGGCAGAGGAGGACGTTAAAGCCGACCCAAACAATCTAAAATCTGACTAAAACCTAATCCACTCTAAGAAAATGAAAAACACACTTAACATTCTAATTCTATTGGCTCTTACCGGAGTCATTTCAGCCCAACCCGGTGGAGGTCGCCCCGGCGGAGGCCGCCCCGGTGGTGATCGAGGTCAAGGTCAGCGCCCTGGTGGTGATCGCGGAGGAGAAACCGGTCGTGTCATGCCAATTTCATTGCGCATCGGCCTTATTGAAACCCTTGGACGCATTGGCGGTTTGGACGCTGAAGCTATCCTAGTGAAAACCCTACGCCAAACCCAAGTGGGCGTTGAAGTCTCAATCATTGACAGCCAATTAACTAAGCTGGCCGATGACGCGGAGCATCCCTACAAAGACAAAGTGCTCAGTGCTGCAAAGTATATTCTCCTCAACCCACCCGATACCACCGACGCTGTGCCCGGCCAACTCGACTCACGGGCCGTAGGGGCTCTATGGGATATTCTCATCCGCTACAAGGATACTACCTTCAAGGATGAGGCCGAGAAAATGCTAGTTACCGAGAATGGCCTCGACCGGCGCGCATTGGACTACCTCACCCGCGTGCTTGAAGCACAGTCCGTGCCTATCCTCGCTACCGTCTACTATGATGCCAACATCGAGAACCGCACCAAGGAAGATTTGTGGGGACGCATCAATGATTACCTCGATGAATCTCCTGCAGCTGGCCAGGTCATGGTCGATCGTTTCCGGGAAGGCCTCCAGAAAATGGCCGATGAAAAGGTTGAACAAGCTAAACGTGAAGCCGAACGGGCCCAGCGAGCTGCTGGCGGTGGTGGCGAAGAAGCTAGTCGCGCTGATCGCTTTGCAGAGATGAGAGCACGGTTCCAGCAAGGCGGCGGCGGGCGGGGCGGCGGCTCACGCGGTGCTTTGAGAGGAGATCTCGAACGATTAGGTCGCAGCCCGGGTCAAGGCAAGGAACTTGCTGCCGAAGCCATTAGCAACCGGCGAGCAATCCTAACCGGCGTTAAGGGGACCACAAGTGATCCTGATTTCCAGACGATGTTTGCGTCCTTAGATAAAAGGCTCGATGACCTAGCTAATCCCACTGAGGAAACCAACTCTCGTTGGCGCCTTAGCGATCCCGAAAGCGCCCGTCGCGAAGAAGAGAGGCGTAACCGCGACGGTGGTGAAGGAAGAACCCCCGGCACACCTCGGCGACCCGGACAAGGTAACTAAAAGTCAGATTTCCACACCGCCCTTCGGGGCGGTTTTTTTATGCCCTAACGTATTACGGCACGGGCCGATCGTCCAATTTTCGCTGCAAATAAATCACATCACGCCATTCGCCAAACTTGCAACCGGCCTCCGGAAACACCCCTGCCTGCGTAAAGCCATGTCGCGCATGCAATTGCAGACTTGGCTCATTCGCCGCATCAATCGTCGCCAGCACCACGTGCAACTGCCGCTCATGCCCCGCCACCAACAGCGATTCCAGCAATCGACCGCCAATTCCCTGCCGCCGAAAGCGTGCCGCCACGTACACCGCCACCGCGCCGGTGAAGCGAAATCCCATCCGCTCCTGATGCGGCCCCAGCGAGCCCCAGCCCACAATCACGCCGTTTGATTCCGCCACCAAAATGGGGAAGTTACGCCCCGCAAAATGGTCGAACCATTCCTCCCGTTGAGCCAGCGTGTGCGGCACGTCCTCATAAGCCGCCGCCGGCTCGCGCACTGCCGCATTATAAATCAACAAAATCCCCGGCACATCACCGCGCACCGCCGGCCGAATAATTACCTCATCGCTCACAACGCAAGGAACCACACCGCCCCACGCGGCACGAGCCTTTTTGACGGTTTGAACTCTCCGCATTTTTCCGTTATCCTCCGCGCCCTTGAATGAGCAAACGCAAATATAACGTAGCCGTCGTGGGCGTCACCGGTGCTGTGGGGCAGGCGATGCTGCGCGTGCTGGAAGCGCGGCGCTTTCCCGTGGGCCAACTCGTGCCGCTCGCTTCCAAGCGCAGTGCCGGCAAGCGCGTGCGTTTCAATGGCAAACAAATCACCGTGCGCGAACTCACGCGCGATTCGTTTGCGGGCGTGGATATCGCCCTCTTCAGCGCCGGCGGTGGCATCAGCAAAAAATTTGCGGCCGCCGCCGTGAAAGCCGGCGCGGTGGTGGTGGATAATTCCAGCACCTTTCGCATGGAGAAAAACGTGCCGCTCGTGGTGCCGGAAATCAACGGCGCGGATGTGGCCAAGCATCGCGGCATCATCGCCAACCCGAACTGCAGCACCATCGTCACGCTGATGGCGTTGCATCCGCTGCACGCGGCGTTTGGCGTGAAGCGCATTTTCGCGGCCACCTATCAGGCCGTGTCCGGCAGCGGCGCGCAGGGGATTGTGGAACTGGAATCGCAGGTGAAAGACCTCGCGCGCGCGCGCAAAATTTCCAAGTCGGTTTACCCTCACCAGATCGCCTTCAATGCCCTGCCGCACGTGGACGCCTTTCTCGACAGCGGCTACACAAAGGAGGAAATGAAGCTCGAAAACGAGGGGCGCAAAATCATGCATCATGCACGCTTCAAAGCCAGCACCACCTGCGTGCGCGTGCCGGTTTACCGCGCGCACTCCATCGCGGTGAACGCGGAATTCACAAAGCCCGTGACCGTGGCCGCCGCGCGACGGGTTTTGAAAAAAGCGCCGGGGCTGGACTTGATTGGATGACGTTTCCAAAAACATTTACCCGCTCGCGCTGGAGCGCGCCGAAAAAGATAACTGCGCCGTGGGCCGCATTCGCAAAGATTGCGCCATGAAAAACGGGCTAAGTTTTTGGGTAGTGGGCGACCAAATCCTCAAGGGTGCCGCACTCAACGCAGTGCAAATTGCGGAGACGGTAACAGCGCTTTAATCGGCAGAAAGGGCTCGGCTGCTTTAGCACGTTTATTCGTGGCATTATCGCCGTTTTTGGGCCAAGGTAACCCCGTCGGCCCATTTCGCGTAATCGGGACTAACGCGTCTATTTGGTTCCGCGAATACAAGCCTCGATTAAGCCGCCGAATCACGGAGGCGCGTGACCTTTGAAATTATATCAATGAAACAACTTATTGCAATTCTCGCTGCCGCACTAACCGGAGGCACTGCCACTTATGTGCTGACCCGTGACACCGCGCCCCCGCGCGAGGAACGCGAGGCCAACGATTCCTACCTCGCATCGCTCGCCGAACTGCGCCGCGAAAATCAATCGCTCAAGGCGCGGCGCAATAACCCCGAGGTGATCACGGTGGAAGTGCCCGCTGAGGAAAAATCCGAGCCACGCCCGGACGCCGCTTTTTATCTCGCCCAACTCCAAACGCTCCAAGCCACTGATGGCCGCACCAAACGCCGCGCAGTACATTATTTTGAATCGTTAGTGGATCTTAGCGTGGACGCGCTGCCGCCCATCGAAGAATTTTTGGCGGCCAGCCAGGATTTGGAATTCAATCTCCCGACTGAACCTCGCCCCGCCCCGCGTAATGATGACGAAGCCCGCCGCCGCAAATACCGCGAAGGCGAGGCCGGCCGTTACTTTCGTCCTTTTCCGAAACCGGACAATTCATTCCCGCCCACGCTGCGTTTGGGATTACTGGAAACCATCGCCCACATCGGCGGCGACTCCGCCGAACAGTTGCTGCTGAAGGTGCTAGAAAAAACCCTGCGCGGCGTTGAAGTCGCTTACCTTGAAATTGCCCTGCAGGAAATCGCACCGGACCAATACCTCGACCGCATCCTCGCCGTCACCCGCGGCATCCTCGCCAACCCGCCCACCTTGGCCGAGGACGCCAGCGAACTGGATCGCCGCACCAAGGGTTATCTTTATTCCATCCTCGTGAAACACAATGACCGCATTTTTGTGGACACCGCCAAGGGGCTGCTCATCACCGAGGATGGCTCGCTCGATGGCTACGCGCTCTCGTACCTGCGCCAAGTGCTCGGCGCGGAGGCGATGCCCATTCTGTTGGCCGCGTACAAAGATCCGCGTATCACAAATGAATTTCACAAAGCCGCCCTGCGCGATGCCGCCCTACGCTTCATCGGCACCAGCCCCGAGGCCGACGCCATTTTCCACGAGAGCGTAAAAGAAGGCCTCGCCAAAATGAAGAAGGGCGATATGTTCGACTTCAAACGCTACGAGCACATCGCCCAACCGCTCGGCGCGTTGATGCGCGATGTGGACGAGCACCCGGTGCACGTCATCGTCGCCCGCCGTAAGTTGCTCGGCGATGTGCGCAAACAATCCAGTGACATCCTCCTGCAATTCGGCTTCACCGCCATGGATAAACGACTGGGCGAAGAGCAAAAACGCCGCCAATCTGGAGACCCCAAATAATGAAACAAGTCATCGCAATCCTCGTAGCCGCCCTCGTGGGTGCCGCCGCCACATTCATCCTCAAATCCGCTGCACCCGCCGCAGCAAGTCATGATTCGGAAAATGAAAAACTAAAGGAACAAATCGCGCAACTGCGCGGTGAACTCAAAAGCACCGACGCCCATGGCAACCGCATCACCACGGTGGAAAAAGAAAAAATCATCACCGTCACCGCCAGCATCAAGCCCGAGGAAATTCTCGAGGAACTCAAAACCGTGCGCCCCGGCGAAGCCAACCGCCAGCAAACCATGCGCCGCGTCATCCATTATATGGTGGGCCTCACCGACGCCGGCGAAGCCGCGTTCCCGCCGATCAGGGAATTTTTGCTGCAGGAAAATCCCGTGGACATCGAATACGAATCCAACGCCATCGCCTTCGACGGCGAACAAGCCGCCGCCGCCGCTGCCAAGGCCAAAGGCGAAGACGGCACGCAAGGCCGCATCAGTGGCTTTGTGCGCTCGGGCTTTGGTAGCTATTTCATGTCCCGCGAACTCCTCAAACAAACCCGCCAACTCGCCCCGCGCTCCTTGCGGCTCGGCCTGCTGGACGTGGTGGCCGATATTGGCGGCAACCCAGCCGAAGCCATCCTCGCCAACGTGTTGGCCAAAACCGGCCGAGGCCTCGAGGTGGCTTACCTCGACGGCTTGCTCGAAAAAATCGCCGGCGATGCCTATCGCGATAAAATTCTCGAGACCGCACATTTGCTCCTCAAGCACACCCCCGACGGAAATGCCCAAAGCCTCTTCGACGAAACCTCCCGCGCCTACCTTTTTGCCCTCCTCGTGAAATACCGCGACGCCACTTTCGTCGACATCGCCAAGACCCAAATCATCACCCCCGAAGGCCGCGTCGATGGCGCCGTCGTCCACTACCTCACCTCCGTCCTCGGCGAAAAAGCCGTGCCGCTGTTGTACGCAAAAATAAACGACAAAAGCCTCACCGATGACGGCGACAAAATGGCCCTCGGCGATGCCATCCTCAAACACGTGGGCACCAACGCCGACAGCGACAAATTCTTCGCCGAGGTGGTTACCAACAAAGAACTCGGCCCCATCCGTTTCCTCGTGCTGGGCCACCTCACCGGCGGCGACAACTCCGAGCAAACCCTTCGTAACCGCCAAAAGCTCATCCAATCCATCAAAACCGATTCCAAAGACGAAGGCCTCGACCGCATGCTCGAAGGCACAAACAACCGCATCGAAATCATGCTAGACCCCACCAAAGCCGGCACCCTCGACAACGGCAACGTCAACGGCCTCCCCCCCGGCCTGTTCGAACTCTTCAACCCCGGCCAAAAAAAGTAATGCGCAGGGCAACTCTGCCCATTTGCATTTGTGGTTTGCAGTCGGCCTTTGAACGGCTAAAATAACGGCGTTCCGAAACAAATCTCATCCCATGAAAAAACTATTCACATTACTTTTCGCCACCGCCCTCATCGTCCCCCAACTCCAAGCCCGGCAGGATTGGCTGGTGTTTGAGGGCAAAAACGGCCCGGGCAAAGGGAAGCACATCGTACTCATTGCCGGTGATGAGGAATATCGCTCGGAGGAGGCAATGCCGCAGCTCGGCAAAATTCTCGCCACGCACCACGGGTTCAAATGCACGGTGCTGTTTTCCATTGATGAAAAAACGGGGATGATCAATCCCAATAACCGCGGCAACATCCCCGGCACCGAGGCGTTGAAGACTGCGGATCTCATGATCATCGCCACGCGCTTCCGCGATCTCAAGGACGCGCAGATGAAAGATATCGATGACTACCTGCGGCGCGGCGGCCCGGTGATTGGAATGCGCACGGCCACGCACGGTTTCAATATCAGCCGCGACAAAACTTACGGCCATTACGGCAACGGCTACAACGGCGACAAAAAAGAATGGACCGGCGGCTTTGGCCGATTGGTGCTCGGCGAAAAATGGATCAGCCATCACGGCGGCCACAAAAGCGAAAGCACCGTGGGCCTCCTCGCGCCGAAAGCAATGGGCCACCCTATTTTGCGCGGATTAAAAAATGGCGATGTGTGGGGCCCCACCGATGTGTACGGCGTGCGGCTGCCCTTGCCCGGCGACAGCCAGCCCATCATCCTCGGCCAAGTCACCAAACGCGCCGGGGCGAAAACCAACGACCCATTTTTCGGAATGAAACCCACGGATCACGTGGCCGTGCCCGGCCGCAAAAACAGCCCGATGATGCCTGTGGCCTGGACGAAAAGTTATCAAATCCCCGGCGGCAAAAAGGGGAAGACCTTCGCCACCACAATGGGTTCCTCCACTGACCTCACCGCCGCCGGCACCCGCCGGATGTTGGTGAATGGCGCGTATTGGTTAATAGATTTAGAAGTGCCCAAAACCGGCACGAAAGTAGATCTCGTCGGCAAATTCGAGCCCACCCAATACAGCTTCCGCCGAGGCAACTTTTGGCCGGAGAAAAACCTGAAGCCGGCGGACTTCAAATAACACGTTTTCGCTGAACACAGATGGGCAAGATATTCAGGATTCATTATCCTGTGCATCGTGAATATCTGTATTCAAAATCGAGGTGTTTTACACCGCCCGGCTGAAAACCCAACTGAACTGCCGTGGCTCTACTTTGGATTGGCGGTGTAGGCTGCGCTCGGCGAGTTTTGCATAACGCGCGCCGAGTCGGCACAAATAATCCTGCGCCTCGGCGACCTCGCCGGTGAGCCCGGCCAAGTGTTCCACATCCCAGCGACGGACGAGGTGCTCGACAATCTCCGCGTAATGTTTCGCCGTGTACACGCCGAGTTGCTGCGCGACGGTGGAGAAACTTTCGAACAAGCCGGGGCCCGCGCCATCTTCCATCAGGTGCGAGGGCATCACGATTTGGTCGCGCATCAAATCGCGAAACGCCAGCACCGCGCCGTTGGGGTCTTGCTCGAAAATGTGGCCCATGAAATTGGTGTATGCCTTTTCGTGGCGCGCTTCGTCAGTGGCGATGGCGCTGCAAATGGCTTGCAAATGTTCGTCGCCTTCGGCGCGCGCGAGCTGGGCCACGTTTTTGTGCGAAATCTTGGTGGCCCGTTCCTGAAACGAGGTGTAAACAAACCCCTTGTACGGATCCTGCGCGGTGCCGGGATCAAACCCGTTGCGCAATAAATTTTGAATCGTCAGCTCCACCGCGCGCATATCCACGCGGCCGGTGAGGTACAGATATTTGTTAAGCAAATCCCCGTGCCGATTTTCTTCCGCCGTCCAGCCGCGCGTCCATTGCGCCCACGGGCTTTCGTCGGCGCCGGTTTTGTCGCCGATGCCCTCGAAGCCGTTGAGCAATGACTGATAAGTTGGCAGCGCTTCTTCCGTCACCATATCGCCCACCAACACCACCAGCACCGCATCGGACAAGACCTACCGATGGTGCACGAAATGCCTTCACCCGATCCGCCCAATCTTCGGCCGTCAAGTCCGGCAATAAATCCTGCGGCTGCCAGCATTCGTCCAGCGAATCCAACAACCCAAGCTGGCCGGAGACAAATCCCTCCATACCCGCGATGACCTCTTGCTTTTGTGAATTCAAGATTTGCTCTTTCGCTTGAGGCTCAAAAAATTATTCATCTTCAAATTAGAAAAGGAGAATCCCCCCGCGCGCGACCATACACACAGGCCTTCCAGCGACCAACGCAATAACACATTTGGGTTTCGGGTGTTAACACAGATGTCCAGGATGATTAGGATTCATTATCTTGACATCGTAAAAATCCGTGTTCATTTGATGGGCGAAAAATCCGTGGCTTTGAGGTAAAGGCGCGCGGGCCGTTTGGCGAGGATTTTGCCATCGGCCTCGGATGCAGCACGGGCTTTTTTCCAAGCGGGATCGCCGCCAAACCCACGCCAGTTTTTGCCGGCTTGCGCTTGGCTGGCGTGCGAGATGAGATAGGTGAGCGTGTTGGCCTTGCCTTTGTCGGCGTCCATCGGTGTCCAGTATGCGATGTTGGTCATCCCGTGGTTTTCAAAAATTTTGCAAGTGTGATCGCGAAACCGCGCGTGCAAATTCTTCAGCCGGTTTTCCGCCGTCGTGTAAGTGCGTAGCTCGAATACCCGTCCATCCTTCGCCTTGGCGGGCTTCACCGCGGGCGAATAATCCGTGGCGCTCAGAAACGTGCTGTCAATTTCAGCCACAAGTCGGCCGTCCTTAATGGAGGCCGCGAAGGCTTTTTTCCAATCCGGATCATTGAGAAATCCCCGCCACGATTTTTTGTGCGCCGCGCGATCGGGCGAGCTAATCACGTAAATGAGCCGCGCATCCTTTGCATTCACCGGCACCCAATAACCCACGTTGGTAAGCCCGTGTTTTTCAAACAACTTGCAAGTGTGATCGCGAAAGCGCGCTTGAAGCGCCGCGAGCTTGCCTTCGTTGGCCGTGTAAATGCGAAGCTCAAAGCAGCGCGTGTCCCCGGCAAAAACCGCGGCCGCCATCAGCACAAACGTGAAATAGGAAATGATGCGTTTCATCTGTGCGCGGATGGTGGCGAAAGCCCCCTGAAAGGCAACCCCAAATGCGAGATTAGTCTGCATTTTACTGAAGCACACCGAAGCTATTGACGATTTTTCAGGAATTCGCTTGCCATCGCGACTCATTCGGGCACTCTCCGCGCATCGCCAGCAAGGCGACTTAACAAAATAAGATTATGCCAACAGGAAAAGTAGCTCGGTTCTTCGACCAAAAAGGTTTCGGTTTCATCCAACCCGATGACGGCGGCAAAGATTTGTTCGTCCACATCAACGAGGTGGATGGCGGCCAACTTCAGGAAGGTGATGCCGTTGAGTTTGAGGAAACCGAAGGCCGTAAAGGCCCGCAGGCTTCCGGCGTGAAGGTTGTCTAACCTTCGCCCCGCTCAACAACTCCAACCCGCCTAGGGGCGACTCCCACTATTTGAGGACACCCCTGCAGGCGGAGCTTTGGGTTAAACACCCTCAATCGGTTCAGCGAGAATCAATGTTCGCCCAACGGATTTTCAGAGGATTGCTTTAACACAGATGGGCAGGATATTCAGGATTCATCATCCTGTGCATCGTGAATATCTGTGTTCATTAAACTTCAATCAATCAACTCCGCCTCGCGCAGGGCTTCGAGCATCATGGCTTTGGTCGGTACGCCGCCGGCGTCCGGATAGCGGCGTCAGCCGAGGCCGTAGTCGTCGAAGGCGCGCGCTTCCGGATCGATGTCCAGCCCGTGAATCCGAATGGAAGGGCTGCCAAGATAACGATGCCGCACCGCCTCTTCTTCGATGGTAATATCCTGAATACGAATGGATAGCGAAATCTTGTGCTCCGCCAAAACCTCCCGCAAACGTGCGACCGCACGCGCCCCATTAGGTCAACTGCCGGATTTCAGCACCACAATGGCGTCCGTCCCCACCGGCCCCTGCGCCGTGGTGCACGCAACCAACCAAAGAGCAAAAGGTGCAGGTGGCGATGTCCTTAAAGGCATTCATCTCAAAAATTCATTTTGGACTCGCAAGCTCGTCCCTCCATCGAAGACACGGCTACAGTTGCATTGGAGGGACGAGCTTGCGAGTCCGAACATCCAAAATCACCCCTTCAAAAACCGCTCAAAGAAATCGCAAATCACCGCGTTGCTTTTTTCGTTCGGCGAATGGGCGGGACGATTAGTCATCGCCACACGGTTTTTGACGCCGAGCAAATCGTTGACGGCGATCGTGTGATTGAGTGCTTCCCAACGATGTGGGCCATCCTCGGAGCCGCCGCTGACGAGGAACGGTCGCGGAGCCATTAGCGCGTGCAGTTCGTGAAGGTCGCGCTTAGCGGCGAGGAGCTTGGGGTAAACCCCGCGGGCGGGATTGGCGGCGGTGGGCACGCCGCGTTTGCGCCACGGCTTGGGGTGATAACCGAGGTACCACGGTTCCCAGTAATTCACGCTCGGGCGCGTGTCGAAAACGATGCCGGGATCAGACCACGCGGCGCAGGCAAATTTGTCAAACAAACACGAGGCGAACATCGCCCACTTGCCGCCGTACGAATGGCCGACGATACCGATGCGAGTACTGTCCACCTCCGGTCGTTGTGCGAGGACGTGCCACGCATTGGCCGCCACGCAGCCGAGCATCGAGAGCGGCTGCACAGTGGCGTTTTTTATCGATGGAAAATAGGTGGCGTAAGTGCCGTTGTTCGTCGTCTCCGTAGTGCCGATGGAAAGCGCGACAAACCCGCGCCGCGCCAGTTGCAGCGCGAAATCCCGATGCGGATTTTTGCCGAGCCCAATCGCCGTTTCCGGTTCATAAAAAACCGTTACCACCGCCGGCCGTTTGCCTTTGCCCTCGGGGATAAGCAAATAGCCGGTCGTGGATTCAACCGGCGTCCACTTAAACCTCACCTTGAGTTGCTGAAAATTCTCCCGCCGTTTTGATTCCAAAACCTCCACCTTCGGCTCCGCAATCAACTCCGGCCAAGCCCCCAGCAACCGCATCCAATCCTCACGAATCTCCAACCGCCGCCGCGCCCACTCCGCCGGCGACTTCACCCGCGCCCCATCCTTAAAAACCAACAGCGACCGAAACGCCCCCAACTTCCCCCGCCACTCCGCCGGCGGCGTAAAGTGCGAATCAATCGCCCCAACCACATTCGGCCGAGCCGAAAGCAACGGTCCCGCAATCGCCCCCGCCGTCAATGCACCCAAAAATTTCCTACGATTGGTTTGCAATTGCATGGCAACAGTATAGAGCTCCACTTGTCCAAGTCGCGCAAATACCGTGTTTATTGAACTTTTGGAATTTTTTTCTTGTTTCAAAAGTCAGATTCCTGTAAACACCGCCGCTCACGAGGTTTTCGCGCAGGCGGTTCTGTCTGTAGATTGCGAATACATTCCGATTCGGGTTAAAGGCCTGCTGTTCGGTTTGGCCTTTTAACTGAGTTAGTCGCCGAAACATTCGGCTCGTTCTTTTCCACGCGTCCGGCGGGTAGAGAGTTTATAACACGCCGGACCAGGAAAATAATGAAAGTAAACGAATACGCGCCTCGCGCGCGCAAGGGACGTAGTGTCTCTAAATCCTCCAATGGAAAATCGCAGAATTCTCGGAATAACGGGAATTCCAACTCGCGGAATGAATCCCGCGAACCCCGCTTTGAAAACGAAGCGCGTTCTCAGTCCGATTCCCAATTTCAACCCGGACCGCAAAAGCAAAAGCCGGAGTACACCGGCCGGCCGCGCGGGGCGTTTGGTACTTTGGTGCCGGAGCTGCAAAAGGCGGTCGCCGCGCAGGGTTATAGCGACCCCACGCCGATTCAGGCTGAGTGCATTCCGCATTTGCTTGATGGGCGCGACTTGCTCGGCAGCGCGCAAACGGGCACCGGCAAAACGGCGGCCTTCACGCTGCCGCTGCTGCAACAGCTCGCCAGCGAACCGCGTCGACCCAACAAGGGTTGCCCGCGCGCTCTTATCCTTGCGCCCACACGCGAACTCGCCGCGCAGATTGGTGACAGCCTGAAAACATACGGTCGTTTTTTGCGCCTCAACCACACGGTCATCTTTGGCGGTGTGAATCAATACCGCCAAGTCAACGCGCTCAAACGCGGGGTCGATATTCTTGTCGCCACGCCGGGCCGCTTGCTTGACCTGATGCAACAAGGCCACATCAAATTGCACGAGGTGGAAGTTTTCGTGCTCGATGAAGTGGATCGGATGCTCGATATGGGCTTCATCCCCGACATCCAGCGCGTGATCGGTAAACTGCCGGCGGAACGGCAGACGCTGTTTTTCTCCGCCACCATGACGCCCAAGATGGTGCAGCTCGCCCACACAATGGTGACCGACCCCGTGCGCGTCGCCATCACGCCGGACAAACCGGCGGTGGAAAGCATCGAACAAAAAGTGTTGTTCGTCGGCCAAAAAGACAAGGACGCGCTATTGGTTGCGTTGTTTGAAAAATTCCCCGTTGGCAAGGCGCTGATTTTCACGCAGATGAAGCATCAAGCTAATCGCGTGGCGGAAACCTTGGAGAAGGCCGGCATCCACTGCACGGCCATTCACGGCAACAAAACACAAGCCGCCCGCACACGCGCGCTGGATGGCTTCAAACGCGGCCGCTATCAAGTGCTCGTTGCCACAGACGTCGCCGCACGCGGACTCGATGTCGACGACATCACGCACGTGATTAATTACGACCTCCCGATGGAAGCGGAAACCTACGTGCACCGCATCGGCCGCACCGCCCGCGCGGGCAACGACGGCAACGCGATTTCATTCTGCAGCGCCGAAGACCGCGCTTTGCTGCGCAGCATCGAGCGCCTGCTCGACCAACCCGTGCCCGCCGAGATGGAACATCCATTTCACTGCGAACGCGCCTTTCACTCTAGCCAACCCGCGCCGAAAAACTTCGGTCGTGGCCGTGGCGGTGGTGGTGGTGGCGGTGGTGGTCGTAGCGGCGGTGGCGGTGGCCATAGCCGAGGCGGACGCCCGCAATCGCGCGGACGCAACAGCCATCAAAACAGCCGAGGCCGCAGCCGGTTTCAGCGTTAGCGCAATTGTCCCGGCCCGTTGGGCCGGGCTACATTACGAAGGGTTGCCAAACTTGCATCGTCGCCGGATACTTCCGGCGTTATGCAATCTTCCTGTGCCGTTGAAATTGATAAGCCGATTGAGGCGGTTTTTGATTACACTAATAAAAACGTCGCCGAGTGGAGCTCCTGTGTCGTCGAGGACGTGATGATTGAGGAGAAGAACGACGGTGGTTTGGGCACGAAATTTTGCACGGTGACGGAAGAACGCGGGCGGCGCATGGAGTTCCCTGGCGAGGTGACGCATTACGAGCCGCCCACCGCGAGCACGGTGGTGCTGGTTGGCGATTCGTTTGATATTGAGGCGGCGTACACATTTGAATCGCTGGACGAAGGCCGCACGCGCGTAACGCAGAATTCAGATGTCACGCCGAAGGGTTTTCTGAAAGTGTTCTTTTTCCTGTTCGGTTGGCTGATGAAAAAAGGCGGCTGCGAAGCCGCGCGTAAGGAACTAGAAAACCTCAAGCGCAAATGCGAAGCGCTAGAGGCATGACACGCTGCGAACAGCCACGGCTTTACGCGCGGGCCGCGACGGGTTAGGCTCCCCGCCGAAAATGATTACCGCCACCGAAGCACTTCAGCAACTCAAGGAAGGCAATCAACGATTCGTCAACGGCGGGCGCGTGGTGAAAGACCTCACCAACCGCGAGCGCCGCACCGAAGTGATGAAAGGCCACGAGCCCTTTGCCATCGTGCTCGGCTGCTCCGATGCCCGCGTGCCGTTGGAAATTGTCTTCGACCACGGTCTCGGCGACCTCTTTGTCATCCGCGTGGCCGGCAACATCGTGGCGCCCTCGCAAGTGGGCAGCATCGAATTTGCCGCCGAACGCTACGGCACGCGGCTGGTCGTCGTGCTCGGCCATTCCAACTGTGGGGCCATCGAGGCCACGGTCGAGCAACTCGAAACTCCTAACGAAATCCACTCGCCCAATCTCGCCTCCATTGTCGACCGTATCCGACCCTCCGTAGAGCCACTCTTTGCCAACAAAAGTGACCGTGATCACGACGAATTGCTACACGACGCCATGCTCGCCAATGTCCGCGCCTCCGTCGACCAACTCCGCCACGGCTCCGCCATCCTCGAAAACCTCGTACAAAATCACGACCTCCAAATCGTAGGTGCCGAATACTCCATCGAAACGGGCCAAGTGGATTTTCTTAAAAACGCACCCGAGACAAACTAACCAACGGGCACGCCATGCCCGACTTCGATTCCGACAAAGCCCATCAATTTTTCTCCGCGTATTGTTTCAATAGTACGTGGGAACTGATCGACAAACCCGAATGGACGATCGAGATTCGCCACGGGGATATCCATCCACACCGCCCGGTTGATTTTGGAATTAGTATCGCTTGATGTCGTGGATTGTAAGCGTTGAGCAGGCAAATCCTTTCGACGTCCTCCATGCTACATGAATGATCTGCATTGCTCCACGAGACTGCTGCACTTCGCCACCCTGTTTGTGCCGCATGCCACATCAGATATGTACAATGCCACCCCGCTCGTGACGTACTGCACGCCGCAAATGCACTCCATCCCCCCTCTCGTGACGAACGGCACGAGAGATGTGCACAATGCCTCCACGCCCATGCCATAGGACTCAAAAGTCGATTATAATCAAAAAGTGGGTCTTTTTCCCTGTTTTATTCAAAAAACGGATTCGATGAACCGGCTCACTATAAAATTGCCAGCCGATTTACAATAGGCAGCTCGCCTCCTTAGTGATATTCTCCGCCGCAATGAAACTCATTCCCATCGTTACCGCGATTTTCAGTCTTACTATTTTTGCCAACCTAGCTTTGGCTCAAAAGGCAAAGATTGTATCCAACACAGTCGATCATGCTGGGATCCTCAGGCAACTGGGCCCAAAGAATTTCGCCAAGGGTCAGGACATCTACAATAACTTGTGCATCAACTGCCACGGTAGTGACGGCAAGACTCCGGCCCTGCCTATTGCGCGCGCCTTTGGCACGGGCGAACTCAAATTTGGCACCGACCCCTATTCAATGTTCCTGACCCTCACCAAGGGCAATGGGCTCATGGGACCGCAGACGTGGATGACTCCGCAGGAGCGTTACGATGTCATCCATTACATCCGTGAAAAATTCATGAAGCCGATGCATCCGAAGTATCAGGCCCTGAAGCCCCAGTACCTGGTGGGTTTGCCTAAGGTGAATGCCGTTGTCGCTACTACAAAGAAGGTCGAGCGCGACTTCGGGCCGGCCTTGGCCTCACAGCTGGGCCGTAAACTTTCCAGTGTGCTCACCGTGAAGCTGGGAGAGAACCACACCATCAGCTACAACTTGCACTCCATGGATCAGGCAGCTCTTTGGCGTAAGGGGTTCCTGAACTTGCACAGCACACAACATTATCGTGAACGCGGCGAGGGTGTGCCGGAAATTCAGGGTGAACGTATTACCGGCCTGCAGTCCTGGCAATGGGCGCATGAAGGCATCTTCAATTACCCGAAAGAAAACCTCCTTCCCCGCGGCCCCATTCCTGCCAAGTGGATGGAATACCGAGGGCACTATCTTCACGAGGATAACCTTGTACTCTCCTATTCCATCAATGGCCGGGATATTTTGGAGATGCCAGCCAAGGCGCAGGGCTACGGGGCCGTCGTCCATACCCTGCACGTTGCTGCAGGTACACAACCGCTGCAACTAAGTGTGGGGCAGTTGGAAATGCCGGACCTGATTAAGGGCTTTCTGGATCCCAAGGCCCCGACGGTAAAACTGGTTAACACTGCAACTAGTCCTGCTGACCAAATCATTGTGAGCGGTTTGCCCGCCAAGCAGGGCCTTGGTCAGTTCACCGCTGCGGCCACCTTCGGCCAGACCGATGACCTGCAGTGGAGCTTTGATGAACGCAACCGCATGGTGCTGACCATTCCCGCCTCCAAACGGGACCGCCTCTTCCAGGTCATCCGCTACAGCGGCCAGAGCGATGCGCAGCTCTTATCCTTGGCCGGTTACCTTGGGCTTCTGAAGCTGAAGAATGAATTGCCTGACCCGGCCCAGCGCCTCAAGGGTGGTAAACAACGTTGGCCTGAGGTGATCACCACCAATGGCGCGATTGGTTCAAATGATGAGGCTTACACGCTTGATACTCTTACCTTACCCGGAAAGATTCCCGGCAATGTGTGGCTCCGCACTTCAGCCCTCGCCTTTTTCCCTGATGGCCGCATGGCCGTGTGTACCCATGGCGGGGATGTATGGATTGTCTCTGGCATCGACAAGTCACTGGCGAACCTCAGGTGGAAGCGCTTTGCTGCCGGCATGTATGAGCCATTCGGTCTGCAGGTGATTGAAGGCAAGGTGTATGTCACCTGCAAGGATCGCCTCACGCGACTGCATGATTTCAATAATGATGGCGAAGCGGATTTCTACGAGAGCTTCAGCGCCGATACCGATGTCTCCACTTATTTCCATGCGTTTAATTTTGATCTGCAACAGGATGCGGCTGGTAATCTCTATTACGTGAAGGCTGGCCAATACACCTCCCACGCCTTGCCCGGTGCTGTGATCAAGGTTTCGCCTGATGGCAAGCGGCGCGAGGTCTACTGCACTGGGTTCCGCACTCCCAACGGCATGGGAATCCTGCCTGATGGCCGATTGACTGCCAGCGACAACCAAGGTAGCTGGATGCCTGCCTCCAAGGTCAGCCTGCTTAAGCCCGGCGGTTTTTACGGCTACGTGCAGACCCACACGCACAAGGGTGGCCTGTGGGCTCCTGATGGTGGCCGCATCGATCACCGCAAAGTTGTGCCGCCCAAGAGCTTCGATCAGCCCCTCATCTGGATGCCACAGAATTTTGACAACTCCTCAGGCGGCCAGCTCTGGGTGGATGACCCGCGCTGGGGGCCGCTTTCTGGGCGCCTTCTCCACACCAGCTTCGGCAAGGGCTGGCTCTATTACATGATGTTGCAGGAAGTGAAGGGGCAGAGTCAGGCTGCCATCGTGCGGCTTAAACTGAACGCCTTAACTGGCATCCACCGCGCGCGTGTGAATCCTGCTGATGGACAGGTGTATGCCACCGGCCTAAATGGCTGGAATGGAGGAGGACGAAAGGGCCTTTCCCAAGGCCACATCCACCGCTTCCGCTACACCGGAAAGCCCGCGCGACTGCTGACCGACACAAAGGTCAGGCATAATGGCATTGAATTGAAGTTCAATTTCAAGCTCGCTCCTAAGAACGCAATGGATCCAGCAAGCTACCAGCTGAAACAATGGAACTACAAATGGGCTGCAAACTACGGCTCCAAGCAATACTCACCCAAGAGTGGCAAGGTTGGCCAGGATACTGTAGAGATTAGCAGCGTGAAATTAGCAAAAGATGGACACTCGGTGCTCCTGCAAATCCCGGGCATCAAGCCGGTGAACCAAGTGGAGATGAATCTTAAGTTGGAATCGGTCGATTCAGAGCCCTTCAATGAACTGGTTTACCTCACCATCAACCAAGTGCCTAAGAAATAAATTACCTCCCCCGATTAGATTATCGGAGTTTTTTTATTGTGGGAATTCTCCTTCAACCAACATGGTAAGAGCTGGTAAAATGTTGATCAGAGTTTGTAACAACCAAACCGACATTGCGTTTTTTCACTAATATACTGATAAGAAATAGATTCTGTATGTTGCTCTCCAATAGAGTCGCATTCACAAAAAGACGAACATCCTCTACTCACCCCTTCCCCTCCCAATCGGCCCACCAGTTTTGGAAAACTTTTAGCTGTGCTTCGACGTATTTGCTTTGGCTTTCGCTGAGTTTGTCAGTCTCGTTGAAGTGATGTTCGTAGTCGCTGTCGCCGAGCACGACGAGGAGGTGTTTGTAATAGAGCACGAGGTCAGGGCCTTCGTCGAAGGTGGAGAGGACTTGCAACGCCTGCTCGAGTTCACGGGCGAATGCGCGTGAGCGCGCGCAGCCGGCGACGGCGCGTTCGCAGAGTTTGAGATAGTGCAGCACTTCGGTGGGGAGGCAGTTGCCGATGCCGGTGATAGCGCCGCGCGCACCGCAATTCACAAAACCGTGAAACACCTGCGTGTCCACGCCGGCCATCAGCACGAGGTTTTCGTCGCGGCTGGTGATGTGCTCTGCGGCGTAACTCAATGCCTCCGCCCCGCCGAATTCCTTGAAGCCGACGAGGTTTGAAAACTCACCCTGCAAATCGAAAAATAAATCCGCCTTGGTCTCGAAGCCGTAATAGGGGCTGTTGTAAATCACTGCCGGCAATTCCGGCGCTGCGCTGAGGATGGCGGCAAAGTGTTCCCGCTGCGCCGCAGGCGAAGTGCCGCGCGAAAGCAATCGCGGGATGACCATTAACCCCCGCGCGCCAATCTCCTGCGCGTGCGCTGCGTGGGCGGCTGCGGTGCGCGTATTCACCGCGCCCGTGCCCACGATCACCGGCACGCCGGCCTCCGTGAGCGCGGCCACGCCGGCTTGGCGTTGGGCATCGGTAAGCAACGGCCAATCACCCATCGAGCCGCAGTACACCACGGCGTTCATCCCCGCGCCCATCAACTCCTGCGCCTTGCGCACCAACGCGGCAGTGTTCGGCGCGCGGTCCTCGCCGCAAGGCGTCATCAAGGCAGGAATCCCGCCACAAAAAATCGTGCTGTCCATAAATTCGGTGAGGCAGTTTTAGTGGGTGACTGAGGTTTTGTCGATAACGCAGCGCGAAAGCACATTTCGGGTATTGACGAACGGCAGCTGTGAGGCCAGAATTTCTCTCATGACCAAGCACTTCCTTACTTCTGTTATATTATTGGCCCTCAACTTTTCCGCTTTGGCAAAGGACAAGGATTACACGCCCATCTTCGATGGCAAAACGCTCAAGGGCTGGACGCAGCTCAACGGCACGGCCACGTATCGCGTGGAGAAAGGCATCATCATCGGCAAGACGAAAGAGGGCAGCCCTAACTCGTTTTTGTGCTCGAACAAGTTGTACGGCAACTTCGACCTTAAGTTTGATGTGAATGTGGATAATGGCCTCAACTCCGGCGTGCAGGTTCGCTCACAAACACGCGGTGGCCCCAAGGGACGCGTGAATGGCCCTCAAGTGGAGATTGAGTCCAGCGGCAAAAACGGCGCGGAGTCTGGTTACATTTATGGCGAGGCGGCTGGTGGCTGGATGACGCCCGCGGACAAACGCAAACCGCACAAGCACTTCAAGGACGAGCAATGGAACTCCTACCGTGTGCTCGCCCAAGGCGCGCGAATCCAAGTCTGGATCAATGGCACGCAAATCTCTGACCTAACGGATGAGGGGAAACTTAAGAGCCACCCCAAGGGCTTCATTGGCCTGCAGGTGCACGGCATCGGCAAAAAGAGCGGTCCCTTCGAGGTACGCTGGCGCAATCTGGAGATCATTGAACTCAAGTAGGGACCAATCATGAATAAATTATTTCTTGTCATACTCATCGCCCTCGCGCCTCTGGTTTCGGCCAAGGAAAAAGACTGGGTAACACTTTACAACGGCAAAGACCTCACCGGTTGGCAGACCACTGGAAACTGGCTCCCGCAAAAGGACGGCTCAGTACTCATCCAACCGCGCAAAGGCGAAAAGGGCTGGCAACGTTACAAGGCCTACCTCTGGACGAAGCGCACTTATAAGGATTTTGTGCTGCACGTGGAATACAAGTACCCGCCCAAGGGTAACAGCGGCATTTACTTTCGCGTGCGCGACCGCGACAACCCTGTGGAGACCGGTATTGAGGCGCAAGTACTCGATTCATTCGGCAAGGCAAAAGTGGGGCCACACGATCATGGCGGCATCATTCGTACGGTGGGTCCCTCCAAAAACATGTCCAAGAAACCCGGAGAATGGAACACCATGATCGTGACCTGCAAAGGATCCCACTTGCTGGTGAAACTGAACGGAGAACAGATCGTCGACATTCAACTGGATAAAACTCCGGTGAAAGACCGCCCGCTCGAGGGCTACATCGGCCTGCAGGACCACGGCGAGCCCAACAACCTCTACTTCCGCAATATTAAAATTAAAGAGCTCTAGTAAAGCGACGCCGTCAATAATCCACCCGCCGGCTTGCCGCGATATGACCAACGAAGAATGCCTGCAAACGATGAGGCAATCTCCGGATGGTGACGGCGAATAACCGCTACTCGGAAGCCTCCAACTTACCCGCTGCTTTTTCCCATTCGGGGGTGAGGCTGTCCAGAGTGGTTTGGGCTTGAGTGAGTTCACGGTTGATGGTCATTGCCCGGCCGGGGTTTTCGTAGGTTCCAGGGTCTTCCAGCTCGACGGTGAGTTTTGTGATTTGGGCTTCAGCTTTTTGGATTTCTTTTTCGAGGCGTTTGACTTCTTTTTCAATGACGCGACGGTCGCGGCTTTTGGCGTTACGGGATTCGGCTTCGGCGCGTTTGCGGGCGCGTTGGTCGCCTTTGTTGGCGGGCGCGGCGTTCGCAGGATTTGTGGCGACGGCTTTGGCGCCAGCCGGTGAGGCCGGCGCGGGCGGTTTCGGCGTGGGTCTTTTGCAAATAATAATCGTACCCGCCGGGGAAGTTTCGCAGGCGACCGGCGTTGACATGGATGGTTTGCTCGGAAATCAATCGGATAAAATGGACGTCGTGGCTGATGAAAACGAGGGTGCCTTCGTATTGCTTGAGCGCGGCGATGAGGGCGTCGATGCTGGCGATGTCGAGGTGGGTGGTGGGCTCGTCCATCAATAAAAGGTTGGGCGGATCGAGCAGGAGTTTGACCAGCGCGAGTCGACTTTTTTCTCCGCCGCTGAGGATGCCCACACGTTTGAAAACGTCGTCGCCGCGAAAGAGGAATGAGCCAAGCACCGTGCGGGCATGTTCTTCGGTGAGGCGTTCGGGGGTGTCGAGCGCTTCCTCGAGGACGGTGGCGGCGGGGTTCAGCACGTCCACGCGGTTTTGCGAAAAATAACCGCTCTTGCAATTATGCCCGGGGAGATGCTGACCGGCTTGAGGCGTGAGCACGCCGGCGAGGAGTTTTAACAGCGTCGATTTGCCTGCGCCGTTGGGGCCCACGAGCACGGTGCGTTGGCCGCGTTCGATTTCGATTTCCATTCCGCGGTACACCTCGTTGTCGCCATAGGCGAAATCGATGCCCTTGAGCGTGAGCACGCGTTGGCCACTGCGCGCGGGTTGCGGAAAGCGGAAGCCTTTCATCCGGCGCTCCTCGCCTTGCGGCGCGTCCACCATCGCGGCCTTCATGCGATCGATTTGCTTTTGCTTGCTCTTGGCTTGGGTGGCCTTGGTGTTCTTCGCGCCAAAACGGGTGACGAATGTTTGCAGATGATCAATCTGACGCTGCTGATTTTTGTGCGCGGCGAGTTGTTGGTTTTCGTGCGCGTCGCGTTGTTGCAAAAATGAATCGTAATTTCCCGTCCAACGAAACAGCCGCTCGCGGCGAATCTCGAGGATGCCATGCACGAGTTGGTTGATGAACTCGCGGTCGTGCGAAATCATCAAAATCGCGCCGGGATAATTCTTGAGATACTCCTGCACCCAAAGCAGCGCCTCGAGGTCGAGGTGATTCGTCGGCTCATCGAGCATCAGCAAGTCCGGCTCCTGCACCAGCAACCGGCCGAGGTGCGCGCGCATAATCCAGCCGCCACTCATCTCGCGCGCGGGGCGGTTGTGATCGCTGTCGCGAAAGCTCAAGCCCGCAAGGATGCGCTTCGCCTTGGCCTCGAGCTGCGGGCCGCCCATTTCGTTGTACAGATCGTACTCGTCTGGCTCCACGTGTTCGCCGCGCTGAATCTTCCCGCGTGCGGACAGAAATTCCGGCGAGAACGACAGCGCCAATTCCAGCACCGTGCCATCCCCCACCGGCAAACTTTCCTGAGGCAAAAATCCGAGATCGAGGTTGCGCAGGCGTTCCACCTTACCTTTGTCCACCGATTCCTCGCCGAGAATGAGATTGAAAAGCGTGGATTTCCCAGCGCCATTGGGCCCCACGAGGCCCAGGCGATCGCCACGGTTCAGCTGCAACGAAGCCTCGCTAAACAGCGTGCGCCCGCCAAAAGATTTTTCTACTCCCGCCAGTGTCAACATGAAGCCGCGCAACATGCGCAAAGCTGGGCTTCACGGCAAGAGAAAGTTGAAGCCTCCTACCAACGGCTACGTCACCAATGCTTCGAGTCCGCCGGTACTGTCGGCAAAGGAGTCAGCCTTTACGCCCATTCGTTTTTGCATGGTGACAAAGAGGTTGGCTAGAGGAACATCCTTGTCGAAGGTGAGATATTGTCCATGTTTATAGCCCATGTTTTTACCGCCGGCGAGGATCAGTGGGTAATTGTTATTGTTATGAGTCGTGCTATTACTGCTCCCGTAAAAGATGCAGGTGTTGTCCAGCACAGACCCATCACCTTCTTCCATTTGGCTCAACCTCTTAATTAAGTAAGCCAAACATTCGGCTTGATAACGATCCCATTTGCCTCTGTTCTCAGCACCCAAACCTTTACCCGCTTCATGAGCCAATCCGTGGGCGCCCTTATTGAAACCAAGGAGCGTTGGAAACTTGTTAGCTATAGAGATTGCCCCATGCATGCTCGCCAGCTGATAAGTTGCAAAGCGCGTAGAATCGGTTTGGAATGCAAGGGCAACCAAGTCTAACATCGTGTGAATGAGCTTGCCCGGCGTTTCGTTATCCGCATCAAGACTAAGCCCTTCAGCATTCACTTTAGGACGTGGTACTTTCAGCCATTGAGCCGAACGCTCGACGTCCTGCTCAATCTCGCGAACGGAAGTCAGATACTGGTCCAGCTTGCCTTGGTCTGCCTTGCCCAATTTACGGTGCAGGCTTTTGGCCTCGCCGAGCAACAGGTCGAGATGGCTGCCTGTTCGGGTCAGACCTTTTCTCTGAGCTTCGATGGAGTCTCCCTTCAATCCAAACAAGCGCTCAAAAACTATAGCTGGGCGGTTGAAAGAAGGAATAGGTTGGCCGGTGCGAGAAAAAGAAAGGGTATTGGCACGCGTGGGCATGCCGGTGCCGCCATCAGAAGAGAGTACCAGGCTTGTGAACCGGGTGCTTGCCCCCAGCTTGTGCGTGCGTGCCATGAACTGGTCCAGAGAAATTGAATTTTTCAGCCCGGTAGTAGCAAGACTAAGTTCCTCGCCGGTGAGGAAAGTATCCCCGCTATCGTGCCCACCGATCCGGCGTACCTTGGGATGAGACAAGCCTCCCAGAATTGTGACCTGATCGCGAAAGGGCTCCAGCACCTCAAGGGATTTGTTGAAGGTGAAGTCCTTGCCTGAACCCTTTGGAAACCAGTTCCACTGACCGTATTCCCCATCCTGTTTGGGTAGACTTACCCCATAAGGGAAATAGATGGAACAGAATCGACGTGGAGGCGATTTTGTCTTGGCACCCGCAAGTGACTCCATCCAAGGCAACGCGAGCGAGATGCCCGCCGCCTTGAGCATGGTTCTACGATTCATTTGGAATGCCTTTTGACTCATCATAATGACTTCGTAACTGCCTCTGAAAAATACATGTTTATGGTTCTTATCGCGATAAAAAAGGCCGGCCCGTGACTATATTTTTCATCAAACCAGAAAGCCGGTAGTCATCCTTTGCGAAGTTAACACTCAGTTCTTCAATTAAAAGTTCGTCTTCGAATTTCAGGGAGCGACCCAAGGCGTAGGTAAGTAATTTTGAGACCAATGCCTTGGAAAATTGCTCGCGTCTTTCATTGAGCATGTATTTCTGGAGATCAGCCAAATCCGAGATCTCGTGATTTCCGGGCAGCACGGTTTCTGAGGAAACGGGCTTCCTTCTTCGAGCTGTCTTTTGCCTGTAGAGGCCGATGGCATCATATGCCTCAAGAGCAATTCCCCACGGGTCAATACTCCGGTGGCAATCCGCACAGGCCTCCTTCTTTCGATGAACTGCGAGTTGTTCTCGAATGGAAAGCTTCTCAAAGTCAGGCACGCTTTTTTCCACACTGGGGACATCAGGCGGAGGTGGATTGGGAGGATCGTGCAAGAGACGTTCCCTGATCCAGACCGCACGCTTGATCGGATGAGAATCCGCTCCGTCCGAACCGGCAAGGTGGGTGGAGGCATGACCGAGGAGACCTCCCGGGCGATTCGTGTTTTTCAAGGAAACCCTCTCGAAGAACTGGGACTTCGGCCCGCTCAACCCGTAGTGCTTGGCCAAGGTGGCGTTCAGCATGGTGAAGTCAGCATCGAGAAATTGCAGGGCCGAGGTGTCGCTGCGGAGGATTTCCTTGAAGAAGGCTTTCGTCTCGCCGACCATGTCGAGCTTCAAGCGGTTGTCAAAATCCTTGTAGTACTGGGGATTGACGGCTACCCGATTCACTCCCTCAAGGTCGAGCCATTGCATGCTGAACTGATCGGCGAAGCGATCGGACTTTTCATCCGCGAGCATGCGCTTGAATTGTTCGCCGAGCACCTTGGTGTCGAGCAAGCGACCGGAGTCAGCCAAGGCGAACAGTTCCTCATCCGGCATCGAGCTCCAGAGGAAATAAGAAAGGCGAGCGGCTAACTCGTGGGCGTTGAGCTTTCTCGATTCATCGGACTTGAAGGGCTCGATGAGGTAAAGGAAGTGGGAGGAGGCCAAGGCGGCGGACAAGGTTTCCTTGAGGGCCGAGACAGGAGTATCCGCCTGCTTACGCATTCTTTCGTAGTGGGCCAGCCACTTTTCCATTTCATCCCCGTTGACCGGTCGTCGCCAAGCCCGTCGAAGAAAGCGGGCCAATATTTTCTCGAGCGCCTGCGGATCGGACAATGACTCCCCTTCGCGAATGATTCTTTGGTGCAGCGGCGGGGGCCAGGACGGATAATCGTTGCGGACGAACTCGACGGACTCGATGATGATGCGAGGGAAATCAGGGTCCTCCGGATAGACCTTGACCTTCCTCTTCCTGATCTTTCCTTTCTTGTCTTTTTCCTCGATTACCTCGTTGACGGCCTTGGGGAGCGGATTGCCGTCGTCGAGTGTGTTTTGCAGTGCGATAATACCGCTTAACTTGTCGTTCGGCACGTGAGCCTCCGGCAGGGGGAAGCACTCGGGCCAACCGGGAATTTCATAATATTCCGGAGTATTCGACATAATGGTGATTTCTCCGGCGTCGCCCATTATATTCTGGGTTAGCCCTGGAACGAAATAACCATATTGAGCGAAGAGTATGGGGGCTGGTTGGCTGGGTTTGCGGTCCGTGTAGGCCTTCACGCGAATGCTGAATTTACCTGTCCGCGGCAAATCCTTGAAGGCTCCGTGCCAAAAGTTCACTCTCCCTAGGCGCTCCGAAGAAAGGCCGGGGAAACGCTTGCTTTGGGGGGTTTTTATGGCCCCTTTGTTTCGATCCAGTTCGGTAATTTCTCTCTCCTCTTGCTCTCCCTCCACAAGGACGAAATCCAAGGCCTTTCGCGCGATTTTGAGATAGTTTTCGACTTGTAGGGCGGTCATGCCCAAGGAGGCGCCGTTGTTCTTGAATCCTTCCGGGGAGCGGGCGTCGGACGGCAGATCCTCGCTGTAATTTATCTCGAAACCCAGCAGGTCCGTCATGGTGTTTTGGTACTCCGCCCGGTTGAGACGGCGCATCACCACTCCATTACCTGTGTTTCGCCTGGCATCGGCAGCTCGGCGCAACTCCTTGGTCAGCCAACCGACAAGTATGCGGCGTTCCTCAGGCGACAATTGCGGTTCGTCCTCAGGGGGCATTTCCCCTAGATTGAGCATGTTCAGGGCATCGTGCCAGGTCTCGGTCGATTTACCCTTCACCAAGTCAGAATCCAATTGATCCAACCGAATCTCCCCCTTCTGCTTCTTAGGCCCGTGACAGCCAAAGCAATGCTTTTGCAACACGGGTAATACATCCACCTGGTACACTTCATCGGCGCCTGCCCCAAAACTCAGCAGCACCATCAATATCAAACTCAACCGTCTCATTGAAAATTGCAGACGCTGGTTAAACGGAAATCATTCATTTGCTTCAGTGGTCAAAGCGGTTAAAGATCTCGGAGGGGCCGGCCAATCCTGGATGCGATCCAGTATTTCCTTTTTCTGTCGTTTGTTTGCGGTCGCTCGTTGACCTTTCATCATCTCAGTTATTTCCGCACAGGCAACGGTGCGTGCGCCTGTTTCATCAGGTCGACCATTTTGCGAGAGAGGTCGGAATTGGCCTTAGCAATGTTACTTTTCTCAAAGGGATCTTTTGCGAGGTTAAATAACTCCAAGGGCTTGCCAGCCTGCCGGTATGCCTTCCAGTCACCCATGCGGATGGCCTGAGAGTAGATTTTCTGTTTCGGGCTTTTGCAGAATTCAAAGTAAAGGTATTCGTGGCACTTCTGCTTTTCACCCTGCAAAGTGGGTAGAAACGAAATGCCATCATTCTGCTTCGGCACGGGTTGCCCAATCAACTCGCATATTGTAGGCAAGACATCTTGAAAACCACTGATATGTTTGGAGGATTTACCCGGGGCAATCACGCCGGGCCAGCGGGCGAGCATGGGGGTGCGGATGCCGCCCTCGTGCATATCGCGCTTGTAACCGCGCAGTCCGCCGGTGGAATTCCAAAACGCCGGGTCGTGACCGCCTTCCTTGTGCGCGCCGTTGTCGCTGGTGAACATCACCAGCGTGTTGTCATCGATGCCAAGTTCCGCAAGCAACGTGAGCACTGCGCCCACTTCATTATCGAGATGCTCCATCATCGCGGCGAACCCGGCGATGGGGTTCACCACATCCGGGCACGGCTCGCCACCGGCACCGTACCGGCCAATTTTTTTATCAAACTGCGGAAACACCTTGCGCCATTTGGCGTGCAACTCCGCCGGCGCGTGCATTGCCGCGTGCGGGATGGCGGTGGGGATGTAACAAAAAAATGGCTCCTTCGCCGCCGCACTGCGCCGGATGAAATCGCGCGCGTGCTCCATGAGTGGCGTGTGAATGTACGTGCCTTTTTTCAGCGGAACCTCCTTGCCATTATGCACCGCGGTGGTGGGGTAATACGTGTGGGCGATCACCTGACTTTTCCAGCCGTAATATTCATCAAACCCGTGGCTCAATGGATTGCTCGCTCCGGGCAAGTGCGTGTGGCCGAGGCCCCACTTGCCAAACGCGCCCGTGCGATAACCCGCCGCCTTGAACACCTCCGGCAGCACGGTCATTTTTGCATCCAGCGCCGCCCCGTTTTCGTTGCGAAGATTGCCGCGCACATAGCAATGGCCCGAGTGCTGGCCGGTCATCAACACCGCGCGGCTCGGCGTGCAAACGGTGTTACCCGAATAATGCGCCGTAAACTTCAAGCCCTCCTTCGCGAGCCGATCGATGTGCGGTGTCTTAAATTTTTTCTGACCGTAACACGACAAATCGCCGTAGCCCAAATCGTCGGCAAGAATGTAAATGACATTGGGCTTCCCCGCCGCGTGAGCAGAAGGCGTGACGAATTGCGAAATCAAAAAGAGCGCAGCAAATAGAGTTTTCATCGGCGGAAGTCTACTGCTAGCCCCTCATCCACACACGCAAAAACTCACTTCACCGGCTGATCCCACAGACGATGGGGATCGCTGAACCGTTTCATCTCCGAAAGTAACAGCGCCTCCATTTCCTTGAGCTTGCCCGCGTACTTCGGATCGGTCGCCAAGTTCCGCTGGTTGGACTTCGGATTGCCCCCCGATTGCGCCTTCACCTGAGGTGCATGATTTTGCACGAGGTATTCGTGGGGGTTATCTTTCAGGTTAAAAAGCTGGGTCTCCCGCACCTTGCCATCCATGACGTCGTACTTGATCAACTTCCAGTCCCCTTTACGCACCGAGCGCATACCCGGTTTGGTGCCGCCGCAGTAGACGCCGTAGAGCACCTCGCGGATGATCTCCTTCTCCCCCATGAGAACGGGCTTGAAGCTGATCCCCTCACAGGTGTCCGGCGACTTGATCCCAGCGAGGTCACAGAACGTGGCCATGACATCGAGTAGATAAACATTCCCGAGCGCACGACTACCGGGCTTAATCCCGGGGCCCTTCACGAATAGCGGAACTCTCCAAGTATGTTCATAAAGGTTTTGCTTACCCTGCAATCCGTGACGACCAATGGCCATCCCGTGGTCGGCGGTATAGAAAATATAGGTGTTCTCAAGCTCACCCATGGCCTCCAATTTTTTGAGCACTCGGGCGATCTGATGGTCGATATTCTCGCTGCAAGCCAATTGCCGCCCGATCTCGTTGCGGATGGTCACTTCGTCGCGACGCTCCCACACCCCGCTGACCGACACCTCATCACGCAATCCGGGATGGCCGTGGTGGAAAGGATGCTTGGGCAACCAGTTAAGCGGCAGCTTTGGGGCCTTGGCGTTGATTGGCGGCAAGGACTTGCGGTCGCGATGATTCACCGCACCATACTTCTTTAGCAGTTCGGGCGTGCCATCGCGGGTATCATGTGGATGGGAAAAGCCAAAGTAGATAAAGAAGGGATCCTCATCCTTAGTCTTGTCCCGCTCGGAGAGATACTCCATCACCCGGTCGCCGTGCCAACCACTGCCCGTCTCATGTGTGCCACCCCGCTTGCCCGCGTCATGGCGGACAGTGAACTGGGCGTTGGCACCCTCGTAGCTATTTCCTTTTTTGCAGGTCCGCATGGTATCGTATCCCGCGCGATTAAATACCGCAGGAAGAGTGTTTTTCAGGATGTCCTTGCCTCCGGTGATGCCTTGCTCACGTTTGAGATGTTTTCTACCCCGTGGCGGAAGATGCCACAGCGTACGCCCGCTCATGATCATGGTTCGCGAGGGCGAACACACCGCCCCAGACATGGAACCCATGTGATAAGCCTGATCAAAGGTCATGCCTTGAGCCGCCAGCTTGCCGATGGCCGGAGCATCCAAAGGTGAGGACGGATTGTAAGACTTAAAGTCAAAGGGCGACTGATCGTCGGCTATAATGAAAAGTATATTCGGTTTTTTTGCTTCAGCCCAAACCGCAAGAGGAAGCAGTAATGCAAAGAGAGTCAGATAAGATTTATTCATCGGCGCAAGACTATTGTGAATCCCACTCCAGCACACGCAAAAACCTCACTTTGCCGGCTGATCCCACAGCGGATACGGGTCGTGTAGGCGATTCATTTCCTTGAGCAGCAGCGACTCCATTTCTTTGCGTTTGGCGGCGAACTTGGGGTTATCAGCGAGGTTGAATTGATAGGGATGCGGCTCGGCGAATTTTCGCATTGCGTGGTGTTCGGCGAGGTATTCGTGCGGGTTGGTTTTTAGATTGAAGAGTTGGGTCTTGCGGACGGTGCCGTCCATCACATCGTACTTGATGAGCTTCCAATCGCCGCGCCGCACGCTGCGCATTCCGGGTTTGGTGCCGCCGCAGTAGACGCCAAAGAGCGTGTCGCGCACGGTTTGGGTTTTGCCCATCAACACCGGCACGGCGCTGCGGCCTTCGTTGGTGGCGGGCGGCGCGATGCCCGCGAGGCCGCACACGGTGGCGAGGGTATCGAGCAGGTAAATGTTCCCCTGCGCGCGGCTGCCGGGTTTGATGCCGGGGCCTTTCACGATGAACGGCACGCGCCACGTGTGCTCGTACAAATTCTGTTTCCCCTGCAAACCGTGCCGGCCGATGGCCATTCCGTGGTCGGCGGTATAAATAATATACGTGTTGTCGAGCTCGCCCATTGCCTTGAGTTTTTTCAACACACGACCAATTTGGATATCGATGTTTTCGCTACAGGCAAATTGTCGGCCGATCTCGTTGCGGATGGTGCGTTCATCGCGCCGCTCCCACACGCCGGAAACCTTCACCTCATCGCGCAGGCCGGGATGGCCGTGGTGGAAGGGATGCGCGGGCAACCAGTTGACGGGCAGCTTCGGCTGCTTCGCATTCGCGGGCGGGAGGGCATTGCGATCGGTGTGGTTCACCGCGCCATATTTTTTCAACAAAGCCGGCGTGCCATCACGTTTGTCGTGCGGGTGAGAGAAGCCAAAATAAATCAGAAAGGGTTTACTGTCCTTGGTCGTTTCGCGCGTGCCCAAATAATCCAGCACCTGCTCCGCGTGCCACGCGCTGCCGGTCTCCGCCGTGCCACCGCGTTTGCTGGCCACTCGGCTGACGGCAAACAACGCGTTGGCAGCATCAAAACTATTGCCACGTTTGCACGTACGCATCGTGTCGTACCCGGCACGATTGAACACCGCCGCCAACGTGTGCTTCGCCAAATCCGGCGGCACGAGCTTGGGGTTTTTGTGGTTGGGATTGAGCTTGCGCTTCCTGACATCCGGGATATGCCAAACCGTGCGCCCGCTCATAATCATATGCCGCGATGCCGTGCAAACGCCGCCCACCCACGACCCCATCTGATACGCCCCATCCAAGACCATCCCCTCGGCGGCAAGTTTCCCAATCACCGGCGCATCCAACGCACTACTCGGATTATAACACTTCAAATCAAACGGCGATTGATCATCGGCAATGATGTAAAGAATGTTGGGCCGTTTCTTGGCGGCGCTTGCGGTTAACGACAAACACAGCGTCAGTGCGAGTAATAGTGTGATTCGTTTCATAATTTTATTTCAATCGCGCGCGCAATTGCTTTAGCAACTCGGCGGCTTTTTGGGGTTGGGTTTTGGCGAGGTTTTGGGTTTCGGCGGCGGGCGTGGTGTGGTCGTATAATTCCAGCTCGCCGCCGCGATGGGCGATGAGGCGGTGGGTGGCGGTGCGGATGGTTTGTGCACCGCCTTTGTACGCGAAGGCGGGATGGCCTTTTGCGTTTGGATTTTTCAAAATGCCCACGAGCGATTGGCCGTTGAGATTGGCGGGGGGCTTGAGGCCCGTGAGATCGCAGACGGTTGGGAAAATATCGAGGGTCTCGACCATCGCTTGCGTGGGCTTGCCGCGCGCGGTGAGGCCGGGATGGCTGATGATGAGCGGCGAGCGCAGTGATTCCTCGAAGAGCGCATGCTTGCCCCAAATGGCGTGCTCGCCAAGGTGCCAACCGTGATCTCCCCACAAAACGATCACCGTATTATCGCGCAACTTCAATTCATCCAACCGCGCGAGCAAGCGGCCCACCATCGCGTCGGCATACGTCACGCACGCGGCGTAATGCTTGCGCACTTCCAGCGCGAAGGCGGCATCGGTGTTGGGGTTACGCTTCCACCGGTTGTATTTCATAAACTCGCCCGAGCCGTGCCACGTGGTTTTGCCCGATGGCTTTTGCGGATGCGCCGTGGCGGGCAACTTTGCATCGCGATAGTGCTTCATATATTTCACAGGCGCGCCAAAAGGCAAATGCGGACGAATGATTCCCACCGCAAGAAAAAATGGTTTGCTGTCTTTCGCGAGGTTGTTCATTTGCTTCAATGCCTCGTCTGTGATGAGGCCATCAGGATAAGCGGTGTCCGGCCCATCAAACGATTGAAACAAATCCATCCCCTTCGCGTTCCCGCGAATCTCGCCATTGGCCAAGCCGTGCATTGCCCCGCGCGGATGTTTCCACGGCCCGGCGGGCAACAGATGCCGCGTCCACGCGCCGGGCATTTCCAGTTGCGCGGCGTCGTCCCAATCCGCCCCGCCGCGTCCGCCGGGATGATGCGACACTTTGCCAACGGAAACCGTTGTGTATCCCTGCGCTCGAAACCAGCTGGGGAAGCTCCGGCCCTTGAGGGCCTCGCGCTGTTGGAAAAGCGCGCCATTGCCTGCTGGCCCATACCGCCCCGTGAGCAGCGTATAACGGGACGCCCCACAAGTGGGCGCCTGCACATAGTGCCGATGAAACGCCCGCCCGCGAGCGGCAAGCCCATCGATATTCGGCGAGTGAATGTAGTCCACCCCAAAACATTTCAACTCCGGCCGTAGATCATCAATGCAAATCAGGAGTACGTTCGGGCGTTTTTTGACGTCATTTGCCGTGCTCATTAACGGGCAAAGCATCGCTAGGAGAAAAATGAATTTATTCATGAGACGGACGCAGCGTAATGTCGCCGGTGCCGGACTGCCAGCCTGTATTAGCGCGCACTACTTTAGGCGATCAGCTCGGGGATGGCTTTGCCATGGTCGACGATGGGAGTGGGCCGGCCGTTGAAATCTTTGATGGCGATCTTGTTGTATTCGATGCCGAGGTGCTGATAAATCGTGGCCAGAAAATCGCCGGGACTGTGCCGATGGGTGATGGAGTCCTGGCCAAGCTTGTCGGTGGAGCCGATGAGCTGGCCGCCCTGAATGCCGCCGCCGGCCCAGATGTTGGAGAAGGCGCGCGGCCAGTGATCGCGTCCGGGTTGCTTGGTGCCGGCGGGCGCGCTGGCGTTGCCGACGCCGGTGCTGGGTTGGTAATTGACCTTCGGCGTGCGGCCGAATTCGCCGGTGACCACCACGAGCACGCGCTTAGCGAGGCCGCGCTGATAAATATCCTCGATGAGCGCGCTGACGGATTGGTCGTAGGCGTTGGCGCGAAATCGCATCGCGTCGAATACGTGATGGTTGACGGCGTGATCGTCCCAATTATTTACGCGGCCGCACAACGGGCCGTTGAGTTGATTGGTGACAATCTCCACGCCCGATTCGATTAAGCGCCGCGAAAGCAAAAGTTGCTGACCCCAAGTATTGCGCCCGTAGCGGTCACGGGTGCGCTTGCTTTCTTTGCTGAGATCGAAGGCATCGCGCGCTTGGGGGTTGGTGAGCAGAGAAAGCGCCTGTTGCTCGAACTCATCCAAGGCGCCCGTTTCGCCTTCGCGATCGAAGGCGCGTTCAAGCGTGTCGAGGCGTTCACGCAAAGCGACGCGGCGACCGACGCGCTGCGATTCATTGGCGTCGGACAGGCCCACGTTGGGCACGGTAAACTTAGGTGCGTTGGGATCGCCGGTGATCGCAAACGGCGAGTAGCTATCACCGAGATACGCCGGGCCGTTGTAGCTGGTGGGCGGCTTGATGCCCATGTAGCGCGGCAGCGGATTGTTGCGCGGGCTTTCTTGCGCGCGCAGATAATTGGCGATCGACATCCAGTCCGGCAGGCTGGGTTTGGGTTTGTCGCGTTTGGCTTTGTCGCCGGAAAACATTTGCATCGATCCGGCCGGATGACCGGCGGCACCATTAACCATCGAGCGGACGATCGAAAACTTATCGGCAATCTTCGCCTGCATCGGTAGCAGTTCGGTGAAGCGCGTGCCGGGAATTTTTGTGGGGATAGTCGAGAAGGGCCCGCGATATTCGATGGGGGCCTCGGGCTTGGGATCGTAAGTATCGATGTGCGAACAACCGCCGGGCAACCACACGAGAATCACCGCCGTCCGTTCGGACTTGGGCTTGGTGGCGTTCTCGGCGCGCACTTTCATCAACCCCTGCAGGCTCAACGCGCCGAACCCGGCGAGGCCGAACTGCAGAAAATTCCGCCGATCCATCGGGCCCGGGCAATGCGTGGTGAGAGTGGGTTCGTTCATAATTTTCCTATTTCTTGGCGGCCGGCAACACCCGAATCGTGATCGGTTCTGAAACCACGATGTCGACGATGTCCTTCTTTTTACCCGACTTGCCCGATTTGGTCGGCGCGGCATATTTTGAAACCGCCCGGCCATAAAACGCAATGGTGTGTTCGCCAGTCGGCAATTTCATCGCGGCCAGATCCAGCACCGCGTCGTGTTTGTCAGTTTTCAGCCCGGCTTCCACCGAACATTTTTCAAACCCAACCCCAAACGCCTTGAGCTGGATTACGGATCCCGAAAATTCGCCACGCCGAATGAGCTGCAATGGGATGGTCAATTTTTCGCCGGCCTTGGCTTCCCAGATTTTTTCCTCCGCCGCGCGAATGGTGATGGGCGCTTCCTCGCCGCCACCGATCGGATACCGGCAAATCGGCGAACAATCGCGGGGCTGGAATATCGCTATTATGACTCTTGCTCGGCCAACGCATCGAGGCCAGCTCACACGGCCGCCGCACAGGCTCGCCACCGATCACGCCCCGCCCGAAAATTTTTGCCGTGGCGAGCGCGCGCGGCGCATTGTCCGCGGCGCTAATGATTAAGATGCCGCGCGTTTTCCCTTTTTGAATTCGAAAACCATGGCCGCTCATGCCCGCTGGCAAACCCTCGATGCCCAATTCAATGGCGCCATTAAAACCATCCCGCCGGACGGCCAATACCTCAAAAGCCATCGTGCGGCCTTTGCGCAAGGAAACGGGTTTGGAGAGCGCGGCGCGGTCGCCGTTTCGCAGATTCATATGCAGCGCCCAGGCCACGAGCGTAAAATCGGGCTGAGCCTTTCGGACGATGAGCCGGTAGCGATGGCTCGGAATGCTGCGCGTACCGCCAAACAAATCGCGCACTTGCAGCCGATGCAGGCCGTCTTTTTTGATCGTCAATTTCCCCAGCACATCCGCCGAGCCGGCGTTGTAAGGCGGGCCGTCGTAGGAATAGCCGCCGCTCGAGGGCTTGATCGGAGGGGCGATGTCGTTCAATTCCGCCACGTCAGTCGCCTGCCCTTTTCCATCCACGTGCTGCACGAGCACAAATGGATCCGTCGGCAAACCGAGCCGTTCAGACACCACTTCCACCCACCATACTTCACCCTGTTTTGCGGTGAACTCAAACGTGTCCACATCCGCTGCAGGGAAAAATCGGCCATCGATCTGGCACGGCAGTGAAATTTTTTGCGCTGCGGAAAATGGGTTGTTCGGCTCCACCTCGTCCGACACGGAAACATCCTGTTCAAATTCCGGACGCCACGAAAAGGAACTGACCGTCCGCGCCGAGGGATGCCGGGGCACAATTTCCCCCGCCAAGGCCGCCGACAGCACCAGCCGGTAAAAATAATGCGCGCCGCCCTTGTACGTCAGGTCATGCACCTTGACGATGTACTGACCATCCGCCGGTGCCGTGAAATCCAACAGGCCGCCGAGGCGATCCACCTTCAGGTCGCGGCCCTCCGCGTCGGCGATGATCAGCACCGCGTTCATTCGCGAATCGATGCCACGCGACGCACACTCGACCACCACGCGCTGTCCTTTTCGCGCCGTGAACGAATAATAATCCACCGCCTTCACGCTCATCACCGCGTTACAAACCGAGTTCAACGAAAGTTCCATCGCCTGCGCAAGCGACTGGTTTGGTTTTTTTTGCGTCACTTCCGACCGCGTGCCGACAGTAAAAGCACGGCAGGAGGAAACGCCCAGCCTCGCCATCACGCGTGCCTCGTAAATGCCCGCCGGGATATTCGCTGCGATCGTGACGGAGAATTTATTTTTCGCCGCCGCCGGTTTGGCGGTGATGCCCGGATGCGAAAAATGCATCCCGGTGATGCCGTCCAGATCATCGCCGCTTATGGTGATTTCAAATGTGGTGCCGACCTTGCCGCCCATGGGCAGAGTGGTGAGCAGGCGCGGCGCAGGGAGGATGACCGACTGCCCAAGGGCCGAGGCCGCGAGCCCGAATGCGAAGGCGGCGGAAAGCAATCGATGGTTTTTGATTGTGTTGAAAAACATAACTAGTGGTTAAATAAAAATTCTTTGGTGTTCATCAGCGCCCAGAGAAGGTCCTCCAGTTTCTGGCGATGAGCGGTGGCTTTGGGAATCAAGTTGCCGTTCGCGTCCGAGAGGGTTGCCTCCAAATAATCCAGCGCCACCTTCGCAGCTCGCCTTGGCGTGGGGCGCGGGCGAAAGCCAGCCAAATACATTTCACGAATTTTTTGATCGTTGGCGCGCTTGTCTGCGGCCAGTCGATTCGCCCGGCCCTTGCCCGTCCGCAGCTTGGCCTTGATGTCCGCAGCCGTTCATGAGATGCAGGATCTGCGCCAGACTTGATGACTGCGCGCGTTCGCATTCGCAAACGCTCTCGGCCTCAGGTCGGCCAAAGACTTTCAGGAAGGGCGAGGCGCGGTTGTAGCTGTTGTCCGGCAACGCCACCGCGCGCGTGCCCGCGGGCAGGTCGGCAAAAACAGTGGTCGCGCCGGTGAGTTGGTCGATGGAATCCAGCAACACCTCCGCCTGCAAACGGCGCGGATAGAAGCGCGAAAAATTTTGCCGGTCGACGCCGTTGTGCGCATTGGGTTTCGCGCTGAGCTGGTATGTGCTCGATTGCGTGATGACGCGGACGAGCGCCTTGAGGTCAAACCCACTCTCGATGAAATGATTCTCCAGCGCCGCGAGCAATTCGGGGTTGGTCGGCGGGTTGGTGTCGCGAATGTCATCCTCCGGCTCGATGAGGCCACGCTTGAAAAAATGTTTCCAGTATCGGTTCACCAGCGCCTTGGCAAAAAACGGGTTGTCCTTCCGGCTCATCCAATCGGCGAGCTGCAGCCGCGGGTCATCGTCCGGCGCAATCTTCGGGATCGCATCGCCCAGCGCGGCCGGACGCAGCTTGTTGCCGGTTTTCACATTGGCCGCTTCGGCCGTGCCGCGTTTATGAAAAATCATGTCCTCGCCCTGAATGCCCGTTGGCTTGCGGCCCACGCGGCTGAAGAATGCCGTGAAACTATAATAGTCATCCTGGCTCCAGCGCTCGAAGGGATGGTGGTGGCATTGCGCGCATTGCATTCGCACGCCGAGGAAAAGTTGTGCCACGTCTTCGATTTGATTCTTGGGATCCTTCACGCGCTTGTACCACGCGACCGGCGGGTTGCCCATGATCGTGCCGGTGGCCGCCAGCAGTTCGCGGGTCATTTGGTTATAGGGCTTGTTGGCCAGCAACCCGTCGCGCACCCACGAGTGAAACGCAAAGTTTGCGGTAATGTCGCTGGCAGAATCGCGTCGGTTTTTCAATAGCATGGTCCATTTGTTTGCGAAAAAATCCGCGTAGTCCGGGCTGCGCAAAAGCGTGTTGATCCATTGGTCGCGCTTGTCCTTGGCCGTGCTCGCGCGGAATGCCTCTGCCTCTTTTAACGTCGGCAGCCGTCCGGCGATGTCCAGTGTGACGCGCCGCAAAAAGGTATTGTCATCGATCCCCGCCGACGGTGGAATGCCAATCTGTTTCAAGTTCGCGAAAACAAATTTATCGATGAAATTTTTTTCCGGCGGCATTTTCCCAACCGGCGCGCCCAGCGGAATCGCGGCATTGAACACGCCCACTTTGCCGGCGTACCGCACCATGATCGCCACCTTGCCGGGCAAGTCACTCACCGCAACGCGTCCGCCATCGCTCACCGTCGCCATTGCTTTGTCGTTGGCTTCGTACAGCGCAAGGTGCGTCACGTCGCGAACGCTGCCGTCCGAATAACGCGCGGAAATTTTTAATTGCTGCGCCGAGTTTTTCTTCAACGTGCCCTGCGCGGGCGTTACCGAAATGATCGCCAGCTTGGGATCCGCTGCGCTGCTGAATGGCATCCCCTGTGAAATCCAATTTCGCAACACGCGATAGCCCGTGGAATCAACCGGCAACTTCCGCCCGCCACCATGCGGCACCGTGCCCGAGGCTTTTAACAAAAGTAAACTCTGATCCGGCGCGGCCATGGTGATGCGTCGCCCGCGCGATTCCTTCACCAAATGTTCGTAATCCTCCTCCGGCTCAAACCCCAGCAGCGACAGCCGAAACCCATTCTGTCCCATGCCGGCCTTCGCGTGGCACTCCCCTGCATTGCAGCCGGCCTTGGTAAAAACCGGCACCACATCATTGGCAAAATTCATCCGCTTGCCCGCCGCCGCCACAGCGTTGGGTGCCAGCCACAACAGTGCAGCCAATAACACCATTGCCGTTAAACATCGACTTGTCGTCATCTCGCAAAGCCTCTCAAATTTGAACGAACTTTTCAACTCTGAATGATTGACGAATTTACAGGAAACGCCATTCAAAACGAGCTGCAATCTATGCATTGCTCAAGCCTACAGTTTCGCCGGATCGAGCACGGCGTGTTTCACAGTTTTCCGTTGCCAAGTGTAAGTGATGTGGACTTTGCCGTCGCGGGTTTGGATGACGGCGGGGTAGGAATATTCGCCCGGTGCGCGCTCGAGGATGAGGACAGGTTTCCAAGATTTGCCATCCGTGGAGATGGCGACGTTGAGCATGTTGCGGCCGGATGGGAAAATGATGCCGCGCGTGGTGTGGTTATACACGATGAGTTGGCGACCGTCCTTGAGGGTGACGGCGTCGGTGCCGGCGTTCGGGTTTGGCAGTGGCGAGGCGGTCATTTTGCTCCACGTTTTGCCGCCGTCTTTAGACCAGCTTTGGGTGACAACTTTTTGTTGGCTGCGACACATGATTTGCAGCGCGCCGTTTTTGTGGAAGAGCACGCTCGGTTGGATGGCGCCGAACTCTTTGCCGTCGTTGATGGGGCCGATGACGCTCCACGTTTTGCCGAGGTCACGAGTGATTTCAAAGTGCACGCGCCAACCTTTGTGCTCGGTGCTGGTGGGGCAAAGGATCGCGCCGTCGGCCAACTGCACCGGTTTGTTTTTCACCGGTCCAAGCAAGTGGCCGACTTTGTCGTTCTTGCCCAGCTTGCGGCGGTTGCCCCACGTTTTGCCGCCGTCGGTTGAAGTCATCAACATTCCCCACCAACGGCTCGGCGAGGGGCCTACTTTATAAAAGAGCATCAACGGCCCTTTGCGCGGCTGGAATAAAACCGGATTCCAGCAGGGAAATTCTTTGACCTCGCCTTCCGAGCCATCGGCCACTTCGACGGGGATGGTCCATTTGCCATTGACTAATCGCGCCACGCGAATGCCCACATCCCGGTGCTTCTCGCCAGTGCCGGCAAACCACGCGGCCACGAGCGTGCCCTTCGTCGTTTGCACAATCGTCGACGCGTGGCACTGCGGCGTGGCCCGGCCTTCGACCGGATAAATCAGCCCCGCCGACAGCAACGCCCCCTCGCCCGGTTTGGCCAAAGGCGGCAACTCAGCGGCGCGGCCATTCACCGTCACAACCAATAACGCAATTACAAGTGACTTCATTTTTTTCTCCGTTTCAACCAATAGCCGAACTCCGGCCGTTTTTTCCATTCCTCGAAATACGGTTGGTAGGCTTTCATATCCGACCAAAAAATCCGTGGCGGCTGTGGGCCGACTTTGCCCTCGGGATAATCCTTGCCCGATTTGCTCGCCTCGATGGAGGCGTTGGACGCCTCCAATTGCTCGCGCATTCGTCGCGCAATCTCTGGCTCGCTCTTAATGAGATTTTTTCTTTCCGCAACATCCGCTACGAGATTGTACAATTCCAGTCGGCGACCGTTTTTGCCGGGGAAAGATAGCAGCTTGTAATCGTTATCAATCATCGCCAAGCGATTGCGACTGCGAAAAGGCAAAGGCTTCGAGCGTGGCCCAATCTCTTTTGCAAACAGCGGCACCAAACTCATCCCATCTTGCGGCTGCAACATCGACGATTTTGGCAAACCGCACACTTCGGCCAACGTCGGGAATATATCCACTGCGCCCGCCGGATGTTTGGTGATGCGTGGCTTCGTGATGCCCGCGGGCCATTCGATGATCGCCGGCACGCGCAGGCCACCTTCGTACATACTGCCCTTGAAATCGCGCAAGCCGCCGGTGGTGCTCGGCTGCAAACCCGGCAAGCCACCGTTGTCGCTCGTGAACCACACCAGCGTATTCCGCGCCACCTTCAAATCGCGCAGTCCTTTGCGCAACGTGCCGATGCTGCGATCCATCGCGACCAATTCGCCGTAATGTTCCCGCGCCTTTTCGCTGAGCTTGGCGAACGGTTTTTTATCCGCATCCGCCGCCACCCACGGGCTGTGCGGCGTGCCGTACCACAGCACGGCGAAGAAGGGTTTTTTTGCCTTCACCTTCGCGTCAATAAATTTCAGCGCCTCGTCGACAACAATCTCGGATGAATCGCCCTTGAAATCCTCAAACGCCCCCTTGCGACTCATCAACGGATCGCGTTCGAAAAAATTTGTGACCGACACCCATTCATCAAACCCGAACCCGCCCGGGCCATGCTTGTCATTTTTGAAAATCGGCACGCCTGGCCCACGAAGGCCGTTGAGATGCCACTTGCCAAAATGCCCCGTTGCGTAGCCTGCCTTTTTCATCGCGGCAGGAAGTGTCTTTTCCTGTTTACGCAACGCATAGCCATGATCGAACACCCCCGTGCGATCATGCGTGCGACCCGTTAACACTGTCGCCCGCGTCGGTGAACAAACCGGCCCACCCGCATAAAACCGATCGAACCGCAAACCGGCTTTCGCCATCGCATCGAGGTGGGGCGTCTTGAGAACAGGATGATTGTAGTAACCCGTTTGACCCCAGCCTTGGTCATCGGCCATCACGAGAATGACATTGGGCTTAGCAACACTCCAGCTTAGTTGGGTAAAACAAACACAAAGAAGCGCTATAAAAGATTTCATTGGAGGGGCATCATCTCGCTGAGCTGCTGCTGCTGCAAGAAAAACTCTCCTCTCAATCTTATTTCGGATGCTCCTGGAGAAGTTGCTCTGGGGTATAGAAATTAGTTTGTTTTTGGGTGGCCTTTCGAGTGGCTTGGACTTGCGCTGGGGTCACCACAGAGGCGCGATGACCGAAGGCATTACGAATATAGGTGAGCACACCGGCGATTTCATCATCGCTAAGATGCTTGAAGGGGATCATCGGCACAGTACCTGGATAGCGCGTGCCTTTCACCTCTACGGGGCCGGTCATGCCGTGGAGAACCAACTTGGTGAGGCGTTCGCTGCTGCCGGTTACCCATTGTGAGCCCGCCAACGGTGGAAATTGAGCCGCGGGCAAGCCTTCGCCAGAGGGTTGATGGCAGGTGATACAGTGGCCTTCGCGGCTGTAAACCTCAACGCCTTTAAGGAAGAGCTCGCGATCTTTGCCAGTGAGATGGGTCTTGGGTGTCGAGCGGACAGAAGATTGAATCGGCAAGCCTTCGAATAGCCGTTTCATCGCGCCATACACATCGTTCAGCCGTTTGTGATCATTGGCCGGTGCCTGGTCAAAAACAGCACGACCCGGATCAGGAGCCAACCATGTGGCAGCAACAGTGGCTTCCAGTCGCACACGACCGTGGGAGTCTTTAGCAGCGGCAGCCAACAACGCAGCCTGATTCTTAATTCGATGGCCGTTGTAGCGCAGCACTCGCACGGCAGCACAACGGGCCCGGAAATCATTAGCCTGTAGTAATTCACGCAGAAGTGTTTCATCGATTCGATTCAATCCCCACGTCACCCAAAGAGCCTCCACTAGATGATGTTCATAGGCCGGATCACTTTGATTGAGTGCTTTAGTCCAGGCTTTCACTGCGACCAAGACCTGTTCGGGGTCGCGGCCGCGCAATTCACGGCGGGTACGATAGCGCGTGCGGTACTCTGGCAGCTTGAGATTCTCGAGCAGTTTCCTGATGGGCACGCCAGCGATTTTGGCGGGCTCCACCAGCGGTCGTGCAGGATAGGTGATGCGGAAAATACGACCATGCGCGTGGTCACGATTTGGGTCACGGGCATTGTGTTGCATGTGGCCGATAAGTGCGTTGTGCCAATCGGCCATGTACAGCGAGCCGTCCGGGGCAAACTCCATATCCACGGGGCGAAAGTTACGATCGTTGCTAACCAGTAAATCGTGCCGATACACCACGCGCAACGCCGCACCATCATCGAGCATACGATGCTGTTTGGTGCCTTGGAATCCGATAGTGTTGTTGATCAACACATCACCCTGCACTTCGTCTGGAAAATGACGACTGGAGACAAACTCCAAACCGGAAGTCGGCCTCACCTTGTGTTGCTCCAGCAGGTCCCATGGCTTAGGCGCAAAATCGCCGTACTTCACGTTGATCGACGCGGGCAACATCCAGCGCAGTTCAGGACCAGAGGTGTCAGTGAAAAAGTCCTGGCCCCATTCATCAAAAGCAGTGCCCCACGGATTGGGGATAGACACGCGACAGATCCGATCAAGTTTTTTGCGCTGTGGGCTATAGCGAAAGAACCCGCCGTTGGAACTGCGCACGGGGCCGTAAGCCGTTTCCACGTTTGAATGCAGAAACGTACCTTCGCCCATGATCAACGCACCGGATGGATCAATGCAAAAGGCGCTAATCGCGTGATGCGTGTCATGATCATCAAAACCGCTCAGAACAATCTCACGCGCATCGGCGCGGTCATCGCCGTTAGTATCCTTGAGCAAGATAAGATCCGTACCCTGTGACACGTACACGCCTTCGGGTGCGAACTCAAAGCCCAACGGCAGATGCAGGTCATCAACAAACACCGTTTCCTTATCCGCTTTCCCGTCACCATTGGTGTCCTCAAGAATAATCAACTTGTCATTGGGTTTTGGGTTGCCGGGTTTGTAGTGCGGATAGGTCGGCATGGTGGCAACCCACAACCGACCCTTATTGTCGAAGGACAACTGCGAGGGGTTGGCAAGATTCTTGAACTCCTGCTCGGAAGCAAACAGTTCAATCTTGTAACCCTTTGCTAACTTGATCGTGGCCAGTGCCTCCTCTCCATATTTATATTTGATGCCCGGATTGGGTTTCCCAATCTGCGGTATCTCATGCGTATTTGAATCTGCCGCAGCAACGTCGAAAGGTTTGCCAGCAAGGGTTGACCAAATCAACTCATCCCGATTGGCGACCATCTGCTCAATCTTCTGTAGCTCATGCGGATAATTATGAGGGCCATAAGGCCGGTGGCGGCGTCCGTAAACGTGTACCCCATTTGGAATCTTATAATACTTGTGCCAAAACCAATTCTTCTCGCGCACAACTTCCAGAATTTTGGCCGAACTTCCTCTCACCACCGCCCCCCCGAACAACCCATCGGCCAACACAGGCGCAAGACGTTGATAACCCGCCTCGTTCAAAAGGGCCCCGTCACGTGTCAAAGGCGCCTTGGCATTTTTAAACCAACCATGTGTCACGGAAAATAAATCGAGATATAACACTCCATGCCGGCGCGCCACGTCCTCCATGGCAGCGGTATATATCGCAAGGTTTGTGTTTGCCACCTTGCCATCGGGTGTGCCGTGAGTGGCCGAGAGATCCTCGAAGGCAATGGGTGAGACCAGCGCCAACTGCGGCGCGGATCGGCCATTGTATTTTTGTGCACGTGTGTGTTTAATAAAATCCGTTAGCTCCGACTTGAACCGCTCCAACCCCGCCGCGCCTTCGAATGATTCATTGAAGCCGAAGAAGGCCACAATCACATCGGCCTTCAGACGGGTGAGCCATTGGTCGGGCTTTTCGTAAAATCCATTACCTGCATGACCTGAACCCCAGCGGTCACGCGCTTTACTGAGAGTGCGATATTTTTCCGCACCGGGAAACGGCCAGGGATCGTTGCGACCAGAATGCGGGCGGAAAGCAGGTGTATTACCCTCATCGCACATGTTTCGGATAAAAAGTTTGTGGGTGGCATAGCGCCGCTGCATTTCTGTTTCAAAATGTCCATAGCGCATCATGCGCGAGCCAAGACCATTGCCGAGCAGCACCAGATGTGTGCCCGATTCAATCTTCAAAGGCGAAGGCGACTTGGGCTTCGCCCGCAACGGACCACTCAAGGCAAACCCAACACAAAGAAGCGCTATAAAAGATTTCATGGGAAGGGCATCTTCACATCGCGCCAGGATCCCCGCAAGGAAAAGTCGCGCTCTGGTTCCGTCGGCGCTCGTGAAATGCACTTGCTCCAAACACTCTCTTTCCCTCAACGTAACGCTTTGCTGTTAAGAGCAATAACCCGGTGATGATTACCAATACATTTTTTAGTCTCTCTTTATGCTTTGCTGTTTCCACGACCGCATTCGCCGCGCCGGCCAAGTGGATGCAAAGCTATGATGCGGGGTATCTTGATAAAAACGGCGCGTATGCCGGTGGCTCAGAAATTATGCATCTGGCGGCGCACAAGGAGAAACTTTATGCCGCCAACGGCTACTGGCTCGACGCGCGGTGGGTGATCCCGCCCGAGGGCCAGAAACAATCCGCACAGGTGCTGCGTCTGGACAAGGCCGACGGGCGTTGGCAGGTGGACCTCGATCTCGGCCGGGCCAATGACCTCGGGCTGGAATTCATGAAGGGCAATATTCTCAAGTCCGTTTCCTTCTCCACCACGGGCGAAGGCCGCGTGCTCAATGCGCCGGTGCAACTGCTGGTGATGGCTGCCGGAGCGAATTTCGAACGGGGCGGCGCGGTGTCAGTCTGGGTCCGTGATGATGATGCGGGCAAATGGCATCACACCCTCGTACGGCACGGCTCCAATGCGGGTGGCGTGCGCTGGGTGCCGCGCGATTTGCAGGTGTACCGCGATCGCGTGACCGGCATCGACCGCATCTTCCTGCTGCTCGGCAATCCCGGCATCATCAGCGGTGTGTACGATTCGCGCGAGCCCTCGCGCATCCGCTGGGATCGGCACGTGGAGTTTCCGTTCCTGGAAAAGGGCAGCTTCTTCACGCGCCCGCTGGGCATTGCCGAAGCCAATAACGCCCTGCACTTTTCCGAGGGGCCGTCCATCTTCCGCCGCATCGACGGCAAACGCCCGCGTTGGGAGGAAATTCTCAACCTCGCCGAGGACACGGATACCGACGTGGGCGGCATCCGCGGACTGACCACCATTCCCAACCCCAACGGCAAGGGCCAGTCGTTGCTCTTCGTGTGGGCACCCGGCGAGCATTCGCAAAGTCAGGTGAAGCGGCTCGATCCCGATGGCAAGGGCGGCTACACGCTGCACAACGAGGCCAACCTCGGCCAGCTCATGAGCCGCCACCTCGGCGTGAAAGTCCCTTACACCCTCGGCGGGCATAACATGATGTACACCGTCCCCCATCCCGCCACCGGTGCGCCCGTGCAAATCATCGGTTTTTACGGCAGTATGGCCGGCAAGCCGGAGCGGATGTGGAAAGGCAGCCGCTTCTACGGTGGTGCCCTCTTCGCCCTGCGCACTGCCGCCGGAAAATACACCGTGCACGAGGTCAACGGCCCGTACGCGCCGGGCAAGACACTGCTCGTTTCGCCTCGCGCCTTTTGTCGGTCGCCGTTTGATCCCAGGGAAATCTTTATCGGCGGCCATGACTCGAGCAACAAGATTTCGGACAACCTTGCGTGGATTTTCCGCGCGCCACTTTCCGTAGCCTTGGGCGTGGAAAAAGGCGAGCCCGCGCCCACTTTGCCCGATCGTTCCCCGCGCATGCCGCGTGTGGACGCCGGCCGCGTGTACGAACTGCGCATCTACGCCGCGTCCGAGGACCGGCTGAGCCATCTCATCAAGCGTTTCCAGAACCACACGGACCGCCTGTTCAAGAAACACCGCATGGAGCCCATCGGCTACTGGCTGCCCACCGACGGCACGGCCAAGGAACGGCGACGGTTCGTTTACATTCTCAAGCACCCTTCCCGCTACGCCGCATACCAAAACTGGAACGCCTTCACGCACGATCCCGAATGGAAGCGCGTGCTTGAGCAGCCGGAATTCCAACGCCTGCTCAGCGAACGCCCCACGAGTATTTTCATGTCGGCTAATGATTATTCGGCAAAAGTTCCCACTCTCAGCACCAAGGTCGGTGGAATTTATGAGTTACGCACCTACACGGCTGCTGAAAATAAACTAAACGCACTCAACGCGCGATTCGCCAACCACACCACAAGAATTTTCACGAAGAACGGCATGGGTAATATCGGCTACTGGACCCCCTATGACCGGCCTGAATCAGAGAACACTTTGATCTACTTGATTCATCACGAGAGCCGTGAAAAGGCGGATAAAAACTGGCAGGCTTTCAGTCAGAATCCCGATTGGCAAAAGGTTGCGCGCGATTCACAGCGTGAAGGCAAGCTGCTAATTAAGAAACCAGCAAGGCTGTATCTCAAGCCATTGGATTTCTCGCCATTGAAGTGATTACTAGTCCGATTTTTCAGGCGCGATGATTCCCATTTTGCTGACTCCCAATTGAAACCTGTGGGTTTAAGTGATTCCTCTGTAAATGATATGTCCAAAAATCAGAATAGTTACGCACTTTTTCAGGGGCACCGTATTTTCGGTCTTTTCCACCGAGCAATCGGCCGGATTTCTCGATTGCCCGCACGCCCAAATCAAGGCAATGTAACCCTTTCAACGAAACGAACATATTCTATGAGAGTACCGGTGATGAGAGGATTTGAAACGGCAAAAATAAAGCGCGCGCGCCAATGACCCTCCCCATTTGGCACGAGGCTTTCAGCGAACAGAAACAGAAAACACCGTTGGTATCGAGGGGCTGAAAGACATCGCTTCACTTACAGACCCGAAATCGCAAACCCACAACAAAAATGATAACTCGAATCTGCAACACTTTTAACAAACGCCATCTGATTGTAATCTTGTTGGGCTACACGGCTTATCTCGTTTACAGCTTCAATCAGTCGCCAGATAAGCCCAAGCCGCCTACGAAACAACCCCACCAGAACGCAGCTGCGCAGACGCCCAAGCCGCCGACTGCGATTGGGCATCCATCGCTCATGAGCCCGCACGCGAAGCCGATTGCGCTGCACGGCGGCCGCGTGTTTGTCGTGAACACGCCTTCGGATACGGTGGATGTCATCGACGCCAAGTCGCGGAAAATCATTTCCCGCATTGATGTGGGCATCGATCCGGTGAGCCTCGCGGTGCGGCCGGATGGCAAGGAGGTTTGGGTCGCGAATCATGTTTCCGATTCGGTCAGCGTCATCGACACCGATCCCGCGAGCCCAACGCACTTGCACGTCATCGCAACTGTGCAGGACTTCAATCCTCAAACCAAGGCAACGCGGTTCGACGAGCCGGTGGGCATCGCCTTTGCCGGCAACGAAAAGGCGTACGTCGCGCTGTCGTCGGAAAATAAAATCGCCGTCGTCAACGTCGCCACGCGCAAGATCACCAAGCGGCTCACCATCACCGCGCAGGATCCGCGCGCCATTGTCGTTCGCGGCGGCAAGCTGTACGTCATCCCGTTTGAATCAAACAACAAGACACAGCTTTCCGGCGGCTATAAAATTGACGGCGATTTGGTCACGTTCAACGCCCACGAACATTCCATCGCCAACAACAACGTCCTGTCGCTCGGCCACAAGACGGACATCGTGAAACACCCGCGCGTGCCGGACCGCGACCTTTATATTTTTGACACCAAAACCGATCGCCTCATCAAAACCGTGAACACGCTCGGCACGCTGCTCTACGGCCTCGCGGTGGATTCCAAGGGCCGCGTCTTTATCGCCCAAACCGATGCCCGCAACGAAGTCAACGGCCGGGCCGGCACCAAGAAACACGGCTTGAAGGAATTGCAAAACCGCGCGTTCCTCAACCAAATCACCCGCGTTGAGTTTGATGGCAACAACGCGCGGAAACCCGAATTCATCGAACTCGAACCGCTACCGCCGAGCCATCCAAAACAAGGCGAAGCGCTCGCCACGCCATTTGCCATTCAAGTTAGCGCGGACGACTCCACACTGTTTGTCACCGCCGCCGGCTCGGACAAGCTCTTGACCGTCGATGCCGCCACCGGAAAAATCCTCGGCCGCACAGACGTCGGCGCAGTCCCGCGGGGCATCGCATTGGGCGACGGAACAGCGTGGGTGTTCAATGCCGTGGCCAACACCGTTTCGCTGGTCGATGTATCCAATCCCGCGAAGCTCGAGGTGCAGTCGACCATCACACTGCACGACTCAACACACGCCGACTTCAAACGCGGGCGCATTGCGTTTAACACCGCTGCCGCGTCCACCACTTCTACTTTTTCCTGCGCCAGTTGTCATCCCGATGGACACACCGACCAGTTGCTTTGGGTTTTGAAAACGCCGATTGTCACGCGCGGCACGCAAATCATGCCGCGCTCCACCATGCCCGTGCGCGGCCTGCGCGACACCGCGCCCTTCCATTGGGACGGCATCCCCGGCGATCCCTACGGCGGCAACAACAGCGCCAACATTTTCAAGCGCGTGAAACCAAACAGCCGCGCCGATGTGCCCGAAAGCACGACGCGGCATTTGATTGATGGTGGTCTCGCCACGACGATGGCGATGGATGGCGACACCACAAAAAATGACGAAGGCAAAGCTGGTTTGTTGTCGAAGGGCGAACGTGATGACATGGCGAAGTTTTTGCTCAATGTAACTTACCCTCCCGCGCAACGTCGCTCGTTTGACAACGAATTGTCCGAGCGCGCACGGGAAGGCTTCGAGCTGTTTCATATCAAGGGCAACTTGGAGGGGAAGCCCAAGCCGAATGTCTGCGGCGACTGCCATCGCATGCCCTTCCTCGTGAGCAGCAACACGCCCGGCACCGGCATGGACGCCCCCACTTGGCGTGGCGCGTATGACCGCTTTCTGATTCTGCCGCAGGGACGGCTGAATATAATCGACTTTGATTTCTATCGCCGCATCACCGCCGAGGGCATTCCCGAACGCAAAATGTGGCGGCTTTCCTGGCGCGGGCTGAAGCGTTTCGATCCCGTTTGGGATATGGTCCTCGAAGGCAGCACTGGATTTTCTGGCTCCTTTGCGCGTCAAGTCACGCTGAACAAATCCACCGCCAATGAAAAATTAACTAGCGAGTTGCTCGATGCCTTGGAAGCCTCCGCCACCGAAGGCGGCGTCGTGCTTCAAGTGGAAGGCGCGTTCATCGAAAACGCAAAGGCAACGCCCGTGAAATTCCAATTCAATGGCGCCTACGTCCAAACCGATGGGAACCGCAAGTCATTCACCCGCAAACAACTCGCTTCACTCGCGGCCGAGGGAAAATTCATCGGCACCTTCACCGGCCGTCACGGCGCGAACGCCGATTACGATCACCCGCAACCGGCCCTTTGGACGCTCGGCCCCATCCACAGCCAACGCGGCCGCCAAAAATTTCCAACCCTCGCCGGCAACAACAAAACGATGACCCTCAGCGGTCGCCACATCCGCGAAGGCGCAAGCCTCATCGTCAACGGCAGGAAGGCCGCCGGAACCATCAAGATCGAGAAAAAGGATCGCGTCGTGATCACGCTCGAGACATTGCCTGAAATCGGCATCCACTTTCTGCAGGTGCAAAATCCAAGTGGCCTGTTCAGCAACGACTTCATTTTCCATGTCAAGGAGGGTGTCGCGAAAGCCAAGCAACTGAAGGACGCCATCGCCAGCGGCAGCCTCAGCACGGTAAAAAAAATGATCGCCCAAGGCGCCAAGCTCAACGCGTTGCCCGAAGACGGCGGCTCACCGCTTAGCACCGCCGCGTTCCACGGCCGGCTGGAGATCGCCCGCCACCTCATTGAAAAAGGCGCGCGCCTTTCGTTTCCCAACAAAGACGGCAACACCCCCCTGCACGTCGCCGCCTTCATGGGCCGAACCGAGATGGTGAAACTGTTCCTCGCCAAAGGCGCGAGCACGACGCAGCGCAACAACAACCGCGACACGCCCATCGATTCCGTCTCCGGCGATTGGAACGAAGGCTTGGCCAATTTTTACCGCAGCCTCAACAACACAACCGCCAACAAAGTAGACCTCAAGAAAATCCAAAAACTCCGCCCCCAACTCGCCAAACTCCTGCGCGAGCACGCCGAGAAATCGAACAAATAAATTATCTGAAATGAAAACGCACAACCCCGTCCTCGCCGTAATGCTCGGCCTCACGTTCACCGCGGCCGCCGCCGAGGTTCCCTCCTTCGAAAAAACCAAGGCCGACAACTGGCATCACTGGCGCGGGCCCAGCGCCACGGGCGTTTCGCCCACCGCCAAGCCGCCAACGCAATGGAGCGAGGAGAAAAATATCCAGTGGAAAATCGCCATCGAAGGCTACGGAAGCGCCGCGCCGATCATTTGGGGCAACAAGGTTTTCATCCTCACAGCCATCAATACCGGCGAAGTGGATCCCTCGCTGCCGCGCCCGGAGGATCAGCCGAAGCGCATGTTCGGCATCAAACATCCGAATACGGTTTATGAATTTGTGGTGCTCTGCCTCGACCGAAAGACGGGCGAGGAAGTTTGGCGCAAGACGGCCACCAAATTGATCCCGCACGAAGGCGCGCACGGCGACAATAATTTTGCCTCCGCCTCGCCCACCACCGATGGCGAGCGGCTCTATTGCTGGTTCGGTTCCGCCGGTTTGTTTTGTTACGATCTCAACGGTAAAAAACTTTGGGAACGCAAACTCGGCCAAGTGAAAATGGGCGCGTACCTCGGCGAAGGATGCTCGCCCGTGATTCACGACGGCAAACTGGTCATCGTGCGCGATCATCAAAGGCAATCGACCATCGAGGTGCTCAACGCCAAGACCGGCGAACCCATTTGGAAAAAGAACCGCACCGAAGGCAACACGTGGGCCACGCCGGTCATCGTGCGGCACGGCGGCAAAACGCAGGTCATCACCACCGCCTCCGGCAAAGTGCGCAGCTACGATCTCGCCAATGGCGACCTCATCTGGCAATGCGCCGGCCTCACCGGCAATGCCATCCCCTGCCCCGTGGTGGAAAACGGCGTGGTCTATTGCATGAGCGGTTACAAAGGCTACTCGCTCCTCGCCCTCCCCCTCACCGCCCGGGGCGACATCACCGGCACCGACAAAATCCTCTGGCGCAAAAACCGCGGCACGCCCTACATCCCCTCGCCCGTGCTCTATGATGGCCTCCTATTTTACAGCCAATCCAACCAAGCCCTCCTTACCATCACCGACGCCAAGACCGGCGAAACCCATCTCGACCGCGAACGCCTGCGCGACGTCTCCAACGTCTACAGTTCCCCCGTCGGTGCCGCCGGCAAAGTTTACATCACCGGCCGCAACGGAGTCACCCTCGTCCTCAAGCGCGCCAAGAAACTGGAAGTCCTCGCCCAGAACAAACTCAACGACCGCCTGGACGCCTCCCCCGCCCTCGCCGGCAACCAATTGTTCCTCCGAGGCCGCCGCTTCCTCTATTGTATCAGCGAAAAAAAGTAGGAGCGAACAGAGTCCCAACAAGCCTCGGCAACACCCTCGCCGACCTCAGCGACCGCCCCGCCACCTCCGGCGAAGCCCTCGCCAACCGCAAAAACCCCTTCGCCACCCTCGGCGAAGCCCCCGCCGACCTTGGCGAAGCCGTTGCCGCGTATTGAAACACCCTCGCCTCCGGTGGCAAGGGTGTTGCCATCACCGGCGAAGCAAATTCCCCGGAAGGCTTTTTGAGTATTTTCGCAACCGCTTCCTCAACAACGGTATCAGTTATAAACACAGGCCTTTTCCTCCTCCTTCCCACACCCCACCAACGCCACCACCGCAATCATCAAGAGAACCTGCTTCATGCCCGCCACCCTACGCCTCACCGGCTCTGGTGTAAATGCTGTTGGGGGAGGCTGGAGAAGAGGGGTAAGCGGGTTAGTCCCACCCGCGCCATGAGATGCAACACTTGGGAATCGCCTTCATTAATTCCAAATCATTTGGCCGGCAAATCTAGCGCTATAGACTTCCTTGAAGCCTTTCTAATAATTTCGTAAACAACCTTAATTTTTTTGGAGGACAAAGCATCAATTACACGGGAGTGTTGTTCTACATTTTCAATTTGTTTCCCATCAACTTTGAGCACGATATCTCCCTCTAAAAGATCTGCTTTGTATGCAGCCGATCCAGTAATCACTAATACGACTTTTATGCCCTTATTTGTTTCCCATTTTTTCCGCTCTTTTGAAGTTAGGTCCAAAGACAGTATGCCCACACGTGATTTCTCCTCTTTTTCCCTAGGCCGAAAGTAGATTGCGTTGTATGCGTACACGTCTTCACTATAAGGCACATATTTAGTATTTGGGGTGATGCTTTCTTTTGTTCTAGTGCTTCCCGTCCCAGTGTAATTTCGTCCTCCTATGTTCCCTCGAAAGTTATGATTTGAAGTTGTGGACGGGTTGTAATTGTAAGTAGTCACACGCCGGACTCCACTTTTGGTTTTCTGAAATTTTCTCAAGTGGACAACAACTGTTGCTCCGATTTGTTGAGCCTGCTTGATGAGACCGGATTTACTTACATCACCCCCAACAAATGCCGACTCCCCAATTATCAGGTAATTTTGTCTTAGATATTCTTTTTGTGCTTCAATCAGTGATCCGTCTGTTTGTTGAACCTCAACAACCTTTGGTTCTTTATCATCTGGCAACGGCGTGTTTAATGAAGAATCACTAATTTGCTCGTAATGCCCAACATATGGGCTTGTCACGCCACACCCCACCAACGCCACCACCGCAATCATCAAGAGAATCTGCTTCATACCCGCCACCCTACGCCTCACCGGCTCTGGTGTAAATGGTTTTTGGGGGAGGGTGGTTGAGACGGCGGAAGTGGTGGGTGTTCCAGTCTTTGCACCCATGGTGCATTAGTGACGGGAGATTGACCGGCGGCGCAGATCGAAGCGTTGGCTTCGACGCACGGCGGCCGACACAGCATGCCGGCGGGTGTTGGACAAGCGTGAAAAGGCACGCACCTCTGCGTAGCTGGCGAACTGACCAGCCACCGACCGAACGTTGATGGTGGATCCTTCGCCCGGCCTAAAATTTCTCAAAATAAATGTTCCCATTCGGGTTTCCCACGGGTAATTAACTATACAATGGAACAGATTTTATCATTGGGAAAGGAGGTGAAGTAGAATGTCGTATAGTTACATTTATCAATCGGCACAGAAGATAACTCTGGGCTGGGGTGATGAAGCCAAGGAAACTCCGTTTGGCGGGCTGACATGGAGCGGGCACTTTAGTGGTGTCGCGACTTATGAAGGCGCGCTGGATCGGGTGGCAGTTCTGGAAAATGAACTGGCGGGCGCTCGAGTGGAGCGTGACGTTAAATTGGTTGAACTTGGTGATCTAAACAGGCAAGCCCATTATGGGCTGCTCGGGACTCCGGGTTGGGGGGATGACTGTTCGCTCATGGCTCGGTGGGGTTATATCCGCCGAAGTGATCGTAGCAGTGGTCTGACCCGATCATCCAATGCCCAGTCTAAATTCGTCGTATCCGGCGAAGGCATCTAACTGGCCCACAAAAAACACGCCTGCATTGGAAACGGTGCAGGCGTTTTCTTTTTACCTTCCGGCCGCAGCCGTGCTACTTCATCGCCGCCAGTGCGTCGGCGAAGGCTTTGCCGATCTGGGTTAGGATTTTGGCGGAGCCGAGGTAGTGGTAGGCGGCGTTGGAGGTGCCGACTTCCAAAATCTTGAGTTCCTTTTTCGTGAACAGTTTGGCGGTGAATTCAGCGATGGCTTTGTCGCGTTGTTCGCGGGTGAGGGTTTTGTCCTTGGATAACTCGCGGCGCTTGGCGTTGACTTTGCCCTTGCGGTTGACGAGCTCGGAGAGCTGGAGGTCCCAGTAATTTTCCGTCAGCACGGCGGTGACGTTGCCTTTGAATTCGGGCAGCTTGGCGGGCGCGGCCATGGCTTTTCGGAATTCGCCGTGGATACCGGCGTAGCGTTTTTGGTCCGGGCCGTACTTGGCAATCGGACCGCCCGCGCCCATCACGCCGATGACGAACGGCAGCTTGGGCGCCTTCAAATCCCGGCGCACATCGCGGATGAAGTGCGCGAGGTTTTTGCTGTAGGCATCGTAGCCCCCCGGTTGGCCGCGCGTGGGATAGGTGCTGCCGGCCACCATGTCGTTCCATCCCTGGAACCACACGAAGCCAGCCAACTCGTAGCCCGCCTTCGCGTCGTAGCCCGGATACACGCGCTTGATATCAGCCAGCACTTTGTTCACGTGCTCAAGCATCAGGCGGTAGTAAACGCCCGTGCGCTCGGTTTGTTCCTTGCGCGCCTCGGCCACGTTCTTGCCGCGTTTTTTAAAATTCTCCAGTTGTTGTTCATTGAATTTATACGGCCCCGCGCTCGGCGAACGAAAATCTGTGTTCAACGATTTGCCGCCCCACGAGGTTTTGATTAACAGGATCGGTTCGCCGACGTGCTTTCTGCATGGTGATGCCAAAGGTCAGCTCCGGCCCAATCTTCGGCTCACGCCCGCCGGCTCCGTAGCCCACGGTTAGCCGCCCATGTTTCTCACCCGATTCCAGCGAGGGTTCGATGGAAGAAATCCACACATCCTTCTGGAACTTCGCGGTGCCGTCGGCATTGCGAATCGCCTTGAGCAACGGCGCGGTTTTCGGATCCATGCCCAAGTGCTCCAGCGTGCGCTCGGCCGCGTGGCCCTGCATATTGGACTGCCCCACGAGGAGGTAGACTTTCAGTGGCTTGGGCGCAGCGTGAATAGACAGCGCGGTGAAGATCAGAATTGAAATTAGAATTCTCATGGCTTTCGGGCCGGCATCTTGGCGTGTTTGATGACAAAGTCCACCAAGTTTTGGCTTTGGAACCAGCCGGACCACATGTTGTGGCCCTGACCCTTGACGACTTCCAGCGTCATGGGGCCGCCCAATTTATCGTAGCGCTCCTTGATGAGGGCGGAATTTTTGTCTAAAGGAACCGTGCCGTCCTTGTCTCCGTGAATGTGAAAGATGGGCACCTTCGCCTTGGCCAAGGGAGCCAAGCGATCGATGGGGTTGTGTTTGGTCAGTTGCGCCTCGAGTTGGTCGGCGGTTAAACCATACGCCCCGCAGGCGCGTTTTAGGCCGGGGTAACTGGCGATGTTGCAGACCGGATAGATACCGGTAATACATTTCACCTTGTCGGGGTTTTCCGCTGCCCAGCAGTAGAGCATGAGACCTCCACGGCTGCGGGCCAAGAGGCAGGCTTGTTTGTATAGTCCACGTTTCTTAACCAAGTGTTCATGCAGCGCGGAGTAAACGGCCCTTCCTTTCGGGCTGCCGTAGGATTCGCCCACATCCACTCCGGCAATGGCGATGCCCGCCTTAAGAAACCGCTCGAACATCCATTTCTCCGAACTAGCCGGCAGCCCACGCAACGTTGGCGCATACCAAACCCATGGGATCGGTTTACCCGCCTTGGGTTTGTCGGGCAGAATCAGGAACGCAGTATGCTCCTGAATGAGGAACACTTCACCCTTAAGAGGCAGTCGCTTTTCTGCCGCTTGAAGCGGCATAACTACCGCAAAATAAAATACGGTCAATAAGCTGAAGAATCCATTCATTGAGGCGATCGCCATTTTAGACAAAAGCCGGCCGAAGACCCACGCCTTTCACAAGTTGTCAGGCAGGGAGCATTCGCGCGGCGATTATCAGTTCGGAATCACCGCTTTCCCTACCTTGCGGGTAGCTCGGAAGTATCCCAGCGACTTTTCTTCTTCATCGGTTACGAGCCAGACCGCGTCGGAGTAGGTGTTCTGGTTGCGGGTTTCGCCCGGGGCAAGTTTGCCGTAGAGCTTCAGCCCGCCGCCGAAATTTACCCAGTAGATCTTCACCCCCTTTTTCATCCTGTTGAGAAAATGAATCTCCGTCGCGGAGCCATCAAGCGACCTGGGGGGAGAACCCTCTGCAATCTCCGTCCACTTCAGCGTTTCAGTCCGCAAGGACGACTCGACTGCGTTCCGGTTCGGAGAGTCGATCCCCTGTAGATGCTTCCTGAAGAAATCTTTCCGCTTGCGGTCGCCGTATCGTCCGCCGTCGCCATGTCCTCCGCCGGGAATGACGACGAGCTCGAATTCCTTGTTGGACCGGATCAAGGCATCGGCCAGCCGGAACGTTGATTCCGGGGGAACGTTCTTGTCCAGTTCGCCGACGATCAGCATCAGCTTGCCCTGAAGGCGATGGGCGTTATCAATGTTTGAGCTAGCGGAGTAATGTGGCCCGACGGGATACCCCATCCACTGCTCGTTCCAGGAGGCTTTGTCCATACGGTTGTCGTGGCATCCACAGGCGGAAACGGCGACCTTGTAGAACTCAGGGTGAAAGAGCAGCGCCCCGGTCGAGCTCTGCCCCCCGGCGGACCCGCCGTAGATCCCCACCCGGGAGGTGTCGTACCATGGGTACTTCTTCGCCACGGCCTTGTGCCAGAGAATGCGATCGGGGAAGCCGGCATCCTTCAGGTTCTTCCAGCAGACATCATGAAAGGCCTTGGAACGATTGGCTGTCCCCATCCCGTCAATCTTGACGACGACAAAGCCCATGTCCGTCCAGGAGGCGTAGCGGCGTGAAGAGCTGAAGCTCTTGGGGACGTAGGAATCATGTGGCCCGGCGTACATGGACTCGAGAACCGGGTATTTCTTCTTCGGATCATAGTCCTTTGGCCGGCAGATGAACCCCCAGATCCCTGTCTCCCCATCCCGTCCCTTGGCCGAGAATACTTCGGGAGCCTCCCAACCACTCGCCTTGAGTTCGCTGATATCTGATTCTTCCAGTTTGCAGACCAAGCCTCCGTCGGAGACTCTCCGCAACTCATTCACCGGTGCCATATCGATGCGGGAATAGGTGTCGATGAGGTATTTGCGATCCGGTGAATAGCTGACCTCATGCGTGCCATCGCCCTCGGTTAACGCGGTGAGACCGCCGCCGTCGAAATTAATCCGATAGTAATGAATCAAGTATGGATCCTGCTTTGGGTTGCGGCCTGAAGCGCGGAACCAAATCTGGCGCTTTTCCTCGTCGATCTTGTCGACATAGCGCAGGACATATTCACCCTTGGTGATCTGCTTCTGCTTTCCCGTGGCGACATCGACCCGGTAGAGATGACGCCATCCATCCTGCTCTGATATATAAATAATCTCCTTTGTTTTCTTGAGCCAGGTCACCCGTGAAACGCCGTAACCCTTCGCGTGATAGGTCCAGATGAAGGTCTTCGAAACTTCGTCGATGATGTTGCGAGCCTTCCCGGTTAAAATGTCGACCTCGATAATGCGGAAGCGTTGGTGGCCGCGGTCAACCTTTCTATAGGTGAAAGTATGCCCATCCAGTGACCAGCGCATATTCGGCGAGTGGAAATCGATCACGCCGACATCCGGTTTCACGTGGAGCTTCTTTTCGATATCAAACCAGTTTAATTCGTGCGAAGTGAACTTATCACCTGGCAGAGCATAGCTCCGAGTGTGCAGCTTCGCCTTCCCGCCGCCCTTCGGCGAGGACTCGAGGAGGTGAACCTCACTGATCTTCGACGGCTCAATTCGGTAGGCGATTAAATTGTTCGAGTTCGGGGCCCAGTAAGGCACCTGATAGGCGTTGTCTTTCTTCCCATCCTTGCTGAGCTGGATCTTTTCGTCACCCTTAGCAGCACGGACATAGACATTGTACTCGTGAATGTAAGCGCGCCACTTCCCGTCCGGCGAGACATCCCGCTTGGCTTGATACGCTCTATATCGATCTCGCTTGCGCTGGGAACGATTGTCTTCGGTTCCCCGAGATCCGGGAACCTCTCCAGCTTTTTCAAGCTTCGTCAGCTTATGGGTTTTAAGCTCAAGCTGAAAATGACTGCCCTTAACACGAAAGAAAGCGAGCCCCTTGATCAAGTCGAACCCCAGTTGATCGAGCGGCAACCGATCCGCCTCAACTCCTCCAACCCCAACCTCCTCAAGAGCCTTCGCCACCCGCCCATGATCAAAAGCCGCCTTGCGAGTCCCCTTCCCAAGGTTCACCAGCACAAACTCCCGACTCCTTCCCGAAAGATCATTCCGATACCAGAAGTGCGTGTTATCAGCCGACCACTGCGCGTTAACCCGGCTCTTATAGACGGCGCCCAACAAGCTCTCTGGCAAGCTCAAGGAAGTTGCAACGACCAGCGCTCCCAATCCAAACCATCGGTTTGTCATTATAATTCTTAAGAAAGGTATCTTCATTAGTGTTTCATCTTGATCAATTCACCAACCTACCCATCAACTGCTTGATCACTCCCTAAGAGGCTTCCGTTCCGGTTAAGCCCAGATCAAGGAGCAGCTTGGTGGCTTCTGCTCTGCCTGAAACAACTATTCGTAGAAAGAAACGAGGCCATTCTCTTTGATCTTCTTACTGAATGTCTTGCCGTTGAACTTATATTTTAGGAGCAGGACTTTCTTGGGTGCCTCCGGGAGCCGGGTCTCTGCCCTGCCAAGGTATTGGTGATCGCAAATTCATATTCCCGGGCGGCGAGGTACTGCTCGATGGTCTTGCTTACGTCCATGCTCCTCTGGGCGTTCCCTTCCACCCCATAGATCGCGCTGGTGATCTCGATATCCAGTTTCTTGGTCGACTTGGGTCTCTTGTAAACCGGATGACGGTTATTTCCTTGGGAGACGAAGTAGGCAATGAGGTCCTTCAGTTCATCCGCATTCATCGAGTTGGCCAAGCCCGGAGGCATCATCGATATCTTGGAGCCTTTCTTGGAGGCTACCTCCGCTTTCTTGACCTTCTTGAGCTTCAAGGGTTCGAATCCAGACTGAACCAACGAATATTCCTCTTTTTCATCCATCACGATGCGCCCCATGACCACTGAACCGTTCTTCATTTTCAGTTCATGCTGCTCGAACTGGTCGGAAACCACCAAGTTGGGCTGCAAGGTGGATTCGAGAATGGATTTGTAGTCGCTGCGCTTGGCCAGGTTCGTCAAGTCAGGGCCAATGCCGCCGCCTTCCGTGCCAAAGCGGTGGCAGGCCACGCAGAGTCCGGCCGAAAACATCTTTTTGCCATTGGCCAAGCTACGGCCTGTCAGCGGTTCCTCCTTGAGCATCTTGAGAGCGGTGTCGACCGTCCAGGCAACACCGGGGCCCTTGGCCTTCGGCAATTTGGAGATATCGATGCTTTTCACGTCGCCCATCAGGTATTGAAGGGAGGGCCTGTCTTTTTCGGGCACCGAGGCGATCGCGGAATCCCTGATCTTTTGGATGTAGGAGGCGTACATATTCCCCCCGCTCTTGGACGCCAGGTCCTTGACCCACCCCAAGTAGAACTTGCGGTCGCCCATGGTCCATCCTGTTTTGACATCTTTCAAGCAGAACAGGTAGTGCATGTTCAAAGTATTGGGGGCTGTCTGCATCGACTTGAGAATACTTGAGCCATAACGCTGATTGCGTTTCATGATTTCAGCGTCGTACTCCGATGCTTTGACCTTGGTGACTTTCATCAGGGCAACCGTCTTGGCCACCACATTGGGATGCTCGAGGTAACTGAGCACGCGGCACAATTCCTCGTTGACGTTGTCGTCCTTGCTGGGGAAGTGCGGATTAAGCTGATCGCCGATCGCCTTCTTTAACGCCGCATCAGGCATGCCGTGCCGACTCATGGCCACGCCATAGGTACGAAGCAAGGCGAGCTGGCCTTCTTTGTTCAACTTCTTGTAGTCGACCTTGGCGAGTCGTCCGATGATGGCCGACAAGCTGCCTGCGACATCGCGCCGAGCCAAACCCAGCAGTGCATGAATGGCAGCGACGTCGTTGGATTCGCCGATCGCCTTCTTGGCCCAGGTCGCCGTGTTCTGCCATTCGATGGCGATGCGAGCGGCGTATCGCAGGTGGTAGTCTTCGCTGCCCAAGTACGGCCACACAGCGGCGAGTGCTTTGGGGTCGGCATGTCCGTGGAAGCTTTCGAGCATGCGCCGCGTCTTGCGGGCTTCGGCGCCGGTCATGTCCAGTTCGGACAGCTTCGTCGACGCCTTGCCCTTGTAGTAAACACGATAGAGATAGGACTGCCCCCCGCGACCACCGACCGTGAAGTACATGTGCCCGTCCGGGCCGATCTGCACGTCGGTCAAAGGCAAAGAGGCCTTGGTGTTGGACAGGAATTCCCGCTTCTCCGCGGTGTAGCTCGACCCCTTCGGCGTCAGATGAACGGAATACATCGTCGCGAAGGTCCAGTCACACAGAAATATCGCGTCGCGGTAGTGCGTGGGAAACTTGGCACTCGTTCCGGCAATCACACCGGTCGGGCAACCGGGGCCGAGGTCCACGATCGAACCGACGGTGTCGGCGTGATATTTGCGCCACTTCTGTGTCGTTGCCCGCCAGCCGCTCTCGCCACCGGAGACACCGTGATTCAACCGAGTGGGCCGGTACCATGGGGAGGCGATGTCGTATTCCATGTCCGCGTCATAGACCATCGTTTCGCCGTGACGGTTCAGGCAGAAGTCGACGGGGTTGCGGTACCCCATGCTCATCAGCTCCCGACGCTTCCCGTCCGGGCTGAACTTCATGACGAAGCCGGCCGGAGCCTTGCCCCCGGCGTTGTGCCCGTAGGTGTAGTGCTGGAGCAGCACGTCGTTCTTCATGTTCTCCTGGATGCGCGAGTGCTGGTGCTTCGGCACCCGCGTCATGTTCCCGCCGATGACGTAGAGGCTCTCGCCGTCCTCGGAGACGATCGCGGAGTGCGGACCATGCTCGCCGCCGCCCTGCAATTCCGAAATCACTTCTTCGGGGCCGATGGCGCCATCGGCCGAGACCGGGGCTCGCGACAGCGAACCAAACCGGATCGCGTAGAGGTGGTCAAAGGCGAAGAGGAAACCCTGCACGGACTTCTTCAGATTCAGCTTGGTGATGTTCTCCTCCGAGAACTTCTCCCCGATCTTAGGGATCGTCATGCGGAACACGCCCGCCCCGCCCTGGTCCGAGACGATCAGGCGACCCTGCTTGTCGAAGATCAGCGTGATCCAGGAGCCGTACTTTTTCTTGTCGACCTTGTAAATCAGCTCGGCCGCGAAGCCGGGTTGGAGGTTCAGGCCCGTGGCCGGATCCTCGATCGATTTTTCCAATGGAGGCAGTTGGTATTGCCCAAAGGCGCTCGCCAGAGAGAAAGAGAGAGCAATGAAAGTAATTTGCAAGGTGGTCATCTGCGAAAAAGCTTACAAACATACCCTACAATTACGATTTAATTGTTAAGCTTTTTGCAAATTTTTCGCGTCATTTTGCGACACATCACAAGCCCTTGGAAGTTCGACTGTTTTAGGTCCGCAATAAACTACCCAAGGAACTGCTTGATCGCGCCCAACTGGTCAAACTTTTTGCGGGACATTTCGAGGTCCAAGTCTCCGTAGTGCTTGATCGGGTTACCGTGGGCGTTGAGCAAGGTGGTATACCAGTTACCCAATGTCTTGTGGCCCTCGTTGCCGAGGAATGGCAAGCGAACGTAGCGGCCCGACATATTGAGGTTGCAGTTGGAGCCGGCCATGATGAGGAAAGGGGCCTCGGAGCCAACGCCGTGATGGGTTTCGCCATTCTCCGGGAAGTACATGATCATCGTGTTGTCGAACATCGTCCCTTTGCCCTCAGGTACCTGCTTGAGTTTTTCGATGATCGTATTGATCTGATTTACGTGACTGATACGGATCTGCTCCCTGGTTTTCCAGGCAGGCACACCGCCAAAGGCTTCGTCATGCCCTAGCGGGTGGATGCCGACTCGATCGGTTTCATTTCCCGGCAGCCCGGTGATTGGGGTGCCGAGGTCGTCTATCGTATACGTCACGACATTCGTCAGGCCGGCCTTCAAGGCTGCGATCAGCACATCGGTCATAGCGGCTTGCTTTTCCGGGGTACTCGCATTGGGACCACCATTTGCATGTACGGGAGCGAGCTCGGGCAGATGTTTTGCAAGCGACCCGGAAACCTTGATCAACTTCTTGTTGCGCTCACGAATCGCTTCAATCGACTGAAGGTGCTTCTCCTGGCGCTTTCTTTCATTACCTCGCACACCACTCATCTTAAGACCTTCTTTGCTCTGTAAAAACGACAGCATGTCGTTGTCCGAATTGACTGCTTCCGGATTAAGGACCGACTTGAACAGTTCCCTTCGCGCCGTATCCGGGTCGGCGTAGCAGTAATTGCGCGTCTGCGGTGCTGGTGCTGAGTAGCCGTCAACAATACCCGTCCGACCACCCGCAAAGGACAGCTCCACGTGGCCGAACGGCGACGGAAAAAGCTTGGCCATTTCGAAGTCGATCGTCGTACGCTTGATCGCACTTAGGGTGTTTCGGTTCGATTTGAAGCAACCCATTACGGACGAGAATGACCAATGAACGTTTTCACTCATCTTGGCCGAGAGTCCCTGAAGGATGGTCATATGCTCCTTGTGCGCGTCCAGGCCGCGCAGCCATTTGGGCAGTTCATGCTTATCTAAATCGACTTCGACCGGCTCCTTCTTCTCGTCGAGTGCCTTGTCCTTATCGGAAAAATCGCGCAAAGCGATTTCAGCCGGTCTGATACCACTCGATTTTCGGATGAAGATGAAACGCTTGGGAACATTGCCCTGGCTAGGTTCTGCGAACAAACCGGCGGGCATGGCCAAGGCGCCGGCGCCCAAGGCGGAGGATTTGAGAAATTCTCTTCTAGTTGTCATGAGTTTACTCCTTGATTGGCTTACGGTACACAAATGAGTCGGAAGTTAAAATAGAAACTATAACGGCATCGAAGCTGCCGTCACTGTCAACATAGGCTTGCTCGGCATCGATCAGGGTCTTCGAATCAGAAAGGTATTCGTTGCGCCCCATGAAGTAGCGAAAGGCGTGGCGGATGATTGATTGACGTACCCGCCGCGATTTCCCAAGACGCTCGGCAAGATCGATAGCGTCTTTAACGTCTCCGTCGAGCTTGGGATCGCCAGTGCCCTTGAGGTATCCGGTCGCGTCCACTGGCAGGGTTTTGTAAACGTCCCGGAGATCCAGAAGGTGGTTACGGCCAGGGGCCTTGTCGGGATTCTTCTTTACGAGTTTGTTCGGATACTCGAGGGATTCGCGGAGGCGGAAACGGCCGAAGTCATCATAGGCCTCGAAGGCGTAACCGAGAGGGTTCATCTGCTCGTGGCATTTCCAGCAGTAGGTTTTCTCGGTCGCCGCTTGCCAGTCGATCACGCAGCGTCTTGTGGTGGTCTTCAGGAATGACGGCATCGACGGTGATCGGCACGTCGGGAATCGTACCGGCCAACAATTTTTCACGTACCCATTTGCCACGAATAACCGGATCCGTTTCCGTGTTTTGAGCATGCGCCATCAGCCAGGCCGGGTGAGTGAGCAGCCCTTTGCGGTTGGGGACTTTGCCGGGTTGAACGGTAGCGTAGTCCCAGTTGATCAAGGGGTAATTGAAGAACTTTGAAACGTTTTCTCCGGGCATGAAGTCGCTGCCATAGCCGCGGTACATATCGAAGGGGGCGGCTTCCTTCTGGCCTTTGTCCAGCCGGGCGGTGATACTGGTCATGGATTTCTTGAACAACTGTAAACCCGTGCCCGAGCGGTTTCCGGATTCAAGCTTGTCCGGATTGATGGAGCGGATCTTCACCTCGCGAAGAAAGTCTTTGTGTTTGCCGAGCTCTTCCAGATCGAAGTTCTGCCAATCGGTATCCTTGAAGTACTCGTAGATGCGCTTGATGCGATCGGAGGCGGCTTGCATACGCTCGTTGTCGCCGTCGTGAAAGACGTAGAATTTTTCCGTGGTGAGAAGTTCTTCGAAAACGTTTCGGTCTTTCTCGAGAATATGTGCCACGAGCTGATCGGTTTCACCGAGTAGCCGGGCGGTGGCGGTGCCAAGGCGGTCGCCGCCGAAGCGTTTCTCGTCCTTGAAGATGGTAATGGCCTTCGGGTAGCCGAAGAACTCGCGGAAAAAGCGGAGTTCGCGGATTGGCATACTGGTGACGTTTTCCCGATGATTTTTGTCGATGAGAATCGGGTCGACAAAGTAGTAGAGGTCCCGCCTTTTAAGCATACGGGTGATTTCGCGACGATAGTCTTCGCGGGTATTGAGACGGCCCTCAGCGGCCGCTTTCGCGAGCTCCTCGTCCGGGCTCTGGTCGGTCAGGGCGTAGGCGATGGCGTAGCTGGCATCCCGTGGCGACAGCATCCGGCGACCATGCTCGTCGGGCTCACCGCTGCCGAACTCCTGGCGGTAGACGAATTCGCTGGAGAGCATGACGGTTTGAATCATCTTCTGGATCGCCTTGAGATTGCCGAGTTTGGCGACGTAGGATTTTGACAGGGTCAGGTATTCATCTTGTTCGTCGGCTGACGGGGGGCGTTCGAGGATTTGCAGAAACAGCTGGTCCACTAGTTGGGTCAAGAGCTCATCGGATGGCGGTCCGGCTTCGACCCGCACCTGGCGGAAATCGTCCGTCCATTGCGTCATGCACTTTTCGATAACGGCAGTAAGGAAATCACCCTGCTTGCGGTACTTCGTGATGGCGGCATGGATAATTGCCATTTCCTCATCGGCGAGCGGTTTGTAGATGCGCAATTTGATTTTTGTGCCGTTCTTTGCGAGGCGCTCTCGAACCTCGGTCAAGTAGTCGCGGAGCATCGTGACGCGTCCCTGGATTTTGCGTTCGTGGTCGCCGTTGTAGAACCACTGGCGCTCGCAGAGGTTGCGGATTTCCACATCGCTCAGACCTTTGAGCTCCGGATTCAAAAGTATCTGATACAAGGCGTCTTCGCCGCCCAGATTCTTGAGGGTATTTTGCGCCACGTGGATCGGAGCTTTCTTGTAAGTCTCTCCCTCTTCAAGCGCTTTGGCTACGTTGAGTACTACGGGGACAAACTCTGGTAGCAGCGAGTCATTCTTCTTGCCGTATAGATCCTGGCAAACTCTTGCGATATTGGTTTCGAGGAATTCGCGCCGCGCTTCCAGAGTGGTGTTGTGCTGGTCTTCCAATGCCATGATTTCGACAATGGCGGGTAAATACTGCTGTCTACTCTTCTTATGGCGTGGGACCAAGTAGCCAGTCATTAGCTGTGCGGCTTTCTGAGCGGTGGTCAACATCGTCGACAAATGACCGCCGGTCAGATCTGTGTTGGCGTAGTAGCGGACCCCGGAACGATTGGGTAACAGAAAGGGATTCGTGGGGGTGAAATGGTGAAATCGCTTGCTGCCGAAAACGGGGACTCTTCTGCCTCGATGATATCCCGTAGCCTGTCCCTTCAACATGCGATAGAACTTGTCGTTGAAGATGTACTCGCTGATTAACCAGCGTCTGTCATAAGTGAACCCCGGCACGTCCTTGAACTCACCAGAGAACAGTTTGTCGTGCTCGACGTAGTTGCCGTACTCAGGCTTCCTGAGCCTATCCTCCAGCTTGGAGGCGTTGTGTTTTCTCAGTTCACCGGACATCCAGTCAAACAGTTGCCGCCGCTCCGTCTCGCTTGGCTGCGTCTTCTTTTTTTTAGGCGGCATTTGCTTGGTGAAAAGTTGCTCCTGGGCCCTGTTCAAAAGATCCAACCTGTCTTCCAAAGCCAAGCCTCCAAGATTATCCAACTGGATGTCGCCCTTCTTGGACTCACTATCGTGGCAGGAAAAACAATAGCTCTCCAGCAACTCAGTCGCCTGTGGGGAAATGGTAAATGGCAAAGCCTTTTCTGCCGCGAAGGTGCCGCTCGCGCAGACGAACAAAAAGGTGACTGAACAGATATGCAGAGCCCGGTCCATCATTCACTCACCTCTCTTATTTCTTGCCTTGAGGGCGTCTGCAGCTTGAGTCTTCAGGGCCTTGATGGCCTCGGAGTTTTTATTCTTTCCGTCGGGATCCTGGTGAGTCACCTCGGGGGTAAAGTCGATGGCATCGGTACGAAAGCTGTGCAGGGGTTGCCAGGGAATCCCGTTCACCTTGAGGTTGCCCAAGGGCGCGCGGGCCCAAGCGTAGCGAACGGATACAGGTTCCTTGACCAGCGGCGAGGAAACCAGGATCTGTTTGTTGCGTTCGTTCTTGGCCTTCACCTGTACGTGAACAGCATGGGCGAGGTAATGGACGCCGGATTCATCGGCGATGGAAAAACCTTCCAGTTCCGAACCAAAGTCATCAGGCAGGACAGGCTTGTCAAAGGTGAGCAGGATCTTACCGTCCTCCGCTTTTGCCGAAAGAAGATTGGCCGTGTCCCAGACGATGTCCTCCATCCCGTAAATAGTCTTCAATGCCCAACGGGCGGAGCGGAGGCCCAGTTCCTTCTTTTTCTTGGTATGCAACTGAGGAATCTTTTGGTCATAGGAGGGAATGAAAGCCGTGTTCGCCAGGTCCTTGGAATCGGCCAGTCCCAACCTTTGGGATTCGCGGATGTATGCCGCGGTGGAGAACCCCAACTCCTCGAAATTAAGGCGTGTCTGAGCCTTGCCCCCGGCGCACAGGCCGATGATGACCACGGGTAATTGTGGGTCGTTGAAATCCTCGCGCCAGCCATCCACCATCAGTTTCATCAGGATACGATAGAGCTTGGGTTTGCAGCTGGTGTTCATCATGGCGTTGTTGAAGCCTTGGTGAAAGGCAACACCCTTGATGTTCAGCCCTTTGAAGACTCCGAACATTCCATTGTAACAGGAAGCGGCGTCACTGGGACTGCGACCGGGCACGTTCCAGGAACGCAAATTCTCACGGGTCGGCTTGGGCGGCAGCTTGTCCTCGGTGACCCCTTTCTTGCGCTGACTGGATAAGGTTTTTTCCCATTTCTCGACCGCCTTCTGAAGTGCCTCGTCCCAGTCGAACTCGGCTTGACGCTTCTCCACCCACGCCAGGTATTCGGCCGCCATCGGGTGTTCCTTGAACTTATGACGAGGCACCAGGCTCTCCATGGATGCTCCTCCGCGAGAGTTGTCGATAATACCGATCGGTATCTGCAGAGCTCTCTGCACCCTCGAACCGAAAACATATCCGATCGCCCCCATATTCATAGCGACCTCGGGCGTGACCACTTTCCAGTTCTTGTCCGGATCGATCCCGTTGAGATCCTTCTCCTCCAGGTCGGTTTCGACATGCTCGGATTCGGCATAGGAGTTGATCTGGATGCGACGGAGAAGCGGCAAGTGCGCCATCGAAGCTTCGAACTGGGCTTGATATACCCCGCGCAACCCAAAGGCCATGTTGCTTTGGCCGTTCATCACCCAAAGGTCGCCAATCAGGATATTCTCCATCCGAATGACTTCCTTGTCCGCCTTCACCACCAGTTCTTGTCCCTTGGAATTGGCAGGCCGGGAATCAAAGGTGACTTGCCACCTCCCCTTCTCTCCCGCTGCCTTGGCGATGGCGGATCGTTTCCCGAGCGAGACCTTGACCTCGGATCCAACCGGAGCCCAGCCCCAGATGGTGATGGGCTTGTCTCGCTGCAAGACCATGTTGCTCCTGAAAATCCCATGAACTTTCAGAGTCTCTGCCGCGCCGGCACACAAGACGGTGCACATCAATGCCGTCAGCGTGAATATGCATTGTTTGTATCGCATAACTAAATCTCTTTGTGATGTTGTTGTTTCGTGTCGAGTATCATTTCAGCGATCCTGGATCACTGGATGATCTCAGTCCACCTTCCACCAGCCGTCAATCCGCGCGAGTAGATCCTGTACCACGTCGGGGTGCTGTTTCGCCAGATTCTTCGTTTCATGCGGATCGGCGAGGAGGTCGAATAGTTCCAAATTCGCGCCGGGATTTTTGTGGCGATGGCCGCCGCCGTAGGGGCGTATCTTGGGTGGGTTCTCGATCCAGGCGACCAGTTTCCATTTGCCGTGGATGCAGGATCGCGTCCAGAGACTCTTTTCCGGTTCGGTGGCAGAAGCCATATCGTGGGCAAAGTTCGACAGGAACAGTGTATCGCGTTTCGCCACCGCCTGATCATCGAGCACATTGATGCCGGGCAATGATGCCGGTGGCTTAACGCCGGCCGCGGTGAGAATCGTCGGCACCACGTCGAGATTGGAGACCAGATTACGCTCATCCTTGTGCGGTTTGATCTTGCCGGGCCAATGCGCGATGAACGGAGTGCGCACGCCGTTTTCGTAGGGATGCGCTTTGCCGTGATCGTTCCAGCCGTTGTCGGCGAGGTAAAGCACCAGCGTGTTGTCGGCGACTCCCTTTTTCTTGAGCTGCCCCATCAATTCGCCGCAGGTTTCATCGAGCCACTCAATCATCGCCAGATACTTGGCCTTTCTGGGGTCTTTGACCTGGGCATATTTCTTCAGCAGCCTCTCCGGCGGATTGTGAGGAGTGTGCGGCAAAAACGGGGCGTACCAAACGAAGAATGGTTTCTGCTGTTGCTTGGCTTTGTCGATGAAGTCGTAGATCGGCTTCATCGATTTGCGGCCGATGGAAAGTGCTTGCCCGCCATGTCGCCCGGTGAAACCCATGTCATCGGTGAATCCAACGCGGCTCGGCTGACCCATCCAGTATTTTCCTGTGTGCAAGGTCAGATACCCTGCATCGGCGAGCAGTTTGGGTAACTGCGGCTTTTTGAAAAACGGCTCGATCCAATCGGCGCGCTTTTGCCCACGGACGGGATCATTGCCGGTGATACCGTGTTGATGCGGGTACAACCCGGTGAGCATCGTCGCCAGCGAGGGACTGCAGATCGCGGTGGTGACATAACCACGCGTATAGATCAGCCCTTCGGCGGCAAGCCGGTCGATGTTGGGGGTTTTAACGTGGGGGTGACCTGCAAAACCGTAATCGGTCCAGGCGTGATCGTCGCTGATGATCAGCACGACGTTAGGACGCGATGGCGTGAGGGTATCGGCCGCCAAGAGTGCATGCGCCCCCATCAAACTGAAGAGGAAGAAACCGAAAATAAATTTGAGTCTAACGCTCAGGCCGCGAACCCCAGAAAACTGATGCCTTTTGTTAACCATCTTTTTCATCTGAAAAAAAAAAGGTATAAGAACACGCTACAATTGCGATTTAATTGTTGCGCTTTATTGCGTATATTTCATGCCTTTTTGCGACAAATGTGGATCCGCAGGGTTTTATGGCAGATGAGTGTGATAAATGAAAAACGATCCTTCATGCAGTGAAGGAAATTTGAACGAATAACCCGTCCAAACCCAGAAGCCATCGAGAAAGGTTCATCAAGTCTTTAGGAACTGCTTGATTGGGCCCGTTTGGCCGTGACCGAATTTGTTGAGGCCGGTGTCTAGGGCACCGTAGTGCTCGATGGGGTTGCCATAGGCGTTGAGCAGTGTGGTGTAAAAGTTACCGAGCGTGCTGTGACCGGGCTGGCCGTAGTTAGGCAGGCGGATGTATCGGCGCCGCAAATCGACGCGAGCGTTGTCTCCAGATAGAATTATAAAAGGATATTCCCACCCGTGACTGTGATGGGTTTCGCCACCGTCAGGGAAGTAGAAGATCATCGTGTTGTCGAACATTGTGCCGTCGCCCTCGGGAACGCTCTTAAGACGCTTAACGATGCGATCGACGAGAGTCATGTGGTGCGTGCGGGCCAGTTCACGGATGGTCTCCGCCTTAAGACCGCCGATCACTTTATTGTGGCCTACGTCGTGCATGTTCACCTTCTCACCCTCGATACCGGGAATGCCGGTGTAGCGGTGGCCGAGTTCGTCGACGGTAAAAGCGACGACATTGGTGAGGCCTGAAATCAGTGCGCCGAGAAGCACTTCGGAATGCCCAACCTGCCGATCGAAAGTACTGACAGCAGGGTCGAGGTATTTTGCATCCAGTGTGGGTACATGACGTCGAATAGTCTCGGCCATGGCATCGATCTTAAGATTGCGTTCGCGGATGCTTTCCACGGAGTCAGCGTAATTCTGGACCTTGATTTTCTCTGCCCCGGCAAGCGGACTAGCGGTAGCGCCTTCGTTTCGTGCGACGAACTCCAGCACTTTTCGATCTAGTTGGTATTGGGTGCGAGCCTTGGGATCAGTGGAGACAGATTTGAAAAGTTCCTCCAACGCGATGCGCGGCGAGCCAAAAGCATAATTTGGTTGTTGCGGGCCACGGGCAGAAAATCCGGTAGCGATACCTTCAAGACTCCCGCGAGCATTGCCGCCACCATCCGGAAAACAGGCCAGCTCAATATGTTTGGCGGGCGATGGAAAGAGCTTGGCCAGCTCAAAATCAACGGTTGCCCATTTGATAGAACTAAGCCGCTCGTTAGCCTTGAACACGCCAAGTGATGAGCACCATGAATGATGGCCAGTGGTACACATCTTACCCGATAAGCCTTGAAGGATGGTGAGGTTTTCCTTGTGAAGAGCGAGGGGAGCAAGCCACTTAGGCAGATCGTGCCCTTCAAGATCGACGTCAATGGCCTCTTTTCGTTTCTCACGTTCCATCGTCTTGGCGTCGAGACTGGGCGGCACACATACGCGCGGCCACAGACCATTGCCCCGGTGCATGAAAATAAAACGCATCGGCGGCTTGCCGGAAGCCGCGGAAAGACTCGGCGCATTCATCAAGGCCAACGCACCGGCACTCATCAAGGACTGTTTGAGAAAATCTCTGCGGTTATTGATCATGTTGCTATTCTATTTACGATACATAAATGAGTCCGAAGTTAACAGGGAAACTATCACAGCCTTAAAACTGCCGCCGCTTTTGACGTAGGCACGATCAGCATTAATCAAGGTTTGTGAATCAGAAACCATTTCATTACGGCCCATGTAAAAGCGAAAGGCGTGGCGGATAATCGACTGGCGCACACGTTCAGACTTTGCCAGACGATCAATAAGATCAAAGGGATCAGCAACTTCGCCATCAAGATTCGAGTTAGCAGTACCACGCAGCTCCCCTTGGGTGCTGACCGATTTCGTTTTATAGATATTGGAACCGTTCTTCTTCTTCGCCTTTGCAACAAGATGCTCTTCGTATTCCAAAGGCTCATCGGGTCGGTAACGGCCAAAGTCATCGAAGATTTCGAAGGGAAATCCGAGGGGGTTCATTTGTTGGTGGCATTTTCGGCATTCCGCTTTGTTGGTGACCGACTCGACGCGCTCCCTCAGCGTCTTATGCGGATCCTCGGGCACCTGAGCGTCAACGGTGATGGGCACGTCGGGGACCCGGCCAGCCAACAGTTTTTCACGTATCCAGCGACCGCGCTTGATAGGGTCGGTATGAAAATTAGAGGAGTGAGCGATGAGCCAAGCCGGATGAGTCAGCAATCCTTTGCGCTTAGAAATCTTAAAGGGTTGTTCGACAGGATAGTCCCAGAATTCGACTTCCCCTAACTCACCTTTGAAATTCTTATGCTCGACCCGTTCGTAACGACCGCGATGCGGGGTCGGCGGAAGGCTGTAGAAGGTCGAATGATGATAAGTGTAGCCATGACTGGTCGCGACGGTGGTAAAGGGCGTTCGTCCCTTCCCGATCGTATCGCTGAAGAAGTACATGAATCTCAAGAAAGTTCGCCTTTGATGCCCGCCTTCCGGAACCCAACGCCGCAAGGAGTCCTTGGTCTTAATAAATTCCATATGCTCGGTGAGGACACCTTCCGGATTCTTTTTCCAATCAGTGTCCTTGAGCCTCTCGTAAGCTTCGGTCCACTCGGAAATAATTTTGCGGCCGGTCTCGTTGTCTTTGTCGTGGTAAACGAAGAACTCTTCAGTGGTCAGGAGATTCTCGAAGACATTCTTATCATGCTGGAGATACCAATCCACAACGCGGTCGGCTTCCTTGATCAGGAACCCGGGGGTGCCGAGCGTGCCACGGCCGGGGTTCTGGTAGTAGCCGTCGCTGCGCTCGATATCCTTGAATATTTTGGCCGCCTGCGGATAACCAAAGAATTCACGAAAGAAGCGAACCTGCTTCGGGTGCGAGGTTTCATGGGAGCGCATGTTTTTACCGCTGATCTTATGGTCTACGGGGCCTTTGTAATAGTTTTCGTCGGCAAGGAGGCGTTCCACTTCGCGCCGGTAATCTTCTCTAGTTTCGAGACGACCGCCAGCAACCGCCAGGAGTAAACCAGGATCAGGACTTCGGTCACCAAGAGCGTAAGAGATCGCCATACTCGCTTCGTACGGCGTCAGCTTACGTCTACCGAACTCATCAGGATCACCTCCTCCGAATTCCAACCGATACAGAAAATCAGATTCCAATAAAACGGCGAACAGCATTTGCCTCAGCCCCTCAGCATTGCCCGCCAGCACAATTGACGCACGCAGTAGCTCAACGTATTTGGCGAGTTCCTCCTCCGTCGGCTTGCGCCGTAACACGCAGTCAAACTGCTCCTGAACCGCCGCCGTCATTTCAGCATCCGTCGGTGATCCGTCCTTGAGGACAATCGTCTCGAAAGCAACTGGCGTCACTTTGGGATACCAACGATCCTTGTTGCTCAAGCTATTGAGCAAGGATTCCTTTTCGGCCGTCTTAAGCCGGGCGGCAAAAATTTGTTTACCCGCAATCCATTTGGCGTTGGAGAGCATCACCAGCAAATGCCCGCCATCAAGCATCGTGACATCGTAATCCCGAACCCCCGAATGCTCTGGCAATATGAACGGGTTCTTCACTCCACTAAACTGGCGCGTTGCAAAGCCTGTTCGCTCGCGACCCTCCAACCGAAACACGTCCATCACTCGATCATGGAAAATCCGCGGACTCACCAACCACCGTCGCGCCGGCGAGAAAGGTTTATCCTTTACCTCGCCACTGAAGAGCTTCTCGTGATCAACGTAATTACCGTAACTGGGGTAGCGCAGCTTATCCTCTAATTTGGAGGCATTGTGTTTTCCAAGCTCTGCGGATACCCATTGGTATAACTGCTGCCGTTCCGTATCGCTTGGCTGAGTCTTCTTTTTTCTGGGCGGCATCTCCTTGAGGTACAGTTGCTCCTGCATCTTGTTCAGAAGGTCCAACCTGTCTTTCAGAGCCAAGGTCGCCAGGTTATCCAACTGGATGTCGCCCTTCTTGGACTCACTATCATGACAGGAAAAACAATAGCTCTCCAGTAACTCAGTGGTCTTTGGGGAAATGGAAAAGGCGGTTTCTTTTTGCGCCGCAGAGGCGACATGAACCGCTACTGGGAAAACAAGCACTCCCAACCATAATTGACAGAAACTGTTTGCGCCCCACTTCATCTGCAAAACAGGATACAGACACACGTAACAATTACGATATTATTGCTTGATTCAGTCAGTTCTGCCAACGCGGACCTGCCCACCCTGGCTTGAAGCGACTCACCAATCAGGGAAAACCGAGTACTCCTAGGGAACCAAATACTACGGCCTGATTTCTGTCATTTCTCCGGTGCTGTCCGCGAATTTCTTCGTCGGAGTATCCACGGCATTGAGCATGGAGACAAACAGGTTTGCCAGTGGCACCTTTTTCTCTCCCTCGAAGGAGTGCAGGTTCCCGTGCTTGAAGCCAAGCGCATTTCCACCCGCCACCTGAATCGGATAGTTCTTGGTACTGTGGGACGCGTGCGGATGGGCTGACCCCCAGACGACTGCCGTCTGATCGAGCATATTGCTGTCGCCTTCCGGAGTATTTCGTAAGCGCTCCAGGAAGTAGGCGTGCTGCTTGGCGCGCCAGTTGTCCCACTTTCCTGATTCGGTCGGGCGCTTGTGGGCGATGTCGTGAGTAGCTCCTTTGTAGCCGAGCACGTAGTTGGCGTAGTTCCACATCTCGCTGCCTGACGATTGCTCGCTTTCGAGCATGAGGGTGGCAAAGCGGGTGGAATCGGTCTGGAACGCAAGATAGAGCAAGTCATACATGCATCGGGTGTATTCCTCCGGGTCCTTGTGAGAAACCTCGAGGTTCAGCCCCTTGGTATCGACATTCGGTAATGGCTGGTGTGTCCACTGGCTGGTGCGTTCGACACGCTTTTCCAGAGCGCGTATGGAATCGAGATATTCCTCCATTTTCTGTTGATCTTCTTTTCCAAGCCGACTCTGGAGTCTCCTGGAGTCCTCCATCATCAGATCGAGCACACTTGCCTCGCGTTTGAGGTCGGCGCGAACTTGCTCGATCCCTTTGCCTGCGTAGGGGTTGAACAGGCGGTTGAAAATCTCCTGGGGTCGGTGCATCGACGGGATCGGTCGACCGGGACCGTAGTGCGAGAGTGTCTTGGCACTGCCATATGCGCCCGTACCACCCTCGGTGCCTAAAACGAGTGAGGCGTAGCGGGTCTGGTGTCCGTTCACCTTCGCGGCGAGTTGATCGACGGAAATGTTGTTTGTTTTTTCCGTTCCCGACATGTTGGCGCCGGTGGCGAAAACATCGCCACTGCTGTGGCCGCCCATTCCAAGCCCACCTGCGTGGTCGAGGCCACGAAGGTAACTCACTGAGTTCTTCAGTGGCGCAAAGGGAGTTGCTGATTGATTAAAGGTGAGAGGGCCGGCGTCTTTGCATGGCCACCAGTTCCAATCATGGTGCGAGCCGTCCTTGGTTTTCGGTTCGTAGACACCGTAGGCGATGTAGCTTACTACCATGCGTTTTGGCAGTGCCTTGCCTGCTGCTGCCTTGCCCCAGGACATGCCTTGGAGCAATGGCAGAGCCAGAACAGCGCCCCCGCCCCTGATGAACTCACGTCGATTAATATGCCAAGATTTCTGCTTCATGGAATTATTCTTCCTTGCTTTTAGTTCCTGTGAATATGGAGCTCTGGCAAACGGATACAATCATGTCCTGCAGTTTGTATCCATCTTCCTCTGCCAGCTTCAGCAATTTCTTAACTTCAAACCGATCGCGGTAGGTGAGCTCCCGGCCGATACTGTATGTCATCAGTCTGCGGATGACGTTTTCGGCAATCTCATCCTTGCGCTCCTTGAGTAGATACTTCTTGAGTTTCATCATCCCGTCAACCGCGGGGCCGTGGGGCACGCGCGAGGTGGCGTCCACTTCCTCCGTGTAGATCGATTTTAGATAGGCCTGATAGTCTGCGAAGGTCTTGTCTGCCTTGTGGTTGAAACCCCGCACACGGACCTTGTCTTTGGGAACCAAGGGCTGGTATTTCCCGATTGCGCTGTAGCGTTCGAATGGAATCCCCCATGGATCGAGCCGCACGTGGCAATCGTAGCAGCTTTCCTTATTTCGGTGGAGCGCGAGCAGATTCTTGATCGAGACTGCTTCATCTGCGGAATCACCAACGGAGTCAGATAATGCCGGAACTTCAGCAGGTGGTGGCTTGACCTTGTCGCCTAGAATCGCCTCACGCAACCAGACAGCGCGGTAGATCGGGTGAGGAGCAGAACCAGTGGAGTTTCCTACCAACACAGATCCTTGTGTCAGAAGCCCTCCAAGGCGATGTCCGGGTTTGATTGGAACGGCACGGAGCTTTAATCCCTCGACACCGCCGACACCGTAATGCACCGCGAGCGGTTCATTGAGGTAAGCAAAACTAGAGTCCACGATATTCATGACACTCGCGTTGTTTCTGATCAGTTCGCCGACGAAGCCCACCGTCTCCTCGTGCATGTAGTCACGGATGGTCGGGCGGAATAGCTGCTCCTGACCACGTCGTTCGCCAAGATGTACGGTGTAGAGAAACCGGGGAAAGAGATCACGGTTGATGTTCACCGTTTTCATCTTGGCGATGCTCAGCCACTGGGAGGTGAAGTTCTCGACAAAACCTACGGCACGCTTGTCAGCAAGAAGTCGGCGCGTCTGGGTCTCAATGACTGCGGGGTCATTCAGCTTGCCTGATGCAGCAAGATCAAACAGCTCCTTGTCGGGCATGCTTCCCCAGAGGAAATAGGATAGGCGCGAGGCGAGTACATATTGCTTCGTCGCAGCGGCGTCATCAATCACCGCGTGATAAAGAAACTGCGGTGATATCAGCACCATCGCCAACGTCTCGCGCATCGCCTGTTCAAGAGTATCAAACTCCGCATCGTAAATCTTATAGATACGGTAAAAGTGATCAACCTCATCTTTAGCAACCGGTCGCCGAAACGCCCGCGTCATGAAGCGTTTGATAACCTCATAAGCATACTCGCCAGTCTTTGTGTTACGCAGAGGTGACTCAAAAAGGATACGGGTGTGGTGTTCCGGCGGCCAGACCTCAGCCACAGGGGCCTCGAACTCGAGCGACTCAAGTATCACGCGGGGAGCCTGGACACTCCAGGAGGCGTCAAACCCGCTTTTGCGGTGGTCGTTGAGTTCGCCGTTGTCGAAAATATTCTGGGCGGTGATGGTGATGCTGGGTGGGAGTATCTTGTTTCTGTGCTTGCTGGCCGGCTGGACCGGGATGTTTTCAATGCGCCCCCGAAACTCAAACTCCTCGGGGTTGTCAGAAGTGTTCCTCAGATGAACGGTTCCTACTTCCTGATAGATTCCCGCCCCTGAATCATGGCGGAGGCTGGTGCCCATCACTAGACGGAGTGGCACTTCTTTGAACCCCGGCGGAAAATTCCCCGATGCCTTGACGCGGATTCTGAACTCACCGGTTTGGGGCCAGCTTTTCAATCCGACGGTTTTCCTGCCGACGCCGGGTCCTTGGTAGACGCCGATCTCCGCTTGAGACAATCCGCCTTTGCCTGATTTTCCATGTTCCCACTTCGAGCTAAATCGGTGAATTTTTGGCTTTCCAAGGTCAACAATCGCACTCGCCATGGCTTTGCGTGCCGCCTCTTTATAGCGAACCAGCTGATCCGGCCCGATCATCATCATTTGCGCGGTATTATTGAAATGATACGGTTTGTCCGGGTCGATGGGTAGGTCCTTGGTAAGCTCGAGTTCAAAACCCAATAAGTCCCGCATCGTATTCTGATATTCGAAGTTCGTGAGTCGGCGTGTCGTTGTGGCAACCGCGACCTTACTAGCCTTTTTTACGTAATCATGCAGTCCGCGGTTGATCCAGTCAGCGATGATCATGCGTTCGGCCTCATTCGGTTGGGCTTCATCTTCGGGCGGCATTTCACCACTTTCGAGCATTTCGAGTATGTCCTCCCAACGCTCCAGTTCGCGTCCCGCCGCCAAATCTCCGTCGAGTGTGTGCAGCGAGATCTTGCCCTTGCTTTTGTCAGGTCCATGACACTTTACGCAATACGCCTCGAAGAAAGGAGCGACGTCCTTTTTAAAGGAAGTGCCTGCGTTTACTTCGCCAACACCGAGGAGAATTAGCAAAGGAAGAGTTGCTACGCTCAAAAAGAACTTGAGAAATTTTGGGTTCAACATACTGGAAATAATCTCATTTTGCCAATTTTGCCAAAGCGACCGCGAGGCTCTTGAGACTTTTGGGCCATTGGTCGAAGGAGGTGCTCTTGGCACCCGGGATCTTGGGCGAGGTAATGCCTTCAACCAGGGAATTCGCCGGTTGGGCATAAAGGAATTGAATCTTCTCTTGTCCGTAGGTGTGCGGGAGGCTCTTGGCGTAGGTCTCCAGTTCGGCCGCATAGTCTTTTGGATCCTCTCCGAGGTTGCTTTCCGACGGCACCCAGATCACACCCGCAACGCCCATGGGAGTCAGTGGGCTTACGCACCAGTTGTAGGCATAGGTTGGAATTGTGTCTGAAGGAACTGTGCCACCCTTCCCGGCTTCTGGAAAAGAAGGCGCCTTGAGCGCGAAGCTCGACGGATCCACGCCCCGCTTGCCGGCCTCGGTGATACTTTGGGTGAAAACTTTCACCTCCTCGAGGTGACTGGCGGCGGCCTTCTTTGCCACCTTGGAGTTGGGAAACTGCAGGAACAACTCATCAAGGCGGGTCTTGAAAACCGAGTTATCCACCTTACTGACACCTTGGAAGGAGGTCCAGGAGAGCGGTGAGGCGAGTTGTCGATTTCGCCCACCTTGCCCCGATGACATAGTGATGAAACCCTGAGGAACGCTTGGACGGTTGAGGGCCTTGGCAAACTCATAGGCAAACATGGTGACCCCGCTTCCTTCCTTGGAGAAATCAGCGGTCAACCAATGGGACCGGTATTTTCCGCTACCCGTCTCGAAGCGGCGCTTCCTCGGGGTGGCGGAGGTGCTGGCGCTGGTCTTTCTGCAAAACTCGCGTACAAGGGGCATGGGTTTGGGAAGTTCGGCTTCCTTGTTCCGTCTGTCGTAAGGCCACTCGGTTGAAAGCAAGGTACTTCCCGTCAGGTACCAAACGTCCCCGACGAGAATGTTCCGGACCGTCCGGTTGAATCCGTGGTTGGACTTCACTTCGAGCGTGATCGGTTTGGTCGAGGCCTTCCGTGCGGAGAAGGTCACGGACCACTGCTCTAGGTCATTGGGAGAAACGGTTCGCGTAACTCCATCCAAGCTAACGGTTACCTTCACACCTTTGTTCGCATGCCCCCAGACTTCTATCGGGTGATCCCGTTGAAGAATTACTCCATCGCGATAATACTCTGCCACCTGCAAAATGGGGTAGTTAGGGTCGGTCCAACGGGCATACTTCGCCTTGAGGGCAGCGGCTTTTTCCAGGTCATCCTCCTCGAAAATCAGTTCGCCATCGATTAAGGCAAAGGGAGTCGCCGGCAGTCCGGCTTTGTTGTAGAGATTGGAGTTTTCCGGAACCGCGCTGTAGGCATATTGCACGCCGATTGGGGCAGGCACCTTTTCAGAGGTGACCACCACGGTATCCCCAGCAATCACCGCTTCGGCGGCGTGCCATTTCCTGTCTGTGCCGCAGAGCCTGAAATGATTGAGCTTGGCTCCCGGGGTAGGCTTGGCAGGCTCCACGAACTTCCCCGGTTCACGGCGATCCTTAGCCATGCCCTTACTGCCGACCATCAAGCCACCAAAGAGACTTTCCTTGTCGAAGGAGACCACCACCTTGCGGCCGTTCACTTTGTATCCGCTGTAAATCGGGCCGGTGTAGGCGACGTCCTTGCCATACTGCTTGGCGAGGGCCCAGCGGGCCATGCGCATCCCGGGGTGCAGTTTGTTGTAGTAGTGGATACCGCCGGGATTGGCCGAATTGAGGTCGGACTGCACCACCATTCCCACGTTCTTGCGGTTGTTGGCAAAGAACATGTGTTGCACCTGCCGGATATCGGCAAACCCTACGTTGTTCGGGTCGGGGGATCCGTAGGGTTGCATCTGGGTGAAATAGAAAGGCAGCTTGGGCATTCCCCAGGCATCTCTCCAACCCTTAACTAGAGATTCCATCCGAGCCGCGTAAATTCGGCCATCACCACCGTTGCTAGTTCCCTGGCACCAGATCGCACCTCGGATGGCGTAAGGAATAACCGGAGCAATCTTGCCATTAAAGAACTGGGACGGCCCTCGCCACATGCCTGCAATTCCGGGCAGATTCGGGCGGGCGGGCACTTTACCACCAGCCTCTGCTGCACGACCTGCCTTGTCCTGCCACACTTTCAGATCGGAGTAGTATTGCACGAAGGCATTACGACCTTGTTCGGTGAGAGGATCTGCTTCGTGCATGAGGTCTGCGTCTGTTTTTAGTTTAGGGTGTGCCTCAATCGCCTCGCGTTGCGTAAATGCTTCGATTCGTGTGTTGCTATGGGCACTAAGCAGGATGCCGACAGGCACGTTCAGTTCCTTGTAAAGTTCGTATGCAAAGGAGAGTGACAAAGCCGAGAACCCGCCTGCTGCGCTGGCTTTTTTCCAGCCGTCATCCGAGGTGGCCCGCTTCTGCGGATAGAGGGCGGACACGGTGTTGATATTGATTTCCCTGATGGGAATGTCCTCCTTGGATGAGGCGAGTTCGCGAGCCAACTCGTTGCACATGCTCTTGCCAGCCGTCCAAACCATGTTAGATTGTCCGGAGGAGAACCAGACTTCGCCAACCAGGACGCCTTTAAGTGAGATCGATTTTCCCCGGTTGTTCTTCACCTCAAGACCCCGTTCCTCCCGCGAAGCCTGCAAGGGATCAAGTTTCACCATCCAATCACCATTCTTGTCGGCCACAGCAGTCTTTCTTTGCCCCGCAAACTCGACAGTCACTTGGTTCCCCGGCTTATCGAACCCCCAAACGGGAACCTTAGATTCCCGTTGAAGAATCATGTTGTCCGTAAACGGTACCGCCAATTCCAGTTGATGATCGGCAGCTGACACGCTGAACGCCATCGATAGCGCGAGGAAAAGGGTGAAGTGTATTTTGTTCATATTATTTTTTCTAAAGGTAAAGGGCTTAATCAAGTGCCATTCGGACTGCTTGAACAGCAGCCGTGACGCCACCGTACGCATCGCCGTAGACCAAGACGTCTACTTGGCGCGTTTCAGCGTCTATGGCAGTCACATGGATACTGATACCCCAAACAGAATGGCACAAAATAGTTTTAGAAATATCCTCATGCCTTCTAGTTTACTTTCACTTCGATCAAGTAGGACCCATTCCCGTTTTTCTTCAGCACCTTCATGCTCATGGGCGCGTCTTTGTGATCGAATCGATCGCCCGGATGGAATGGGGCCTTCAACAGATCTGTTTTCGGGTAAACAACAACCGGATTCTGTCCTGAAGCAAGTTTGGCATCGACGCTGTAAACAAGGACGCCGACAGATTCCTGAACCTTGTCTTTACTTCGGATGGGCTGCGAAATCTCAACTACAAAGACCTTGCTGGGTTTGACCGGATTATCTACGGGTATAGTGATCATCGAAACACCGGACGACGCGTTCAATGGCGTCAGTTCAAATCGATAGGTCCCCGCGGCGACATAGGTTTTTCTGTTAGCGTCGAGCCAGCCAAATTTGTGGCGATGCCAGCCAAGGAAGCCGCTCGCTCTTCCAGCGGACGACATGATGTCCCAAGGACCACTGGGATTCTTCGGGCCTTCGACGCCGCCATACGTATACAGGTCGGGCAGACCCATCAGATGCGCCGTTTCATGAGCGAGCACATACGGGCTGCCGCTGGAAATGTTCAGCGCCACATTGATCTTTTTACCCTTATAGGGAATGGCGATCTCATCCCGCTCCCCGAACGCGGTGTTCCCGATGCGCGGCATGTTGACCATGATGTAGTCGTAAGCCAGAAAATTAACCTTCGGATAGAGAGTGAAGATCTCAACAAACAGTGCGCGATGCGAATCGGTCGTCTTGCTGCTGTACTTCTTGGCAGACTTGGACAAACGCCGCCAACCATGAACATGCTCGATCTCAAAAGTCATTTTTCCATAAGACTGTTCATGAAACAGTTTCTGAAATGTCCCATTGCCCAGAACGCCCTTGCCCCGCTCCTTCGTATCAACTTTCATCACGGCGTCCGAAAAGTCGGCATAGAGCATGATGACTTTTTTGTGGCCGATGGTGCTGCCATAGATCAACGGGTCATTGGCGCCCTCGGTTTTGTAGACATCGCCCTTGGTGTCCAGGACGGGAATCTGAATCGTGGCCGCCTGACAGGAAGTCAGAAACACGGCCGCCAGAAAAAGCAACGTAATGGATTTCCACATCATCTTAAATCTTGCAGGATCAAACTAGGAACTGCTTGATCGCGCCTGCCTGGTCAAATTTATTGCGGGACATTTCGAGGTCCAGATCGCCGTAGTGCTTGATCGGGTTGCCGTGGGCGTTGAGCAAGGTGGTGTACCAGTTGCCGATGGTCTTGTGGCCTTCGGTTGCATGATAAGGCAAACGAATGTAGCGACCCGCGATGTCCAAGTTACAGTTGTCGCCCGCCATGACGATGAAGGGCGCTTCGGTGCCATGACTGTGATGGCCTTCGCCATTCTCCGGGAAGTACAGGATCATCGTGTTGTCGAACATCGTGCCATTGCCTTCAGGCACCTTTTTGAGCCTCTCGACAATTGTGGCGACCTGCTTAATGTGACCCATACGAATTTTCTCTCTGATCTTTTCCGCCGGAATGCCGCTGTAGCCGCCATTGTGACCAAGCTCATGAATCGAAATATGATCGCCCTCGTTCCCCGGCAAGCCTTTGACGGGGGTACGCAGTTCATCGATCGTGTAGGTCACAACGTTCGTCAGGCCGGTAATCAGTGCAGCGATAAGAATCTCGGTCATCGCTTCTTGTTTCTCAGGAGAAGTAGCATTAGGGCCTCCATTCGCGTGAACCTTGTCAAGCTCGGGAAGATACTTGGCGATGGCACCGGACATCTTCGCTACCTTCCGATTACGAGATTGGATTGATTCAATGGAACTGATGTGGTTGCTGAGTTTTAGCTTTTCATAACCTTGAAGCACCTCGGCCTTGAAAGATTCCTCACCCTGCAGAAACTTCAACATCGCGTTGTCGGATTTCACCGCACCCGGATTGGTGACTGATTTAAATAGCTCGTCATAAGCCGTCTGCGGATCCGCGTAGCAGTAATTGCGCTGATGAGGCGCAGGCGCTGAGTAACCGGCCACGATCCCAGTCCTGAAGCTACTGTAATTTCCGGTGAGGGAAAGTTCGACGTGGCCAAACGGGGATGGGGACAGCTTGGCCAGTTCAAAATCGATCGTGGCACGCTTGATCCCGCTCAGCGAATTGCGACCCGACTTGTAGGCTCCCATCACCGATGAATAAGACCAGTGGCCGTTCTCACTCATCTTGCAAGAGAGGCCGTGCAGAATGGTCATGTGCTGTTTGTGGCCCTCTAGAGCGCGCAACCAGCCGGGGAGTTCATGCTTGTCCAAGCCCACCTCCAAAGGCTGCTTCTTGCCATCCAAAGCTTTTTCCTTGTCTGAGAATGTTGGCAGCGCGACTTCGTTCGGACGAATGCCGTTTGACTTTCGGATAAATATAAAGCGCTTGGGAACCTTGCCTTGGTTTGCATTGGCAAACAGGCTTGGGGTCATGGCCATGGCGCCGGCGCTCAGGGCTGATGTTTTGAGGAAATCTCTTCTGCTGTTCATAATTATTCGCTAGGTTGCTTACGGTACACAAATGAGTCGGATGTTAAAAGGGAAACGATGACGGCGTCGAAACTTCCGCCGCTTTCCAAGTAGGCCTGATCCGCATCGATCAGGGTTTTTGAGTCGGACAGAAATTCGTTGCGCCCCATAAAGTAGCGGAATGCATAGCGAATAATTGACTGACGCACCCGCGTGGACTTCGCTAATCGTTCGGCCAAGTCGATCGCGTTCTCGACTTCTCCATCGAGGTTTTTGTCACCTGTGCCATCAAGGTAACCTTTGGCATTAACCGGCTGGGTTTTATAAATATCTCGAAGATCCGCATATACCCCACCTTTATCGGGACTTTTTTTAATCAGGTTATCCGGATGCTCCAGTGACTCCTCAGTACGAAAGCGCCCGAAATCATCATACATTTCAAACGTGTAACCCAGCGGATTCATCTTTTCGTGGCATTTCCAGCATTCCTGTTTTTCCGTAACGTTGACCAGACGCGTGCGCAGGGTCTTGTGATGATCCTCGGGAATCACTGCATCAACGGTAATGGGAATGTCGGGAACATAACCCGCCAATAGTTTCTCGCGGATCCACTTGCCGCGCTTCACCGGATCGGTCTCTGTGTTGCCGGCATGGGCGATCAGCCAAGCCGGATGGGTCAGCATGCCCTTGCGATGAACCACCTTGGCGGGTTGCACGGATGGGTAATTCCAGTTGTCCAGCTTGATGTTGAAGAAGCTGGCGACTTGGGGCGAACGCAACTGCAACCCGGTCCGGGTGGATGCATTGTAGAGGCCATGAGCCGGAAAGGAGACAAAGGGAGCGGCCGCGGTCTGCCCCTTGTCAAACCGAGCGGTGAAACTGGTCATGGCGGTCTTGAAGGTCCCAATGGGGTTGTAACGCCCCTTGAAGTTTCCACCTTCTTCGGGCTTCAACCTATCCGCGTTAATTCCTCTCATCTTGACTTCAGCGATGAAGTCCTTGTGCTTCACTAGGTCATCGAGCTCGAAGTTCTGCCAGTCCAGGTCCTTGAAGTAATCGTAGATTCTGCGGATTCGTTTTGACGAGGCGGTCATGGCTTCGTTGTCGCCTGAGTGGAAGACATAGAAGTTCTCGGTGGTCAGCAGTTCCTCGAAAACCTTTTGGTCTTCTCTGAAGGATATGATCGACCAGGCGATCGGCCTCGCCGACCAACCGGCCCTTGGCGTTGTCGTAATTGCTCCCGAAACGCTTGTTGTCCTTGAAGACGGGTAGCAACTTGGGATAGCCGAAAAATTCACGAAAGAAACGAAGCTTCCGAATGGGCGTACTGGTAATACTCGCGGTAAGCTGGAGTCGCTGCACGGCTTCATCGATGACATAATATTGATCCCGGTTCTTCACCAGTCGTAATACCTCTCGCTCGTAATCTTCTTTCGTATTGAGTTTTCCGTTCTTGGCCGCCTCGACCAATTCCTGATCCGGACTGCTGTCGGTGAGTGCATAGGCGATGGCATAGCTGGCATCTCGAGGCGAAAGCATTTTGCGCCCGTCTTTGTCGGCCTTTCCCTGACCGAACTCAGAACGATAAACGAATTCCGATCGCAGGATCAAAGTCTGGATAAGCTTTTCAGCGGCCTTTAGGTTGCCCAGGCTTTCAATGTAAGACCGCGTTAAGGAAGCGTATCTTTTGGCTTCTTCAGGCACAGGAAGGCGTTCGAATATTTTGACGAAAAGCTGACTGACTAGGGCGTCTATCTTTTCGTCGCCGGCAAGGCCCGCCTTCACGCGCGCCTGTTTAAATCCTTCTTCCCATCCGTCCACGCATTTGCGGATGATATTATTGTAGCGGTCACCTTTCTTGCGGTGTTTCAAGATCGCATCAGTGATGATCTTCATTTCGGCTTCTTGCGGCAGACGGTAAACCGGCAGCTTATGCTTCTCTTCGTATCGGTGCTGCTTGACCTGTTTGCGGAACTCCACCATGTAGCCGGCGAGGAAGGTTAGGCGCGATTGGATCGTTCTTTCATTGTGGCCCAGGTTGAACCATTCCCGCTCACATTTTTCGATCAGCTGCTCGTCGGTCTCTCCTTCGGCCTTGTGGCGGTGCATGCTCTGGAAGATTAGGACCAGTTCCTGCGTCCCCGGCTGAGCGGCATGAAAGGGGGATTTCTTGATCTCTTTTCCTTCCGTTTGAACCGCTGGCTTTACCTCGATCCGAACGAAGGTCGGCAATAGGACATCGTTTTTCTCTCCGTAGATATCGCGAGTAATTCGATCGATAAATTTATTCAGAAAGACCTCTCGTGAAGCCAACACGCGCTCATGCTCCCATTCCATTTTCATGATGCCTTCAATCGCAGGAAGATACCGCTTATCCCGCTTGGTCAGGTAAATCATGTAGGTGGACGCTTCCTTGGCGTTGGTGAGCATCGTCAACAGATGTCCACCATTGAGCGTGGTGTTGGCGTAATAGCGAACCCCGGTATTTGTAGGCAGTAGAAATGGGTTTGTCAGGTTGACGCGCCGGTTGTTGTCGCCGATGACGGACTGTCTTTTGCCATCGATGGTTTTGGTTGGCTTGTGATTGAGCAGTTGATTGAATTTGGCGTCAAAGATGTATTCGCTGATCAACCAGCGCCGGTCGTAGGTGAATCCTTTCAGGTCCTTGTGTTTTCCGGAAAACAACTTGTGGTGATCAACGTAATTCCCGTAAGCCGGCTTCCTTAGCTTCTCCTCTAGCTTGGAGGCGTTGTGTTTCCCGAGCTCACTGGAAACCCAGTCGGTCAGTTGTTGCCGTTCGACTTCGCTGGGTTGCTTCTTCTTTTTCTTCGGGGGCATCTCCTTGAGGTAAAGCTGCTCCTGCATCTTGTTGAGCAGATCGAGCCGCGTATCGAGGGCAAGAGTATCCAGGCGATCCAGTCGGACATCCCCCTTCTGGGTCTCCTCATCATGGCAGGAGAAACAATAGCTCTCCAGCAACTCAGCGGCCTTCGGGGAAACAACAAACGGGGACACTTTTTCTGCCGCGGAGGCAACATGAACTGCCATAGAGAGCGCGAGGAAAAAGGGGGAGAGTATTTTGTTCATGTTGTGATACTGGGGATAGTTAAATTTTAAAACCGTTCAGGTCGCCTCTCTCGCCAAATACAGTTGCCTGACCACGGACGTCTACTAGGCAAGGAACCGCTCGATCGGGCCGGTCTGGGGCATCTTCTTGCGCGACATCGCCAGATCCAGATCGCCGTAGTGTTCGATCGGGTTCCCGCAGGCGTTGAGCAGCGTGGTGTACCAGTTACCCAGGGTCTTGTGACCTTCGGTGGCGTGGAACGGCAGGCGGATAAAACGCCCCGCGATATCCAGCTTCGATTTTTTGCCCGTCATGATCACCATTGGGGCTTCCGTACTGGGACCGTGGTGACCAGCGCCGGTTTCCGGGAAGTAGATGATCGTCGTATTGTCGAACATCGTTCCGCCGCGTTCCGGAACGGATTTCAGTTTCGCAACCATCTTCGCAACCTGAGCTATGTGACTGGCCTTCACGATGTCCCTGAGTTCGAAATTTTTACTGTGCCCCAACCGGTGGAGATCAACTCGCCCCTTATTGCCAGGCAGAGTTGTAATAGGAGTGCCCAGATCGTCGATGGTGTAGGTCACGACGTTCGTCAACCCTGAGATCAGTGCCGCAAGCATGACGTCGGTGAAGGCATCCTGTTTTTCGATGAGACTGGCGTTGGGACCGCCATTCGCATGGACCGGATCGATCTTCGGGAGGTTCTTGGAGATGGTCTCTGTCAGCGAAGCTACCTTTTCATTTCGCTGGCGGATCGACTGGATCGAATCGACGTGATTGCTGATTTTTGTCCGCTCGTGCCCATCAAGCCCGCTCAGACGCTTACCTTCTTGTTCGCGCAAGTAATCGAGCATGGAATTTTCTGAGTTCACCGCGCTGGTATTGGTCACCGACTTGAACAGTTCGTCGTAAGCGGTTTGCGGATCGGCGTAACAATAGTTTCGCTGATGCGCCGCCGGAGCCGAAAACCCGGATACAATGCCGGTCCTGAACGCGACCGTGCCCGAACCCGAGGCCAGCGACAACTCGACGTGACCGAAAGGCGAGGGGAAAAGTTTGGCCAGCTCAAAGTCGACTGTCGTTCTCTTGATTCCGCTGATCGTATTACGGCCCGCTCTGTAGGCACCCATGCATCCTGAGAAAGAATAGTGGCCGCCGCCACTCATTTCCATCGAGATGCCGTTTAGGATGGTCATGTTTTCCTTGTGGCCATCCAACGCCCTTAGCCACGTCGGCAACTCGTGCTTGTCGAGGTCGGCCTCAAACGCTTCCTTGTCCTTGTCCTTCTTTTTGTGTTCCTCCGAAAACGTGGGGAGGGAAAATAGGCTGGGGACGTTGCCGTTCGACTTGCGGATAAAGATAAAGCGATGCGGCTGGGGATCCGGTTTTGCGGCTCCAAGAAGATGATTGAACGAGGGCGAGAGCGCGAGGGCTCCGGCGCCCAGGCCGGCGGATTGGAGAAAGCTTCTGCGGGTGTTCATCATTCCTTCGGTCATTATTTTATTCCTGATCAGGTTTTCGGTAAAGAAAGGAGTCGGAAGTCAGAAGGGATATAATCACGGCATCAAAACTCCCGGCATTATTAAGGTAGGCCTTTTCGGCATCAATGAGTGTCTTGGAATCGGAGAGCACTTCGTTGCGACCCATGAAGTATCGAAAAGCGTGGCGGATGATGGACTGGCGAACGCGGGACGACTTCGCCAAACGCCCGGCAAGTTCAAGAGCGTCCCGGACCTTACCATCTACCTTCTCGTCTCCCGTGCCTTTAATGAGGCTACTCGCCTCCACGGGCAGCGTCTTGTACTGTGCAACGTTGATTCCGTTTTGGCGTGGTGCTTTTCTGTCGGCCTCTTTGATCAGGTTTTCGGGGTGCTCGATTCTTTCTTCCGAGCGGAAGCGGCCGAAGTCATCGTATATCTCAAAGGGCAACCCCAATGGGTCCATCTTCTGATGGCACTTCCAGCAATAAGCATCGCTGGTCCTCTTTTCGAGACGCTGACGGAGAGTCTTGTGATGGTCCTCAGGGATCACCGCGTCCACCGTGATCGGCACGTCGGGAATGGTACCGGCCAAAAGTTTTTCACGAATCCACTTACCACGGCGAACTGGGTCGGTCTCCAGGTTCAGCGAGTGTGCGATCAGCCAAGCCGGGTGCGTGAGCATCCCCTTCCGATTCGACATCTTGGCCGGTTGGGTGGTCGGGTAGTCCCAGTTCCTATGATCAATACCGAAGAACGTCGTGACCTCGGGGCCCCGTATTTGCTGACCGGCACGAGTCGAGGCATTGCCTTTATGCCAGTATGCCATCCCCGTCGAGTCATACGGCGTCGCCGCTTTCTGCCCTTCCCCAAATCGGATGACAAGGCTGCGCATTTGGGTCTTGAACGATCTGACCCAACCTGACCGGCGACGATCATCTTTAAGGAAATTAGGGAACACTGTACCCATCATCTTTATTTCGTTGATGAAGTCCCAATGCTTGTAGAGCTCTTCTTCGGTGAAATTTTCCCAGTCAAAAACTCTGAAGTAGTCGTAGATTTTCCGGAGGCGATCGGATGCGGCTTTCATCGCCTCATTGTCGCCCGAATGATAAACGTAGAATTTTTCGGTGGTAAGCAGTTCCTCAAAGACATTCCGATCCTTTGCCAGAATATGGGTGACCAGCATATCGGCTTCGTCTACCAGGCGTCCTTTTACATTGTCATAGCGCCCAGCACCAAAGCGGGCGTCATCCTTGAACAGAGTCATGGTCTTGGTGTAGCCGAAAAACTCACGAAAAAACCGTAATTTGCGAATCGGCAAGTTACAGATACTGGAATTGAAGCCGGCTTTCTGGACCGACTCGTCGATGACGTAGTACTGATCGCGACGATTGAGCATACGAGTGATCTCACGGCGATAATCTTCACGGGTAAGGAGACGGCCGCTTTTTACCGCGTCCACCAATTCTTTATCGGGACTGCTGTCCGTCAAAGCATAGGCAATGGCATAGCTGGCATCGCGTGGTGACATCATGCGTCGACCGTGCTCATCGGCCGGGCCCTGCCCGAACTCCGAACGGTAGACCACTTCTGAACTTAGGATCATCGTCTCAATTAGTTTGGTGATGGCCTCCTGATTGCTCAGCGTTTTCATGTACGTTTTTGTCAACGCGATGTTTTCCTTCACCTCTTGTTCGGTTGGCTTACGCTCATAGATTTTGGCAAAGAGTTCACCCAACAGATCGTTGATCTGCTTTTCACCCGCCTGCCCCGCGGCAACACGTTCCGCCTTGAACGCCGCTGCCCAGTCGTTCATGCACTTCTCGATGACCTGGCTGTAGCGGTCTCCTTGTTTCCGGTGCTTCTTGATCGACGTATTGATCAGCTGCATCTCGCTCCCAGAGAGCAGCCGGTAGGACGCGAGCGCCATATTCTGCTTTCTGACATCTTCATAGATCAGCGACATGTCCCACTGCGCGCCCATGATCTTCATGAGCATGACCCGACCTGAAAGCCGTTTCTCATGGACGCCGAAGTTAAACCAATCCTGCTCGCACTTCTCAATCACTTCTTCGTAGGGCACGGTCTCCTGCTTGTATTTTTGTATTCCGCGATAAATGGCCTCTATATCCTGGCGATCGTATCGCGTTCGCAGCAGTTCCATATTGGTTCCTCTTGCCTTCGGATTACCTTTTGAATCCAAAACTATCGGCACCTCGCCCACTTCGATCCGGACAAACTTCGGCAGCAAAGCTTCATTTCTTTCTTTGTAGATATCCTGCGAAACGTTCTCGATATAGGCGTTTAAGAAGCGCCCACGGGACGCAAGGATTCCACGGTGCGCCAGCTCCATCTTCATGATGCTGTACATGGCTGGATAGTGAGCCTTCATCGCCTGCTCGGACGACATGTAGCCGGCGATCTTCTTGGCGTTGGAGATCATCGTCAGGAGGTGACCGCCGGTCAGTGCGGTGGTGTCGTAATAACGCACACCGATATTGCTTGGCAGCAGGAAGGGGTTGGTAATGCTCTGCCGCAGGTTATGGCCGCCGAATCGTGTGCCAAGATTGACGCCGTTGTCGCCAACCACATTCATGCGCTTGCCATCAATGACGCGTACGCCTGGATGATCAATCAGGTGATTGATCTTCGCATTGAAGATATACTCACTGACCAACCAGCGGCGGTCGCGAGTGAAGCCTTTCAGATATGCGTACTCCCCCGAGAACAACTTGTCGTGATCAACGTAGTTGCCAAATTCCGGCCTTTTGAGTTTCTCTTCCAGACCGGAAGCTCCGTACTTCTTCAGCTCGCTCGAAATCCACTGGAAAAGGGAGTCCCGCTCCGTTTGCGTTGGCTTCTTCTTTTTTTTGGGTGGCATTTCCTTGAAGAAGACCTGTTCCTGCATCTTGTTGAGCAGGTTGAGCCGTGTATCGGGAGCCAAAATATCCAGGCGATCCAATCGGATATCCCCCTTCTGGGTCTCTTCATCATGGCAGGAGAAACAATAGCTCTCCAGCAACTCAGAAACCTCCGGGGAAACAACAAACGGCGACACCTTTTCTGCCGCGGAGGCGACATGAACCGCAACCGACAAAACAAGGATCGCCAATAATAATTGGCAACAACTGTTTCCAATCAATTTCATCTGCGAAACAGGATACAAGAACACGCTGCAATTACGATTTCCTTGTTGCGCGTCTTTGCGTATTTTTTGTGTCTTTTTGCGACACACTCGGAGAGCACCTGTGATGCTGGAGATGAGGTTTCTGCCCATAATTATCCTATTTCAGTGGGGGCAGCTTTTGTTCCTCGATTTGCAGGGAGATATGACCGCGCGGCGGTTGAAGACCACGACGGGGATGGTTGTAGCGCAGGAAGCTGGTCGCCGCAAGGGTGACCTTGCCGCCTTTGAATTCGTCGCGGAAATCGCTGTAGATATGGGCGCCGCGAGGTTGCCCGCCCTGCCTTACCGCGACTCCGGTTTTTGACTCAGCAAGCAACTTGCCGTTGACGTAGATCGCGTAACCTTCGCCGGAATTCACGTGAGCGGCTCCACCCACCACAATGCGGTAACGGTGACCTTTCTTCAGTGGCGGAAGGTCCACCGTGCCACGGACCAGCAGGACTTCCTTTCCCCACAGTGTCTTTGGTTTATCGCCACAACGGCAGAAAGGAGCGTTACACGTCTCGGACAACGCAGCCAATTTGCCATCCAGTTGTCCGAATGGTTGCAGGCCTTTCTTCCAGCCGGCTTTACCTGCATCGAAAGCGGGCATGATCCAGTTCTCCATGCCTGTGGGATAAGTAACCTTGCGATAGCGGTTACCTTTCTCCTTGGGTTGACTCTCCTTCGGGTCAAAGCTGTAATAAACCCACTGCACTTTGTTGAGGTCCGGGCCGAATGAATGCCAATCGTAGTCGTCGATCCCGGCCGCACGGTAGCAGTTTTCGAGTCCATACATCGCCCCCCGCAGAAACTGGTTTGCGCGCTGTGGTCGTTCGCCTGCGACCTCTTGAAGCAGTGCCTTGTTGTAGCGCGGATTAGCAATGTAGGAAGCCGCGATACCATCGAGGATAATCGGCTTCAGTGCTTTCTGCGCGGCGGCTTTTTCCTCCTCCGATGGCCCGGCAGCCTGGTTGCCGGCAACGCGTTTTGGCCGGGGGGCCAGCGGGAACGGTTCGGCTTTGCCGCCCAGCAGTCCGACCATCGCGCGGCCGAGGGCATCGCCGATCAGCATGTAGGTCTCGGCATTGCGGTTGTAGTGGTAATCCTGATTGGTTGGCGATTCGTCGACCTCGCGCCAGAAATCGCGGGTATCGACGGAAGCAACGTTACCGGCATACTCGGGATGCTGCTTCGCGTCGCCGACTGCCATTTGCGCTTTCAGGATCCTCAGGAACTTATCCTGCATGTTGTGTCCGCCGAACCCGATGGTGGCGACCACCGCCGGCAGCTTTGGCGTTTTGAACTCCTTACGGACATCGTTAATCAGGTTGACCAGATGCTTTTCGTATTCCGAAATCGACTGCTCGGCGCCGCTGTCCTTGTGGCCCTGGAACCAGACAAAGCCGGCGATCTCGTAGCCTTGGCCCTTGTAGCCGGGAACGATCTTGGCAATGTTGTCCAGGGTCTTGCGCACGCCCTCGACCATCAGCTTGTATTCGGCTGATTCAAACTTGTTGTCGGGGTCGGTTCGACCGCTTGATGGCGGACGAAAATCAAAACCCAGCGAGCGATTGCCCTGGGCTGTCTTGATCAGCAGGACCTGCTCGTCATGGAACGTGCCGAGTACGTGACCGAAGCCGAGTTCCGGCCCGATGGACCTGCCGTTTGAGGTGGCGCTCAACGGCGAGCCCTTGCCGTCCTTCGCCAGCCGCGCCTCCTGGAAGTAAACATCGTGGCGAACCGTCCACTTGCCGTCCCCGTCGACCAGCCAGGGGAACTTTCCTTCCCGCTTGGCCACCGCCTCGAGGTCACCGTTTCCCAAGAGATCCATCTTCTGCATCCAGAACCTTGGCGGCGTGCCTTTGAAACCGGAGATCTTGAACTTGTAGCGTTTGCCGGGTTGTAGCGTGACGTCCTGCTTGACCGGTTTGCCACCCGATTCGCGGCGGTAGACTTCTTTGCCGTCGAGTTGCATGACGTTGTAGGAACTCTCACCGAATCCGCAGTGTAATTGATAAACCCCGTGTTGAGGCACCTCCAACTGCCCTTCGGCAATCGGCTTATCTGTCTTCTTACCATTGGGGAGATAAACGGCCAGCAGAGAGGTCTTGTAGTTGCCGACACGATAAATCTGGAACGGTCCATCGGGAACAGCAGGATCAGAACTGAGATAAACGCCGGTGTAGACGTTCTTCGCCCCGCTGAGATCCCCCATTCCGACCATGTTGGACTGGCCGGCCAGGATGTAGACCTTGACTGGCTTTGTCGCATCGCCCGGTTTGCCGTCCGGGTCGGGCAGGGGAAATGGAACCTCAGCAGCATGGGTTGGGAGGTAGAGAAGCACTGAAGCGAGTGGAATCAAAAATAATCGGATCATGTGGTTTAGGTTCATTACTGTTTGTTTTTGATTAAATCAATGTTGTCGGTCCTGAACGGCACGGTGGCCGGTTCCCAATTCTTTACTTGGCCTGGCTTTTCATTACGTACCACTTTGATTTCCAGCCAGGTTTATTTCGTGTGCCAAATCCACCCGACTCGATAAACAGGTATAGGTCTCCGGCGAGGGTTCTGGGGACGATCTTGAGGGCCTGGAACTTGTTCAAATCCATCAGGGTATCGGCCGACCAAAGCCGGGTCGGATCCGCGGTCCTCCCGTCCTCCTTGAACCTCATCGTTGAAAAGAGGGGGTTACGGGCTTTGCCGAATTTTTTTACCGGATCAAAGTCGGCGATCTCCGCCACCTCGGTGATGACCGTCCAGCTACCGAGAATCTCCGGGTTGGCGATGAATTGTCCATCCCAACGGAACTTAACAGCCGAGGCTGACTTTTCCCGGTCATTCGGATCCTGCTTGGCCTGCCACTCGGAGGACAACATGGGAACCAAGGTGGCCGACTTCAAGACAAGATCATCACCCATCGGCGGCAACTTTTGTTCCTCGATATGCAGGCTGAACTTGCCCTGAGGGACCGGCGAACTCGGCTTCACCTTGTACTTGTCGTTATAGCGAAGGAAGGTCATCACCGCGATGCACACATTTCCGCCGCTCAGGTCATCCATGAATTCCCGGGTGATGTAGGCGCCCTTGGGAAGACCGCCTGAGCCCCGGCCATTGCAGGTCTTGGCCTCGATCAAGGGTTCACCATTGATATAGATGATGTGTCCTCCACCCGAACCGACGTGGTTGCCGTCATTGACCCGAAGACGGTAACGATGACCAGGCTTGACCGGTGGAACTTTGAAATGCTGACGCAGGAGCAGCACCTCTTTCTCCCAGAATGAATTAATCTTGGTAGCGCCATAACAGCCGGGGCCGGTGCAGCCTGCTCCACATTTGTGCACAGGCCCGGTCGGGATCTTACCCATGTAGTGTCCGAATGGGCTCTTGCCCCATTTGAACGCGCCGTGGTTATTTGCATCATTGCCCTCGAAGGCGGTTTCGAACCACTTATCCACGCCCTTGGGCAGGGTCACTTTGCGGTAACGCGTGATGAGTTGGTCAAACGGCACCTGTTCGGACGGAATCGGATCAAAGCTGTGGTAGATCCACTCGGCGTTGCGCAAGTCCATGAACATCTTCCAGCCGTAATCCTTGTGACCGGCCCGGTCGTAGAGGGCGACCAAGCCATCAATTGCATCGCGGGATCCACCGGCATAACCCGACTGCACTTCGCCGGCGACAAATTGATGCAACTTCGCGCGGTTTCGGCCGACAAATTCGGGGATCAAATCCTCCAGGATAATCGGCTGGATCGCCTTCTTCAGCTTGGGCCCGAACTGGCTTGAGTCGGCATTCAGGAAGAACTCCTTGTAAGGCAAAATTTCGTTTGGTTTGCGCTGACGGGCGATCTCGTAAAGCACATCCAGTCCGCCCGGCACATCGGCCAGCGACGCGGCGATGGCTTCCAGATGGAACTCAAAAGTTGAGGTGGTGTCCAACCCCCCGGGAGCGGTCTTTGAGCCCGCATAACCCGTGAAGGTCCCTTCCAAAGTTTCGGCGGCCAACTTTTGCACGGCAGGCCCGGCCGCCTTGATTTTGGCCCGGATCCCTGCAGCAAGCCCCCGCGTGACCGACACACGCTGGTTTGAGCGGATCAAGTCGCCGATCGCAGGGAGAACGCGCTTGTAGGATCGTTCGTCCGCCGCAACTGGAGTTAACGCGGTGAGCGTACCGTTCTTCAGCCAATCCTCTTCATGCTTGAGATAAGGAAGGAGTAGATCGACAAGCGGAACGATCTGGTCAGCAGAACCCCGACCAATGACCTGCAGGGCGGCATCCTTGACCCACCACGATTCGCGCGTGTCCTTGACCGCCTTAACCGCGAGCTTGAAAACTTCCGGAGTAATCGCATCCGGCTTGTGCAAGATGGCCCCGAACATGACCCGGCGGACACGCGGGTCCTTGTGCTTGAGGAACTCCATCACCAAATTCATACGCACCTTGCCGCCAGCCGATTTCCAGCCGATGTAGCCACTGTTGATGCCGAGGGCTTTGAACGCGGCAATGTTGCGGATGTTGTGTTCTTGGTGATGGATATAGCGGCGAATCTCATCATCACTGGGTTGCTCGGTTCCATGGAAACGGCGAATGAATGCCAAGCTGGAATCTTCAGCCAAGGTTTCGCCCGACAAATCCTGCTTCTTGCCCTGCTTGTCCGGCACGGCTTCGAACGAGAGGAAGAGGTTGTCCGCCTTTGTGCCCCACGGCTGCTTGGGAAGCTGATAGGGCTTGGAAAACTTGGTGCGGGGCGCCCCGGTGATGCGCAGGGTTTTGCGCGGGATGGTATAAGTCAGGGGATAGGCGACGCCCCATTGTTCCTTGTCGTAGCCGCCGCCACCCAGAATGCCGAACGAGCCATCAAAACGACGCGAAAGATCGTAGTGCCATTGACGGTTGTCCATGAAGTCACGGTACTGCTTGGGCTTTTTGTCATGGAGCAGACCCATCGCGGCGCTGCGCCAAATTTCGCCGATGCCGCCGCCGGTGTGGCCGTGCAGCATAAATGTCGTGGTATAAAAACTTTGGATCGCGCAAACATCACGGGCCTTGGCGTAGATGGAATTCTCTCCATCCGGAGTCAGCGCGGCCGCCGCCGCCATGGCAAAGGCAAGCTTGCCATTCTTGCCGTTGTCCACAAAACCAACTTCCGGGCGATTGTCACCGTAAGGGTTATTGCCCCTGCCGGCGTACCGGAAGAAATGTCTGAGCGCGCCTTGGAACATGTGGTCCGGCACCTTGACGCCGCATTCCTTGGCCAGCATGAGAAAGGTAACGACATGGGTGCCGGCCGCATTGAGGTGCCCGTTTCCATATGAGGTTAAGGCGCTGCCTCTTCCGGCCCAAGCATCGTTGTGTTGAGACTTGGCCGCGTTATCGACCCATTTCTGAATGTTGGCCAGGATTTGCGGGTCCCCAGTCCGCAGGTAACACTCGGTGAGCGGAATTCCGCCGTAACCAATGTGCCAGGGATACCGGTGCGCCGGTGCATTCCGCGCCCAGTTTCGGACGACCGCCAGGTCTTTCTCCTCCCCGGTTGAAAGCAGGAACAACATACCAACGCCTCCGAGGCCTTCGGTTGATCCGGGTTGGGAAAGGTAATCGGCCACGCCGCGAACAATCTTGTTGGACTTCGGACAGTCGAGCGGCCAAGTCTTGCTGTAGATCCCAAGCACTGGAATCTTCACCGTGACCGGCTCGGCTTCGCCCTTGATGGCGAACTTGAGCAGGCCGTTGGTTGCTTCGGCCGCGGCGAGGATTCGACCCAGCTGGATGCGCGGATCGATGTCCGCGAGCTGTTGCCCATTGATCGACTCGATGATTTGCCCCTTCTTGAGTTTCCCGGTCGCGGCGGCCGGCGAATCTTCCTCGATGTGGGAAATTCGCATGACGAAGGCCGGCTGAAGCAGGTCGATCCCCATGCCGACGGGGCCGAAGCGCTTGATGTTCTGCAGCGACTTGGTTTCTCCGGGTCGGGTGGAAAACAGGCCGTTGGGATTTTTATAGAAGGTTGTCTCTGCCGCCCAGGTAAATGATTGGACCGCAAGGGCAACTAGAATGGAGAGGATTGTGCGATTCATTTTTTTGATCGATAAACTTATTTTTTATGAGGAGCTCTTGCCTTCGGCCTCAGGCGGAGGATCACTTGCTCTCCAATCTTGGGTAAACCCTTGGGGTTCACCTGCCAGGAAAGCCCATCGTTCTGGTGCCCATGAATCCCGGGCAAACACAGCAGCTCATCGCCAAAAGTCGAAATAGAGATGACGTTTCCACTTTGCTCACAAACATACTTTTTCGGCCCAGGCCCGTTCTCCACCAGATGGGAACCGGCAAAAAGAAAACTGGCAGGGAATGTCTCCAGCTTTTTGTTCATGGGGATACCGCTGATCTCATCGGGTTGGGCAGGTGAAATGAACTTGCTGAGGGGATGCTCCTGTGGCTTACCCTTCGAATCAGGAAACACAAGCGATACGCGAACAGAATCTCCTGCAGGCTCAACGGGAATCCAGCGCTTGAGCGCCCCGTCCGAGCCTTTCTCATGGCCGGAGTCCCCGGCCTGGCTCCCATCAGGAGCATGGCCGTGTGGATATGCATGGGCCGGGCGGCAATCGAAAGAATGGACTCGTGCTCCTTGCTGCCTTTCGTACAGGCAACCAACTCCAGCAAACCTTTGTGAAGGCAAACAGTCGCATTCACGTCGACACACCGTTCCTCCAGATTCAGCTTGATGCCGGGCAGGTTGAGTTTGCGAAGGGCTTGCTCCGCCTCTGGCGAGAGTTTCGGGACTGACTCTCCTCCCCGCCCGACACATGAGAAAAGAAATATTCCGAAGACAAATATAAGTCGAATGGTCATACCTAGTTCCTGCTTGGGAGAACGGTAAAAGATCACACGACAATTGCGATCATTCCATGCCGCTTATTCGCGTATTTTTTATGTCTTTTTGCGACACATCCGACTTGCTCTCGTCCCGGCAATGGGCCTTTAATGCGGCAAATGAAACGTCGCAAAGCCAAACGGGTCGCCATCGCACTAGAAGTGGAATGGGGCTACAAACGGCACTTGGAAACCTACGCGGGTTGTCAACGCTATGCTGATGAAGCCGGTTGGGACTGCTCCATCACCCCCACCACGCCTAAGCTGCTCAGAATGGAGAATGGGAAGCCCTCCTTTGATGGGATTCTGGCGCGGGCCACTCCTCCTTTGGCGACCGTAGCCAAACGAATGAATGTGCCCTTGGTTAATCTATGGCTCAATTCACCGACTCAAAACCTCCCCGGCGTCTTTGCAGATTTTGAAGCTTCAGGAACCATGGCTGCAGAGCATCTCATCGGTCGTGGGTTCAAACGTTTTGGTTACCTGGGTTTCTTGCGTGACAAAGATGCGAGACTGCAACTCACCGGATTTCATAATCGACTCAAGGGAGAAGGGTTGCGATGCACAACCCACCGATTTTCACGCACGAGCGTCACCGACAAGGCGCAAGGGTGGAAAACCTTTATTGATGGTCTGGGAAAATGGGCCGATTCCTGGGAACTCCCCATCGGGATCTTCGTGGTCAACGACCTCTATTGCCGTTATCTGAATGATGTGTGCCGGCCAAAAGATCTACATGTGTCTCAGGACGTGGGGATTGTGGGATGCAGCAATGAACCGACCATTTGCGCTTCCCCGCCACCTACCCTGACCAGCATCGACTTGAACCACGAACAAATCGGTTATCGGGCTGCCTCACTCCTGGACCGAATAATGAAGGGAGCCAGCCCCCCCCAAACGCCCGAGCTGGCGCCGCCCATTGGGCTGATTCCTCGCCAATCCACTGATTCCCACGCAGCCGACGATCCAATCGTCTCCGCGGCCTTACGATTTATTGCCGAGAGCACCAACCAACCCATTAAGGTGATTGATGTAGCAAATGAAATGGGAATCAACAGGCGCACCTTGGAACGGCGCTTTAGCGAGTCGGTGGGGCGAAGTATTGCCGGCGAGATTACCCGGTTTCGACTGGCTCGCGCCAAGCGGCAATTGGTGGAATCGGGTTCCCCATTAAAAACGGTGGCCCGCGAGTGCGGCTTTCGCAATACCGACCACTTCCACAAGGTCTTTGCGCGCGCAGAGGGTATCACCCCAACCCAATACCGTAAGCAGCGACAGTAGGATCCGCTCGTCTACGTTTTATTTCAGTCTCTTTGTGACCCCCTAGAAGTCTGAGGATTTGCACATTGAAAATTATATAAACCCTGCCCTTAAGATCGAACGGCTTGGAATTCCCTTTATCGTCACAGAATCAATACGAAAACGATTATTTGTAATAGCCAACCTTGCGCGGCTTGACGCCAAGCTTCTCGTAATTAAACCCGGCCTTTAACGGCTTATAGTCGCCAATGATGGCCACGGAGCTGTCCGGCTTGATTTCTTTTTCCATACCCAGCCCCCAGTAGACTGCGTTTACCGTCATTCTCCTTACTCCTTCATTTTCAAAGTCTACCGCCGACCCCATTGTAAAATGAAAGACCTTCGACTCTAGACCTTTATTCCCAGTCCACGTTTTTGTCCAAGCGACCGGTAAAGGCTCTTTCTTGGCATTAGGCGGGGCATCTTTTTTGAGGTTAATCAGCGGCTGCCCCAAAACCAATGACGTGCAATCCTTGGGGAAAGGGTTCTTATCGTTATGACATCGGTAAACATCGGACGTTCCCCAAATGTCTTCCACACCAACCAGAATAGGATGCTTCTTGTTATCAGAAACAACAACGCCACGCGTTGCTTCACGATGCCAACCGCCGTGATGCCCCATGAAAGTGCCTCCCAACATCTCGCGAAGTGAAACATTTTTGTCTCCTTTTTTGTATTTTAATCCTCCCCAGAAACCATGGTTTGCAGTGCGCAAAGCGATGAAGGGTTTTCCTGAATCAAAGTAGTCATAAAAGTGTTGCATCTGATCTTCTGGAAGATGCATGAACCGCGAAAGCCAAATCACACAATCAGCTTTGGCCAAAAGCCTAAGACCTGGAATATTGTGACGTTTCGTTTTGTCTTTGAATGGAGCGGGCATCGTTGGGTCAACTTCGCCTTTTTCATTAACAGAAAACAAAACGGTGCAATCAAAACCATGATGTTTGGAAAGACTTTTGCCAACATCGGCATAGATTGTTCACTGCGATATTCTTGGTCGGCCGCAATGAGGACAACGTGCCTGCCCTTTCCGGGGCCTTTCACCCCTGAATAATTTAACCACAAGCCATTTTTTGAGTCGTCGGGTTTGGAGTTCCCCAGCTGAGCTTCGAGGCCGTTTGAAAAAGCCATACAAAAGATAAATAAAAAAATGATTTTGATTCGGTTCATAAGTTATAGGTTTATTATTGTTTATTCTTGGTGATCAATCTCACTCAGCCCAGCAACACCATGTTATCGGTAAAGAGGTTGTTAAGTTTTAGTACGGACTGGACCACTTCCATTTCTCACCTCGCTTGTTAAGTTTCGCATCAACCTTGACCTCATCATTGGCAGCAGCCACGGAACTGTCCGCCAAGGCAGACGATGGCAACAAAGATGGCTCCAGCCACCATGGGTTCACGGGGCTGATTTTAACCCAAATTTTTCACGCATCCAATTGAAAACCAATTGGTGATGACTCTTATCCACGGAATGTTTGGCTAGTGGATACACCAAATATTCTTTTTTCCCTTTAACCCGGTTGTACACCGCAAAGCATGTGACTGGCGGGCAGATCGCGTCCTGCAGTCCTACCCCCATGAATACCGGGCACTCAATCCACGGGGCCATATTCATGGTATCAAAGTAACTCATGGTTTTAAGCGTACTTTGCCACGTACGTGACTCCTTCGCCTCAATCCATTTGTCCATCTCCGGCCAATGCGAGGTTTTAAAATAGAGATCCCAATTGGTCAGGAAAGGAATGTGCGGTGCACAAAGGCTGATGCGCGAATCCAAAGCAGCAGTCGATAAACTTAACCCTCCGCCCTGACTGCCCCCTGCCACTGCAATGCGTTCTGGGTCCACCTCCTTTCGCGAGCACAGAAAATCTACTGCGCGAACGCAATCCAAATAAGCCCCCTGATAATAGTAGCCTTCCTTGTCATCCAACCCACGGATCCAGTAGTTACTGGGTTTCCCCTTGATATCCTCCTGACTGTTACCGTGACCGCGCGGGTTAAAGGAAAAGACAATCATATCCTTGAAACGGGCAATGGGTTTCATATTCCCGCCATAACCGGGTACGCGCAGAATCACCGGATGGGGCCCTTTACTCTTAGGCACTTCATACCAGCCTCTAACGCGGATATTCCCGTAGCTACGCATGGAAACTTCATACACATTGAGTTCGCCCTTGCTTAGTTCCGGCTGATGAATGAGCCGATACTGCGGATCCACTTTCTTGAGCCTCGCACGCGATTCATCCCAGAACTTTTCGAAATCAGGTTCCTTGGTTAAAGGCGGCAATAATTTCTCGGGCCCATAACCCACCTGAACGGTCTTAGTTACCCGACCGCCTTCCCAAGAACACGTGATGATGCCCTTATAAAAACCCGGCCCCGGAATTTTAGCCGCGTAGCTGGCCACCCTCTTTTCACCGACGGGAATTTTTATCGTCGAAGAAGCCGATTTGCCGATCGACTTCTTTTGATCGGTCATCACCTGCCATACTACTTTAACTTCAACTGAATTCTTTAGCCGGTTATTGAGTTCAAACCCGAAATGGACTTCTTTATCCTGGTTAAAAATTCCATTGGACGAGTTTTCAAAGACCGGGCGCAAATAGATACCAGGAGCCCCATGAACGATGCCGGTAAGGCCGAACAAGATTAAGAGAACCAGTTTCACCGACTTAGCGTTCCCCATAGATGGGGGCTTTCCAGTCCTTGGGCAGGCGTCCTGACGGACGTGCGCCGCGGGCATCGGCGGGAATAGGATGATCCTTGAGCTGCAGAAGCGGCAGGTCATCAGGCAGATGCTTAATAAGCATGTCCTTGAACTCAATTGTCATGGGCGGCCCCTTGTGCACCTGCATGGCGAGCACTCCATCCAGTGCCCTGCCTTTTTCATCAAGATCGATAAGGTCACCGGTGGGATGCCCATCAATCCAATGGCGATGACGATTTCCCTCAACCAAAACGCGGTATTCATGCCACTGCTCAGGAGCAAATTCCTTTACCTCGAAATTTCCCACCACCCAACGGTCGCCCTTGGGATCAACCACCACCTTCTCTCCGGTCTGCGAGAGAATTCGCCGGCCCTTTTCCTCATAAACCATACCGTTATATTGGGGTTTATCGGCTACAATATCGCACTGATAACCGGTTACTACATCAAGCCCAAGCTCAGGCGCATGGGCACTGCGATATTGAATTCCACTATTACCCCCCTTGGAGATACGTACCTTAACCCTCAGATCGAAATTGCGAACAGTGGCAACCTTCCAGGTGATGAAGTGGTTCATCTTAAGCGTGCCATCGGTCTTGCCAGTCAGAACCCCATTCTTGTGTGACCAAAACTTTGAGTCGCCCGCCCAACTGCGCATTCCTCCACCGATAAGGTTGGAAAAACCATTCGCTCCCGGGCGATTGGCTACGGTTGCAGCCGCTATAGGGTGCGGAGGTGTAGAGACAGACAAGTCCCCTTGCATCGGCTGCAGGGGCCCACCCAGTTCAGCGACGCGTTCGTCGGTTCGCTTACGCAATTGCTTGAGCGTCTTGGTGTATTTGGGGTTCTTGGCAAAGTTGGTTAATTCATCAGGATCCTCCTTCAGGTCGTGGAGAAACTCATAGTTATCTTCGTCAACGTAACGAACATACTTGTAGCGGTCGGTCCGCAACCCTTCGAAAGCAGGAATACGCGAACGCACTGCGAAGTGCTCATGAAAAGTTTGCTTGCGCCAATTATCAGCCTTCCCGGTGGAGACAATAGACTTGAGACTGCGACCCTGATAACGCTCAGGCACTGGGGCACCGGCCCAGTCAAGAAAGGTGGAGGGAAGATCGAGGTTGAGGGCCGAATGGTCGACCACTTGCCCACGAGCAGACTTGGGCGCACGGGGATCCCATATAATCATGGGAACGCGCAGGGACTCCTCGTAATGAGACCACTTACCCGCGAACCCACGATTACCCAGATGATATCCATTATCGGCGGTGTAAACGATGATGGTGTTGTCGGCCAAGCCCTTTGCCTCAAGAACCTTAATGAAGCGCCCGATGGCGTTGTCGATTCCGCTCACCATCCGTAGGTAAGCCCGCATGTTGGTGCGGTACTTGGTTTCGGTGTTCCAACGCCAAAAGAAACGTTCGCGATTAATGGTGGTCTTAAGAAAATACGGCTGGCTCTCGAATATCTTGGGATCATTCAATCGGGGTGGAGCAATCTCATCCTCCACGTACAAGTCATCGACTGCCCGTGGCCACGGGAAATGCCCAATACCCGGGCGACGATCCCCATCCTCGGCATGGCAGGCATTAAACCACATGTTAAGGGCAAAGGGTTTGTCCTTCGGTTGGTTCTCAAGGAACTCAATCCCACGATCGACAATCAACTCGGTCTCATGACGCAGGGAACCATCGGGTTGTTTCTTGTAGAAAGGGTTACGACCGATCTTTTGAAAGACATCGAAGTGATCGGCAGGATTCCATCCCTTGGGCATCTTAGCATGCCATTTGCCCGCAAAACCGGTCCGGTAACCGGCTTTACGAAGGTAGATCCACATAGAGTTCCCTGACCGCATCAGGACGGGCGGCATCATGCCTACCCGGCGTGCCATAACTGCGTCCGGTAAGCCCGGTTAGGATGGTAGTCCGGCTGACCCAACAAATGGCCTGGCTCACGTAGGAATTAGAGAACCTCGTGCCTCTGGCAGCCAGACGATCAATATTGGGTGTCTTGGCTAAGGGATGACCATAACAAGCGAGCGAGCTTGAAGTCTGGTCGTCAGCAAAGAAGAAGACGATGTTGGGTTGCTTGGCAGCCTGCGCAGAGCAAGCCAACAGGAAACAAAAGGTGATGATGAATTTTTTCATTTTGGTTTCTTGGATATTTTTATCTCCAGTTACTTCTCAGCTGGCCCACGAAGAAAGTGACGTTGATTGAAGTGAGAGTTCATAAATAATATTAGGGGAGAAGGGGCTTGAGTTCCTTGTCTCCCTCAGACGGATATAGGGCGCCTTCCTTCTCGAGTCGAGCAATCATGGCCTTCGTCATTTCCTTCAGTTTCTTGGGTTCGCTTTCGGCCAAGTTATTGGTTTCGAATGGATCCTTCCCTAAATTGTATAACTCATATTTGGTTTGCCCTTTATAACGGTAGATCAGTTTCCAATCACCCTGACGAAAAGCAGTGAAGTTGGAACTGCGGTGGGAATGAGGAAAGTGACACATAAAATGATCAGGTCGATCAGGGTTTCCCTTGCCCGATAATTGTTTAAGCAAACTCACCCCGTCCACGATGTGGCCAGAGGGGTTCTTTACCCCCGCGGTTTCAAGAATGGTCGTGTAGAGATCCATAACTGTTCCGATTTGATCGGTGTGAAGGGAATCTCTTGCGATGGGGAAAGTATTTTTCTTACCGGGCTTGGCCCAACCCGCGATGAAGGGGACGCGCATCCCACCCTCGTAACAGGTTCCCTTCTTTCCTCGGAGCGGAGCGGAACTGGAGTATCCATGAACCGGCCCCAAAGGCGCGTCCGATCCGTTGTCGCCAACAAACAGAATCAGAGTGTTTTCAGCCTCGCCCTTGCTTGCGACGTGATCCATCAGGTCACCAAGGGATTTGTCGATTCCTTCGATTAAGGTAGCGTATGCCTGAGCACTTTTCGGTTTCTTTGAATCCTTGTAGTTGGCAGCAAACCGGGGGTCCGAATTGAATGGGCTATGCACCGCATAGTGAGACATGTAGAGAAAGAAAGGCTTCTTCTTTTTCAACGATTGATCAATGGCGTCTTTGGCTTCAAGGGTGATTGCTTCGGAGAGGAAAACATTGGTCTTGTGGTATTTCTCTAGCCCCGGCACGGCCCGCTTTTTACGTTTTGGGTTCAGGTTTCCATATCCATCCTCCCCGTAATAACTTCCGGGTTGTCCGAAGGAACACCCCGCAATGTTTATATCGAAGCCTAGATTTTTTGGATCCTCCCCAGCGAATCCGACCGGGGCGAAATGCGCCTTGCCGGCAAAAATGGTGTGATAGCCTTGCTTGCGGAGGAGCAATGGGAGGGTGACATCCTTTTGAGTCAGTCCTTCCCATTTCCAGCCCTTGGGGCCGGCGTTTTTTTTCTCGGGCGAAATGAATTGGGTCACCCGGTGACGGGCAGAGTTTTGGCCTGTCATGATAGATGCTCTGGTTGGCGAGCAAACCGACTGGGCGTAAAATTGGGAGAACCGAATCCCCTGCTTGGCCAACCGTTCCATATTCGGGGTACGATACCAATCGTTGAGCGGATGACGTTTTGGTTTGCCGTCCTGATCTGCCAACATCGGGACGGAGGTGTCCATCAAGCCCATGTCATCAACCAGAAAGAGAATGATATTAGGCTGTGCAGCAGCAACGGACGGACTGAGAAAGATGTACCCCGCCATAGCGAGAATGCTGAATAGTTTCATAGATTTCATTGTGGTTCCCTGAATGTTCTTTCCCAGTTACTTACTAGTCAGCCCAAGCTGCCGGCTACGGATTTTGGGGCAAATCTCTTTGCCGTCGGTTCGTTCAGGTTTTGCTGCGATCCCAAGTTGTGAGGGTGATTTACCGACCCACTTACTCTCGCGGCCCTTGACGTCAATGCGTCCGCTGGCAGGGTCGATGGTTAGGGTGGTAAAGAGGCTGTCTTGATAGGGGCAAGTATACTCAACCCACCGGAACTTGGAGTGGACCTCGGCCGGGTAGCTCTTGTTACGGTAGGAGCCGCCAACCCATTTATAGGAGGCCGAGTTGACGTGTAGATAGGAGATCTTGCCCACACGGGCCACATGATCAATGTGAGTGTGCCCATTAACAGCCAAAAGAACCTTGTCGGCGGCTGAGTTCAATAGCGCCTGAACCTCTCCAGCGTTGTCGATACTCGATGGGCCCGCCAAGGGCTGATGGCAGATGACAAGAATCGGACCCTTAAGAGTTTTCAACTGTTCCGCGAGCCACTCAAGTTGTTTCTCTCCAATGTGCGCAGGATATCCGCCCTTGTGGTTTTTTGGCTTCTCGTTTCCATCAAGGACAACCAGATCGAGACCGTTAACGTTCTCGGTGTAGTAACGTCCCTTCATACCCCAGAGTTTCGCAACCGCATCGAAGGAGTGCCCCCCATCGATCTCGTGGTTTCCCAGAACATGCAGGGTTCTGGAGTGCGCTTTTTCAAAAGCCTTGGTTACGGCCTCATTTTTCTTTGTCGGATAAGCGAAGTCACCGAGCTGCACAAGAGCATCGGGCTTTTCTTCCTTCATGGCATCGAGAAATGCTTTCAGTCTCACCGGGCCATCGTGCATCACATCCTGGTGCAGGTCGGCAATCATGCCGAGCTTGATGGGCTTTTTGATTTTGGCCAGAGCGGCCATGACCTGCCGGGGCAGGATGATCGAGGTCGCCACTACGCCGGTGGTGCGCAAGAAGTCACGTCTTGATGGAATGAATTTTTCCATTTTGGTTTGTCTTTATTACAAGGAAAGCGGTGCTTACGAACTATGATAGAATCTGGCCAAAATAACAATCAATGGGGTTCGATGGCGAAAGTTTTGGCTTTGCTGCTTTGGCCTTTGGTATGGAGGGCTATTTCGTCTTTCGGTTCTTTTGCTTGTCCGCTGCAGTGATTTTCCCATCCTTGTTCACATCCACATTTTGAAATTGGCCGCGAAAGATATTGAGGTGCTCTTCGCGGGAGAGCTTGCCGTCCTTGTTCTTGTCGCCGCCTCTGAAGGCATTGGGATGAGGAAACTCTGATACGTCGAGAAACTGGTTCTTGTCTTTGTCTTTTGGATCAAACTGCGCGGCCCGATAGCCGACGAACTCATCGACCGTGATAATCATGTCGCCGTCTTTGTCCATATCCCTGACCATGTTGGGCGAAAGGATCGTGATGGGGTCGCGATCCGACGGCACGTTCACTTTCGGCTTCACATCGGCGAGCGCGGTCAGCGGCGCGGCGAAGTGACGGCGGAAGGAATCAAGCGACTTGTCATAATCGATATCGGGAACAATCCAGAGATTGCGGAACGAGACTTCAGTGCCCTTGTGATCCTGGAGCATCAGTGGGCGCTTGCCGTGTCGCTTGTAGGGGCCGCCCACTTCTCCATAAACCCAAACGTCGTCGTGAATGAGAACGCCGTTGTGGAAAATCGTGGCGCGCAGGGGCTCGACAAGCGAACCATCCTTGGCGAATTGGGGAGCCTTCATGAGGATGTCGTAGGACTGCCATTCGCCGGGTTTGCGGCTCGCGTTGACGCGGGGAGGATGCTGGCCGTAGATGGAGCCGCAAGTCCCATCGGCGAAGGTTGGGTTCTCGTAACTGTTCACGATCTGGAGTTCGTAGCCAGACATGAGGAACACGCCGGAGTTGCCGTAGAGCTGGCCTCTCCAATTGGGATCGTCGGAGGGTTCGAAACGAAATTCCAAATGGATGCGGGCGTTGCCGTAGGCGGTCTTGGTTGAGTTTTTTCCTTTGCCTCGGGACATCACACCTTGCTGGTTGATTTTCCAGTTCGGATTGGTCCACTGGTCGGCGTCGAGAACGGTGGCCTTTCCTGGAGCAGGCATGATGCATTCCTTGGCTGGAAGAGGCTTCACAACCACCGGAATGGGACGGCGTTTGTCATTGCGGCTCCAGCCGGAGCCTGCAAGATCCCAGCCCACGTTGCGGCTGGCGCGTGGTTCCCGGGCCGGGCGCAGCTTGTTGGCCGTGTAGAAGAGCGTGTCGAAGTCGAGCTTGGCTCCCCCGTCGCTTTCCTGTTCAGGGAATTGAAGCGCGTAGATTTTGCCCGCGGTCAGCGGGACGTCGAAGGAGACCGTCTTGCGATCTTTCGACAGAGCGTGGTTGGAGATCGACAGTGTCTTCTCATCGACCCGTGGCGACCCGTACGTGCTGTAGTAGTGATAATGCCAGGACGCAACGACGGGTGTGATCTTCTCGCCGATGGGGCGTGTGAAGGTGACCTCGAATCCGGTCTTCGTGAGCGTGGCGGAGTGGATGGCGAAGGGAATCGTTTTGCCGTCCCATTCGGCGTATTGGAGGGCGGTGCGTTTACCGCCGACACTAAACCAACCGCGCCCGACCTGCGCGGACCAGAGCCGGCCCTGCGGATCGAAGGACATCTTCACGGGACCCGAAGCGGTTCCCCGGAGGAAATCGACGCACCAGCCCTGATAGTCGCCATCGACTTTTTCCACACCGTTGCGGAAGTAGTTCGATTGCCGTTGGTCTCCGATGAAGATCTGGTTCTGGAAGGGTCCGAATTTTCCACCCGTGGTGTCCCAAACAGGGCTGCCCGGTGTATTGGCAATCACCTCGCGGGGAAACCAGATGGCGGGCAGCGTGCGAATCTTCGCGAAGTCGGCGGCGCTGAGAGAGCTGACTTTTTCCTTGGTGAAGTCGGGACGTCCCGGAAGCGAGGCGGGGTGTCCGTAAAAGTTCCCCTCGCGAATGTAATACATGCAGCAGTCCGCGACCCAATCGCCCTGGTTATCCGTGATGAACAATTCGTCTTGCGGACTCATGCCAATACCGCAGGGCGAACGAAAACCTGAGGCGAGTGGCTGGAAGTGGCCCGGACGATCTGAGCGATAGACCCAGCCCCGCCACGGCGCATTGTAGGACATGTTGCCTCCGCCTTTGCCCTTGGGTTTGCCATCGGGAACGGTGAAGTCGCCACGTGCGGCGAGGTTGAGCGAGGCATACTTACGGCCAAGGGAATCCGCAACGGGACCGAAGTGGTATTCGTGATACCGCCCCGAAACCCCGAAGGCGTCAGTGACGCATTCATAGCGATCGCATATCCCGTCACTGTTGGTGTCGACCAGCCGAGTCAACTCCGGCTTCTGCGCGACATAGTAGGCATTCTCCTTCACGTCGTAGTGGATGCCGTTGGGCTCCATGAGGTTTTCTGCGAAACGGGTCCAGGTTTTGGCCTGGTATTCCCAGACTTCGCCTTCCCAGGTGACGATGGCGAGCGTCCCGTCCGGTTTGTGACAGAGGCCGAGAACGGTGACCGCGCCACGGGGAAGCGGGACGTCCACCAGACGATAACCCGCCGGGACCCGGGCCGTGGTGGTCGAGACGAAACAAAACGCGATAAGAACAGAGAGTAGTTTTTTCATGAACGACAAGGGGGAAGCTATTGAACGGATAGTTTGAACGACTGTGTTCCTTCCGGAGCAATCGTCACGGTCTTTTCCTCGCCGTCCACAAGGGAGACGAGGTGCACGGTGTCGAGATGTATTTCGTAGCGAAGGAAGCGAAGGGTTTCCGCTTCAAACAACTTGGAGCCGACATCGGGAATGGGGACGCCCTTGATCTCGGAGGGTTTAGCGCTGCGATCCACCAAGGACGGTGTTTGATTGATCGCAGCGGAATGCCAGGCTTTGAGCACGCTGCCATCGACGGGATTGTAGGCGACCAGCGTCTGGTTCGGGAGCAGGCAAAGCAAGGTGCGCGGCGGGAGCCCGTCGATCCATTTACGGACGACTTTGGCCTCGTGTGTGGCCTTGATTATTTTCGGGACGTTGCCCTGCAGGCTACGACCGTTCAGCACGAAACGCTTGCCGCCAACCCGCTGAAGGACTCCGTGGAATCGATAGCTGTGGGTGGTCTTTTCCTCGTGCAGAATTTCCAGATCATAAATGCCCGGCTTGAGCTCGAACTTCCTATTCACATGGGTGTTTTTCTTGCTCTTCTCATCCGAGTAGTGAACCTCCTTCCCATCAAGAAAAATGGAGGTGCGCCCGATGGGACGGATCGTAAACTGGTATTCGCCCGCCTCCTTGATATGGAGCTTGGATGTGCCGCGAAGGATGCCGTCCCCGTTGCGATCGAAATAGTAGACATTCTCGGGCAAACGAGTTTTCGAGAGCGGTTTGACTGAATCGAAAAGCGCCCGCGTGAGTCGTTTGCCTTTGAATGGCGCACGGGGATACACCGCACGCACGACGCCTCGAAGGCCTTCGTGCTGGGCGACAATGAGATCGCGCAGGGCAAGACGGTCGCTTTCCGGAAAGACTGTTTCAAACGCGATCATTCCCGCAGCGGGGATGCCCTTGTTGATGACTTCGAGGATCGCCTCCGGCGAATCGCCATGCCGCCAGTAATTGTCCTTCAACGAGGGCCCGATGCCGCCGTCGAAGTGGAGGCCGTGACAGTTGAAGCAGATTTGGTTGTAAAGGGTCTGGCCGCGCTCCAAATCGGCGCTGGCGGCCCAGTTGGCACACACAAGGAGGGAAAGAATTGTGCAGAGTGGTTTCATTGATGTTCGCCTAGGTCTCACGGATCAACGGTCCTTAGCTTTCAACGCCTTCTCGGCGTATTTCACCTGGGCTTTGCTGGGATTCTTCTGATTGAGAATCTCGGGGTGGCTGCGCAGGAAGTTGTTTTCGTCGATGAGATTTAGAAAATAGTGGGTCGTGCCTTTCGGGAGTTTCGCGACGGCCTTGTTGCCAGGAACAATTTTGGCAGGTGTGCGATACCATTCCTCGTAACGCGCGCCGCCGTTCAGGGTGTAGATGAGATTTGCGCGAACGACCTCGGCGCCGTTTTCGCGATAAGTGAATTTCACCGAGTCGCCGGTCTGGCGATGGGAAAGGACCGTGCAGACGTGTGTTTTGGTGGCGGGAGATCGGTGTCCGTGCGGATTGTAATACGGATAGCTGGCCTTCATTTCGGTCAGGGCTTCCGTGAGGCGGCGATTCATGGAACGGGCCTTGCCGGACATGGAATCGGCGAGGTTCTTTTGTTCCTCGATGTCCATGCGTGCGGGACGGTCACCTTCGGAATTGTAGAGGCGGTAGAGTTCGAGTTCGCGGTTGTTCGGGTTGTTGAGGTGGTCGTAATTGCGGACGAGTTTGTAGTCACCGATGCGAATGGTGCTTTCCAACGCGGCGCTGTTCGGGAAATGCCAGATCATGGTGTCGCGAACCCTGCCGTCGGCTTCGCGCACAAGGTTGGGATTGGCCGGATCCTGCCTGAGAAGCGGTGCAAGGTCACAGCCGTCAAGGTGTTTGTCCCGCGGGCGCTTCGCGCCGGCCAGGGAAAGGATGGTCGGGTAAAAGTCGAGGCCGTTCACCATGACGTCGGATTCGACGCCCTTGGCAATACCGGGGCCAGTGATGATGAGCGGGACGCGGGTGCCGCCTTCCATCAGGGAGATCTTGCCGCGGTCAAGCGGGTGATTGTCCGTAATGATCTGGGTGCGGCTACCCTCCATGCCACCGTTGTCGGAGGTGAAGATGACGTAGGTGTTTTCAATAAGCTTGTGGCCGGGCCAACGCGGGTCGTCGGTCTGCTCAAGGTGGTCGACGAGTCTGCCGATGTAGTGGTCGAGCTGTTCGACCATCGCGCAGTAGAAGGGGTTAGTCTGCCCTTCGCCCATCCACTTCGCTCGGGGATCGTCGGGGAGTTCGACGCCGAGCTTCTTCACGTATTTGTCGAGCAACGCCTTGCTCCGCGTATGGATGGGCGTGTGAACGAGCCAGGTGGCGTAATAGAGAAAGAAGGGCCGGTCGTCGTGCTCGCGCACAAAGGTCAGGGCATCCTCGGTGGTCTGGTCGAAGGGGAAACCGTCTTCATCGAGGTGATGCGGGTCGTTTGCCTTGCGCGTGGCGAAGCCAGTTATTCGGTGCGGTTTCATGGCCCGGCTGGTGCCGAGTTCATGGCGCGTCCAGTCAAAGCCGACATCCTCCGGTTGGGGAAAGGCGTTGTGGTTGATGGCGATGTGCCATTTGCCACTGTGCCCCGTGGTGTAGCCGGCTGACTTGAGCGCGCGGGCGAGCGTGAACGTGTCTTCCGGCATGCGGCCGCTGTACCACGGCGAAATCATCGCCCAACCACGCAGGTGATGCGGCACGGGCGGTGCGCCACCGACGACGTGGGTTTTCTGCGCCCGGGCCGGGTGAATCCCGCTCAGGATGGCGCAACGCGTCGGCGCACAAGTCGGCGCTGGGGAGTAAGCCTGCCAAAACTTCACGCCCTTCTTCGCCAAAGCATCGATGTTTGGCGTCTCCATTGGTGTCGGCTCGTCGATGTCATAGCACTTCACATCCTGCCATCCGAGGTCGTCGGTGAGGATAAGAATGATATTCGGTTTTGCTGGTCGCGGTGCGGCGACAAGGGTTTGAACCACGAAGGCACAAAGGACACAAAAGAGGGGCTGGAGGACTCGAATCATTTGCGTTTCTTGGACGGATTCTCGGCGGTATTCAGGTAAGGATTGTCGGCGCTCGACAGCATCCTGGCATGATGCTGATCGGTGATGATAAATTTTTCCATTTTGGTTTGTCTTTATTACAAGGAAAGCGATGCTGAAGAACTATGACAGGATCTGATCAGGATGACAATCAATGAGGTTCGATGGCGAAAGCTTTGGCGGTGACATCATTGGATTCCTTGATCCATTGCTTCAGAAATTCACGGTGTTTGTTGAGGTGTTTTTCAAAACCTGCCTTGCCTGCGAGGTTCTTCATTTCGCCTGGGTCAGCCCGAAGATCGACCAGAGATTCGCGAATCTTGCCGCTTGTATAGACACAATATTTATAGTGATCAGAGCGGAGCATGCGGCCGGTGTTGTTCTCGGCCACTACATAGGGACGCCGGGCATTATCCTCTTGGTTTTCGGCAAGGGAACGAAGGGATCGGCCCAATAAATAATTGGGAACCGAAACCCCAGCGTAATCACAGAGGGTGGGCAATACATCCAGACCATTGGAGATCAGGCTCTTATTATCAACCACACCAGTGGGAATCACCCCCTTGTATTGCATGATGAAAGGCACACCGACAGAGTTCTCATAGAAAACGTTCTTGGAGGCCAGGCGATGACTGCCATCCATGTCGCCATGATCGCTGGTGAAGATCACCAAGGTGTTTTTCTCCAGGCCATTCTTTTTCAAGGCATCCAGTAGCTGACCGATCTGGGCGTCGACCCGCTCGGTAAGCCGGCAATAGATCCAGCGGTAATTGCGCCAGTCGCGTTCGTTGTAATCCTTGCGGATCAACTTGGCGGGCGTGACGGCGGTCACCTTCATGTTTGCCTCAATGGCGTCTGGTTCCCGTTCCGGGATCGCGCTATTCTTCGGCAGCGGAGGCAACTTGTCTGCTGGCAGGGCCTGGGCTTCCTTGTAAAGCTTGTTCACGAGAGGCATGCCCCTGCGCTTGGGTTGCCGGGCGTTGTATGCAAAACAGATGTCGTGCGGATTGATGAATGAAGCCACGGCAAAGAACGGTTTATCCCGCTTGCGGGTCATGAATTCGATGCAGGCTCCAGGCAACTCGTCGCGCTGGTCTTTGCAAAATTCATCGTAGCCCGCCTTGAGCGGCACAAGTGCAGGCGCCATGTGAACCTTACCTCCGTAAAAGGTATGGTAACCGCCGGATTTGATCAGCTTACCAAGCGAGTTATCGCCGACCTTCTTCGGGATGGTCGCCTTCATACCATTACTGAAGACACCGAATCGTCCCGCCATCATTCCGGTTGCCATCGAGATGCGGCTAGGCGCGCAAACGGGGTTGGTTACATAGGCGCGCGAAAACCGAATGCCCGATTTGGCCATGGAATCAAGCGCCCGGGTTTTCAGATACGGATTACCGGCACTCGACAGCATCCTCGCATGATGCTGGTCGGTCATGATGAAAAGAATGTTGGGTTGCTTGGCAGCCTGCAGGCTGGTCGCTATTGCAACTATCAACAGTGTGTATTTCATCGCTTACTTTCCTTTCGCAACCTAGACATCTTCGAGGATTTTCAGGGAAACGTCTTCCACCATGCCTTCCACCTTTGCCTTGTATTCCAACATGTGCGAGGCAATGAAATGAGCTTCCAGGTGAGAGAATGATTCCCATTTCTCGATGACCGTCACGACGTTTGCATTCGTTTGCTGGATGGGAAGTTCTGTTTGGAAGTCCACCGTGGCAAAATATTCCAAACACCCCTCTTCTTCCAGCACCTTGGGAATGTTTGCCTTGAATATTTCAATGAAGGTGTCGCGTTCGGAAGCTTTGACTGTGATGGATGCTATTACGTTTATCATTCTTGTGGCTGTATCAGCTATTGAGCAAATTCATATTTTTCTGGCTACTACCAAAGCTGCCAAGATCGATGTTGTGCTTGTGCAGCAACTCCAGGTAGAGGTTGCAAAGGGGAGTCGGTTTCTCAAGGACGGTATGGGTTTGGTGTTTGTACCCACCGCCCGCCACGATCATGGGCAGATTGTTGCAGGTGTGACTAGAGGAATCTCATCATCATCAATCACTTGGTTTTTCCGAGTAGCTCCACCATCGCCTTGCCCATGCCAAGACCGACGTTCATGTAGGTCTTAGCATTTCCGCCGTAGTGGGCGTTGGAGGCAGAGCCCATACTTAGAGGGTTGGTGTAAACAGTGGTGGCGTCACCCTTGTGGGCTTTGGCAAAGGCAAACATGCCGTCGATGATCATTTTCTCATTGCCGGAGGCGCTGTCCTTGTTGGTCTGGCCGAGGGTGGCGACGACCATCTTGGCCTTGGGGGCATTGAACTCTTTGCGGAGGGCCTTGAAGAGTTGGTGGAGGTTTTTCTCGTACACCGCGGAATGAGCAGCGTTGTAGCGATCCTTGTCTCCTTGCCACCAGAGGAATCCGGCAACCTCATACCCGGTCGCGTTAGGGTAATACTTTTCCAGGTTCTTGAGCACGTCCTTGGCCCGAGCCACGTCCCCCAAGTATTGGAGCCCTGCATGCCAAGTATGCTTGGGCGGATCGGGCACCTCGCCCTTCGTCCAACTTGGATGACGGACTTCATCCTTATGAGCGGGCGTAACCAAAGTGATTTTCTTCCCGGTCTTTTTGTCGGTCGTCTCGACCTCGTGGCGCGGACTGCCGGGAGGAAGGAGATCCCAGCCGAGGCTACGGTTGCCGATCGAACTCTTGAGGATCAGTACGGGTTCATCCAGCGCGCTGCCGAGCTGATGACCGATACCAGTCTCTATGCCAATCTTACCTCCGGAAACGGTCAGCCAGTCATTGCGCATCTCCCGGGTTTTACCAGGACCTCCGCTGCCCATTACGTGCACGTTGCGGACGTCGTTGCGGGTAGTCCACGCACCTTCGTCATCGACCATGAAGGAGTAAAGTTTCTCGTTCTTGACGGCGTGTTCAAGGGTGCCTTCCTTATCGCCCTTTACTCGGCCCATCTCGAGCGTGTTTGACTGGCCCATGATGATGAAGACCTTGACCTTCTTTGTCATATCCGCTGACTTACCGTCCGGATCGGGCAAAGTTTTGTCCTTGGCCGAACCCGACAGGGTTAGGGCCGCCAACACGGTGGCGGCAGTGAGAGTTTGGATGAGTTTATTTTTTAGTTTCATAATTCTTTTTATTTCTGGCGCAGATGATGCCTCACGCTCGATCGGTGAAACAGGCTACCCCGATCTGCCCAAGACAACAAAGACATAGAATCGCTTTTTTGCGTTTTTTTGATGTCTATTTGCGACAACTGAAATAGAGATCTTTTTCACTTTTTCCTGAGCGGGGTTGCCCCGGGGATCAGTTTCACCATGTCCTTCAAGGGTTTCCAGGGGGCGCCTCCCCCATTAAAGCCGATCCCCACCTCAAGCACCCCTTCCTTCCCTTCCCGAATCGGGAAGCGGTTGTTGTAGGTGGAATAAAGCAGATCTCCATCCAGAAGAAAGAGGAACCGCCCGGGGCGACCACCGGCAACAATGCGTAGTGGCGCGATCTTGTCGCTACCCACATACCCGTAACCCCGAATCCACTTGGGCGAAGTTACCTTAATTTTTTTCCCCTTGGATGTTGGCTTATAAATTGCGTGGACCTTGATTTCACCATGGCCAGCTTTGTTGTATTTGAGAATAGTGGCATCGACGATCATCGGAATCTTAGCGTCGCGTATAGCCTGATCCAAACCGGCCGGCCTCTCATCTGCATTCAGCTGTGAACAAAATCCAAGAATGAGTAATGGGATAGATAGGGAAAGTCGCATTCGTTTCATTTTGTTTTCTCAGGGTTTCGAAGGTTTGAAAATACGTTGCCCGTAGGCTTGGCCGGCAAAGTACCTTGCCATTGAGCTAACATCTTTTTGAGTTGGGTTACCTTGGCCGGATATTTCTCCTTAAGATCCTTCTTTTCCAGCGGGTCATCAACCAAATCATAAAGTTCGACGTATTTGGCATCCCGATTACTTACGAGTTTCCAGTTTTTGCTTACCACCGCATAGGAAACCCAATGGTCAGGCTTGGTTTTACGGGCCGGCCATGGGGCAACCGTCTTCCAGAAGAGTGGTTTTTCTCGTATCGCTGTGCCCTTGCCTTTGAGAGTAGCCACCTGACTGATCCCATCAGGTCGGTAGGAAGCCGGCAACTTTACTCCAGCGATTTCACAAAAGGTGGGCAGTAAATCCACCGCTGAAAAAATGGATGTCTTGTCCACTTTATCAGCAGCTATTTTCCCAGGCCAACGGGCAATAAAAGGTACTCCGATTCCACCTTCGAGAAGAGCTCCCTTGTAGGCCCTGCGGCCTCCCGTAACCCCCTTCGCCGCTGCTATTCCATAGCCAAGCCCTGTTGCGGAATCATAACCGAGAGTCAAGGGTGCGTCCGGAGCCCCGCGGGCAGGTCCGTTGTCGGAACTAAAGATTACGAGGGTGTCCTTGGCCAGATTCAACCGATCCAAGGCATCGAGCAATTGGCCTATCCTCAAGTCGGCATGAAAAAGGGTCGCCGCATAGATCGCATCTTTCTCCCCGAGCTCTGCAAAGCGCTTCTGCAACTTGGGGTCGACATGAAAGGGAGTGTGTGGCTCATGAATCCAGAGGTTGATAAAGAAGGGATTCCCGCTGGCCTGGCTTTTCTCGATGAAAGGGATGGCGCTCTTGACGTCATCGTGCACGTACATCTGAGGCCCGGAACAATTGAAGGCTCCATATTCATCAAACCCATATTCACTAGGAAAAGGTGCATCAGGGATCATGTCGTTGGCCAGATGCCATTTACCGAAATGCGCTGTGGCATAACCTCCACTTTTAAGGAAGCGAGACAGGAGCGGTGCATTGGGATCCAGCCAATCGGGCATATTGCGCTTGGCATTGCTGGGCACCCAGGCGAAGTGCCCATCAATATTATAGCGCGCCGGGAAATGCCCGGTCATTACGGCGGTACGGCTGGGAGAACACACACCACTAGCCACGGTGAATCGATGAAAGTCAGTTCCCTCCTTCGCCAGTCGATCGATATTGGGCGTTTTCACATACGGGTGACCATGACAACTCAGATCGCCCCATCCCCAGTCATCAGCGAAAATAAAAAGAATGTTGGTTGGCGGCTCGTTCGCAGAAGTCTGCGGAACCAGCCCGAAAACAAGCGTCAGTAAAACACCTAAAATAGTTTTCGTATTCATGCTTACTCTATCGAGCGCCTTTCCTATTTCTTACGGGGTGGCTGTTTCTTGAGTTCCCAACGGTACGTCTCGCCTTCATTTATTAGTTTGAGGCGATTTCTCGAAACCCCAACTGGAGCGAATGACTTCGGGGCACTGGCCTTTAGTTTCTGTTTTACCGCAGCTAATTTCACGTCACCCGCAAGATTATGCCATTCGTGCGGATCACCCTCGACATCATAGAGTTCTTCAGTGCCATCACTGTAATGGATATAGCGCCATTTCTGATTGATGATCGCGTAACCACCTGGATCCAAGTACGGCAGGAAAACATTGCGATCGGTTGCCTTTGACGGCGTGCGCAACATGCCATTTAGAGAAGATCCTTCTAATCCTTCAACGGCCGGCAGGTTGCACATCTCGACAAATGTCGGATACATGTCAATCAAGCTGACAGTTGCATCGATCGTCTTTCCGGACGCCACACCCGGCCCGGACCAAATGAAAGGGACGTTTGAGGTGCGTTCCCACAGGGTGTGCTTGCCCCAATCCCCCTTCTCGCCATGATGAAAACCATGATCGCTCCAAAGGACAACAACTGTGTTGTCTGCATAGGGGCTTTGGCGCAGTGCCTTCATGACGCGGCCCAACATCGCATCGGCATACGAAACGGAGGCAAGATAGCCGTGAATGGCCTGTTCAATAGCACCCAACTCAACCAGCCGGTCATGGTGCTGGCGCTTACGATTAATCTTCCGGCGTTTCACCAATGGCGGCAAATCATCGAGATCGTCTTCCTTGTAAACCGGAGCCTTGATCTTCTCCGCGTCGTACAGATCGAAATATTTCTTTGGCACATAATTTGGGAAGTGTGGTGCGTAAAGGCCCACAGCGAGGAAGAAAGGTTTATCATGCTTTTGCTTTAGGACATCACAGGCCCAATTCACCCGCTTGGTATCAGCCATAGCCTTTTCTCGCTCATTAGGAATCGCCGCCCATTCCAGGAACATCCCCCCGGTGATCTGTCGACCCCGATTATAGATGCTGTTTGGAAACGGATCGGGCAAGGGCGTATCCTTGCCCCACGAATCCAATGGCCAACCTTCACGCTTGGCGGCTTCATTGCGCAGGAAGAATTTAGTCCAGCCACGGTGATCGATGTAACCGGCCGAATGATGAAAGAGCTTACCGGCCCCGTAGGTCGCATACCCCGCCTTGGCAAAACTAACCTGCAGTGGACGTAACTCAGGATGGTTGTGATAGTAAATCTCGGTTCGGTAGCACCCGGTCGTCGAGGCAAACTGTCCGGTAAAGATAGCACTTCTTGAAGGAGCACAAAACACTCCGGGACAATGAGCATTATTGAATGATACCCCGCGCTTGGCCAACGCATCCATGTTGGGCGTCTTTGCCTGCGTATGGCCCATTGCCCCGACCCAATCGCACAAGTCATCCACGGCAAAGAAGATCACATTTGGTGATCCCTTGGCCGAGACCTGTGGCGCAACCCCAAGGATGAGCGCAACCAGTAATGCTCCTATTTTAGCCATCAACACATATCAAACAGTCGACTAGGGAATCGCCTGAAACATTTGGGTGATGATGAGCTTCTTACCATCCTGCTTGATTTGGAGGTCAAAAAATCCGGAGCCGTCCCCACCTTTGTGCAGAAATCCAATCGAGATGGAATCACCTCTTTTGGAAAAGCGACTCGGCTTAGTCCAGTCGACCTGATTGAGGAGCTTGCCATTGACGGCTTGCTCATGATCGTATTCGCCCTTCAAAAGAAGACCCAGAATAGCTTCGCATTCTTCAGCAGTCATTCCCTGTGTCGAGCCAGTCCGATATTCCTTTTTGTCCACCTTGAGGATAGTTTGTTTTCTTGTGTATGGTTTACCCGCCCAGAAGCCACCCAACTGGACCTGCCCCTTCCCTGGCTTGGCTCCAGGCTGCAACCACTCCCCGTGGCTTATACTTAAAACCTGATAGGACACTTCACGGCCTTTGACTTGTTCGGCACCCTGTACACGCACCCCGCGGTAAGGCGATGGAAACATGTTGTGGGTGGAAATCTTTTCAATCTTCTTGATCCCACATTTCTGAGCAAGAGCAATTACCTCTTTTTCCTGACCCTTGGTGAGCATCGCACGTTTAACATAATCCCGTTCAAATCCATAAGTGGAAACAGCAAGTGTTAAGGTGAATAGACTAAGTATTATTTTTTTCATTTTGTTTTCTTGGCTTTCTTCGTGATTTCAATTCCGTTGGGCAAAAGCGGTTCGTAGGCTTTCGATTTTTTGTTTTTCAAAAGGTACATCTCCACCGTATCCCCCTTCTCGGGAACCGGTTCGTGTCCCTGCAACCCGGGCACGGGCGGGATGCGAGTTGAGGGCTGCCAGGCTTCAATCAAAATTCCCTGACCCACTTTCACCCCAGTTCCCTTCGAGACCGATGCCACCTTGAGCTTAATGGTGTACACTTTATCACGGTGGAGACCCAAGGACCTTTCGATCTTGGACTTTTGCACCTTCGCGGTCACTGAAATAACCTTGCCCGAGACGATATGGCTCGACTCCTTTTCCAGTTCTTTTGGGCTCATCGGCACCTTGGCCGCCTGAAGCCCCCCTATCCCAAGCGCAAAAATTGTGACTATTCCAATGAGTTGTTTCATTTGTCTTTGACTTTCAATTCTCCACCCAACTAACCATTAACTCTTGTTTGAGTAAAGAAAGCCGCCACAAAGGAAACCCGTGTGGCGGCATCTTGCCTTCGCTACCCAACCATGAATACCGGCAAGACATTCTGTTGGACGCAGTTCATATAAAAACACTCCTCGATTTATGTCATAAACTCTGCTCCAACACATTTCTTATCTCACTCCTTATTCATTAGTTTAAGTATATGTTCGGCGAGAAAATGCCCGAGCTTGTCCGCGGCCTCGCCTTTGAAATGGACATTTTTCCCCAACCACCAATCCTTGTAGAGCCCGGCCTCATGGTCTTTGCAGTATTGCCATTGGTCACAAATCGAAATCTCAGGGTGACGTTTCATTACTTCCAACGCCCACGGATTAAGATATTTCTCCATGACTCCTGAAGTTCGCTTGGGGGCCTTACCATCTTGGGCAAGGTTTCCTGCGGGTAGAAACCCCTTTGGAACCGGACAAGTCGTCACCCAAATCAGTTTGGCTTTGGTTTTCTTTAGGTGTGCAATCACCGCCTTCAGATTTTCCTGATAGGTCTTTTTGTCATTACCCGCATCCCAATGGCCAAAGTTGAAACTGATCACGTCCCAGTGTCGGCCTTTTTGCTGATGGGCGCCCAGCCACTCAACGATGCTCTTCTTGCCTTTGCCGCTGGGTCCGCAGTTGGTGGGCGGATGATGCAGATTAAACTTCCCCGCCAATGCCTTGCGCAAGCCGTTGTTGTAATTGCCTGATATGGAGTCGCCGATGAACAGGTAACGCGGCAGCTTGGGATCGTCCAGTGCAGCTTGATCCCCGATGGGCAGCACATGGATTTCCTCGGCCACGATCACGTCGCCGCGTTTGCGACCCACCACCCGCGCGCGGTTGACGAATGGCTTGCAGTCCTTGACGCCGATCACGTTGAAAAGTAGCGCGCTGGACTGCCCGCCCTTTTTCAATGACACCTCATATGCGCGGCCACGGATGGTGAGCGTGCGCGGCTTGGCATTGGGATTCCAATGCCCGATGAATCGCGGATCCGTCGCGGATGGCAACTGCCCTTTAACGAGTGGCTCGCCAAATCGAAGCTGCAGGCCAAACTCCGGGATCCAGTTTTCCTCCTTCGCAACCTTCAACGCGTCCGCCACGCGACCGTCATTACGCAAAGTTACGATGCCCGTAATCGGCCCCTTAGGAAATGGAAATTCAATGACCTGTTTCGACGATTGCACCGGATACCGCAGCATGCCCTCACGCAACCCCCGAAACAACCGTGTGTTCATCTCCAACGCCACCCGCGTGGCCTTCGTCCATTCCACTTCAGACTGCCCTTCCGAGTTCCGCAAATACATGCCGCCATCATCTCGCGGAATAATGAGGCCATCCACCGTCACCGTCGCCCCCTTCCCCAACGGTTGCGCCTCCGCAACCAGCCCGGCGGAAAGAAAAATCACCAATACATTCCGTATCAATATTTTCATTTCAATGAGAACCGGTGATCTTACTTTTTGAGTTTTCCGCCTAAAGAAAACAACTGGGTCTGGGTTCGCTGATACATGATCCCACCAGCAACAGACGGAACGGCAAAGCATTTTTCTCCGAGTGGAACTTTAGCTATAATTTTAAATTCTTTAGTTGCCGCGATCACCACTACTTCTCCTGCTTTACTAGTACAGTATAAGTGACCATCAATCCAAATTGGTGAGGAGTAATAGCTTCCCCCCACACGTTCACGCCAATGTTGTTTGCCCGTCTGTGCATCAAGGCAACTAACAATACCACTATCGGTCCATAGAAATAGAAGGTCATCCTTGACCAGACAACTAGGCACGAGTGGAGGGGATTGATACACGTTATAGGCCACCACTGGCTCCTTCGCCCCGCCTGCTCGAGGTGCTCGTACTGCCACAAATCTTTGTGCAGACAACCCGGATCCATGACTGCCGAACACCAAATCCTTATAGAGTTGCGGTGAGCCCACCACGCGACTTCTTAAAATCCCTTTGATCTCCCAGTTGACCTTGCCACTAAGCAAATCTACGCCCGTCATCCCATGCGCCGTGCTGGAAAACACCAATTCCGGTGCACCTCCGGTCTGCCGAATACAAGGGGTGCTATATCCGGCAAGCACGGTACGGCGTTCAACTTTCCAGCGTGTTTTTCCAGTCTTACGATCGATCGCAATCAGAAAGCTTTTCTCAGGAACCATAGAGGCATCCTTCGGTAAAAACCGTTTCATGACTTGCGGATTCATCTGGTCATTTGCGAGTATTACCAAGTCACCAACAATAATCGGCGAACTAGCCGACCCATGTATGCTCACATACGGCCCTAAATCCTTACGCCAAACTTCCTCTCCTTTAAGATTCAGCGCCAGCATAAGCAGTTGCTTAGGCATCGACCAGACCACCACCACGCCATCCTCGTCCACAGTCGGAGTTGCCGAAGCAAAGTCGTTATCACGATGCACCCGGTAACCGGTGTAAGGATAATCCCGGCGCCAGAGAGCCTTCCCATCCTGAGCATTCAAACATAAAACCGTGCGTATGGATTTCTTGAGATCATTGCAGGTAAGGAAGAGTTGTTGCTTCCAAATAACCGGCGAGCTACTACCGGTTCCGGGCAGTTTAATAATCCAGTTGTAATCCTTGGCGGTCCACTTTGTGGGAATTGTTTTGGCCTTACTAATGCCAGTACCGTTCGGCCCCCTAAACCGCGTCCATTCATTTTCCGGATCGGCCGCCACAGCCGAACCTATGGTGAAATTAAAGACGATCCACCAAGCCATAAAAATTTGAAGCAAATTTCCCATAATTTTTTACCGCTTCAACCAATCACTCGCACGAAGCCAGTCTTCCAGTCGTAATGGCCAACTGGAAACCGGATTGGTGCTCGGCCGCAGACCATAACCGTGGCCGCCCTTACTGTAAATGTGCAGTTCCGCCATAACCCGATTGCGCATGAGTTCGGCATAGTATAGTGCAGCAAAGAGCCCGCGATCCGCGTCATCATGAGTAATCGCGATAAAGGTCGGAGGCGTTTTGGCATCCACCTTAACCAGCGGATCAAGTTTTGAAGAATCCTTCCTCGAGTTGCCGAGATAGGCCGGATAAATCAGCACCATAAAATTAGGCCGCACATCCAGTTTATCGATAGCATCAATGGGCTTATAGGAATCTTCATTCTGATAAGAAGCAGACATGACCGCCAAATGACCGCCAGCACTAAATCCCATGACGCCGATTCGCTTAGGGTCGATCTTCCATTCAGCCGCTTTGGAGCGAACCAGACGAATCGAACGTTGCAGATCCTGTAGAGGCCACGGATGCGGCTTCTCACGATCGCGCCGTGGCACCCGGTACTTCAGCGCCACTGCTTCAACCCCAAGCGTATTGAGCCAGGTGGCGATCTCTGTGCCTTCCTTGTTCCAGGCGAGCTTCCCATAGCCGCCACCAGGGCAAACAATGATACAGGTTCCTGTCGCTTTCTTGGGATCTGCAGGGAAATGAATCAGCTCCGGTGTATCCACATAAGGTATCCGGATCACTCCATCGGACCCAGTAACCGCTTCAGCTTTTTTCACTTCAATCCCAGCCGGTTCATCAGGTGCTTTTCCCGGCCAAACACGAATGGCTTTATTACCCTGGGCAGCCCAGCCAGCCTGCAAGGTGAAGATGATTAAAATTATTAATGGTAGGAAGATTCTCATCAGAGTTTTTCTTTGGCTTTTGGTTGAATGGATTTCTCAGCGTCAGACTTTGCTTTGCAGGTCTGGGCTCAGGCCAGAGTGTGACCAAGACTGTGTTTATTCAATAACCTATGTCACTTAGCCGGCCTGTTACGGCTCCACTTTTCGGTAGAGGAAGGCGTCGGAAGTGAGCAGCGAGGTAAGGAGAGCTTTCATGCTGCCATCGTTTTCCTTGTAGGCGCGATGGGCGGCCTGCAGCGTGGGAGCATCCTCGAGGGTCTCGTTGCGGCCCATCCAGAAGCGGAAGGCATGACGGACGAACACCTGCTCGACGCGTTCGCTTGCGGCGAGTTTGTCGATCATTTCCAATGCGTTTTTCACCGGGCCATCCAAGGAAGGGTCTCCGCTATCTATTATTTCGCCCGAAGTGTCCACAGGTTTACCAAGCTCGGTGGTGCGGCGGAGTCCCAGATGGTTGTACATCTCGAAAGGGAGACCAAGTGGATCCATCTTGCGGTGGCAGCGCCAGCATTCGGCCACACGGGTGACCCGCATCCGTTCCCTTAGGGTGTTCTTAGGTTCGTCGGGCAACTGGGCATCCACCGTGATGGGCACTTCTGGAACGGCACCCCCAAGTAAGCGCTCCCGGATCCATTTACCTCGAAGAATAGCATGGTTATCCATGGCGTCAGAGTGGGAAACCAACCAGGATGGATGGGTAAGGATGCCCCTTCGTTCCTCCTTCGGCAATCTTACGAGCGTACGAGCACTCCTTCCGTTAGTGAACTTGACTGCTGGAATACGGACGTTGATCCGCTCGCCTTTGGACAAGGCGACATAGCCAAGTTCCTCAGGGGTGGGCTTCTTTTTCTTGTCCTTCTTGTCTCGAGGCGGGGCCTTTTTCAGGTTTTCCCGAGTGCTGAAATAGAGGCTGTCGCTCCCCGCTTCGAGGATTACTCTATCAGTAGTCAGGAGTTCCTTCAGGACTTGTTTATCCTCCTGCAAGATGAGTTCGACTAGCCGGTCCACACTGGCGGTCATACCAAACATCACGTTTGGGAATTTAGCTCCCCCACCGGCTTTGGACAGGGCCTTGCCGTCCTTGCAAATACCGCCCGCCAGGTCGTAATCAAAATATTCATGGAAGAACTGAAGGACTCGGGGCTTGCGAATGCTTTCATCGGAAAGAATCCGGATGACTTCGCGCCTGACGTCGTCGCGTGTCTTGAGGCGGCCTTCCTTGAGCGCTTTCTTGAGTTCCGCATCCGGCTTGAGGTAGCTAAAGGCACCATTGACTGCGAGGGCCAGTTCATTCCCTTGGAGCATCACCCGCCCGTATTTGCCCGGCTTGCCGTATTGGGCAAGCTCCGGGCGGAAGAGAGCGTCCCGGTCAAGAAAGATGGGGGTGAGGCCGAGGATTACGCCTTCCTTGAGCCCAAGGTCGGCGACTGAATCCTTGAGAATCTTGAGGTAAACGTCGGATTCCTTTGAAGAGGGTTCGCGGAAGGTAAGGGCTTCAAAAAGAAAATCAACGGCTGCCCGAAGTTTTTCCTCGGAAGGATTTTCTGCCTGAACGAGATCATAAACGGGAGAGAGCGGACGCATGACCTCCTCCTTGTAGAATAGGCTCTCGACGGTACCTCGAATGTCTACGTCTTTGTACTTCTCCGGCAATTTTCCTGAAAATTGGTAGGGTTCAATCTTGGGGCCATAGGCCATGAAGCGAATGATGTCTTCGGCATGCCTAGCGATTTGGGAAGCCTGGGCGCCATTCACGGAATAAAGAATCGGATAACTCCGCAAACCATGGTCGCCTGTTGTATTCAAGATTGAGGAAAATCCCGTAATCGCCGCGGCATAGGCTGCAGAACCGCCCACCTGGCCTTTGATTCTGTCCAGCCCGTAGTACACCTTCACCTCACCCTGATTGTTCCACGATATGTGATCTCCGCGAGTACGTAAGCCAGGGGCTTTCGGATTGTATTCTGGCTCCTTGTTAATGAGCTCGTTGAGCCGGACAAGGTGCTCCTGCGGATGAATCCGCCAGATACGGGCAGGCGTGGACGCGGGCTCAAGATTCTTCGGCAGTTCCCCGAACAACAGATCGTGATCGAGATAGTTTCCCTTAGCCGGAAGCAGATGTGTGTTGAACCCGCCCTTCTCCTTCATCGCCTGTTCAAGCCCATCCGCAATCCAATTGGCTAGACGCAAACGCTCCTTTGCATCGGGCTGGTTTTTTTTCTTCTTGGGCGGCATTTCCTTGAGGGCTACCTGTTCCCAAACGCGCTTCCATACCCCGAAGCTCTCAGGTGTCACCTCAGTGAGTTCATCAAGGGCAAGTTCCCCCTTCTTTGTTTCCGCATCATGACAATCGAAACAGTATTGCTCAAGAAACGGCAGTGCATCCCGCTTGAAGGACGGCGAAGGAGCCGCTTGGACGGCGAGCACCCCCGCAGCAAGGAACAGCAGAAAACGATTCATGGCTTACGCCAAGAGTTCCTCGATTGGGCCAACCTTGGAGCTGTAGTTTTCGGCAAGGTTCTTGTCCATGTTGAACCGGTCGGCAGGCGCACCGACGGCATGCAACAGGGTGGTGTATAAATCATTGATGGGGCGCTTTGCCATTTGAGTAAATTGGCCGGTCTTGAGCGGTCCGGCAGGGTTGCCGATGAGGATGAAGGGCCAATTGGCTCCAGAAGTGTGTTGTTTATCCGCGTTGTTGCTAGTGTAAACAATCAGCGAGTTGTCCATCATGGTCCCATCGCCCTCGGGCATCGATTCGAGTTCCTTGACCAGCTTGGCCAGCATACGGCAGTTGTAATGGCGAATCTTAACCCAGATCTCGTTATTCGGTTGAGGCATGTGGCCTAAGTTATGGCCTTGCTTATCAACCCCGAGACCCTTCCAAGCGCCAAAAATCTCTCCTCTTCCTGAACCAATGGTGAGCGTGTTGGTGATGCCTGACTTGAGGGCGGAGATGCCCAGATCAAGCAAGGAATCATGCCAATCGGTCTCGAATTCGGGGTTGGTAAATTTCTCCCCGTATTCCGGAGCAAATTTCTTGAGGTGATCGGAAATATTGGCAAGCCGACCACGGAGACCATTCATGTCACGGAAACCATCAGTGTAGCTGCTGTAACGCTCCTTTTCATCCGCCGGCAGACCATGAGAATTTTGCTGAGCGATTCTTTCCACCGAACGCAACACGTTTGAGCGAGCCTCGTAACGCTCTCTCACTTCGCCGGTGGATATGCTACCGAAGAGAGCCTGGTAAAGAGCCTGCGGATTCGAATGCATGAAAATCGGCTTCCCGGGACCGGTGGCTGAAAGTGTCGCCAAGGTCGGCCGTGACCGCATGTTGGGCAGGGAATCCATCCCAATACAGAGGTGGGGCAAAACGGTCTCCGGCAAATGCTGGCTGATGACATGATCGATCGTTGCGCCGCGCGGAGGACTTCCAATCCCGCCACGGTAGCCGCCGAGAGCCCCGAAGAAAGCACTGTGGCTCGGGCTGGTATGCCGGCCATGGAGGCCGTTAATGATGTGAAGCCTGTCCTTGAGGGGTTCAAGTGCTTTGATGGGCTCCTCGAACTCAAAGCTTTTCAGCGAGCAGTCTTCCTTCAGGCCCTTTGGAATTGCGGTATAAGGATCAAAGCCTTGATTCTGCAAAAAGAAAATAACCCGCTTAGGCTTCCTCTTGTTGGATGCCGCCTGAGCGAGACCCGGAAACAGTGGAGCTGCAACAGCCGCTGCTGCCATTCCTTGAAGCATTTTTCTTCGATTAATCATAGTCCCTTTCAAATCAGGCATAATTGTATGTTAAGACCCTTGAAGGGTCGAATTTATTCAGTAATTCCAACGCTTTGAACATACAAATTAGTGCTGTTTTGAGCTACAAAATGAAGATGGTGCGGGTGATGGAAATCAAACCTAACGAACAACATTGGAAACTCACTTACTGGTTTTTTATTAAGGTTTCAGGCCCAGTTTCTTAAAAGTCTTCAAAAGCACTTTACGCATCGCTGCCTCTTTCGGCCTATCCTGACCGATCTTTGATGGCCGTTTTTCCAGCGGGTCCTTGGCCATGTGAAAAAGGCGACCATCATTATAGAGTTTCCAATCCTGATTGCGCACCCATTTGAGGCCGGAACTCCTTCCATCAGGTTCCACCCCGCCGGGCTTGGGTAACACCGCTTCCTCACAATAAGTAAAAGAACGCGGTGAGGCGCCTTTGCCTCGCAGGCGATTGGCGAAACTTACCCCGTCCAGATTGCGACCCGCAGGAAGCGGGGCCCCGGCCAATTCCAGAAAGGTCGGCAGTAAATCACTGAAGTCCACAAGGTCATCAACCACCTGCCCTTCTTTAATGGTGCCCGGCCAATTGGCAATCATCGGCACGTTGGTGCCGGCGTTATTCAACTGCTTCTTGCCGCCGGGCACATCCCGTCCGTTTTGTCGCGAGACGACAGGAATTTTGATGAGTTTTTTGCCCTCCGCACGAATGATGATTTCAGGCGGAGTCCCGTTGTCGGCCACAAAAAGGATGAGTGTTTTATCACGAAGTTTGAGGGCATTAAGTGCCGCCACCAACCGGCCAACGGCGCGGTCCATTTCCGCAACCATTTCCGCATAGTTATCGTAACGACCGAACGGACCGTGAGGCACGGGTGTCTCCAAATCATCAGTCACCTCATGAGCAACCGCCATCGAATAGTAAGCCAAAAAAGGACGATCACGATTAGCCTTCATGAATTCAATCAGGCTACGCACATAAAGATCAGGCCCATAATGACCCAAGGTGTCGCCCCGCACCTTGCCATTATGATAGATCATGGGCTCATAAAACCTCGGGCCCTCGTGCCAACCAAAAAGATCCCAATGGTCGAACCCCAGTCGACGCGGATGAAGGGGATCGTCTTTAAGTAAACACATCTGCCACTTGCCCGCGATGGCCGTTTTGTATCCGGCCTTCCGCAAGTAATTTGAAAAAGTATGCGCCTCCTCTTTCTTCGGGTAATCGCCCCAAGTCACTTTCCCATGCCTAAACGGATATTTGCCGGACATCAAAGTCAGCCGCGAAGGATGGCAAACGGGCATGCTATAGGCATGATTAAACCTCATCCCAGTACGAGCCAGTTCATCGAGGTGCGGCGTTTGGTAGGATTGGCCCCCGTAACATCGGAGAACCTCCTGCCCGACATCATCCGCAAAAATGAAAAGGATGTTGGGTCGTTCGGCGGCCTGAACCCAGACGGCCACCAGCATCAAATACTTTAAGAGTATTTTCTTCATTGTTTCATCCAAACCAATTCACGCCAAGGCGGCGTGTCGTTTTTTTGAACCGGCCCGGGTGAGCTCCGGCCATTGCGGATCATTGAGGTAAGCTTGGCGGTGAGGCGAATGACTACTTCGGGATGATTGGAAATGATGTTTTTTGTTTCGCCGGAATCTTTCGACAAATCAAACAGCTCTCGTTTACCTCTCCGACCATCCTCCATCACCAACTTCCAATTGCCCTCGCGGATGGCAAAGCGGCCTTGCGAACTGTGATGCGCCATCGCCACGCGCTCAGCGAGAGCGCTTTCCTTCACACCGCGCAGCACACGATAAAAACTGATGCTATCCTCGCCGGCATTTTCTGGAAGTCGTTTGCCGAGCATTTCGGCGAAGGTCGACAGCAAATCCGTTTGGCAAACCGGGCGATTCCATTTGGAACCGGCCTTCACCTGCGCGGGCCAACGGATGATAAACGGCACACGGTGGCCACCCTCATAGATCGAACGTTTACCTTCGCGATAAATGCCGCTGCTGTGATGGCCGAAGCGCTTGATTCGTTCGAGCCAAGTTTTTTCCGGGCCGTTGTCACTGGTGAAAATGACCATTGTGTTCTTGGCGAACTTTTGATCATCGAGCCATTTCAGAATGCGGCCGAGGTGGTGGTCGGTCTCGATCATAAATTCGCCGTACGCGCCGGCCTTGCCTTGGCCGCGAAATTTTTCCAGAGGAATCACCGGCTTATGCGGCGAGGTGTACGGCAGATATAAAAAGAAGGGGGTTCCATTGCGAGCATCCGCCGCGCGACCATCGAGCCACTTGAGCGCTTGAGTCGTGAACCGGTCGAGGCATTCGACGTCCACAAAATCCGGCGCCACTTCGAGATCATTTGGCTTGCGCGGCTTAGCCTGGTAGGGCGGTTTGATTCGGTAATCGTCAATCGCAATCGCGTTAGGCTTTTTGCGAGTGAATTGCGTGGGCGGCACCTTCGCCCGCCGTCCATCAAACCACGCCAACACCCCATAATTCATCGAGGCCGGAATGCCCCAGAAATACCCGAACCCCTTGTCCAGCGGCATATCGCGCACCGGTTTGCTCCAATCTCGGTTGCCCTTCGTGCCCGGAAAATCCATCCCCAAATGCCACTTGCCCACCATCGCCGTGGCGTACCCATTAGCACCAAGCAACGACGCCAACGTAATCCGCCCATCGGCAATCAAACATTTTGCCTCCGCGACCATCACCCCGCGCTTCAGCGTGGTGCGCCAAGCATAACGCCCCGTGAGCAATCCATACCGCGACGGTGTGCAAACTGTGTCCGAGCAATGCCCGTCGGTAAACGTCAACCCCTCCCGCGCCAGTCGGTCAATATTCGGCGTCTTAAATTTCGCGCGCGGATTCAAACACGAAGCATCGCCGTAACCCATATCGTCCACGTAAACGAGAATGACGTTGGGTTTTTCGCCAAAGGCAGGGAGCACGCAAAGCAAAATAATTGTACAACAAAAAGTTTTCATTTTTTATTTGATTCCATAAAACCGCCGCGCGGTGCCTTCAAAGATTTCGTGGGTTTCATCGTCACTGATTGGGCCAAGCACTTCTTTGAGCGCATCGTGCACTTGTTCGTAGCTGCCAGCCAGTTCGCACACGGGCCAGTCGCTGCCGAACATGCAACGCTTTGGCCCGAACAACTCCAAACCAGCGTCAACATAAGGCTTGAGATCAGCGGGCTTCCAATCTCCCCAATCAGCCTCGGTAATCATACCTGAAAGTTTGAGGTAAATGTTCTCATGCTGCGCAGCGGCCTTAAGCTGTGGCAACCAGTCATCTTGGGACTGCTCCTTAATCTTTGGTTTTGAGAGATGGTCAATCACCATCGGTAGTTCAGGCAGTTCACGACCGAGTTGGTCAGCGTGCTTGAGATGCTGAACGTAAAAAAGCAGATCGAATGGCACATGGTGTTTCTCTAACACCTTCAGTCCACGAATAATCTCAGGCCGGATGATGAAATCATTATCCGGCTCGTCCTGTGTGATGTGACGAACGCCAACGAACTTTGGGTGATTCTTGAATTCCAACAATTGCTCCTCGCACGCCTCGCTGGCCAAATCCACCCAACCCACAACACCCACCAGCCAGTCAACCTCTTCAGCCATTCCAAGCACCCAGCGGTTCTCTTCAACATTATGCTGCGTCTGCACAAAAATACTTTGCTGCATTCCGGCGGCATCAAGATGTGGCTTGAGATCGGCTGGAAGATAATCACGCCGAATGGACGCAAGATTCGGATCGTCCAGCCATGCGTAATCGAAGGGCTTACTCAGTTGCCAAAAATGCTGGTGGGCATCGATCATGTCAGTCGTTCTTCGGCCCGTAGATATGTTTTCCGTTGCGGGCGGATTGAATGGCCTTTTGTGTGTCCATTGGTGAACCAGGATCACCCTGACTCTTCATCCACCGGTCCAGTTCAGCACGCATTCGGTTCAAGCGCGTCGCCTGAGATTTGTCGCCCACAAGATTGTTCATTTCATATTTGTCCTGAACGGTGTGGTACAACTGCTCAGCCGGCCGACGCATGTAGCGCTTAACCAGCTTGTAGGTATGCGGATTGGCCCAAGCATCCCGCACCCAAGTAGCCCAATAGAGATTATTCAAGGTGGCTTTACCGCTCATGCCCATAAGATGTTTCTCAATGTAAATTTCATCGGGGCGTAGGTTACGGATGTATCTGTAAGTCCCGTCGCTTACGGTACGAATAGGATACGAGGGGCCTTCGGGGATGTTGTTGTGCATGCCGTAAACAAAATCGCGGTGTTTGTCTGTCTCCCCCAAAAGAACGGGAAGGAAACTCCTCCCATCAGGCTGATAGTCCAATTTACTGACACCTCCTTCACCACGGTTTTCGGCTGCCGCCAGCAAAGTCGGCAGCACATCAGCATATTGCACTAGCGCATCAGTACGTTTACCTGAAGGCACTTTGCCGGGCCAGCGAGCGATAAGGCCGGTGTGCAGACCAGTGTCCCAGTTGGTCCATTTGCAACCAGGGAACTGCGAGCCCTGTTCCGATGTGAAGAGAACAAGTGTGTCTTTAGCTTGGCCGCTTTTCTCAAGCGTCTGCAGTATTTCGCCCACCTGACCATCCATGTATGTGATCTCGGCAAGATACTTGCCAAAATCCTCACGTGTACGCGGAGTGTCCGCAATGTTCGACGGCAGCTTGATTTTCTTTGGAGGATACTGTGATGCATCGCCCATCACCCAAGGCACATGAGGCTCCACCAACGCGATCACGAGGCAAAAGGGCTCTTCATCCTTGCCGATGAATTCGCCAATTCCTGCCAAGTCATGCGGTCGGGTCGGGTTCCGCACACAATTTGCATCAAAGCCCGGCACCTTCTCGAACGGAAAAGCCTTGGCCGGCTTCACGTGCACCTTGCCCGCAATCCCTACGCGATAACCCAGCTCACGCAAATAATGCGGCATGCTCGTCACTGTCGGTCGGCTTGCGGAATGGTTCCACGCACAGCCATTACGCATCGCGTACTGGCCGGAGAATAATTCTGCACGACTCGGTTGGCACATCGCCACACCGAGGTAGGCACGATTGAACGTCAACCCCTGCGAAGCCAATCGATCAATGTTTGGCGTCTTCGCATTCTGCCCGCCGAACAACGGCAGGTCGTTATACGTACAGTCATCGGCCATGATAATAAGGACATTTGGCTGCTCGTCTGCGTACGCCGTGAACCCGGCAACCGCAAGGCTCACTACAATCGGTAGGATGATTTTCTTGTACATAAAATTGATGTTACTTAGCGGGATCGATTTGGAGCGATCTTTAACCGAAAGTGTCCTGTGATTTTAAAGGCGAACAACGTGTTCTCCTCTTTTGTTCCTGAACCTATGTTGTGAATGACCAGTGGGGTGCCATCCTCCGCCTTTTTGTCACTCACGATCATTATGTGCGGTCGCTTTCCAACCAAACAGGCAACCAAGTCTCCAGCAAGGTAATCTCTTTTGTTTTTGCTCGCACCCAGCGAATAGCCCTTTCTCTCAAAATAACAACTTAGGTTGGGAACACGCCGATGATCGATGTTGCGATCGGTTTTCTTCAATCCCCATATCTTGGGATATTTGGCGAAGGCCTTCTTCATGTCCTCGTGCACCAGCTTTTGCAAGTCCAGTCCAGCTCCCTTGCGTAATGCCCGGATGATAACATCCGTACAAACTCCACGCTCAAGAGGCACATCACCACCCGGATATTTCAGCCCAACGTAAGCCGGATCATAAATCGTTGTCTGTCCAATTTGAGTTCGAGCCGCCTGAACGATGGGAGACGCTACAACAACCGGCTTGCCAGCAGTCTCTTTGGCAACCTGATTGCCAGGGTCACCGGAAGCTGACTGCACCCGACCGCACCCCAAGCACAAGCCAAGGAACCCAATCGCCAGTGCCCATTGGCACGACTTCCATCCCCTGCCCTTGGCGAAGCCCCTCAAGTCCATCACTTTTTTTGGCCTTTGTTTTTCTCCGAACGCCGCTTCCCGGAAGCCGCGCTCCCGCTGCTGGTATCCCTGCGGAAGTTGAGCTTGCTGATGCTGGGTTTTACCGGATTGAGTCCTCGACCTTTCAGCCGCTCCACATCCTTGGCCAAGCGAAACCATTCCTTGGCCATCACGGAGACGCGCTCAGGATATTTCTTTGAAAGATCATTTGTTTCCGTGCGATCCTCATCAAGATTGTAGAGTTCCCATCGGCCCAGCTTGGCCGACACGAGTTTCCAAGGTCCCTGACGCAACGCGCGATCGGTGCCGAAGTGGAAATAGAGATTTTCATGCGGTTCACGTTTTTTGCCCTGTAAAATGGGCACGAGAGACTTACCCATTAGGGGATCGACCTTGCGCTCCCCAATTTGCTTAGGGTACTTCGCTCCGGCTACGTCGAGGAACGTAGCCATGAAATCGATAAGATGCCCCGGCTGGCGCGTGATACTGCCGGGCTTGGCTTTCAATCCCGCCGGCCAATGGGCGATCATCGGCGAACTGATGCCGCCTTCGTGCTGGTTCTGCTTGTACAGGCGGAACGGCGTGTTGCCGGCGTGGGCCCAACTGGCGTCATAGGTCCAGTAGGATTTCGGATCCCATGGCTTGAGGTTGCGGCCGCGCGTGCGCTCGAAGGGGCATGCACCATTGTCCGCGCAGAAAAGGAACAGCGTGTTCTCCCACACGCCCTTAGCCTTGAGCTTGGCGATAATGCGGCCGATGTTTTGATCCATCACTTCCACCATCGCGGCAAACACCTCCATCCGGCTTCGCCTCCCACGCGCGATCTCTTTTCGCTGAGGCTGTCCCACGCAGGGATGTGCGCGGGGCGTTTGCTGAGCGCAAACTTTTTCGGGATGAGCCCGCTCTTGAGTTGCTTCGCATAACGCGTGGCGCGCAGTTGATCCCAACCGCCATCGTACCGCCCGGCGCATTTTTCCACATCCGCCTCCGGCGCATGCAGCGGGTAATGCGGCGCGTTGAAGGCGACGTACAAAAGAAACGGATTCTCCATCGCCGTCGCTTCATCCAAAAACTTCAGCGCAAAATCGCCCATCGCGTGCGTGGTATAAAACGGTCGACCATTGAGCACCTTCGGCACGTTGTATTTTTCGCCGTTGTATCGAAACGAGTCGTCCCCCGTGAAAAAATTACACGCGCCGGAGAGATGCCCCCAGTAGCGCTGAAATCCAAACTCCGTTGGCTGTTTGCTCAAGTGCCATTTGCCGACCATCGAAGTGGAGTAGCCCGCCTTGCCCAGCACCTCGGCAATCGTCGCTCCGCGGCTGAGGCTCGCGCCGCCGGCTTGATCGCAGTACAGCCCCGTCAGCAAACTCACCCGTGAGGAATGGCATTTGGCCGTATTATAAAACTGCGAAAACCGCAACCCCTTCGCCGCCAACGCATCCAAATTCGGCGTACGAATCTCCGAGCCATAACACCCAATATCCGCAAACCCCAAATCATCAGCCATAATCAAAACGATGTTGGGCCTGTTCGACTGACTTGCCGCCGAAACATCCAGCGCACCCAGCACTGCCATAAAAAGAAAGATGTGTTTCACACAGGTTTTTTCGCGCAACACGCTCCTCAAGTCAAGTTGCACCGCGCCGAACAGGATTGCAGAAGCAGCCATAAGCTGGTACGTATCCCCGCTTTTCCGAGACTGAAAAGCCACTATTCGCATGCCCGACTCATCCAAAATTGTTTACACCAAGACCGACGAAGCCCCGGCTCTGGCGACTTGTTCGCTATTGCCAATCCTGCAGGCGTTTACGAAGAGTTCAGGCATAGAGTTCGAGCTGAAGGATATCTCGCTCGCCGGACGCATTCTCGCCAATTTCCCAGAAAGCCTAACGGAGGCGCAGCGAGTGCCTGATGCATTGGCGGAGTTGGGTGAATTAGCGACACAGCCGGGGGCAAATATTATCAAGCTGCCGAACATAAGTGCTTCGATTCCGCAGTTGGCGGCGGCGATTGAAGAATTGCAAGGGAATGGGTTTACTGTGCCGGATTTTCCGGCAGACCCGCAGTCAGACAAAGAGAAAAACATCCGCGCGCGCTACGCGAAGGTGCTGGGCTCGGCAGTGAATCCGGTGTTGCGCGAGGGCAATTCCGATCGGCGCGTAGCAGCGCCGGTAAAGGCGTACGCGCAAAAGCATCCACACCCGATGGGCGCTTGGTCGGCCGATTCCAAAACACATGTGGCGCACATGGACGGTGGCGATTTTTATGGTAGCGAGCAATCGCACGTGATGACCGCAGCAGGCGATGTGCGCATTGAGCTGGATGGCGAAGGTGAGACGACAGTGCTTAAGGATGGCATTAGTTTACTTGAGGGCGAAGTCATCGATGCCGCCGTGATGAGCGCAACTGCGTTGCGCGAATTCATGGCGCGCGAGATTACCGAGGCCAAAAAACAGGGGGTGCTTTTTTCGCTGCACTTGAAGGCGACGATGATGAAGGTTTCCGACCCCATTATTTTCGGCCATTGCGTGAGCGTTTTTTACGCGGACATTTTTGAGAAACACGCCGAGGCGCTGGAGTCCGTCGGCGTGGAGCCCAACAACGGCCTCGGCGATTTATCTGCCAAGCTCGACGCGCTTCCTGCCGAACAACAGGCCGTAATTCGGGCGGACATTGAGTTGCTCTATTCTGAGAAGCCTGCGCTGGCGATGGTGGATTCAGACCGCGGCATCACCAATCTCCATGTGCCGAGCGATGTAATTATCGATGCCTCCATGCCTGCGATGATCCGCACCTCCGGCCAGATGTGGGGCCCGGATGGCAAACCCTGCGACACTAAGGCCGTCATCCCCGATAGAAGCTACGCCGGTGTGTATCGCGAGACGATTGAGTTTTGCAAAACCAATGGCGCGTTCGATGTTCCCACCATGGGTAACGTTTCCAACGTTGGGCTCATGGCCAAGAAGGCGGAGGAATACGGATCGCACGACAAGACATTCGAAATCCCTCGTGCCGGCACCGTGCGCGTACTTGATGGTGAGGGTAATACGTTGCTCAGCCACGAGGTGGAGGTTGGCGATATTTGGCGCATGTGCCAAACCAAGGATGTCGCGATTCACGACTGGGTGAAACTCGCCGTCACCCGCGCACGTGCCACCGGCGTCAAAACGATTTTCTGGCTGGATGAAAACCGCGCGCACGATCGCAACCTCATCGCCAAGGTGAACGAATACCTCCCCGCACATAACGCCGACAGTCTCGACATCGAAATCCTGTCGCCCGTTGAAGCCACGCGCGTCACCTGCAAACGCTGCAAGGACGGCCTTGATTCCGTATCCGTCACCGGCAACGTGCTGCGCGATTACCTCACCGACCTCTTTCCCATCCTCGAGCTCGGAACCAGTGCCAAGATGCTTTCCATCGTGCCGCTGCTCGCCGGCGGTGGACTCTTCGAAACCGGCGCGGGCGGTTCCGCGCCCAAGCACGTGCAGCAATTCAACGCCGAAAACCATTTGCGCTGGGATTCCCTCGGCGAATTCCTCGCCATCGCCGTTTCACTCGAAGATCTCGGCACCAAGGATAACAACGCCAAGGCCCTCGTCCTGTCCCGAACCTTGAACGAAGCCATCGGCAAATTTCTCGACGAAAACAAATCTCCCTCCCGCAAGGTTAACGAACTCGACAACCGCGGCAGCCATTTCTACCTCGCCCTCTACTGGGCCCAAGCCCTCGCTGCGCAAAACGATGACGTCGAACTGCAGTCGCAATTCTCCTCATTCGCTGAAACCCTCGCAAAGAATGAACACGTGATCGTGGCGAAATTAATCGCCGTCCAAGGCCCCTCCATGGATATCGCCGGCTACTACCAACCCGACGATAGGAAAACGAACTCCGCCATGCGACCCAGCGAACTCTTTAACGACGCGCTTGCCGCGCTGGTTTAAGATACGCCTTCGCTTGGATGGAAATTATGGCCTTCTGCCATAAGGAAAAACTACCGGAGGAATTTGATCACTGTCGTTTCGGGGTAACGTCCTTCACCCAAACCGTGTGCAGCATGCGTAAGCGGTCAACAAACTCGGGTTTCTCTTTCGCGTAGTTTTTAACCTCCGGCTTCGCATCGGCAAGATTGTGCAATGTCACTTGCGGCCGACCCGTGGTGCCGATCAATTTCCAATCGCCCTCACGAATCGCCCATTTATTACCCCATGCGAAATGCAGCATTTTCCGGGGTAGCTGCGCCTTCGCATCATGAATAATGGGATGGAGATTGAATCCATCTAGCTTGGGCGCTTTGGCAGACTGCTTTACGCCGCACAAGGAAAGCACGGTGGGAAACCAATCCATCGCGGTGATGATTTGACCGCGCACCGCTCCCTTGGGCAGCTTGGCCGGGTAGCTGATGATGGCCGGCACACGCACTCCTCCCTCGAGGAAGCTGCCTTTTTGCCCGATCCATTTGCCGGTGGAGCCGCCACCACTGGCACCATAAAAATGACCCTTGGGATAGCCACTTTTGTGATTGTCCACGCGAATGCGGTTGCCGGTTTCCTCCGAGTGCCCGTTATCACTCATGTAAATGACGATTGTGTTTTCCCGCAACCCGTGTTCTTCCAGTTTGTCGATCACTTGACCGATGTAGTAATCTGTGGTGGTCACGATCGCGCCGTAAGAGCGCCGTGCCGGATCTGTTACATCCTTATACAATCCCTCATGCTTCTTGAGCGCTTGCTCCGGGTAATGCGGAATATTAAAAGGCACATAGAGGAAGAAGGGCCGACCTTTGTTTTCGTCAATAAACTTCAGGGACCGCTGCACCATCAGTTCAGGAAAATATTTATCGGGTGCCTTCACCGGCGTGGTGCCTTCATAGAGATCATGAAAACCGGTGCCGTGCAGGAAGTAATGATTATAGTTGTCAATGAACCCGTCGCGGATGCCAAAGAATTCATCGAAGCCCTGCTTCTTGGGTCCGTAATCGCGGTGCGCACCCAGATGCCATTTGCCGTACAAGGCCGTGCGGTATCCCGCCGGCTTCAACGCTTCGGCCAACGTCACTTCTTGTAACGCCATATTAATGCCCTTGGCCGAATTCATATCGCCTTGGGCCCAGTGATGGACTCCCCCGCGCTGGGGATGTCGACCGGTTAACAAGGCCGCGCGCGCCGGACAACACACCGTGTGCGCATAGGCTTGAGTAAACCGCACACCCGTTGCCGCTAGTTTGTCGATATTGGGCGTTATCAGATCCTTGGAGCCATAACAATTGGCATCGATGGTTCCCTGATCATCAGTGAAGAGAATCACCACATTCGGGGATTTAGCCTGTAGGCCGTTAACACATAGCAGTAAAAGAAGAGTAATAATACGGTTCACGGCCAGGAGTATTTCCCAGAAAGTTTACAGGGTCAATCTTACTCACTTGTTTAACCAAAATTCGATCGTTAGGCTCATTCCACGCATGAAACTTTTTCTTCTCACCCTCGTGGCGCTTTGCACGATTTCTCTTTCAGCAAAGGAAAAGCCGAATCTGGTTCTCATCTTCATTGATGACATGGGCTATGGCGATATTGGCCCCTACGGTTCCAAGCTCAACCGAACGCCCAACCTCGACCGCATGGCCAAGGAAGGTCGCAAGCTCACCAGTTTCTATGCCGCGCCGGTTTGTTCGGCTTCGCGGGCACAGTTGATGACCGGTTGCTACGCGCCGCGCGTGGGAGTGCCCGGCGTATTCTTTCCTGCCGGTCGCAATGGGCTCAACCCGAAAGAACATACGGTCGCCGATTACCTCAAGGAACTTGGATACTCCACCATGTGCGTGGGTAAATGGCATTTGGGAGATCAACGTGAGTTCCTTCCCACGAGGCATGGTTTTGATGGCTACTTTGGCATCCCCTACTCCAATGACATGGGCCGTACCGCCACCGCCAATGGCAAGCGGGTTCATCCTTTGATGCGTGATGAAAAAGTAGCTGAGTTACTCGAGGATGAAGGCCAAAGGCGCGTCACCCGTGAATACACCGAGGAAGCGGTGAAATTCATTGAGACCAATGCCAAGGCGGAGAAAAACTTTTTCCTCTACCTGCCCCACACCGCCATGCATGTGCCGCTCTTTCCGCATCCGGATTTTGCCGGTAAATCCAAGAACGGCACCTACGGCGATTGGGTTGAGGAAGTCGACTGGAGTGTAGGCCAGATACTCAAAACCCTGGAACGACTGAAGATTGAAAAGAATACCTTAGTTCTCTTTACCAGTGACAACGGCCCCTGGGCTTCCAAGGGCAAGGCCGGCGGTGTATCGGGGCCCTTGCGCGGCAGTAAGGGCTGTACTCTGGAAGGCGGCGTGCGCGAACCCACCATTGCCTGGTGGCCCGGCACCATTGCCCCGGGTACTGAATCTGCCGGCATTGCCGGCACCACCGATATCCTCCCCACCTTTGTTTCACTGGCCGGTGGCAAAGTTAAAAAGGAAATCAAAATTGATGGCGTGGATGTGTCGAAGTGGATGCTCGGTAAAACCGAAACATCCCCGCGTAAGACCTGGCATTATTTCCGCGGCTCCCAACTGCAGGCCGTGCGGCAGGGTCCATGGAAACTGGCTCTCACCGGGCAATCCCTTGGCATGGGCATTCGCCAGCGCGATGCGGATCTGGCCAAGGGCGGCCGCCTCTACAATTTGGAAAAAGAAATCGGCGAAAAAACCAACCTGGCAAAAGAGAACCCCGCCATGGTTGAAAAGTTGGAAAAAATTGCGGCACAAATCACTGAAGATATTGCCGCCAATAAACGCCCTGCCGGTACAGTGCAAAACCCGGTAACGCTCTACCCCTCCACCAGCCGCAAGCGACCGGCAAAAAAACCCACGAAACCCGCCAAACCAATCAACTGGAACAAGGCCAAACTGGGTGACACCTTCACCAGCGCATCACTACCCGATATTACCGGCAAAGCTTTGACAATTAAGGCCACAGTAGAAATTGAACCCGGCAAAAAACCCAATGGCATCATCCTTACCCACGGAGGCTCTGCGGTGGGTTACGCACTATACGCAAAGGATGGTAACCTTTTTTTCACCGTCCGCCTTGGCCAGAACGCCGTGCAAAAAATCGCTTTTGGTTCGCCGGGAGAAAAAATGGAGATCACCGCCAGCCTCGCCAAGGACAAGTTCTCAATACAGGTGGGAGAAAAATCGGTTGAAGCCAAGTCACACGGTCTTTTGAGCAGACACCCGCAGGAGGATATCTGCATCGGCCATGACGATAAAAACCCCGTCGACCCCGAAGCTCCAAAGAGCCGCATCAACGGTAAGCTTTCCAGCTTGATAGTCGCAGTAGGCCATTAGATGTCTTTCGCATTTATCCTATGCATCTGTTCGCCATCAGTAGTCCGGCCTCCCTGTGAAACTCCTTGAGGGCCTCCCTTCATCCCTTGCCTTCACATCGGTCAGTTGATTGTCTCGGAGCCCCAGAAACCTTAACTGCGTGAGCTTCTCCAGACCCTTCACGTCGGTCAGTTGATTGTCACCGAGATTCAGGTTCACAAGGAACGGCGCGATTAGGACCCGACATTGCTCCAATCACGCAGCAACCCGTCATTATTACGACGCAAATTGCAATTAATAATAATGTAATTTTTTCCATAGTTCCCAACCCAACCACAAAACCCAAACCAGCGGCAACAAAAAAGAGGCGTGGAGCTGGACGCGGATCGGGCGAGTGAGCCGATAGCTTTGACCTCTATCAATGTGAACTAAGGCCCGCTGATAGCAAATAGCGGCATACTATTCGAGCAACTCAATCACCGCGAAAATCGCCCGGTGATCCGAAGCCACGGCCTCACCTAATACCCGAGTTTCAACCACCTTCCACCGTTCTTTTGGCCGCACCAAAATATAATCAATCTGGCGCACAGGTTTGGCCACTGGAACGGTCGGCGAAATTTCAGGATTGGTTCGCGCCCATAATTTGCCGATCTCCTTTAAGGTGGGGCTATCAGGCACATCATTTAAATCCCCAGCCAGAATGGCCGGCATCTTGTCGCGACTACCAATCATCTGATTGATAAATTTTGCCGAAGCCAAACGTTCCTGACCGGGACGCCGGTGATCAAAATGAGTCGCCAAAAAAAGAACGCTTTGGTTTTTTGATATCTTGATAACCGATTCAAGCACCCCCCGTTGTTCGCCCGCATCCACATTGGGCAAGTGATGGTTCTTGTGACGGGCAATGGGGAACCGTGAGAGGATGGCATTGCCATAATGGCCACCCTGAAAGTCGATATTGGGCCCAAAGACACTTTTCATTTGTGTCAAGCGCGCCAACTCAGCCACCTGATCCACGCGTTGTGTTCGCTCGGTTTTGTTATCCACCTCCTGCAACGCGACCAAGTCCGGTTTCACTGATAAAATCACCCGGGCAATGCGCGGCACATCAAGCTTTCCATCCACCCCCTCAGCGTGATGGATATTATAACACAATACCCGCAACCGAACCGGCTCCGCCTTGGCTGTAGCAAAAATTACCTGCCGCTTGGCCCGGCTGATCCCCACTAGACCTCCACTCACCGGATCATTGGCCAAGCCCTGCCCGGTAAAGGGAATGGCATGTTGACCCAAATACTTCAGTTCACTTCCTTCTTTGGGTAAGCCCAGCCGAAAGGCCACCGGATCATCATGACCCGTCGTCCACAATTCTTCCCCGCGCCAAATTCCACCCGATAAACTGTGCCGGCCCAGTTGGCTAATGACTTTCTTTGGATAGATCCAGCGCGCCACTTCCCGCCATTTATCATCATACTTGACCAGGAACGTCTTGTGATTATCCGCCCCATACAACGCAAAGTTACACCACCAGAAACCGCCCTTGTGTAATACCCACGTCAAGGAACCATCAGCACTGCCGAAATCCTTGAAGGTGGTCAGTTTCATGGAACCAACATCCAGCACCTTGATCTCGCTGTGCTCTGGCTTAAGGGGATAGTTGGAATGGGCGCACAGGAGTTTGCCCTTCCAGAAAAAGCCACTATTCAAGTGTTTGGCCGCGCCTTGACTCGTTGCCACGCGTTTACCGCTTTTGCGATCATACTTGGCAACCCCACGACTGGTGATGGCATAAACGAAATCCTTGTCACTAGCAGCCGCCTGATGGGCTTCAGGTGCAGGCAGCTTTCGCTCCGCCTTCCACTCAGCCCCAACCAATACCTCTTGAGCCAAGAGGAAAAACGCCAAACAAAGCTTCATGCTATTTCTTTGGGACTTCATTCACAGTGTAATAGGCGTGGCGATGAAGGAGTTCCTCCTGATCACGGTTACGCAGAGAACCCAGATCAAATTCATGCACATGCCCGCGTTTGAGTTTACTTAAGACAATTTGTGCGCTCAGTCCGTCAGCAGCGAGCTTGGCGCTCTTTACCTCCGGCGTGGTCTGGTCTACTTCCGGCCCACCGTAGCCACCGTGGTAAATGTGGGTAAAGGTGCTGACCTTGTAACTCTTGGGATCATTGCCGGTCTTGGCTTCCACAGGCTTGGTAAAGGTAATCTTGAAACCTTCAGGTGTAATATTGATCCGCTTAATCTCAAAGGGCATACGCCCGGTCCAATCCAGCCTCTCCAGTGCGAAAGGTTTGATGCCGCGCACAGGCCAACCTCGGTTGGTGCCACCACACAATAACCGTCCCTTGGGCGTAAACTGCACATTCAGAATCCCAGTCGAAAGCCCTTCACGAAACGGATAACACGCTCCCTGCCAAACGCCATTCACCTGCTCGGTGGTCGCGCGCATGATGATCGACTGCGTGAAGTCCCCGAGGAAGATCTGGTTTTCAAACGGACCAAACTTGCCGCCTGTGCGGTCTACCACATAACCGGTAATCGAGCGACCCATGCGGATGTAAGGAAAGATCACTGCATAAGGTACGAGTTCCTTAACCTTTTCCTTCTCGGTCACGATGCGTGTACCACTCTCAGGCTTGACCGGCTCCTTGAGGTGCGGCGCGTACTTGTACCAGTTAAAACTAACCGGGTGTCCCATAAATCCACCGGGCTTAAGGAACTTGAGACTGCAGGAGGAATTCCATGGACCTTGGCTCTCGATGTAGAAAAGTGCGCCGTGCTCATTGGGCCCAATCCCACCAGGGCTTCGCAGACCGCTGGCAATAGGAATCGACTCGCCCTCCGGCGTGATCTTCATCGCCCAACCGCGAAAGAGAGCGCGTGAGTGGTAGGAATTGGAAAGCCCAAGCGCGACGTAGAGATTGCCCTGCGGATCAAACTTGGAGCCGAAGGCGTACTCGTGGTAGTTGCCGTAGCCCCATGCGTCGGAAATGGTCTCAAAGCGGTCAGCCTTACCATCACCATTGGTATCGGTGACCCTTGTGAGCTCGGCACTGTGAGTGACATAAAGAGCTCCCTTACGGTGGGCCAACCCGAAAATTTCATCCAACCCCTCGGCAAATTTGTGGAACTGCGGCCGCGGCTTATCCTCATCCACGCCTTTAATAAAAAAGATATCTCCACGCCGTGTCCCTACTGCCAGGCGATTATCAGGCATCAACTCAAACGCGCCTCCCTCAATCACCTCTCCCTTAGGGATGGGCACACTCACCACGCGATAATACTCACGCTCACGCTTCTCTGTGCCCCAACGGCCTCCCACTTCTTCTGCATCCAAACTCGCGGTCAGAATCAGTATCAGCAGTCCGGTCAGTTTTCTTTTAACGCAATAACTCATAACGAATCTGAATCTTAGATTTTCCTTTGGGTAGTTTTAACTTCAGCAGCAATTCCTTTTGAGCGCCTTCACCGCGCAGCAGCGCCGTGCCTACAGGCACCCACAACTTCACTGCGTCGGCAGAAAACTGCGTCGGCGTGAGCTGCCGCACCTTGCCAGTCAGCGCGCGGAAATGAACCGTCTCATCTTTGGCTGACTCGAAGCGAATCGTGCGCACCAGCCCATGCATCGAGTTTGTCACCACGGCGCGCGGAGTGTCATTCACCTCCACAGCACCGGTGCGGTACATAAAAGTCGGCACGCCATTCGCATCAAGCTGATAGCCTTTAAATTGATACCCACGATTACGTGGATAAAGCGGGTCAGGATTCACCGGGTTTTCCTTATCTATCTTAGGAAGCAGTGGCCACGGCTCATCATCCTTGGCCAAGCGATAAAACGCCACATCCTGTGCCAGTTCAATCGGTCGCGCGCGCGGATTAAAATTGCCTGCTCCCTGCCCGCCCCAGCCAACACTGACAAAGTCGCCACTCCATAGCCCACTAAGCGAACCATATTCGGCATTGAAAGCGTAATTCAAACCACCCGGAAAACCCACCGCAATGCCGCGATAGCCCGCAATCCGGCTTCGTCCCCGATACACCCGCACCCGATCGGTTACCTTCAAGTCCGTACCGACTGAACGAATGCCAGAAGGGTCTCGTGCTGAACGGCCCAACGAAAAATAATGCCACAACGCCCGCACTTGTTCATCCGCGTTGCCTTCCAGAACGTCCTTGCGGACTGCCTCGCCACCGGGCCAATAATTCGGCATCACAATCCCCGGCCGATACTGCTGGGGATTTTTCATGAAATGTACGAACCAACTCGGCTGCAGTCGTTCAAAGGAATTTAATAAATCAATCCCCTTTAACCCTGGCGAAGTCTTTCCATTGAAGTTGTGGCAGGCGATGCAGTTTAACCCCTTGTCACCCACCAATAAATGCCCTCCCTCACGGTACTTGCGACGGTCATCGCGCTTGGGCTCCGGCAATTCTACTTTTTTTGGCAGTCGATCTACCTTCTCAAATAATGCCGGTAAATGACGTAGGTTTGCCTCACCAAACTGTGGCATACGCGTGTGCATGTACGGCCGCACCGTCTCCGCGTCGAAGAGCACCTTGCGCATCCATTCGGGTCTCAGCTTTGCTCCCACCCCATCGAGCGTAGGCGGAATGCGCGCGGGATTACCGAGGCCTTCTTCGTCTGTTCCAAAATGCTTAAACATGGCGTTGCTCACCCCACCCGCGCCATCGCGTGTGTGGCAGGCAATGCAGTTGAAGGCCACCAGCGTCTGTTGGATCTGCGCCTTTTCGCCCAATGGCTTCCCGATCCCCGCCAGTGCCTTGCCCATCGCCGCGCGTTGCGCTGCTGACAGATTGAAAAATGGCACCCCTTTCGGCTTCACCGACAAACAACCTACGCCAGCGCGCAGTTTGGTCATCTCCAGAACCAGCTTGCCTTTCTTGCCGGGCAAGTTGTGGCACGAGGCACAGTTCAGCTGCTCAAAATATTTTACACCTATAGCCACCTTGGCTGCCTCCACCTTAAACTCTGAAGACTCACGCGCCTTTAATCCGATCAAGAAACTGGCGATCGATTTTGCCTCCGCACGAGTAAGGTTCATGTCCGGCATTCGACCAGAAGGCCGTGCGTGTCGCGGCTGAAACAAGAACTCCGTTAGCGAATCGATTCCGTACTTAGATGATACGTGCGAAAGCCGATCACCTTTGTCGGGCAAATGGCAATTTACACAACCGATTCTTTCGAAAAGTTTTTTGCCCGCATCAACTTCCTCCTGTTTCACAACACCAGCATCAAACGGTTTACCCGAACGACTGACCAAATAGTGCGTTAGCGCCTCGGCAATCTCATGCCGTTTGGGGTTGCCTGCGAGCAAGTCCGGCATTTGCGTGCCAGGATCGGTGCTGTGCGGACTGACAATAAACTTCTGAATGTAATCCGGATTCACACGCGAACCCACCGCAGATAAATCCGGCCCCTTCTTATGTTTCACCGTGTCGCTCGCATGACACCCCGCACACCGTAGTTCCGTAATCAGCAACCGTCCCTGATGCATTTGATCCAATCCATGTTTGCCATGCAAACCGGGGACAATCGGGGCAGCAACTACTCCGACCGGGATAAGTGTTAATATGGCAATCAGTTGTCTCATTTCTTCTTTTTCTTTATTCCAGCCGCCTTGCGAAGGGTTTCAAACACTTCATCATATCCACCGCCAGTAACAGCGTTTCCACCGGAAATAAATTCACCATAAGGCCTCCCTGAAAATTTCTTGAGCTCAGCAGCAAGCGTTTGTTTCAGCTGCTTCAATGTCCGGGCATGACTTGGATAGCCCGCCAGATTTTTTTGGGCATCAGGGTCACGCTTCAAATCATAAAGCTGATCGCCGGTATACGCGCGGGGATGCGTAGCGATAGACCGTGATACACCGCCGCTTAGACCGGTCATCCCTCGGAGATAACGACGATTCTCTTCCCGAACCCCTTGCACCTGTTCCTTGGTATAACGAAGGGCGATGTAGCTATAATCCTTGGTCTTAATTGAACGGGCCGCCCCAATCTCGCTGTAGACATGACTGCGCACCGGCTTGTTTGGTGCTTGAAACAGCGGCTTGAGACTCACGCCATTGATCTTGTACTTGGCAGGCACCTTGATCCCAGCCAAGTCAAACCAAGTCGGCACAAAATCGGTATTCTGGATGAGCTCATTACTGCGCACTCCTCGCTTCATCCCGGCCGGCCAACGCATGATACACGGCACCTCCGTTCCTTTGGCCTTGTAGAGTGAACCTTTATTCCCTGAACCATGATCAGCCACAAAAAGCACCACAGTATTTTTCGTCAATTTGAGATCATCCAGCTTGTCCAAAATTACCCCCAACGAATCATCCATCCAAAGGTAACCCGCTTCATTAGAGGTGAGCCCCGCCTTGTTGATGCGCTCCATCACAGAGGTTCGTGCCGGCAGCGCGTTGAGATTCTTTTTAATGATGCCTTCGCCCGTGACTTTCGGGTGATCGAGAGACTTGTGCCACCCACCGTTGGGCCCATGTAGGAGGGTGGTGCAATAGTGCAGATAAAACGGCTGACCTTTATGTTCTTCAATGAATTCCACAGCCGCAGCAGCAGTCCATTCCGGGTTGTGACTTTGAAAGGGCGCCTTGGTGTTGTCCCAGTAAATATTCTTGGCCCAGGTGAAGCCGTAATCCTTGATCACCTGCCGAAACCGTTTTTCATTTTCAGACTGCTGTTGATTGAGCTTTTCTGTGAAAGGCACGTTTTTTCGCACATCATGCAGTCCGTATTTTTTGCGGAAGGCCGGGTTACTGAGTGATGGCCCTACGTGAAATTTACCGACGAACCCGGCTGCATAGCCACCTTTTGCCAACACCGCACCCACGTTCATGTTGTCCGGCTCCAAACCTACATTGAAAGCAGGTAGCGCCTGCTGACCCAAGGGAAACAACTCACGGTATCCTGAATGGTAGGAGGAGCCCGCATAACGACCGGTTAAAAAAGTGTATCGCGAAGGCGTGCACACCGTGCTGGCCACATGCGCATTCTCAAAGGTGATGCCCTCTCTCGCCAACCGATCCAGATTCGGTGTCAGCACCTTTCCGCCATAAACACTGGTCTCGTACTTGTCGTAATCATCCACCATAAAGACAATAATGTTGGGTCGTGGTGCGGCAATGGCAATTCCGAACGTTCCAAATATCATCAGCATTAACCAGTGCTTCATCGCCGTGAGCATTGGGTAGAGTGGAAGCAGGGTCAAACCTCAAGAGGCTTAATCAATCTAATTTCCACTTGCCCAAAAGGCCATAAATTCAGAAACTCGACGGCGATGAACTTTTCTTATTTCCCAAGACCCGCTCTACTGATCCTCCTACTCTGCCTGACGTGGACGGAGAAAAAAACGGAAGCTGCCGAGACCGTTAAGGTGATGACCTTCAACATTAGATACGCTAGTGCATTTGGCGCAAATTCGTGGCCGAAGCGCCAAGCGGGCGTGGTGCAGGTAATTCGTGAGCGAAAACCGGATATCATTGGTACTCAAGAAGGACTCCATCACCAGCTACTGTACATGGACAAGGAATTGACAGAATACAAATGGATTGGCGTGGGCCGTGAAGGTGGAAAACGCGGTGAATTCATGGCGATCTTTTATCGATCAGATCGCTTAAAGCCGCTGGAGGAGAAACATTTTTGGTTGTCCGATACCCCGAATGTGGTTGGTTCGGCTAGCTGGGGCAACACTGTCAAGCGGATGGTTACATGGATCCGGTTCCTCGACCGCAAAACTCATAAGGAATTTTATTTCTGGAATACCCATTTTGATCACCGCTCACAACCTTCGCGAGAAAAGTCTGCACTTCTCATCAACAAACGCGTTGCCGCGCTACAAACAAAACTACCGGTTATTCTCGTTGGCGATTTCAACGCAATAGCTCAGTCCAACAAGGCCTACCACACACTGACCAAAGACGGCGGTTTCCAGGACTCTTTCACTACCGCCCAGGAAAAAGTAAATGCCGGATGGAACACATTCAATAGCTTCCAAAAAACTAAGCAGGGCAAGCGTCGCATTGATTGGGTGCTGACCAAAGGCCCCTTGAAAGTAACCCGTACCGAGATCGTTCTATTCAACAAATTCAAACAACTACCTAGCGATCACCAGCCTGTAACTGCATGGTTGCAACTGGAATAACACGTTGGATCAATTTTCATATTTGTAACAGCCTCATAAAAGTCGGAGGAGTTACTGGTTATTTCTCTTGAGCAGTCAAGGTGACATCGCCTGAAGGCATCGCAAACCTGAAAGACCGGGCACTTGGAAGAGGGATATCCACTAGCTTTGAATCAGTCCTCCAGTAAAAGAATTTATTCGTAGTAGCACTTACCGTAACGACCTCGCCGGGCTTGGGTGCGGCAGGGTTTGCTTTGCCGCCGACGACATTCAGCCTGAAAGGTTGCTTACCGTAAATTGCTGAAATGGTCACGTCACCCGCTGGTGTGGTGAAGGATGTGGATCGTGAAGTCGCCTCAGCAAATTCCCCCTGGTCACTTGCCCATTTCACAAATGGTTTGTCCCCTTTTGATTCAGGAGCAGTGATATTGACAACCGTGCCGGGCTCATAAAATCCATAGCCACTCGTGTCACCGGTGAAAGGCCGTTTGCCACTAGCCACCTTCACAATCTTGCCATCATTCACCTTAAGAACATAATTGAAAGGGGTGTCATAGGTTTGGGAGAGCATCCACGCCATGCGCATGCTGAAAAACGCATGATCATTTTCGCGCGGGCGACTGATGTGCCCCCAACCGGGAATCATGGTAAAACGGCCATAGCCGCCGAGATCGAGATGCGATTGGAATAAGGGTAGCTGCTCGGATATCTTAGAAATCGGATCTTTCGGACAATGCAAGTTCCAGACTGCGGTTTTGAGAGTTTTGCAGGTTTGAGGAGTAGCACCTCGCTTAACCTGCCTGCAACCCCAAGCACCTAGTGGCATCATCGCGGCGATTTTGTAGGAGCCGTCATTGCCACAGGCAACAATCCAAGTGCCTTGGCCGCCCATGCTGAAACCGGTGACGTAAACCCGGTTCTCATTGATACTTACTTTGCTTTTGACGTGCACAAGAAGCCGCTTGAAAACTGTGGCATTCCACTTGGCGACTGGTTTCACCGGCGAGATGAGAATATAACCGATGAAATCGGGAACATTTCGACTATAGCCCGCATCAGTAGTGCGCTTGTTATCCTTTAGCCTGTCAGAAACCATGTTCCGCTTGCCTTGATCAGGGTGAAATCTACCCCTCCCTCCCCCATGCAAATAGAACACAACCGGATAGGATTTCTCCGGGCTATAATCTGTGGGGACATAAACCGAATACTGGTAGTCCCTCTTGGAAACCGTATCCTCAGCATGCGAAAAATTATGAAACTTGCCGGGGGTATAATCGGCTGAACGGACCTCTGAGGTCGCGGCAAACAGGCTTAGTATTATGAGGTATAAACAGGTTTTCTTTTGCATGGGAAGAAGATGCCACCGACGCCGCAATTTGGCAACTCACTGAACAAGGCGCTGATCGGATTATTTTTGCCGCCGCAAGTCGTTGTCACGAAGGGATTTTAATTTGGTAGCGAGGCGGGTTTTGAATTGGGTGACGGTTTTTTGGTGGGCCGGTTTGGTCGCAAGATTGGTGAATTGGTTGGGGTCGGCTTCCATATCGAAGAGCTCAATGCCACGTTTTGCGTCTTCGCCGTATTGAATGTACGCCCATTGGTCATCACGCAGCAGGAATCCTTTGCGCGCGGGAGCCACGGAGAAGGCGGTGGTGCGAACTTCGTGTTTGGGGTCCTGCAGCATCGGGGAAATGTCTTTGCCTTGCAGGCGGGGTTGAGCAGGGAGAGCGCACAGGCTGGCCAAGGTGGGGTAGAGATCGAGCAGCTCCACAAAGGATTTGCACACGGCGGGTTTTTGGCCGGGGACGCTGATGATGAGCGGCACTTGTGCCGACTCATCGCGCAAGCTCACCTTAGCCCAGAAATCGTGCTCGCCAAGATGGTAGCCGTGGTCGCTGGTGAAGATGACGATGGTGCGATCGGCCACGCCAGATTTTTTCAGCGCGGCCAGCACCTTGCCCACTTGGGCGTCCATGTAGGCGACGGATGCATAGTAACCGCCGACGGATTTCTTCTGGCGGCGGATATCCATCTTCATGTTTGCGCTGGTGCAGTAATTGATGCCCGCCTTTGGGATATCGTCCCAGTCGCCGGGTATCTTGGGGGGCAAGACCATCTTATTGTAGGGCTTGAAGGGCGGATAATAGGATCGCGGAGCGACGAAGGGCACGTGCGGGCGCACGAAACCGACGCCCAACCAGAAAGGCTTGTCCTTGTGAAGGTGAATCAGTTCCACCGCTTTTTTCGCGGTTTTGCCGTCGGAGTGCACGAGGTCATCTCCGTCGGCTTCCACGACCACGAAGGTGTTGCCACCCACGGCAGGCTTCTTGCCATCGGGATTGTTCTGCAAGGTTTCCCCGTCACCCGGGGCTCTCCATTCGGGGCCCTTGCTGTTGAACCGCTCCGTCCAAGAAGCTTCGTCATCCTGACCGTGACTGCCCTGTTCTATGCCAATGGGGACGCCCATGTGATAGATCTTACTTACCCGTGCGGCGTAATAGCCATTGTTCTTGAAGTGTTGAGACCAAGTCACTCGGCTGCCGAT
>CALKBX010000004.1 GCA_937775205.1 uncultured Verrucomicrobiae bacterium | reverse complement strand
AAAGTCCAGCACGTGAAGGGGAGCATACCGGCGCTGACGCATAAAATTGCGTAAAACGCACACCGCGCTTAGCCAGCCCATCCATATGCGGCGTGACAAGGTCTTTCGAGCCGTAGCAATTCAAGTCTACCGATCCCTGATCATCGGTATAAATAATGATGACATTCGGTTTGCGATCGGCGGCAGTAAGAGAAAAGGCGCAGAGGATTAGAGTAAACAAAGTGTTTCGCATAAACAAATTCTATCACGCCACAGAATACGGACGATAAAAAAACGCCCGACTGTTCATCGGGCGTTTGAAAATTTTCTTTCGCTAACCGGTTATGCGGTCTTCAGTGCGGCTACGCTTTTGCTGAGGCGACTTTTGCGGCGGGAGGCGGTGCGTTTGTGCATCACGCCAACTTTCGCTGCCTTATCGAGGGCACTTTGCAATTTCTGCAAAGTTTCCGTCGCCTTGGCTTGATCGCCGCTGGCGGTAATTTGGCGCAGCGTGCGGCGGAGATTTGAGATGTTCTCTTTCATGCGCAAATTATGCTCGGTCTTGCGACCGGTTTTGCGTGAGAGATAATCGCGCCGCCATGCGAGGCGTTCCTCGGGCTTGCGATCTTTGACCTTGTTGATTTTTATGTTTACCGGATTAGCCATACGAAAAGGGAGCGGGAAACTAGCCGAACCAGCGGGAATGTCAACGGCTTTCTCAACTTTTTAGCACGCCGGAAACTGCGGCCCAAATATCCGCTTGCACGGAATTGAGCGGCCGATCGGCGTCGATGGCGCAGATGCGATCCGGCTCGGACTGCGCAAGAGCGGCATAACCGGCCTCAATTCGCTGAAAAAACTCACGATTTGCGGACTCAAAGCGATCCGTGCCCCGTCGATTGGCACGGCGTTTTTCACTGGTTTCAACGGAGACTTGCAGCAAAATCGTCAAATCCGGCCGTGTTTCACTCACGGCAAAGTCGATGATCGATTGCACTCGCGCCGCATCCAGCCCGCGCCCCGCGCCTTGATAAACTGTGGTGGAATCATAAAAGCGATCGCACAAAACCACCTCGCCCGCGGCCAAAGCGGGCCGGATGACCTCCCGCACAAGCTGCGCGCGGCTGGCGTTCATCAGCAAAAGCTCGGCCTCGGCGGTGAGATTTTTTGGGCCGTGCTTGAGCAGCTTGCGAATCTGTTCGCCACTCTTCGTGCCGCCCGGCTCGCGCACCACGCGCACGGCGTGTCCCTCTGCTTGTAAGTGTTCGGTGAGCTTGTGGATGTGCGTTGACTTGCCGCAGCCTTCGGTGCCTTCGAATGTGATGAAAATACCACTCATATTATAAGCGCTTCAGTTTCGCCCCTTTAGCCGTGTCTTCAATCGCCCACCCTTTCTCCGCCAACTCATCCCGGATCGCATCGGCGCGGGCGAAGTCCTTCGCCGCGCGCGCTTCGGCGCGTTCTTCGAGCAGTGCGGTGAGTTCCACGGGCGCTTCTTCTTCGGCTTTGCCCACGCCCAGGACGGTGTCGATGCGTTCCCACGCGGCCAACTCGGCGGCGGCCGTTGCGGCGTCCATTTGGTTTTCGGCAAGCCGGCGGTTGCAGTCGCGCACCCAATCGAAGACCACGCCCCACGCGCTGGAGACATTGAGGTCGTCGTCGAGCGCAGCAGTGAATTTTTCAATGACTTCCGGCGATGGCATCGGCAGTGGCGTCGCCGGCGTCTGCTTTGGCGTCGCGGAGCTTGGCGACGCATTCGTCGATGCGGGCCATGGCGGTGCGTGCGCCGTCGAGGCCGGCCATGGTGAAATTGAAGGTCTCGCGGTAGTGGGCGCTGATCATGAGTTGGCGCACTTCACGGCCGTCGTAGCCTTTGTCGATGAGATCGCGCAGCGTGTAAAAGTTGCCGAGGCTTTTGCTCATCTTTTTGCCTTCCACCAAAAGATGCGCGCCGTGGAGCCAATATTTCACGAAGGGTTTTCCCGTCGCGCCTTCGCTCTGGGCGATTTCGTCTTCGTGATGCGGGAAGGCGAGGTCCTCGCCGCCGAGATGCAAATCGAAACTCGTGCCGAGTAGTTTCATGCTCATCGCGCTGCACTCAATGTGCCAACCCGGCCGACCTTCGCCCCACGGGCTGGGCCAGTACACTTCGCCATCCTCCTCCACGCGCGCCTTCCACAGCGCGAAGTCGGCGACGGATTCCTTTTCGTATTCGTCATCGCTCACGCGTTCGCCCTGGCGCATCTCCTCGAAATTGAGTTTCACCAGCCTCCCGTATTGGCAGCCGCAACCCTGATAATTTTCGATGGAAAAATAAATCGATTGATCGGCTGCTTGATACGCAATACCCCGCTCCATGAGTTTGCTGATGATATCGATCATCTCCGGGATGTGATCGGTGGCCTTCGGGATGTGATGGGCCTCGGTGCAGTTTAGCACCTTGAGGTCGGCAAAAAACGCGTCCTCATACTGGGCGGTGTATTCGGCGAGCGTGGTGTTTTGCTCACGCACGCGCCGGATGATCTTGTCCTCCACATCGGTGATGTTCATCACGTGGTTGACGTCGTACCCGCGGAACTCGAGGTAACGCCTCACCAGATCGGCAAAGACAAAGGTGCGGAAATTACCGATATGCGCGAAGTCATGCACCGTGGGCCCACAGCAATACATCCCCACCGAGCCGTCGGGATCCAACGGCTCAAAAGGCTCCACTTTTCGGGAAAGCGTATTGTGTAAGTGCAATGCCATGCGTGCGGGAACCTAGCGGGGCTGGGAGAAAAGCAAAAGAGAAAACAGGAAGCGTGAGGTAAAATGGTTTCACTGGTAAAAGTGCGTTCAGTCATTTGCCTTGCTACTAGAGATAGTGTATAATCTGACTATGAAAAAATGTTTATTACAGTCTACTTTAAAAGGAATCATGTTATGGGTCATGCCCTTGCTCTTTATTTCTCACGTTGCCGGAGCTGATAAGAAGGTGAAAACAGCGGGTGAAATGCTCTTTGATTTCAGTGGAGACAAGGTTGGGGAGCAGTGGATCACGGTGAATGACAACGTCATGGGCGGCCGTTCAAAAGGCGGTTTCTCCTTCAAAAAAGGGAAACTGATTTTCTCCGGGGCAACAAACACCAACGGGGGTGGGTTTTCATCTATTCGCACGAAGCAGTCCGATCTTAATCTTGATGATAAAGAAGGAGTGATTATCCGGTTTAAAGGAGATGGTCGCACATATAAGTTTGATGTACGTATGGGGCGCAGTTCCGTTGCTTACCGGGCAGAATTTAAGACTGATAAAGATTCAAAGGGTTGGCAGATAGCAAAAATCCCCTTTTCGGCTATGTCTGCCACTTGGCGTGGCTCACGACTGGATAGGCAACGTTATGGGCTCGATAAGTCTAAGATTCAAAGCATGGGCTTCATGATCTATGACAAAAAGGACGGCCCTTTCCAGCTACGAGTGGATTCGATAAAGGCCTATTCGAAAGGTGAGTGATAAACGAGCCTTGAGCCTGACGATTAAAAGTCATCCCCTTTTTCATAAGTGCTTTCTGTGAATTTAAATATCGGGCTGGCGCTTCTTTTCTGTAGACTTCCGGCATGCAGCAGTTTTTTTTTACTTATTACGTTGATGGTTGCTCTTCCGGGATTAGCGGCAGAAAAAAAATCCACGCCGGTTAACCCCGAACAAGTTTCGATTCCGAAGAAAATTCTGTTTGTAGGCAATAGTTTCACGTACTGGAATAAGGGGCTGTGGCATCACATGGAGCAATTGGTTCAATGCCGCCCGGAAAAGCTGGATTTCAAGGCCGATCGCGTCGTGCGCGGCGGCGCCTCCTTGAAAGTTATGTGGGGCAAAACCAAGGCCCCAGCTACGATTTCTGAGGGGGATTACGATGTTGTTGTTCTGCAGGAAGACATTCCGGAGACAGACGTAAAATCGTTCCATAAGTTTGCACGTAAATTTGATTCTTCAGTTCGAAAATCCGGAGCCCGGCCTGTGTTCTTTATGGCCTGGCCTTATAAACGACTTGGCTGGATCAGCCTGAAGGAGATCGCCCAAGCCCACCGTGCGATTGGTGCCGAGCTTGGCGCTCAAGTTGCCCCGGTCGGTATCGCGTGGGAAAAGGCCATGAAAGAACGCCCTGAGGTGGACATGTATGCCAAAGATAAGGAACACCCCAGCATTCAGGGAACCTACCTTGCGCTGTGCGTCCTCTATTCTACAATATACGGGGAGAGCCCGCTCAAGCTCGAGTATTTGCCAAAGAAACACGGCAACATGACCGCCAGAGAAGCCGCGTGGTTGCGGCGTGTCGCCTGGGCAACGGTTCAGGCTGAGCAGGCGTTTTTGTCCAAGTGAGCTTTCCCTTCAGCGTCCCCATCACTCGATGAGGCCGAATCACTCTCTGTTCCATCAACCGCGACCTTGATCAACTGATCCAAATCCAACGGTTGGTCCCCAGTATTTTTTTCGAGGGTTTCTGTTCCCTCCGTTTTTTCGTTATCCATGCTTTACCCTAGCAAGTAGGTTCCCGACACACTTGGTGTGCCTATATGAATAGATGCCTAAACGAACCTTTTGACTAGAAGATGTGTGCCAGATTGCCAGGACTGACGACATTGTAGCTAGTCAGGCCGCTTTGGGAGGCGTAGGGTGGCGGGCATGAAGCAGATTCTATTGATGATTGCGGTGGTGGCGTTGGTGGGGTGTGGGACGAAAGCCAACTCCCCGAACCAGCCCATTCGCCGAACCAAGCCATTGCCAACACGCTGGGCATGAAGTTCGTTCCAGTGGCGGGTACGGAGGTTCGTTTTGCATATGGGAAACGCGGGTGAAGGATTACGCGGCGTACGCGGCGGCGAATGCGGGGGTGGATGAGAGTTGGAAAAGCTCCGGGATTTAAGCAAGCGGACACGCACCCGGTGGTGAAGGTGAGCTGGTATGATGCGAATGCGTTTTGTGCGTGGCTGACGAAGAAGGAGTTGGCGGAAGGGAAAATCAAGGCGGGGCAGAAGTACCGATTGCCGACGGATGCGGAGTGGAGCGTGGCGGTGGGGTTGGCAAGGAAAGGGGAACACACCGAGGAAAAGCAAGGGGGCATGAAAGATGTTTACCCGTGGGGTAAAAATCACCGCCGAAGGCCTAAGGTGGCCAAGTTGAGACCTCACCTGGACTTGGCGACGCCAAAATCACCGACGCGGGCCTCCAGGAGGTGGGCGGCAACGTGTGCGGAACGGTGCGACTGGCCTTGGCTTGACCCGACAGTCCAAAAATCGCCGTGCGCTGCGCGGTGCGTCTGGGTACGGCTACGGTCCCGACTACCTGTTGTCGTCCTGCCGCGGCACACGGCTCTCCCGAGTGGTCGCAGCGACGAACTTCGGCTTTCGGTGCGCGTTGGTGGGTGGTTCCGGTCGGGTGAGGTTGGCCAGTCAGTTTTGGTTTCCGCGTAAGCCTCCGTCACCTGCCGTCTCACTCGAGGTCCACCCAACAGCATTTACACCAGAGCCGGCGAGGCGTCAGGGTGACGGGCATGATTGCCAAGCTTGCATTGATATTGCTGGCGGTGGCGTTGCGTTGGACGTGGGACAGCAAGGACGATGGCACCGACAGGCGTGGCAAACCCTAAGGAGCCTTCGCCAAAAGCCGCTCCCGAAGAACCTCATTGCCGACGCCATTGACTTGAGAAGGCGATTCGTACGAGCCTCATCGACGGCCGCGGGCGCTCTCGTACCTTGGCCAGAGTTGGAGAAAGCTCGACCGCCCTTGACCTTGGTCGACACCCAAATCACCGACGCGGGCCTCAAGGACATTAGCCAAGTCGCAGAAGCTCGAGAGGCCTTTGCTTGCATCAACACCAAAATCACCGACGCGGGCCTCAAGGAGTGCCAAGTTGCAGAAGCTGAGGCGTTATTGCTACACCCAAATCACCGACGCGGGTCTCAAGGATATTGCCAAGTTGCAGAACTCGCAGGCTTGCTTGCTAACACCAAAATCACCGACGCGGGCTCAAGGAGGTGGCCAATTCAGAAGCTCAACCTTACTTGCGACACCCAAGTCACCACGCGAGTCTCAAGGATTAGCCAAGCTGCAGAACCTCACACCCTTCACTTGGACACCCAAATCACCGACGAGGGCGCGGCTGTTAAAGAAGGCGTTGCCCAATGTAATATCGACCACTAACCCGCTCACTCCTTCCGCACCCTTCCCCCCAACAGCATTTACACCAGAGCCGGTGAGGCGTAGGGTGGCGGGCATGAAGCAGATTCTATTGATGATTGCGGTGGTCGCGTTGGTGGGGTGTGGGAAGAAAACCACTCCGTCGGAACCTGAAACCAATGCCGAACCCAAGGTGGCAGCAGAGAAGCAGGAGCCACCCAAGGTCGACCAAGCGTTGGAAGCAAGCCAACAAGCCGGAGGCAAAGATTCCCACCAACGCTTTTGTCAACACGCTGGGGATGCCCTTCGTGCCGGTGCCGGGGACGGACGTTCAGTTTTGCATATGGGAAACGCGGGTGAAGGATTACGCGGCGTACGCGGCGGCGAATGCGGGGGTGGATGCGAGTTGGAAGAAGTCCGGGATTTACGCAGGCGGACACGCATCCGGTGGTGAAGGTGAACTGGGAGGATGCGAATGCGTTTTGTGCGTGGCTGACGAAGAAGGAGATGGCGGCAGGGAAAATCAAGGCGGGGCAGAAGTACCGATTGCCGACGGATGCGGAGTGGAGCGTGGCGGTGGGGTTGGGCCAGGAGAAGGGGAACACGCCCGAGGAGAAGGATGGCGGCATTAAAGATGTTTACCCGTGGGGCAAAGGAGTGGCCGCCGCCGAAGGGGGCTGGGAATTATGATGGAAGCCTGAAGGTGGACAACTTTGAATACACTTCACCGGTGGGCAGTTTTGCGGCCAATAAACTGGGCCTCCACGACATGGGCGGCAACGTGTGGGAATGGTGCGAGGACTGGTCATGACCCAGCGGCAGAAGCGTACCGTGAATGTTGGGGCGGTGCGGCTCTTGTATGGACGTGACGAGCTCGTCCATCAGCCACTTGCTCGATCTCGTCGTCCCTCAGCCGCGTCAGCGGCAGCGCCCGATTATCCCAGCGTCGACGCCGGCTTCCGGTGTGTGTTGGTGGGTGGTCCCGGTGGGTGTGGTTATGGTCGGGTCATCTTGTTTCGCCCCTCCGCCTCTTATCGAGTGTCCGGTGAATGTCTCCAAGCGCCTGTGCGTATCCACATTGCCACGTCCTGTCTTCGCCCTTCACGGCCACGTCGAGAGCCACAAGGGTTGCGTGGTTTTTGGATTCGAACCTAATGAAGATCTATTTGTTGTGCGGATGTTCCTTCAGTAAATCGGCCGGGTTATAGAGTCCCCTCATATCCTTTACCGAACTGCGTACACGAGATACCTGCGCAGGGCTGATCACAGAGGCTTCATTTCCATAGGAATTACGAACAAAGGTAAGCACGGCAGCAATTTCCTCATCATTCAATAGTGCTTCAAAGGGGGTCATAGGCACCTGGCCCGGATATTTTTTGCCCTGCACTTCAATCGGCCCAAGCAGCCCCTTGAGAGTCAGCTTGATTAAACGCTCCGGGTCTCCATTTGACCATGATGTGCCAGCCAATGGGGGGACTCCCGATTCAGGCAAGCCCTTGCCATTAGGTTGATGACAGGTGGCGCAGTGGGCATCCCGATTATAAACTTCTTCGCCCAGGACATAGAGTTTTGCATCTGCCTTTGAGAGATGCGCCGGAGGCTGAAGCCGTGACCTATGAACGGCAGGAGGCACAGGGGTGTTTTCAAGTACGCCTTTGGCGAAATCCATGGTTTGCTTGTAGGTGCGAACAATCCCTTTGGGCTCCGCTGCTGCCAAAACTTCTAATCCATCTTTTTTACCAAGGAAAGATGCCGCCACTGTTGCCTCCATGCGTACCCGCCCGTGGGAATCGGTTGCCGCCTTGGTGAGTAGCTCCTTGTGATTCTTTACCTGCTTGAGGTTAAAGCGCAAAACGCGGACTGCTGCGGAACGAATGCGGTGATCTCCAGAGCCAAGTAATTGTTTTAAGAGTGCTGCATCAGTTTGCCCGGCACCCCACGTAACCCACAAGGCTTCCAGCTTCAGGCGTTCATCTGCATCTTTCGGCAAGTTCTTTACCCAGGCACGCGTGGCTTTTACCACCGTGTCCGCATCTCTGCCGCGCAACTCCCTTCGGGTCCGGTAACGCGAACGGTACTCGTGGAGCTTAAGGTTATCCAGTAACTGGGCAATGGCTGCCCCAGCAATTTTTGCCGGCTTTACTAAAGGGCGGGATGGGTAGGTGATGCGGTAGATACGGCCATGAGCGTGGTCACGATTGGGATCCCGTGCATTATGCTGCATGTGCCCGATCAAAGCATTGTGCCAATCGACCACATAAAGTGACCCATCCGGAGCAAACTCCAAGTCCGTGGGGCGAAAGTTAAGGTCCTTGGAAACAAACAGGTTATGTCGGAACTCAGTTGTGAAGCCCGGATCCTTATCGATTATCTTGTGCTGCTTGGCCCCGAGAAAGCCAATGTTGTTGTTGATTATAACGTCGCCTTGAACTTCATCAGGAAAATGCCGACTGGAAACAAATTCCACACCGGAGGTCGGACGGACATTATTGGAAGTAATAATGTTGGGGGCCTTTAAATTGGCTCCATACCGTGCCTTGACTGACCCGGGAAGCATCCAGGACAAGCTTGTGCCTGATGTATGAAGGAAAAGATCCTGCCCATAGTTGTCAAAGGCAACTCCCCAAGGATTGGGGATACTGAACTGAGAGTAGCGGATGATTGTCTTGCGCTGCGGACTGTATCGGAAAAATCCGCCATTGGTTCCGCGTTGCGGACCAAATACCGACTCCACATTGCTGTGAAGAAACACGCCTTCACACATGATAAAGGCACCGGAAGGATCGGCGCAGAACGCTGAGATGGCGTGGTGGGTGTCGTGATCATCAAACCCGGAAAGCACCACCTCCCTGATATCATAGCGGTCGTCGCCATTGGTGTCTTTATACCGCACAAGGCTTCCGCTTTGAGACACGTAAACCCCGTCGTGAGAGATTTCAAAACCAATTGGAATATGCAGGTCATCGGCGAAGTTAATCTGCTTGTCTGCTTTGCCATCATTATTGGTATCCTCAAAAATGATCAGCTTATCCTTGGGATGCGGATCCCCAATTCGATAATGCGGATAACTGGCCATGGTCGCAACCCAGAGTCGGCCCTTGTTATCAAAGGCCATTTGCACGGGATTAGCCAAATCTGGAAAACGCCCCTCATCAGCAAAGAGCTCTAGCTTATACCCCTCAGCAACCTGAATCTTGGTTTGGGTAACCTTGCCGGGATTATAGTTAACATTACCATTCTTGCCTCCGGGCCGATAGTTGCTTTGCACTGCCGGTAGTTTTGATGTCTTGGCATCAGCAGCTTTCACATCAAAAGCCTTCCCTTTTAGAGTCGCCCAGATCGCCTGATCGCGAATTTCAGTCATCTCGCGAGTCTTCTTGAGTTCAAAGGGGTAATTCTTTGGGCCAAAGGGATTATAACGACGCCCATATACGTGGACGCCATTGGGAACCTTAAAGTCATTTTGCCAATAGAAGTTTTTATCCATGACCGCTTTGTGAACGGCCGAACGCAGATTTCCTGATGGGTTTTCTTCCTGAAAAAGAGAATCGACCAGAAGGCTCGCCAGTTTGCGGTATCCCAACCCGTTTAGTAGAGCTCCATCGACAGTGTGAGCCTTGCCGTCCGAGTACCATTGACTGGACGGACTAAAGGCATCCACGAAAAGCACGTTGTTTTCGCGGGCCACCGCACGCATAGCCTCAGTGTAAAGAATGAGGTTGGTGTTCTGCTGGACTCCATCGGTGACTCCCTTGATGGCCTGCACGGCCGTGGGAGAAACCAAGGCCAGACGGGGAGCGCTCTTCCCATTGTATTTCTGCGCCAGCGTGTGTTTTAGGAATGCATCAAGCTCCTTCTTGAACCGACTCAAGCTCGCCAACTCCATCAAAGGAAGAATTAAAACCAAAGAAGGCAATAATTACATCGGTCTTTAAACGGGTTAGCCATTGGTCGGACGTTTCAAAGTGGCCGTTAGGGCCGGACCCTGCCTTGAGTTTTTGGCTGATCAATTCCTGTGCCCCCGGGAAGGCATACTGGCCTCCTTGCCCTCGACCAGGATGCGGGCGAAACCCCGGGGTATTCCCTTCATCACACAAGTTTCGGAGGGTTAAGTCCTTTAAAGGGAAACGCAGATAAAGTTCTGTTTCAAGGTGCCCATAGTGAATCATGCGAGAACCCATGCCCGCTCCTACCAATGTAATGCGGTCACCTTTCTTTAATGAAAGATTTGCAGGAGCCGCCTCCATCTTGGGCACATTAATCACAAGGATAAGGGGCCAAATTATGGATAAACAAGATCGGGTTAATTTGTGGGGAAACATATCTATGGGTGTTTGATTTTTTAATGACCTAGGCAAAGCAGAATTTTATTCCGTGTTGAACGGTGAATCAATGCATTTGAGAATTAAATTTTATGTAGGACAGTAAATGTCCTATACTCCATGAGAGGCTCACCGCAGAGTTTGAACACAAACCAAGGAGAACAAAATGTACAATGAACTGAACAAACAACTGGAGCTGGGTTTTGATCGCAACACCATTCGCAAGGTAGTGCCGCGCAGACGGCGGCGGGTGGCACGAGCGGATTGGTGGTTTGATCAAATCCGCAAGATGATCAATGCGGATGATGCCCCGCCCGCGCCGCGGCCGGTGCAACGGCGGTTGGAGTTTCCTCCCACGCGAACGGTGAGTTTTCCGGTGTAATCCGCTGGAAACAACCCGTTTGAGGTTTGCAAGCAAAGTGCCTTTGGCGTAGAACTCGCCTCCCGCTTGGCGGGGGGTGATGAGCAAGGGACTGATTGAAATCTACGACACGACGCTGCGCGATGGCACGCAGGGCGAAGGCGTGAGTTTCTCGGTGGCGGACAAACTCCGCGTGGCCGAGCGGCTCGATGTCTTCGGCGTGCATTACGTGGAGGGCGGTTGGCCGGGGAGCAATCCGAAGGACATCGAGTTTTTCAAACAAGCGGCCAAGCGCAAATGGAAGCACGCGCAGATCGCGGCCTTTGGCTCCACGCGCCGCAAAAAAGTGAAGGCGAAGGACGATCCGCAGGTAAAACTGCTGATCGATGCCAAGACGCCGGTGGTGACCATATTTGGCAAGACATGGTTATTGCACGTGAAAGAAGTGCTGCGCACCACGCCCGACGAAAACATCGCGATGATCGCCGACACGATTGCGTTTCTGAAAAAGAACGGTCGCAAAGTCATCTACGATGCCGAGCACGCGCTCGATGGATTTAAGGATGATCCCGAATACGCGATGGCCACTTGGAAAGCGGCGGAAGCGGCGGGCGCGGATTTTGTGGTGTTGTGCGATACCAACGGCGGCACGTTGCCCAGCGAAGTGGCGGCCATCACCGCGACGGCGCGGGCGCAGCTTTCGTGTCCCATCGGCATTCATACCCACAACGACATCGGCCTCGGCGTGGCCAACGCGCTGGCGGCGGTGGAGCAGGGTGCCACGCAGGTGCAAGGGACGATCAATGGTTATGGCGAGCGCACGGGCAACTGCAATCTCACCAGCACCATTCCGAATATCACATTGAAGATGGGGCGGCGTTCGATGCCGAAAGCGCGTTTGAAAAAACTGCGCGAGGTTTCGCGCTTCATCGATGAAGTGGCCAATCTCGTTCCCGACCGCCATCAACCGTGGGTGGGCGGCACTGCCTTCGCGCACAAAGGCGGCATGCACGTGAACGCCGTGCAAAAAGTGGCGGCCAGTTTTGAGCACACCAATCCGGAAGTGGTCGGCAATGCACGGCGCATTCTGGTGAGCGATCTCGCCGGCCGCAGCAACATCGTGATGAAGGCGCAGGAGATGGGTATTCGCATCGCCAATGATGCGCCGGAGCTGAAGGGCATCCTCGCGCGCGTGAAGGAGCAGGAACATCTCGGCTATGATTACGAGGGCGCAGAAGGCTCGCTGGCGTTGCTTATCCGCAAAGCGCTCGGCCGCGTGGAGCCGGCTTTTGATTTGGAAGCGTATCACGTTTCCATGCGCGGTGATGCGGCTAATCACGTTTGCGAAGCCACCGTGAAAGTGCGTGTGGGTGACAAAAGTGCCCACACCGTGGCCAATGGCGATGGTCCCGTGAATGCCCTGGACCAAGCGCTGCGTAATGCGTTGCGTGGATTTTATCCGGTGCTCAAGCAAGTGCGCCTCACGGATTATAAAGTGAGGATACTGAACAGCACCACCGGCACGGCTGCCAAAACCCGCGTGCTCATTGAATCCACCGATGGCAAAGACCGCTGGTACACTGTGGGTGTAAACGAAAACATCATCGAGGCCAGCCTCCAAGCGCTGCTCGACAGCATCGAATTCCGGCTGTTGAAGAAATAGTTTCATGGCAGAAATCCCAAAGGCTTACGAACCGCAAGCGGTTGAGACGAAATGGTATTCCTTTTGGGAGGAGCATGAGTGTTTCACTGCGCAGCCCGATCGCGTGAGTGAGGCGCGTCCGGCGTATTCGATTGTCATCCCGCCGCCGAATGTTACGGGCGTCCTTCACATGGGGCACGTGCTCAACAACACTATTCAAGACATGCTCGCGCGCAAGGCGCGGATGGACGGCAAGGAGGTGCTGTGGTTGCCGGGCACGGATCACGCGGGCATCGCGACGCAGAACGTGGTGGAGCGCGCGCTGCGCAAGGAGGGCGTGATGAAGCATCGCGACGACTTGGGGCGTGAGAAGTTGCTGGAGCATATTTGGGAATGGAAAGAGAAACACGGCGGCATCATCATCGAGCAGTTGAAAAAGCTCGGCGCGAGTTGTGATTGGTCGCGCTTGCGCTTCACGATGGACGAAGACTACACGAAGTGCGTGCAGCGCGTGTTCGTGGATCTTTATAAAAAAGGGCTGATTTATCGCGGCAAACGGATGGTGAATTGGTGCCCGAAATCCTTGACCGCCCTCTCGGACGAGGAGGTCATCATGAAAGAGCAAAACAGCCAGCTCTATTATTTCAGGGTGCAAGTCGTTGAAGAGCCGGACACGTGGCTCGAAATCGCCACCACACGGCCGGAAACCATCCCCGGCGACAGCGGCATCGCCGTGAACCCGAAGGATCCGCGCTACGCAAAACTCATTGGCAAACACGCGGTGCGGCCGTTGCCGTTGGAAAACCAAGCGCACTTGCCCATCGTGGCCGACGAACACATCGACATCGAGTTTGGCACCGGCGTGCTCAAGGTCACGCCTGCGCACGACAAGGCAGATTTTGAAATCGGCCAACGCCACGGGTTGGAGGTCATTGATGTCATCAATGCCGATGGCAAAATGAACGAGTTAGCCGGCGCGGACTTGAATGGGTTGGATCGCTTCGAGGCGCGGAAAGTCGCCACCGCGAAGCTTGAGGAAATGGGCGCGCTGATCAAAACTGAAGATTACAAAAACAACGTCGGCTTCAGCGAACGCGCCGATGTGCCAGTCGAGCCGCGCCTTTCCGAGCAGTGGTTTTTGAAATATCCGAGCCAAGAGCAGTCGCGCGATTGCGTCGCCAACGGCACGATGAAATTTTATCCCGAGCGCTGGTCCAAGACGTATGATTATTGGATGGGCGGTTTGCAGGATTGGTGCATCAGTCGCCAGCTTTGGTGGGGGCATCGCATTCCCGTTTGGTATCGCGGCGAGGAAATTCACTGCGGCCTTGATGCGCCCGAGGGCGAGGGCTGGGAACAAGATCCCGACGTGCTCGATACTTGGTGTAGCTCGTGGCTCTGGCCGTTTGCGACGATGGGCTGGCCGGATGACACGGAGACACTTAAGAAATTTTATCCCACCTCCGATCTTGTCACGGGGCCGGACATCATTTTCTTTTGGGTCGCGCGCATGATCATGGCGGGCTACGAATACAAAGGCGATTTGCCGTTTCGCAACGTGTACTTCACCGGAATTATCCGCGATAAAAAGGGCCGAAAAATGTCCAAGAGCCTCGGTAACTCGCCCGATCCGCTCGTACTCATTGCGCAATACGGCGCGGATGCGTTGCGCTTTGGCACGATGCGCAGCGCGCCTTTGGGGGCGGATGTGCTCTTCGACGAAAAGGACGTCGAACTCGGCCGCAACTTTTGCAATAAACTCTGGAATGCCTGCCGATTCCGCCAAATGCAAGGCGGCGAAACCGAAGGCGAAATCGATCCCACGTTGCTCACCAGCGATGACCGTTGGATTCTCCGTCGGCTCGACCAAGCCATCACCGAGGTGACGGATGCCTTCGCGGCGTATCGGTTTACCGACGCCACGGCCACGTTGTACCGCTTTTTCTGGAGCGAGTTTTGCGATTGGTACGTGGAATCCTGCAAAGCGACTTTCTTCGGCGAAGACGCCGCACGCAAGGCCAACGTGCTGGCGGTGTTCGATTTCGTGACCGGCCACACACTGCGATTGTTTCACCCGTTTATGCCGTTCATCACTGAGGAACTTTGGCACGCCCTCGGTTTCTCCGCCGAAATGCCAAGCGATCAAGGCGGCGAAACGATTATGACCGCCCATTGGCCAAAGGCGTTTGCGGAAGATTTCAAAGAGCACTACGCGCTGGACGAAACCATCGATGAACTCGTCGCCGCCAAGCACGAACTCGTCACCGCCGGCCGCAACTTACGCGGCATCGGCAACATTCCGTTTGCCAAAAAAATTGATTACATCATCAAACCCGCCGCCAAGCTCGACGCATACGAAGTGGAAGTCATCCAAAGTTTGCTCAACGCCGAGAGCTTGAAAGTCGATGCCGATTACGCGCCGCGCAAAGGCACGCCCGCCGCGCGCTCGGCCTTGGGCGAATTGTATTTGCCGCTGGATGGATTGGTCGATGTGGGCGCGGAGAAGGTGCGGTTGGAAAAACAGTTGGAGAAATTCGCAGCCGAAATCTCCAAAGCGAGTGCGAAGTTGAATAACCCAAAATTCACCGAGCGCGCGCCGGAAGAAGTTTTGCAGGAGGCCAAGGATCGGCTGGCTGAGTGGCAGCAAAAGGAGCAACAAACCCGCGAGGCCATCGAGTACCTCGCCGACGCCTGAGATGGCCGCGCTCGCAAAAGCCTTGTTGCAGCCGGTGGCGCTCTTTTGGTTGGCACTGCTCGGCTCGGCCGGTTGGTTCATTTACAAACGTAAATATCGTTTGGCCGCAATGCAGGGCGGGCTGGCGCTGGCACTTTTCTTTGTTGGCAGTTCACCGTTGAGCGGTTGGTTGCTTTCGCATTTGGAAGCACCGTATGGACGCACAAGTTGGGCAACGCTTCCGGAGGTTGATGCGGTGTTGGTTCTCGGCGGCTTCGGCGGGGGTTCTGATGCTGAAATCAACGGGATCAATTTCAGTGCCTCGGTGGATCGTGTGCTGACGGGCATCGAACTCACGCGCCGCGGCAAAGCGCCGGTGCTGGTTTTGGGCGGAGGCGGTTACTGGAAAAATGGAAAATTGGAACCAGAAGCCGAGCGCGTTCGCCCGTGGATGGAGAAATGGAATCTTGCTGAAGACATCCCAGTACACGATCTCGGCGTGTGCGCCAACACGTTTGAGGAATCGAAAAAATTTGCGGCGCTTGCGCGTAAGGAGGGTTGGAAAACGGTTTTGCTCGTCACCTCCGCCAGCCACATGAAACGGGCCGAGGCGGTGTTTCTTTCCAGTGGCGTCGACGTCACTCCGGTGGCTTGTGATTTTGCAGCGTGGCAACATCGGCGGGAATGGAAATTTTTTCCGAGCATTGACCGCCTCAAGACCGTCCAAATTTGGATGTACGAAACTGCCGGTTGGTTGTATTACCGCTCGAAGGGTTGGATCCAACTCGATGCATTGCCTGAAAAATGAAGCCGCCGAATATTACCGCCGCCGCCCGATGCGCCAAAGATGTCGCGCACAAAGTCGGCGTGTTTCTCAAAAGCCAACTGCGTACGCCCAAGCACATCAACCTGCAAACCGCGCACGACATCAAGCTCGAGCTGGATAATCGCAGCCAACGCATGATCGAGCGCGGCCTGCGCAAGGGCTTTCCGCACGTGCCCTTTCTCGGCGAGGAAGGCGAGGTGGGCGATACCACCGGCGAGTGGCGTTGGGTGGTGGACCCCATCGACGGCACAGTGAATTTCAGCCGCGGCATTCCGCACGCGTGCGTGTCCATCGCGTTGCAACAACGTCGCGCGGATTCCACCGGTCACTGGGCGGATTACGATTCGGTGATCGGTGTGGTGTACGATCCGTTTCTCGATGAGATGTGGACCGCCCGCGCCGGCGGCAAAGCCAAACTCAACGGCCGCGCCATTCACGTCAGCGAAACGAGCACGCTGGAAACCTCCATCGTCTCCATCGGATTTTCCAAGAGCCGCACCACCATCAAAAAAAATCTGCCGCTCTTCGCGCGGTTATATCAACGCGTGCTCAAAGTGCGCTTGATGGGCAGTGCCGCGCTGGCGATGACTTGGACGGCAGGCGGTCGGCTGGACGCCTATCGGCAGCTCGGTGTGTATTTGTGGGACGTCGCCGCGGGCGGGCTAATCCTCGAATGCGCCGGCGGCGAGTTTTGGCATAAACCAATGCCGCGCAAGTACACCTACGAAATGATCGCGACGAATGGCCGGTTGCGAAAAAAAATCCAGCGGTTGCTGTAATCAATGTAGCCTGGGCCGGTGGGCCGGGCTACAATCAACACGCCTTCACAAACGATTTGAACACGCGCAGGAATTCCGGATGCGTGTCGATTAATCGTTCGGGGTGGAATTGGATACCCAACAAAAATGGCGCGTTTTTGGCTTCGGCCTCGGTTAGCTCAATGGCCTCGATGATGCCGTCTTTGGTTTGCGCTGTGGCGCGGAGCATAGGGGCGAGTTCGCCAACAGCTTGGTGATGGGCACTATTAATGCGGATGGAGGCGCGCCGGAAAATTTTCCGCATCAATGAATTGGTTGCCAGATCCACGGCGTGAACCAATTTGTGCGCCTCGCCTTTGCGGGCGTGGTTCATAGCTTGCGGGCGTTCGGTGGAGATATCAGTCACCAACCCGCCGCCGAGGGAAACGTTAAGCACCTGTGGCCCGCGACAAATGGCTAGCATCGGTTTGCGCTGTTGTAGCGCCTGCTCGATGAGCTGAAACTCAAATAAATCGCGTTCCGCATCTACTCCGCCGGCTTTTGCCTTAATATGGCGAGGTAGGTCGGGGTCATATAAATCCGTCTGCAAATCATCACCACCGGTGAGCATCACACCATCTGCGCGCGCTACCATATCGCGTGCGAGATGTTTGTGTTCCGGCAAATTCGGCGCGAGCAAAGGCACAGCACCAGCCCGCGCCAACGCGCGTGTGTACCAAAAGGAAAGGCTCGTGGAGCGGTCGCGAAATTCCGCACCTTTGTGCTCGGTCATAGTGGATACAACGATAAGTGGCATGTGCTTCACAGCGTGGCCTCCGGATAATGCTCGCGGATGGTGGCGGTGAGGCGAGCTTCTTCGTCAAAAGGAACTTTTTTGCGGGCGATGCGGCGCCTTACGTTTTCCAGCAGTTCCAGCCAATCCTCCAGCGAAGGCTCGTCGTACGCCTGCCAAGTATCGTAGCGTTTGTCGCGCAAACGAAACAGCCAGCGGTTGCCCACTTTTTTTGCGGAAACCTGAATGCGCTCGCCATCAGCGTCGCGGCGTTTCCAGCCAATGTCACCTTTGCTCGCCACGTTAATCCGCCAACTCCACGCTCGCTACCGCGTGCGCCGCCATCCCTTCGCCGCGGCCCACGAAGCCCATCGTTTCGTTGGTAGTGGCTTTGATACCCACGGCGCTCGCATCGATGCCCAGCGCGGCGGCGATGTTTGTTTTCATTGCAGAAATATGCGGACTAATTTTGGGTGCCTCGGCGATGAGCATGGCGTCGACATTATTGATGCGCCCGCCGCGTTTTTCAACTTGGCGCGCGGCTTCCTCGAGGAAAATTTTACTGGGCGCGTCTTTCCACTGCGCATCGCTCGGCGGGAAAAACGAACCAATATCGCCTTCGCCAATCGCACCCAGCACCGCATCGCAAATGGCGTGCATCAGCACATCGGCATCCGAATGCCCATCGAGCCCGGTGTCGTGCGGAATGGTCACGCCGCCCAAAATGAGCGGCCGTCCGGCCTTAAGCTGATGCACATCGTATCCAATTCCCACGCGATTCACGGGCGCAGTGTAGTGGAGAGGGAAGGGCGGGGCAAGGCGATGTCGTGCTGCCGGCACGATGCCGGCAGCACATGGAGAAATTGGTCGGAACGAGAGGATTCGAACCTCCGACTTCCTGCTCCCAAAGCAGGCGCACTACCAGGCTGTGCTACGTTCCGTGGAGCTACCATAGGGAAAAACGGCGCGCGGCTCAATGACGAAATAGTTTGCACCACCCGCGCGCCTCTGCTTTAGTCTCGCGCTTTTATGCCATTTAATAAACTCGGCCTTTCAAAACCAGTCCTCGACGGCGTCAAAGCCATGGGCTGGACCGACCCCTCGCCCATCCAGTTGCGCGCCATCCCGCTGTTGCTTGAGGGTACCGACGTGATCGGCAGCGCGCAAACCGGCACCGGCAAAACAGCGGCCTTCGTGTTGCCCATCATTTCCAAGCTCAGCAAAGACTCTGGTAAAACCAGCGTGCTTATTCTCGAGCCCACGCGCGAACTGGCTTCGCAGGTGGAAACTGCCGTGCGCGATTACGCGCGTTTCACCGGCCACACCGTGGCGGTGATTTACGGCGGCGTGGGCTACGGCAAACAAGTCGACGCCCTCAAAGCCGGGGTGGATATCATCGTCGCCACGCCCGGCCGCTTGCTCGATCTGATGCAGCAAGGCACCGCCAAGCTCGGCAATATTTCCTATGTCGTGCTCGATGAAGCCGATCGCATGCTCGATATGGGCTTCCTTCCCGACGTGCGGCGCATCCTCGATAAATGCCCCAAGGATCGTGTCACCGCGCTCTTCAGCGCCACCATTCCGCCCGCCATCGAGACGCTGATCTCATGGGCAATGAAGGAACCCGAGACCATCGAGATCGGGATGCGACGGTCGCCCGCCGATACGATTAGGCACGTCATCTATCCTGTTGCTGAAAAGCAAAAGAACGAACTGCTCTTTGAATTGCTCAAGCGCGTGGATTACGATTCGGTCATTGTATTTTGCCGAACCAAATATGGTGCTGACCGCATCGGCGCGGAGCTCAAGCGCCAAAACCACGCCGTCGCCATTCTTCACAGCAACCGCACGCAAAGCGACCGCGAGAAATCACTGCGCGGGTTTCGCGATGGCAAATACGAAGTGCTCGTCGCCACGGACATCGCCAGTCGCGGGCTCGACGTCACCAACGTCAGCCACGTCATCAACTACGATGTGCCGCAGCATCCTGAAGACTACGTGCATCGCATCGGCCGCACCGGCCGTGCGGAATCCACCGGCGATGCCTTCACCCTAATGGTCGCCGAAGACGTGCAACATGTGGACGCCGTCGAGCGATTCATCGGCCGCCCCATCGAGCGCACCAAGCTGGATGATTTCGATTACACGTACACCACCATCCTAGACGAAAAACGGTTCAAAGGCGTGAGCGTGCGCGATCGCAAAATGAAAACCGCCCGCATCGGCAAAGGTCAACACTTCGGCTTCGGCGGAAAAAGGCGGCGTTAGTTTCTTTTCTTTCCTAACTCTTTCCGCAATTTCGCCAAGGGCAGCGTGTTGATCACGTCGCCTTTGGTGAGCCAACCTTTGCGGGCGATTCCTGTTCCGATTCTTAAAAAACCGGCGTGCTCATTGCGGTGGGCGTCGCTGTTGATGACGCATTTTACGCCTTTGGATTTCGCGTATTGCCAGTGGCGCCAGTCGAGGTCGAGGCGGTGGGGGTTGGCGTTGAGCTCGATCCATGTGCCGGTGGCCGCGCAGGCGTCGATGACGGCTTGTTGGTTGAGCTTCTGCGGCGCGCGGCCGAGCAGTAAGCGGCCACTGAGATGGCCAATCATGTGGACGTTGGGATTCTCGGCGGCGGTGATGAGACGTTTGGTGTTGTCGGCTTCGTTGCTGCCGGCGACGTGCATGCTGGCGACGACGACTTCCAGTTGCGCGAGCAAATCGTCCTCGAGGTCGAGGCCGGTTTTTAACACATCCACCTCGATGCCGGTGAGCAAACGGAAGTCATCGCCGTCGTCTTCAAGTTTTTGGTTCACCTCGGCGACGGCTTTGAGTTGTTTTTTGACGCGCGCGGCGTCGAGGCCGTTGGCTTGGAAAGAGGCTTTCGAATGGTCGGTGATGGCCCAGTAGGCGCAGCCGAGGTCGCTCATGTGGGCGGCGATTTCCTCGAGGGTTTCGTGGCCGTCGCTCCAGTTGCTGTGATTGTGCAGTGAGCCTTTGAGATCGGTCCACTCGATGAGGCGCGGGATTTCATTTTTTTCAGCGGCCTCGAATTCCCCGCGGTCCTCGCGCAGTTCCGGCGGCACGTAAGCGAGATCCAGCGCTTGGAAAATTTCCTCTTCCGTTTTGCAATCCAGCCGCAGCTTGGCGTCGCGCGTTTCCTCTTTGCTTTTGAACAGGCCGTATTCGTTGAGCCGTAACCCGCGCCCGATGGCGCGGCTGCGCATTGCGATGTTGTGCTCTTTGCTGCCGGTAAAATACGCGAGCGCACTGGCGAACTCCAAATCTTCGACCACCCGCAAGTCTGCCTGAATGCCGCCCTCGAGCAACACGCTGGCCTTGGTGCTGCCGGCGGCGAGCACGCTCAGCACGCCGGCGCGCGTGGTGAAGGCCTCGATGATGTCCGCGCTTTCCTTGGCCGACACCAGAAAATCAATGTCCCCGCTCACCTCTTTAGCGCGGCGCAAACTACCCGCGATGTCGCACCGAATCACATCCGGATGACTCCGCAAATCATCGAGAATCGGTTCGGCCGCGATCAACATTTTATGCCGATGATGATGGCTCGCGTGTTGGCGTTTGAAGGCGATGCTTTCTAAAATCTTTTCCTCACTCTTTTTGCCGAACCCATCCAGCTCCGCCACCTTGCCCGCTTCGCACGCAGCCTCGAGCGCCTCGATGGTTTCAAGCCCGAGCTTCTCGTGCACCGCCTTTACCTTCTTCGGTCCCATACCCTGCACGTCGAGCATCTCGATGAGCCCCGGCGGGATGGATGCCTTGAGCGTGTCGTAATATTCCAGCTCTCCCGTCTCCACCAGCTCCGTGATTTTCTCCACCAGCGCCTTGCCGATGCCCTTGATGTCGCCCAGCCGTTCCTCCGCGATGAGCGTTTCCAGCGGCACCGTCAGCCCCTCCAACACCCGCGCCCCGTTTACATACGCCCGCGTCTTGAACGGGTTCTCCCCCTTCAGCTCGAGCAACACCCCGATTTCCTTCAGCACCTCGGCCACCGCGTCCTTGTCCATGCGCCCCGAGTGTAGGGGGAGACCACGTGCGATGCAACGGAGGGCGGAAATGAATTGGTGTTTGGCGAGTGGTCATTTAGCTTCGGTGTAAATGAAACCCACATTCATAGCTTTCTTGGCTTTCTGCCTGGGCCTCTCTGCAACTGGGGCGGAGAGGAAGCAGCCCGATATTATTGTGATTATGGCTGATGACGCGGGTTATTCAGATTTCGGCTGTTACGGCGGTGAGATCGAGACGCCCACGCTGGACAAGCTGGCCGCCAATGGGTTGCGGTTTTCCCAGTTTTACAATACCGGCCGCTGCTGCCCCTCACGTGCGGCGCTACTGACTGGCGTGTACCAACATCAGGCCGGAATGGGCCACATGACCAAGGATCGTGGCATTCCCAGCTACAGCGGCACCATCCTGCCCCACGTGCCGACTCTGGCCGAGCGCCTCAAAAAGGGCGGTTACCGCACCATGATTACCGGCAAGTGGCATCTGGGCACGGAGCCAAAGCAGTCGCCTGTCGCCCGCGGCTTTGATCGTTTTTACGGCACGCGCAATTTTATTGATTCCTATTTCACGGTGCTCAAGCACTGCGCGGTCTTTCTTGATGACAAGGAAGTGCTGCCTGGCACCGAGACGCCGGTCAACCACCTGCACCCTGATCAGGAATGGTACACCACCGATGTCTTTACTGATTACGCGCTACACTTCATGGATGAATCTTTTAAGCAACACGCTGAGAAGCCGCTCTTTTTGTACCTAGCCTACAACGCGCCCCATTTCCCGCTGCATGCGCGGGCGGAGGACACCAAGAAATACCGCGGCCGTTTCCGGGATGTGGGTTGGGACAAACTGCGGCAGGAGCGTTATGAGCGAATGGTGAAGATGGGTTTGATCAAAAAAGAATGGGCGCTCTCGCCTCTGGATGTCCCCAAGTGGGAAACCTACGATGCGAAACTGCGTGATGAACTGGATTTTAAAATGTCGCTCTACTCAGCCATCATTGACCGGATGGACCAGAACATCGGGCGGGTCGTGGAGAAGCTCAGGTCTGCTGGCCGGCTCGACAACACGCTGATCCTGTTCATGGTCGATAACGGTGTGCCCGGCACCGGCGTGCACGATTGGCGCGGGCTTTTTGCCAAGAGCGGCAAGCACCCCGAAACGCGCGTGGACAATTACGCAGAGTGGGGCAGGCGCGGTGGGTGGTCCTCCAGTTCCGGCCGCGGTTGGGCAAACCTGAGCAACGCTCCCTTCCGTATGTACAAGCGTTACACCCACGAGGGCGGCGTGGCCACACCCCTGATTGTCCACTGGCCGGCGGGCGTGAATGCCAAGGGGAAGTTGCGTCACGCGCCCAGTCACTTGATCGACATTGCGCCCACCTGCCTTGCTGCAGCGGGCTTGGAGGGTGAGGGGATGGAGGGAGAGAGTTTACTGCCCGTATTTGCAAAGGACCAAAAGCAGGAGCGTACGCTTTTTTGGGAACATGAGGGGAACCGGGCTGTGCGCAAGGGCGATTATAAGCTGGTGGCCATGCATAATACACCATGGGAATTGTATGACATGAGTAAGGACCGCAGTGAACTCAAAGACCTCGCAAGTGCCATGCCCAAGAAGACGACAGAGTTGCGAAGTGCCTGGGAGGCGTGGGCTAAGCGAGTCGGCGCAAAGCCATGGGATGAAGTGAACGTGAAAAAGAATAAGAAGAAATGAAATCCACTTTCATAGCTTTGTTGGCTTTGAGTTTGTGTCTTGGAGGATGTGGGAAGAAAGAACCCGTTCAACCCTCCTCAACCAATCCCGAAGCGACCAAGCCAGAGAAAGAAACGGGTAAGGAAGCAACTCAACCCACCAAACCTGAGCCGACCAAAGCCAAGGCATCCGCAGGAGTCAAGCTATGGGAATTTGAAACGGGAGGTGCTATTGGGCTCTCCTCCCCCGCCATCGGATCTGATGGCACGGTTTACGTCGGGTCATATGACAACAAGCTCTATGCCATCAAGACCGACAGCAAAGGCCCAGCCAAAAGCCCGTGGCCCATGCGTGGTCAAAACGCCCGGCACACGGGTCGGGTGCCGAAATGACGGGAGGGACAGTTTCTGCTTCGTCCAATTTCCTTTAACCACAGAGACACAGGGAACATAGAGAATGAAAACAGAGTTCATGGGCATGATCGCAAATCTATTCGCGAAAGTCGGGCTTGAGAATTTCGTGTGGGTGTTGGTGGGGGTGGCAGGGTTGTTTGTCGTGCTTTTCATCCTCAAGCCGCGTGGTTGAGTGGGTGGAATGAACACAGATATTCACGATGCCTGGGATTTTTTTCATTCATTATCCTGAATATCCTGATCATCTGTGTTAAAACCCGCGCGTGCCTTCGATGAAACAACCAGTGGCGTTGACGATTGCGGGAAGCGATTCCTGCGGCGGCGCGGGGTTGCAGGCGGATTTGCGGGTGTTCGCGGCGTTGGGCGTGCGCGGGGTTTCGGTGGTGGCGGCGGTGACGGCGCAGAATGCCAAGCGCGTCCGCGCGGTGGAGGCGGTGAAACCCGCGATGGTGGGCGAACAATTGGCGGCGGTATTTGAAGTGGACAAACCGAAGGCGGCAAAAGCGGGAATGCTGCTCACCGCGCGCAATGTGGAGGCGGTGGCGGATTGGTTTTCAAAACGGCGGATGCCGTTGGTGGTGGATCCGGTGATGCTTTCCACGAGTGGGGCGGTGTTGTTGAAACCGTCGGCCGTGAAAGCGCTGCAAAAAAAATTGTTGCCCGTGGCGAAGTTGGTGACGCCGAATGTGCCGGAGGCGGAGGCGCTCACGGGGCTGCGCATCCGCAAGCCGGAAGATTTGCGAACTGCCGCTCACGCGCTTTACGAAAAGCACGGGTGCGCGGTGCTCGTCAAAGGCGGCCACTTGCGCGGGCTCAACGAGGCGGTGGATGTCCTCTTCGATGGCCGCGACGAATGGCTATTCGCCCTCCCACGCGTGAAAGGGCGAGGGATACACGGGACGGGTTGTATTTATTCGGCAGCAATCGTGGCGGGATTGGCGAACGGGCTTTCGCTTCTAAAAGCAGTAGGGCAGGGGAAGGAGTATGTTTTTAGTGAGATCATGAATAGTGAGTAGGGTTTGCAGCCCCTCTACTCCCAACTCCCTATTCACTAATCACCAATTCCCACAACTCACTAGACACTCGCCCCCTTTGCCTTCACCCTCCGGCGATGCGCATCGGCCTTATTTTTAATCCCACTGCCAAGGGCGATCAGGCGCGGCATTTGCGTAAGCAACTCGATGAGATTGCCGGCGAGTGCGCGTTGTTGCCCACGGAAGGGCCAGGGCACGCGGAGGATTTGGCAGAGCAAGCGGTGGCTGATGGTATTGAGTTGCTGGTGGCCGCCGGCGGCGATGGCACGGTGCACGAGGTGGCCAATGGCTTGGCGCGGGATGCCGATGCCTTGGCGCGGACGGCGTTGGGGATTTTACCCTTGGGCACGGTGAATGTTCTGGCGCGGGAGTTGGGCATCCCCTTGGACTTTGAAGCGGCGTGGCGCGTGATTCGGCGCGGCTTCACGCGGCAAATTGATTTGCCATGGATGGAGCTACAGCGCGAAGGTAAAACCCAACGGCGCTGCTTCCCCGCACTCGGCGGCGCGGGGATGGATGGCCGCGCGTGCGAGTTGGTGAATTGGGAAACGAAAAAGCGCAGCGGTCAGTTTGCCTATCTCACCGCGGGTTACCGCGCGGCGATGGAGTCGCTACCGGCGATGCGCGTGGTGGCCGATGGCCAAGTGATCGAAAGCGCGGAACTCGTAATGCTCGGCAACGGGCCGTTTTACGGTGGCCCATTCGATGTGTTCCCCGCCGCGCGGCTGGACGATGGCAAGGTGGACGCCATCATCGCCGAGCGCGTGCAAAAATGGCGCACGCCCGAGTATTTATGGGCCTTGCTCACGGGCAATTTGCCGAGCCTCGCGGGGGTGCATTACGTTCAGGCAGAGAACCTTGAACTGACGCCCGTGAACGGCGCACGCGTGGTTGTACAACTCGATGGCGATGCCACGGGCGAATTGCCGGCGAAAATCAGCGTGGCCCCGCGCGCTCTCCGCATGGTGGTTCCCGCGCCGGTCTTTTAATTTAATGGCAAAATAACCCAAAAGAGGGCTTGCTTTCCCGTTCCACGGCGGCTAAATTCCCGCCCCTTTTTGATGGTTCAGGCCCCAATTGGCACTGAAAAACAGGGTTTAAATTATGGCAGTAAAGATGAGATTAAAGCGGATCGGCATGAAAAACACGCCGGTTTTCCGCATTGTAGTGACCGATGGCCGCAGCCCGCGCGATGGCCGGTTCATTGAGGAAATAGGTACCTATTGGCCGCTAAAAGAAGGCGCCGACAATTTCACGATCAACCTCGACCGCACCAAATACTGGCGCGGCGTCGGCGCTCAACCGAGCGAAACCGTGGCCAGCATCATCAAGCGCGCCCTGCGCGCCGAGAAAGGTTTGGAGCCTAAAGCGAAGAAGGTCAAAAAAGTTAAAGAAGAACCGAAAGCCGAAGAGCCCGAAGTGAAAGCCGAAGAACCCAAGGCGGAAGAGGTGGTTGAGGTAGCCGCCGAGCCCAAGGCTGAAGAGGCCGCGCCGGAGGTAGTGGAGGAAAAAGCCGAGGAGCCAGCAGCGGAAGAGCCCAAAGCCGAGGAAGTCGCAGCAGAAGAAGCCGCGGCAGAAGGAAAATCCGAAGAACCAGTTGCTGAAGAACCCGCCAAAGAAGCCGAGGCAATCGACGAGCCTAAGGCTGAAGAAAAACCCGAAGAACCCAAGTCGGACGCTTAATTTTTAATCGATTTTTGTTATGCAAGATTTTGTGGAATATGTGGTCAAAGGGTTGGTCGATGAACCCGATGCAGTCAACGTAACCGAAGTGGAAAATAACGGCACCACTGTTTACGAACTGCGAATGGATCCTGATGATATTGCCAAAGTGATTGGCCGGCGCGGCGTGACGATCAACGCCATCCGCTCGCTCATCCAAGCCGGTGGCGCCAAAAAAGGAATGCGCTGCGGCCTGGAAATCATCGAGGACGAAGACGACGAATAGGCGCGCCCGGCGTGCCACGCAGCCACAACTATGAAGGTGGACGTGCTTACGCTTTTCCCCGCGATGTTTGCGGGGCCAATGGATGAAAGCATCCTGCGCCGCGCCCGCGAAAGCGGCCGGCTGGAGCTTGCCCTCCACGATTTACGGGACTGGACCTACGACCGCCACCGCACGGTGGATGGTGCCCCCTACGGCGGCGGCCCGGGAATGGTGCTCAAGCCCGAACCGATCTTTGAAGCGATAGATGAACTGGCGAACGACACCACGCAAGTGGTGATGCTCACCCCGCAAGGCGAGCCGTTCCGCCAAGCCACGGCGAGCACGCTGTCGGCGCACGAGCATTTGCTTTTGCTTTGCGGCAGTTACGAAGGTTTTGATGAACGCATCCGCACGCGGGTGCATCACGAAATCTCCATCGGCGACTACGTGCTGACCAACGGCGCGTTGCCCGCGATGGTGGTGATTGACGCGGTCACGCGATTGCTGCCCGGTGTACTGGGCGATGACGCCAGCAGCGTTGAGGAAAGTTTTAGTGAGAACACGCTGGACTATCCGCAGTACACGCGGCCGGCGGAATACCGCGGGTTGGAAGTGCCTGAAGTATTGCAAAACGGCAACCATGCCGCCATCGAACAATGGCGCCGCGAACAGGCCGAACAACGCACGCGCGAACGCCGGCCGGATTTATTGAAAGAATGAAAAACAATTTAACAATTTTAACACAAATTTAACTAAGGACAAAATATGAATCAGGCATTGATGGACAAAATTGAGTCGGAGCAACTACGCGCCGAGCCACTGGACTTTAACGTGGGCGACATCGTCAAGGTGCATACCCTCGTGAAAGAAGGCGCCAAGGAACGCACACAGGTTTTCCAAGGCATCGTCATCGCTCGCCGCGGGCGTGGCCTCAATGCCACGTTCACCGTGCGCCGTATCAGCTACGGCCAAGGCGTCGAGCGCGTGTTCCCCGTCAATAGCCCCAACGTCGAAAAAGTCACCGTTGAGCGCCGCGGCAAAGTCCGCCGCGCCAAGCTCAACTACCTCCGCGAACGCATCGGCAAACGCGCCATGCTCGTCAAAGAGCGCAAGTAATCCGCGCAATCACCATTTGCAGAGCGGGGCTCATAAGGGCCCCGTTTTTTTGTTGGAGGGCACAAGTTGAATATCTTTAAGTTTCCAATCGCCACGGCATCCCGCACAACTGCCACGTGGATTCGGATTTAGATCGATTCAATTTTGAGCGCGAACATCACACACGCGCGCTAATTCGATTGGCTGGGGTGGACGAAGCCGGTCGTGGCCCACTCGCCGGCCCGGTGGTGGCGGCGGCGGTTGTGTTGCCAGCGGAGTGGGCGGAATCGGGTTTGCCCGAATCGCTCCAACGCCTTAATGACTCCAAGCAGCTCACCGAGAAAATCCGCGAAGAATTATTCGTCGCCATTCATGCGGAAACAGAAATCCATTTCGGCATCGGCCTCATCGAGGCAACCGTCATTGACGAAATCAACATCCTCCAAGCTACTCACCGCGCGATGAACGCCGCCCTCGCCCAACTCTCTCCGCCCGCCGCGCATGCGCTCGTGGATGGTCTTCGCGTCCCCACGCTCGCCATCCCCCAAACGGCCATTGTCAAAGGCGACCAAAAAAGTTTCAGCATCGCCGCCGCCAGCATCCTCGCCAAAGTCACTCGCGACCGCCTAATGCGCGAGCACGACGCCCGTTGGCCCGAGTATGCCTTCGCCAAACACAAAGGTTACGGCACCGCCGCGCACCTCGCCGCGCTCGAAGCTCACGGCCCGTGTCCCATTCACCGGCAAAGTTTTGCACCCGTGCGGGCGGCGCAAGAACCAAAGCCTAAATTCCATTAACCAAGGAATTACCAATTCCTATTATACGCCCCGTAGAGTTTGGAAATTGTGCATTGGGATTTCCTTGGGGGTTTGGGCCTTGGTCATTGGAAATTATTATTTATTCCATATTTACCTTGCCCCTCCGCCTCCCCCGCCTACGCTCCGGCTATGGTCTGGGGCGACGGTTTCATCGATTGGTTTCGGCGCGCAGAGCCGGAGCATTTGCGCCGAGGACGCTTAGGGGAGCGTGCGGCCAAGCGGCATTTAAAAAAGGCGGGCCTGAAATTTCTTTATGCAAACTACCGCACCACCAAAGGCGAAATCGATCTTATCTTCCGCGATGGGGAAGCCTTGGTGTTTGTGGAAGTAAAAACGCGCTCATCGGAAACTTGGACGCGCCCCGCTGCCGCCGTGAATGCCGACAAGCAACGCAAGCTCATCTCCACTGCGCGCAATTATTTACGCCTCCTGCACAACCCCGAAATCGCTTACCGCTTCGACATCGTCGAGGTGCTGCTCAATCACGGTGCCGTGAACGAGATCCGCCATCAACCCAACGCCTTCGCGCCCGGACGCCGGTAATTCATCCTGTCCATCTAGCTCACCCCTGTTAAAAACCGCCTGTGCCGGAACTGCCCGAAGTGGAGGTGCTCACGCGCCATCTTTGCCCCGCCTTGCGCGGGAAGACTATTCGCGACGTGCGCGTTCATCGCGCCAAAAGTTCGCGCCCCACTTCCGCCCGCGCAATGCGCGCCAAACTGGTCGGCGCAAAATTCATCTCTGTGTCGCGCCGCGCCAAGTATCTCCTCTTCCAACTCAAGCCACCCGGCCGCGATCCTTTCACCCTGCTCGGCCATCTCGGCATGACCGGTCGCATGTACGTGCAACCCGTCAACGCGCCCTTACCGAAACACGCTGCCGTAACCTTCGGCCTCGGTCGCCGCACGTTTGTGTTTGAAGACACCCGATATTTTGGCCGACTCACGCTTGACCTTTCACCACTAGAAACCCTCGGCCCCGAACCCTTAGGCGATGCCTTTGATGGCGCAAAACTCCACGCTGCTTTGCGCCGCAGTGTCCAAGCTATTAAGCCAAAATTGCTCGACCAAAAAACGCTCGCTGGCGTGGGCAACATTTACGCCAGCGAAGCTCTTTGGCGCGCTGGCATTTCTCCACGCAAATCCGCTCGCCGCCTCACCGGCGCCCAATGCGCTGCCTTGACCGCGAGCATCCGCGAAGTACTCACCGAAGCCATCGCGTGCGGCAGCACCGTGCAGCTGGATTTCGCGGGAGCGGAGAAACGGGATCGTCTTTTCTATTACGGCAGCGCCACGGGCACCCAAGGTTTTGAAGAACGCCTCCGCGTTTACAACCGCGCGGATGAGCCTTGCAACCGTTGCGCCACCTCCATCCGGAAAATCACCCAAGCCGGCCGCAGCACCTATTATTGCCCCCAATGCCAGCGCGGCTGAATCGCGTTGACGCGCGCGCGTTGCTTCGGTAGCCTCTCCGCCTTCGAGTTCCAGAGTAGCTCAATGGTAGAGCATGCGACTGTTAATCGCAGGGTTGAAGGTTCGAGTCCTTCCTCTGGAGCCATTTTTTTCTGTTACTCCCACTTCGAATGATCCGAGCTCACGGCTCGATCCAGGTGCGAATAGCCTCCGTCCACAAACACAATTTGTCCGGTTGTGTGGCTGCTGCGGGGGGAGGCGAGGAAGACGATCATCGCGGCCAATTCATCCGGGGTGGTCATGCGGTTGCCCAGAGGCACGAGGCGTTGCACGGCGGCGCGCGTGGCGGCGGGGTCCTTCAAAGAATCAAACCAACGCTGATACTGCGGCGTCATGCATTCGGCGGGGATGACGCAATTCACGCGCACATTGTCCGGCGCGAGCGCGGCGGCCCATTCGCGGGTGAGCGCGTTCATGGCCCCTTTCGCCGCCGCATAGCCGGAGGTGCTGCCCTGACCGGTGACGGCCACTTTGGAGCTGACGTTTACGATTGCCCCCGCGTGCTTCGCCAATTCCTCCCGGCACAAATGCGCCAGCGCGTACACGTGCGACAAATTCAAATGCACCGAGGCCATGAACTCCTCCGGCGAGGTGCTCAAATCTTTGCCGTCATTGACCCCGGCGTTGTTCACCAAAACATCAATCCGACCAAATGCCTTGAGGGTTTCCTGCACCACACGTTCGCAGGCCGATGTTTCCGAAAGTTCCGCCTCAATAAAAATCCCGTCCACCTCCCGCGCCAACGCCTCGCCCTCCGTCGGACTGCGCCCCGCGATGGCCACCCGCGCCCCTTCCGCCGCAAACGCCCGCACCGCGGCCGCGCCAATCCCCTTTGCGCCACCGGTGATGATGATGGTTTTGTTGTGCAGTTGTAAATCCATGCGCGGAGCTTTGCGTGATTTGACTTAAGGAATTATTGGTTTGCTGGATTTCCAATCATAAAACGCAATTCCATTCAGCTCGCGGACGGCTAATTGATTATCACTTACTGCTAGGTGGCCCCAGGTCGGCTGCTCAGAGACTTTTTTTGAGTCGATAATCTGGAACTTCTCTGGATTGGCCTTGATTAGGTGGAGGGTTCCCCCTTGGTCAAGTGCTAGAATCTGGTCTCCTTGTCTTACCAGACTCATATATTTACCATGGCGACCGCTGCCGAATTGTTTGTCGCTTCTCCAACATTCCTCACCGGTTTTCAGATCGTAACAGGCAAAGTTCCCATCTTGAATAAGTAAATAAGCATGTCCTTCAAAGAGTACCGGACTGGACATGTAAGCTGAGGATTTAGAGCCATTTTTCCATTTCTCGCGAGAGGTCCATGCCTCATTTACCTGATTAATTTCATAGTAATAAGATCCAGCTCTGTAAGTACCAGTAAAAATTCCGTCCTCATAGGGCAAAGGAGTGAGGATGTTCATTCCCAGATAGGCCTTGACCGGTTGCCTCCATAGGGCGGCTCCTGAATCGATATCAATTCCGACTAGCTCGGTTCGGGCTTGAATGAGTATTTGGCGCTTTTTATCCAAGGTCGCAAAAACCGGTGATGAGAAGCCGCCACCTCCCAAACCACCTTCGCCTTTCATTGTCCGCCAAATAATTTTCCCCGAAGCTTGGTCTATTTTACAGAAGCTGGCCCCAGCCTGCATATATACAAACTTACCGTCCACCATTGGGGAACAAACACAACCGAAACCGGGGATAGAAGTTTTGAATTGTTTAGGGAAATTGATTTCCCAAATTTTATTGCCGGTTTCGGTTTCCAAGCAAAGGAGATTGTCGTGCATGCCGGCTACAAACAGTTTGCCGTTGGCCAGTGCGGGAGTACTACGAATCCAGCTGCCATTCACTCTGCCTGGATATGTAACCTTCCACTTTCCGGTTCCCGGCCACTGTTGCTTCCATTTTACTTTTCCTGTTGCCCGGTCTAGTGCCTGAACCGCATCATTTTTATTTGCTCCCACTGATTCGGTTACATAGACGGTATCCTTGTCCAAGAGTGCTCCTGAATAACTGGAGCCCAGTTTCACGCGCCATTTAAGGTTTAGGTTTGATTCCTTTAGTGTGACTGGCCACTTTTTGCCACCCGCAACTCCATCCCGATTGGGACCACGCCATTGGGTCCAATCTTCGCCACATAGGCTAGAAACTGTGAATGTAAGGATAAGAAAAGAGGCTATTTTCATTGTGAATTTTCCTTTGAGGTTTTGATATTCAATTGCGCAGGAAGCTACCGACTACCTCAATTCAAGGCAAGATTTATAAGCAATCTCTTTCTCCTAGTGCCCGTGATTTGGCTGGGCAAAGCGTCGCGCCTTGGATGCCATTGTTTGTGGGCAAGAGCCAAATCCTAATCCTTAATTTTAGTTCTGTTTTTTGTTTAGAATTCCGAAACTAGCATTTAGGATTTCCGCATGTGCGGGCGCTATTCCGAAACTATTGATCCCATGGAACTGGCCGCCGTGTTGTCGATAGAGCTCTGCACGTACGAATTCACCCCGCGCCCGATGATTGCGCCCACGCAAATGGCCCCGGTCATCCTGCGCGACAATGGCCGCACGGAGCTGCGCCCCATGCGCTGGGGCCTCATCCCGCATTGGGCTGATGACGAAAAAATCGGCAGCAAACTCATTAACGCCCGCAGCGAAACCGCCGCGCAAAAGCCTGCCTTCCGCGAGGCATGGCAAAGCCGCCGTTGCCTTATCCCGGCCACTGGTTTCTACGAATGGAATCATCGTGACGGTGGCAGGCAACCCTATCATTTCCATATCCTCCACACGTCCGATTTTTTGTTTTGCCGGACTCTGGGAGCGTTGGCACCGTCCGGCTGCCAAGCAGGCTGAATTGTTTGAAGATACTTTCGAGCCTCCGCCTACCGTGTTGGAGACCTTCACTATCCTCACCACCGAGCCCAACGACGTGGTGGAAGGATATCACGACCGAATGCCGGTGATGCTGGAAGCGAGAATGGAAGGCTGGCTCGAGAACAAGAGCGAGATTCCCAAGTACAATGGGGATTTGGATGTGGAGCACGTTGTCCAGTTTGGCGCCGAGTCGGTGCTCAACAACAAGGGTCTCAATGACCAGAATCCGGGTTAATTAAGGGTATCCACTACCGAGCCCCAACTTGGCCAAGGTCAAGATATGAGCATCAGCTGAGCTTGTTATCCAAGTTTGAGTGCGGCAGTCTGTGCGCATGCGAATCGAGATGGTTTTCATGGTGATTCTGCTGGGGGGCTGCGAACAGCCGCCGCCGGTGGCTCAATGGCGCCAAATTGCCGGCTGATCCCGATGGAATTACCCAAGCGCAACCCAAGCTACCCGCTATCAAGCTGTTTGTGGGTGCGGTAGAGATGGAGGCGGAACAGGCGCTCACGGCTCGGCAAATCGAGACGGGCATGATGTTTCGCAAAACGATGGGCGAAAATGCGGGGATGCTCTTTGTGTTCCAGCGGCCCAACGCGCGGGGGTTTTGGATGAAGAACTGCCCGGTGCCGATGAGCGCCGCGTACATCGATCCGCAGGGGCGCATCAACGAAATTGTAAAACTCGAGCCGCATAATACCAACAGCGTGAAGTCGCGCAGTTTTCAAATCCAATACGTGCTCGAAGCGCCGCGCGGGTGGTTCAAGAAAAACGGCCTTGGGCCGGGCGTGACGATCATGACCCCGAAAGGCACGTTGCCGCAGACGTATTTTCCCGGACGCCAATGAAGATTGCTTTCGCGCAAATAAACACCACCGTGGGCGATTTCGCCGGCAACACGGCGCGCTTGCGGGAAGCGTGCGAGCGCGCTGCAGAACTGGGCGCGGAACTGGTGCTGGCGCCGGAGTTGGCGATTACCGGGTACCCGCCGCGCGATTTACTGCTGAAGAGTGGCTTCATCGAAGGCAACCTTGCTGCGTTAGCGGAACTCGCCGCGGACATTGGCGACACGGCGTTGGTGGTGGGGCACGTGGGTTTGAATGCCGATCAACCGGGGCGTCCGGCGACCAATGCGGTTTCGCTTTTGCATCGCGGCAAAGTGGTGGCCACGCGCACGAAGAGTTTGCTGCCCACTTACGATGTGTTCGATGAGGCGCGCTACTTCGAGCCGGCCACGGAAAATTCGCCGGTGGATTTCAACGGGCATTCGCTTGGGCTCACGGTGTGCGAGGATGTGTGGAATGATGAAGATTTTTGGTGCGACCGTCGTTACCGCGCCAATCCCGTGGAGGCCTTGGTGGAGCAGGGCGCGGAATTGATTTTGAATGTGTCCGCCTCGCCGTGGCATCTGGGCAAACACCGTATGCGCGCGGATATGCTCGCCAGTCTCGCCGCCAAGGTGGCGAGACCGTTGCTGTACTGCAATGCCGTGGGCGGAAATGACGAATTGATTTTTGATGGCGGCAGCCTCGCCTTGAATGCTGAGGGCAAACCCATCGCTCCGGGAAAATTTTTCGCGGAAGATTTGGTGATGGTCGATACCGAAGCATCACCTATCGAGCTTTCCACGCCCAAAGATGAAGCGTTGCTGCACGATGCGCTGGTGCTGGGCGTGCGCGATTACCTTGGCAAATGTGGCTTCCGCAGCGCGGTGATTGGCCTTAGCGGTGGCATCGATTCCGCAGTTACCGCAGTACTCGCCGTAGCTGCGCTTGGGAGAGAGAATGTGCGAGGAGTGGCGTTGCCCTCGCAATATTCTTCTGCCGGCAGTCTCGATGACGCGCAGGCGCTTGCCAAGAATCTTGGCATTCAATATGACGTGGTGCCAATTAAGGCCGGTTTTGAAACCGCCAAGCAAAGCCTCGAGCCGGTGTTTGGCGACCGGCCCGAAGATGTGACGGAAGAAAATATGCAAGCCCGTTTGCGTGGATTGTTGCTGATGGCGATGAGCAATAAGTTCGGCTCGCTTGTTTTAACGACCGGCAACAAAAGCGAATTGGCCGTGGGCTACTGCACGTTGTACGGCGACATGTGCGGCGGGCTGGCGGTCATCAGCGATGTGCCCAAGACGATGGTGTATCGCCTCGCGCGCTGGATGAATCGCGATGGCGAAGTGATTCCCGCCAGCACCATCGAAAAGCCCCCAAGCGCCGAGCTGCGGCCCGACCAAAAAGACGAAGACTCGCTGCCGCCTTACGATGTGCTCGATGCCATCCTTGAACGTTACGTGGTGGAGGGCCAATCGGTGGATGAAATCATCGCCGCAGATTTTGATGCCGACACCGTTCGCCGCATCGCCCGCCTCATCGACCTCAACGAATACAAACGCCGCCAAGCCGCGCCGGGATTAAAGGTCACGAGTAAGGCGTTTGGTGTGGGTCGGCGGATTCCAGTGGCGCAGCGTTATCAGGGTTAGCGGTTGGGTCGACTCCCGCCACTCGTTCCAACTTTCCCATCACACCATCCCGCCATGCGCGCGGCGGCCAGTGCGGCGAGGCCGGCCATAGCCGCGCCGGCGACAATATCCATCGTGTAATGCGCGCGCAAGGTGAGCACGGTGATGATTTCAAAAATTGCAATACCCACGCCGACCATCGCGCCGGTGCGGCCAAAGCGGCGGGCTAATTCGATGGCTCCAAATACGGCGATGCCGGTGTGGCCGGAAAAGAAAAAATCATTGGCCACGCCATAGGTGATGAGCAGCGAGGGGACGCCGGGGTCGCTCCAGATGATTCCTTCCGGCAACGGCAAAGCGCAAAAGTATTGGCACACTTGCCGTGCGGCGAACAGAATGAGCAACGCAAGAAATGGCCGGATGGATTTGCCAAAGATGGAGTTGGCCAGCAGCCAAATGCCGATGAGATCGATCAGGGCCGTGCTGACAATCAAGAGGGCGTTGGCGGTATTTTTGTTTTGGTTGAGGTGCGCATTCCAATCAGCGGTGAGCACGTGCGCCTGATCGACAATGGCATTGGCGGTGCCGGTGTTTTCCACCGCGCGCTGGCCAATCATCGATTGGGTGAGATGCCACAGCACAACTCCGATGATGATCGCGGCCAGTCGAATGCTGCGCAGCCGCCACGGGGATGGGTTGTTGATTGAGTCGGTCATGAGTTTTTCGTTTCCACTATGATGCCTGCTTTTTGCGATTTTCCATAATTGATAAAACAATGTTGTCGATTGATTGAGTCGATGGTCGTTTTCCCCTATGCTCCGCCACCGATGATTTCCCGCGCCAAGTCCGAGGCCCTGTTTGCCGAGTCGCTTAACCACATTCCCGGTGGCGTGAACTCGCCGGTGCGGGCGTTTCGCGGCGTGGGCGGGCAGCCGGTTTTTGCGGAGCGCGCGGCGGGGGCGCGGATGTGGGATGTGGACGGCAACGAGTACATCGACTACGTGGGCACGTGGGGCCCGGCGATTTTGGGGCACGCAAATCCGGCCATCATTGAGGCGATAAAACAGGCGGCGGACAAGGGCACGAGCTTCGGCATCCCCACCGAGGCGGAGGTGCGGATGGCGCGGTTGGTGAAGGCTTGCGTGCCGAGCGTGGAGAAAGTGCGGATGGTCAACTCCGGCACCGAGGCGTGCATGAGCGCCATCCGCGTGGCGCGTGGGTTTTCGGGGCGGCCGAAGATTATTAAATTCGATGGGTGCTATCACGGTCACGCCGATTCGCTTTTGGTCAAAGCCGGCTCGGGCGCGCTGACGTGTGGGCAATCCGGACAGCGCGGGTGTGCCACCGGAGTTTACCGCGCACACGATTGTGCGTGCCTTTCAATGACGAGGCGGCGGTGCGCGAGGCGTTCGCGGCCAATGCCGGGCAAGTGGCGGGCATTATTCTCGAGCCGGTGCCGGGCAATGCGGGCGTGTATTTGCCTCGTGAGGGCTTACTTGGAATTTCTGCGCGAGATCACAACGGCCAACGACAGCCTCCTCATTTTTGATGAAGTGATGACCGGCTTCCGCGTGGGCCTCAGCGGCGCGCAAGGGCGCTTCGGCATCACGCCGGACTTGAGCTGCTTTGGCAAAATCATCGGCGGCGGTCTGCCCGTGGGCGCCTTCGGCGGTCGCGCGGATGTCATGGACGTGCTCGCGCCCGACGGCCCCGTCTACCAAGCCGGCACCCTCAGCGGCAACCCCCTCGCGATGGCCGCCGGCATTGCGGCACTGGAGCAATTGCAATCGGGCGAGGTGTACGAACGGTTGGAAGCTCTCGGTGCGCGGTTGGAAGCGGGACTCAACGCGGCGGCAAAATCTGTGGGCGTATCGGTGGTAACCCAACGTATGCGGCTCGATGGGTTGTTTGTTTTTCACCGATCAACCCGTCCACAATCTCGCCGACGCTATGCGCGCAGATCGCGAGCGGTTCAAAAAATATTTCCACGGAATGCTCGCCGAAGGCATTTACTTTGCCCCTTCCGCATTCGAAGCTGGTTTCCTTTCCAACGCGCATACGGAGGCCGATGTGGACGCCACCATCGGTGCTGCGGAGAAAGTGATGGGGAAACTCTGATGAACGCATTGGGAATTGATCACGGGGACAAGCGGATGGGGATTGCGGGGAGCGATGCGTTGGGGATGATGGCGCATCCGTTGGAGATGATTTTAGCAAAGCCCTTTGATGTTTTTCTGAAACGGTTGGAGGAAATTTTGGCGGAACGGCAGGTGGAACAAATCGTGGTGGGGATGCCGCGGAATATGGACGGCAGCTTCGGTCCGCAAGCGGTGAAGGTGCAGGAGTTTGTGGAGTTACTGGAAAAATCGGTGATCGGTTCCGGTGCGCACGTGGGACGAGCGGCTGACGAGCGTGGCGGCAGAACGGGCGCTGCGCGAGGCGGGCATCAACGCCAAGGACGCCAAGGCTAAGGTGGATGCTTCGGCGGCGGCGGTGATGTTGCAGGGGTATCTCGACAGTCTCTCGATGTGAAAATGAAAAACGACGGCGAGGTGGTTCGGTTCAAGCTTACGATTGCTTACGACGGCACGGGGTATGCCGGCTGGCAGTTGCAAAAAAATGCAATATCGGTGCAGCAGCGGGTGGAGGAGGCGTTTCGGAAACTTTTCCCGGATGTGGTTCGCGTGCATAGTTCGAGCCGAACAGACACGGGCGTGCACGCGATGGGGATGGTGGCGCACGTGGACATCCCGCGAGCGGAGATCAAAATGGATGAGCGCCAGTTGTTGCTGGCGGTGAATTCGTTTTTGCCTGAGGATGTTCGGTTGAATGAGGTGCGAAAGGTAAAACCGGATTTTCACGCGCGTTTTGATGCAAAGAAAAAGCAGTATCGTTATGTGATTTGGAATCATCCGGCGATGAATCCGTTGCTGCGCAATCGCGCGTGGCAAGTGGCCGTGCCGCTGGATTTTGAGCGAATGCAAAAGGCGGCGAAGTTGTTTGTGGGTAAAAAAGATTTTCAATCCTTCGCCTCCGCGCACGAATACAAAATGGAAACCACGGTGCGCCGCGTGACCGGCTGCAAGGTTTATCAGCGCGGCAGCGAGATTAACGGTGGTGATCGAAGGCGAAGGGTTTTTATACAAAATGTGCCGAGGCATCGTGGGCACGCTGGTGCTAGTGGGCCAGCGGAAGCTGACGCAAAAAGACATTCGTGAAATTTTTCGTAAACGCGACCGGCAAGTGGCGGGGATGAACGCGCCGGCTTGTGGGTTGACGTTGTGGAGGGTTTTTTACTAAGGAGATAGAATTCAGCAGACAAAATTTAGGATGAAACCAAGGCGGTCGATGTTCAAATTCTGACTCCTAACTCCTTAAAAATGAAAATTGTCCTTCTCGAACCAGAAATCCCGCCTAATACCGGCAACGTGGCGCGGTTGTGCGCGGCGACGCATTCGGCGTTGCATTTGATTGGGCCGTTGGGGTTTCGGTTGGATGACTCGCAGTTGAAGCGGGCGGGGATGGATTATTGGGAGCAGGTGGATTGGGCTTTATGGGAAAACTGGCCGTCCTTTGCAGAGAGTTTGCCGTCGGACGCGCGATGTTGGTTTGTGGAGCAGGGCGGGGGGCGGCGTTATGACGCAGTGAATTTTGGCCCGGAAGATTATCTTGTGTTTGGGCGCGAATCGGCGGGACTGCCGAAGGCGTCTGCTGGCGGAAAATGCGGAGCGATGCCTTGAAATTCCTGTGCTAAATCCGCAGGCGCGGTCGTTGAATTTGTCCAACTGTGTGGCATTGGTTTTGTACGAGGCGTTGCGGCAGCAGGGGTTTGGACGACCGGGAGGGTTTGGGCGGCATTTGGACGCTTGCGCTCCTCGCTCATCCTTTATCCTTCCCTCCGCCCCTTCGTTCTACGGGGGCGCTCATTGCGAGTGACGGAGGGACTGGCCCGTTGATGTCACGGCAACCGATCGGAGCGACGGCTTCGGTGGCAGGTGCCAAATCCAGCCGACGCGAGTCGGGAAAATGAGCTGGCACGTGATCGTTTGCCCGCTCAAAGAAATGAGCGGGATTTTTTTTGCCCGCGCTATTAGGGAAATTTATGCCGAAGCTGAAACACAGGGATTTATGAAGGCGCTGCAGTGCCGCGAGTGCGGGCGGGAATATCCGCTCGAGGCGCGGCACGTGTGCGAGTTTGATTTTGGGCCGCTTGGAGGTGGCGTACGATTACGCCAAAATCAAAACCAAACTCACGCGCGCGGCGATCGCGAAACGGCCGCAAAGTATGTGGCGCTATCGCGAACTGCTGCCGGTGGCAAAGGCGCCGACGGTCGGTTTGGAAGTGGGCTTCACGCCGCTGATCAAGGCCGACCGCCTCGCTAAGCGGTTGGGCATTCGCGAGCTGTGGATTAAAAATGACGCGGTGAATTATCCCACGCTGTCGTTCAAGGATCGCGTGGTGAGCGTGGCCTTGAGCCGCGCGCGGGAGCTCGGCTACGAGACGGTGGCCTGCGCTTCGACGGGCAACCTCGCCAACAGCGTGGCGGCCAATGCGGCGGCTTCGGGGATGAAAGCGTTTGTGTTTATCCCGCACGACCTCGAAAAAGGGAAGGTGGTCAACTCGCTCATTTACGATGCGAATGTGATTTCCATTAAGGGGCATTACGACGAAGTGAACCGCTTGTGCGCGGAGATTGCCGGCAAATATAACTGGGCATTTGTGAACGTGAATATGCGGCCATATTACGCGGAGGGTTCGAAGAGCCAGGGGTTTGAAATTCTGGAGCAACTCGGCTGGAAAATTCCGCGTCATACCGTGGTGCCGATGGCGTCGGGCTCGTTGCTCACGAAAATTCACAAGAGCTATCAGGAATTCATCAAGGTGGGGCTCGTCAAAAAATCCAACTACAGCGTGCACGGCGCGCAAGCCACCGGCTGTTCGCCCATCAGCGCGGCGTATCGCGAGGGGCAGGATTTTTTCAAGCCAGTGAAGCCGGACACCATCGCGAAGAGTTTGGCGATCGGCACACCGGCGGATGGGTTCTATGCGCTCAAAGTTTTCAAGGAAACCGGCGGCGCTTCCGATGATGTGACGGATGACGAAATCCGCGACGGCATCAAAATGCTGGCCGAGACCGAAGGCATCTTTGCCGAAACCGCCGGTGGCGTGACAGTGGGCGTGGCCAAGAAACTCATTGCCAGCGGGGCCATCCCGGCCGATGATTCCGCCGTGCTGTGCATCACCGGCAATGGGCTGAAGACGCTTGATGCCGTGGAAAACCACGTGGGCAGCACCCGCAATATCAGCCCCAGCCTGCGCGAGTTTGATGCGTTGCTGGACAGTGACAAAACGTTAACCGCTAAATAATAACCCAAAAATTTATGCCAGTTCAAATTCGCATTCCCACCCCGCTGCGCAAGCTCACCCACGACGAGGAAACCGTGGAGACCAGCGCCGAAACCGTTGGCGCCGCCATCACCGATCTCGAGAGCCGCTTTCCCGGCATTCAGGAACGGCTGCTCGATGACGAAGGTCAAGTGCGCCGCTTCGTCAACGTATACGTCAACGAAGAGGACATCCGTTTCCTGCAGGAAAAAGACACGCCTCTCAAAGACGGCGACGAAGTCAGCATCATTCCGGCCATTGCCGGCGGTTAAATTATGGCTGCAAAAAAGAAAAAAGCGGTGAAGAAAAAAGCCGCCAAAAAGAAACGTGCGAAAAAGCCCGAGCAAGGCCGCGTGCGGTTGTGGTTGATGTACCCGCCGAAGCACATTACCTCGCCGGTGATTTGTGAATTGGTGACGCGCTTTGGGTTGCTCGTGAATCTGCGGCAAGCGGAAGTGCGCGATGAGATTGGCATTGTGTGCCTCGAACTCGAAGGCCCGCGTGATGAATTGAAAAAAGCCACGCGCTGGCTCGAGCGCAAGGACATCAAAGTGGAGCCGGTGGAAATCAGTATCATCGAAAGTTAAAGCGCGGCGATGGCGGAGGCGTTCACATTTGATTGGGACGTGCCGCCGGAACGCATCGCCGAAGTGCGGCGGCGCACGCTCTATCCCTTCAAACCCGCCGGCCCGGAAACGGATGCCGAGATGGCGGAAAATCCCACCACCGTATTTGGCGCGGCCTTGCGATCGGGCGAACCAATCGGCTGCATCGCGGTGCTCGATGAGCCCAATCACGATTGCGAATTGCGCGTGCGTTGGCTGGGGGTGGATGATGCGGTGCGGCGGGCGGGCGTTGGCGCTCGGTTGGTGCAGGCGGCGCAAGTGTACGCGGCCACGCGGCAGCTGGGTTTGTGGGCGGATGTGCGGGTGAAGGCGATTCCGGTTTACGAGCGGCTGGACTTCGAGCCGTTGGGCGATTTTTTTGAACTGCCCGACATTGGCCGGCATCGCGTGATGCGTTGGTGGCCGGCGGGACTCCGGCCTTGAATGCGCGCCGGTTTTCGTGTTTTCTCCAGCACGGAAAAGAATGGCAAACCCACCCGGGCCATGATGATTCACATTTCAAGAGACGGCGATCAGTTCGGCCCGTACAGCCCTGAGCAGGTGCAGGAGTATCTTGCTTCCGGCCAGCTATTGCCCACGGATTTGGCTTGGTACGAGGGCGCGGCCGATTGGGTGCCCGTCACCGAGATCGCGGGCGGCGCTGCAATGCCGTGCGGGCGTGGCGTGCTCCAACTGCGGCGCGGCGATGGATGCGGATCAAGTGATCTGCCTCGCGTGCGGCCACAATCTGGATGAGCCAAAACTGACCGAGGAGGAAGCCGCCGCCGCCGTGGCCGAGGCGATGAAGCACAAGCCGCTGGTGATTCCGCCGCCCTACACTTACGAGGACGAAACGGCTGATCGCTCCGGCGCGGTGAACTCAATCGGCTGGGCGCTGGTCACGGCTTGTTTGCTGCCGGTGTTTGGCGGCTCGGAATGGAATATCGCGGTGGTGAATTTCTGGAAACTGCCCGACTGGCAAATGATGTTCGACATCCTCGCCCCCGGAATTCTCGGAATTGTTTGCATCGTCCTCGCCACCGCCTCGCACGGCCGCGCGCGGGGGGTTACGATGCTGGTTTTAATGCTGATCATTTTTGGAACGGGCCTGGCCGATGACAAAGTCGGCACACTGAAATTACAAGTGCCATTAGACACAACGCCAACGGTGAGCGACGCCTCTGCGTCGACAAATGAAAACGACCCCGATGCGGTTCCGGGAGAAGGCGAAGTGGCACCCGGCGTGCCGAAGGCCACCTCCAAAAAGGAAGATGTAAATATCTTTTATGATAAACTCGGCATGAAGCCCGGCGACCATCCGGTGCTAGTGGCGTTGTTTTTCCTCGGCTGGGTGGGGGTGGTGTTTGGGGCCAAGGCGAGATTGTATCGGCCCGATAATATAATGGCGTGGTTGATTGGCATGGTTGGCGGTGTGTTTATGATTTTATTTTGGTTCATGCCTTCCGGTGGCGGCATGATGCTTACGACGATGACCGGTGCGCTCGGCAGCGATTTGTTTCTTGGCATTGGATTGTTGCTGATGTTTCTGCTGACGGTCGGAGCCTCAGTGTGTTGCTTCATCAACACCCGCCGTCTTCGGCCCAGTCTCATGAAAAAATATTCCAATCTCGCCGTTACCTTTATGGTCGCCGGCGTGATGCTTTCGCTGGTGCCCGCGTGGGGCAAGGTGTTGTATGATGAAACGAAGTCACACCACACCAAGGCCAAGGAGCGTTATGATAAGGTGAAGAAGTCACTTCCCAAGGCCTAGATCGGCACCCAAACAGCCCAGAATGAAGCCAAGCTGGCCAAGGTGGAGAAACCCACCAACGCGGTCATTAACTCCGTCTGCGGTTGGATGTTGGCCGGCGTGAAATATCTGGCGTGGATTGGGGGGCTGCTGATTGTGCTACCGTTGGCGCTGGTGGAAATTCTCGTCGGCCTGCGTGAGCCCGACTCGGCGGATTTTGTCTGATGGGCGATATTTTCATCGTGGTGGACGGTCAACCCGACGGCCCGTACGACGCGGAGGCCTTACGCGCGCGGCTGGCTTCCGGCGATTTTCCGCGTGACATCCGTGCCAGCCGCGAAGGCGATGATCAATGGATGCCGCTCACCGAATTGATTGGCGAGGCGCCCGTGGCCACTTCAAAATCCGCCCCACCCATTTCCGAGGCCAAACTGCGCACCGGCGCGTGGATCGCACTTGGCGCATTATTTCTCGTTGCGTTTCTGTTTCCCACACCGCTCAACGAGGGATGGGGCATTGTAAATCTCCAAACCGGCTGGGTAAACGAACACCTCGGCTGGACGCCCATCCCGCTGATGCTTTGGCCCGCGCGGGGCGGGGGCGGTGGCGATCGCCGCTGGGGCTGCTGCTGCACGCGCGCGGGCGCGGGCGCGTGCGGCGGTGGGCGTTGTTGCTTGCGCTGCTGCCGGTGCTGCTGCTGGTCATCCTGGGCGGCGGCGTGGGGGTGCAGGGGGTGGAGATGGTTGCCGAGTTGAAGCGAAACCCAACTGGGTGCCGATTTGCGGTGACAAAGACAAAGTGAAGGGTATGTTGGCCTCGCTGCTGGCTTCCTTGGGCGAGCTTGGGGGCCACGGCGTTGTTGGTGGTCACCGCTGCTGGCTGGAGCGTAATGGCGTCGCTGTACGCCACGGCGCTGCTGGTGCCCGCGGCCGTGCGCGCGCTGCGGCCGGAGTCGAGCTGGCGCGTATTATGCCGGGTTGATTGGCGGTTGCCTGTTGTTGATTTTGCAGTTGGTGCTGTTGTTTGTGTCGGTGCCATTGTTGTTGGTGAATTGGGTGCACGGCGCGGGCCAACTGGTGGCGGTGTTGATGCACATGGCGGCGATCATTATTGGCTTTACGAACACAATGAGCCGTCCGCCGGCGGTGGCGGTACGCCGGGGAGTGTGGGCGCTGGGGCTGGGGGTTGGCGGTTGCATGGTGTACGGCGTGGCGCTGCTGGGTTCGGCGTTGCTGGCGGAGGGGATGCAGGAGGCGTTCGGGCTGTATGTGTTCAAGTTTTGGCTGTGGTTCACCGCAGCGGTGATGGTGCTGCCGCTGGCGCTGGCGGATCTGTGGCTTGGCAAAATAGTTGACGCGCCCGCGCATTTGCCCGAAACAACTCGGCCATGAATGACGCCGAAGGCAATGAACCGTTGAAGGATTTTATCCGCGACCGCGTGACGGCGGATGTGGCGGCGGGGGCGTATCCCAGCGTGGTCACGCGTTTCCCGCCGGAGCCCAACGGCTACTTGCACCTCGGCCACGCTAAATCCATTTGCCTCAACTTCGGCATCGCGCTGGAAAACGCCGGCGTGTGCAACTTACGCTTTGACGACACCAATCCCGCGAAGGAAGACACCGAGTTTGTGGAATCCATCACCGAGGACGTGCGCTGGTTGATTGATGGCTGGGCGGATTCGGTGATTTCAAAAGAAACTTTTTTTGCGTCCAGTTATTTTGAGCAGTTGCACGATTACGCCGTGCAACTTATCCGCGACGGCAACGCGTACGTTTGTGATCTTTCGCTTGAGGAATGGGAAAGCTATCGCGGCGCGCCCGAGCTGCCCGGCAAGGAAAGCCCCCACCGCAATCGCGGCGTGGAGGAAAACCTCGATTTGTTTTCCCGCATGCGCGCGGGCGAGTTTGCCGATGGCGAGAAAACCCTGCGCGCCAAGATTGACATGGCTTCGCCGAATCTTGCACCTGCGCGATCCGGTCATTTACCGCATCCGCCACGAGGCGCATCATCAGGCGGGTGAGGCGTGGTGCATTTATCCGATGTACGATTTCACCCATTGCCTCAGCGATTCCATTGAGGGTATTTCGCATTCCATTTGCACGCTGGAGTTTGAGGTGCACCGGCCGCTTTACGATTGGGTGCTGGACCAATTGCCCGTGTCGCAGCCGCGCCCGCATCAGCATGAGTTTTCCCGGCTCAACCCCACGTACATGGTGATGAGCAAACGCAAGCTGCGACAGCTGGTGGAGGAAAATCACGTGCACGGCTGGGACGACCCGCGCATGCCCACCCTCGCGGGTTATCGGCGGCGCGGCTTCACGGCGTCATCCATTCGAAACTTTTGCCAGGGCGTGGGCGTCACCAAATTCAAGGGCGTCACCGATGTCGGTCTGTTGGAAAATTCCATTCGCGAAGAGCTGAACAAAACCGCCGAACGCCGCTGCGCCGTGCTCGATCCGCTGGAAGTTGTGATTGATAATTATCCCGAAGGCGAATCCGAGGAGCTGGAAGCGATCAATAATCCCGAGGACGAAGCCGCCGGCAAACGCGCGTTGCCCTTTGGGCGGCGGCTCTTCATCGAGCGCGCGGATTTCATGGAAGACCCGCCCAAGAAATTTTTCCGCCTTGGGCCCGGCCGCGAAGTGCGGTTGCGCTACGCCTATTTCATCACCTGCCAAAGCGTGGAAAAAGACGCCGCCGGAAATATCCAGCGCATCCACTGTACGTACGATCCCGAAACGCGCGGCGGCAGCGCGCCCGATGGTCGCAAAGTGAAAGGCACCCTTCACTGGGTCAGCGCCGACCACGCCGTGGACGCCGAGGTGCGCCTGTACGACCGGCTTTTCACCGAGGCCGAGCCCGAAGCGGAAGGCGATTTTATCGACTGCCTCAATCCCAATTCGCTGAAAATCATCACCGGTAAACTCGAGCCGTCACTGGCCGATTTGCCCGTCGGACAACGCGTCCAATTCGAGCGCCTCGGCTATTTCACGCCCGATCCTAAGGACAGCGCCGAAGGCCAGCTCGTCTTCAACCGCATCGTCGCTCTCCGCGATAGTTGGGCAAAACAGGCGAGAAAGTGAGCCGAGGATTGCGCAGATTTTCATCCGTGAAATTCGAGTCTCAAAACACCAACCCCCGAAGGTTGATCGGAAGAGGGAAATCAGGTAGATTGAAGGGGATGCGTTTGTGGATTTTATTTATTGGATGGATTGGATCCGTGCTGATGCATTCGGAAGCTGCGGCGGCAGATTCGGTGGTGTGGCATCCCAAGGCGCGGACGTTTGATATGAACGTGCGGGCGATGGGGCTGGAGCATCTTCTGGGGGTTATCAAATCAGAAACCGGCTGGGAAGTGCTGGTGGAGCCGGGGTTGAAAGGGCGCGTGGGAGTAAAGTTTCGCGACAAACCGGCGGCGGATGCCATGCGCTTGCTGCTGGGTGACAAACGTTTTTCGCTCGTGCCCCGCACCAAAGGCGGCACGCGGCTGATGGTTTATGAAGGCAATCGGCGCGGTGCCACTCAACAAGTGGACGGCGCGATGCTCGCCTTCGAGGCGGAACCCTTGGCGCCCGACGTTGATGATGGCCGCCTGCTCACGCTGAAAGTGAAGGTGCATCATCTCAAGAGCAGTTTTGCGTCCATCAACGCGGACCCCAAACTCACAAATATTCGGCCTTTGCTCGCGGGGGTAAATGAAATGTGGCGGTCAACAAACATCCGTTTTGTGGCTGACCGGCCGGTGCCACTGCGCGCGGCGAATCGCGATGCGGAAAAGGCGTTTGCCGGATTGTTTAAGCCGGGCGTTTCCGCCACGGCGGTGGCGCAACTTCAATCGCGGATTTTACACAAAATGCTGCCGGACTTGCCCGACCGCGGGAAGGTGTTTCACATCGTGGTGATTTACACCATGCCGCGCGCATACGGCGCTGTCTATTTGCCCGCCAAAGGAATCGTGCTGATGCCGCAGGTAAAATTCGCGGCACTGGTGGATGCCGATGGCGTTTGGAAAGACGGCTCGCCGGTGTTTTTCGCGCAGTCAAATATTCTCGCGCACGAAATGGGCCACTCGCTTTCGCTGCCGCACGTGGCCACGCAGGGCAATTTGATGATTGATGGCAATCTGCGCGAAGGCGGCGGTGTGGGGCCGGGAAGCAAACTCACCGCAAAGCAAATTATCGCCGCGCGGCGGCAAGCTTTCACCGGCGGCCCGTATGTGCCCGGCCTCAATCCGCGGCCCGCCAAGCCCAAGCCGCCGGGGGATTGATTTCCCCTCCAGCCGGTGCTACCTTGAGGCCACGTTATGGACGATCCCTTGTTGCAGGCTCTCAGTGAATCGAACGACGACCTCATCGCCGCATTAAAAACCGTGGCGCGCGCGGAGGTGTGCGTGGTGGTGACCAATGGCGCGTTGGTGGGGCTCAATCTCGACGGCTCAAAAATCACCGATGCCGGTTTGGAAAAACTCGCCGGACAGGAACAGCTTCGCTGGGTGGGCCTCGCGGGCACGGGCGTTTCGCCCGAGGGTATCGCCTCGTTGCGCGAGCGTTTGCCCGGCTGTAATGTGCTTCATTAAATGAAGCCCCGCCGCCACAAAGCGCGTCGGGCATTTTCCCTCGTGGAAATGCTGGTGGTGATTGTGATCATCGGGATTTTGCTCGCCCTAATGCTGCCGGTATTGGCCAAGGCCGGCAGCAAGGCCCGCAGCCTCGGTCGCCCGGTGGATCCCAACGATCCCAGCAAAGGAATGTACGGCCCTTCCTCAGTGCGTCCGGAAGATTTGGACTAAGTCGAAGGCGGATTTCGGGTGGTTTTTTGAAGTGAATTGGATTAACTTTTTTTGGCCTCGGCAAACTATGGCCGCGTATTACATCCAGAAAGACGGCGGGCATTTCGGCCCGCTCTCGCGCGATGAACTGCAACAGTACATCGCCGCCAACGTGTTGACGGTGGAAGACTGGGCACTTGAGGAGGGCCAAACCGCTTGGGTTCCGCTCGGCACTTATGTGCAGCCTTTGCCCGAACCGCTGGCAGTTGCTGATCGAATTCCCGCCAACCAAACGGCCGAACCTTCCAGGCGCGGCATGGCGTTGGCAGGGGTGATATTGCTGTTAGTTTCCGGCGCCGCATTTGGTGCGTGGCAAATCTGGGGCGGTAAATCCATCCCCTCCAACTCGCCTTCGAAACATGGAATTCAAGTGAGCATCCTGCAGCCGGGCGATATGCCAAAGGTCCCGCCAACGTCAGAACTCAAACCCTTGCCCACCAATAATTTGCCGTCGGCCGTGCCGGGGGAGTTGATATTTATTTCACAGGAAAATATTTTCCCACTCCAAGCCCGCGCCAAGGCCGGCGATGCTGTGGCAATGTTGGAGCTGGCGCGTCGCCATGAAACCGGCTGGGGCGCGCGCTGGGATCCGGCTGCCGCATTCAAGTTGCTCGAACGCGCCGCTGCGAAAGATGAGCCGCGCGCGCGGGTGTTGTTGGCCGTTTATTGCATGAGTGGGTTTGGGACGGGCCGGATGGATGTGAAACGTGCCGCCCGATTGGAGCAATCCGGAATGTTGGAGCGCGTGCGGAAAATGGCCGATGCGGGCGATGCCGTCGCGCTGGCGATTCTCGGACTCAGCAATAAACCCCGGCGCGGATTTGCCGGCAACCCGGAGCTGGCCTATCGGCAATTTCGGTTGGCGGCGGATTCCCATGACGTTCAGGCTCAACACTGGGTTGGGTTAATGGAATCCACAGGCGTGGGCACGAAACGCGATGTGGCCCATGGCGCGCGGTGGATTGCCGCCGCTGCCGGACGGGGACAGGCGCTGAGTATTTCCCTGCTCGGCCGGATGCATTTGCTGGGCCAAGGGTTGCCGGAAAACTCCGGCGAAGGCGTACGGCTCATCCGCCGGGCCGCCGGGTTGGGCGTTCCGCTTGCCCGCTATCGATTGGGTTTTATGTATTTGAAAGGCTCGCATCTCGAGCCGGACCCCCGCCAAGCCTGCGTTTGGTTTCTGCTCGCTTATGAAAAAATGAGCATGGCGCGGCCGCATTTGAAAAAGTTGCGCGACGAAATAGATCCGGCGGAATACGACCGCGCCCTCGCCGAGGCCATCCGGATCGATGACACCTTCACCGACCCCGGACTGCCACCACCCGATCCCAATCGCCCGCCCAATCCACCCGCCATTGGCAAACCCGTTCAACCCGGCGTGGCGGAGTTGCCGCCTGTATTGGCCGAAGGCTCGCCCGCTGCGGAGTTGCAGCAAATTTTTCAAGGGCTATCCCAAGGCAAGCCCATCGTTTTATGGAACGCCTTGCCTGAGCGATATCAAGCCGATGTAAAAATGTTGCTGGGAACCGTCGGTCAACAATTATCCGCAGAGGATCATCGCCGCCTGATTGGGGTGCTCGGCAAAATGGCAAAGCTAATGCGCGAGAAAAAAACTGAACTGATCTCGTTGGCCCCGGAAGAGTTGCGCCCGTATTGGGACACCGCTGCGGTGATATTGGGCACAGTCGCGAAAAGTGAATTGGCCGATCCCAAGTGGTTTGAAGAACCGGATGTGCCCAAAATGCTCAATGGAACCGGGGCCGGTCTTTGTGCGGAATTGCTGAAACACAAAAAGCTGTACCTGTGGCAGTGGAAGGGCTTGCGATTTGTGCCCGTCAGCGAATCGGGTAATGAAGCGGTGGTGGAAATGTTCGCCGATAAAACATCAGAAAAACTTGCCCTGCGTCGCCTGGACGGCAAATGGTTGCCTCCGTCTCTAGTAGCGCAATGGGATAAATCTGTTGCCGCCGTCAAAAAAACTTTAGGCAAACCCGAAGTGCCGAATGAAGCACGCGATGCCTTTCTTCGAACACTGGGCGTGCTGGAGCAAGGATTGGAACAAGTAAACGCCTCGGAGAATGACGAGCAATTCAAGGCGCGGGTGAAGGGGCTTTTGAAGGTGCTGCTGCCTCCATCGCCGGCACCCGTTCCAGAGGGAACCCCTTCCAGCAATCCTTGAGCCGCCGAACTTACTCCGTGCCTGCGTTTTCCAGTGGGCGCACTTCTTCAAAAACCGGCACGGGCCGATACGCGCGCGCCAATCGTACGGCTTCCACGCGCTCCGCCTCGGTCATTTCTTTGTCCAGCAACCCTCGCAATTCTTCGGTTTTTTCATTGCCCAAATGGGCCGCCAGCAAAACCCATTTGTAGGACTGTACCAAATCGCGTTCTCCCAGCTGACCGGTGCCGTGTAAAATTGAAAGCTGCAGTTGGGCGACCGTGAGTCCCTGTTGCGCGGCGCGTTCGTACCATTCGGCGGCCTTTGGAAAATCCTGACTGACGCCTTCGCCCAGTTCATACATTTCACCCAGCGCCGTTTGCGCATAGCCGTTGCCGGCAATGGCGGCGCGCTGGATCCAGTCCGCGGCGGTGATGAGGTCGCGCTTCACACCTCTTCCTTCGCGAAATAAAATGCCGAGATTGTACATGCTCATCGTGTAGCCGTTCTCCGCCGCAAGCGTGTAGTATTGCAGTGCCAATTTATAATTGCGCGGCACGAGCTGTCCTTTTTCATACAGCCACGCCATGGCGTGCAGCGAGAGGGGATTGCCCTTTTGCACCGCAAACTCATAATGCTTGAGTGCCCGTTGCACGTTGCGTTTCACACCGATGCCTTTTTCGTGAATCAGCCCGAGGTTATGATGCGCGTGAGAATTGCCCTGTGCGGCGGATTTACGGAACCATCGGATGGCTTCTTGCGGCTGCGACTTGCCGCCCAAGCCGTCGCGCATCAAACGGCCCAGATTGTTCTGCGCCATCGATTGCCCGGGTAGGGATTTGCCGGTGGAAAAATCCTTGCGATCGCGCGCGGCGCGTTCGTAGTAGTGGCGCGCCTTCACATAATCACGCCGCAACCCATAGCCGCGCTCGTACATCCAGCCGAGGTTGTTTTGCGCGTGCTCATTGCCCTTCGCGGCGGCCATTTGGAAAAGCTGCACGGCGGTCCGGTAATCTTTAATCACGCCCCGCCCGTCGCGGTACAGGCAGCCGAGATTGTTTTGGGCCATGGAAATGTCGCCTCGTTCGGCGGCCACGCGATAAAGCCGCGCCGCCTCGGTGGGGTCGGCCTTCAATTCATAACCGGTGTCGTAACGCCAGCCCAGCTGCATCATGGCCATGTATTCGCCCGCCTCCACGCCCGCCTCGAGATTTTTTAGCGGCGTGTCTTTCAGCCGTCGGATGGCCTCGTAATCCCCCTTGCGAGCCATGGCCAGCAGCTCCTTGCGCGATTTGCTGTTGTAATAATCCTCGGTCGAGGCAAAGGGGTCGGTGGGGTCAAACGTCTCACACGCCATCAACGCCAACGCGCCGATCGCCATGCAACCTATTTTGAAATGCCCCCCCATCACCGTTTTAATCGTGCTGTTTTCATTTCTCAACTCAAGCGCAAACCATTCACAATCCGCATCCGCATTTGCGCCGGATTGATTTCGAGGCCATTCTGTGCCATTCTCCGCGTATGGGGAATTCTTTTGGCGAACTCTTTCGCATCACCACCTGGGGCGAAAGCCACGGCGGCGGTGTGGGCGTGGTTATCGACGGCTGCCCGCCGCGGCTGGCGTTGAGCGAAAAAGATCTCCAACCCGACCTCGCCCGGCGCCGCCCCGGCCAATCCCGCATCACCACCCAAAGGCAGGAAACGGATACCGTGCGAATTTTGTCCGGCACATTCGAGGGGAAGACGCTTGGCACACCCATTTCGTTACTGGTGGAAAACACCGACCAACGCGCCGAGGCGTACACGGAGATGCAAACGAAATACCGACCGAGCCATGCCGATTACACATACGACGCTAAGTATGGTATCCGCGCCTGGCCCGGTGGCGGCCGTACCAGCGCGCGCGAAACCATCGGCCGCGTGGCCGCGGGCGCGATTGCCAAGAAAATTTTGAAGCAACAATTCGGTGTCGAAGTGCTCGCGTGCGTCCAGCAAGTGCAAAAAATTTCTGCCAAGATTGACCCCAACAAATTTACGCTCAAACAAGTCGAAGCCAACATCGTCCGTTGCCCTCACAAAGCGACGGCTGAGAAAATGATTCGCCTTATCGATCGCACCCGCAAGGCGGGCGACAGCGTGGGCGGTGTGCTCCTCGGAGTGGCCCGCGGCGTGCCTGTTGGCTGGGGCGAACCGGTCTTCGACCGGCTCGAGGCCGACCTCGCCAAGGCGATGCTCAGCTTGCCCGCCAGCAAAGGGTTCGAGATTGGCTCCGGCTTTGGCGGCATCGCCATGAAAGGCAGCGAACACAACGACCCCTTCCGTATGCGCGCCGGGAAAGTTCGCACCACCGCCAACCGCTCCGGCGGCGTCCAAGGCGGCATCAGCAACGGCGAGACTATTTACTTTCGCACCGTCTTCAAACCCACCGCCACAATTTTGCAAACTCAAGACGCCGTGAGCGCCGCCGGCAAAAACGTAAAACTCAAGGCCCGCGGCCGGCACGATCCCTGCGTGCTACCCCGCGCCGTGCCGATGGTGGAAGCGATGACGGCGCTGGTGTTAGTGGATCACGCTCTGCGCCATCGAGCGCAGAATGGTTAGTCGTTTTTGAAGCGCCAAGGCGCAAAGACGCCAAGAAAACCAATTCAAATAAACTTGGCGTCTTTGCGCCTTGGCGGTTCAGAACTAAACCGGCCCCAAGCTTTTCCACCACCATTGCCACAGTGCGTAGCCGCCGAAAATCCAGCCTACTGCGGCCAAGGCTATGTAGGGGCCGAAGGGGATGATGTTAGCTTTGTCGCGGCGGAGCAGCATCATCAGTGAACCCACCACCGCGCCGACTATCGCGCTGGCCATCAGGCCGAAGAGGGTGGCTTGCCAGCCGAGGAACGCGCCGATGGCGGCCATAAATTTCACATCGCCAAAGCCCATCGCCTCGCGCGGGATGGTCACTTCGCTGGTGCGCACCTCGAGATGCGGCACTTCGCTTGCGGGGAATTCCATTTCGCCGATGGTTAGCTTGTCGGCATTGAGCGCCACGGTTTTGTCCCAATAGCAACAGTCCACCAACTCCACGTGTTCGGCGTGCAACGTCACGGTATCGCCTTTGCGGTAAAACACATCCTCGAATGGAATCACTGTGTCCTCCTCGTCCGGCTCGCCGCCGAGGCACATATAGTCCGTGCAAAAAGAAACCGTCACCGGCACGTCGCTGTTGTAAGTTTGTTTGCCAAACAACGCCTTGCCCAGCCGCACCACCGCGTACACCACCGCGCCGCCCACCGCCATGCCCAGCACGCTGAGCCACAGCGCCTGCGCGTGGCTCACGGTTTGGCCGAGGAACGCCCCGTGCAATTGTGGCACGGCCACGGAAAAAATCGCGCCCATCACCATGCCGCCCTTGGTCAATTCATCCGGAATAATGAAGTGTTCAAAATCAATAAAGGTGGACGCAATCAATCCCGCCAACAAAGTGACCAACGCCACCGAAACACCCGCCGCGATCAGCGGATCGGTTATGGGCGGGGGAGTCACCTGCCAAAATTTGTAGTACACCAGCAACCACGCCCCCAGAAAAGCCGCGCCGGTGAGGAACTCCACCAGCACGTACCGCGCGGAAATGCGCGCCTCGCAGCCGGCGCATTTGCCGCGCTGCCACAGCCAGGTGATGAGCGGGAGGTTTCGATACCACGGAATCGAGTAGCCGCACTGCGGGCAATGCGAGGGCGGATGCAGAATGCTCATCTCGCGCGGCAGGCGGTGGATGACCACGTTCAGAAAACTGCCCACGATGCAGCCGAGCATGAAGAAGACCAGCGAGAAGAGCGTCAACGGGTTACCAAAAAACTGGATGAATTGGTCAGCCATTCACAGCCTCCTCCAAGGCGGCGCGCATCACCTTCAGCGGCGCGGTTTGGCCGCTCCAAATCTCCAGCGCCTTGGCGCCTTGATGCAGTAGCATACCGAGGCCGTTGGCGGTTTGGCATCCGGCGGCGCGCGCGGCGGCTAGCAGCGGCGTCTCGGCTGGTTGATAAATCATATCGTACACCGCGCGCGTTTTATCTAATGAAAACGCGCCGGTGTCCAGCGGCAGCGCGTCGCCTTTTGCGAGGCCGAGGGAGGTGCAGTTGAGCACGAGATCCATCTCGGTGTCTTTGTCCTTGGGATAACCCACCGCAATTTCCACGGCAGGGAAACGAGTACGGATTTCATTCGCAATCGATTCGGCTTTGCTGACGGTGCGGTTGACAATGTGCAGCTGCCGCACCCCCGTGGCCGCGAGCTTCAGCGCCGCCACGTGGCCCGCGCCGCCCGCGCCGAGCAACAGCACATTTTCCCCGCGCACCTCCATGCCCAAATCTTCACGCAAACTTTGGGTGATGCCATCCGCGTCGGTGTTGAAACCGTGGCTGCGCAATTGATGCGGGGCAGTTTCAAAATCGCGTAAGGCGCGCCATTCGCCATTGTCGTCTTGTCCCTCAAACAAAATCGTGTTCACCGCGCCCCATTCGCGCGCGCTTTCGTCGAGCACATCCACCATATCCAACGCCAGCAACTTATGCGGCACGGTGAGGTTGATGCCGATGAAATGCATCACCTGCGCGCCGGCGATGGCCTCGCGCAGTTGCTCCGGCCGCACCTCGGCAGCGGTGTAACGCCAGTCGAGCCCCAACTCCGCGATGCCCGCATTCTGCATCGCCGGCGAAGCAGAATGCCTAACGGGAAATCCGTACACCGCGCAAATCCGCGTGCGGGCGGAAATAGGTTGTGAATGGCCGGACACGCGCGGAATGTAGCGGCTCGGAGTGCCGCGGTCGAGATTGGAGTGGCGATGGGATTGATCAGGTTGGGCCATCGGTGGCAGCGACAGGCCCAGCGCGGAGTTGGGCCACGTGTTCCAAGCTGTCCATACCAATGATGCTGACCATGACGAGGCTGACGATGAGGGACAACCCGGGATTTCCGCATGATCCAAACTCTCCGCGCGTAATGAGTGCGACCAAAAGGCCTTGGCCATGACGGCCTAGTCGGTGAAGGAAACCTTGACCGCTTCGCGTTCCTCGGCGCGCTTGATCTCGAAGAGCGTGGCCGCGGCGAAGTTGAACATGCCGGCTATCAGGTTGGTGGGAAAGGTTTCTCGCTTGGTGTTGTATCCCATCACGGCGTCGTTAAAGGCCTGGCGGGAAAAAGCCACCTTGTTTTCAGTGGAGGCCAGCTCCTCCTGTAGGCTCATCATGTTTTGGTTGGCCTTCAAGTCTGGATAAGCCTCGACGGTAACGAGCAACCGGCTGAGCGCGCCGCCCAGTTCGGCCTCGGCGCCCATCAGGTCCTGCATCGCCGTGGCGCTGGAGGGATTGGCCGCGGCGGCGCTGGCAGCGCCGGCGGCGACATTGCGCGCCTGAGTCACGGATTCCAGCGTCTCTCGCTCGTGCTTGAGGTAGCCCTTGGCCATTTCGACGAGGTTGGGGATGAGATCGTAGCGGCGCTTGAGCTGCACGTCGATCTGCGCAAAGGCGTTCTTGAAACGGTTGCGCAAGGTCACAAGGCTGTTGTACATGCTGGCAATGATCAGAATGCCAATGATCCCAAATACGACGACGGTAATAATGATGATGGTGGGTGTGTCCATAAAACTTTTCCTAGACGCTTTTTTAACAAATCGGAACCGGTTTGGGCAATTATAATTTCCCCGAGTTTTTGCAGTGGTGGAGAAGAGTTGACTCGCCCGCGCGGCTTTTGCAGGATGACGTGCTTACCGACTTGAAATGAGCGACAAAACTTTTCCCCCAACCGCCGCCGCGTCGGAACACGCGCACGTGGCCTCCCTCGAACAATACCGCGAACTGTACGAGCAATCCATTACTGACCCCGAGACGTTCTGGGCCGGGCAGGCGGAGCGGCTCGAGTGGAGCCGCAAATGGGACACGGTGCGCGAGTACGATTTCGGCAAGCCGGAGATTAAGTGGTTCGAGGGCGGCCAGTTGAATGCCTGTTACAATTGTGTGGACCGCCACGTGGAGTCAGGCCACGGCGATGCGACGGCGCTGATTTGGGAGGGGAATGATCCTACGGAGAGCCGCACGTTCACGTATGCCCAGCTGCAGGCGGAGGTTCAGCGGGCGGCGAATGCGTTAAAAAATCTCGGCATCGCGAAGGGTGATCGGGTTTGCATTTATATGCAGATGATTCCGGAGTTGACGATTGCGATGCTCGCTTGCGCGCGGATTGGGGCGGTGCATTCGATTGTGTTCGGCGCGTTCAGCGCGGACAGCCTCGTTACGCGCATCAACGATTCAAAATGCAAAGCCATCCTCACGCAGGACACCGGCGTGCGCGGCACGAAGAGCGACATCCCGATGAAAGCCAACGCCGATGCGGCGGTGGCGAGCACGCCGTCCATTGAAAAAATTCTGGTCGTCCAACGCACCGGCGCGGAGGTGACGATGGCCGAGGGCCGCGATGTGTGGTGGCACGAAGCGCTGGCCGCCGCCGATGCGGAGTGCCCCGCCGAGCCGATGGACGCGGAAGATCCACTGTTCATTTTGTACACTTCCGGCAGCACCGGAAAACCCAAGGGCGTACTGCACACCACCGGCGGCTATCTCGTGTACGCGGCCACTACGCATCATTATATTTTTGATTATCATCCGGGCGACGTTTACTGGTGCACGGCGGACATCGGCTGGGTCACCGGCCATTCATACATCGTTTACGGCCCGATGGCCAACCGCGCGATCACGATGATGTTCGAGGGTGTGCCAAACTATCCTGACCACGGCCGCTTTTGGGAAATCGTGGCGAAGCATAAGGTGAACATTTTTTACACCGCGCCCACGGCACTGCGCGCGTTGATGAAAGAAGGCGACAGTTGGCCAAGCCAACACGATCTCTCCAGCCTGCGTTTGCTCGGTACGGTGGGCGAGCCGATCAAGGAACCGGAATGGAATTGGTACAACACCGTCATCGGCAAAGAACAATGCCCCATCGTGGATACTTGGTGGCAAACGGAAACCGGCGGCATCATGATTTCGCCAATGCCGGGCGCGACGCCCACCAAACCGGGCAGTGCGACGTTGCCTTTCTTTGGCGTGAAGCCGGCGCTCGTCGATGACGCGGGCGAGATCATCGAGGGCAACGGCGTCTCGGGAAATCTCTGCATTCTCGAGCCGTGGCCCGGCCAAATGCGAACGGTGTACGGCGATCAACAGCGGTTTTACGACACATACTTCGCACGCTTCCCCGGCAAATATTTCAGCGGCGATGGCTGCAAACGCGATGCGGATGGCTACTATTGGATCACCGGACGCGTGGACGACGTCATCATCGTGAGCGGCCACAACCTCGGCACCGCGGAAATCGAAGGCGCCATCGGCGGCCACCCCGCCGTGGCCGAGGCGGCAGTGGTCGGCTACGAGCACGACATCAAAGGCAACGCCATCTACGCATACGTCACGCTGAAAACCGGCGAGGAAGTCACCGACACGATGCGTGCGGAGATTGTGAAACAAGTCCGCGCCGACATCGGCCCGCACGCGTCGCCGGAAAAAATCCAGTTCACCGACGGCCTGCCCAAGACGCGCAGCGGCAAAATCATGCGCCGCATCCTCCGAAAAATCGCCGAAGGCGACACCGAAAACCTCGGTGACATCAGCACTCTGGCGGATCCGGCCGTGGTGGAGTCGCTGGTGGCTGGGAGAGTGGAATGAAAAACCCTGCTCTACAACCGTACGCGCAAGGGCGCTTTTATCGCTGCTAGCGATGAGGGCTGACGAGGGGTGACGAGGGCGGGCACTGGGAAACCCTCTTCAACTGGCTGCTGCTGACTTACTCGGTAGAGGCAGTGATGGTTGATTGAGTCCGCCGCGCTGGACGAAATTTGTTTGTGCCCGCCGCCGGGTCGGTTATAATTCAGGCGGCTTTTTGTTGCCGTTCATCATGTGGAAAACATGGCACAGTATCCTCTGCTGGCTGGCCGTCCCAGGGCTGGCATTTGTGGCTTGGTTGTTTCAGGGCTATGGCTTTGATGTGCTCCAGCAAATGCGGCAACTGGAACGCGTTCCCCGCAGTCAAATCATTTCCGTGATCGAGGGTGAGGTAAACCTGGAAGGCAAAGCCAGCAGCTTGGGCAGCTCGTTGCGCGCGCCGCACACCGGAACCGAGTGTCTTTATTATCTTTATATTCTCGAGGAGGAACGCGAGGACAGCGATGGGGACAGTTACTGGGCGGAGATCCGGCGGGAAAGCGAGCGGGTGGATGTGTTCCTGTTCAGGGACGAGAGTAGTGAAATTGAGGTGCTGCCGGCCGGGGCGGAGATCAACGTGGAGAGCCACTCGTTCGTTGTAGGTGATTACCGGCACACTGAATTTCGACTGCACCCCAACGACGAAGTGTTTGTGTTTGGCTATGCCGGAAAGGATCTGAAGCAGAACCGCATCGGGTTTGAAACTGAGGGCTTGTACACGCCGATCATTTCCACCTTCGGCGAAAAGGACGAGCGGCGGGACATGGCCTCGGCCAGCCTGTTGTGGTCCTTTGGCGCGCTGGCGGCGGCGTCCTTCGCGGTCATGTTCTGCTGCTGGGGGCTGAAGGTTCACCGGCTTCTGGTATTCCTGACCATCGTCTCGCTGGTGCAGGGTGTCGGGCTGGTGTACCTCGGGCTGACCATGCTGCGGTATGACTTGGAAAGCTCCCGCGCGCGCGCGCTGACACATCAACAACGGGCCAAGGAGGAAATCCAGACGCTGCTGGACCGCGGCGGGGTGCGGTGGGATGGAGACTGGTCAGATGCGGAGGTTTTTGCCGCGAGGGGCGGAGTGAATCGGCTGCCGGCGGAGGATGCCGCGCGTGTCCGGGGCATTTACGGTGACACGGCCGCGGGCATCGCGCGCTTCAATGCCGTGCGCGCGAGGTTCCCTGAACGGATGCTGGCGTCCGGCTGGGGCGTCGCGCCGTTGGCGGAAATGCGGCAGGCCAAGTCATTTGCGTCCGGTTTCGACCAGCAAAAGACCATCGAGAAGGTGCCCATCGGTTTCTGGACCTTCCTGCTGATGGCCGGCTTGGGGGGACTGGCGGCTTGTGGTTTTTCGTTGTGGGGCTTCAGGAAAATCAAGGAGAAGCGCTACATCGAGAACATCCCCACCTCGCTTTCCACCGGCCTGGCGTATGGCCCCGCGGAGATCAAAGGCAAGGCGGTGAAGGATGCCGAGAGTTACAACGGCCCGTTGAGTGGCGAGGACTGCCTGTACTACCATTATGTGGTGCAGGAGAAACGTGGATCAGGAAAGAATGAGTCCTGGGTGACGATTGTGGATGAAAAAATGCACACGCGTTTTCTGTGCCGTGATGACGAGGGGGAAACACCCGTCGACTTGGACGACGCGGAGATTCACAGCCGGCACGTTCACACCAAATCCGAATACCGCCGGATTTATACCGAGACCAACTTGCGCCCGGGCGATGACCTATACATCCTTGGCCCGGCGATCATCGACCCCAGCACCGGCGACCGGTTGCGCATAGCGGCCGATGACTCCGCCTTTCCGCTGATCGTGGCCAACCTCACGGAAAAGGAAATGATGACCCGTAAGGGGCGGCGCGGTCTGGGGTTGCTGAACGTCGGCCTCAATGGTTTTGTGGTGATGGGTCTGGCCGGGTTCGGCATCACCGCCTCCTATGCGCCCACGGATTATCTCCTGGCCGCCTTCATCGCGCCGGTGTTCCTGGCACTCTGTTTCATTGTGCTGATGTTCAACGACCTACAATTCGTGCGCCACCGTGTGCGCCGCGCCTGGGCGAATATCGACGTGTCGCTCAAAAAACGTGCGGACCTGCTGCCCAGCCTCGAGGCTATCGCCAAGGAATACTTGGCCCACGAGCGGTCGGTGCACGAGGGCATCGCGACCATGCGCGCCTCGCTGGACGGCAGCCTGGATCCCGCCGGCGCCGATGAATTACTGCTGGCCGAGAAGTCCGTGACCAGCCGGCTGCTGGCCGTGCAGGAGGATTACCCGGACCTGAAGGGCAGCCCGGTGATCCAGCAACTGGCCGACCAAGTGGTGACCCTCGAGAACGAGGTCGCTCTCATGCGCGCGGGCTACAACGACAGTGTGGAGCGGCACAACACCCGCATCCAGCGGCTGCCAGAGGTGATTATCGCCAAGCTCTTCGGCTATCCGGCCGCCGAGCCTTTGCAAACCGAGCTGACGATCCGCCGAGCAACACCCGAGGTGGCTATGTGAATGTCTAATCCTTGCACCGGTTTCCCCTTAGTCTTAGCTTCGCGGCGATGAAATGGCTGCCGTTTGAGTTTGCGCTGGCGCTGCGGTATTTGCGGCCCAAGCGCACCTCGGTTTCCTTCATTACACTCATCTCGGTGGTGGGGGTGATGTTGGGCGTGGCGGTGCTCATCATTGTCATGTCGGTTTTCTCCGGCTTTCATCTTCAACTGAAGAAATCATTTTTCCAATTCTCAGCGGATCTCACCGTGCGACCGATGGGCGGGCCGATTGTGGAATACGAGGCGCTCGCCGATCGGATTGCAAAAATTCCGGGCGTCACCGGCGTGTCACCCATCATCGGCGGCAAAGTGATGATCGAAACCGATCCGGAAATCGGCGCACCGGCCTTCGATGCGCCGGTGCTATTGGGCGTGGATCCCGATCGCATGAAAACCGTCAGCCAAGTGCCGGATAATCTTGAGGCGGGCGAATTCAATCTACGCGGAAACCGGCTAGTGATTGGCTACAATTTTGCGCGATCCGATGGCGAGTTTCGATTGGGCGTGGGCGATCGTGTGCTCATTCATTCGCCCAAGAGCATTCAGGAAATGCGGGAGTCGCAGCAATCCGGCGAGGAGCTGGGAATTCTGCCGGAGGAATACATCGTGGCCGGAGTGTTCGATGCGGGGCAAAAGGACCTCAACGATTTCATGTTCTGCAGCCTCTATAACGCGCAGGATTTATACGGCCTCGAGGAAGGCGCAAGCGCGTTATGGGTGGAAACCACCGACCCGTTGGAGCTCGGCCCACAGAAGGCGGCGTTGGGGAAATTGCTTGGCGAAGGCTATCGCATTGGCACTTGGGAAGACCTCAATCCGGTGCTGCTCGCGCAGGTGCAGGTGGAGAAAATGATCAATCAATTCCTAATGTTTTTTATTGTGGTGGTGGCGGCGTTTGGCATTGCGAGTTCGTTGATTATTTTTGGCGTACAAAAAACCAAAGAGATTGGTCTGCTCAAAGCGCTGGGCGCGAGCAATGGGCAGGTGAGTTTTGTGTTTCTCATCCAAAGTGCCGTGGTGGGATTGCTCGGCACGGGGATGGGAATCGCGATGGGATTGTTGGTGCTGAAATACCGCAATCAGTTTTTGGGATTCCTGCGCGGGCACGATGTGGAGTTGTTCCCGGAAAAACTTTATGGCTTCCGCGAACTGCCCGCGCAAGTGGTGCCCGGCGATTTACTATGGGTTTGCTCTGCATCAATTTTGATTTGTCTGCTGGCGGGATTGTTGCCGGCTTGGAACGCGGCCCGCTTGCGGCCGGTGGAGGCACTGCGCAGTGAGTGACGCCGTCTTAAAAGCCAGTGACGTGGGCAAGACCTATCAAATGGGCGACCAGCCGCTGACGGTGCTCAGTGGCGTGGATTTGGAATTGCGTCGCGGCGAGTTTGTGGCGTTGCAGGGAGCTTCCGGTTCGGGCAAAAGCACACTGTTGCAATTGCTCGGCGGATTGGACGCACCCTCGCAGGGCGAAATTATTTTCAATAACCGACCGCTTCGACTCCAATCGGCTTCGGACGCGGCAATCTTTCGCGGCCAACACGTGGGGTTTGTGTTTCAGGCGTATCATTTGTTGCCGGACTTGGATGCGCTGGAAAATGTGTGCCTTCCCGCGCAGGTGCAGCGTGCGCCGCAAGCGAAGGCCGAAGCGCGTGCGCGGGAATTGCTCGCCGCCGTGGGGTTGGCAGATCGAATGATGCATTTACCCACCGAACTTTCCGGCGGCGAACAACAGCGCGTGGCCATCGCGCGGGCGTTGATGAATGAACCGGAAATTATTCTGGCCGATGAACCCACCGGCAATCTCGACACCGGCACCGAGGCGGAAATCATCGCGCTGCTCGCTCAATTGCACCGTGAGCATAACCTGACTCTGCTCGTTGCCACGCACGATGACGTGGTCGCCGCCGCCGCCGAGCGCATTGTTCGGCTGAAGGATGGAAGGGTTGCCGACTGAAGGATTGCCCCGCCGCGCGCGTTGCGGCACTCTCCGCTGACCGATGAAGGTTTATATTAACGGAAAATTTGTGGATGAGGCCAAGGCCTCCGTGTCAGTTTTTGATCACGGGCTGCTTTATGGCGATGGTTTATTCGAGGGCATTCGAGCTTATAACGGCCGCGTATTTCGCTTGGAGGAGCATATTGACCGCCTTTTTTATTCGGCCAAAGCCATTTTGATGAAGCTGCCGATGAGCCACAAGGCGCTGTGCGCGGCGGTGCTGGAATCGTGCCGCCGCAATAAAGTTCGCGATGGCTACATCCGGCTGGTCGTCACGCGCGGCGCGGGCACGTTGGGGCTCGACCCCAATCGCTGCAGTAATCCGCAGGTCATTATTATTGTTGCGAACATCCAGCTCTATCCCAAGGCGTTTTATAACAAAGGACTGGAAATAGTCACCGTGCCTACCACACGCAACCACACCAACGCGGTGAATCCTGCCATTAAATCGCTCAATTACCTCAACAACATCCTCGCCAAAATTGAGGCCACCAACGCCGGTTGCGAGGAAGCCATTATGCTCAACTCGCAGGGCTACGTGGCTGAATGCACGGGCGACAATATTTTTATGCTTAAGCACGGCAAAATGTTTACGCCGTCACTGGCGTCCGGCGCGCTGCACGGCATCACGCGAAACGTGGTGATGGAATTGGCCGAGGGAATGGACATTGAAGTGACCCAGCCCAACCTCACCCGTTACGATTTATACAACGCCGACGAATGCTTTATCACCGGCACCGCCGCCGAAGTGGTGCCGGTTGTGAAAATCGACGGTCGAAAAATCGGCCCCGGCCGCCCCGGCAAACACACCAAAGCCTTCATGCAAGCCTACCACGCCCTGACCAATGCGTCGGGTTCGGAAATTTTGTGATATATTAATACAATGCAATGTTGCCAACCAGATTGTGAGAACGAGGCCACGGTTCATTTGACTGAGATTGTGGATGGTCAGATGAAGAAGATTGATCTCTGCGAGGAATGCGCCAAGGATCAGGGGGTCACCGACCCGAAGGGGTTCGCGCTGGCGGATTTGTTGCTGGGGCTGGGTGCGGCTTCGGAGATGGAATCGGGCAGTGGCGAACTGGAATGTCCCGCGTGCGGGTTCGCACAGGCGGATTTTAAGAAGAGCGGGCGGCTGGGTTGCTCTGATTGCTACGCTACGTTTGCTGAGCCTTTGGAGGGGATGCTCAAGCAAATGCACAAGGGCACGCAGCACGTGGGCAAGGTGCCCAAGGCGTTGCGGCAGGAAATGGATTTCACCAAACAACAGCAACAATTGGAAAAGCAATTGAGCAAAGCCATCGAGACGGAGGATTACGAGCAAGCGGCGCTGGTGCGGGATCAGTTGCGGGGATTGGATGTGCCGCCTGAAGAACCGGTGGAACCAAAAGCAAAAGGAACAAAGAGCGCGAAGGGCGTGAAGGGGGGAGAGGTTTAATGGAATTGCAAAAATTTTTAAGCAGCACCACGGAGTTGGCCGGGCATGAAGGGCCGCAGGATCACGTGGTGCTTTCCAGCCGCGTGCGCTTGGCGCGTAATGTGACGGGGCGGCCGTTTCCGGGGCGCGCGAAGAAGGCGAGCCGGGTGGAGACGTGCGAATTTATTCAGCCGGCCATCGCGGCGGCCTCGGCGATGCGCGGGGGTTTTTCGGAGTCGATGCAGCCGTTGCAGGCGCTGGACAAGCAGCTGTTGGTGGAGCGGCATCTCATCAGTCGCGAGCACGCGGCCAAGGGCGCGGGCAGCGGGTTGGTGCTCAGCAAGGATGAGACGTTGAGCGTGATGATCAATGAAGAGGATCACTTGCGGATGCAGGCGTTGCTGCCGGGCTTGCAGGTGAAACAGGTTTGGCAAAAGATGGATCGGTTTGACACCAGTTTGGAGAAGAAACTGGATTTCGCGTTTGACGCGCGGTTGGGTTATCTGACCGCATGCCCCACGAATCTTGGCACGGGCATTAGGGTGAGCGCGATGTTGCATTTGCCGGGATTGGTTTTGACGGATCAAGTGAATCAAATCGTGCAGGCGGTCACCAAGCTGGGCCACGCGGTGCGCGGGTTGTACGGCGAAGGCACGGAAGCGTCGGGGCATTTGTTCCAGGTGAGCAACCAAATGACGCTGGGCGAAAGCGAGGCGGACATCATCGAGCGCATTCATAAAGTGGTTTTGCAAGTGATCGAGCACGAGGAAAACGCGCGCCAAACTCTGCTGCGCACGAAGGCCAAGGAATTATATAACCACATCGGCCGCGCTTATGGCACGTTGGCGCACGCGCATATTGTGAGCAGCAAGGAGACGATGGACAAGTTGTCGCTGCTGCGGCTGGGCGTGAAGCTGGAGTTGTTCAAGGGGCTCACCACGCCGCTGTTGGACGAGCTGTTTTTGCTCTCGCAGCCGGCGCATATGCAGGAGTTGGTGGGGGAAAAACTTTCCGGTGAAGAGCGCGACCTCCATCGCGCGGATTTGTTGCGCAAACATTTGTCCAAGGTAAAGGGGCTGAAACTGCCGGAATAAGCCGTCAAATGGCCGGTGACACGATGGGGCCGTAAAAAACGGCTCATTTGGGCATAAGTTGGCACTCGGAATGCTGGACAAATCCAGCGGAAACAGCGAGAATCCACACAGAAAATGAGTGATGAAGGAATGAGCAATTTTACGCCACGCGCCCAACAGGTGCTGGCATTGGCACGCAAGGAAGCGGATCGATTCAACCACAACTTTGTGGGCACCGAGCATTTATTGCTGGGGCTCATCAAGCTGGGCCAGGGCGTGGCGGTCAACGTGCTGCAAAAGATGGGGTTGGACCTCGAAACCGTGCGGCTGGAAGTCGAGAAACAAGTCGGCACGGGGCCGGACCAAAAACAGGTCGGCAATATTCCCTACACGCCGCGCGTCAAAAAAGTTCTCAACCTCGCCTCCAAGGAAGCGAAGCAACTGCAGCACACTTACGTGGGCACGGAGCACATTTTGCTCGGCCTCCTACGCGAAGGCGAAGGCGTGGCGGCGCGCGTGCTCAAGAATCTGGACATCGACATCGAACAAACGCGCCAGGAAATTTTGAAGGAACTCGATCCCAACTTCGCAATGGGCGAGGATGAGATGGAAGAGGCGGGCGAAACCGCCCCAACCAAAGGCGGCGGTAAAAAGGGCAACAAGACCCCCGCCTTGCGCGCCTTTGGCCGCGACCTCACGGAGATTGCCCGCAAAGGTGAGATGGATCCGGTGATCGGCCGCGAAGACGAAATCGAGCGCGTCATTCAAATTCTCTGCCGTCGCACGAAGAACAACCCCGTGCTGCTCGGCGAAGCCGGTGTGGGCAAGACGGCTATCGTGGAAGGGCTTGCGCAGGAAATCATCAAAGGCAACGTGCCCGAACTCTTACGAGATCGCCGCGTGGTGACGTTGGATCTCGCGTTGATGGTGGCCGGCACCAAATACCGCGGCCAATTCGAGGAGCGCATCAAGGCGGTGATGGATGAAATTCGCCGGGCGAAGAATGTAATTTTGTTCATCGATGAGCTGCACACCATCGTGGGTGCCGGTTCCGCCGAAGGCACGATGGACGCCAGCAACATCATCAAGCCCGCGCTCAGTCGCGGCGAGTTGCAATGCGTGGGCGCCACCACCCTTACCGAGTACCGCAAGTACATCGAGAAAGACGCCGCGTTGGAGCGTCGTTTCCAAAACGTGAAAGTGGAGGCGCCGTCCATCGACGAAGCCATCGAGATTCTCAAGGGGTTGCGAATTAAATACGAAGAGCATCACAAGGCCGAGATCACCGATGCCGCGGTGGAAGCGTCCGTCAAACTTTCCGACCGCTACATCACTTCCCGTTATTTGCCAGACAAGGCCATCGACGTGATGGATGAGGCCGGCTCCCGCGCGCGCATCCAAGCCATGACGCGGCCGCCGGAAATCAAGGAACTCGAGGCCGCCATTGACGAAATTAAAACCCGCAAGGAGACGGCGATTAAAGAGCAGGATTTCGAGGGCGCCGCCTCCATGCGCGATGAGGAAAAGCACGCCAAGGAAAATTTGGAAACCACGATGGCCGAATGGAAGGCCGCCAGCGAGGAAACCAGGGCGGTCATTTCCGATGAGGACATCATGCACGTCATTTCCAAGTGGACCGGCATCCCGCTGCAACGCATGGAGAAGGACGAAATCAAGAAGCTTCTCAGTATGGAAAAGGAGCTGGAAAAAGTGGTCATCGGCCAAACCGCCGCGGTCACCGCACTCAGCAAAGCCCTGCGTCGCTCGCGGGCGGATCTCAAGGATCCCGTGCGGCCGATCGGCGCCTTTGCCCTGATGGGCCCCACCGGCGTGGGTAAAACGCTTTTGGCCAAGACCATTGCCGATCAACTTTTTGGCGATTCTAAGGCGCTAATCCAAATCGACATGAGCGAGTACATGGAAAAATTTGCCAGCTCGCGCCTGATCGGTTCGCCTCCCGGCTACGTTGGCTTTGAGGAAGGTGGTCAGCTCACCGAGCAAGTGCGGCGTCGGCCGTATTCGGTGGTGCTCTTTGATGAGATCGAAAAGGCCCACCCGGACGTGATGAACATGTTGCTCCAGATTTTGGAGGAGGGCAAACTCACCGACAGTCAGGGCCGCGCGGTGGATTTCCGCAACACCATCATTTTACTCACCAGCAATGTGGGCTCGGAAAGCGCCAAGAAGAGCACCTCAATCGGCTTCAATAATTCTGCGAATGAAGTTGATTATGAAAAGATGCGCGAGCTGATTATGGAAGAGGCCAAGAAAACCTTCCGGCCGGAGTTTATGAATCGGCTCGACGATATGATTGTTTTCCGCTCGCTGGTCAAAAAAGATCTTGGCGAAATTTTGGGTCTCGAGCTGCGCAAAGTCACCGAGCGCCTCAAGGAAAAAGAGATCGACCTCGTGCTCGACAAAAAAGCGCACAATTTGCTGGTGGAAAAAGGGTACGATCCCGAATACGGCGCTCGGCCAATGCGGCGCGCGGTGGAGCGTTTCCTCGAGGATCCGCTGGCCGAGGAAATTTTGCGCGGAAGTCTAGTTGGGGGCGACCCCATCAAAGTGTCCGCCAAGGACGATAAGTTGACGTTTAAACAAAAAGCTTCCACCGAGACTGAAGAGGAAACGGTGTCCGCCGGCGACTAGCCTCGCCGCGGCCGTGGGGGCGGCAATCAAAAAAGGGGGAGGAGTGTCCACACACACCGTCGGGGGAGGAGCATCCAGTTTCGTTGCAAGCATGGGGAGCATTGTGTTGCTCGCCGGCGAGGTCTTTCGTTCCCTCTTCACTACCCGTTTGCACTGGGATGAATTCATCAAGCAACTCCACTTCATCGGCTGGAAATCCCAAGTCATCGTCCTGACCACCGGTGCCTCCACCGGCATGGTCTTTTGCGCGCAAACATTTTTTCAATTCCACAAAATGAAAATGGACAACGCCACCCTCACCGTGGTGGGCATTGCGATGATCACCGAGCTCGGCCCCGTGCTGGCTGGCCTCATGGTGGCCGGCCGCGTGGGCGCCGCCATCGCTGCCGAGCTGGGCACCATGCGCGTGACTGAACAAATCGACGCCCTCCGCACCATGGCCACGCATCCGGTGGATTACCTCGTAGTGCCGCGTTTCCTCGCAACCGTCATCGCCATGCCGCTGCTCACCGTGCTTACCTGGGCGGTGGGTATCGCGGCGGCGTATGTGTTGGGCATCACCGTGCTGGGCCTCGAGGGCGCGTATGGTCTCCGTCACCTTTACTTTTTTGTGGATGTACAGGACGTGATGCTCGGCTGCATCAAGGCCGTGTTCTTCGGCGGCATCATCGGGTTGATTGGCTGTTATCGCGGGCTCAACTGCGGCGAAGGCGCGGAGGGTGTGGGTCGCGCCACCAATCAGGCGGTGGTGCAATCCTGCATCGCCATTCTCGTCAGCAACTTTTTCCTCACCCTGTTTCTGCGCGGGCTTTTATATCCGTGATGATTGAAGTCGATAACATCAGTAAAAGTTTTGGCAACAACGTCGTGTTGCGGGAGGTCTCCTTCCGCGTGGCGGAGGGCGAAAGCCTCGCCATCATTGGCCGCAGCGGCACGGGCAAGAGCGTGGTGCTCAAGCATTTGGTGGGATTGATGATGCCAGATGCCGGCACCGTGCGCGTGCAAGGCGCGTCACTCAACGAAATGAATGAGCGCGAACTCCTCACCGTGCGCCGGCAGTTTGGGATGCTGTTTCAGGGCGCGGCCTTGTTTGATTCCATGAATGTGTTTGAAAACATCGCCTTCCCCCTGCGCCGTTCAGGCGTGACGGATGAGGCCGAAATCGAACAGCGCGTGATGGAAATGTTGCGCCTCGTGGAAATGCCCGGCGTGGAGTCCAATCTGCTCTCCGAGCTTTCCGGCGGCATGCGCAAACGCGTCGGTCTTGCGCGCGCCATTGTGCATCGGCCAACAATTATTTTATATGACGAGCCCACCACGGGGCTTGATCCGGTGGTGTCCGACAGCATCGATCAATTGATGCGGCGCGTGCGCGATCAGTTTAACATTACCTCCATCGTCATCACTCATGACATGCGCAGCGCCCGCCGCATCGGGCAGCGGATTATATATCTGCGCGAGGGACAAGTTTATCTGGACGCTCCAGCCGATGAAGTATTTAATTCGAGTGATCCGGTCATCAGCCGGTTTGTGAAAGGCGAGGCGGATCTTAAGGAGGAGGAGTTGTTATGAGCGCAAGTCGTTTAGAAATAAAAGTGGGCATGTTTGTCATCGTTGTTCTGGGCTTGGCGGCGGTGATGACTTTGAAATTTAGCGAAACCGGCCTCGGCCTCGCCAAGACCGTTCCCCTCCAGCTGCGTTCCCCCAGCGCCGGTGCGGTCATCGCCAACGCGCCCATTCAATTGAGCGGGGTCAAGATCGGCGTGGTCGACAAAATCACCCTCAACGATGACGGGCGCGGCGTCGTCATTCACGCGGATATTTTTGAAGAACACTGGAGTGCCTTGGACAGCAACACGCAATTTAGAATCAATGTCACCGGACTCATGGGTGATGAATATGTGGCAGCGATTCCCGGCGAGGAAAAAGGTGCCCCGCTCAAGCCCGGTGCAACTATGAATTGCGAGGCTCCCTTCGATCTCATGACCGTCGCCCGCGATGCGCAGCAGCTCATACAGCGTGTCGATAAAAGCATGGTCACGCTGGATTCCGCCATCAATCGGCTGGATCAAACCGTGCTTAGCAGCGAAACGCTCACCAACCTCACCGCCGCCATTGCGGATTTCCGAATGACCACCGAAAGCATTCACACCTTTGCCGACAACCTTGCCACCAACATCGCCCCCAACGTGGATCTCACCGTGCAGAAATTTCACGACGCCGTGTCGCGCGTGGACACGATGCTCGCCAACAACACCAACACCCTCCAAGTGAGCCTCAACAATTTTGCGCAATTCACAAAACGCCTTGATACTTCTGCCAGCCATTTAGAAACCCTCATCGCCACCAACGCACCGATGGTGAGTCGGGTTTTCACCAACCTCACTGCCATTTCCGCCAGCCTCAAAATCAGCACTGAAAAATTACAGGCCACCATTTCCACCAATCAAACCAGCATCGACGTCATCGTTAAGGACGTCGCCGCGGTCACCGCTAATCTCAAAAACTTTACCCAAAATGCCGACCGCATTTTGGCCGAGCTGGAAGCCGGCAAAGGCCTCGCCGGGGGATTGCTGAAAAACGACGCGTTGCGCACAGAATTTTTCCGACTGATGACCAATCTCAACAGCGCCGCCGGAAATTTTTCCATCCTTGCCAGCAATCTCAATTCCCGCGGCTTATTGTACAAACCGCCGCCCACGAACAACCGCGCTCCGCCCAAGAGCGGTCGCCCGAGGTGAGGCATGGATCGCGTCACTGTGTTCACCTCCTTCAACGGTCCCGAGGCGCAATTGGTTTGTGCCCGGCTGCGCACCGCTGGTTTTCAAGCCACCGTCGAAGGCGAGGCGGCGGCCTTCAGCATGGAAGGTTACTCGCTTGCCACCGGTGGCATTCGTGTGCAGGTTCCCGAAAACGAACGTGACGATGCGCGCGCTCTAATTGAATCGGTTGAATCGGATGAACCCTAAACTCTGGCAGCGCCTCCAACGCCAACTCGCCCCCGGCGAACTGCGCCTTGACGAGTCCACGCTTGCCTCGCATTCCGGTGACAAATGGTTTGCCACCGCCGCGCCCGAAGCCGTGGCCCTTCCGCGTAGCGCCAAAAGTGTCAGCGCAATTTTGCGCTTTGCCCATCGGCATCAAATTCCCGTCACCCCGCGCGGCGCGGGCTACGGCTACGTTGGCGGTTGCGTGCCGGTGCGCGGCGGCATTGTGCTTAGCACCGCGCGGATGCGGCGCATTCGGGAAATCAATGAAAACGATTTTGTAGCTGTCGTGCAGCCGGGCGTTATCACTGCCGATTTGCAAAACAAAGCCGAGGTGAAGGGGCTGTATTATCCGCCGGACCCCGCCAGTCGCGCGGACTGCAGCCTCGGTGGCAACATCGCCACCAACGCTGGCGGGCCGCGCAGTCTTAAATACGGCGTCACATCCGACTACGTGCTCGGCCTGCAATTCGCGTTGGCCGATGGCACCCTCGTGCGCGTGGGCGGCCGCGCGCACAAAAACAAAACCGGCTTTGATTTCTCGCGCTTCTTCACCGGCACCGAAGGATTACTCGGCATCGTCACCGAAGCCACGCTGAAGCTGTTGCCGTTGCCGCCCTTTCGCGCCGCATTATCCGTGGGGCTCGGCTCCATGCGCGCCGCCACGCGCGGAATCGCGACGGTGTTCAAGGCGGGTTATCTGCCCAGTGCGTTGGAGGTGGCCGATGAATTTACGCTGCGCGCCGCCACAAAACGCACCGGCAGTGACCGCTTCAACGGCTGCCGCGCGCACCTCATCATCGAGTTGGACGGACAGGAAAAAAGCGTGCGCTCCGAGCTGCGGGGTTTAAAAAAACTGATGGCCCCGCTCAAGCCGCGTTTCATTGACGCCGCCTTCGGCGCGGAAAAAGTGGAAGCCATTTGGGAACTGCGCCGCGAGTTTTCGTATTCCTTGCGCGACACCGGTTTGGTGAAATTAAATGAAGACATCGTCGTCCCGCGCGGCAAGTTGGGGGAACTCTTTGCCTTCGCCGCGCGTCTACAAAAAAAGCACGCCATGCCCATCGCCTGTTTTGGCCACGCCGGGGATGGGAACATTCACGTGAACGTGATGGTGGACGAATCAAAACCCGGCCACGCCCGCCGACGCGATGCGGCTTTGGATGAGCTGTTCCGTTGGGTGCTCAAGCACGATGGCGTCATCACCGGCGAACACGGCATCGGCCTTGCCAAAAAACGCTGGTGGCCATTGGCCGCTCCCACTGAAGTGCGTCGACTGCACCAAATAGTAAAAGACGCCCTTGACCCCAAGGGCATTATGAATCCGGGGAAGTTTTTGAATTAACACAGATATTCACGATGCACAGGATTGAATCCTAAATATCCTAAACATTTGTGTTCAATGTTCAATCAAGGCCGCGCGAGGCACACGCTGAGTTCGCGCCCTTCGAATTCCTGTCCGTCGAGTGTCTCCACTGCTTTCGCAGCGGCGGTGTCATCGGCCATGGTGATGAAGCCGCAGCCTTGCGAGCGATCGGTTTCGCTTTGGCGGACGTGATGGACTTCGGCCACTTCGCCGGCGGTGGCAAAATGTTCGGCGAGTGCTTCGTCAGTAACTTTGAAGGGCAGGTTGCCCACGTACAAAATGGCCATGGGCGGGAGGGAACCACGATGTGCTTGCGCGCGCAAGCTCAAGCCAAGCTTAGGGCGCGCGCTGCACGAGTGCCACAAATTCCCCTTTGGGTTTGCGTTCGGCGTAATGGGCCAGCAATTCGGCAGGTGTGCCGCGCAGAAATTCCTCAAATTTTTTGGTCAACTCCCGTGCTAACACCACTTGTGCCTCGGGCCAAAGGCCATCGAGTTCGCCCAGAAATTTTACCACGCGATGGGGTGATTCATAAAAACAAAGCGTGCCCTGAACCTCTGCAAGCGCTTCCAGCTGGCGCAAACGCGCGCCGCTTTTGTGCGGGAGAAATCCGACGAAATGAAACTCGGCTATTGCTAATCCGCTCGCGGGGAGAGCTGCCGCCAACGCGCATGGGCCGGGCACGGGTTCCACGCGATAACCGGCGGCGAGCACGGCGCGCACGATGCGTTCGCCCGGATCGCTAATGCCCGGTGTGCCCGCGTCGCTCACCATTGCGATGGTTTCGCCGCGTTCCAAGCGTTCGAGCAATTCGCCGGAGCGTTTGGCTTCGTTGAATTTATGGCAGCTGAGCGTGGGGCGATCGATGTTGTGCGCGCGCATTAATTGCCGTGCGCGGCGGGTGTCTTCCGCTGCCACGATGCTGCACTCGCGCAAGGTGCGAAGCGCGCGCAGGGTGATGTCCTCGAGGTTGCCAATGGGCGTGGCCACGAGATACAAAGTGCCGGGCTGGAGCGGCGCGGGAGGCATGGCGGAGGGAACCACGCCGCCCGCCCATAGCGCAACCAGATTCGCATTGCATTTTTGTTGAGTGGGTTTAATCTTTGGCCCGCCCATGACGCCCCCGGACAACGCGCCCGAATCACTACCCACTTATCGGTGGCCGTATTTTTTGGGAGCCTTCGTGCTGTTGGGAATTGTGCTGGGGATTATGTGGACGCTTTGGAGTATCCGAATGACCACAGATCAACGGAAAGAGCGTGAGGCGTTGGATAGCTTCGGCCATCCTAAAATGCAAACCAACGAAGTGGCGCAGTAAAGCAATGAAACTGATTTTAACTTTTACGCTGGCAATATGCATTGTCGGTTGCAAACCCGGCGAAGGGAGCGGCGGCCCCGCTGCGACTGAAAATTCTCCCGGTAAGAAAAATTTTGATGCCACCGGCATGGCATGGATTCCGCCGGGTACATTCAAAATGGGCTGGGCGGATGGGCCCGCCGATGAGGCTCCGGTGCATCCGGTGAGGCTCGATGGGTTTTGGATGGGCGTGCATGAGGTGACCAATGCTGAGTTTGCGAAGTTTGTCGCCGCCACAAAATATGTGACCCTCGCCGAGCAGGTGCCCACGGCGGCGAGCCTCGGCATTCCGCCGGAACAGTTTGCCGATATTCCAAAGGATAAAATTGTGGCCGGATCGATTGTGTTCACTCCGCCCGCGGAAGATATTCCTGTGAACATGCTCAAGCAGCACAACGCGTGGGGTAAGTGGTGGCGCTATGTGGGCGGTACGAATTGGCAGCACCCCGAGGGGCCGGCTTCTGATATTGCAAAGCGTGGCAATTATCCCGTGGTGCACATTAATTGGGATGATGCCCGTGCGTATTGCGCTTGGATCACTGATGCCACCGGCGTGAAGCATCGCCTACCCACCGAGGCGGAGTGGGAGTATGCTGCGCGAGGCGGGCTCGACGGCAAGGAATATGTGTGGGGCGACAAACAACAGCCCGGCGACAATCCACTTGCCAATATTTGGCATGGGCGTTTTCCACGGGAGAATACAAAAGTGGATGGGTTTTATGGCCCGGCCCCGGTGGGCACTTTCCCCGCTAATGGCTACGGACTGCACGATGTGGCGGGGAATGTGTGGGAATGGTGTGCGGACTGGTATGCGCCCGCGTATTACAGCGCGAGCCCGGTAAAAAATCCCGGCGGACCATTGCAGCAGGAAAGTTTTGACCCCAATGACGGCCGCAATCGCATCCCCAAACGCATCCAGCGGGGCGGTTCGTATTTGTGCACGGATCTTTATTGCGGCGCATTCCGGCCTTCGCGTCGGATGAAAAACACGCCGGATTCCGGATCGCAACACGCGGGTTTTCGGGTCGTGGCCGAGGGCGCTGCGCCGGTGAAATAAAAAAGACGCCCGGCTTACTCATCCGGGCGGTGTTGTGATTTCGATCCTGCCAACCGGCTAGCGCTTGGCAGATTTCTTAGGAGCCGCTCGGAGCGGCCAGTAAGTTGATTTTACCCGGGCCGTGGACAGGTGCCCCTCAAATTTTTTCACCACGTCCGGATGTTGCGCAGCCACGTCACGCGTTTCGCCTTTGTCGTTTTTCAGGTTGTACAGTTCCAGCGGCTTGCCCGGCGCGGTGCGCACGGCTTTCCAGTCGCCCTGGCGCACGGCCTGTTGCGAGCCGAACTCGTGCACTTCCCAGTACAGAAAATCATGCTGTTGCTTTTGCGGCAAACCGATGAGCGTGGGCAGCAGCGAGATGCCGTCGGTCTCGCGCGGGGTGGGCAGCTTGGCCACGTGCAGCAGAGTGGGCAGCATATCCCAAAATGCAAACGGCTGTTCAGTCACCACGCCGGCTTTTACTTTGCCTTTCCATTTCACGATCATCGGCACGCGGATGCCGCCTTCGTAGAGGCTGCGCTTGATGCCGCGGAAAGGCCCGGCACCTCGGAAAAATTTCGGGTCATTGCCGCCTTCCATGTGCGGGCCGTTGTCGCTGGTAAATAATACGATGGTATCTTCTTCAATATCGTACTCGCGCAGCTTGGTGAGGATTTGGCCGATCGCCTGATCCATTCGGGTGATCATCGCCGCCTTGTTGCGTTCGGGCCGCGGCCAGCGTTCGCCGGCATAGGGATAAGCGTTATTGGGTACTTCCATTCCGTTGCGGGTCTTTTGCGCCAGCCCATTGTTCGCGTGCGGCGCGGTGTAGGAGACGTACAGGAAAAATGGTTTGTATTGGCTTTCCGGCGCGGGCTTGTAAATGCGGATGGCGTTGAGGGCCGCTTTGGTGATGATATCTGTGCTGTACTGAACGCGCCTGCCGCCAGCGTTGGCGTGGATTTGGATGTTTCCATTGAATTGGTTGATGCCGCCATTGCCCGGCTCGTATCGCCATAAGTAAGTGGGGTAATAATTATTGGCATGCAGTTGGTCGACGAATCCGGCCCAGTGGCGGAAGCCCTTGCGGAAGGGTTCGCCGGTGGTGCCTTTTTCGCCAAGATTCCATTTGCCGAGCGCGATGGTTTCGTAGTTGGCGGCCATCAGGATTTGCGGAATGGTGATGTCGATGGCACGCAGGGGCACGCGGCGGTTGCCGCGGATGTAGGCGTGGCCGGTGTGTTTGCCGGTGAAGAGCGAGCCGCGCGAGGCGTCGCCAATGGAGCTGCCCGCGTAGGCTTGGGTAAAGCGCATGCCCTCCGCCGCCATGCGGTCGAGGTGGGGCGTCTTGATTACCGGCTGGCCGTAGCTGCCCAGTTCTCCCCAGCCGAGGTCATCGGCCATGATGAGAATAATATTGGGCGAGCTGGGGCCTTTGCGTTTTTGCGACTGCACGTCCAGCGGAAAGGACGGCGCATTGGGTCGGGGCGTGCCCAAGCCCGGCCGCGTCACGGGGATGCGAATGGGCTGAGGTGCGGGTTGGGCCCAAGCGGGCGCGGTTACGGCAAACAAGCAAGCGAACGCAATGCTCTTGCGAATCAATTTTTCCATAAGATGTTTTAACCTCCTTAAGTCGCTGGAATCAGCAACCGGAATGAGTATGGGTAAAACCGGCCGTTTGTGAATAAATATTTATTCACAATTGCCGATGTTCACTCGATCAAATACGGAATCGTCAACGGCCCCTGCGGCAGCACCGCCACGCGGGCATCCGGCCCGTGGCGTTCCAGCTCGGCGGCGACCATCGTGCTGATGTCTTCGCAGGGCGTGAGATGCGCGGCGCGCAGGGTTTCGGCATCAAGCGAACTGTACACGCGCACATCGGCTCGTTGCTGGATTAGAGCTTGGATCTGCGCTTGCCATTGCTCGGGTTTTTCAAAGCCCGGCGTGGCGAGCAGACTCAGCACTTCTTCCGGGCTGCGCGCGGTGCGCAGCAATTGATCCATCGGGCTGTGCTCCGGCACGCCTTCGCGGCATTCGCAGGCGAGGATGAGCGTGCCGCCTTCCTTCACAATCCGCGCCCCGGCGCTCATGCCTTTCACGCCTTGATATAAATTGAGGTCCAATGGGTAACCGCTGTTGGTGGTCACCACCACGTCGAAGGGTTTTTCCACCGGCTGCATCGCGGTGCGTGCCACAAACTCGCAGCCATTTTTGTGCGCCTCGATGAGGTTGCCGGCAAATACATTGGTTATATGGCGCTGCTCGTTCAGCGTGACATTCAGCAAGAAACTCGGCCCCGGCCGCTGGGCGATGGCGAGCATTTCCTCCCAAATCGGGTTGCCGTACGTGACGCCAAAGGTGCTCTTGGGATTGCCGATGTGTCTTGCACCGTGATTGCTCATCACCGTCTCCAGCGCCGCCACGCCGGGCATGATGCCCTTGGGGCCGCCGCTGTAGCCGGCGAAAAAGTGCGGCTCGATATAGCCGGTGACAATGCGCAAATCCGCCTCCACGGCGTGGCGGTGAATGAGCGCGGGCGTGCCGTCGTGGGTGGTGCCCAGCTCCACGTGCGCCTCGCGGTTGAAGGGCTCGGCGTTGAGCACGCGATAATTGTTGACCACTTCGCGCGTGAGCATTTGCTCCATCTCCGCGCGCGAATTGGGTCGATGCGTGCCGAGTTGGTTGAGCAATAAAATGTTTTCGCGCGGCACGTGGGCCAAGTGCTCCAGCAACCACGGGATGATGCGTTCGTTGGGTGTGGCGCGGGTGAGGTCGGTGAAGAGGATGCAGATTTTGGTGTCCGCTTTTATCAACTGCTTGAGCGGTTTCTCGCCGATGGGGTTTTCCAGCGCGGCAAGCAGCGCGGCACGTTCATCGGCCAACCCTTCGCGCGGGGTGGGGTGGATGACCGTCGTGCGGTCGTCGGGGCATTCAATGGGCAACTGCCCTTCGCCGTATGCGAGTTGGATTTCCATCCACGCGCAGTATGCCGTCCGCCCGAGGCGGGGCCAAGGCAAATGCGGTGCTTGAAAAAAACAGTAAATTTCGTATGCTCCGCCAATGAGGTTTTTGGGTTACTTCAAATGCTTAAGCATTGCCGCGCTGTTGCTGGGGCCGATCGCGTGTACCACTGTGCCGGAGACTGGCCGCTCGCAGCTCAATCTGATTTCCCCCTCCATGGAACGCAGCATGGGGCGCAGTGCGTTTACCAATCTAAAAGCCAGCACGCCGCTGAGTAATGATCAAAATGCCACCGCCATTCTGCAGCGTGTGGGCAGCCGCATCGCCGCGGTGGCGGATCTGCCCAAGGCGCAGTGGGAGTTTGTGCTGTTTGAAAACAGCCAAGCTAATGCCTTTTGTTTGCCGGGTGGAAAGGTGGGAGTGTACACCGGCATGTTGCAAATCACCCAAACCGAGGCCGGCCTCGCCACGGTGTTGGCGCACGAGGTGGCGCACGCGGTGGCGCATCACGGCGCGGAACGCTTCAGCCGCGTTCTCGTGGTGCAGGGCGTCGGGCTGGTGTTGATTTCGCAATTCACCAAAATGGATGCCATTTCCAAAAACGCGTTGATGATCGCCTACGGCATCGGCACCACGCTTGGCTCCGAGCTGCCGCACAGTCGGCTGCAGGAAAGCGAGGCCGACCGCATCGGGCTTATTTATATGGCGCGCGCGGGATACGATCCGGCGGAGGCGATTAAGTTTTGGGAACGCTTCGCCGAATACAATCGCGCCCAAGGCGGCAGCAGCACGCCGTGGTTTCTGCGCACCCATCCGCTGGACGAACAACGCATCGAGGATCTCAAACGCCTCCTGCCCGAAGCCCAACTCCAATACCGCCCGCGGGGAACTGAAGAGCCGCCCGTCACTATTGCGCCAACGCTGCCCAAGCAAAGTTCCAAAACCATCACCCTTATCAACCCCAAAACCGGCGAGCGCAAAGTCATCCCGTGGAAACCCGGAATGACCATTTACACCGCCCGCCGCAAAGCCGGCATTCGCCCCACCGGCCCGCCCCAACTCACCCGCGCCGGAAAACCCCGCCCCGCCAAACCCGCCACTACATTAAAAGCCGGCGACGTGGTGCGCTGGAAATAGTGTAGGGCTTGTTTCCATCACTTCTTTAAACTAGCCTTCGGTCATGTCCACTACTGGCCCTCAGGATGCGCCGACTCATTGGCGCGGAATTATTCGGCATCTTGGGCCGGGGTTGATTATCACCGCTTGCATCGTGGGCTCGGGGGAGTTGATTGCCACGCCGATGGTGGGGGCGGAGTATGGATTCAGCTTGCTGTGGTTTATCATCGGCGGATGTATGATTAAGGTGCTGGTGCAGGTGGAGCTGGGGCGGTTTGCGATTTCCAAGGGGATGACGACGTTGGAGGCGATGAACACGATTCCGGGGCCGCGGTTGGTGGTGTCTTGGTTGGTGTGGTGTTGGCTGTTTATGTTTGTTGGGATTTTGTTTCAGCTCGGCGGCATTGTGGGCGGGGTGGGGAAGGTGGTGGCGGAGTTGGGCTGGTTCGCGGGGTTTGGGGGAACGGGGATTTTCACGATTGACCGCCTGATCGCGCTGGTGGTGTCGGCGATGACGGTGGCGATTTTGGCCTCGGGAAAGTACAAGCCGGTGGAGTTGTTTTCCATAATTATGGTGGTGCTGTTTGTGGTGGCGACGTTGTTCGCGTTGGGCAGTTTGCAATGGTCGCCGGAGATGGCGGCGCATTCGATTTCGTGGGGCGATATTCGCGAGGGATTTCAGTTTCGTTTGCCGGGGGATTTTTCCACAGCGTTTGCGGCGTTCGGCATCATCGGCGTGGGGGCATCGGAGTTGATTTATTATCCATACTGGTGTTTGGAAAAAGGCTACGCGCGCAACGTGGGCACGCCGAATCCGACGAATGTGTGGTACCGGCGCACGCAGGGGTGGCTGCGGGTGATGCGAATTGATGCGTGTGTTTCGATGGTGATTTACACGGGCGCGACCGTGGCGTTTTTTCTGCTGGGCGCGGCGTTGTTGCACGGCACTTCGGGGGTGAGCAATGAGACGATGATCGCGGATCTTTCCAAAATGTACGCGCCGCTGGGCGAGGCGGGATTGACAATTTTTTTAGTGGGCGCGTTTGTGGTGCTGTTTTCTACGATGGTGACGGCTTCGGCTTCGAACGCGCGATTGTTGGCGGATGGGTTGGTGCTGTTTCAACTGAAGAAACCGCGCAGCGAAAAGGAGCGTGCGAAATTGCTGAGCCAATGTTGTGTCATCGTGCCATTGGTGTGTGCGGGAGTGTATTTATTTGTGGGTGCGCCGGTGTCGCTGGTGCTGGTGGGCGGCGTGGCGCAGGCGTTGATGCTGCCATTCCTCGCGGGTGCGGCGCTGTATTTCCGGTACAAACAAACGGACAAACCGCTTCAGCCGGGCAAAGTATGGACGGCGTTGCTGTGGATTTCGGCGATCGCGATGGCGGCGGTGGGGTTGTTTCAGTTTTACCAGAAATTGAATTAGTCGCCCCGTCGACGGGTTTTCCTTTGCCAAACAACGGAAGATTGAACACTCTCCCTGCCCGTAAAAAATTATGACTTTGCCGACTGTGAAAATGACCGAGGGCATCCACGTGATGCATTTGTTTTATCGTGTGGATCGTATGGCGTGGGATGAACTGTCCCCGCTTGAAAGCGAGGCCGCGCGCGAACGCCTCGAAGCCCTCTGCGCAGCCAACAACAATGCGTCCCATCCATCATTACGGTGCTTTGCCAATGTGAGCGGCAAGGCGGATCTTGCGTTTTGGCTGTTCCACGAGGATCTCGCGCAGCTCGCGCAAATGCATCGCGACCTCGAGGGGTGTTTTCCAGCAGGCAGTATTGATTTGGTTTACAGCTATTTCAGCGTCACGGAGTTGACGGAGTATCAACCGACCGAGGATGATCTCAAAGCGCGCGCGCAGCGGGAGTTCAAGCTCGAAGAAGGCACGCCCGAGTTTGACACCAAAATGGAAGAGCTGATGGCATGGAAAGTGGATTACGAAAAATTCCGGCTCTATCCCGAAATGCCTGATTGGGATGTGATGTGTTTTTATCCCATGCTCAAAAAGCGCGCGGGTGAGGACAACTGGTATAGTCTCGATTTCGAAACGCGCAAAAAGCTGATGAAAACCCACGCCACCACCGGCCGCAAATATGCCGGCCGCATTAGCCAGCTCATCACCGGCAGTACCGGCCTCGATGATTGGGAATGGGGCGTTACCCTCATGGCCAAAGAAGTGGCCTCGATAAAAGACATCGTCCACGAAATGCGCAAAGACGAAGTCACCGCCCGCTACGGCGATTTCGGCCCATTTTACATTAACCTCCGCCTTGAGCCGCCGGCGTTGTGGGCGCATTTGGGGTTGTGAAAATCAACCGCCAAGGCGCAAAGACGCCAAGATTTTTTAAGTATTGGTTTCCCTTGGCGCCTTGACGCCTTGGCGGTTCAAGTAAATTTCCCAGCTTCCGCGCTTGACCATCGCCTCTGCCGGTTGTTTTCTCCCCGCGTGAAGCGACTGCCCGGATTTCGTGATTTTTATCCCGAGCCCCTGCCCGACGGCGAGGCTTGGAGTGCCAACGTGCGCAAACACATTTTTGACGTGTGGCACGAAATCGCCGAATTCTATGCTTTTCAACCCTACGATGGCCCGCCGCTGGAGCCGCTGAGTTTGTTCACCGCCAAGAGCGGTCAGGAAATTGTCGGCCAACTTTACAACTTCGAAGACAAGGGCGAACGCGCCGTTTCATTACGTCCGGAGATGACCCCCACCGTGGCTCGGATGGTGGCCGCCCGTGAACGGCATTACAAAAAACCGCTCAAGTGGTATTCTATCCCGCAACTCTTCCGTTACGAGCGCCAGCAAAAAGGCCGACTGCGCGAGCACTTTCAGTTCAATGCTGATATCTTTGGCGAAGCTGACCCCGCCGCCGATGCGGAACTGATCGCAATGCTCATCGACTTGCTGCGCAATTTCAACCTAACCGCCGAGGACTTTGTTATTCGACTCAGCAGCCGCAACGCGTGGCAGGATTTTTTCAATCAAAACGGCGGCGACGAATCGAAGGCTTACGATTTTTATCAAGCCGTCGACAAACTCGAACGTACCGCGCCCGAAGAAAGTGAAAAGAAATTCCAAGCGCTTGGTTTCACATTGGAGCAGGTTCGCGATTTCATCGACAGCGCCGAACCGACCGAAGAACTCCAAGCCGTGCTCGACAATCTTGCCGCGCGCGGCATGAGCGATTTTGTGAAGATCGATTACAACGTCATCCGCGGCCTCGCGTATTACACTGGAGTCGTCTACGAAGCCTTCGATCGCCACGGCAAATTCCGCGCCATCGCTGGCGGCGGCCGTTATGATCAATTAGTGAGCCTTGTTTCCGGCGGTAAAAAAGAAATCCCCGCTGCCGGATTTGCGATGGGCGATGTGGTGTTGGTGGAGTTGTTGAAAGAACGAGGATTGATGCCGGAAATCCCCGGCAACATTGAAGTCTACGCCCTGGTTGAGGATGAAACTAAACGTCCCCCCACATTGTCGATGGTTCAGAAGCTGCGGGAGGAAGGTTGGTGTGTGGATTATCCATTCGTCTCGATGAAGCCGGACAAGCAAATCAAACGAGCCCTCGAAGTTGGAGCCGGATTTACCGTCCGAATTGAAGATGATGAGTTTGCCGTATTGAATTATTTCGAAACAAAACAAGAGGAAAAAGTTCCCTTCGGTGAGCTGGGAAACCGAATGATTCAAATCATTTGCGCCGACGATTCGGAGTAGCCATTCAATGCGCGAACTTTTTATTGGCATCGATAGCGGCACGCAATCCACCAAGGCGTTGGTGGTGGATGCCAAGAATGGCAAGGTGCTCGGCAGCGCCCAACGCGCTTACGGACTCATCAGTGCTTTGCCCGCGGGCGCGAAGGAGCAGCATCCGGAAACTTGGAAACGCGCCACGGCGGCCACGATCAAAGCCGCGCTCAAACAAGCTAAAGCCAGCGCGGCCGAGGTGAAGGGCATTGGCGTCAGCGGCCAACAACACGGGTTTGTGCCACTCGATAAAAAGGGCGCGGTCATTCGCCCCGCCAAACTTTGGTGCGATACCACCACCACCGCCGAGTGCGACACGATCACTCGAAAACTCGGCGGCCTTAAAAAAACCATCGACCGTGTTGGGAACGCGATGTTGCCGGGCTTCACCGCACCAAAGATCGCGTGGCTGAAAAAGCACGAACCAAAAAATTACAAACGCCTCGCCACGGTTTTGTTGCCGCACGATTTCCTAAACTTTTGGCTCACCGGAAACGCCGTGATGGAATACGGCGACGCCAGCGGCACGGCATTACTTGATGTCAAAAAACGCAAGTGGTCGGCCGCCGCCATCAAAGCCATCGACCCGGCGTTGGCGGACAAACTGCCGCCCCTCATTTCTAGCGACCAACCCGCCGGCCATCTTTCCGCTGCAACTGCAAAATCGCTGGGCCTTTCCACGGACACACTCGTGAGCGCCGGCGGCGGCGACAATATGATGGGAGCCATCGGCACCGGCAATACGCGGCCGGGAATTGTCACTGCAAGTTTCGGAACGAGTGGAACGATTTACGCTTGCGCATCAAAACCCATCATTGATCCCCAAGGCGAGATTGCTGCTTTCTGCGATTCCACCAATCGTTGGCTGCCGCTGCTTTGCACCATGAACGTCACCGTGGCCACTGAGATGGTGCGGAACGATTGCGTCCTCTCGCACGCGCAATTTGAAAAAGCCGCCGCCAAAGTTCGCGCCGGAAGCGAGGGTCTGATTCTGTTGCCGTACCTCGAAGGCGAGCGCACGCCGAATGTGCCCGATGGCACGGGCGTGTGGTTCGGCGTCAATCCGCGCACGCACAGCGCGGGTCACTTCGCGCGCGCGGCGATGGAGGGCGTGACGCTCGGGATGAATTACGGCCTTCGCCGCCTTGCCACGCTCGGCGTGAAGCCCAAGCAAATCCGCGCCACCGGCGGCGGGGCGCAATCTAAACTTTGGCGGCAAATCATGGCCGATGTTTTCAATGCCGAGGTGGTGACTCTCGCCGTCAGCGAAGGCGCTGCGTACGGCGCTGCTCTCCAAGCGATGTGGTGCGTGGCCAAAAATCATTGTGAAAAAGTCTCGATAAATAATTTTTCAGACCAATTTGTGAAGTTAAACTCACGCGAAACAGCGCATCCGAAAAACGAAAATGTGGCAGTTTATCGCGAAATACAGGCGATTTACGGCCAATTATCAACTGACCTTCGAACCACATTTTCCCGCCACCGCAAGTTTTTGAATTATAAATAACTTGTGAATAAAGGGCTTCCCGGTGTGAGCAAGTTCATAAAGTTTTTGCCTCTTCCACTGGCGAAATCCTGAATGTGTGGTAGGTTGTCATTGTATGAAATTGGTCCTGTCTACCCACAAAGTTACCCTTACCGATGCCCTCAAGGATCACGTTCGTTTATGTGTCGAGAAGCTCGATCATCAGGAAACCCACGCCCTCGCGGCGTTTGTGAACTTGGAACGTGACCACATCGGCCACCCCGACAAGCGGTTCACCTGCACGATGAAAGTGGCTTTACCCGGCCAAAATCTCATCGCGCGGGATGCGGAAGATGACCTTTACGCGGCCATCGATCTCGTCACCAAAAAAGTGCAGGCGCAATTGCGCAAGCGACACAGCAAGCTCAAGGCCCGCAATCATAAACAAGCGGCTCAATTAAAGAGCGGGCTCCAAGCGGTGGCGGCTTGACATAGGTTGACCGCGATGCGGGTTCCCCGTTAGCGTGGCGCGTGCTCCTGCGCGCGCGCATTGTTGTTCCTGTTTCCCAACCGCCCATCGCGGATGGCTTCGTGCGCGTGAATGGATACCGCATTACCGCCGTGGGAAAATGGACGGAGGCGGAAAATAAAAGTGAGGCAGAAGATTTAGGCGAAGTGATTTTGATGCCGGGGTTGGTCAATGCCCATTGCCATCTCGACTACACCGATTTCGTTGGCGCCATTCCTGCCCCGCGCTCCTTCACCGAATGGATCAACGCCATCGTAGATCTCAAAGCGGATGTGGATGACGCCGCCCATCGCGAATCATGGCTGCATGGTGCGGCCCAATGTTTGCGGCACGGCACCACCACGCTGGGCAACATCGAGACGCGGCCGGATTTGCTGCCCGAACTGTGGGCGGCCACGCCCTTGCGGATGATTTCGTTTTTGGAGTTGATTGTCATTCGCGCCAATAGCGATGCCGCCCAAGCCGTGGCCGATTTGGCGGACTGGATTGCCAGCCACAAACCGCCGCGCGGGCACGCGGGTTTGTCGCCCCACGCGCCGTACACCACCAAGCCGGATTTACTCAAAGCGTGTGCCGCCACGGGTTTGCCGCTGGCGATGCACTTGGCCGAATCGGTGGAGGAAGACGAAATGTTCCGCCAGGGCGCGGGCGCGCTTTACGAACGCCTTGCCGCCGCGGGCCGCGAGATGGCCGATTGCGGCAGCGGTTCACCCATCGAACACGCGAAGCGTCACGGCGTATTGCGCGAGGGCACGCTTGCCATTCACGGCAATTATTTGGATGACGACGACATTCGATTGCTGGCGGAAAATCAAGTGAGCCTCGTTCATTGTCCGCGCAGCCACGCGTACTTTGGCCACGCGCCGTTTCGCGCCGAGGCGTTGCGCGCGGCGGGCGTGAATCTTTGTCTCGGCACCGATAGCCTCGCCACAATGCGCGATGGCGATGCGAAGTTGAGTCTCTTCGACGAACTCCGCGCCCATCGCGAGGCCTTTCCCGATTTAGAATTGGAAACTCTTTTGCAGTGCGTCACCATCAACCCCGCCCGAGCGCTGGGGATGGCCGGGCAAACAGGCGAGTTAACGGAGGCGGCGTTCGCGGATTTGATTACATTGCCATTCAGCGGCCCTGTCGGAAATGCGATCGAAGGCATCATAAACCACAATGGCCCTGCACAGGCAGTGATGCTGGATGGACAATGGGAAGTGCCGTCGGCATCATCCGCGGCCCACGCGTGACGATGGCTTTTTCTTTTGAAGACGAGATGGCGGGCGAATTAGCCGGAATTGATTCGGCAAATTTACGCCGTGCTGTGCGCGAAATGGGTTCGCCACAGGGCCCGAGGGTTCGGCTGGAGGGCCGCGAGGTGTTGAATTTTTCTGCCAATGACTATTTGGGGCTCGCCAATCATCCAGCATTGAAAGAGGCGGCCACGGCGGCGATCGGAAAATTTGGCGCGGGCGCGGGCGCGGCGCGGCTCATTAGCGGCTCGCAGTCGCCGCATCACGAATTAGAAAACGCATTGGCGATGTTCAAAGGGACCGAGGCCGCGCTGACGTTTTCTTCCGGCTATGCGTCGGCGCTCGGAACGATTCCGGCGTTGGTCGGCCAAGGCGATGTGGTGGTGCTCGATAAATTAGTGCACGCGAGTCTCGTGGATGCCGCCAAACTTTCGGGCGCGAAATTGCGCGTGTGCAAACACAACGACCTCGCCGATCTCGCGCGCCTTCTCGAATGGGCGGCGGGGCGGGGCGGTCGCACGTTGGTGGTGGCGGAGAGTGTGTACTCAATGGACGGCGACCTTGCACCTTTGCTGAATTTGGTGGAATTGAAGGAGCAACACGGCGCGTGGTTGATGCTCGATGAAGCGCACGCGACGGGTTTGTACGGCGAAGGGCGGCGGGGCGTGGCGGAGGAATTTGGCGTGGCCCATCGCGTGGAAGTGCAGATGGGCACACTCGGCAAAGCGCTCGGCGCGTCGGGCGGTTACATTTGTGGCTCGAATGAGTTGATAGATTTGCTGCGGCATCGCGCGCGGAGTTTTGTGTTTTCCACCGCGCCAATGCCTGCTCAGGCGGCGGCTGCGCGGGCGGGGATTGAAGTGGTGGAATCAGCGGAAGGCGAAGAACGCCGCACGCGTTTGTGGAGTTTGGTAGATCAATTGAAAAACGGCCTCATCGCGCGCGGCTGGAAACTGCCTGTAGTGCAAAGCGCGATTTTGCCTTTGAGGTTGGGCGCCGAGGCCGATGCGGTTGTGTTGTCGGAGCGGTTGCTGGAAGCGGGAGTGTTCGTGCCGGCCATTCGGTATCCGACCGTGGCGCGTGGCGAAGCGCGTTTGAGGATTACGGTGAGCGCGGCGCATTCAGCCGATGACATCAAAAAATTATTGGAGACTTTAGGGGAGGAAAAAGGTGATGCATAAACTGGCACGGCTGGACCAAAAATATGTGTGGCATCCCTTCACGCAAATGCGCGATTGGGCGCGGCGCGAACCCATCGTTTTGGCGCGCGGGAAGGGGGCGGTGTTGGAGGATGTGCGCGGCAAAAAATTTCTGGATGCTAATGCGAGCATTTGGACGAATCTGCACGGGCACAATCACCCGAAGCTCAACGCGGCCTTGCAGCGGCAGTTGAAAAAAGTGGCGCATACTTCGGCACTCGGTTTTGCCAATGAACCGGCGGCGTTGTTGGCGGAACGGTTGGTGAAGGCGGGGCGCGGCTCAGCGGGAGCTTCGCCCTCCCGGACTAAGTTGGCGAAGGTGTTTTTCTCGGACGATGGTTCCACGGCGTTGGAGGTGGCTTTGAAAATGTCATACGAATTCACGCGGCGCACGGGGCGTTCGCGTGCTCCGAAATTTCTTTCGCTGCAAGGCGCGTATCACGGCGACACGGTGGGGGCGGTGAGCGTGGGGCACATTGATTTATTTCACAAAGCGTACGGGGGGCTTTTGTTTAAGAGCGACAAAGTGATGTCGCCGAATTGTTATCGTTGTCCCTTCAATCAAGCCAAACCGGAACGGGCGGATGCGCGAGTGACTCGCAAATGCAACTGGGAATGCGTGGGCAAAGTGGAGGCGAAATTGAAGCAGCGGAAGTACGCGGCCTTTGTGGTGGAGCCGCGCGTGCAGGGCGCGGCGGGAATGATCGCGCATCCGGAGGGATGGCTGAAGCGCGTGGCGGAGGCGGTGCGCGCGAGTGGGGCGCAGTTGATTGCCGATGAGGTGATGACCGGGTTTGGGCGTACGGGGACGATGTTCGCGTGCCAAAAAGAAAAGGTGGCGGCGGATTTTCTGTGCGTTGCCAAGGGGCTCACGGGTGGGTATCTGCCGATGGCGGCGACCTTGACCACGCAAGCCGTGTTCGATGCGTTCCTCGGCGAGTATGAGGAATTCAAAACATTTTTTCACGGGCACAGTTACACGGGCAATCAACTCGGCGCGGCGGCGGCTTTGGCGAGTTTGGATATTTTGCAGGGGTCGGAATCCAAAATGAAACGGCGGGGGCTGGAAAAACAATTGCGCGATGAATTGCAAACGCTGTGGTCGTTGGCGGCGGTGGGAGATGTGCGGCAGGAGGGATTGGTGGCGGGGGTGGAGTTGGTGGCCGACTGGCGCACGCGTGCGGCGTTTCCGCTGAAGGCGCGGGCGGGCATTCGCGTGTGCGAGGCGATGGCGCGGCGGGGCGTGTTGACGCGGCCGATTGGAAATGTGATTCCGTTGTTGCCGCCGTATTGTACGACGCAATTGCAGTTGCGGAAGATGGTGAAGGCGTTGCGGGAATCGATTGTGGAGGTGTTGGGTGAGACGGGATGTTGAAGTGGGACGAGGTGGAAATCGTCACTCCCGGACGGCCGTCACTTAATCTCCCGGCGTGCGGATGCGCTCGACTAATTCCTGAACTTCTTTGGGTGGCGGGCCGGCGGTTTTTGAAACCGCAAAGGCGACAGCGAAATTCACTGCTGCACCCACTGCGCCGAAGGCGTTGGGGGTGATGCCGAAGAACCAATTTTCTTTCATGTCGCCCAAGAACGTGGTGCCGGGGATGAACATGATTCCTTTGTGTTGGAAAACGTAAAGCAGCGTGACGCCAATGCCGGCGATCATTCCGGCGATTGCGCCCTGGCGGTTCATGCGCTTGGAAAAGATGCCCATCATCAGCACGGGGAAAATGGATGAGGCGGCAAGGCCAAAGGCAATGGCCACGGTTCCGGCGGCGAAGTCGGGCGGGTTGAGGCCGAAATAACCGGCCATCAAAATCGCGCCAATCATGGCGATGCGGCTGGCTTTGAGTTCTTCTTTTTCGGTGATGTTCGGCCGCATGATTCCTTTTAGCAAATCATGTGAAATGGCGGAGGCGATGGCGAGCAACAGTCCGGCGGCGGTGGACAGCGCGGCCGCCAATCCGCCGGCGACCACCAGCGCGATGACCCAACTCGGGAGCTTAGCGATTTCGGGGTTGGCGAGTACGATGATGTCTTTGTCCACCTTCACCATCTCGTTGCCTTGCCAGCCGTGACTGGCAAACTCAGTTTTGGCGTGGTGAGTTTTGGCTTCGGCAATTTTGGCTTGGGCGGTGGTGATGCTATGTTGCGCGGTGGCGATGGCGGCCGAGGCATCGGTGTCGCCCTCGGCCATCGATTTCTCGGCGGTGGTGAGTTGGGCGGTGGCGGTGAAGAGAGCAAACTTCGATTCGCCCAAGCCACCGTCATTGTAATACTGAATTCGACCGTCTCCGTTCCAATCGTGGTATTTGAGCAGGCCGGTTTTTTCCCAGTTCTTAAACCAGTCGGGCCGTTTTTCGTATTCGAGATTGCCATCGAGCGCGCCCACTTTGCCGGTCTGAATTGTTTGGGTGAGGTTGAGTCGCGCCATGGCGGCGACGGCTGGGGCGGTGGTGTATAGGATGGCAATGAAGATCAGCGCGTAGCCGGCGGAGAGGCGGGCGTCTTTGACTTTGGGTACAGTGAAAAATCGGATGATGACATGCGGCAATCCGGCGGTGCCAATCATGAGCGATAGGGTGTACATAAACATGTTTAGTTTACTGCCCATCACATCGGTGGTGAATTGGTTGAAGCCGAGTTCTTGGATGACGGTGTCGAGTTTTGCCAAGAGAGGCGTGCCACCGGCGACATCCCCACCGAGGCCGAGTTGGGGGATGGGGTTTCCGGTGAGTTGCAGTGAGATGAAAATTGCTGGGACGGTGTACGCGAAAATCAGGACGACGTATTGGACGATTTGGGTGTAGGTGATGCCTTTCATACCGCCGAGGACGGCGTAGAAAAAGACGATGCTCATGCCGATGAAAAGGCCGGTGTTGTAGTCGGTCTCGAGAAAGCGCGAGAAGACGACGCCGACGCCTTTCATTTGGCCGATGACGTAGGTGACCGAAACGAGAATGAGACACACGACGGCCACCACGCGGGCGGTTTTGGAATAGAAGCGTTCGCCGATGAATTCGGGCACGGTGAATTTGCCGTACTTGCGGAGATAGGGCGCGAGCAACAGCGCGAGCAAAACATAACCGCCGGTCCAGCCCATGAGAAACACCGAGCCGCCGTAGCCGGAATAGGCGATGAGGCCGGCCATGGAAAGGAAGGACGCCGCGCTCATCCAGTCGGCCGCTGTGGCCATGCCGTTGGCGAGGGGACTCACGCCGCCGCCGGCCACGTAAAATTCACTGGTTGATTTCGCGCGACTCCAAATCGCGATGCCGATGTACAGCGCGAAGGTGATGCCGACGATGAGGTAGGTCCACGTCTTGACGTCCATTTAGGCGTCCTCCTTTTTGTCAGATTCCGATTCATCCTCTTTGTCGAAACCATATTTTTTGTCCAACTTGTTCATCAAACGGACGTAAACGAAAATGAGTACAACGAATACGTAGATGGAGCCTTGCTGAGCCATCCAGAAACCAAGTTGGAATCCGCCGAGGGAAATCTTATTGAGCACATCGACAAATATAATGCCGCAGCCGTAGGAGACGAGAAACCACACCGCCAGCAGCCAAGCCATGATGCGGAGGTTTTCACGCCAATAATCGCGGCGGCGTTTTTGAGAGGATTCGGGGTCGGCCATGGCGCGTCGCGCAAACGTTGCGGGGTTGTAACAGAGAGGGCTTCTGAAGGCAACGGGAAATAGGGTTTTTGAACACAGATATTCAGGATGTTCAGGATGGGGTTTTATCCTGAATATCGTGGGCATCTGTGTTTGCTCTTTCCATTCTTGTGCGACTGGCGTAACGTCCGCCGTTTCGGTATGCCGAGTGTTTTCATCAAAACTTATGGGTGTCAAATGAACGAGCGCGACAGCGAGGCCGTCGCCGCGCAGCTCGTGGCGAAGGGCTATGTCGTCGCACCGGAGGAGGCGGATGCTGATGTTATTTTGCTTAACACCTGCAGCGTGCGCGATGCCGCCGAGCAAAAGGCGCTGAACAAAATGCAAACGCTCATCGGCCAAACGCGTAAACACAATCCCGATGCCGTGCTCGGTTTCATGGGTTGCATGGCGCAGAGCCGCGGGCAGGAGTTGATTGATCAATTGCCCGATGTGGATCTCGTGTTGGGCACGCAAAAATTTCATCGCGCGGGCGAATACCTCGATGATCTTCTCGGCGGACGGCGCGATAAAGTGGTGGACACCGCCGAAGAAACCGGCAGCGAGGCCACCATCCGCGAGCATCTCTCCCTCGGCGCCAGCGAAGCAAAGGCGGTTACCGCCTTCGTGAGCATCATGCAGGGGTGCAATCAGTTTTGCACGTTTTGCATTGTGCCGTACACGCGCGGGCGCGAGCGGTGCCGGAGCATTGAGGATATTGTCGCCGAGTGCCGCGAGTTGGTGGCTGGTGGCGTGCGAGAAATCACGCTGCTCGGCCAAATCGTCAACAGCTACGGCAAGCGCGAAATCGGCGTGCGCGATGGCAAGAGCGCCTTCGTGCAACTCATCGAAGCCGTGCACGAAATCGAAGGCCTCGAGCGCATTCGGTTCACCTCGCCGCATCCCAAAGGTTACGGCGATGATTTGGTGGAGGCGTACGCGCGCTTGCCCAAGCTCGTTGAGAACGCGCATCTCCCCGTGCAAAGCGGCAGTGATCGAATGCTCAAGCTGATGCATCGCGGCTACACCCGCGAGCGGTTTGTGGATTTGGTCGGCAAACTGCGTGCCGCTGATTCTGAGATGGGAATCGGCACCGACATCATCGTGGGTTTCCCAGGCGAAACCGAAGCGGACTTCGACGAAACACTGAGCCTTTGCGCCGAAGTGGAATTCGACAACGCGTTTCTTTTTAAGTACAGCCAACGCCGCGACACGCCGGCGGCCGCGATGCCGGATCAATTGCCCGAGTCGCTCATCGAGGAACGCCACGCGCGTTTGCTCGAGGCGGTGGACGTCATTCGCGTGCGCAAGCTGAAAGAATACATCGGCCGCCAAATGGAAATTCTGGTGGAAGGCCCCAGTCGCCGGAACGCCGCGCGGCTCGAAGGCCGTACGCGTTGCAACAAAATTGTAGTCTTCGAGGGCGGCGAACGATTCATCGGCCAAGTGATGGACGTGCAAATTGCCGATGCCACCAAAACGACTTTGTACGGCGACCCCGCCATTTTGAATCTGAACTGAAATGCCTGAAATTTCTCTCGCCAATTTGTCCCTCGCGCTCGGCGCGATCATGGTGCTGACGGCCGTTTGGGGCTTGGCCAAAACGGAGGGCGCGATGGATTGGATGAAAAAATTCCCGCGAAACGAAACCGCCGGCTGGACGCTCACGCTCGTGGGCATGGCGTGGTTTCTCTGGGTGCTCAGCGGCGAGACGCTGGCGGATTTTGAAAGATTCCGGATGCACTTCAAAGTCTTCATCGTGGCCACCGGCGTGGGTGCGTGTTTTTTCCTGAAAGACTTCCTTGCCGTTCGCGGCTTGGCGGTGGTGCTGCTGATGCTTGCCAAGCTCATTGTGGACACCGCCCGCTGGCACGAAAGCGATTGGCGCCTCGTGTTGGTGGTGCTCGCCTACGCGTTGGTGGTGAAGGCGATGTGGTTCACCGTGGCACCGTGGCGTATGCGCGATATTCTCGACTGGGCAACCGCCAGCGAACAGCGCTTCAAAATGATGTGCGGCGTGCGGCTGGCTTTTGCCGTGCTCTTGATGGTGCTGGGTCTGACGGTTTTCAAGTAAGCACAAAAAAAGCCGCCCTCGCGGACGGCTTTTTCAGGGGGGGGTGGAGATTTGTCTAGCGGCGTTTCTCCAAATGTTTTTGTATCTCGCGCAGGGCGTTTCGCATTTCATTCATTTCGCGGCGCAATTGATTGATGTCGCCGTTTCCTTCGTCCTCGCCGTGCTCGCGATTTTCGTGGCGGTGGCCGGGCTCCTCGCGATCCTCACGTGCTTCGCGGGTGTGGCCTTCGCGTTCGCCTTTATTCATCCGTCGGGCGTGAGCGGCCAGTTCCTCGGCCCAATCGCGCATTCCGGCGGCTTGCAGATGTTCGATGGCTGCGCCGATGTGTTTCATTCGGGCTTCGTTGCCGCCTTCGCGTTCGCCGTGTTCACGTTCGCCGTGTTCACGTTCGCCGTGTTCACGTTCGCCGTGTTCACGTTCCCGCTCGCGGCCTTCGCCGTGCTCGTGGCGCTTGGCCATTTCGGCTTTCACGTGGCGAAGCAATTTTTCGGCTTCTTCGTGTTTGCCTTCTTTGCGAAGTTGATTGATTGTGCGTTCGGCTTGCTCGATGAACTTGCGCACTTCCTGGTCTTGTTCCCGTTCGCGGCGTTCGCCGTGCTCGTGGCGTTTGGCCATTTCGGCTTTCACGTGGCGAAGCAATTTTTCGGCTTCTTCGTGTTTGCCTTGTTTGCGTAGTTCATTGATTTTGCGTTCGGCTTGTTCAATGAATTGCCGTATTTTGTGATCTTCTTCCCGCTCAGTTTTTTGATCATCGCGTTCACGGTGTTCACGTTGGTCTCCGGGTCGGTCACGATCGCGTTCGCGCGGTTTGCCGCGTTGACCTTCACGGGGCTTGTCGCCATCGCGCCGTTTGTCGTCGTCGTTGGACCGTGCGGTCCAAGTGAAACACACGCCTGCAATCAGCAGAGTGGCCATTATCGGAATCCATTTCTTCATAGGAATGCTTTCGTTTGAGGGTTAGCTTGGCGTCAGGCTAGCGGCATTCCAACGTTTGTCCAGTGGGGATCTTACTTTTATGACGACTCATTTTAGCGTGCCCAACCGGATTCTTGTTGTGCGGGGCGGGGCGGTTGGTGACTTTGTGCTGACGCTGCCGGTATTGGCGGCGTTGAGGGCAGCGCATGCGCAAGCGGAGTTGGCGGTGTTGGGTTCGCGGGAGTGCGGAGAATTGGCTGTGGCGGGCGGTTTGGCGGATGAAGCTCGGCCATTGGAAGGCCGCGAATGGGTAGGTTTTTTTGTGGAAAATGGCGTTGGCGATAATGGGGCGTGTGAATGGCTGGCGGGGTTTGATTGGGTGATTTCTTTTTTGCACGATCCCGATGAGGTTTTCCAAGATAACGTGTGCGCCGCCAGTGAAGCGCGATTCGTTACGGGCTGTCATCGGCCGGCGGATGGCTCGGGCATTTCGGCGGCGACGGTCTTGTTGGAGTCGTTGGAGCCATTGGGTGTTTCGGGGGCGAGTGCGGTGCCGCAGTTGGAGCTTTCGATTGTTGATGAAAAGCAAAATGTGTTGGCGGTGCATCCGGGCAGTGGCAGTGCGGCTAAGAATTGGCCGGAAGAAAACTGGGCAGAGTTTCTTTCGGATTGGCTGGGGCAAAATGAATCTGAATTAATAATCATTGGCGGCGAGGCGGAAGCCGAACGGGTGGCACGGCTGAGCGCCGCGCTTCCCCGCGAACACCATCGTGTTTTGCTGCATGCGCCTTTGGTGGAGGTGGCCCGTGTGTTGAGTGGGTGCCGTGCGTTTGTGGGGCACGATTCAGGGATCACGCATTTGGCGGCGGCGGTGGGTTTGCCGGGCGTGGTGTTGTGGGCGGGAACAGATGCGAAGGTGTGGCGGCCGCCGAGTGATGCGATGAAGTTGTTGCAACAACCCATCGCGACGGATTCGGTGTTGCGGGCGGTGACAACTCTTTTCAAATAATTTCAGTGCGTCCATTGACAAGTGCGAAATGTGTGGAACGTTATAGTAGGCGATGAAGCTGCGCTGACACATCAGGGCGGTCGAGTCGGTTGGAGTTTTTTGGCATGAAGACTAAACAGCGTATCTCAACAAAAGTGACCGTCCGTTTTTCCTGTCCCCGCCGTTTGCAATTCATGCAACGCGCGGGTTTTACTTTGACGGAATTATTGGTGGTCATTGGAATCATCGGCGTGTTGGCGTCGATCCTTTTCGTGGCGATTGGCCGGGCGCAAATTAAGGGGCACGGTGTTTTCAGCCGGAACAATCTCAAGCAACTCAGCACGGGATACATCGGGCACGATGTGGAGTTGGGCGGATTTATGCCGCACGCGAAGGTGGCGGCGGGGACTTGGGTGGAGACGCTGACGCGGCGCGAGGGTTATGAGCAGGAGGTATTTCACAGTCCGGCGTGTTCGCCGAACCAAAACATCAGCTCGGGTCACTCAAAGATGGCGTGGCGCACGACGAGCCCAGAGAGTACTTACGAGCATTTGACCCGTGTCTGACCATCCGTTTCTTGGCAGTCTGCCAAGCGCATTGCGGAGGGTCGCGGCGGCAAGTTGGTGACCATTGATGATGACGCGGAATGGAACCGGTTTGTGGAAGCGGCCAAGCATTTTCCGCCGCGGCTCTCGTGGGTGGGAGTGGTGAACGAAAACGAATCGGGCGCGATCGGCGGCGGTGAATGGGTCTGGAAAGAGGAGGGTGACCCGCAATGCGCGCAGGAGTTTTTTGCCTCGGGCGAATACGAGGATGCGGCGAAAAAGGAGGGTGAATATTTTGGCGCGATGGTGCCGCTGCGTAGTCCGGCGAAAAACACTAACGGGATTTATGCGAAACAAAATATCCGCAGCATGCCGAGCTTTGATTGGAAGGTGACGGGGATGATTGTGGAGTATCAAAATAACCTGAGCAGCACGTACACGCTCAACGGCTGGGCGGTGTCGGATCATTCGCGAATGAAGGGCGGGATGTCAGACCATTTTTATCGCGGGATGGAAGAGGGCGGCAGCGAAGCGCCTTTGTTCAGCGAAGGAACGGGGCCGGTGGTGATGCCGATGGAATCGAACCGTCCGGCGAAAGATTTGGAGTACGGCGGTCAAACGGGGCAGGGGCTGTCGCGCTTGTGCATCGACCGCTATCATAACGGCGCCAGCAATGTGGCCTTCATGGACGGCAGCGTGGACAGCGTTAAGCTGGCGGATTTGTGGGAATTAAAATGGCACAAACAATGGAAAGCGCCGCGTCGATTACCCCAAGTGCCGGGTGAATAACAATGAGCATTTACATCGCCAAAGAGGGAAAGAACTGGGGGCCGTACGAGTCCAAACAAGTGAATGTGTTGGTGGAGCGCGGCTCGTTCGCGGAAAATGATTGGGCGTGGATTGAGGGGGAAACGGACTGGGCGCCGGTGAGCGAAGTGCTAGAAGAATGGCAGTCGGCGGAAGAGGCGTGTCGGGTGGAATTCCAGAAAGAGGCGGCGAAGTTAGTGGTGGAAGCTGCGGTGGTTGCCGTGGTGCCCGAAGATAAACCCGCGCCCACAGTAACGAAACCGCGCGGCACTTCGTGGTGGAGTCGGCATTTTTTCATTCTCGCGCTGGGCTTGGGCACGGTGGGTTTGGTTGCGTTGCTGGTGCTGCGGCCGGCGGCAGTGGCGGATTACACTTCACTCCTAACCCGAGAGGGCCTCGCTTACGTGCCGAATGCGCGCGAGCCCTTCGAGGGCAAGGCGGTTTCGCATCACCCCAACGGGCAGCTGATGTTCAAGGCGAAGTACCGCGCGGGCAGACAGCATGGGGAAATGGTTTCGTTTTTCGCCGATGGCCAAAAGCAGAGCGAGGGCACGCTGGTGGACGGGCGTTTTCACGGGAAGGTGGTTTACTATCACCCGAATGGCGAGGTGCAGAGCCATTATGTCTATCAAAATGGCGAGGCCATTAGCCGTAAAAACTGGGATGCGACGGGGAATATGGTCAATCGCGGCCAATAAAACCTTCGCAACCCAAAATTCCTTCATTTTTTGCGAGAAATCGCTTGCCACCCATTGGGGGTGTTCATACACTGCGCGCCCATTTTGAGGGAAACAGAAGGAATTTCATGCCAAACAAAGTAGTCAATAAAACGCGGAAAGCGGTCGCCAAGCGGTTCAAATTCACCGCCAGCGGTAAAGTGAAGCGCAGTCGCCAAGGCAAGCGCCATCTGTTGTCGTCCAAAAACTCCAAGCGCCGTCGCCGCCTTCGCACCGCCACATATGTGGTGAAGGACGATATGCGCCGCATCACCGAGAGCCTTCCATTTAGCCACTAACCTCACCCAGTTTTTCAGGAGAATTTACCATGCGTACCACCAACGGACCCGCCTCACGCCAACGCCGCAAACGCTGGTTGAAAGCCGCCAAAGGCTTTCGAATGCGCCGCAGCAAACTTTACCGCTACGCCAAGGACGCGCTCGACCACGGTCGGCAGTACGCCTATCGCGATCGCAAAAACAAGAAGCGCACCTTCCGCGGCTTGTGGAACGTCCGCATCAATGCCGCGTGCCGCGCCAACGAGATGACCTACAGTCGCTTCATCGAAGGCCTCAAAGCCGCCGAGGTGGAGGTCAACCGCAAGGTGCTCGCGGACATCGCCGCGCAGGACGAGGCGGCGTTTACCGAGTTGGTCAAGGTCGCCCAAAGCGCCTTGGGAGCGAAGGCCGCAAAATAGACGGCACACTTTCAAGACGGGCGGCCAATACAAGGTCGCCCGTTTTTTTTGTTTATAGCCGCAAGTGTTCCTACTACATTCCCCGCAGAAGATGTCGTTGCTTGATGAAATCGAACCATTGAAGGCCGAGGCCTTGGCCGAGCTAAACGCCGCCACTGACCAAGCCGCGCTCGACCACGCCAAGGGCACATGGCTCGGCCCGCAAGGCCGCTTCACCGGCCTCATGAAACAGATGGGCTCGCTCAGCAAAGAAGATCGTCCGCTCGCGGGGAAATCCATCAACGCCGCCAAAGGCGAACTCGAAGCCGCCTTGCAAACCGCGCGCGACCGCATTGAGCTGGCCGCCGCTGCGCCCACTGAGCCCACAGACTTTACCGCGCCCGGCCGTCGTCGCACGCTGGGCAAGCTGCATCCGCTTACGCAAGTGACCGAGGACATCGTAAAGAGCTTTCGCAAACTCGGCTTCGCTGTCGCCGATGGCCCCGAGGTGGAGGACGAGTATCATTGCTTCGATGCCCTCAACACCCCCGCCGACCACCCCGCCCGCGACGCGCAGGATACGTTCTACGTGGCCACCGACGGCCGACCCCTCCTCCGTACCCACACTTCCAGCGTACAAATCCGCGTGATGAAGGAGCAGAAACCGCCCGTACGCATCATCGTTCCGGGCCGTGTGTATCGCCGCGACACCGCCGACGCCACGCACAATCCCACCTTCCATCAAGTCGAAGGATTGTACGTCGACAAAAATGTCACCGTCGCCGATCTCAAAGGCACGGTGGAATTTGTCTTCCGCGATTTGATGGGCCCAAAAACTCAAATCCGTTTTCGGCCGCACTATTTTAGTTATACCGAGCCCAGCTTCGAAATCGATTTTGCCAACGCCCTCACCCGCAAGATGGGCAAAGACTGGCTCGAAATCGCCGGTTGCGGAATGGTCCACCCCGCTGTGCTGGAAGAGGTGGGCCTCGACCCCGAAGAATGGACCGGTTGGGCCTTCGGCTTCGGTATCGAACGCATCGCCATGCTCCGCTACGGCATCAACGACATTCGCCTTTTTTACGAAAACGACCTGCGGTTTCTCCGCCAATTTTAGAGCACATGAAAGTCACTTATAATTGGCTCAAGGAATACGTCGACTTTGATTGGTCGGCGGAGGATCTCGCTGAGCGAATCACGATGCTCGGTGTGGAGGTCGAGGGCATGGAGGAAACCGGTGGCGCGTTTGATGGCATCGTGGTGGGGCAGGTGGTCACGCGCGACAAACATCCCAACGCCGACAAGCTGACGCTCTGCAAGGTGACCGATGGCAAAAGTGAACTGCAAATTGTTTGCGGTGCCACAAATTTTCAAGCGGGCGACAAAGTGGCCTTGGCAAACATCGGCACGTCGATGCCGGTGGAAGAAGGCGAGAAGCCGTTCGTGCTTAAGGAAGGCAAAATTCGCGGCGAACTTTCGCAGGGCATGATGTGTTCCGGCCGCGAACTAAAACTCAACGATGACCACGAAGGCATTTTGATTTTGCCGACGGACGCCCAACTCGGCCAGCCCTACGCCGAGCACCTCGGTCGCGCGGGGAAAGATGTCGTTTACGATTTGGAAGTGACGCCCAACCGCCCCGATCTCAACGGCGTCATCGGCCTCGCCCGCGAGATTGCCGCGCTGACGGGTAACCCGTTGAAGCATCCGGAGATTTTGCTCAACGCTTCCGATGAAAAAACCGAAGACCTTGTTGCCGTCAAAATCAACGACCCCGACCTTTGTCCGCGCTATAACGCCCGCGTGATTCGCGGCGTGAAAATTGGCCCCAGTCCCGATTGGCTCCGCGCGCGGTTAGAAAGCGTCGGCATTCGTCCCATCAGCAACGTGGTGGACGTCACCAATTTTGTGATGATGGAAACCGGCCAACCACTGCACGCCTTCGATTTGCACTTGCTGGCCAAGGCAGATGGCAAACCCACCGTCGTTGTCCGGCGCGCCACTGCGGGCGAAAAATTCACCACGCTCGATGAGGCCGAACACGAGTTGACAACCGACAATCTGCTCATCGCCGACCCCGAAAAAGGCATCGCGCTGGCCGGTGTGATGGGCGGGATGAACACCGAGATTAACGACACCACGCAGGATGTGCTTTTGGAGACGGCGTATTTCAATCCGCAAAACATCCGCGCCACGTCAAAGGCCACGCAAGCTTGCACACCGACGCGAGTTACCGATTCGAGCGCGGTGCGGACGTCGGCGTCACCGACTGGGCCAGTCAACGCGCCGCGCAGTTGATTGTCGAAACCGCCGGCGGAACCGTGGCTGAAGGGGCGGTGGATGCGTTCCCGCAACAACCGGAACCGGTTGAAATCACATTGCGTCACGCGCGCACCGATGCGTTGCTCGGCATCTCCATCGAACCCGCTAAAGCGGTGGGCTATTTGGAAGGGCTCGGTTTGGAAACGACTTCGAGCAATGACGACTCCGCGACCTTTCGCATTCCCACGTGGCGTGTGGATTTAAAGCGCGAGGTAGATCTTATCGAGGAAGTGTGCCGTGTTCACGGCGTGGACAAAATCCCCGCCACACTGCCGATGGGTTGCCGCTGTGAAAATGAATTTGATGCCGTCCACGATGCCATCGCCGAAACCCGCCACATCCTTGCCGGACTTGGCCTTAACGAAGCTCAGGGCCAAACGCTCATCAGCGACAACGCCGCGCAGCTCGTGTCCACCGGGGTCGTGGCGTTGGAGTATCCGCTGTCGAGCGACATGAACGTGCTGCGGCCGAGTTTGTTGCCGGGTTTGCTCGATTCGCTTCGGAATAATTTGACGCGCCAAACCCACGATGTGGCATTGTTCGAGATCGGGCGCGTGTTTGCGTCCGATCAACCCGAACGCCGCACGGTCGCGCTGTTGCTCACCGGCAAGGGCCAAGCAGCATTTTGGCAGGGCGAGAATGCCAGTTTTGATGCGATGGATCTCAAGGGTGTGGTGGAAGAATTGATCGAAACCCTCGGCGTGTTTGGCGTGCAATACGAACGGCGCACGGAGGCCACGGCGTTGTTTCTCGAATCGGCAGAGTTGAAAATGGGCAAAAATGTCATCGGCCAAATGGGCCAGTTGCTGCCGCCACTCGGCAAACAATACGAAGCGCGCGACGCAGTTTACCTTGCGGAGCTTGACCTCGACATTTTGCTGCAACGCCGCACGACGAATAAATCCTTTAAGTCGCTCCCGCAATTCCCCGCGAGCGAACGCGATGTGGCGATGCTTGTGTCCGAGTCGGTGACGCATTCCGATGTGCTCGCCGTCGTCAGAAAAGCTAAACCCGCCAATCTTGTTGCCACGCAACTCTTCGATGTCTTCCGAGGCAAAAATGTGCCCGACGGCCAAAAGAGCCTCGCCTATTCTTTCACCTATCGTAACGTGGAGAAAACCCTCACTGACAAAGACGTCAACAGCGCCCACGATCCATTGGTGACGGCGCTCAAGTCCACGCTCGGCGCCACCATTCGCGATAACTAATTTCGCGTACTGTAAAAACTACGCGCGTTTTGTAATCGATTCCACTTGTGAAAACGTGGGATTAGGTTAGATTAGCTGCATGGATACGTGGCAAATCATCTTGAGCGTAATGGCCGGCGTGGGCCTCAGCGCGGCGTGCGGGTTTCGCATTTTCATTCCGCCGCTGATTATCGCCATCGCGGCCAAGGCGGGGCATGTGAATCTCGGCACTGAATTTGCCTGGATGAGTTCCGATGTCGCCCTTGTGGCTTTCGGCCTCGCGGCGGTGCTCGAAGTGGGTGCTTATTATATACCTTGGCTCGACAACGCGCTGGATACCATCGCTGCCCCCGTAGCGGTTGTGGCGGGCACGCTTACTTCAGCCGCTGTATTTGGCGATATGAGCCCGTGGCTGAAATGGACGCTGGCCGCCATCGCTGGTGGCGGCGCGGCCGGTGCGGTGCAGATTACCACCACCGTGACTCGCGGCGCTTCCACGGCTCTCACCGGCGGTATGGGCAATTGGGTGGTCTCCACAGTTGAAGGTATCGGCGCGGTTGTAACCGCGGTGTTGGCTGTTGTAATCCCGATTTTGGTTTTCTCCCTGTTCGTTCTTTTCCTCGGAATCCTCATTTGGAAAAACCCAGTGAAACTTTACCGCAACTGGCGCGCCAGCAAATGACCGCCTGCGCGAGCCGCCTCTACTTGCAGCTTCCTGATTGACCCCGCTCTGTTTTCCTTTAGCCTTGCGCAATGAATGCGGCACGAATGATTGGCGCGCTTAGCGCTTTGGGTTTCTATTTTCATACGGATCTTCAAGCGGATAACTGGCCGGCTTGGCGCGGGCCGTTGGGCACGGGGATTTGTGCGGAGAAAAATTTCCCCACGAAGTGGGCCGTGAACCAAAACATCAAGTGGCGTGTGTCACTGCCGGAACGCGGGAACTCTTCGCCGGTGGTTTGGGGTAATCAGATTTTCATCACCCAAGCCATCGAGGCTCAGGGATTGCGCCAACTGCTGTGCTTTCGATCGCCGCACCGGACGGCAGCTTGTGGAAATCAGAGGTGGAATATAAAGTGAAGGAGCCGACGCATCGGACGAATCCCTTCTGCTCCGCTTCGCCGGTGACCGATGGCAAGCACGTGATCGTGTCGCACGCTTCGGCGGGGCTTTTCTGTTACGACATGAAGGGCAAACTCCTATGGAGTCGAGACCTCGGCGAGCAGCATCACGTTTGGGGTAATGCGGCCTCACCGCTCATTCACGGCGATTTGTGCATCCTTAATTTTGGCCCCGGCGAGCGGACGTTTCTGGTTGCGGTGAGTTTGAAAGACGGCTCCACCGTGTGGCAGCACGACGAACCCGGCGGCAGTTCAGGCATTCCGAAGGAAGGCGGTGCGCGCGGTAAATGGGTGGGCTCGTGGACTACCCCGGTTTTGATGGACGCCAAAAGCGGGCTGCAGTTGCTGATGTGTTATCCCAATCGCGTGGCGGCGTTTGATCCGCTAAAGGGGCGCGAGTTGTGGATTGCGCGGGGCTCAATCCGCTGGCTGTACACTTCGCCGATTTATGGCAACGGCATTGTGGTGGCGATGGGCGGGTTTCGCGGCACGGCGATGGGCGTGCGCGCGGGTGGTAAGGGCGACGTGACAAAAACCCACCAACTCTGGACGCGTCCTCGTGAAAAGCAGCGCATCGGTTCCGGCGTGATGGTGAATGGCCACGTTTATATTTTAAACGAAGACGGCGTGGCGCAGTGTATTGAGGCGCGCAAAGGCAAAGTGGTGTGGGCCGAACGCCTGCGCGGCCCGGGCGGGAATGGGAAATCCTGGTCGTCGATGGTGGCGGCGGGCGACAAGTTGTACGCCATCAATCAATCGGGCGATGCGTTCATCCTGCGCGCGGCACCGCGATACCAGTTGTTGGCGGTGAATTCGCTGGGCGAAATGACGCAGTCTTCGATGGCGTTTTCCAACGGCGAAATTTTCATTCGCACTTACAAAAGCCTTTGGTGCATAAGCGGCAAGTAACCTCTTCGCAATTCGTGTTGTACTCGCAATCAATCATGAAAATTCTAAACTCACTTTTAATGCTTGCTGTGGCTGGCAGCTGTCGGCGCGGCGGAAAATTGGCCGCAGTTTCGCGGGCCCGGTGCGATGGGCGTGGCCGAACACGCCGAGGCTGCCGGATCTTTGGAGTCCCACGGAAAATGTGGTCTGGAAACAGGACATCCCCGGGCGCGGTTGGTCTTCGCCGGTGGTGTGGGGAAACCACGTGTTTATCACCACGGTGGTCACTGAGGGCAAGGCGTGGGAGGCGCGCAAGGGATTGTACTTCGGCGGCGAACGGTTCAAACCGCCGGCAGGTAAACATCATTGGAAGGTCATTTGCCTGAGCCTTGAAACCGGCAAAGTGGTTTGGAAAAAGACTGCGCACTCGGGCGTCCCGCAAAGCAGCATCCACATCAAAAACAGCTACGCCTCCGAAACGCCCATCACCGATGGCGAGCGCGTGTATGCCTACTTTGGAAACCAAGGGCTTTATTGCTACACAGTCGGCGGTAAGTTTCTGTGGAAAAAGGAATGGCCCGCGTACAAGACGCGTTTCGGTTGGGGGCTTGCGGCCTCTCCGGTGCTCCACAAGGGGCGGCTATATATCGTGAACGACAACGAGCAGCAATCGTTTCTGGTGGCGCTGGACGCGAAAACAGGAACTGAAGTTTGGAAAGTAAAACGCGAAGGCGAAAAGAGTAATTGGTCCACGCCATTCATTTGGGAAAACAAATTGCGCACGGAAATCATCACGCCGGGGTCGCGCAAAAATCGGGCGTACGATTTGGATGGTAAGTTGCTCTATCAATTCAGCGGCAATTCCTCCATCACCATTGCTACGCCGTACGCGAAATTTGGCCTATTGTACGTGACTTCCGGTTATGTGGGGGATCGGCGGAAGCCGGTTTTCGCCATTCGCCCCGGGGCCAAAGGCGACATCTCGCTCGAATCGGATGAGGACAGCAATGAACACGTTGCGTGGTGCCAGCGCCGCGCGGGGCCGTACAATCCTTCCACAATCGTTTATGGCGATCTCATGTACGTGTTGTTGGATCGCGGCTCGTCGCTTGTTATGAGGCGAAAACGGGCAAACGTCGTTTATGGCCCCGAACGCATCGTGGCCGCGCGGCGGGGCATTCACCAGTTCGCCCTGGGCGTACAACGGAAAAATCTTTTTTCTCGATGAAAATGGAGTGGCTTATGTGCTCAAGGCCGGCCGTGAATTCAAACTGCTTCGCGCCAATCGCCTGAATCCCAAGGAAGATATGTGCATGGCCACTCCGGCTATCGTGGGCGGCAAGTTGCTCATCCGCACGGACGCACGGATTTATTGCTTCAGCAAATCTAAAAAGTAGGCGCGGGATTATTCCTTGAGCACCATGTCGATGCACATCACCGCGGCGAGTATGAGTTGGCGCGCCACGCTGTCGGTGGGGACGTTTGCGGAAATTTCCAAAACATAATTGTCCGCGCTGGTGAACATTTCCTTGCCGAGGCCGGCCCATTTTTTTGTGACATGCGCCAGCTCAACTTCACCGGAGAGAAACCGAAAATCCCAACCGGTCCATTTCCCCTTGAGCACGCACACCGGCTGTTCGTTGGCGTCCAGAACAGTGAACGCACCGCCGATTGAAAAAAACTTCTGTTTGAACCCGCCGATGTACTGATTGTTGGCATCGAATACTTCCACCTTTGACAGGAAGAGAGAGCCGCCACGTTTCACCCGCACAACCTGCCCTCCATCGGGTGTGCGGATGAGGATATCAAAGGGAGTCATTCGCTTGAAATCGGTAAACCGAAGCATTTTGGTGAAGAAGCCGAGGTTCTCCTCCCGGCATTCCATAATGATTTGGCCCGTGTTGGGGTCGTGGATGTCGTAATTGTTGGCGGCCTTGAAAATGCCGGTGTGTTCTTTTACGAAGAAAATGTTTTGGGATAGAATTTCATTCATAGCTGGATTTTTCCGTGTGGTTGGGCGTGGGTGAGTTGAGGTTAGTTATTTGATGAAAATCAGTCAAGCATCAGGAGCGAGGATTTCGCATTGTGTGATTGAATAAAAACAGGGAAACTCAACTCTCATTCACAGCCACCCACAAAAATTCATTGATGAAAAAAAACTCACTTGCACCTCGAGTCGCAGCGATCGCGCTGTGCGTATTTCAAATGGCCATCCTCCAAGCCGCCTCGGCCGCCCTGTTTAAGACGGAGGGTGACCGAATGTTTGCCGCGTATTTCAAACATCAAACCGATCGGCTCGCGGCCAAGTCGCTTTCAGAAATCAAGACGCTTGAAGACTGGAAGACGCGAAAGGATCATATACGCCGACAGATGCACGAGATGCTCGGGCTCGATCCATTGCCGCCACGTACGCCGCTCAAAGGCGACGGTCACCGGCAAATTGCAGCACGCGGAGTTTGAGGTTTGGAAAGTGCATTTCCAGTCGAAGCCGGGGCTGTACGTCACTGCGCAATCTTTACGTGCCCAAGGGCATCGAGAAACCCGCGCCTACAATTCTTGTACGTGTGCGGTCACGGTCGCGTGAAAAAGGACGGCGTGAGCTACGGCAACAAAGTTCATTATCAGCACCACGGCGTTTGGTTCGCGCGCAATGGTTACGTGTGCCTAGTCATTGATACCCTTCAACTTGGGGAAATCGAGGGCATCCATCACGGCACTTACAATCACGATATGTGGTGGTGGAATTCGCGGGGCTATTCCTCCGCCGCCGTGGAAGCGTGGAATTGCATTCGCGCGCTGGATTATTTGGAGACGCTGAAGTTCGTGGACAAGAAACGTTTTGGCGTCACCGGTCGCAGTGGTGGCGGCGCATACAGTTGGTGGATTTCCGTGCTCGACGAGCGCATCAAAGTTTCCGCGCCGGTGGCCGGCATTGCGGATTTGAAAAACCACGTCTACGCCGGCTTCCCCAACAGCGGCCGCCTCGCGCACGGAGTGGTGGAAGGGCATTGCGATTGCATGTTTCACGTGAACACGTACCGCTGGGATTTCGGCCAAGTCGCCGCGCTCGTCGCGCCGCGGCCGTTGATGATTCTCAACACGGACGATGACCGAATCTTCCCGCTCGATGGCGTGACGCGGGTGTTCAACGGAGCGCGGAAAATTTATGACCTCCACGGCGCGCGCGACAAGCTCGGCCTCGTCATCATTCCCGGAGGTCACAGCGATACGCAGCCACTGCGCGTGCCCGCCTTCAATTGGTTCAACCGCCATCTCAAAGGCGCGGAGCCACCGATCACCATCACCGCTGAAAAACTTTTTGAACCGGAACAATTGAGGGTGTTTGACAAACTTCCCGCCGATCAGATCAACACAAAGATTCAGGAAAGTTTCACCCAATTGGCACCCAAAAACCAAAAAGTCGGCAAAGAAACCATCGCGTTGCTGCGAAAAAAAACCTTCGGCGGTTGGCCGGAAAAAGATGTGCCGTTGAATGAAAAACGTGTTTCCAAAGTTGAACGGAACGGGGCGGTGTTGGAATCGGTTGATTTTGACAGTCAGGAAAAAATCCGGCTGGGTGTTTATTTGATGTATCGTTCAGGACTGAAAGAATCCCAAACGGATCGAGTTGAAAGTGCTTAACGGAGAAAACGATTTGCAACAAGGCCCGGCGGAAAACAGTGATGTGCTGTACGTTGCTTTTGCGCCACGCGGCGTGGGCCGGACTGCGTTGTCGGATGACAAATCTCACCGTATCCAAACCCGCCGTCGGTTTATGTTGCTCGGCCAAACGCTTGCCGGAATGCAAGTTTGGGATGTGCGGCGTTGCGTGCAAGTGCTGCGCGAACTGGGCTACGATTGCCCCATTACTTTGAGCGGCGAAGGGAATGCGGCGAGTCTCGATTTCGCTCGCTGCTTTGTACGAAAAGATCGAAACGGTGAGTGTGAAAAACTATCCAAAGAATGACAAAGTGCAGCCGGATTATTTAAACATCTCCCGCATCGTGACGCCTGCGCAAGTGCTCGACCTCGTGCGGCAGCGGGCCAAGCTAATCATTCGGTAAGCACGAATTGGCTTACCACTTCATCGCCCCAATTCGCTCCGCCACTTCCTCGGCGTTGGCGCGGCTGTTGAAGGCACTGATGCGGAAGTAGCCTTCGCCGGCGTTGCCGAAGCCGGCGCCGGGCGTGATGACCACGGCGGCCTCGTTGAGGACGTGGTCGAAAATGTCCCAGCTCGGCGCGCTGTTCGGTGTTTTGAGCCAAATATACGGAGCGTTGGTGCCGCCGAAGACTTCGAGGCTCGCGGCGATGGCGGCTTCGCGGAGGATCTTGGCGTTGCCCATGTAGTGCGTGATGAGTTCCTGCACTTGGGTTTTGCCCGCATCGCTGTACACGGCTTCGGCGGCTTTTTGGATCGGGTAACTGGTGCCGTTGAATTTCGTCGCCGTGCGGCGCGACCACAGAGCGTGCAAACTGTGAGGGTTGCCTTCGGCGTCGGTGCCAGTGAGTTCCTTGGGAATCACGGTGAATGCGCAGCGGGTGCCGGTGAAGCCAGCATTTTTGGAGAAGCTGCGAAACTCAATGGCGCAATCGCGTGCGCCGTCAATTTCATAAATGGAATGGGGGATGTCGGCGTCTTGAATGAACCCCTCGTACGCGGCATCGAACAAAATGAGCGCGTTGTTTTCCTTCGCGTACGCCACCCAATCGGCGAGCTGCTCGCGCGTGGCGGTGGCGCCGGTGGGGTTGTTGGGGTAGCACAGGTAAATAATGTCCGCCTTTTCGTCGGGGGTGGCCGGCACAAAATTGTTCTCCGCGGTGCACGGGAGATAAATGATGCCGCCGTATTGGCCCGCGTCATTGGCATCGCCGGTGTGCCCGGCCATCACGTTGGTGTCGAGGTACACGGGGTAGACGGGGTCGGTGATGGCGATGCGGTTTTGGTGGCCGAGAATATCGAGGATGTTCGCGGTGTCGCACTTGGCGCCGTCGGACACAAAAATTTCATCGGCGGTCACATTGACGCCGCGCGCTTGAAAGTCATTATCCGAAATCGCCTCGCGCAGAAAATCATAACCGTGCTCCGGGCCGTAGCCCTTAAAGGTTTCGCGGTCGGCCATTTCGTCCACCGCCGCGTGTAGCGCCTCAGTGCAGGCCGCGGGCAGCGCCTCGGTCACATCGCCGATGCCGCAGCGGATAAGCCGCGCGGCGGCCACGGGGTTGGCCTCGGTAAATTCCTTCACGCGGCGGCCAATCTCGGGGAAGAGATAGCCCGCCTGCAGTTTCAAATAATGCTCGTTGATGTATGCCATTGGAGGGCGGGACGTTAGCGGAAGCGGTCAGGCGAATCAAGTGGTTCCCTCTGTGCTCTCCGTGTTTCTGTGGTGAAAATTCTCACCACAATGGCACGGAGAATTATTTGACCATCAAAAACGCAAACAAGTCGCGCACTTGCTGCGGCGTGAGCGCGTCGAGGATTCCCTCGGGCATCAGCGAGACGGGCATTGCCTGAAGGTCTTTAATTTCGTTGCGGGGGAGGGTGATGGAGTTTTGGGTGAGGTCGCGTAGCACGATGAATTTCGGCGCGGTTTGGGCGATGAATCCGGTGAGGCGCTGGTTGTCTTTGGTCACAACGTTGAATCCGGCATACTCCTCACGAATGCCAAGGCTAGGATCGACCACGGCGGGAATGAGAAAGCCGGGATTGTTGAGCTGATACCCGTCGAGGTTCGGGCCGATGTTACCGCCTTGGCCACGGAGTCGATGGCACGCGGCGCAGGCGATTGCAAAAACGAGTTTGCCGGCCTTGGCGTCACCTTTGTTCTCGGCGATAAGTGCGGAGACCGCTTGCATTCGTTGCTGCTTCGCCTCGGTACTTTGGCGCAATTGACCCCAATGTTTTTTGACGAGCGCGTCGATGGCCTTTTGTTTATGGCTTTGCATCGCCAACACCGTGGCGGGACGCACGTCTTCGCGTTTGATTTTACCGGCGTCGATGGCGCGGATAAATTCCAGCGACCAACTGGCGCGGCTGCTCAAAATATTCTGCGCCGATTCGCGCTCGCGTTGTGGCATCCCGGCGTAGCGTGCTAGCAATGTCGTGCCCACCGAGTTGCTGTCAAAACGCTGAAGCGCGGTCAATAGCTCGATGCGTCGGCTACTGTTTTTCTCGGCCTTGAATTGGCCGAGCAATAGTTTGAGCGCGTCGGCACTACGGCGCTCGGAAAGCAGCTTGGTCAATGCGCGCCGCTCGCTGGCGGAGGTCTTGGGATTTTTCACCAACGCGATGGCTTCGTCCATTGCCCCGGGCAAGCCGAGCCGCGTGGCAAGGCTAATGAGCGTGGGGTTGTGCGGGCGGGATTTCCATAGTTTGGCGGTCTCGGTGAGCAACGCCTTGGGCGGATTTTGCACGGCGTTACCGCGGAGGCCCTCTTCCATGCCGGTGACGAGCTGGTCGCGGTCGGCGTCGGTGGGCGCGAGGGCGAGCAGTTTGGCGGCAGTCTTTAAATTGGCGGCGGTTCGTTCGGCGGTGAAACGTTGGCCGAGGCGTTTCACCAAATGAGATTGCATCATCGGCGTTTGCCAAAGGGATTTGTCTGCGAGGAGTTTGGCTACTTGCGCGCCATCGCTCACGGCCTTGTTTTCGATGGCCCACCAAAGGAGCAGCGGGATGTGTTTGTCGTTCGCATCCTCGTCGCGGCGAATGAGGGCGGCGAGGATGGGGAAGCTGTCCTTGGCGGTCCAGCGTTTGCAGGAGGCGGCGAGGCAACTGCGGACTTCGGCGTTGGGTTCGTTCTTCGCCAACGCGATGAGTTTGGCGCGGAGAATGGGGGTCATCGTGTGGTCGTCGCCGAGGAGGCGGATGGTCCAGTGGCGGATGAAGGGATGCGAGTGGGTGAGGGTGTGTTCGGCAAGGTGCAGGTTGAAGCCGCCGCAATGATTGATGGCCCAGAAACATTCGAGGGCAAATTGGCCTTTGCCTTTCATCATTAAACTGGTGAGGCGGGGCACGATGGATTTATCGCGCCGATCGGCGAGCAGTCGCTGCGCGGTTTGGCGGTGCCATTTGTTGGGGTGCTTGAGGACGTTGATGAGTTCGCCGCTGGTGAGCTTGCCGAGGTCGGCGGGCTTGCTGGGCTTTGCGCCCTTGGCGTGCATGCGGTAGATCCGGCCGCTGGATTTGTGCCAGGTGTCACGCGGGTCGAGATGGCTCAGGCGACTGTCGTACCAATCGGCAAAATACACCGCGCCATCGGGGCCGGCTTTGGTGTCCACGATGCGAAACCATCGGTCGTCGGTGGTTACCATCGGCGGCGTGTCGACGGTGCGGAAGGTGGAGGTGTCCGTGTAAAGTTTGCTCGCTTGCACACGATTCACCAACGCCATGCCAGCAATGATGTGACCCTCGTAATTGGGCAGAGCGCCACCTTCGTAAATGATAGTCGATTGCGCGAAGCGCGGCTTGTAACCCTCGTGCGCCATGTGTTTGTAAAACCCAAACGCATACGGGTTGATCAGCGGTCCGTGCTTGGCCCAGCTTTTGATGTAGCATCCGCCCTGCACGTAATGGACACCGCGGGTGTTGCCGTAGTTGGTGCCGGACAGCGTGCGGCCTTGGCTGTCGAAATCTAGGCAATACGTATTGCCGCCGCCCTCGGCGAAGACCTCAAAGCGTTTGGTCGGTGGATGATAGCGCCAAATCGCTTGGCCGAGAAATTTGATGCCCTGAATCTCAGCTGTGCATGTGCTGCCGTGCGCGCCGTAAATCCAGCCGTCCGGTCCCCAGCGCAAGCTATTCGCGCCCGAGTGAGTGTCCTCCAATCCAAAGCCGGTGAGATGCACCGTGGGGTCGCCATCGGGAATGTCGTCGCCATTCTTGTCCGGATAAAAGAGCAAATACGGCGGCATCAGCACCCATGCTCCACCACGGCCGGTGATGACACTGCGGGCCATATTCAGCCCATCGAGGAAGGTCTTGTGTTTGTCGAAAACGCCATCGCCGTTGGTGTCCTCGTGAATGGTGATTTTGTCTTTGCCGCGAAAATGATTCGGCGGAGGCGGTGGCACTTTGTCGAACACCGCGCGCAGGTACTTGTCGTACTCCAGAATTTTGATGCCCGCGGGAAAGGGATACTGCAGATACTGCGTCACCCACATCCGCCCGCGCTCGTCAAAATACATATTGAGCGGCTGCGCTACCGCCGGTTCGTGCGCCACCACCTGCATCGCCAGCCCCTCGGCCATCTTCAGTTTCTTGGTGCCTTCGGCGGGTGAGGAAGGCTTCGACCCATCCGTCAACGCCCCGCGCCCCTTGAAATTCTCCACAAAAGGCTTGAGCGAATCGCCAAACTTTTCCTTCGGCTTGTCAGCCGCAGCCAAAGAAAACGCAATCGTGAGAAAGAAAACAGCAATCAACCGGTGCATCCGGTGATTGTGCCGCACCTCCACCTCGCGTCAAAGAAATAACCCCGCAAAGCTCCGCAACGCCATTGCCAAGCACAGTAATGCCCTCGCGTCATCCGGCAAGGCCCCGCCGTTCACGGAAACGCCTTCGCCACCCTCTGCAAAGCCTTCGCCGGCTCTGGAAATGCCCTAGCCAACCTCTTCGCCACCAACGGCAACCCCCCCAGAGTTTCAATTGCAACTATCAGAGGCTTGATAAGGGTGCCTCCTCGAGGCACCCTTAATCCAATCGACCACGCTGTCTGATGCATTTGCTTTCTGTGCTCGGTTGATAAAGTCTGAAAAAATCTTATAATGAAAAACATGATATTAGTTAGGATAGCCGTCACACTCTTTTTTGTTCTGAGTACGGTGCGTGGCGAAGTGGCGGAACCAGCAAAGAAAAAACTGCAGATCTTCCTGCTTGCAGGTCAGTCGAATATGGTTGGCCACGCCAATTATATTACCATTCCAACATTGCTCACCGCAAAGGAACCGGAGGTAAGGGGCCTTGCGAAGTTGGTATTCAAAAAAGATGCCAAGATTTCGAGGGCCGTTGTGGAGGACCTGATTGCAACCCGTATCAAACGCGACAACATCAACAAGGATCTGCGCGCCAAGAAAATTGAAGGCGCGGACAATATAGCAGAGGCCCAAGCTGAAGTGAAAAAACTACAAGCTCAGGTCGATGAGAAGATGCAAAGAATCAAAAACTCCTTTGTCGTATCCAAACAGGTTTACATTACCTCGATTGCTGATGGTAACCGGGGCTCCGGACCCTTGAGCGTGGGTTACGGCGGCAACCGCGACAAGGTCGGCCCCGAATTTGGATTTGGCCTTTCGATGGCGCAAAAAACGGATGCACCAATCCTGATCATTAAAACATCTTGGGGCGGAAAATCCTTGAATTATAATTTCCGACCGCCTTCAGCGAAGCCATACAAGCTGAACGAAAAAGAACAGGCCGCAAAAAACGCTGCGGACATCAAGAAGAACGCGAGCCTTAACTGGAGGATGATGAATGAAGCCGTCCACAATGTACTTAAGGACCTGAAAAAACATCATCCGGTATATGACGCCAGTGTCGGCTATGATATTGCCGGCTTTGTCTGGTTCCAAGGCTTCAACGACCAGTTTTCTGACGAGTTCCGCGACAACTATCGGGATAACATGGTCCATTTTGTGAAGGACGTGCGCAAAGAATATAAGACACCCAACATGCCCTTTGTGATTGGGGTGCTGGGAACCAACATGACAAAGGAGGGTGTCGACAAGAACGCTGTTTCAGTTGCTCAAAGAGAAGCCGCCGCCGCACCGGAATTCAAAGGCACCGTCGCTTCAGTAGAAAGCTACAAGGTCTACGACCTGGAGGCACGGAAGGTCTACGACAGTGGCTGGGCCAAGCATTTTGCCGAATGGTGCGTTGTGGGCAGCGATCGGCCCTATCACTACTTAGGCAGCGGCAAGTTCTTCGTCCGTCTAGGCGACGCTTTTGCGAAATCCATGATTGATCTAATTCAAAAACAGCGTCCTTGACTCTCTCCAAAACCCGATTCTTAAAAACCAAATCGCCAACACCAAAAACAAGAAAACCAAAATGTTAAAAACAAAACAATTCGTTTTGAATTCAGTAACTGCACAAATCATTCTAATGACGTGCTTCCTGTTCGCGACTGGCAACGCCGCTGAACGCGCTCCAGGGAAAATCTCAGTCAAGAACGGCCAAAAAATCGCCTTTCTGGGTGATTCCATTACCGCTGCAGGTGGAAGACCCGGCGGTTACTGCCAACTGGTTTTATCTGCACTAAAAGATCAGGGCATTGAAGCCACACCCGTGTTTGCCGGCATTGGCGGCCATAAATCCAATCAAATGTTGGCGCGTTTGGAAAAAGATGTTCTCCGCCATAAACCCGATTGGATGACCTTGAGCTGCGGAGTCAATGATGTCTGGCACGGTCCAAGAGGGGTGGATCTAAAGTCCTACAAAAAGAATATTACTGAAATTGTTAAGCACGCTCAAGCGGCCGGGATAAAAGTGGTGCTACTCACCTCAACGATGATCAGGGAAGATCAAAGTAACGATCTGAATCAAAAACTGTTGCCCTACAATGAATTCATCAAGGAGTTAGCCAAGGAAAAGAAATGCTTATTAGCTGATTTAAATGCCGACATGCAGGCAGCATTGAAAACATTCCCCCCCGATGCACCCAAGGGAAAGCAACTGACGAGTGATGGAGTGCACATGAACAAGGCGGGCAACATCATGATGGCAAGAGGTGTAGCCAAAGCTTTTGGACTTACCAATCAACACCTCGATAAATCTGCGAAGAACTGGAAATAGGGTTTCCTGATAACTGCATTCCCAATGAAAACGGGGGGTTCGCTGTTCGTTGGGTTCGATTCCCAAAACACATCCCGCTCTTTTCCACACTATCCCAATTGGAATCTATGTAATTTTGAGATTCTTCGAATCGGGTTCAGAGATACCTCAGAGAATTAGTCGTGGAAACAACTGTGTAATCTGTGTCGAGATATGTGAAATCTCCCGGGAGACTTGGGTCTCATCGTGATTGATGATTTACCTGAGACGATCGGGTGGGTGAAGGGAGTATGGGAAGATAGGGATGTTGAGCTCCGACTGAAATCTGCCACACTTCTCCTTAAGACGTGTGCGCAATTTGCCATGATGGGAAATAACCCGTCTAAATGATTCAGGATATGTCTATCATTAAAAAAAGAATTCTTTTGACAATTGCGCTCATAGTATTCGCGATAATTACTCTCCCATTCACATGCCGATACATGGAAGAACCTCACAGGCATTTTGACCTTTACACGAAAGAATTACATGATGGTCTGTGGGTGCCAGATATTTTTCCGCATGATATTACTGACATACATGAACAACACAATATAGACACAAACGATACATGGTTGCGGTTTAGTCTTAACAGTCAAACAATAGACATGTCTAATTTTAGCAGTGTCCCAAAATCAGAAATAACTATTAAGAGTCCTTTTTATGCAAATTGGTGGTTTGATCAACTCCCAAATCATTATAAATTTTATAAAGGCTCATATCCCATTGGCACCTCAGTATTAGCCCGTTCAACAGAGTCAAACATCGTTTATTGGTGGTGTCCCTAGCAGTAGTGGTTCGGCACATATTTGATAACGGAAACTAATTTTATGGCTTCAGGTGGTGGGGAAATCCACTGGGGATTCAGAGAATTAGTCGTGGAGACAACTGTGTAATCTGTGTCGAGATATGTGAGATCTCCCGGGAGACTTGGGTCTCACCGTGATTGATGATTTACCTGAGATGATCGGGTGGGTGAAGGGAGAAGATTTACTTCTTTGCGTCGTGAGTGATTTTGCACTTCGGCAATGCCTTTTGCAGTTGTTCAATCTGAGCCTTGGTGAGGTCGGGGTTGACATATAGAATTAGCTTCTCTAACTGCGTGAGCTTCTCCAAGCCCTTCACATCAGTCAGTTGATTGAAACGGAGATCCAGATAAGTTAACTGCGTGAGCTTCTCCAGACCCTTCACATCGGTCAGTTGATTGTTATTGAGATACAGCGATTCTAACTTCGTGAGCTTCTCTAGCCCTTTCACGTCAGTCAGTTTATTTTCACTGAGCCGCAGACTCTCCAACTTCGTAAGCTTCTCCAGACCCTTCACGTCGGTCAGTTGATTGTTGCTGAGATGCAGAAACTTTAATTGCGTGAGCTTCTCCAACCCCTTCACATCGGTCAGTTGATTGTTATATATAGTTAGCTTTTCCAGCCGCGTGAGCTTCTCCAGACCCTTCACATCGGTCAGGTTTTTGGTTGCGATACCCAGCCTCGTCATCTTCTCCAAATCCACATCGGTGAGTTCGCCTACAGGTTTCTTAATCCGCTTACGAATTGCTACTTCAATGAACTTCGCCGATTCTTCTTTGGTTAAAGGTGCCACCGACACAGATTGGCCTATTTTCGGACGCCGACTTTTTGCGGCAATCACTGTGTCCAATGCGGCTGAAAACGGAAGATCGAGCAAGATTAATGGCGTTAGAATGTCTGGATGTTTCAACGAATCTCCAGCCACCCGTACAGATGGGTAAGAATTACTAGACGACCACAGCGGGTCGCGCGCCACTAGCATTAGAGTTGATACGCATCCCGATGTAAAAAAAAGAATACATAACAGGGATGCTTCGAGCATTTTTTGGATTGGCCAGTTCATGTTGAAAAAAGAATGCCTTGTTTAGAGCCAATTCTGTTAATCGATAAAAAAGAGAAAGCTATCGATTGAATCAATGATCGTGTCCAAATCCAACGTTCCCTACCATCCTGATTCAGAGAAGTTCAGAGGGCCCTCATCTCAATCCCACTGTTCTCTCGAATTCCCCCGAAAACACTGAGATTCACAGAACCGAAGAATCCCACACCCCAACAGCGCTGAGACATAGGGAGAACATTGGGAGAATTGGGTCTCTCAGGGTTTTTTGGCAGATGAGTATGATAGCTGTATTTCCCCAGAAAACGGTGGTTTTGATGTTCGTTGGGTTCGATTCCCAAAACACATCCCACTCTTTTCTACATTACCCCAATTGGAATCTTGGGGTTTGGGGGGGTTACTCTAAATGGGTTCAGAAAATGCTCAGCACTATGCCCACTCCACAAATACAAAGTTATGAATGAGGGTTTCATTTAGTAATGTTTTTGGCAGGGGGAACCCAATCAATTGGCAGGTTAGTCTTAGGATAAGTCCATTTATTAAATTTTCGACTGGATTGCTTAGCAAAAAATTGACGGTCGGCAAAATCCAACAAGGCCGCCCAATCCTCACGGTTTTGCGCATGACCTCCTTCACGCCAGTGTAGTCCAATGAGATTTCCGGCATTCATCCATTTGAAAACGGTTACGGCAGCACGATGAGTCAACTCGGTGCCATAAGGGTTTGCCCAGTAGTCTTGACGGGCATGGCAGTTAACGAAAGCCCGTGGGGCGATCAATGCTTTTGCAAAATGGGCGTCAAATGGCAGTCTGTTTTCGTGGTCAGCGAATTTAAAGTACCTAGGGTGGAACCAATGTTCGTTTCTTCCGATATGATGTCCAATCGTCTGTGGCTTTTGGCCTTCTTCAAAGTAACGTAAGCTGCCGGTGCCTCCAGTTCCAGAGGAGTTGGGAGCCGTAATGGTAACCCGTTCGTCATAGATCCCGGCACACAACGCAGCCTTTCCACCACGTGAGTGACCGGTCGCAATCACCTTACTCATGTCCGCCACACCAAGTTGATCCAGTGCATCCAAAACCACACCGTGTCCCCAACCCCAAACGGTTAAGGCTGCCCAGTCGTATTCCGGATAGAGAGGATAGACGCCAGCTTCCCGACCGGCTCCACGAGTGTCGGTCGCTAAATCCGTGCGGTTAAACCTGCAAAGCAGATAACCCCGTTTTACGGCTTCAATTCCAGGATCGAAACTATCTGGCGAAATGCCGTCGTTCGTTGCTTCGAAGGAGACACGATCATTCTTTATAATGGTTGGATAGCGCTTTTTTAGCAGCGGCCGTACAATCAGAAAACCACATGTGACGCTCTTTTGGTTACGGTAAATTGTGAATGTATATCGCTCCTCTATACCTTTGCCTTCATAAATACGCTTAGTGTTGCCAACCTTTTTGATCTTAATTTGCTTAGGTCGGGGTGGCATTTGGCCATACTGGTAATTTGTCAGCATTGCCTTGAGGTAATCGCGTTGCCTCATCCAGTCTTGAGATGATTCAACTCGTTTGCCATCGGGCATGAGGAAAGGATCTGCTAAGCCCTTTTGAATTGGCAGATTTGCGACATCTGAAAACTTATACTTTAACTTGTTAGGTTGAGATGAAAACTCCGATGTTGTCCCACAACCAACCAATAAACCTATAACAATTGGAATCAGTACTTTCATTGCTGAGAGAATCCTATCCCACCATCCTGATTCAGAGAAGTTCAGAAGACATTCATCTCAATCCCACAGTTCTCCTCAATTCCCCTGAAAGCACTGAGAGCATTGGAGAGAATTGGGGCTCTAGGGGTTTTCTGAGTGATGAGTGTGATAGCAGTATTTCCACTGAAAACGGGGGATTCGATGTTCGTTGATAGTAGTGGACTCAGGTGGACAAAGCTCCCTTTTCGGGGAGTTTTTCCATTTACCTATGGACAGGGATGGACAGGTGAGGACATTGAGGTGTTAGCGTAACGGTTAGCATTAGGTTATCACTTCTATCTTTGTGATCATACCCTTGGGCAGGGCGGTGAAGTCTCCTGACCCGTCCTTGTATTGGCTCGTTGCCAGCACCACATAGTCCTTTTTCTTTTTGACGATGGTCCCTTCAGTCCAGTATTCGCAGGGCACTGCCTCGCTGAGTTCGCACATGGAGTAGATCGCTGGATCCAACCATTCCACATGCACCCTCGGTCCTATCTTCGGCCATCTCATTTTATGATCCATAGTGAGGCACCGGGTAGGTACGTGGGCCAACATCGATGCTGAACCTTTTCATCTCAACCTTGCCCTCCCTGACCGCTTCGCGGATCAACCAGGACGTGTGGCTCAGTGATCTTTTTTCTTCCTCAGCAATTGTCCGTGACGATTCCCAGCCGGCAGGAACCTCCTCGGCGGGAACCTTTCGTTCCTCTGCCAGTAGATCGGTCCATCTCAATCCCATTAATCTCCTCACTCTAGTTTACAGACCGCGAAGCCCCATTGAAATCAGGCCCAGCATACATTTTTTCTGATTCAACTTGTTGGGCAGCGTACTCAAAATCTTCCTGAGTCAGTATTTCACTCTCCTTAAATACCGAATCTACCCAGTCACTATGCCGAGTCTCGACACTGTTCTTCTTCATTTCCGCCAACAATCCCTGTGTCCACGGCTCGTCTAGGGACGCCGTGAGGTGAATGAGACTGGATTTGCACTGACCCAATGACGAATCGCTTTCGTCAATCAATTCGGCACAGAATCTGAGAGTCCCAACTGAATTCTTATAGCGGTAGATAATTCCTTCCCGATCACTTGCCACTGATAGATAAAGGGCTATCCCATGGGACAGGAATCCAGAAGCTCTTACCGTTTCCGGATCCTTATCAACTAAGCCACCGATTAAATCGACGACTTCTGGCATCGACTCTCTCCCGTCGGTAAAAAAATATTCTTCCACCTTCAACCCAACATCGACTATCAACTTTTCTCTTTGATGATGGCATTGCATCAATCGGTCCAAATCCGCCAACGGCTTTAGGTCGTTCGAGTTCGCAAGGTAATCGGCTACGCTTTCAATACGGGCTTGCCGTTTGAAAATAAAAGCTACTTGGTCTAACAAATCTCTAAAACGGAATGAACAAGGCCACACATCCGGCTCCGATGCATTGGCATTTCTCTCCTCGCACTTGAGAAGCTCGATGAGTTGCAAACCTAAAACCGCAATCTTTTTTGCCTGCGGATTACTTGGTGGATCACCGGTTCGTAGTTCAAAAATCAAAAGGGAGCGCAGCATCATTTCCACATTTTTTAACTGCCTATCTACACTGGGCCGAGTCAGCTCTGTTATTTTTAGTAGAAGCCTTGAGACCACCACAAGCCGCCCGCTTTTATCTTGGGCCACGGGACTATGGATTAAGCTGTCCAGACAGACGGCACAATCCGTTGTAATGATATCTTCCAGCAGTTTAGGTTTCAGCCTCATGAGTCTGGTAACCCGTGCCATTAGTATGACCACATCCCCAAAACCGGGGGTATACAGGAAGCGACGCACTAGCCATATATATGTCGAACGCAACAGCGATTTGCCGCTTACGAAAGCAAAAATATTGTAGATTACAAGTAGCGAAAATATAGAAAGGCAAACTAGGCTGAACGGGAAATATTTGGCATACAAATTCCCCTCTAACTGTAGAAAAACTTCGTCATGAATTTGGGGCGTAACAAGCCCCAACAAAAATTTCAAGATATAGACGAACAGTACAACAATCAGGGCCACCACCGCGAAGCGCATCAATACCATTAGTTTTCCAAGGAGACCCCGAGGCTCAATCTCTTGAAGGTATGGAGAGGAAAGAGGCTTCATGATATTATTCAGGGCTCATGCCCAATTTTATTCAACTCCCTTCGGTATTCCCGAGGGGTCTTTGCTTCTGAGATTCTCAATCAACTCTGTAATCCACCCTATTGCCGCATCTAGCCCGTAAATAACCAATATTACGGCACCCACAACCAAGATAACAAATATTGTCAGGGTGAATAACCGCACCACCCAATACATAACATTCAACAAAAAGTTGACCACGTGTAGCTTGATAATGCCCGGCCGCAGATAAAAGAAGGAAGCGAAGTCCTTCGCTCTGGCAGTCTCTTGCCGTAAATTCCAAAGGGAAAAACCCATCACCAATTGTTTTTTAGTTAGCAGATATTCTTCCCACTTGCCCAAAATCTTATGCGGCAAATCCTTTACGCCTTCCTTCTCCTCAAAAACCATCTCTGACATTTTGGAATGTTGATTCCCGCAAAATCCGTCCAGCTCAATCACCCGGCTCTCGACCCTCCTCTTTATCAGGCCAAGATCCGTCGATAACTTTGATTTTATGCCGGGCTCCATGAGTATGACTTATGAAAAAATACGGTGAGCCCTCTTTAGTTGCTCTAGCAGGGCATGCTTCTCCGACTCTAGTTGTGTGATTTTTTTGCCGACATTCTCTTCCAACTCGCGAAGTGCCACGGTTGCATCACTAATCGACATGCCCGTACGGGCCCGGAGCTGAGCTATTTCGGCCTTCACTTCTCCGTCTACTTTACCGACCGCGTCAATGCCTTGCTCTGTTTCATGCAGGAACCGTTCAATATCTAACTTTTGTTTGCTCAGTAAGTTAACCCGTCCCTTTTGCTTACGGATCTTTTTATTGGTCTTCTTGATAAATTCTATTAGATCAGGAATTTCCTGATTATACCCCTCAACCAAACTCTCCATATGAGCAACGACGTCATTGCTGGCTTTTTTGATCACCTCGCTTGACTTTGCGATCACCATATCGGAATCAGTTTCCATGGCCTGGAACATCTGCTTCCTTCCAGCCGAGGAAGCCAAGCCTGTGATTACATCTTCCACGGGGAAAGACTCGTAAATCTGGAGGTTATCATTGATCCAGCCCAACTTCTGTTTAACTGGGACAAAAGATCCTTTATTCAGCACCGTGATACTGATGGGGCATCCAGGACGGGGCTCTCCATCAAAGATATAGATGGGCTTCTCGGGTATATCAGGAATCCCGTTTTGTCCATGGAACCAACGGCTCATTATTGCCCTCAGGTAATCATCGGAGCCCTCCAGATCCCAGTCGTGCATAGACGGGTAGAGTGTGCACCCCTCAGGAACATAAATAAGGGTCTCAGAAGAGTGCTGGAGGTAGTGCTGAGCCCAAAGCGGATCAACCTGATAACGAATTGGCGAGCCCGCTATTCCTTCAAGTATGGGGATGGGGCTCGCCTCAATCTCAACGGAGCGGCTGGTATCAACAAACAGATAATGCAACCCCTCCGGATGATCTCTATTCGATTGGAATCCGTAGGATATGGCCCCCAACTCGAGCGACTTAATGTGGAACGTGCGCAAGGTGTAGGCCAAAGCAGGGAGCTGTGCAGCAGTAAACCGGTAGAGTTCCGGGCAGGGAATTTTTGCCCCGTTTAGGTATTCTAAGCGGTGCTCTAATTCCGCGAGCTTTTCTTTTACCTTTTCTCTTTCTTGGTCACCTCCACCGTCGTGGTCCATCTGTCGCAACTCCAGTCGATATCCCGCGTTGGAGTTGATATCCGCAATGGCCGGCCTCAGGTTCTGCTGTGCAATTTCGCTGTCGACCAATTGATGTACCTGATACTCCTCCACTCTCACAGGC
>CALKBX010000003.1 GCA_937775205.1 uncultured Verrucomicrobiae bacterium | reverse complement strand
GTACTTATCACGCCAAGAGTAGTTTGCGGAGGCCTTCCGTCTTGAAGCGTAAGCCGGTTTTTCAAGCAAATGATTGATTGCAAAATGACTCAAAACGGCGCACATACTCCTGCGACGAAGCCGTGCTTCACCCCTGCTAACCCTTCAAAACTGAAACCATGCTAAAAAAATATCTGCCCCAATTAGTCGCCGTAAGCGCGATTGCCGCCTGCGCGCTAATTTCCACTGGTTGTGGCGGGGAAGATCTCCCCGAAAATTCCTACCAAGGTGATGGCGGTGAAAGCGAAGAGGAAGGCTCAGAACCCGTAGAGGGGGGTGATGATGATGATCCCAAACAGAACGGAGAAGAGGGTGAAGAAAATGAGAAGTAATGGAAGAGAGTAGGCCAAACAATATTTCCATGGATGATAGGGGTTAGACTCCCTCAACACTGAAAGTGAGTCCACCACCCTTCTCCACGGTTGATCTTAAATCGCAGCCCCTTCACTGGGGCTGTTTTCTTTTCCCTAAACATTTTTTTGGTGGCTCCATTCATGCTTGGCGCATCGTAATGGGCCCGAGTTTGTGCCCCGCATAAAAAACCCCGACCCCTCTTATAGGGGGCCGGGGGTTAAGATCGAACAGTCAGAGTGTCAACTCAGTTTGCTAGTTAGCAAAATGAGTAACCGCACGGTTCCGGACTACAAGGCTACCACCACTAGATTCCGCCGTTTTCTTTTGGGCCTGCTTCCACTGAGCGTTATCGGCTTGGACAGTAGCACCATCCGAAGTGGAATAATTGCCTGTGCCAACATCCATACCCATCATTATATATCGCTTCCAAAACTTTCGCGTCTCACCATTTTCCGTGTGCTTATAGTGATCGCCATGGTCCACAGCAGTAGCTCCACCCCATTGGCTCCGGGCGTTGGATCTAAGGTTATGGGTAGTCTTATACCAGACTCCTGGAGCGGTCGCGTGGCCGACGGCGTTCCGAAGTTTAAGATCTCCCCCTGTCAACCTGAGAGTCGTGGGCCGAGTGTAGCCTTGACCGATTGCGTTACGGGAGAATATTAATATTGCCTCTGGCGTCTGGTCATCACCCGCCAAATGTTGGCCGTAACTTCCCCCGTCGGTTCGGGTATAATAGCCGCGGAAACCATTATTGTTGTATGTGTAGCCCGCCCATTTACCGCCATCAAGCTTGCCATTCTTCCTATCAAGTTGATTGCCTCTCTTCTGTTTTGGATCAGCGGGAGATAATACGAGTTTCGAGGTATCGAGCGCACGCCGAACGTTCGGGATAGTGAGGGTAAACCGCATTCCTATCCTATGATATGTATGCGGCTTCCATGTTCGAGTCCGATAATCTGCAGCGTACGCATCCGTGTTATCCGAAATCTGCTGGAGCCAAGGGAAGGCCTCCGCATCGCCCGCGAAGGCGATATAAGCTTTCGAGATTTGGCCGACGTTATTTGAGCATTTCAGTCGGTTGGCCTTTTTCTTTGCCTTCGCCAAAGTGGGCAGCAGCATGCTGGCCAAAATACCGATGATCGCTATAACCACCAACAACTCGATGAGGGTGAATCCTTTTCTGTTTGTATGTTTCATGTTTAGCTCCGTTCTTTCGTTTGTTATGCTCCGGTTTCGCCCGCCGAGGGATTATCATATTTGATGATCGAAACAGTTTGTGTCGGCTTCAGCAATCAAACAAGCTTTGCATCATAGTTTTCCCACCAAACTGCCGGTTTGTTTCCGCCAAGGACTTAGCCAAGACTAAGCCCGATGCGTCATGCCGACCCATTGGAAAAACATCACAATGCTTAAACTCAATGTACAAAATTTCAAACTCGCCTGCGACCTGTGCGGCATCAATTAGCAAAATGGCTGAGCTGCCTATTTTGCACTTCCAAATTGCCGCCTTGCGAAGCCTTCGTGCTCTTCTGCGCCTCAGCCCAGATCGCATTATCACTCTGCTTCACGCTGCCATCCGAGGTGGAAAAATTCCCCGTGCCCAAATCCATGCCCGCCATTAAATAGCGCGAAAAGCCAAGGCCGCCCGGCCCGTTCCACTGAGAATCGGTTCCAAGCGTGTGCATGACCTTCCAGTAAATAGAATCTGATCCTCCAAGTGGGGTGATGTTGCCGCCCGGAAGCCGCAATGTGCTGGTGCGTGTGTATGCTTTGCCCACGCCATTGCGCGTGCAATGCAAAATCGACGACGGCGTTTGGTCATCACCCGATAAATGTTGCCCATAGCTTCCGCCATCTGTCCGAACATAATAACCGCCAAGGTGCGTCTGATTAGCCCATTTGCCGCCGTCGAGATTGCCTTGCGTGTGATCCGTTTGATTCCCCTTTTTCGATTTTGGATCCGATGGTGAATGCACCATTTTCGAGCTATCCAAATCACGCCGGATGCTGGGGATCACCACCGTATACCGAATATCAATCCGGTTATAAGCCGAATGCGTCCAACCCCCGTTCCGGTAATCCGAAGCATACGCATCCTTATTCTCGCCCACCATCTGCAACCACGGGAAATATCCAGCATCCCCCGCGTACCCGATATACGCCTTGCTCATTTGGCCCAAATTCGAAGCGCATTTCAGCCGATTCGCCTTCTTTTTCGCCTTCGCCAAAACGGGCAACAACATACTCGCCAAAATTCCAATAATGGCAATCACCACCAACAGCTCGATCAGGGTAAACCCCTTTTGATTCATTTTCTCCATTTTCCAAGCTACGTATTTTTCAATTATCCCGGTCAACCTCAATCACATATGGCACTGCGCACAGGCAACTGAAAATCTTCCGCAATTTTCATGCCAACCTTCCACCCACAAAAAAACCCCAGAAACCGCCCAAACCTGGCCGCCACCCCCCTTTCAACCTTATCTTTTTCACGCAACTTGAGTGATTTTCACGCTTACATCCGAAACTTGTGGCTTGCCCGTCCACCCCAAAAAGATTGCGCCCCGTCAGAAATGAAGCTATACCCCCGCCTGTTTCCGGAAGCCCACGTGGCGGAATTGGCAGACGCGCTAGGTTCAGGTCCTAGTCCTGGCAACAGGGTACAGGTTCGACTCCTGTCGTGGGCACTATTATAAGCGGAAACGCGCAGTCGAGTAAATCTGCACAGTCTCTGCACAGCATTTCGACCAAAACCGCTTCACCAACTCGCAAGATGAAGTTCCCGATCAAAGTCACCTATCACAATCTGGAGGCCAAGATATACCGGAGCCAAATCAGAGTACGGTGCCGGGCTTCTTTTTGTCTGCACCCACCAAAGGCAGACGCAAAGCTATCGGTGCGGTCTTCATGCCCGCCACCCTACGCCTCACCGGCTCTGGTGTAAATGGTGTTGGGGGAGGGGTGGAGCGCGGGTTACTTCTTAGGGTTGCTGTGGATTTTGCAGTTCGGGATCAACTCCTGCAAACGAGCCACACCCATCCTCGTTACTTTGGTATCATTCAAGTTAAGGGACCTAAGCATCTTAAGCTTGGGAAACTCCTTGAGGCCCGCATCCGTTATATGGGTTGAACCCAAGTCAAGCGCGGTGAGTTGCTGTCGCTTGACCAATTCCTTGAGGCCTGCATCCGTTATTTGAGTGCCGAACAGCCGAAGGTTCCCGAGCTTCTTGAGCTCGGGCATCTCCCTAAGCCCTTTGTCCATCATCATAGTGTTGTTTAAATTAAGGCTCGTCACCTTCGCCAAGTCCCGCCTCGGTGAGTTCACCTGTGGGCTTCTTGAGTTCCGCCCGGATTGCGGCCTCTGATGACCTTCGCAAATTCTGGGCCGTTGTCCGCCTGGGTCTCCTCATTGAATGCAACGCGCGCGGCACCCGCCGCCGGACAGACATGCCACCACCGCCACCACCGCAATCATCAAGAGAACCTGCTTCATGCCCGCCACCCTACGCCTCACCGGCTCTGGTGTAAATGCTGTTGGGGGAGGGCTGGAGAAGAGGGGTGAGCGGGTTACGCCGATGGTGATGAGGACCTTGGATTTATTGTCTGGGTTGATGATTTTATTTCAGAGGGTTCTCATACCACACAACATTCTTGCTTTGCTGGCCGGCGATGAGGGTATCAAGGTCGCCGTCCTTATCCATGTCCACAAGCCGGATGTCGTAGGCACACTGATCGTCGTTGATTATATGGGTTTTGAATTTTCCTTTGCCGTCATTCTCAAACCATGCGGCCTTACGGCTTAGGTAGGCGCAGGTGACTGCATCAAGATCGCCGTCCTGATCAATATCTCCGATTTGCAGGCAGTGCGGGGATAATAGATCTTTGTTAATGTCGTGGATTTTCCATTTGGGGTTTTCAAACCAAATAAGGCCAGCACCATGGCCACGACTGGCTACAATATCGAGCTTGCCATCTCCATTTATATCGGCAGGCATAATATTAGTGGCACCGGGATGTTTGCCGGGCAGCATGTGTTTCTTGAAAGGCTGGGTGGGGTCCTTGCCTGCTTCCCACCAGGCAAACCATTCGCCGTTGCCTGATTTATCGGCAGGGCCGCCTTTGGCTGCAAGGGTGATATCCATACGACCGTCGCCATTGAGATCACCCGCACCCAAATAATGACTGAGACCGGGCGCATCTTCCTTGGCAAAAATATGTCGTGTCCAGCGGTTGGCTTTACGCGGATTCTTGGGAATCTCCAGCCACGCAGCGGAGTTCGGGAATTTGCCTATAGGTTGTCCGCTGTTGGCGAGGAGGTCCATCTTACCATCACCGTTTACATCCGCCTTGAGCACCCCATGGATGCCGATAATCTCATCCTCAGCTATACGCGCTTTCCAAGAGCTTCCGGTGGGATTTTTGTTGGGTTGCTCAAACCATACAATCAAACCCGGCTTATAACGTGCGCCGATAAAATCTGAATCTCCATCTCCGTCCACATCAAAAGTTTCTCCGTGGATGAACGTGTGGTTTTTGTCATCTCCGATAACAACCTCTTCCCAGGTGGGTGCGACATGCAATCTGGTTTTGCCACCGGCACTACTGATAATGTCAATTTTACCATCACCCGTGAAGTCGGCCGCTACGGCTACATTGCATCTAAGCCCTTCCCAGACTAAATGTTTCTTCCAAGGGCCTTTTACTTCAGCAGCGTTAGAGAGTGGGCAAATTACACCCAGTGCAAATAGAGCGAGTTGTTTCATGTTTAGTTTGTATGTTTGCGAGTTGTGTCAAATAGAATCTGATTGAGACGGCGGTAGCGGCGGCTTTTGAGGATGGGTGAGCGGGTTGCTTCGTGGCGGCCAAAGTCATTTGGATTTGGGATTCTTGATGTGGTGGAAGACGTCATAGGCTTTGTTCAAGTGATATTTGATCGTGCCTTTGATCTCGTACGGCTTTCCGCCAAGATTTGCTGGAATTGACATCTTCTCCGGGTTGGGCACTTCCTTCGTAAGCCCAACTTTCCGACCTTCGTATATTTCCTTCGGTTCCTTGATGTGCAGCAAAGTCTCTGGGATTTCTCCGAACGGTGACTGCCATCCTTTCAGGTGCCGTTTCCCTTGCATTGGAACACCATTGGGAAAGTAATGGAGAACCCTGCCAGAGACTAATTTGGCCCCACTAACCAATTGGTTGCCTTGAAACCGTTCGTTGATAATCAACGGCACATCGCTCGTATTCTTGATGAAATATCGAACACTCGATTCATTGCGAACTTCTCGAACCGTCACTCCTTTTGGCAGGGATCCGGCATTGATCTTGAACGTAAATCCGTATCGGGACGGTGCCGGTGCCGGTCGATCTCGGGAGTAACCAATCAGCACGGGTGAGAACATCATGATCAGCATCGCGTAATGAATAAGTTTCCGCTTCACGCCCGCCACCCTACGCCTCACCGGCTCTGGTGTAAATGCTGTTGGGGGAGGCGGGGGGGGCGTACGAATGTACTTGCCAAATGGACAGTACGAAATGACTTGGCCACAAACGGTGTAGTGCGCAACTCTGAGTGCCGCTGTGACACCCGCCTTGGAAAACTCCCCGCGCCTGCGGCTGATGACGCTCTGTTTGATGTACTTGGCACAGGGTATGCCATTTGGGTTCGTGACGGGAACCTTAGTCACCTTTCTTGCCACCAAAGGCTACGGAGTCAAAGAGATAGCGGGAATTACAGTTATGGCTCAATTACCGTGGACATTTAAATTCATCTGGGGACCGATTATTGACCGATTCGATTTCCATTTTTTAGCCATGGGGCGTCGGCGGTTATGGATCCTCTTTGCTCAATCAATGATGACCATAACGCTTCTTTCAATTTTGCTCCTGCCTGACCCTGCCAAGGTCATGACCACTCTTCTCTGGATAATTGCCATCCACAACGTATTCGCCTCCCTTCAGGATGTCTCGGTGGATGCATTGGCAGTGGATCTGTTGCCAGAAAATGAAAGAGGCAAAGCTAATGGATTCATGCGTGCGGCGGCTTATCTCGGTTCTATTATTGGAGGCTCCGTGATGGGTGTGCTTACGGCCAGACACGGGCTGCATCTCGCCATTTCATTACAGGCCATCATAATGATCATTGTAATGATGGCCCCTTTGTTCCTGCGTGAACGCGAAGGAGAAAGGCTATTTCCTTGGAACCCACTGGAAAAACTCAAGCAGACCACGACTCCCGCCGTCGAAGCAGCCACTGCATCAGCTGGCGCATTATTCAAATCCTTCCGTAAGGCCTTTTCCCTGCCTTCGACCCTGTTAGCTGCTGCACTGGCACTTATCATTATGGTCGGCCAGTATACGATTTCAATTATATCTAAACCCCTTTTCATTCAGGAACTTGGCTGGTCAATGGAGGCTTACTCCAAGTGGATTACGGGCGGAGGATACTTTTTCGCCTTGGGCGGTTCCTTATTGGGTGGTTTGTTGGCCGATAGATTCACGGCCAAACGAACTGCCGGCACGGCAACCGTTGTGCTCGGAATTATTTGGATCGCCTTCTCGATGATGGAGCAACACTGGGGCAATCGAACCCTTGCCTTGGGTTTCATCTTCGCCGAACAGTTTTCGATCGGGATAATGACAGTTTCACTTTTTTCTATTTTCATGAGTGTCAGTTGGCCGGTGATAGCAGGAACCCAGTTTACAACTTACATGGCTTTGTTGAATGTCTCCGGTATAGCAGGCACCAAATTAGCCGGTGAGATGGGTGATTCTCCGGATTACACCACGATTTATCTTGGAGCCGGGATTGCGCAAATCGCCTTCCTCTTGCTTTTAAAGAAGATCGATGTTGGAGAAACCCGCCGTGAACTCGGTGAATCAGGGTGAGTCAACGCTACTTCCACCATTGTCTACCCAATCCCAATAGCCTAGCCTTGAGCTCTCCACGATATGCGTATTGTTACAGGTATAGTTCTTTTACTGGGCCAATTAGCGTTGTGTAATGAACGCCCAAATGTGCTCTTTATCGCGGTTGACGATCTCAATGACTGGGTCAATTGCATGGGTGGGCGCAAGGGAGTGCATACGCCAAATTTTGATCGGCTGGCCAAGCGTGGGATGCTTTTTACCAACGCGCACTGTGCCGCGCCTGCTTGCAATCCTTCGCGTGTGGCAATCATGACCGGCGTGGCGCCGTCTACCTCAGGGGTCTACAACAATGGACAGGATTGGCGACGTAGTCCGCGGCTGGAAAAGGCGGTGACTTTGCCAGAACATTTCCGCACCGGCGGTTATGAGGCTTATGGTGGCGGGAAAATTTTCCATGCGCTTTCGTGGATCACCGGTGGCTACGGCAAGCAACAGAATGAAGCAAGGTTGTGGGATCACTACTGGCCCTCGGCCGATTCGCCCATGCCCGATCCCCAATGGCCCAAGGCCGCCCAATCCAAGCGCGGTACCAATGGGTATCTTTATTCCAAACCAATCGCTGTAGGCAAAAGCACCGAGGGCCGGCCGCCACATTTTTTCGACTGGGCACCCGACTCGCAATCTGAGAGCGGCACAGCCGATCACAAGGTGGTTGATTGGGCAGCAGAAGAATTACGTAAACCACACAATAAACCCTTCTTCCATGCGGTCGGCATTTTCCGACCGCACATTCCGTGGTATGCGCCCAAAAAATATTTTGCGCTCTATCCAAAGAAGGAGGTTTTCCTGCCCAAGATCAAAAAGAACGATCTGGAGGATGTGCCCAAGTCCGGGCAATCCGGCATCCGCAAAAAGTGGCATGAATGGATATTGAAAAACGGCGAGTGGCGGGGCGCAGTGCGCGGCTATCTCGCCTCCATCAGTTTTGCCGATGCGCAAGTGGGGCGACTACTGGATGCGCTGGATGCTGGCCCGCATGCAAAGAACACTATCATTGTGCTGTGGTCAGACCACGGAATGCACATCGGCGAGAAGCAGCAGTGGGAGAAATTCACGCTCTTTGAGGAAGCCACGCGCGTTCCGTTGATGATTATTGCACCCGGCATCACCAAGGCCGGAACAGTATGCGACCAGCCGGTGAACCTTCTCGATGTGTATCCCACTCTCAATGAACTCTGTGGTTTGCCCAAGCGCAACGATCTCGATGGCGTGAGCCTCGTGCCGCTACTAAAGAATCCGAAGGCCAAATGGGAGCGCCCCTCCATCACCACTTGGGGCAAGGGCAACCACGCCGCGCGTGGCCAGCGCTACCGTTACATCCGCCACCCCAACGGTGATGAGCAACTCTACGATCACCAAACCGACCCCGACGAATTCACCAACCTCGCAGATAAGCCTGAGCTGTCTGGCGTGAAAGAGCGACTTGCCAAGTGGCTTCCAAAAACAAACGCCAACCCAGTGCGCAACAAGAAGTAAAATCATCTGTCCAGATTCTCCACCGACGGGAGTGATAGCACAGATGAATGATCATCAAACGTATTGTTCCGCAGCAACCCTTCCCTTAAACTTATCCCACACCAAATGAAAACCCGTATCCTACTGCCCTTCTTGTTCCTCTTGAGCCTTGTATTTGCTCAAGCGAATGATGGCCCCATTCGCGTGCTGTTTCTCGGCCACAACTCGAAACACCATCCTTCCAACGAGTACTATCCACTGATCGCCAAGGCGCTCGGACAGGATGCGATTTATTTTGATTACACCACGAGCGTAGAAGAGGCACTGGGAGACGCAAAGTATCTCGGCAAGTTTGATGTGCTGCTGCTCTACGCGAACCACGGCACCATTAAGCCTAACCAGTGGAAGAACCTGAAGAGCTTTGTGGAGAACGGCGGCGGATTTGTGCCGGTGCACTGCGCCAGTTGGTGTTTCGGTAATGAACCGGAGTTCGACCAATTGGTGGGTGGAAGATTCAAAAGTCATCAGGGAGCCATTTTCAGTGCACGGGTGACCGATGCCAAACATCCGGCCATGAAGGACGTTAAAGCATTTGAGGCGTGGGATGAGACGTACTTTCATACTAACCACAATCCCAAAAACCGCAAAGTCCTGATGGTGCGTGATGCGATGAAAGGCGACCCACACAGCAAGCCCGAGCCGTGGACATGGGTGCGCACACAAGGTAAGGGGCGTGTTTTTTACACGGCTTCGGGCCACGACGCGCGCGTTTGGAGTCACGCCGGTTTTCATCAACTGCTCAAGAGCGGCATCCTCTGGGCGGCGGGCGATGCGGCGCGCGCGCGGTACGAAAAATTTTTGGCGGGACGCGCGCCATTGAAATATGTGAAGCGCGACAACATTCCGAATTATGAAAAGCGTCCGGAACCGTTGCCGTACCAACTGCCGCTGTCGGCGATCGAGAGCATGAAGTACACGCAAGCGCCGGTGGGTTTCCGGCTGGAGCTCTTTGCGGCTGAGCCGCAGATTGTAAACCCCATCTATATGCAATGGGATGAACGCGGTCGCTTGTGGGTGGCCGAGAGTGTTGATTACCCCAACGAGATCAAGGAAGGGCGCAAAGGCAATGACAGTATCAAAATCTTGGAGGACACCAATGGCGACGGCAAATGCGATAAGGTAAAAGTCTTTGCCGACGGGTTGAACATCCCCACGTCGTTCACCTTCGCGCGCGGCGGCATCATCGTGGCGCACGCGCCGGAGTTTCTTTTTTTCAAGGACACCGACGGCGACGACAAGGCCGACGTGCGCGAGGTGCTTTTCACCGGCTTCGGCGTGGGCGACACGCACGCAGGTCCGAGCAATTTGCGCTACGGTTTTGACAACTGGATTTACGGCACCGTCGGCTACTCGCGCTTCAATGGCACCATCAGCGGCAAGAAGCACAACTTCGGGATGGGCGTCTTTCGCTTCAAGTCCGATGGCTCGGACATCGAGTTCCTTCACCAGTTTAATAACAACACCTGGGGAGTCGGCTTCAATGAAGCGGGTGATGTCTTCGGTTCTACCGCCAATAACAACCCCACTTTCTTTGGCGGCATCCCTGCCACCGTCTATGGTGCCAATCGTGCCATGAGCGCCAAGATGATTGCCAGTACCCCGCGCTTTTATCCCATCACTCCCAATATCCGGCAGGTCGATGCCTTTAATGCCTACACTGCCGGCTGCGGCCACGCCTTTGCCACTTCATCCGGGTTTCCAAAAAGCTGGCGTGATCGGCGCGCATTTATCTGCGGCCCCACCGGGAACCTCTTGGGCATGTATGACATCCGGAAAAAGGACGCCGGCTATGAAGCCATCAATGCTTTCAGCTTTGTTGCCAGTGCCGATGAATGGTTTAGCCCTATCGTCGCCGAAGTAGGCCCCGATGGAAATATGTGGGTAGCCGACTGGTATAATTTCATTATCCAGCACAACCCCACACCCAACAAAGGCCGGGCCGGGTACGATGCAAAGACCGGCCGAGGCAACGCGCACATCAACCCCAACCGCGACCGTCAACACGGTCGTATCTACCGCGTGGTGTATGAGGGACATGATTCCAAGGCACCCAAGCTCGATGCAACCAAGCATCTTCATGCCAAAGATCTCGTTAAGCCTTGAGCCACGACAACCTTTTCTGGCGTCAAACCGCTCAACGCTTGTTGGTGGACAGCAAACGAACCGATGCCGTCCCGGCACTCAAAACACTCACAACCAAGGGCGGACATGGAGCCATTCATGCATTGTGGACGCTTTCGGGCATGGGCGCATTGGATACCAAGACGCATACCGCTGCTCTCATCAGCCCAGAACCCGCCCTGCGCCGCAACGCCATTCGCGCGCTGGGGGCGGACAAGGTCAGCGCGCAGATGCTCTATGACAGCGCTACCTTGGCGGACAAGGATTTGCAGGTGCGACTGGTTGCCTTCACCAAGCTCGCCGCTTTGCCCGAGAGTGATGCCAACAAGAAAACTGCTTCGCTACTAATGAAGCTGCCCGAGAACGCCAAGGATGAATGGCTGCGATTGGCACTGCAAGCTACTGGCGCAGCTGAGATGAATATCGTGGGCTACAAACGCGGGCCGAATCTACTGCCCAACGCTTCCTTTGAAGAGGTCGGCGGAAACAAACTACCCACCAACTGGAGCGAGCGCACCTACAGTCGACGCAATCCGGACCTGAAGCACGCCATTGAAACGCGTAAGGAATTTGTTAAGAGCGGCAAGAACTCCCTACGCATCAGTGCCGATACCCGGCATGACTCCAGCCTGTTTGCCCGCGTTCGCCTCAAAGCCGGCCGCAAATATGTGATGAGTGCTTGGGTGCGAACAGACAATCTGCAAGGAACCGGCAACGGCGCTCTTCTGAGTGTGCATGAATTGCAGCACGCCGCAAAAACTAAGGGCGTGAAGAAGACCTCTGGCTGGGTGAAAGTGGAAACCGAATTCAAGAATGAACAGGACCGTGAGGTGACTGTAAACTGTCTCTACGGCGGTTGGGGCCAATCTAGTGGCACGGCATGGTGGGATGATGTTTCACTGGTGGAGATCGAGCCGATCTATAAGGAAAAGAGTAAAGACGCCATTAAGGCCACCGCAGCTGCCGGCAAAAAAATCTTTGATACGCATCTAGTCGCCGGTTGCATCCGCTGCCACAAGGTGGATGGCAAAGGCGGCATTGTGGGACCGGCATTGGACGGCATTGCTTCGCGCAAGGATGCAGACTACATCAAGCGCTCGCTTGTGAACCCAACAGCTGAACTGGCTGAAGGTTTTGATAAACTGGGCGCAAGCCCGATGCCCCCCATGAACATCCTGCTCAATGATCAGGAACTGGCCGATGTGATGGCTTACCTGATGACCTTGAAGAAGAAGAAAAAATAAGCAGCAAATCCATTGGTGCATTTTATGCGTATGTTACTAAACTGCCGTAGCGGCCTGCACATGAGGCTACTCCGCTTGATAATGATATTGGCGCTCGGTCTAACCACCCTGCCGATTGGTGCGGGGGATGCAGACTCGTGGCAGACGAAATCCGTCGACTACGCCCGCATTATGTCGCGGGTGAAATGGACACCGGTAACCAAGGGAATGCCCAAGCGAGGCGGTTATTTCGAGCCGGGCAAGGAATACACCGGCGTTCCTTATTCGAGTGTCAAACACGTCGGCCGGTATATTGGTTTCGACATCTTCCTGAAGACCTTCCTCGCTGCAGTCGAGAATCCGAAAAGCGTGCTCTATACCGAGAACCTCCATAAAAAGGTGAGCAATGCCGAGTGCTACTACGGCAAGGTTTGCTCGTCCTACACGAGCTACGCACTGCAATGCGGTATCTGGTATGTCAGTAAACAGCATGGCCCACGATTTCGTAAGGGCGTGACGCTGTTGCCGCCGTCGGCGCAATCCGCGCAGCCGGGTGATGTCATCTATACGCCGCCGGCGAAGAAGAATGGCGGCTCCCATGTCGAGATCGTCACCGAAATCAAACGGAATGCCGATGGCAAGGTGACGCATGTCCGTATTGAGGAAAGCCGTCCGCAGACCACCAGCAACACGCTACGCAGTGCCAAGGCATTCAATGCCCACATTTCCGCCCGCAATCGCGAACTCTATCGCATCACCGATCTGGATGCCTGGCGCGGCGGGAACAAGGCCGAGTCGTTTCTTTTTCCCAACTACGAGGAGGACTCAGCGACTCCCAAGATCAACCGCGTCCTCCTCCTCGATCGTGGCGACTGGGTTCCGTATCACAAGGGACAGCCGGTGAAGTTCAATGTTATGGACCGTGACAATCAGGGTGTTCGAACATTGGTGATCAAGCGCGAGGGCAAACTCGTTGAGCAGATCAAGTTGTCGGGCAAGGGAGTCGTGGAGCGAAATTTCGAAACCTGCGGTGACTACACCGCGCATTGCGTGATGAAAGACGGTTCCATGAGTCAGGTCTGCGAGTTCGCCGTCTGCGATCTCGAGTTCCAACTGCCGCCATATCCCGTTCCACGCGGCAAGCTTTGGGAAATCAAGCTAGGCTCCGAAAACATGAACGCGATTATTCTCTACTTCAAAAGCCTCTCCAGCGGCTACGACGAACACAATGTGTTCATCACGGCTGAAGATCGAAAGAAGGGCAGCGTCACCATTCCAGCCAGCGTGACCGCCAAGGCAGACAAAATGCAGGTCTGGCTGATCGGTGAAAACCGCTACGGACGACTCAAGCAGCGGCAGGATATCGCGATTATCTCTACCGCGCCCTGACCAACCCCGCCGCCGAGCTGGCCGAGGGTTTTGATAAATTAGGAGCCAGCCCCATGTTGCCCATGAACATCATCCTCAACGACCAGGAGATTGCCGACGTGATGGCTTACCTGCTGACGTTGAAGGAAAAGAAAAACTGAGGCGGCTTTGGCTTTACTTCCGAGCGTCCGCCTGCTGTGATTCTTTGCCGATGGTTTCACAAACCAACAACGCGATGCAGCGCCGTACGTTCCTGAAAGGAGCGGGGGTTGCCTTGCTGCTGCCGAGGCTAGAGAGCCTCGGTCAGGTGGCCGAGGCGGAGTCACCGCGGCGGTTGCTCACGATTGTTAATCACCTCAGCTTTTATCAGCCCGAACTGATCCCGAAGACTGACGGCGCATTCGAGAAGCCGGCGGCGTTACTCGCCGAGTTCTCCGACCACTTTGAACACCTGAAGGTATACAGTGGATTGCGAAATCCCGCCGTGCAAAACGGTTTCGGGCACACGCCGTGTGTCGGAATTCTCTCCGGTTACTTTAACAAGCTACGTCGCAAGAACCGCATCTCCATCGACCAGGCGGTGGCCGGGATGCTGGGAAATGAGACGCGATTTCGTTCGCTGGTGTTCCAAGCGGGTGAGAACCTAGATTTTTCCCAGATCGCGTGGGACAAGCATGGGCTGCCCGTGCACCAGATCGATTCACCTCGCAAGATTTTTAACCTGCTCTTCCAGGTCAATGAAAACGAGCAGACCCAGCAGCAGATTCTCGCCGAGGATCGCAGTATTCTTGACGCCGTGTTTCGACAAGCCAAGTCCATGGAAAAACGGCTCAACGCCACTGACCGCGCAAAGATAGATGAATACCTCACCTCCGTGCGTGAGGTGGAGCAAACCGTAAAACGTCGTGCCTACTGGGCCGAGCGCTCCAAGCCGTCAGTGGATTACGAACTCGAGGACTTCGACCGCAAGTCGGTGGACGATTACGTGGGCACCCTTTTGGACCTGGCCGTGCTGGCATTGGAGACTGATTCCACCCGGGCGGTCACAATACAGATTCCCTTCTGGGAAGGCTTCAAGGGGCCGGACATCAGTGGCAACTACCACGACTTTTCCCACCACGGTCAGAAGCCCGAGAAGATCAAGAAGTTACTGATGCTGGAGCACGCGATCCTCAAACGCATCAGCGGTGCGCTCACCACGATGAAAAAACGCAAGGTGGGCAACGAGTCGCTATTCGATCAGACGACCACGCTGCTGACCGCCTCCATGGGCAGCGCCAACGCCCACAACTTTGATGATCTTCCCGCGCTGGTGTTTGATGGTCGCATGAAAACCTCCGGTCACTGGCGGCGCAAGGACGTGCCGATGAGCAACCTCTATCTCGGCCTGTTGCAGCAATTCGGCGCCCAACGCGATCGCTTCGGCGAAAGCGCCGGCGCCTTCGACCTGTTGGCGTGATGTGGCGGCGTTGGACAACAGTGCTGCTCGGTCTGCGCCCTGCACGGGGATCGTTCATCGGGGAGCCAGCAACTGGAAAAGTTCTTTGCGCAAAACTGCGTGAAATGCCACGGCCCCGAGAAGCAAAAGGGCAAGGTACGGCTGGATCGCCCGGCGGACGTATTGTTTGCTGATGACGAATTGTTGGAGTCGGTCGCCTCCATGCTGGAGTCAGGCGACATGCCGCCGGAGAAGGCACCTCAACCCAAGGCTGAGGCGAGGGCGAAGGCCTTGCAGTTGCTCCAGAAACACATCCTCACCCAACGCCCGGTCAATCCCCTCAAGCGGCTCACGCGCGCCGAGTACACCAACACCCTGCGTGATCTCTTTGGTGTGGAATTCGACCTTACCGGCTTGCTGCCACCCGATCATGTGGAACACGGGTTTGACAAGTTCGGCGAGGCGCATCTGATGTCGCCGCATCAGGTGATGGCCTACCTCAAGACCGCCCGCTTCGTAGCCGAGCGGTTGTTTCCCGATACGAAGCCTGAGACGCGAAATTGGGATTTCAACGCCAGCCACTTCCACGGCAGCGAAAATTTTGCCGTCGGCGGTGGAGGTGATTACCGCGATGGTGACGGCTTTATTCTAACGGGCTTTCGTCCGTACCGCAGCAACATCCATTTTTCTACAAAGCCTGATGTCTATGATCGTTTCAAGATTCCCACATTTGGCAGGTATCGATTGGATGTCCAAGTCGAATCGGTGGATTCCAACGAAGCTGAAATCATTGGCATTAATCTTGGTGATGGTCGTTATCCGACAAGCATCCGTAGTGTCCACCGTATTCCCATGCCACATCGCTCAAAAAGTTTTACAACGGAACTCACACTCAAGGTAGGTGATCAATTGGCCTTCACCTTTGACAGTGCCCGCATACCTGGAAATGGAAATCCGCGAAAATACAAGGGATCCAAGATTCGCTTCACCAGCGTCAAGGTCACGGGCCCGTTGATCGAGGAATGGCCCACCTCCGCGATGCAGGCCATTCTTCCGAAACCGGACATGAAGCCCGGCGAGCTGGTCGATCACCTCGCCTTGTTGCTCACCCAACGCCCCTTGTCTGCGGAGGACCGTCCGGCTTTCGTGGAAATCGCGGAAAAGCAACGCGCTTCCGGGGCATCAGCTGCCGCCACCGCCCGCAGCGTGCTGATCGCGCTGTTGACCTCGCCGCATTTTGTCTACAAGGCCGAGTCGCCTGAATTGACCAGTGTGGAGCTGGCGCATCGGCTGTCCTATTTCCTTTGGAACTCCGTGCCGGACGCCAAACTTTTGGCTTTTGCCAAGTCTGGCGGACTGGGCAAGGACCCATCGGCTCAGGTGGAGCGCATGCTCAAGGACGCCAAGGCCGGCCGCTTCATCGACGACTTTACGCGTCAATGGTTGCAGCGTGACAAGGTGGACAACTTCGGTCCGGACGTACGCGTATTCAAGAACGTGCGCCGCATGACGGTCGATTCCATGGGGCGCGAAGGCCGTGAGTTGTTTCGCCATCTGCTCGAAAAGGGCCTGAGTATGGAACACTTCATCGATTCGGATTTCATCATGGCCAACGACCGCTTGGCCCGCTTCTATAAGTTACCCAAGGTCGAGGGGGATGCCTTTGTGCCGGTGAAGCTGCCCACGAAAAGCGAACGCGGTGGGCTCGTGGCCCAAGCCGGTTTCCTCAAGCTGACCTCCACCGACTTTGCCACTTCTCCCATCCACAGGGGCTCCTGGATTCTCAAGAATCTCTACAATGAACGCATCGAGCCGCCCGCCGACATACTGATCAACGAACCGGATATCCGCGGAACCACGACCATCCGTGAGGCCATCCTCAAGCATCAGGAACTCGAGAGCTGCGCTCGCTGCCATTCAAAGATCGATCCCCTGGGTTTCGCCCTCGAATACTACGACCCGGTTGGCCGCAAGCGGCCCGAGTATCGCCACGTACAGATTGTTAACAAGTTGGTGGAACGGGGTGGACGCCAACAATTATTACAAATCCTTAAAACCACGAAGGCGCCGATTGAGTCCGCCATGAAACTGCCCGACGGTCGTGAGGTGCGTGATCTACCCACGCTCAAGGCAGCCCTCATGGCTGACAAGGAACCCATTCTCAAGGGCATCATTGGAAAACTCATCAGCTACGCCCATGGCCGTGACGTTACCCGTGCCGATCGCCCGTATATCGACGCTGTTTTTCAAGCTGCCCAAAAACAGAACCACTCCCTTAGGGCCACCATTCACGCTATCGTGGCCCATCCGGAGTTTGGGCGGAAATAAGATATATTACTCATATAACTAGCATCGAATTTTGATTTCTAAGAAGTTAATGCGAAAGACTCTCTCCATATGTGGGTGTGTGTGGGCTCTCGCCCTACCCCTGTTGGCGCAAAGTAATGACGACGACAAAACCCTGCGCGTCTTCATCTTTGCCGGCCAGTCCAACATGGTGGGATCAGATTCCAAGGTAAAGGACATCAAGCGCTTCCCGCCCTACATCGGACTGGAGGCCCCACAAGAAAACGTCCTCTTTACCTACTGCATCGGTCGCCAGAACAAGATGCGCTCCGATGGCTGGGTGTCATTGCAGCACGTCAATAATGTGGTAGGGCCGGAACTGAGCTTCGCGCGCAAGATCAGCCGACACATCAAGGCGCCCATTGCCATTATCAAGGTGGCTGCGGGTGGTACGCACTTGGGTGGAGACTGGAATCCTGATCAACCCATTGGTTTTAAGATGTATCCCTTGGCACTGGAGACTATCCGCACCGCTCTGGCGAATTTGGATAAACAAAAAATCAAATACCGCCTTGAGGGTTTCATGTGGCATCAGGGCGAGAATGACATGTTCAACAAGGACTACATGCCCAACTACGGCAAGAACCTGAAAAACTTCCTAGCCAAATGGAGAGGTGATCTCAAGACGCCTGAGCTAAAATTCTACATCGGCGAACTCTGCACCAAGACCATCTGGGGCATGGACCTTCGCCCACGCATGTATGCCATCAGCCTCGGCCAACGCGAGGTGACCAACGCCGATCCGCGCGCTGAATATGTGCCCACCTCGCATGTGGGTGCGGAAATCGGACGGCCAGTGGGGCTTCATTATCATTACGGCACGCTTGGCCAGTTGCAACACGGTGAAAACTACGCCACCGCCTATCTGCGAACGATTGGATTGAAGCTCGACCAACCACGCCCCTTAAAAAAATGGCCGTACAAAAAAGGCAGCAAGGTGAAGCTGTTTGTCTTGGCCGGCCATCGCAACATGGAGGGCGAACGCGCCTTTGTGCAGGAACTAAAAGAACTCAAGGGCAAAGGGGATTTACTCAAAGACAACCCAAAGATCGCCTACAAATATCATCTCGGCGGCGGATACAAGGTTTCCCAAGGCTGGGAACCACTGGGGCTCACCGGTTACTACGATACCTTCGGGCCTGAACTGAGCTTCGCTCACACTCTGCAAGGGAAGGTAGCCGGCAACATCGCCATTGCGAAGTTTACCCACAGCGGCTCGCAAATCATCGACTGGACCCCTGAAGGCAGTATGGCCAAGAGCCGCCACCTGTATCCAAAATTTATCAGCTTCATCAAGGAAGCGGTTAAAGAACTGGAATCCAAAGGCCATGAGGTGGAGCTAGCTGGCATTTTCTATCACTTGGGCGAAAACGACATGTCATTTCACCCCTACCGCAAGGAAGCCGCCAAACGCGTGCAGACCATCATCACCCAAAGCCGCAAGGATCTTGGGCAGCCAAAACTCAAATGGTACGTCAGCCAGCAACCGCCCACCGATGTCGAACGCTTAAACAATCTCGATGTGGTCGCCGACATGGCCAAGGCCGCGACAGCTGATCCCGGCTTCATTCACCTCAAAGCCTTTAACCTGCCCCCGCAGGAAAAGAAACTTGTCATCACCACTGAAGGCATCGTGCAACTCGGCGAAGTGATCGCGAAGGGATATCTCAACTCCAAATAAAAGCCCGCGCCGTTGCTGGCACGGGCTTGTGAATCCATTTCCGGATTACTTGGCCGGGATTTCGTTGAGCGTGTAGTAGGCGTTGGGGTGCAGGAGCGGGAGTCCGACTTTGGAGCGGACGCCGTTGGAGATCAAGTGATGCACGTGACCTTTTACGAGGCCTTCGATTTTTAGGCGGACGCTTCGGTTGTCTTTGGCGACGGTGGCGCTAAGGATTTTCGGTGTGGCGTGGTCGACTTCGGGGCTGCCATATTGGGCGCGGAGGATGAGAACTTAAAAACTGACCCGAGGCTTCTGGAAGCGCTGGCGCATTGCCTCCTCTTCCCGGATCGGCTCATTGATTATCTGACCATTGAACCTCGTGAAGACAGCTTGGGATATCTATCAATAATACCCGATGAAACCCGCCATTGTCGCACAAAGAATGAACTCAAATACTGCATCCAGATAGCCCATGTCGGACGCTTGGCAGAACTGCAGTCTCCCCAAGGAAAAGCCCATCCCGACGATGTCAAAAACAGCGGCGCACCCAGTGACGTCGATAAGGCCTCCCAATACTGACGTGCTGGTGTGTTGAGTTTTGGGTTTGACGACGGAGAAAAGGGTTGCGGCCCAGTCAAACATTCACATAGTCGGGACATCAATACGCGATTGTCTGCATTTGCTAAGGAACACTTTTGTGCTTGGATCATCGAAGGTGAAGAAGCTGCTCGCCAACTCCTCTCCGACAACCATAAAGCACTAAAAGCCATAGCCGAAGCGCTGTTGAAAAACGGGCACCTCTATCATTACACAGTTGCCGACATCGCAAAACAGCACACAACTGCGCCATCGAACTTGATGTTGGTTTCCACGCAGTAACGACACGCACCTCACGCTCGCCACCTGCGGCAAACCTGAAGTGGTGAGAACGCGCCCAGTGATTGCAGTAGTAATTCGGGCTTGAGGCGGCAAGGTATGAGCAGGGCATCCTGGAAGTTCTCGACTTTTTGTGGCCGTTTTATGAGTGAGATTGTTATTTTACTCGAGCTCTCCCCTGAAGGCCGGTCACTTTCCGGTGAAGAAACACATTAGCAGGGATTAAGCTCTTGGCAACATTCGGCCCTTCCCATTGAAGGCTGAGGGCAGGCTTGTTGGTGGACGTCTTATAATAAAAGCGGTAGGGGTGAATGCCTTTATCTAATTTCACTGTGGTACTGATTTCAGTTCCAGCATATTTGTAATCCCCATCTACGACCAACTTGTTGTGTATCTTCAATATCACGCCCCCCGTCGCCTTACAGTGAAACGTCCAGTCTCCCGGTTCCGGAATTTGAATGTATCCGGAGAACAATAACCCTGCATTCTTTTTAGCGGGCAGCGGTTCTAAATTGATATTTTTTTTCAGGGATTCTGCTTTGGCAGTCATTTGAGTAAACTCAGGCACCCAGCTCCATTCTCCAAGGTAGGACTTTACGACTACACCATTTTTCAAATCACCTTCGTTAATATTCAGTCCGGGCACAAATTCATCATCATAGGATTTTTTAGCATGCTTATTTGGCATTCTTATCCTTAGCACTTCATCCTTCATCCTCTTTTGTAAGCGAATGAAATCGTCCGTTGTCCCATCGAGATTTTTTGATTCTGGTTCATCATCAATAGTATTGAAAATATTAAAGTCGACCTCGTGATCCGTGGTTTTCATGCGCAAACCTTTATATCCGTCCAAGTATATTCCCTGTTGATTATTAAACTCAACATAGACGACACCTTTTCTCTGCTTGCCGATCTGACTCAGCGTTGGGACTAAGGATACTCCATCAATTCTAGCGGGCGCATCAACCCCAGCGTAATCGCAAAAGGTTGCCATCCAATCATGAAATTGAGAGGGCGCATTTGTTTTTATGCCAGCCTTTATTCTTGAAGGCCCCCACGCAAAGGTAGGTACACGCAGGCCACCTTCATGGGATGATCCCTTGGATCCCTTGAATCTGCCGGCGGATTGAAAGACCGAAGGGCTCCACCTCTTCCCCTTGAGATAAGCTTCTCTATGCGGACCATTGTCCGAGGAGAATATGACGATGGTGTTTTTGTCGATATTAAGGTCTTTCAGGGTTTGCAAAATATCTCCGACACAATGATCAATGCGGGTGATGGAAGTGGCAAACCTTTCGGCTACATCCGTCATGCCCTTACCCGTATAATTGGGATCACGATAATGATCGATGGTTCCCTCTGCCGTATTTATCATTTTGCCGGCTTGCCCTAACCATTTGAGTCCGCCCTTTACCCCTTTCCCATCGGGATAGGCAACCGTAGGCAATTGCAGCGCGGCGTGAGGGGTATCGTAGGCCAAATACATAAAGAATGGGCGCTTGGGATGATTTTTAGTTTCATCCATTATCATTTGTTTAGCTTTGGCGGTCCATAAATCAGTGGTGTAGCACTTGTCCAGTCCTGCAGAGACCTCGTTATTATTTTCCCACACCTCCTTTTTTTGTTGATGAGATTTATTGTCTCCAAGCTCCCAGAAATTAGCCGGATAATGCTGGTGCCCATCAACATGCCTTACATAACCATAAAAATAATCAAACCCCCGCTTGGTTGGGTAGGCGGCCCATTTTTCCGGTGAGTTACCCCATCCCTGTAAACCATACTTACCCAAATGGATGGTGTGATAACCTGCTTTCTGCAGAGTGTTGGCAAAATTCCAGTTATCTTCTATGGCTTTGTCAAATTGCATGTTGCGCACATTTGAATGGCCCTGATGCATCCCCGTCATCAAAGAAGCCCGGGAAGGAGCACAAATGGGTGCGGGGCAGTAATGCCGGTTCATTATCGTACCGGCCATTGCCATTTGATCTAATTCAGGGGTTTTAATTTGAATTCCTTCACGCTGATTTTGAAAAAGAATTCCTACGTCGCCGTAACCCAAATCGTCAGTTAATATAAATATAATATTGGGTTTACCGGCAAAGAGCGGCAGGGCCAGAAGGCTCACAAGGAGGAACAGAATTCGTTTCATTTCTTTTTATTGGGATAGTTGAGTTTAGTTAAAGCGACCTGTAATGCGGCATGCTCCTTGACCGCTTGCCCGGCCACTTTCTTTAGCGGGTTCTTTTCCCTGCCATCGTTGTGCACATCATAAAAGTTGCCATTATTATAGAGCTTGTAACGTTGGGTTCGCACCCACGCCTTACCACCCCTGCTTTCGGAAAAGGCAAAGGAACGGGTTTTGCGAGAGTTGTGAGGGAGTCCAAACAATCTGGGGGCGAAACTAATCCCGTCGATCTTGTGGCCGACTTTCGCTACGCCAAGCTCTGCCAAGGTCGGCAGCCAGTCACTGAAATCCACAAGTCCACCATCATAACTGTCGGCCTTGATATAACCGGGCCAATTGGCAATGAGTGGCACATTGGTGCCGATATCCAGCGGTGTCCCCTTGCCGCCGGGGACCCGCTTGCCGTTCTGGATGGAATAGACGTCTTCATACTCATACTTGCGGCCCTCGATATGACGCAGCTTGGATCGCCTGGCGGTGCCGTTGTCGCCGGTGAAAAGGATGATCGTTTTTTTGCGTAGGCCAAGTCGATCGATCTTGGCTACAAGTTTGCCGACCATATCATCCATGCTCTCAACCATCTCACCATAATTCATCCAACGATTCTTGCCCGGCACGTAAGGGACTTGTTTCGGGATGTCATCGGTCACATCATGAGCCAAGGCCATGGAATAGTAGGCAAAGAAGGGTTTTTTAGCCGCACTGCTCTCCTCCATGAATCGTCCAAGAAAATCGACATACAAGTTGGGCCCGTACTTGCCCTTGGTATCGGTGCGCAATCGACCATCCTCATAGATCATGGGTTCGTGAAACCGCGCGCCTTCGTGCCAGCCAAATACGCTCCATTCATCAAAACCCATCCGGACGGGCTGCTCGGTGTCTTCCTTCATCAAACACAACTGCCACTTGCCTGCAATGGCCGTGGTGTAGCCCGCCTTTTTAAGCACCTGGGCCAACGTGTTCTTTTCCTCCGCTTTAGGGAACGAACCCCAACCGGACTTCAACCGGAAGGGATACTTGCCGGTCATCAGGCAAACGCGCGTGGGATGACATACCGGCATGCTGAAGCAATAGTCAAACCGCATACCACCCTTGGCCAGCGCATCGATGTGCGGCGTCTTCCAACGCTCGCCACCATAGGCGCCAATCGGCTCGCAGCCGACGTCATCAGCCATGATCAATACAATATTTGGCTGCAATACAATCTCCGGCGGCACCTTAGCGGCAATCAACGACACGCTAGTAAGAATTAGAAATAAGAAGGTTTTCACTGCAATTTCTCCGGGATGCCTTGGATGATTTTATCCTTGGGAAACATCATCTTCACTTCCGCCAAAACCGCTGCGCGGTCATCGGCCAACGACGTGTAGCTAACCGTCTCGCCATTGAGGTACAGCGCCCACTTGTTGCATATAAAACAAATCGCCACCTGCGCCTCGTGGTCACCAAGACGGAAGCGCAACAATATGCCTGGGTCAAAGTGTGATTTTTCGTCATGTCGAGTGGTGGAATCCGCGTCGCTTATCAACAAGCTGCGCAGGCGGCTTGCGGCTTTACCTCTGAGCGTGCGGCCATCACGGCTGACGGTGTAATAGAGGAAACGTTTATCATTGGGCTCAGCATTGAGCCTGTGAGTGGTAATTTGCAGCGACTCAGAGAGCAGTTTGTTAAAAAGCTTCATGGGCGGACGTGTTCGACCCGATGCTTTTTGCTTTGCGATTTGCTTTTCAAAGGACTCAACCAATCCCGGTTCATCGAGCCATAGATTCTGTGTTTCGCCAATGTCCTCAGCCAAATTATAGAGCTGGCCGCGCGGACCCTTAGGCAACGGCTGCACACGACGCGGATCAGAAAAACCACCGGAGCCGAGCGAAGGGATGTATTTAAACTGGCCCTGACGTACAGCCATGTGCGTTGACTTAGTGCCGGTGATGAGCTCTTGCCGTGCGGTTTCCCGTTGGCCTACCAGTACCGGCAGAAAACTCTCGCTATCCTCCCCCTCGTTATCGGCCAATTTGTGTCCGGTGAGTGCGGCAAAGGTCGCCATCAAATCCGTCTGGCAAATCAGTGCGTCGCTTGTCGAGTTGGCCTTCACCTTCCCCGGCCAGCGAACGATGAACGGCATGCGATGACCTGCCTCCCACGCGTCAGCTTTCATGCCGCGTAAAGGTGTGGTGGCGCTGTGGCCGAAGCGTTTCGTATCGGTGTTGTACCAAACCGGACCGTTGTCACTGGTGAAAATGACGAGGGTGTTTTTGGAGAGCTGGGTGCGATCAAGAGCGGAAAGAACTTGCCCCACTGTGTCGTCCACCATTGCCATAAAGTCACTGTACATGTTGTTCGTTTTGCTTCGAAATTTTTTGGTGGGCAGCCACGGCGTATGTGGCGCGGGTAAAGCCACATACAGAAAGAACGGCTGTTCATTACCCTTGCGGCCCTCAATGTATTTCACCGACTCCGCCGTAAATCGTGGCAGCACTTCCTCATGTTTAAAGTTTGGCGCAATCGGGCCGCCACGCCAAAATTCTCCCTGGATCCGGCTCCAACCCTCCGTGTTGCGGGGACCAACTTTACCTGTGGGCGCCATCACCGCCTTGCGGCCTTCGATATAATAGTACGGCACAATATCCAGCGAGTGCGGCATGCCAAAGTAAAAATCAAACCCTCGATCCATTGGGCCGCCATCCAACGGCTTGGAGTAATCGTAATTCGGTCCGCCATCGAACCCCAGATGCCACTTACCCACCATTGCCGTGGCGTAGCCTTTCTCCCGTAATGCTGAGGGCACTGTCGCGCGTCCTTTCTCGATCAACGCGCGGCTGCGCCAATCCAACTTTATCCGGTGCGGGTAACGTCCTGTGAGCAGCCCATATCGCGTAGGTACACAAAATGACGCCGGCGAATGGGCGTCGGTAAACCGCATTCCCTCACGTGCCAACCGGTCAATATTATGCGTGGGGTTCTTGGACTTTGGATTGTAGCAGCGCGCATCACCATACCCCATGTCATCAGCCAGAATAATCACAATGTTCGGTGGCCTGTCCTTCGCGGAAGCCACGAAAGCAATGAACAAAAATCCAATGGCAAAAAAACGGTGCATGCGCAATTGAACCATCACGACGCGGGAGGAGCAAGATGGAACCCAACAGTCCAATTAATTGTGCACCAACAATGTTTTTGCAGCATCGGCAATATTAGCACGTTCATTTTTACTCACATCGTTCAGCAGCGGCAGGATCGGCCCCGTGTCGGCGATGCCGGACTCGGCTACGGCGGTGCGGAGGACGCGGATGGGGTTAATGGCATTGCGGAGATTTTCGAGGGGTTCGAATGTTTGGCGGATGGTTTCGGCGGTTTCGTAATCGCCCGCTTTCAGTACCGCCAACATTTTCATTGAGAGGCTCGGAGCGATGCATACGCAGCCGCTGGTGAATCCTTGCACGCCGAAATCGCGGAGGTGCACGATGGCCGGTTGCATCGCCGATGCCACTGACGATGCGTTGTGAATCAACGCAATCCACGATCTAGCGGAGGTAATTACCCCGCGCTTGGCTGCCTTTGCCTTGCCCAACTCGAGGTTCACCCACTCCTCGCCGAGATACACATTGCCGAGGATGCGCTTGCAGCGATCCATCTCATCCCACTTCACCGTGACGCTCTTGCCGAAAACTTTCTGCGAGAGGAATCGCTTGGCCTTGGAGCCGAATGGTTGGCGGACTTCGGGGCAGTCAATGTGCTGAAAGCGAACCTTGTACTGCTTGTTGCCCTCGGCCAGTACGGTGATGGTGTCACCGTCAGCTACGCCCACCACCTTGCCCGTGAACTCAAAGGCAGAGGCCGTGAAGGCGAGGAGGAGCGTGAAGAGAAGGATCTGCTTCATGCCCGCCACCCTACGCCTCACCGGCTCTGGTGTAAATGCTGTTGGGGGAGAAGAGGCGGAAGGGGTAGCTACTTCAGCAGCTTCGGATTCTTTTTGACCATCTCCTTACCCAATTCCCCGGCCTCGGCGATTTGGGCGGGGGTCATTTTCGGTTCGAGGAATTGAGATTTAAATCTCGGAGCAATATTATGCCCGTTGGTAGCAGCAATGCTTGTCCAAGCATAAGCAGTTACATAATTCTGCTCCACTCCTTCGCCAATTCCATACATCACCCCAAGGTTGTGTTGCGCTTTTACAAATCCCTGATCCGCAGCTTTCTGGAACCACTTAACCGCTTCCTTGAAATCCTGCTCCACCCCTTCGCTTTGGCGATACATCACCCCAAGGTTGTATTGCGCAGGTGCATATCCCTGATCGGCAGCTTTCTGGCACCACTTAACCGCTTCCTCGAAATCCTGTTCCACTCCTTGGCCATCGCGATACATCACCCCAAGGTTGTATTGCGCAGGTGCATATCCCTGATCGGCAGCTTTCTGGTACCACTTAAACGCTTCCTTGAAATCCTGTTCCACTCCTTGGCCTTTTACATACATCAACCCAAGGTTGGATTGCGCATCTGCATATCCCTGATCGGCAGCTTTCTGGTACCACTTAAACGCTTCCTTGAAATCCTGCTCCACTCCTTGGCCGTTATAATACATCAACCCAAGGTTGAATTGCGCATCTGCAAGTCCCTGATCGGCAGCTATCTGATACCACTTAACCGCTTCCTTGAAATCCTGCTCCACTCCTTGGCCTGTTGCATACATCAACCCAAGGTAGAATTGCGCATCTACATCCCCCGCTTCTGCCTTGGCCTTGGTTTCAGCGAACGCCTTGGCCTCTGCGGCTGCCTTAGCCTCTGCGACGACCTTAGCCTCTGCGACGACCTTAGCCTCTGCGACGACCTTAGCCTCTGCGACGACCTTAGCCTCTGCGACGACCTTAGCCTCTGCGACCGCCTTGGCTTTAGCGGCTTTCCCCTCCTCCGACTCTCCACACCCCACCAACACCACCACCGCAATCATCAAAAGAATCTGCTTCATGCCCGCCACCCTACGCCTCACCGACTCTAGTGTAAATGCTGGGGGGAGGTGAGCGAGTTACTTCTTGGCGTTGTGACGGATTTTAAAGTGTCTGGCAAACGGGATATGTCTACGGCTCACTGTTTCGCAAGATGTTGTCCTTGGGAACCCACTTCTGCTGCCAGGGTGAATAGTCCTTGGCCAACAAGTCCTGCCCGTAGTAACCAAGCCAACTGTAGCCGTTACGCCGTTCGTAGGAAATTTCGGCCAAGGTTTTCCTTGGCACACCGTCGCGACTACAGAAGATCGGGCGGTTCGTTCCGATTTCGTAGAAACGCGCCCACATGGGCGGAGCAGAGGCATCCCTTACCACCACTTTGTCCCATCCATTAGAGCTACCTTTGGCCTCCTTCTTGATTTGGCGAATGCCTATCAATTTTACCTCATTAAACCAGCTGACGGCACCTTGCACGGCGTCAATGATTTCGGGCGAAGGCTCGTCGAGCTCCATCAGGAAACGGATCACTCCAACGGACTCGGCACCGCTGATGGAGGGCAGTTCGTAGCTTCGGGCCTTTTGTGCAACCAGAGATATTTCGTCGTGCTGGGCACACCAGGCGGTTCTCTTTGCTTTCACCACAATCTGGCACTTCAAAATGCACAGAATCCCTTTGCCCACGGCTTTGCCGCAGCGATTTCGAAGCTCGTCGTTCACGAATGGGAAAGCCTTCCTGTCCCTAGAGATATCTCGCAAAGTGGATATCACGCCGATCATGGCCCCGTCGTTGAATGTGATGCGGGCAGAGTAGCCTTTGGGATCAGGATGGCATTGGGGCCAACCACCGTTGTTGTACTGGGCATTGAGCATGAACTCGATACCCTCGAGGAAGGCCTTCTTGTAGCGTTTGTCGCCCGTGCTTTTGAATGCATTGGCCAAGGTAACGGACCTCGGCATGGGTGGCCCCATTGTCAAAGGTCGTGTCGTTCTTCTTTTTCTCGCGCCGCAGCTTTTGTTTTTCGGCCCCGGTCAGTTTACGATCCTGATCGTAGTTCTTGGGCCACCCGCCATTGTCTCGTTGATGGAGGAGAATGTTTTCCGCCTTGTTATCGGCGGAGAACAGCAGTCCGGAGAAGAGGAGTAAACTGACTGCGGGCAGGATTACTTTCATTCTGTGTTCCTACTTCTTCAGGGCACGACTTGTATATTCGGCGTTCATGCCCGCCACTCTACGCCTCCCCGGCTCTGGTGTAAATGCTGTTGGGGGGGAAGAAGAGGCGGAAGGGGTGAGCGTGTTACTTTTTGGCGTTGTGTCTGATTTCGCACTTCGGCAATGCCTTTTGCAGTTCCTCTATCTGATTTAAGGAAAGGTTAGGGTTCTCGTAAATGTAGAGATTCTTCAGCTGGGTCAACCCTTTCAGTGGGGTTAGATCGATTACCTGATTTCTCCCAAGATTTAGCCAGCGTAATTTATCCAGTCGAGAGATAGGAATCAGGTTCGAAATCTGATTGTCGTACAGATTTAGGTGCACCAAATTTTCGGCATGAATAAAGACTGACATTACTTGCAAGTCATCGATTTCTTTATCCAAAAGAATCAAGCTTTGGATTCCTTGATAATCCTTTCGGCTTATCTCCCCGTTGGCCCTATTAGCAGCATCTCGAATTATTTCATCAATAGCCTGTGTAGGGAGAATCCTTGGCTGTGTAGATATACATCCTGTAGAAGGAATCACGACCACCGCAATCATCAATAGAATCTGTTTCATTTGCCGCCACCCTACGCCTCACCGGTTCTGGTGTAAATGCTGTTGGGGGGAGAAGAGGCGGAAGGGGGGCTAGCGAGGTCACTTGGAGAGGAAAATCTTGCTCTGCACCACAAGATGGACGAGGTCACGCAGGCGTTCTTCTTTCTTTGTTAGTTCGGAAACAATGCGATCGACTTCCCCGCGGTCGACTGTTTCAAGCTGGCGGCCGGTGGCGTAGGTGAGCATTTTCTCAGTCAGACAACGCACCACAAGCAGTTTGCGTTTCATGAGCATTTTTTTGAACTCAACAATGTCGGCGATCTTATCGCCGTTGGCCATGGTAGCCGAGGTGTTGATCGGATCCCGCGCGCGCTTGTATTTGTCGCGCCAGCGGCCGACCACGTCGAAGTTCTCAAAGGCGAAGCCCATGGGGTCGATCTTGACGTGGCAGCTGTAGCAAGCGGCATTCTTACGATGCAGCTTGAGTCGCTCGCGAATGCTGGTGGCCTCGCGGGTATCGACAGGCAATGGCTCGACATCCGGGGGCGGAGGCGCAGGAGGCGTTCCCAAAACGTTTTCCAGAACCCATACCCCGCGAATCACCGGAGAGGTATCGACACCATTGGCCGTGGCAGTCATGAGTCCGGGTTGGGTAAAGATACCGCCACGCCGTGGATCATTCAAGGGCACCTTGCGGAGGCGTTCCCCCCGGATCCCTTCTCGCCTGTAGATCCACTTGGCCAGAGTCTGGTTCATGTAGGTATAGTCAGAGTCGATGAACTGCTCGATCCTGCCATTGGTTTCCAGAATCTCGGCGAAATACATCGTGACCTGCTTCGCCAGCATGGGTTCGACTTTGAGGTTCTTGTAAAACTGGTAGTCCCCACCCGAGGGTGGCATGTCGCCCAGTTTGTCAAGCCGCAGCCAGGCCGAGGGAAAATGCTGGACGAAGGCTTTGGCCTTGGGGTCTTTCAGCATCCGCTCCACCTGTCGGCTCCGTTCCTTGGGGTCATTGAGTTTGCCGGAACGCGCAGCCGCAAAGAGTTCCTCATCTGGCATGGATGACCAAAGGAAGTAGCTCAGTCTGGAGGCGATGCCAAAGGCGTCAAGGCGACCGGGTTTTCCCTTGAGGTAGAGGAACTGCGGCGAGCACATCATGGCCGCGTAACCTTCCTGCATTGCGCGAACCAGTAGCGGTACCTCATCGGAGGGTTTCTTTTGATTGTTCGCGGTAGCGCGCAAATTATCCACCGAAAGCTGGGTATGCGCCATTCCGGTTCCTCCCCATCCGGCGCGGAAGCTATTGGGCTGACCATAGGCCAAATACTCCACCCGGATGGTGTGCTTGCCGGCCTTCAGATTAATATTACCTTTCTTGAGCTGTGCGCCGTGAAGCCCATCATGTTCCACCGCTTTTTTACCATCGATCAGAATACGTCCGCCATCGTCTGAAGCCATCTCGAAAACATATTTCCCATCCTTCGGTGCATTCAGGATGCCGATAAATACCATTCCATATTTTTCCTTCCGCTTGGAGACTCTCAGGTCAATAAGTCCCTTGGGAAGATCCCCAGTTGCGATTGGTTTGAGCGCATCAAAATCCGGAAGTTTATTCCATTGCCCTTCATACAACCGGTAGCTCAGCTTCTGGATGCCGCCGGGTAATGTCACCACCGGCTCCACCTGCTGCTTCAACACAAGCTGGATGTAAGGCTCAATCAATTCCGGCTTCACTGTCTGGCGAAAAGCCCGCTCAGCAAAAGTAGTCATCAATCGGCGAATTTCTGCTTCCTCGCCAGAGCCGGAGCCGTACAGCGCGGTGTGGCTTTGGGGTGGCCAGGTTTTGATCAAAGGCTCGACGGTGAGACTATGGATGCGTATGTGCGGCCCCTGATAGCCGTCTTTAAACAACTTATTCGCCATCTCAAGAGGCCACTTGTCATGAGCTTCCTTGTTGGTTTTCTTGTCCGGCCGCGGACTGAAAGCCGCTGGTAGATATTTCTCAACCACCCTTTCAGCGCGGAATCCCCGATCGTAGGGCCCGTTTTCCCAACCGATCCAGGTTGTCCAAGTCTTATCCATCCATACTTCGTGAGTGTAGGTGCGCTTCTTGCCATCCTCTGGGATTGACCACAAAGCCAGCGGAGTGGATGTGCTCCCGGCAATCCCACCATTTTTTGTGTTAGCAATGTTCAAGCAGAGCTGAAAGGGATCTTTCGCCTCGAGCTTAACGATCTCATCCCAGGAGTGCTGTGAGATTATGAGCGGAGGCTTCGACGGTAATGCGGTAGTGCGCAGAAAAGCCAACCCCGTTTCGCAAATCGGTCGGAGCCAGGCGACCAAAACGCTCATAACCCTGAACCATCATATCATAGTCTGGATTGGTCGCGCGTGAGACCGCTTCGATCACATGTTCGCCTTGGCCTTTGCCCTTGATCAGGTGACCGGCAAAGCGTTTCGTTTCCACCTTCGGTTTCAATTCGAGATGGGTGGCCTGCGCGAGCGTTTCTTCCACTGCACCCAAAATCAGCTTCAGCAGGAAATCGGACATGACCAGTTTGTCGCCCTGATTGAAGAAGCCTTCCTCCTCCTCGTCTTCCGGGAAGAAACGTAACGGGTCGCTACCCGTTCGCTCCACGCTGCCGTTGCCGTTATTGTCTATCAACCGGGAACCCGCAGCATCCGGGCGATAATCCGCGCCTTCAAGGTAAAGCAAATCGCGCAATGTATTGCGCAGCTCGTGCCGGTTCAGACGTCGCAGCACGGTCTGCCCCCCCGTGCTGTGCGCTTTTTCGTAGGCCAGTGCAAGTGTGCGGGTCAATGTGTCAACCACCGGTTCCACCTCCGCTCGCGTAGGCTGCGGTTGCTTTTTGGGTGGCATCTCGTCGAGGTTGAGTTGATCGAGAATCCCCTGCCAGATTTCCAAAGTCTCATGCTTTGTCATATCCTTGCCGAGAGTGTCAAAGCGGATATCTCCCTTCTGCTTTTTGGAACCGTGGCATTCAAAACAGTACTGTTTAAGGAAGGGCTTCAGTTTGACCAATGAATCATCCGCACGGGCAAACGAGCAAAACAATAGAGTTGTGAGAACGACTTCACAACATGGGAAAAGGCCTCGCCATCGCCGAACGAATGAAAAGTTTAATGATCTCATGATGAATTTATTCGTTCATGAAAGACGACAACAGGTACGTCGTCCTTCACGCTGGCCTACGACCATTCCAAGCCAGTCAGGCTACCCGTGCTCGATCCAAATCGGTCAATCTCCAGCCCGGACCTGTGGAGAATCGAAAGCAACAGGTTGGCGGCCGGCACTTCGGAAACTCCCTCCGCTAAACGTTGATCCTTACCAACCAGCCTTTGAGGATTCTTGGCACCTTTCAAAATCGGCCCCGGATAAACTTTATGATCGCCATGTTTGAAGCCACCGCCTGCCAAGATCAACGGTAGGTTTCTGGTGGAATGTCCGCCTGCGGCCATCCCGCAGCCGTATAAAATGGAAGTGTGATCGAGAAGCGTCCCGCCATTAATCGGATCGCCCTGCGCCTTGAGCAGGTCAATCAGGTAAGACATCATTGCGATCTGGAAACCTTCGATCTTTTTCAAAGCCGCAACCGGTTCAGGACGTTCACCGTGATGAGAGAAGCCGTGATAGCCACCATTGAGGCCAAAGTCACCATTGGCAAAACCGCTGACACAGGTGATTGCACGCGTTGAGTCAGTCTGCAGGGCGAGAGCGATGATTTCCATCATGGCCTTGAGTTGCTCCTCGGTCCGGTTGCCCGGCTTGGGTTCAGGCACATCGGTTTCCGGCTTGGGGCGATTGAGCCAGGGCTGCTGCTGGTCGATTTTCTTTTCCAGAGTGCGAACGGAATCGAGATATTCCTCAAGCTTCTGTTGGTCTTGCTTGCCAAGTTCCCGGTTCAAGGATTTGGCCTGTCCCATCACCACATCGAGGATGCTGTTCTGCCGCTTGAAGCGCTCGGACTGCGTAGCCCTTTTCTGCGGCGTGTCTTCGAAGAACATGGCCCGGTAAGCCGCGCGCATGTCAATACTGGGCACCTGCACCCCGGTACGGGTAAAGCTAAGAAGGTTGCGTTCCCGGACCCCGAGGGTCATGGATGGAAAGCGTGTGGCCGCACCATGATACTCAGCCAATTTCTGATCAAGGCTGATGTTTCCCTCGGCATAATTGTGAGCAAGAACGGGGCGTACACCACTGAGCAGCACTGGAACGCCTTGGTGACCGCCGGTGAAGCCGTGGTCGAGATTCTGAAACAAGGTGATGTCTTTACGGTGCTTTTCCAGTGCCTTGAGCGTCTCAGGCATATCATAGCCGGCTCCAGCCTGACTGAAATCGGGAAAGAAGGCCTTCTGGTAAACTCCATAGTTGTTGGACAGGCAAACGAAACGCTTCACTGGCTTCTTGACTGGGGCCGCACCGCGCAACGGGGCCAAAGACTCCAGCATCGGAAGCGCAATCGCTACCCCTGCACCCTTCAGAAACCTTCTTCGATCAACACCCATTTTCATATTTTCAGTAGACGATTTATCAGCACCAATATTCATAACGCTCAGTCAGAGTACAACTTACCCCTGACCCCGCTCTTACCATTGATGGCATAGAGCTTGTTGTCATGTGACCCGACGTAAACCGTGCCATCAGATCCGATGGCGGGGGAGGAATACACACCACCTCCCGTTTCAAATTCCCATAGCTTGGTTCCTGCGGTTGTCTTGGCTTTGGTCGGCTCAGGTTTGGTGGCTTTGGGATTGGATGCGGAGGGTTGAACAGATTCTTTCTTCCCGCACCCCACCAACGCCACCACTGCAATCATCAAGAGAATCTGTTTCATGCCCGCCACCCTACGCCTCACCGGCTCTGGTGTAAATGCTGTTGGGGGAGGCAAGGCCATAAGGTAACGAAGCCAACCTCACCCACCGGAACCACCCACCAACACACACCGAAAACCGATGATCATGTCGCGATCATCGGGGGCGTAGCGGGGGCGGTAGGACGACAACAGGTTGCCGGGACCGTTGCCGAGCCAAGACGCACCGCGCACCACACGGTTTATTTGAGATGCTGGGTCATGCCAGTCTTCACACCATTCCCACACGTTGCCGCCTAAGTCGTGGAGGCCAAACTTGTTGGCGGCAAAGCTGCCCACGGGCGAGGTGTAAGTAAACCCGTCGGTGTAGCCTTCTATGACCGGTAAATCACCCCCGATCTTCGCTTTGTATTTTGTGCCAAATTCTAATTTGCACGCCGTATCCGCATAATTCCCCGCCCCCGTCGGTGGCGGCCACTGCGTGCCCCATGGGTACACGCCAACTCCCATGTCTTTATTTTTCGGCAAGTTTCCCGTCGCCCGGCCCAACCCCACGGCCACGGCCACGCTCCATTCCGCATCCGTTGGCAAGCGGTAGCGTTGGCTGGCGGTGATTTCCCCTTCCGCACGTTCCTTCCGCGTTAACCATGTGCAAAATGCATTCGCATCGTTCCAACTCACGTTCACTACCGGGTGGGTCTCTTTCTGGGCAATGTTTATCCCTAAAACTGAGGGATTTTTCCAGCTCGCATCCACGCCCGAATTCGCCGCCGCGTACGCCGCGTAATCCTTCACCCGCGTTTCCCAAACGCAAAACGCAACCTCCGTCCCCTTCACCGGCACGAAAGGCATCCCCAGCGTGTTGACAATAGCGTTGGTGGGAATCTTTGCCACCGCCTTGGGTTCGGCATTGGCTTCAGGTTCCGCCGGAGTGGTTTTCTTCCCACACCCAACCAACGCCCCCACCGCAATCATCAATAGAATTTGTTTCATATGCCGCGACCCTACAGGAAACTGCTCGCACCCACCTACTACAATAAATCAGAAAGATTATAATGGGATGTAGCAACGAGAACCGCCTATTGCGAAAACAATCTGTCCGCGTCAACGCTTTGCCCGCAAGAATCGATGGGCCACCCCCCTCCCCCGGTTGGCCCTGCCACTTTTTGTGCCACTTTTGTATCGGTAAGCAGGTAGGGGCCGAAACGGATTAACCCAGAAAAACAGTACTATATTGGACAAGGTAGAACATATAAATGGAATTTCAAGTCCCCTGTGTCTAGCAATTCCACCGCACCGCCATTTGCTCTGGTTTGTTTACGGGAATCATGGCCTCAATTCAAGTCAGCATGATTGGGATTGAATTGATTCCGCGTGATCGAATGGTACAATTGGGCATGGCATTCATTGGGGTGATTAAGCCGGACTCGGCGGAAGGGGTTTTGGCGGGGGTATATACGCAGGCGGAACGTCGTGCGGGACGGGTTTATGAAATTTTGAAGGTGATGAGCCGGAGTCCGGGGGCGTTAAAGATTTCGATGGAGATGTACGGGGCGGTGATGTTCGGGAAATCGGATCTGTCGCGGGGGCAACGGGAGATGCTGGCAGTGGTGGTGTCGGCGACTAATCATTGCCATTACTGAACAGAATCGCACGGGGAAGACTTCCGGGCGGAGTCGCGAAACGCGGAGCAGACGGAGCATTTGAAGCATGACTGGCGAAAGGCCGGGCTACTTAAGGCGGACGTGGCACTGTGCACTTGGGCGGAGAAATTGACGTTGCGTTTGGGGGAGGCGGGCGCGGCGGATGTGGAGGGACTGCGCGCGGCGGGTTTTTCGGATGAAGCGATCAGCGACGCGGCGCAGGTGATTGGGTATTTTAATTACATCAACCGCATCGCGGAGGGGTTGGGGGTGGATTTGGAGGAAGGGATGGCACCGCGAAAATGAAAACGCAAATTGTAAAAGCTGGCTGGCCGTGGCTGGGAGTTTTTCATCCGGCTTTACCGTTGGCGTTGTGGGGGCCGATTGCGGTGGCGTGCATCGTTTGGGGAGTGGTATCGCATTCGCTGGATTTGGCGATGACATCCGCGATTGGCGCGGCGGCTTTGTTGGTGTGGTCTTTGGTGGAGTATTTGGTGCACCGGTTTTTATTGCATCCGCCGGGGCGCGTGGAGCGGCTGAGCCGTTGGGCGCAGTTCGCGCACGGGGTGCATCACGATGCGCAGGATGAACCGATCCACACGCTGGTGCCGCCGGTGAATGCTGCGTTTATTTTACTGCCCTTTCTGGCGCTATTTTTCTGGCTCGTGCCGGTGCGGGCATTTGCGGTGTTTGTGGGATTTTTCTTGGCGGGTTATTTGGCATATGAATATGTTCATTACGCGATGCACCACCGAGATCCGCAATCGCGTTTGGGCAAATATGTGCGTCGGCATCATCTGACGCATCACGCGCATGGGCGTGCGGGAAATTTTGGCGTGTCCACGCCGCTGTGGGATTGGATGCTGGGGACGCGGTTGCGGAGCTGAACGGAATTATTCGCCGCCCAGACAAAGGTGGAGGCAATCGGCCACTTCGGCAGATTCCTCAAGGCCGTTTTCGACGGATTCGGCAAGGGTGCACTCGTGCTTGAGGGCGTATTTTTGGAGGGCGATCCAGGTGACGGGCTTGAGGGTGATGTCGAGGTTAAGTGTCACGCGGTCTTCGCCGAGTTTTTGGAGTACATCAAACTCATCGCTGCTGATGCGGGCGATGGATCGGCGGCGGGTGGCGGTGGCGACTGTGTTGGTGGAGGAAGTGGTCATCGCGGGCATAAAACACCCGAGCAGGACTGGAAACAAGAGGCGGTTATGCGGAGTTGTCCCCGCGATATTCACCGAGGGTTAGTAGTCCTCGCCGCGCTTTTTGTTGAGGTTGAGCTGCAGGGAGGAAAAAACTGCGGGGTCAAAATCAACGCGGCCGATGGATGGGCTCATGCCGGTGACGCGGTCAGCAGTCCAATGATCCAGCCGGAAAATAAATTCTCCGCCGGTGGAAAAGGTCGCGCGCACATCGCCGATTTCCAGCTTCCGTTTTTCAGGCTTGGCACCGGCAAAGCTGATGAAATTAATTTTTTCTAGGGACACCTCCAACACTGAACCCAAACTTTCGGTGGCATTGAAGTTCACTTTACCGCCCCGCAACCCCTTTAGCTCACCTTTGACTTTGCCGGTGGAGGTGCCAATGACGTCCATAGATTCGTCACCCGCATTTGAAAAAGTGTTTCCCTTGGGCACTTCACCATCCCAATGAGTGACGCGCATTTTGCTAATGCGCATCATGCCGGTGGTTTGGGTGACGAACATGATGCCCTTGCCTTTGCCCCCCAATGGCGCGGAGGTGTGGGTCCATTTTTTCACCATCTTGCCGTCCATGGTGAGCATGATAGTTTTGTTTTTACGATCGGCTGAGATGACGAAGTGCGCTTTGGTTTTGCCTCGGAGCAGGGTGGTCATACTTTGGTTGCCGAGGCTGATTTGACTGCTTGGCGCTTTCATCATCATGCAACTGGCTGAATTGTTGATTTGAACGATGTAGGCATTACCCTTATGGGGTTTTAACTGGTCGGCAAAGAGGTAGACCACAAGGCTGGGCGAGGAGGCCCATGAGAGGTCAAATTCCACGCTCACGGAGTCTGGCAGCTTTTCAAGATTGCGCCCGATTTGCGAACCGGAGGCATGGGAAACAAATGAGTTGTTGGAGTATTGCCACCCCGCGGCTGCGCCGACACGGCCAAACCCGCCCCGAATCTGAATATTGCCTTTAAACTGCATGTTTTGGGCTCCTATGTTTTTGCCTGATTGGACCCAACCCTGTAGACCGGTGAGGCCATCAAAAATTGCGCCGCCACTGCGTGATCCGGGATGGATGGAAAGTATTTTTTCACGCGGAATGCGCAAGCTGTTGCTGCTGTACCACGCACTGAGGATCACATGGGTTTTATTGATCTCCACAAGTTGCCCCACCAACTCGTCGCCAGTGCGAAATTTCACGGTGCAGTTTTGTCCGGCCGGCAAATTCAGCGCGCCGCGCGGGTTCAGATGGACGGTTGAGATGCTGGCGGCGTCAAATTTTAAATCATTTTTTGACGCTGGATGACGCCAGGTAGCCCCGGTGTCCAAGTGAAAATCCACAAAGGTTCCTTGGAGGCGGTCGCCGTTTAGCAGTTCGAGCACCTGAGGTTTCTGGCGCGTTCCGCGAAAGCCAGAATCTGCCGGGCCGGGCACAACAATGCCGGGACGATTGGTGTTGGTGTTCCCGCTGCGGACGGGTTTGATCACAATCTCAGCCAAAGCTGGCCCGGCAATCAGGGACAGCGTGAGAGGGACAATTAGCATTCGTATCTTCATTTTGAAAAGAACCCTTGATGTTTTTGTGGCCGTGGCTGGTCGCGATTCATTTCGAGCGATTCAAACACTACTGGATTAAATTCCACTGCGCCCAGGTAGGGATGTACCAGCCGCACTTTGTCGGCAGTCCATTTTTCAAACCGGCCGGAAATTTTCCCGCCGCGCACCAGAATTGCCTGCGATGTTCCGGCTTTGGGTTTTCCTGTCTTCACCGGATTGGCTAGCTGCAAACGGGCCACCTTGGATAAGGGCACGGGCACCTCTCCAAAGGAGGCATTGTTCACTATCACTTTGCCGTCTTTGATGGATTTGACTGTGCCTTTGATGTGATCCTTGTTTTTAAAATAAATAAAGTCTTCGCTACCATCTGTTTTCACCTCATTATCGGGCAGTTTCCCGCTCCATTGAGACACGCTTATTTTGCTGATCCGCAAGGGGTAAGAGTTATTGGATTGGAACGACAACCCACGCGAAGCGGGCACCGGATCCTTGTTGCTGTCATGGAAAGTTTGAATCACCTTCCCATCGAGAAGCAACGTGATGTCACGTTTCAACCGGTCAACCAACAACCCAACGCGCACCCGGGTTTTGCCGCTCATTTGATTCCGAAGATCCGCCCTGCCCATTCGCACCTGGTTGCCGGTCTTGGTGCGTCGGTTCAAATAAAAATTACTGGAACTCACCTGCAATTGATAATGGTCGCCGGCATAATTACTTTTGATATCGGATGCCAAAATGGCGGCGTTGAAATAGCAACTGGTGCCCCCGGCCCACTGTAGATCGAAGGCGAGTTCAAATTTATTCGGGTAATCAATGTCGGTCCGGGCAATGACCGAGCCGCTACTGCCGCTGGTGAATCCACTGCCGTCAAATTTCCAGAATTGATTCGCTAGTTGTTTCGGGGCATTCGCCGGGGCGATTTTTTGGTTGAGGATATTTCGTGCCAACTGCTGCGCCTTCTCCGGGCCCGCATTCGCGCCAATTCCAGCCCCTCCCGCCGGCTTGGCCTTGGGCGCCAAACCTTGATTGTAGTTTCCAAACAACCATCCGCTGGCATCGCCTTCGCGACTTTCAAAGACAACTCGTGAGTCCATTAACACCGGATTCAATTCTGCCACTGAAGAGCGCGGCAGGCTCAACCGGCCGGCGTACCATGTATCGAGCACCAACAACTCAGGCGTAAGTTCGATTAAATCACCCAATAACCGATCGCCATTAATGAGGCCAACCGCACTGTTATGCAGACGAGCCTCCTGCGGCCTGGGTTTTTGCGCGATGTCCAGGCTTGAGGCATCCGCGGACTTGAACGAAATCACCCCAGCCGACGACGGATGCTGCCAGCGCAGGAAGCCGTTCTCAATGCCCAAAAATTTACCGCTCATTTTATCGCCATTGAGCAGATTTAATTTTTCAGTTCGACTCACTTGCACCGCCGGCATTTTTTTGGAAGGCGCACTAGTGCGCGCGGGAGCGAGATCGCGCGCCGGAGTTACAGGCTGTGCTATCGCCGAGGCCAAGAGCCCCAACAGCAATACGAAGGCGAATGGACGGAGATTATCGTTCATAAATTGGAAGGTACCGGTAATTGAGCGCGAGGCTCAACAGAGAGGCGGTGGTGGAAAAAGTGGGGCCAAAATTACCACCCGGCCAAGATCCGTTTTTGGCTTGATTGCCCTTTAGTTTGGAGATGTTTTGCGTGTTCCATTCATCCCAAAGTTGCGGTGATGCGTGGAAATACGTTTGCGCGGCGTAGTATAAAAAGTAGTGGTAATAATGGTCGTAACCCGCGCTGGCTTGGTTGGTGATCAGATAATTCATTGCGCCCTTGAAGACATCCCCTTCTTTTTTCTTGGCGAGCGCAAACATCAACGCGCCAATAGCGGTGCGGGGATTATTGGAGCCGCCCGGGCTGGTGTAGCCAAAGCCGCCATCGGTGGATCTGCAATTCACGTAAAACTGAAGCGCCTTATCGATGGATTCTTGGGGCACACCGATACCTGCATTACGCGCGGCGAAGAGGGCCACAAGGTTGGCCCCGCTCACAGTGGTATCCCCGTCAGTGCTTTCGGGAGAATAACGCCAGGCCCCCGCGCGAGAACGTTTTTGAGCATTCAGAATCAGCTCCGTGGCTTTTTGCAACGCGGGCCCAAGGCGGGGATCGCGCACTTGGCCGTAAGCCTCAGCCAGCGCCAGCGCGGCAAACCCGTGATTGTACATGGAACTGCCGATGTACCCGGTGCGGTCGTTTTGATTTTTGAGGATGAGATTGAGGCCCCGTTTGATGGCCAGCGCATACGGGCCGCGATTGGGGTCATCCCCATGAGCAAGCATCGCCACCACCGCCAGGCCAACCACGCCGGGTTGTGATCCATAATGGTCGCTGGTGCCGGTAGCGCTAAATGTGCCGTCATCCTTCTGAATGCTCACGAGATACTTGATGCCGTTGACGTACATGCGATCCACTTCCACGGGGATGTATCGCGTGGGGCCTTCAAACAACTTTTGCGCGTGCGCGGACGGCGCAAGCAAAGCCACGATGGCGGGGAGGATTAGAATTTTTTTAATCATGTTTACTTGTTGAGTTTTTCAACTCCACGGAAAAATCCCTGCAGTGCGCCCTGGAATTCCTTGGGCATGGTGTCAGCGCGGCCGGCTACTTTGCGGACAATGCGGTCAGGGCCGTTTGCACCATTCACATTGCCGGGGGTGGCTTGATTGGGCTTGTTGGTATTGCCACCGGCGGTGCTCATGCCGGGGGAATCGCCTTGTCCGGGGCCGGGTTTTTGGCCGGGTTGCATGCCCATCATTTGCATCAACATCATCATCATTTCCATTTGTTCGGGGGACATTTCGCCTTGAGCGGCGCTGCTCTGGCTTTTCTTCATGAGCGCGGCGATTTCCTGTTCGAGTTTGTTGATGGCGTCGGTTTCGGCATTGGTGGCTTTGCGGCCGGTCTCAGGCTTGTCGAGTTCATCGCCGGCTTTGCCCATGTCTTGGCGAGCCATGTCCAGGAATTCGCCTTTGCCGAGATTGGTGCGGGCGTCCATCTCGAGCTGAAGATCGCGCAGGAGCTCGAACTGGCGGAAGGCGAGATTGCGAGCGCCTTCTTCGAATTGTTTGGCGGCGCGTTGTTCGCGGTCGCCTTCAAGTTCTTCGGTTTGCTCATGCAAATCCATCTCGGCTTGGCGTAGTCGCAGGAGTTCTTTCATGCGTTTGAGCATTTCCTCGTTGGGATCATCACCCTCTCCGCCTTCACCTTCACCGCCGCCGCCATCGTCTTTGGGGGGATCGAGCTTGTCGGCCCAGCGCTTGAAATCTGCGCCGAGCTTCATGGCGCCCAATCCTGCGGAGAGCGTCTGATTTAGATGAAGCTTTTCGGCGTTTTCGTCGAGCTTCTCAGGCGGGCGTGAGGTGTCCATTTCCTTGGCGACTTCGCCGAAGTTTTCCTTGAGCGTGCTGTCGGCGAAACGTTTGATTTCACCCTGCAAATCATTGGCCTTGGTGGCGTTGCGATGCTGACCGTCGGCACGATTGTTCAGAAATGTTTTCAGATGATCGGGCAGTTCACTGAAACTGCCGCCCAATTCGGATTCCATTTTGGATCCCAAATCTTTAGCCAGTTTACCCTCGTATTCAGCGAGCTTGCGGAGGCGCAGGACGAGGGTATTTTCGTACATGTCCTGCGAGGTTTCACCGGCGTCCTTTTGCATCTCCTTAATTTTGTCGAGAGCTTCCTTTTCCTTTTTGGCGGCCTCATCGATTTCTTTCTTTTTATCCTGCGGCGATGAAGGTTGCTGAGGTTTTGCCTGAGCTTGGCTAAGGGATGCCTCGGCCTCGGACATTTCGTTTTCGGCGAGTTCTTTCATGTCCTGTTGGAGCTTAGCCATTTCGGCGAGGGTTTTGGGATCCATCTCCTTGTTCTTGCTGGCTTCCTTGCCGAGTTCGCTAAGTTCCTTGGAGAGTTCCTTGAGCTTTTCGGCGATGTCCTTTTGTTCCTGCTCCTGACGGGCGAGTTCTTTTTCGGTGGATTTCTCGGCCTGCTCTTCCGGGCTCATTTCCTGCAATTGCTTGGTGCCTTCGAGAAGGTTTTCTTGACGCCGCGCAAGGTCATCGAGCTCAGCCATTTTGTTGTCGAATTCGTCCTGGATGAGTTGTTTGTGTTCCTCCGGGGTGAGGATGTAAATCTTCACCGGCAATGAGCGTACGTAACGATCGGTGCGATAGTAATCCTTGGCGACCACGTAGACGTTGACGACTGTGTCATCGGGGATATTGAGCGCTTTATCACTCGGATCGAAGTGCCAAGTTTGGGTGATGGAATGGGTGCCCGGAGAAGCTTTCTCCACAAGAATAACCTCGCCGGTCTTGAGGGGCTTAAGTGGCTTGCCGTCTTCAGCAACACCGCGCGCGAAACACTCCCAGTAAATTTTCAGTTCTTCCATCCCATAATCATCCTCGCCGAGGGCGGGGATACTGAGGCTTTCGGAGCGGAGAATAGCGACTACCGGAGCTTGATCCGGCGAATCGGCATGGGGCGGCTGATCCTTGATGGGATCAAACCCAAGCCTCCAAGTGGTTGCGCCCGGAATGTGATATTGATCAACCCAGCTCACTTCCATAGCACTGATGTCATCGAGGTTGAGGCTGGGGGTGAGCAGGTTTGCCTTCTGGACTTGGGCGATGCTTTCGCTGATTTCATCCGTCACCGCATGCGTCAACTTGAGGTTTGCACTATTCAAGTTACGAGAAGCCTCAGCGCCAAACACTGCCGTGCTGCCTTCGAGAAAGGAGAACACTCCGCCGCGCACTTCCAATTCTTCCGCTTTAGAATAACGCAGATAATCGGGGTAGCTCAGGGAAATATTAAGGGCCTTGAGGGCCGGACGGGCCACCGGCTCGATGCGGGCGTGCCGGCGCACATCGCCCACGCGCAGGGCAAGCTCCATGGGCTTAGTGCCCGCTTGCAGGGTGTACCGAACTTCGCCATCCACCATTTGGGCCTGTAGGGTGCTCTTGCCGTGACGCAGCACCGCCGCGGCCGGATCCGGCAACACACCAGAGAAAGTGCCGGCAAAATCCGTGCCGATTTTTTTCTCTTCCAAAAAATTGTCCATACGCTCCACAACGCCATGGGTATCATGCCACCAACCGCCGAGGGTTTCCCAAAAGGGCGTTCCGTTTTTCTGATCAGCAAAAGCAAATTTAGAAGTGAACTGAAGTGATTCTCCGCGAGGGACATAAAACGTTCCCTCTTCCGCGTCACGACCGTTTACTTGCAGGTCGCCGTTTTGAACGAAAGTGTAGCGCTCTGCACCGCTGCCGGGCACGGCGCGATGAAGCGCGTTTTGGCTCGCTTCACTCATGAATCGCAAGGGAAGACTGAGCACGCCCAACACCGCCACGGCGAGCACAAAGGCGATGCGCGACTTGCGGGTGGAGATGGCTTTGTTGAAGGAAATTTTTTCCGACTCGCGATCAATCTGCTCAATAGCCGCGCGGCAGAGTTCCTCGGAAACATCCTCGGGGCGCTGATCGATGCTGGTGAGTTCCACCGCGCTCATGAGGCGATCGCCCATGCGACGATGTTTACGCTGGACGATGGCGGCGAGCACGCGGTTGTCGCGACGGTTCACAATCCAGTGCTTGGACCAAAACCATGCGAAGTGAACGGCAACGGCTCCGCCCGCAAGAGTGAAGGCGAGGCGCCATGCGGCGGGGGTGTCCCAAAAACGGTCGGACATGAACAGCAGGAGGTAGGCGACGACAAGTCCGCAGGCGATGCCGCAGACGGCGATGAGGGTGTCGACAAACCACAGTTTGCGCTCGAGGGATTTAAACTTGCCCTTCAGCTTCTCGGGCAGCTCCACGTTAAATCTGTTGTTCTTGCTCATCTTGTCCTCCCAGTTCAGGGAATGCTTTAATGTATCCCCTTAAATCAATCCTAAAATCTTACGCGACACCCAGTAAACTGCAAGCAGCAATAACACACTGCCACCCCACCAGGGGTTACTCCATAGACGGAAACGGCGGGTGATTTCCTCATTCTCAGCCACCACGGAAATTTCGCTGATCAATTTCTGCAAATCCGCAATGCCGCCGCTTTGGCCGCCGGTGCGCTGGGAAATCTCCCGCAACACCTTGGCATTAGCAGGCTGACCTAGTTTTTCCAGTGTGGGCTTGTCCACAGTAATTTCCGCATCTAGCTTTTGACTCCCGCTAGGGCTATATAGATTCAAAGAATATGCCCCCCCCTGGGTTACGGTCATTTTGGTTTTGAACACGCCCCAACCCCCTTCAACGGCGGTGAACTCCAAATCGCTGGTGCCGCCATCGGGCGCCTTGATGCGCGCGCGCAAGTCCGGTGCCGTGGTGCCGCCGGAAAGATCCAGCATCGTCGCCTGCAAAAACACCTCATCGCCCACCTTAGGATTTTCAGGACTGAAGGTCAGTCGCATCCCCTGCCCCTGCGCCATCTTGCGCTTGTGCGCCATCCACCGCACCACCTGTCCCCAGAACCGATAGTGATACAAATCCTCCACCCCGCGCCGCCAGCGCCAGGCGGCATCCGTGCCCATGAAGAGCACCTCACCCGAGCCAAAGGGGCGAGTGACCAACACCGGCAAATAGCCGTACTGGTTTCGCTTGGTGGAATGGGTGGCCAATACGCTGGAACCGGGCCGCGCCCGTTCCACCGGCGCGCACCAAAAGAAGCCAGGCAAGGTTCTCCAAATTGCCTCATTCAACCCCTCATCCGCCTTGAGCATGGTGAGGAAATGGCCGCGCCCCGTGGAGGTCAGCTTGAAATGAGATTCACTCGGTATATAATAACCTTCCGTATTATTCCGGTTTAGCGACACCGGCATGAGCTCGCCAATCGGATGATCAATCATTGAATGATGGCGGCCCCGTTGGCCGGGCAAGAACACCAACCCGCTGCCCTGATGCTCCACCAAGCCGCGCAGCAAATCGCATTGTTCCTTGGTCAACTCCTTGTCGCCCAGACCCACGTCACCGAGAAACACCACATCAAACCGACTCAACTGCTCGCGTGTGTTCGGGAAGCGACCGATGTAGTTCAGGCCCGCGCCCGGCCCCAACTCCGGATGCAGCAGCAACACGCTCAATTCCACGCCCGGATCCCGCGTAAGCGCGTTGCGTAAATAACGGTACTCCCAGCGCGGATAACTTTCCACCACCAGCACATTCAGTTTTTCGGTGCGCACGGAAAGATGAAAAGTCTGACGATTGTTATCCTCGAGCAGTTCCTTCTCCAGTCCTTCCTGCCAAACCGGCAGTGTCAGCGTGAGCGTGTAGTCGCCCAAATCATGCGGCGCCCACACCAGCGAATCATGCACCTGCCCAAACGCGGGAATGGTAATTTGCTTGGCAATGCTCACCGCCGCGCCGCGCGAACTGGTGAGGCGCACCTGCGTTTTTACCGCCACGGGCAAATGACTCCGCACGCGGAAAGGAATAGAAATCTGCTCACCCAACAACCCGAAGGTCGGTGGGTTAACCGATTCGAGCACCAAATCTTTCTGCGCCCGGTCGCTGCCCACTGAAAGGGTGTACACCGGCACTTTTTCCGCGCCCAACCGCATGGCGGCCTGTTGCGGTGGATCGCCAAAATTCCAGTCCCCATCGCTGAGCATGAAAACCGCTTTGAGGTTTTTGAGGTTCTTGCGCGTGCGCGTGAGGTTCAGCGCATTGGATAAATCCGTGCCATCGGCGATCCCGGTTTCGGCATTGGTCGCGCTCATCCCAAAATCCTGCACGTGCACGATCGCCTTGCCCTCGAGGGCTTTCCAGAAGTTGGTCTTGATTTGTTCGGCCAACCATTCTTCGCGGGTGATGACGTCATGCTGTCCAAGCTTCACGTCGCGGGTGGTCATGCTGGAGGAAATATCTTTGAGGATGATCACTTCCGGGCGGTCCTCAATTTCGGTGATGCTAATGAATTCCGGTTTGCACAGGGTGAACAAAATCATCGCCATAATCACCACGCGCAATGTTTCCAGTGCCGCCACGCCTTTGCCGCCGCGTCGACGCCAGTTGTTCCAGCTCACCCAAACAGTCACCGCCATCACCAACAGGCAAAAGGGTAGCACCCAGCCGGCGGTGTCCAGCGTTTGAAACGTCCAATCGTTTGAATTGAAAATGTTCATCAATTTGCCTCCGTGGCCACCTTGCCCGTGGTGGGCCGGTTGATCACCACCCGTTCATCCGTGCTCTTGGGCAGGATGAGGAATCCTTCCACCAACAGCGCGATTGCCATCAGAGCGAGGAACCACTTCCAGATTTCCTTGGGGTCCCCGGCACTGCCTTCGCGTTTTTCCTGAAAGAGTGCCACGGGCATTTCCCCAAACAAGTCAACCGCTTCGTCGCCTTCCATTGAGGGCACCAAATCTTCCCGCTCGGGCCGATTCACCGCCACCACGCGTTTGCCCAGCCGATACACGCCGGCTTCGGTGTTGAAATCACGGCTCTCGCCTTCCTCGCCGCCCACCGAAATCCAGCGTTCGCCGGGTCGCGCGGGGTCATCGCCGGCAGCCAACATGCGGTCGCTGCTAAAGCGTCCGGATCCTGTGGCTGCGCCCGAACTCACCATGCGCTGCAGCATGATGGGCAGCACAACGGAAAAATTCAAACTGCTCCACGTATCGCGCGGCGCGGTGCCGATGAAGACGACTTGCCCTTTGCCACGTACTTTGCGAACGATGAGCGGCTCGGCTATGCGTTCGGGTTTACTGTCACGCGCGATGCTCGCCAGCACAATCCCGACGCCTTCGATAGAGCGTCGTTGCGAAAAGTAGAGGCTATCCATCGGCAGGCTGTAGCCTTCCTCCGTGCGCGCGAGCGGGCCTTCGCCTTCTTCCCATAAAACCACGCGCGGCCCCAAATGTTCGGCTTCGCCTTGCGCGGCCACCATCTCGCGCCAGCTGGGATAGGCTTTGCCCTGTTCATTCAAAGTCGGCTTCATCGCCCCCCAACGGATGCCGGCAAATTCGGTTTCGCTTTCTACTTCGCCGGGGAAACAAACGACCATACCGCCGGTATCAGCGTACTCGAGCAGCGCCTTGGCAATATCGCCTTCGGGCAATACGCCCTGCCACAAGATCATGGCGTGGTCGGACCATTTGACTTCCGCGCGGCTCGCCTCGGCCACCGCCACGCTCACTTGATTGGTGTTGGCGGGATCCGGCGCGGCCGCCATTTGCAGGAACCGGTTTATATAACCATCTTCAGCCGTCACCGCCGTGCTCAAGCGACCGTGGCTGCCGTAGACAAAATACCCCCGATTATCACGCGGGTTATCGTCATCGGGAATTTCCACCCAACCCCAGCCGCCTTGTTCTGGATCGGCGATTTGCAGTTTAATAAACTGCGTGTGGCTGGTGCCTTCCAGTTTGAAATCAACATCGATCGTGCGCGATTCCGTGCCGAGGTGGATCGTCACCGGCACGGTGATTTCCGTCACCGCAGCTTGATCGCGCAGCACTTCCACCTCGAGCTGTAGTTCGGCGCGTTCGCCCTTGCCGAGCAATTGCAGCGCCCGGACGCGCACGGAGCTATTGCTCGAGAGCGGCTCGTTCATCGCCAGCAGGCGAACCCGCACTTTTTGCGGCAATCCCTCGAACCCTCCGACCAATCGTTTCCATCGTTCCTTCGCGGCGGGATCCCAGTTGCTCGCCTGCAAATCCGAGGCAATCCAAATCTCACCGGTGCCGGGGTTTTCAGATTCAAACCACTTGTGCACCGCCTCCAACTGAGCAGGTAAATCCGCGGACGTATCGGTGGCTCCGCCGCTCATCATATTTTTCAAGGCCGCCACGCTGCCCACTTCCTGCACATGCGTGGCCGTGTGATCCATTAACACCACACGAGTGCCCTCGACGAATCCCGACATCCCCTTGAGAATTGCATCACGGGATTTTTCCAGCCGAGACTCACCTTCCGCCCGTCCGTCCATGCTTGGCGAACGATCCAAAATAATTACCACCACATCCGGTTTATTGGAAAACATCCCGCCCATCCAGCCACCCGCGAGCGGACGGCTCAGCGCGAAGAGCAACATCAACACCGCCAACACGCGGAAGATCAGCACCAGCCATTGGCGCAGCTTCGCGTAGCGGGTGGACTTGCGGTTGGCCATGCGCAAAAACATCATCGCCGCCCACGGTAGCTTGCGATGGCGCAAACGGTTGAACAAGTGGATGAGCACCGGCAACAACACCAGCGGCAATCCCCACAACATTAATGGATTAAGAAAAGTCATGCGCGGCCTTTGGCGAGCATCTCGCGGTCGACTAGGAAGTCGGCGAGGATGGCGTCATACGGTTGATCGGTGCTCACGCGCCGGTAGTCGGCGTTGTGTTTATTGCAGCCTTCGTGGATTTTCTGGAGGTATTCCCGCACGGCCTCGAGGTATGGCTCGCGGATAATTTCCGGCTCGGCCAGCAACACGTCGCTGCCTTCCATATCCTGAAAACGAATCGGCCGGTCGAGATCCAAATCCAGCTCCAACGGATCCAACAAATGGAACAACGCAAAGTCGTGTTTCTGGAAATGCAAATGCTCGAAGCAGTTGAGCAAATCATCCACGTCGCAGAAACAATCAGAGATAATAATTACCAGCGCGCGTTGGCGAATGCGCTCGGCGAATTGGTGCAGTTCCTGCACAAGACCGGTTTCGTTTTGTGTCTTGGCTTTGGCGAGGGTGTCGAAGATATGCTTCAGGTGCAGCGGGTTCCGGCGCGGCGGGATGTCTGCGGCCACGCCGTTATCGAATAGCTGTAACCCCACCGCATCGCCTTGATGCGAGAGCATATAGCTCAACGTGGCGGCGATCTTCCGAGCGTAATCGAATTTCCGCATTCCCTTTTCGCCGAAGGCCATGCTGGCGCTGCAGTCCACTACTATATAGCAGCGCAAGTTAGTGTCCGCCTCGAATTCGCGGATGAAGTAGCGATCCGTGCGCGCGAGCACCCGCCAATCCAACAGGCGCGGGTCATCGCCCGGCACATATTTGCGATACTCGGCAAACTCCACGCTGGAGCCGCGGTACGGGCTTTTGTGATGGCCGACGATGTTGCCCACCATCGGCTGGCGCGCGTGCAGGAATTGCCCGCTCAGGCGGGTAAGCACATCACCGTCGAGAATTTCGCTGTAAGCGTCCTGTTCCAAAATGGCGGGGCCGGCGTGGAGACCGGTTTACTGGGTGGCCATTGCCGCTTCCTTATCGGCAATGTTCTCGAGCAGTTTATCAATCACGAACGAGCTGTCCACGCCTTCGCTTTGCGCCTGGAAGTTAGTGAGGATACGATGGCTGAGCACCGAGTGCGCCACCGCTTCCACGTCTTCCCAGCCAACCACATAGCGACCGTGCAACACCGCGTGCGCCTTGGCGCCGCGGACCAAATACTGCACCGCGCGCGGGCCTGAACCCCAAGTGACCCATTTCTGAATCCACTCCGGCGCGTCCTCCGCCTTCGGGCGCGTGAGGCGCACCATGTCCACCACATCATCATAAACGTGATCCGGCACCGGCACGCGCTCCACGAGACTTTGGTACGTTTGCAGCGTGGGGCCATCGATGACCTCCTGCAAATCCGCCGAGTGTGTGCCGGTGGTTTCACGGGCAATACGGCGCTCCTCCTCCACACTGGGATAATCCACGTTGATGAGAAACATAAAGCGATCCAACTGCGCCTCGGGCAACGGATAGGTGCCCTCCTGCTCGATGGGGTTTTGCGTGGCCAGCACGAAGAACGGCTGCGGCAAATCGCGATGCACGCCGCCGGTGGTGACGCGATGCTCCTGCATTGCCTCCAAAAGCGCGCTCTGCGTCTTGGGCGGCGTACGGTTAATTTCATCCGCCAGCACGATGTTCGCAAAGATGGGGCCCTTCACGAATTCAAACTCGCGCCGTCCCTTTTCGCCTTCCTGCAAAATCTCCGTGCCCGTGATGTCGCTCGGCATCAAATCCGGCGTGAACTGAACCCGGCTAAACTGCAGGCTCATAATTTTGGACAGCGAGTTCACCATCAACGTCTTCGCCAAGCCCGGCACGCCCATCAACAGGCTATGACCGCGCGAGAGGATGCAGATGAGCATTTGCTCCACCACTTTATCCTGGCCGATGATGATCTTCGCCATCTCCGCCCGCATGCCGCTATACTGCTCGCGCAGTTGATCGACCGCTTTTTTGTCCTCGTCAGAAACCTGGTTCATGCCACCGCCAGAATTCGGGGCATCCGCGTCAAGAAGGGTTAGTTTGTGCATAAAAGTGTACCTGTGCTGGTGTTGGACGGCGAGCCTACCGGAAACCTCCCAAGAGGCAAACGCAATTGTGATATACCCTAGAGAGACCCTTTACAAAAGTGCCATAAAGTGATGGGGGCAGCAATCATACCGAAGGGATGAACAACAATAGCCCCGAGTTCAACCCTTTCAGGGTTGCCTTATCATTCTGGATTAGCACTTCCCCAACCCGGATGAAACCCTTCCAACCCAGTATGGAAGCTCGCCAACCTCGGATGAAATGGTAGGGCGCGCTCTCCGAGCGCGCCAAGGTCGGCTCGGAGAGCCGACCCTACCTACCGGGTCGAGAAATGACCAATGCCCCCCTTGGCGTCTTTGCGCCTTGGCGGTTCAATCTCCCAGGCTACATTTTGTCTTTGGTTTTGGGTTGCCATCGACATTGCTTCGCTTACCCTCTCTATATAGTCGTTTGGCGGAGTAAGGGTATGCCCTGTGCCGTCCAACCCCCAATTAGTTGCAAAACTGTGCCTATTGTATTCAAACCATGAAAAAACTCATTGCTTCTCTGGTCCTCGTGGCCGTCACCCTTACGCTCATCAATGCTGCGGATCCGCCCGCCAAGCTCTCCAAGGCTCAAAACTGGAAGGCCTACGATGCCGCCCTCAAGAAGGGGCTGCCCAAGACGGCGATCACGCATCTGGAGCCAATCATTGCGCAAACGCTGCGTGACAAGGATTACGCCGAGGCCATCAAGGCGATTGGCAAAAAAATGGCGTTGGAGAGCAACATCCAAGGCAACAAAGCGCAGGAGAAGATTCGCCGGATGGAGGCCGAGATCGCCAAGGCGCCCGCCGCAATGAAGCCGGTGATGGAGGCGATCCTCGCCAATTGGTACTGGCATTATTTCCAGCAAAACCGCTGGCGCTTTGTGCAACGCACTCAATCGGGCAGCGCGAATGGTAAGGATTTTGAGACGTGGGACCTCCCCCGTATTTTCACTGAGATCGACAAGCAATTCACCAAAGCGCTCGCTCACAAAACGGTTCTGCAAAAAACCGCCGTGGCCGATTACAATGATCTCCTTCAAAAAGGCAGCGCGCCCGACAGCTTCCGGCCCACGATGTACGATTTTCTCGTGCACAACGCGCTGCAGTTTTACAGCACCGGCGAACAAGCCGGCGCCAAGGCGGAAGATGCCTTTGAACTGAGCGCGACCGATCCGGCCTTCGATTCCGCCGCGAAATTCATGGCGTGGCAAATCAAGAGCACCGACACCGAAAGCCGCACAGTCAAGGCACTGAATCTTTACCGCGACTTGCTTGCGTTCCACAAAAACGACAAGGACAAGAGCGCGTACATTGACGCCGACCTCGCCCGCATCAACTTCGGCAAAAACAAAGCCTTCGGCGAAACCAAAAACGATCGCTACCGCGCCGCGCTCAAGCGTTTCGTCGGCGAATGGGCCGACCACCGAATCTCCGCCCGCGCCCGTTTCAACCTTGCCCAATCGCTCGATCAGGAAGGCGACAAAGTGCAGGCCCGCAAGATCGCCCTCCAAGGCGCAAACGCATTTCCCAAAACCCCCGGCGGCGCGCAGTGCCATAATCTGGTTATCCAAATCGAGGCCAAGAGCAGCAACGTCACCATCGAGCGCGTTTGGAATGATCCGCAATCCGAGATCACTATTAAGTACCGCAACGTGGATCAAATCCATTTCCGCGTGGTGGCCGAGAATTGGGAAGTGGCAATGAAACGCAAGCGCGGCAATCCCAATTGGCTCGACAACAACGAACGCGCCGCCCTGCTCCGCAAGGAAGTCATCAAGGAATGGAGCGTCAAACTGCCGCCCACCGCCGATTATCACGAAGCGGTGAAGACCATCAAACCGCCCAAGGGAATGCCGGAGGGATTTTATTATCTCATCAGCAGCCACACCAAAAACTTTACTGCGGCCAACAACGTCTGCTATTACACCAGCTTTTGGGCCAGCGACCTCTCCATCGTCATGCGCCAGCGAAGCGGCAATGGCCTCGTCGAGGGCTTCGTGCTCAATGCCAACAGCGGCGAGCCCGTGGCCAATGCCAATATCCGCGCGTGGTTCCGTGAGCGCAACGGAGGCCGCACCGAAGTTGCCCCGACCACTTCGGACGCCAACGGCCATTTCAAATTCCAGGCCGTGCAGCGTGGCTACTTGCTGCTCGCCAGCAAAGGCGGCCAACAGCTCAGCACCGCGAATGATTATTACAACCACGGTCGCATCAGCAATCCGCGCCCGTACGATCGCACCATCTTTTTCACCGACCGCTCGCTGTATCGCCCCGGCCAAACGGTGGAATACAAAGGCCTCTGCATTCACGTCGATCAACACAACGACAACTACCGCACGATCCCGAATTCATTCGTGACGGTCATCTTCCGCGATCGCAATGGCAAAGAGGTTTCCCGCCAACAACATCGCGCCAATGATTACGGCTCGTTCAGCGGCAAGTTCACCGCCCCGCGCGATCGCGTGCTGGGCCGCATGAGTTTGCAAGTGACCACCGGCCCGCGCGGCAATGCTTCCATCAACGTGGAGGAATACAAGCGACCGAAATTTCAGGTGGAACTCGCCGCACCCAAGACCGCCGGCAAACTCAGCGGCGAAGTCGCCCTCATCGGCAAGGCCACCGGCTACACCGGCGCGGCCATCAACGATGCTAAGGTCAAATGGCGCGTCGTCCGTGAAGTGCGTTACCCCGCTTGGTGGGGTTGGCGCTATTGGTGGCGGCCCGCGCCGCAAGGCAAGAGTCAGGAAATTGCCCACGGCACCGCCACCACCAAACCGAATGGTGCGTTTGATGTGAATTTTATTGCTAAGCCGGACCTCACCGTTGCGGCCAAGGATGAACCAACATTCCGTTACACTATCCACGCGGACGTCACCGACACCACCGGTGAAACCCGCAGCGATAGCCATTCCATCAACCTTGGCTACACCGCACTGAAAGCCAGCGTGTCCGCAGCCGATTGGCAAGTGCAGGGCAAGCCCACCGCGATTAGCATCAGCACCACGTCGCTCGATGGCATCGGCCAAAAAGCCGAAGGCACACTCAAACTCTACGCGCTGCAACAACCCGCCAATGTCGAGCGAGCCAAGCTCGTCAACCGGCGGAACGTGATGCCAATGCGCCACGGCCGGTTTGCGCCAGAGTTTGTGCCCGCGCCGGATTCCTCGAATGTCAATTCGTGGAAGCTCGGCAAAGTGATTGCCGAGAAAGGCTTCACCACCGACGCCAGCGGACAGGCGAACTTCAACTTCAAACTCGAGGAAGGCGCGTACCGCGTGATCCTCGAAACGCAGGATCGCTTTGGCAAAAAAGTCGCCGCGCGCGCGCCCATTCAAGTGCTCAACCCGCAAGCGGCGAAGCTCGGCATCCGCTTGCCACACGTGCTCAAGTCCCCCGCGTGGAGCGTGGAGCCGGGCAACGAGTTTATGGCGCTGTGGGGTAGCGGCTATGGTGAAGCCCGCGCGTACATCGAGATCGAACATCGCCGCAAAATTCTCCAGAGCTTCTGGACCGAACGCGGACTCACGCAGTTTGCCATCAAACAAGCAGTGAACGAAGCCATGCGGGGCGGGTTCACGCTGCACGTCACGATGGTACGCGAAAATCGCGCGTACCTCAGCAGCCGCAAAATCAATGTGCCGTGGACGAATAAAAATCTCACCGTCAAGTGGGAGCATTTCACGGACAAACTGAAGCCCGGCCAAAATGAAAAATGGACCGCCGTTATCACCGGCTCCAACGCCGAGAAAGCCGTCGCCGAAATGGCCGCCGTGCTGTACGACGAAAGCCTCGACCAATTCAAACCGCACGCAATGGCAGACAGGCCATCAACGTGTTCCGGCAAGATTACGCCCGCTTGAACCAGCGTTTTGAAAACAGCGCCAAGGGCCTGCAACATCTGCACGGCCAATGGAACCGCCGCTCGCACCAAAACGTGAGTCTCAACTACCGAAGCTTCCCGCGCGAAATCACAGCCAACCTTTACGGCTACGCATACTATGGCGCCAGAAGACAACTGAGTGCCGCGCGTGGAGGACCCGGAGGGGGCCGACCGGAAGCAATGATGGAAATGGCTGAGGGCGCTCCAATGATGGCCCGTGCCTCTGCTGCCTCTGCTAAAGCGGCCCCTCCTGCGGCTGCCTTTGGGGGAGCAAAGTTTTTGCAAAACGATAGTGCTGTTATGAAAAGCGATGACGGCGCGGATAAAAGAGCCAATGGTTCCAATAATGAAGCTTCCACCTCAGGCCCAAACCTCGATCAGGTTACCGCCCGCAAAAACCTCAATGAAACCGCCTTCTTCCTGCCGCACATCGTGGCGAACAAGGACGGTGAAGTACGGCTGGAATTCTCTATGCCTGAGGCACTCACCAAGTGGAAGTTCATGGGCTTCACACACGATAACGAACTGCGTAGCGGCTTCCTCAGCGGCAGTACGGTTACCGCCAAGGACATCATGGTGCAACCCAACCCGCCGCGCTTCCTGCGCGAGGGCGATCAGCTGGAGTTCACCGTGAAGGTCACCAATATGACCGACAAGGAAGCCACCGGCAAAGTGCGCCTCACCTTCGCCGACGCGCTCACCAACGACAGTGTGGACGACCAACTCGGTAACGACGATCTCGATCAAAAGTTCACCGTGCCCGCTAAGCAGAGCAAAACCTATTCTTGGCGCATCAACGTCCCGGACGACCTTGGCTTCCTCACATACAAAGCCGTCGGTGGTACCGACACGGTAACCGATGGCGAGCAAGGCTTCCTGCCTGTGCTAAGCCGACGAATCTTTGTTACTGAAAGCCTGCCGCTGCCCATTCGCGGCGCGAAGACGAAGACCTTCAACTTCGGCAAACTCATCGGCTCCGGCGCGAGCGACACCATCAAGCACGAGCGTTACACCGTGCAAATGGTTTCCAACCCAAACTGGTACGCGGTGATGGCGCTCCCTTATTTGATGGAGAGCCCCCACCCCAGCACGATGAGCACCTTCACCCGTCTCTACGCCAACGGCCTCGCGCGCCACATCGCCAATAGCGATCCGCGCATCCGCGGCGTGTTTGATAAATGGCGTAACACGCCGGCGCTCGACAGCCCGCTGGAGAAAAATCAGGATCTCAAATCCGTGATGCTCGATGAAACCCCGTGGCTCCGCCAGGCCAAAAACGAAAGTCAGGCGCGCCGTAACGTGGGCATTCTGTTCGAGGACAAACGCCTCACCGCCGAAACGCAAATGGCCTTCCGCAAGCTGCGCGAAACCCAGTTTGCTGACGGCGCATGGCCGTGGATGCCCGGCGGACGTCCCAGCGATTACATCACGCTCTACATCACCACGGGCTTCGGCCGGATGCGCGCGATGAACGTCGACATCGATGCGAACATGGCCATCAAAGCCGTCAACCGCCTCGACAACTGGATCCACCGCACTTACCTCGAGATCAAAAAACACGACAACCTCGAGCGCAATAATCTGTCCTCAATGATCGCGCAGTATCTCTACTGCCGGTCGTTCTTCCTGAAGGATCGCGCCATCGCCCCGCAACATAGCGTGGCCATTGAGTACTTCATCAATCAAGCGGTGAAAACCGAGAAGGACGGCACGCAATACTTCCTGCGCCTCTCGCGGATGAATCAGGCGCAAGTCGCCATCGCGATGAACCGCTTCGGCAAGTTCCAGAAAAAAGCGAACTACAACGGCCTCGCCAAGCTCATCATCAAATCCATCAAGGAACGCTCCGTCTCCAATGAAGAAATGGGCCTCTTCTGGCGCGACCAAGAGCACAGCCATTGGTGGTACCGCGCGCCCATCGAAACTCAAGCGATGATGATCGAGGCTTTCCACGAAGTAACGCAGGACTTCGACGCACTCGAGGACGCCAAGGTTTGGCTGCTCAAACAAAAGCAAACGCGAGACTGGAAAACCACCAAAGCCACCGCGGACGCGTGCTACGCGCTGCTGTTGCAAGGCGCCAACCCGCTCGCGAGCGATGCGCTGGTGGAAGTCACCGTGGGCAACTTCAAGATCGAACCGAAGAACGTTGAGGCCGGCACCGGCTTTTATGAGCATCGCTTCATCGGCAGCGACGTGAAGGCCAGCTACGGCAAAATTAAAGTCACCAAACACGACGAAGGCGTCGCGTGGGGCAGCGTCCACTGGCAGTATATGGAAGACATTTCCAAAGTCACACCGCACGAAGACACCCCGCTAAAGCTCACCAAACAGCTCTTCACCAAAGTGAACACACCCAAAGGCCCGCAGCTCAAACCCATTAGCGGCGGCCTCAAGACCGGTGACGAACTGGTCGTGCGCCTCGTGCTCCGCACTGATCGCGATATGGAATACGTCCACATGAAAGACCAACGCGGCAGCGGTACCGAGCCCACCAACGTGCTCAGCAAGTACAAGTATCAGGACGGCCTCGGGTATTATCACATGACCCGCGACACCGCCTCGCACTTCTATATCGACTACCTGCCCAAGGGCGTCTACGTCTTCGAGTACACTGTCCGCGTCCAGCACAAAGGCGAATACCAAAGCGGCATCGCCAACATTCAATGCCTGTACGCGCCCGAGTTCAACAGCCACTCGGCCAGCCACAAACTGTCGGTGAACTAGAAATTAAGAAAATCAAACCAAAGGCCGGGAGCAATCCCGGCCTTTTTTTATTATCGCTTCACCGCGCGAACCTCTTCCAATTCCGCCAGCGGGATGTTTACTTTGCCGACGGTGGGATCATCGACTTCTACACTGCCTTTTTCCAATTTGAAACGGCGCGCGAAAAGCAGCGATCCATCGTCCAAACGTAACTCAAACTTCGCGCTGCGCGGCGGCTTGTCGGCAATTTTGCCCAGCACCAACGCGATCACTTCGCCGCGACCGTACACTTTGATGCCGAAGAGCACCGAGTTGATCGTCAGCCAATCGGTTTTCAATTCCTGCAATTCGCCCTCAATGAAATCGCCATTGCGCAGCAGCACGCCTTTTCGGTTTGCCGCCAGCCGCGGGCGGAAACGTTCCGGCACCGGCTTGAACACAATGCGCGCCACATTAACGGTGGATATCCGCGCCGGAGTACTGCCTTCCTCAAACCGCACCGCTGAGTCATCCGCCGTCGTCACCGCGACCGCCAAGCGTGAGCCGCCCCATGAGAACACGCCAAGCATTTGGGATTCCTCCACTTCGCTGCCCTCCAATTGCTCGGGAACCGGCGGTTGAAAAAATGGGGATGTCGTGTTGCCGCCCAGCACCGCTTCCTGCATTGACCTGCTAACCCATGAGACCTTGAGCCGCCCGCCGCCGGTGCGGTGCACCGATTCCAGCCGCACGTTGTAGCGTTTGCCGCGTTCCATCGGCGCGGTGCCCGTGAAGGTTTGCAGCGCGCGATTGGATAGTTGATTCACCACCAAACGCCCCCCCACCCACAGCCGCACGCCCTCGTCGGTTTCCACCTTGAACGTGTACTCCTCCGTGTGGGTCGCCTCCAATTGCCCCGTCCAACGCACGCTATAATTTTTATCCGCAAACTTCTTGGGCGGCTTCACTGCGGCAAAGTCGAGTTTCGAATCAATCGCCAGTACGGCGTCGCCATAAAAAAATCGGTTTTGATAATACGATCCCAGAAACCCGTGCTGGCCCGCAATCCCTCGCGGCGCGCGCGCCACCGGCACGGCGGGATACAACTGGCGCGCTGGAATCGGCCCCACTTGAAACCCCGGCCCCTGCCAATGAATCCGCGCGCTGGCTTCGCCATAGTTATCAAAAAACTCAAATACAAACGGAACCCGCTTGCCACCTTGTAGCATCACTTTCCCTCGCGTGCGGAACCCCGCCAGCGCCTCCATTCGACCCACCTCCAGGGTGCCGACCTTCAGCTTGCCGCCGTCATTGGCCAGCAACGTGAATGTGTACTCACCAGTCACCGGCGCTTCCAGCTCGCCGCTCCAGCGCACGGAAAAATAATCACGCGGCAAATCGAACACCGGCTGCTTGGAGCGCCACTGATGATCGATCGTCTCATCCAGCCGATAAATCACGCGTCCTTTAAAATTCGGCCGGTCGTGATACGCCGCCAACAATCCGCGCCCCTTCCCTGCCATCGGCGCGCCTTGCGCGAGTTGATCAGGATTGAGCGGCGGATCGAACGTAGCCGTCAAGATATCCGCCAGCTCAATGAGTTTGCGCGGCCCATTCGCCGGCCCCACGCTCAAGTGCTCCGCATCCGCAAACTGCACCAAGCCCGTGAAGCCCTGCCCGTCCTTGGTTGTCACCGTGCCGGCCATCGCACAAAAGGCGGTTAAAGCCAACAGCGCCAACCCCAGGCGTTTGGTGAAAATATCCATGCGAAGATGAGACGGTTATTTCTTCAACCCGCTCTCAATCATTTTTTTGAAATCCGCGCGGGCGGCTTCCACGGTGGCCTTGGGGCCAGTCATTTTCACAAAAATATAACCCGGCTTCGTTCCCAAAACGGCGGCGGCCATCCCATAACCTTTCTTGGGCACCTTGGCCCCGCCGAAGGGAGGGCCGCTCATAAACGTGCCTTCGGCGAACAAATACACCACCGGCGTTTCGCCGTGCTTGGCGTCTTCCATTTTGATAACCGGCTTGGGATCTGCCGCGAATTGCTGCACCCAACGCTGCAAGTTCGCCTGCGCGCCGCCCGCTTCACCGGGCCCAAAATAAAAGAACACGCACTCCGCCGCATCGGCCTTCGCCTTGCCCGGCACGGTAAATTGCGCCGCGCGCATTCGGCTCGCGGTGGGGGTGCTTTTCCATTTTGCCGGCGCGGTGAAAGACTGCACGCTCACCTTGAAAACCACCGGCTTGGCGGCATCTGCGGCGAACCCGTTGAAACCCGCCCACAAGGGCGCGACTAGAATCATCTGAATCAGGAATTTCATGATGCCCCTTCCTTAACCCAAGACGCCCCGCGCGTCAATCAGCAGATTACATATAACCACTCTCGACCTTCGCGGCCACATCGCGGTAGCCGATATCCACCTCGTAAATGCTTTTGAACTGCTCCATCGCCTCGGCCATTTTCCCGATCTCTTCGTAGACACAGCCGAGGTGATACACCATTTCTTTCTTCTGATCATCCATCGCGGATTTTTCCTGCAACCCTTTCTCAAACATGCTCACCGCCATATCGTGCATGCCGCGTTGCAGAAAACATTGGCCGAGATAACTCAGCGAGCGCAGCCGATGTCCCGGGCTATTTTGCGCGCGTTGGAAGGCGTGAATCGCCTCGTTCACATCGCCCGCGCGGAAGAGCCATTCGCCTAACTCAAACCGAATCTCCAGCATCGTCGGATAGCGCTCAGCGCGTTCCTGACAATTCTTGAGCATAAAAACATTACGCTCCTCAATCAGCCGCGCATGCTCGGCGGCCTCGGTGGGATCTTCCGGATTCAGCTGGCGCAAATCATAATCAAACTGCGCCTCGTGCGCCTCCGCAATGGCCTTGTCGATGGCTGAATCACCCACCGTATTCTTCTCCTGCACCCAATCGAAATATTCAAACGCCCGCTCGAAATCCAACCGCTCCACATACAGCCGCGCGATGTCCACCGCTAACTTGTAATTATCCGGCTCATCCTGCAACTTTTCCTCCATGTAATAAATCTTCTCCTCCAGCACATCCTCCGAGGTGAAATCACTTGGCAAATTACTTTCCTCTTCCTCCTCGTCGCCCTCCATCATCTTCTCATAGCCGCCGCGATAAATTGTCGCCTTCGCCGCCGTGTCCCGGTACGCCTGTTGAAGATACGCATCGTCCGGATTCAATCGCGACAACTGCGCCATCACCTCCTCCGCCTGATCCCAATCCCCCAACATTTCCAGTGCCCCCGCCAATTCCTCGGTCAACTTATTATCCTTGGGGTTCACACGCTTGAGCAATTGTAATGAGGAAATTAAAGTCTGCGGATAATCCAGCGCTTTCGACGCATTTACAATCACCCGATGCCCCGATGAATTTTCCGGATCCGCGCACAAAATTTTCTCCGCGTGCACCAACGCGCCATAATTATTTTTCTTGCTCGCCGCCAGCTTCGCCTGTGCCAAGTGATGTGCCGTCGTCGCGACCGCCGCCATCTTGGCCAGCCGACCCGCGTTCTCGTGCTTCTTCATCTGCGCCGCCCGCAGTGCCATCCGGCACTCAAAAAACGACGGATCCTGCTCCAACGCCATGCACAGCAACTCTATCGCGTAGTCATAATTCTTTTTCTCGACGCAGTCATATCCCTTTTCCCAGAGCTGACGCACCTCCCCGCCCACCGCTGTATGATCCCTTTCCGGCATAAATTATAAATGAAACACCCTTCCGTACCGGCACGTTATGACAATCGCACCCGCAAATCAATCCCGCACTGTTTTGCAGAATCCCCTTGCCAACGCCCCGCCCAAAGGCAGACTATCCGCCCCCCGTGCGCGAGTGGCGGAATTGGTAGACGCGCTACCTTGAGGTGGTAGTCCTTTCGGGGGTGGAGGTTCGAGTCCTCTCTCGCGCACCATTTCTTTATTTAATGCAACAACAGCAATTCGTTTGATTGCGCGATTAACTGCGCATCCAAATCTAAAAACGCATCCAAGCGTTCGTGCGCTTCTTTGTTGTCAATCTTGCAGGCCATCAGCCAAAATCCCGCGTAATGGTTGCCTTCGCTGGCTACAAGATTAGCATAGAATTTCGCGAGGGACGGTTCCGTTTCGCGCAGGGCTTCGGCAAGGATTTGGAATTTTTCGCAACTGCGGCCTTCGATTAGTGAAGCGGCGACGAGATGGTCGATGACTTGCTCGCGTCGGCCTTTGCGGATGAAGCGCATGAGGCCGCTAATCCACGGGCTCGCGTGCGGCACGCCAAAGGGCACGCCGCGTTGTTCCAGCAAATCGAGCAGCAAGTTGAAGTGCTCCAATTCTTCCTGCGCAATGGCATTGAGCTCGCGAGCGCGTTCGGCCAGCTCAGGATATTTCATGAGGTTCAACGCGCTGGCCGCCGCTTTGCGCTCAAGATGACAATGATCGAGCAACACTGCGTCCAGATTGGCAAGCACCTTGGGCAGCCAATCTTCGGGGATAGTCTCACGCCAGAGATGCATTTTTTTTTGATTTACGATTTCAGAATGACGACTTACGATTGAGGCAAATCAGTCCATCAATCGTCAATCGAAAATTACAAACCATCTCATGTTCCCATTCACCCTCAACGAATCTGAAAGAGATTGGCAAACCGGCCCGTACGAAGGCGTGGAATTAAAAATAATGCGCAAGGATGAAGCCACCGGCGGCGTCACCGTGCTGCGAAAATTCCATGCCGGCGTCACCGTACCCGCGCACATCCACCCCGACGCCAACGAAACGGCCTACGTGCTGAGCGGCGAGTGGGAGGAAAGCGGAACCGTGTACACCGCGGGCACACTATTTTACGCGCCCCGCGGCGAGCCGCACGGCCCGCACGTGGCCCGCACGGAGGTGGTGAGCCTGACGATTTTCGACGGGCCGCTCACCGTCCAAAGTGTCGATTAACCCACCCCCCATCCCGGTATTGTGCATAACTGTCGCTTGCTCGGCTTCATTGAAAAAACCAACATTTAATTTTGGTGGCCAAGCCATCGCAAGGAGGAATGATGCGCCTACAAATTATTTTTCAATCACTGCTGTGCCTTGCCTTGACACTGCACAGCGCGACGCCCTCAAAGGCCAAGCCGCCCTCAGCCGAGGGTGGCAATGGCGAATACCATTTTCACTTGGGCATGAACCACTACACCGGATTGGGAGGCAAACCCAATTATGCCAAAGCCGTGCGGCAGTTTCAACTGGCGGCCTCCGCAGGCCACGCGCGCGCTCAGGGTCAGCTCGGCATTTGCCTGCTCAAGGGACGGGGCGTGCCAAAGAACCACGACCTCGCCGTGCGCTGGCTCACCCGGGCCGCAGAAAAAAATGACGCCATCGCCCTTTATTCGCTCGGCAACTTTCACGCGGAGGCCAAGGATTATGTAAAGGCAAATAAATATTATCTGGAAGCCTCCTCCCGCGGCCACGCTGCCGCGATGAATAATCTAGGCACCTCACACGAACACGGCCAAGGCGTGCCCGCAGATGCCGCCAAGGCCGCCGAATGGTACGGCAACGCCGCCCGCATGAACCTCGCCACCGCCCAGTGCAATTTGGCCATTATGCACGCCACCGGTCGCGGTGTGGCAAAGGATCCGGCCCGCGCGTTGCAGCTTTACCGTGCGGCCGCCGATCAAGGCGATGTCCGAGCACAGTTCCTGCTCGGGGCCGCACTGCATTTTGGAACCTTGGCAGCACCGAACCCCACAGAAGCCGCCAAGTGGCTTCAGCTTGCCGCCAACCAGGGCCACGCTGCCGCGCGCAAGCATCTGGGTACGGTGAACTCCAAACTTTCCTCGGGCCAACAAAAGACGGTCGACAAACAGGTCTCCACTTTTTTGGCCCGCGTGGCTCGCTCAAACAAAGGAGCCATCGGCTCTGGATTTTTCATCACGAAACAGGGTCACCTCATCACGTCGTATCATCTCGTTGCCAGAGCTGAAACCATCGAGGTGCTTTTTAACGGACGTCGCCACTTGGCGCACGTGCTCAAGGCGAACCCGGTGGACAACCTTGCCTTGCTGAAGATTGAGGCAAAAACCCAAGCCCTGACCTTCACGGCTCGGCGCCAGCTTCACCTTGGGCTTCCGGTCTTCACCCTTGGCCTCCCCCCGCGATCCGAAAAAAATTCCGGCCCAAAATATTCGCACGGCTTCATTCGCAAACTAACAGGCCGAACACTCGACCCGCGCCATCTACAGGCAAACCTAAATGTGCAGCCTAACCATTCCGGCGCGCCCTTGCTCGACTCCACGGGATTGGCCGTGGGTATGTTGATTTTTCAACTCGACGAATTGAAAGCCTATCAGGCCACCGGCAGTTTGCCACACGACTACAACACCGCGCTCAAGGCCGACCGAATCCTTGCCTTTCTGAGCGCGATCCCGGCCATCCGTGGGCAAATGCCCGGGCACGGCGCAAACCCAAGTGGAGACCGGACCACCGCTGAATCTGCCACGGCGCAAATTTTGGTGCAGTGATTTTTGCGGATAAGTCAAACAACCGAAGCTTGACAAATCCCTAATTTTCCGTATGTTCTACGAACCCTTTCCAAGGAGGGCGTGATGCTAAACAAACAAATAGAACGCTTAATCTTTGCCGTTTTGGCTTTGGCGTTGATTTTGGTTTTAGGCGGAACCGGCTGCGGAAAATCCAAGGCGCAAATCAAAGCAGAAGCAATCGCAAAGGCAAAAGCCACCGAAGCCCAATCCTTGCGCGCTGACCCCACCGATAAGTTGGGGCAAGCATACGATCATTATTCTGGCAATGGCACTCCCATTGATTACGAACGTGCCGCCCTGCTCTTCCGCGAACTGGCAGAAGAAGGTAATTCCGCCGCTCAATTTTCATTAGGCGCCATGTTCCAGAATGGCTACGGAGTTCCCCAAAACTACATGGAGGCCGTTAAGTGGTACCAAAAATCCGCGATGGGCAATCATCCGGATGGACAATTTTTATTGGGCTTAGCATTGAAAGAAGGCAGCGGCATTTCACGCGACCGCATTGAGGCTTTCAAATGGCTCCAACTCGCCGCCGAGGGAAGCGTGAAATACGTTGAGCCGCGCGATGAGTTGGCACTGTTGTTGCCCGCCGAAATGGTTGCCGAAGGAAAACGCCGCGCCGAAGAACATCATCAATATCACGGCGACGTCAATTAGCCCAAGCGGCTTCCCTTCTCCCACCCGAAATTCAGAGGACTGTGTTGTGCGGAACCACGGAGTTTTTTTGAATTATGATGATGCCATCGCGCACCACATAACCTTCACCATCCTCGTTTTCTTCGTGGCCCTCGGGACTAATAATGCAGTTGTCGCCAATGCGCGCGTTTTTGTCGATGATGGCATTCTCGATTCGCGTGTTGCTGCCAATGCCGATTCCCGGAATGTTCTGGGCGTGATGTTCGTTGATCGAATAATCGGTCTCGTAAAAATCAGCCCCCATCATTACCACCCGATGCAGCTTGGTGCCGGATCCTACAATACTGCGCACGCCAACAATACTGTGACTGATTTGCGCGCGATTGATGATGCAGCCATCACTAAGAACGGCATGGTCAATAGCCGCGCTGTTAATTTTGCTGGCGGGTAGAAAGCGCGGACGCGTGAAGATGGGCGCGGACATATCGAAGAAATTAAACTTCGGCAGCTCGCTGGCCGCATCAAGGTTAGCATCAAAAAATGTTTTAATAGTGCCGACATCCTCCCAATAGCCCTGGTATACATGGGAAAATGAGCGGCACGTTTTTATGGCTTTGGGAATGATGTGCTTGCCAAAGTCGGCATCGTCGCTGTCTAACAATTCCACAAGCACCTCGCGGTTGAAAATATATATGCCCATTGACGCGAGAAACTGATCGTCGGTGGCTTTGATGTTGAGGTCGCCCCGGGTGGTGTCGGGGAGCTTCAAGGAATCGATGACCGATTCTTCCTTGGGTTTTTCCACAAACTCCAAAATGCGGTGATCTTCATCAATCTGCATGATACCAAACCCACTGGCCGCTTCGCGGTTGACCGGGATGGTCGCCACCGTCAGCTCGGCGTCGTTGGCGATGTGTTCGTTAAGCACCTGACGAAAATCCATATTGTACAATTGGTCGCCACTTAAAATAAGAATATAATCGAAGCGATGGTTTAGGAAATGCGTCATGTGCTTCCGCACCGCGTCGGCCGTGCCTTGGAACCACGAGGAATCGGACAGCGTCTGCTCCGCGGCAAGAATTTCCACAAAACCATGCGTGAAATGATCGAATTTATACGATTGCGAAATATGCCGATGCAGCGAGGCGGAATTAAACTGCGTGAGCAAATAAACGCGCTTGAGGCCGGAATTGATGCAATTGGAAATCGGAATATCAACCAGCCGATACTTGCCCGCAAGCGGCACAGCCGGCTTGGCCCGCTGGCGAGTGAGCGGAAACAGCCGCGTGCCGCGCCCTCCGCCCATTACCACAGAAAGGACGCTATCGGGATCAAAAGATTTATGTTGCTCTTCAGCCATGAAAACACTGCTTGATCGCAGACCATCCACCGCCCACATTGGGCACGGCGAATCACCCGCGTTTCGTTGGGATGACCCGAACTTGCAACAAACGTTAGCGCAACGCGATAAAAAAGAATATGGCTGGAAAAATTCATCGCATCGGCATCATCGGCGGCAGCGGCTTATACGACATTGAAGGCTTTCGCGACAAGAAATGGGCGACGGTAAGAACTCCCTTTGGGGCGCCCTCCGACCAATTCCTCACCGGCAAACTCGCCGGACGCGAGATCGCCTTCCTCCCCCGCCACGGACGCGGCCATCGTATCCTCCCCAGCGAGCTGAACCACCGCGCCAATCTTTGGGCCATGAAAAAGCTGGGCGTGCATTGGGTCATTAGCGTAAGTGCCGTGGGATCGTTGCAAAAAAAATATCGGCCGTGCGACATTGTGCTGATTGACCAGTTTCTCGACCGCACCAAGCAATCGGCCAACCACACTTTTTTTGGGCGAGGCATCGCCGCACACGTTGCCTTTGCCGATCCCATTTGCGAAGAGTTACGCCTCCTCCTCCTTAAAAGCGCCGAGCGCCAAAAAGCCCGAGTCCACAACGGTGGCACTTATGTGAACATGGAAGGCCCGGCCTTCAGCACGCGCGCGGAGTCGCTCACAAATCACCGCCTGAAATACGACGTCATCGGCATGACCAATCTCGGCGAAGCCAAATGCGCCCGCGAAGCGGAAATCGCCTACGCGACGATGGCGATGATTACTGATTACGATTGCTGGAAAACCGACGAGGCCCACGTCACAGTCGAGATGGTCATCGACAACCTCACCCGCAACGCCGCCACCGCCAAAGCTGTGCTTGCTGATGTGATCCCAAGCATCCCAGAGACCCCTTCCAACTGGCCGTGCCACAGCGCGTTGAAGAATGCAATTATGACCGATCAAAAAGTGTGGCCGGCAAAAACGACAAAAGCATTGCGGCCAATTTTGGCGAAATATTTGTGAAATGACCAAGGCCCAATGCCCCCATCCCAAGGCATTTACAAACCCCAATTCAACATTTTTTAAGTATTGGAATTTGATTATTCCTCGGGTACTTGGCCTTGTTTATTTATCATTCCCATCTGATCCCCCACCTTAGCGTACAACTCACGTTGTTGCGCGGATTGTTCCAGCAAATCTTTCGCAAGCTTTACGCGGTCCGGCTCAAATAATGTCAACGTCGCAGAACCGCCGAATGCAAAATAGCCTTTCTCCTCTCCCTTGGCCACGGGTCGGGTGGGTACGAAAGTGTGATTGACGCTGCCGACATTCGTCGCGCCGATTTCCAGCACCAATACTTTGCCGAAATTTTTAGTTTTGATTTCAGTGATGAATCGTTTATTTTCCCAAAGAATCGACAACCGATCGCGGAGTGCCAAAGGGTTTACCGATTGCAATGGGCCGTTGATGAGCCGTGCCTCGCCCGGGATTCCGGCGACAGGAAAATGAAAACGATGATAATCCACCGGACACAACCGCGAAAACACCGCTGTGCCGTCAGTAAATTTTTCGGCCAATTTACTGTCACCCAACAGTTTGCTGAGATTGAATTGCTGCCCCTTCACGAACACCCCCTCCACATCTGAGGCCTTGGCGAAGCCGAGGTGACGGCCATCGGCGGGGAACACTACTGAATCCGTAGCGGCATCCACCGGACGCGCTTCGTGTTTGAGCTTGCGATAAAAGAAATCGTTAAATGAAGTGAAATCCTCCGCCGCCTTCACGTGTTCCGCTTCGGCAATTCCGTATTGTTCAATAAACGGTTTCACGCGCGAGGCGCTACCCGCGCAACTCATCCGCCAGCCGTACCACCGCGAAAACCACGCACGCTTGGCCACCGCGTGCAGCGCGATTTGGCCGAAGGGATTGAAGAGAATCCAGCGCAGCCATTGCTCGCCGTACACCACTTCCGTTTCCACCTCGCCGGTGCTTCGGTTGTAAAATTGAATTCCGTTCTTTGGCATTATTGTGCTGTAGGCATCACCTTCAACAACTCGTCGGCACGCCAGCCACCACTTCCACGCAGTGCGGGATGGCACCCACCACGAAGCCGAGGCATTCGACTGCGCCCTTGGGTTTGCCGGGCAAACAAATCACCAGCGCATTGCCCACGGCGGCGGCGAGGTTGCGGGAGAGGATGGCGTTCTGTGTAATTTTCAGCGACTCCATTCGCATCACTTCGCCGAAGCCCGGCAGTTCGCGGTCGGCAATTTCCCGCACGGCCTCGGGGGTGACATCGCGCGGCGCCACGCCGGTACCGCCGGTGGTGAGCACGAGGTGGCAGCCCTTCGCAATCTGCTCGCGGATGGCACGTTGGATTTGTTCCACTTCGTCCCGCACCACAGTCTCGGCCAGCACCGCCCAGCCGTAGCCATCGGCGGCCTTGCACAGCAGCGGTCCGCCGAGATTTTCGTATTCGCCCGCCGCGGCGCGGTCGGACACGGTGATAATTCCAACCTGTATTTTCATTGTTTAGTTTTTGAAACCAATTTCACATTGGTGATGCGCATCTTTTTATCGACCGCCTTGCACATGTCATAAATCGTCAACGCCGCGAGGCTTACCGCCGTGAGCGCCTCCATTTCCACACCCGTTTGCGCCGCCACTTTGGCCGTGGCGGTGACCACAATTGCGTTGCCCGTCTTGGGGAATTCAAACTCCACTTCGCAATGATTGATGGGCAACGGATGGCACATCGGAATCAAATCGCCCGTGCGCTTAGCCGCTTGGATTCCCGCGATGCGTGCGGTGGCTAGCACGTTGCCTTTGGCGATCTTATCGCGGCGAATCAATCGCAGCGTTTCCTTCGCCATTCTAATTTCACCGCGCGCGGTGGCGCTGCGTTGTTGCACGGGTTTGGCGGAGACGTCGACCATCTTGGCTTCGCCTTTGGCGTTGATGTGCGTTAGTTTTTTCATTTTTTACCACAGAGGCACAGAGAACGCAGAGATTTATTTCCTCTGTGTTCTCTGTGCCTCTGTGGTTGAAATTAAAATTTTCCAATCACTCACCGCCCGCCGCATCTCGACGGGCACTTGCATATTAGGTTGTACGTGGCGGGGAATGTAATCGGGCGAAGTGGCCCACAAATCTGTGGTCACCAAAATCTGACCATCGCATTCAGAGCCCGAGCCGATGCCGATGGTGGGAATGGAAATTGTTTTTGAAATCTCGGCGGCCACGGCCGGAGCCACCAACTCGAGCACTACGGCGAACGCACCCGCGTCAGCCAAGGCTTCGGCATCGCGCAGGATGGCTTCGTGTTCAGATTCGGTTTTGCCTTTCACTTTGTAGCCGCCCTCAGCTTTTACATTTTGGGGGTAACATGCCAATGTGTCCGAGAAAGGGAATGCCCGCCGCAAGGATGGCCTCCACTTGCGGCCGAATGGCCGTGCCGCCTTCGGCTTTCACCGCCTCCGCGCCAGCCTCGACGAGAAGGCGGGCGTTGGCTACGGCATCATCGACCGTGTCGTAGCTACCTTTGGGCAAATCGGTGGCGAGCAGTGCGCGTGATTGGGCGCGGGCGGCGGCGCGGGTATGGTGTTCCATATCGGCCATGGTGACGCCGGTGGTATCGGGCATTCCGAGCACCACCATACCGAGGGAATCACCGACAAGCAGCAAGGGCACGCCACATTCATCGAGCATCCGTGTCATGGGATGATCGTATGCCGTCAGTGCCGCGATGGGTTCGCGGCCTTTCATTTGCCGTATGGATTCGGCGGTGATCTTTGTGGACGGCACGACGCCACCATTCGCGCAAAGCGAGTTTGCGACAAGCGGAAACTGCACTTTACCCCAGCCACGCCCTCACTTCGGGCCACACTTTATAAACCGCGGTGTTTCCCGCCATGACCAGCAGAAGCACAAATCCCACGCCGCCGAGGGCATTGATCAACGGCCCGTTCCGGTCTTTGCCCATAATATCTTCGCGATTGCACAACCACAATAAAACTGCAGCCAACAGCGGCGCGACAATCACAGTCACCGCCTGCGCCATCACGATGGCCGCCAATGGTTTGGTGCCGGTTTTAATGACAAACATTGCCACGCCCATGCCGATAATTAATACGGCAGCTGTCAAATAACGCGGCCATTTATCTTCGGGCCCACTGCCCAGCCCAAGGCCATCGGACAGCACAAACCCGCCCACCATCGAGTTGATAATGAAAGAGGAATACGCCGCCGAAAAAAGCCCAAGACAGAACAGCGCTTTACCCCAACTCCCGAACAAGGGCTTCAATTGCACTGCCACATCAGCGGCTCCCCCGAGCTGAACTCCTTTGAGCGCGGCGGCGGCTGTGCCCATAATCATCAGCGTGATCGCCGCCATCAGCAGTACGCCCAAGCGGGAATCAATGAGGCTCGCCGGTAAGTCTTCGCGCTTAATCCCCTTTTGTCGTACGAGATAGATTTGGAAATACGCTGCGGCAATCGCGAAAGTAGTTCCCACCAAACCGAGCACAGAAATGTCCAGCGAGCCGATGGCGTTGGGCACCAGGCCTTGCGCCCATTCGGTGGGGTTCGGCTTAGCGAACAATAAATTCGCGGCGAATGCGAGCAGCATCAGACCCACGAAACCCATCATTAATTTTTCCAGGGCGCGATACAGGTTTTTGAAGAAAAACAAAAAGGCGATAGCCACCGCGTTGAAAATAATCACAATATTGTCGAATTCAAAATACGCTTCAAAGGCGCTGTGTACGCCAAGGTTGTTTCCAAATTGAAATGCCGAGGCAACGAAGAAAATGGAAACGCCGATTAACACCGCCAGCCAACGTCCCGCGCGAGCGGCCAGTAATTGTCCGGGTGATTCCTTTGCCACCACACCCAATCGCGCGGCCATTTGGATAAACGTCAGCATGAAAACCGCAGAAGCAAGGACAATCCAACTCATGGCGTAACCGTGCTCAGCCCCGACTTTGGAACTGGTGAGAATGCTGCCAGGACCGATGACGACGCAGGCGGTGATGAGGCCGGGACCAAGGGCGCGATACCATCGGCGTGTGGCAGGTGCGTTTTTGTCAGCCATCGACGGAGTGTAAGGTGAGGGTTTCGTCCGTGTCGAGCGCGGCAAGGAGTTGGGCGATGGTTTGGGTTTGGTCAGGAAGAATGGCGAGCGGCACAATTTCGTTTAGCGGCTTAAGCACAAACTGGCGCTGATTAAAACGCGGATGAGGGAGGGTCAAGGATTCAGTTCTGCACGTTTGATTTTTAAAGGCAATGAGGTCGAGATCAAGTGGGCGCGGTTCGTTTAAGATTGTTTTGGGTTGGCGACCGAATTGTATTTCGATTTGCTGCAATTTTGAGAGCACCGATTCGGGGGTTTCATCTTCCAATGGCTCAAAAGCAACCGCAGCATTGATAAAATCGGGGGAATCGGGAGGGCAATTCACGGGCGCACTTTTCCACAAGGAAGATTTCCGGATGGGGACGGAGGAAAGTTTTTTGAGTTCGTCGAAGGCGTTTTGGATGTTGGCGACGGGATTACCATGATTGGAACCGAGAGAAATCAAACACAGATGTTCAGGATATTCAGGATTTATTTCATCCTGTTCATCGTGAATTTCTGTGTTCATTCCAGCCCCAAAACATCCTGCATATTATAGAGGCCCGCTGATTTGCCGGTGGCCCATTGGGCGGCGCGGAGGGCGCCGTTGGCAAAGGTTTCGCGACTGGCGGCTTTGTGAGTGAGCTCGAGGCGTTCGCCCGCACCGGCATAAATGACGGTGTGATCGCCAACGACATCGCCGCCACGGAGGCTGTGCATTCCGATTTCTTCGTCAGTGCGCGCGCCCACGATGCCTTCACGGCCGTGACGGAGGGCGTCTTTTTGTTGGTCGCGCACTTCGAGCAAAATTTCACCGAGCGTAGCAGCCGTTCCGCTGGGGGCATCTACTTTGTGGCGGTGATGCATTTCCACTACTTCCAAATCAAAATCAGGCCCGAGGATTTCAGTGGCTTTGCGCGTGAGCCAAAAGAGCGTGTTGACGCCGGTGGAATAGTTGCTGGCCCAAACGATTGGGATGTTGGATTTTAGATTTTCAATCGACGATTTTTCTTCATCGGTGTGGCCGGTGGTGCCGATGACGAGTGCTTTGCCGTGCTCGACGCAGAGCGCCGCGCACGCGGCGGTGGCGCTGTGGAGGCTGAAATCGATGACTGCATCGCAATCGGTGATGAAGGCGGAGAGGTCATCGCCTTCGTCCACACCGGCGACGATTTCGATGCCGTCCATTGCCTCGCCGCAGACGAGCAACATCTGCCCCATCCGGCCTTCTGAACCGTGAATGATGACGTTGGCCATAAAATTATTTGAGCACGCCAACCGCCTTGAGCGTGGCGCGGAGTTGACGACGGTGATCGGGATTCATTCTCACCAGCGGCATCCGATATTCTTCGCTGACCAGTCCCTTCATCGCCAACGCAGCTTTGACAGGAACGGGGTTAGTTTCAATGAACAGATCCTTGAAGAGTGGATAATATTTTTCGTGCAACTTCAGCGCAGCTTTCGGATCGCCCTTGAGAAATGCGTGCACCATTTTGGAGAGTTGGCGCGGGATGAGGTTGCTGGAAACGCTGATGACGCCCTTCGCGCCGGCGGCCATAAAGGGCAGTGTGAGGGCGTCATCACCGCTGAGAATTGTAAATTGTTTTGGTAACGCGGCGCGCAGTTGACTGACGCGGTCCACATCACCACCGGCTTCTTTGATGCAAACGATGTTGGCGCAATCCGCCGCAAGACGCACGGCGGTGGGCACGGCAATCTCCACGTTGCAACGGCTGGGGATGCTATAGAGCACGATCGGCAGGTTGGTGGAATTAGCAATCGCGCTGAAGTGCGCGTAGAGGCCATCCTGCGATGGTTTGTTGTAATAAGGGCACACTTGCAGCGAGCCATCCGCGCCGGCGTATTCGGCGGACTTGGTGAGGTACACTGCCTCCTCCGTGGAATTGGCGCCGCTGCCGGCGATGATTTTGCAGCGGCCTTTGGCGTAATAAACTGCCAGCTCGATGATGCGCACGTGCTCCTCAAAATCGACCGTGGGCGATTCGCCAGTGGTGCCCACGGGGACAATTCCGTCCACGCCGCCTTTCACTTGCAACTCCACAAGTTTTTTGAGAGCAGTCTCATCCAGTCGCCCTTTTTTGAAGGGCGTGACAAGTGCGGTGTAAACTCCCGTAAACATTTCTGCGTGAACGCTAACAGGTGGAGGGGCGCGGATTCAAGGGAATTGGTAGGGAAGAGCTTTGCGTGTCCGCGGACGCGCGCAGCGCGCCCCTACGCTCACACCGCCACCGTGCCTTCAAATACAAACTGCGCGGGGCCGGTGAGTTGGACTTGGGAAAAATTCTCACCATCCGTGTCAAAGGCCACGCCGAGGGTGTCACCGCCGAGAACTTGCACCTGTACATCGGCCGGCCAGTCGTTGAGTTGGGCGGTGAGGATGGCGCTGGCGCACACGCCGGTGCCGCAAGCGAGGGTTTCGCCGACGCCGCGCTCGTAGGTTCGCACGCGGATTTTTCCGGGCGACAGGATTTGCACAAAATTCACATTCGTACCAGCGGGTGCAAAGTGGTCGTGATGGCGTATCTCACTGCCGAGGTTGTCCACCATCGCGGCATCGGCGTCGTCCACAAACAACACCGCGTGCGGGACGCCGGTGTTGAGCGAATGCAATGATTGCTCGCCCTCGCTGGTGGTGATCGTTTCGTTGAGCGCGAGGCCATTGGGATCGGTGAGACACACCGTCACGGCGGTGTCGCCGATGGTGGCGCGGATGAGGCCGCAGGCGGTTTCGAAGCTCAGTTCGCCATTGCCGCCAATGGTGTGCTGGATGTAGCTGGCGAAACAGCGCGCGCCGTTGCCGCACATTTCGGCGTCGCTGCCGTCTGCGTTGTAAAAGTCCCACGCCCAATCGCCTTCGCCCTCGGCGTTTCGCAAGAGGATAAGACCATCGGCGCCGATGCCACGTTGGCGGTGGCAGAGTTTGGCGATCTGTTCACGACTGAGCGTGGCCGAGCCGTCGCGGTTATCAATCAGCACGAAGTCGTTGCCCGCGCCGTTCATTTTGGTGAACTGAATTTGCACAGAAAGAGGCTAGTGAAAATGCGCCATCAATTCAATAGCGACCATAATTGGGTGATTGCGAGCCGGTCTTGATGCGCCACCACGTGCCGAAGACAAGCGCGAGTTTGTAAAGACGTCCGAGCCGCGTGGGGCTCGGATCGAGCACTCGAAATTTGGCGTCTTCCATGCGGCGCAGCAATCGCCAGTACACCGCACCCATGGCCTCGGCGGCGACCATTGCGCGGCGGTCGGCGGCGGGCAAGAGGTTGGATGCCTTTTGATAGTGGCCTCGGGCGCGCACGGCGGTGTCGGCGGCGAGGTTGTGGAAGGCGGTGGAGTATTTCAAATCCAGCAGCGATTGGGGATCCACGCCGAACTTTTCCATTTCGGCCACCGGCAAATAAATGCGACCGCGTCCGGCATCGTTGCCCACGTCGCGGAGGATGTTGGTGAGTTGCAGGGCTTTGCCGAGGTGGATGGCGTAGGACTGGCAGGCGTCGGCTTGATAGCCGAAAATCTCGATGCTCAACAAACCGACCACGGAGGCGGCGCGGTAACAATAGAGGTCGAGGGCTTCGAGGGTTTCAAAGCGATCCTGCGCGAGATCCATTTCCATGCCGCGAATGAGTTCATCGAAGTACTCGAATTTGAGGGCGTATTGCTCGATGACCGGTTGCAGGGCTTGGTTGACCTGGATGCGCGGCTGGCCGCCTTCGCAGGCGCGTTGAATATCTTCGCGCCAATCCTGAAGTGCGGCGGCGCGTTGTTCGCGGGGTTGGGTTTCCTCGTCGGCGACGTCATCGACTTGGCGGCAAAATGCGTAAAGAGCGCTCATCGCATTGCGGCGGCGCTTGTCAAGCGCCACAAAGGAGAGGGCCAAGTTGGAGGCACTGCGGCGCGTGATGGCGCGGCTGGCTTCCAGAGCGGCGGAATTATTCGGTGTCGCCGTCGTCACCACTGGTTCCGCCGGAGTTGGAGAGGCCGAGTTGCTGCATGCGATACCGGAGCGAATGGCGGGTCATCTGGAGCATCTCGGCGCTGCGGTTCACGTTGTATTGGTTTCGCTCGAGGGCGGCGTTGATCAAGCGGCGCTCGAAGTCTGCCACGGCCTCGACAAAGCCTAAGTCGAGGTTGATTTCCACGCCGGTATCATCGGGTTGCCGGAGGCGCATTTCCATGTCGAAATCCGGCAGGCTCGAGGATTGCACCTCGTCGGTTTGCTCGAGGATGGCGGCGCGCTCCATCACGTTGCGTAGTTCGCGCACGTTACCGGGCCAGTTGTGGGACAGCAGTTTTTGGGATGCGCCCTTGGAAAGTTTCAACTCGCCCCGGCCTAGGTTTTGGCAGTTTTGCTTGAGAAAATATTCGGCCAGCTGCACCACGTCATCGCCGCGTTCGCGCAGGGGGGGCGGCCGAAATTTCATGACGTTGAGGCGATGATATAAATCTTCGCGAAATTCGTTTTCCTTGATGGCGGTCACGATGTCGCGGTTGGTCGCGGAAATGATGCGCACATTAACGCGTTTCTCCTCATTGCCTCCCACTCGCGTGAAGGAGCCATCCTCGAGAAAGCGCAGCAACTTGGCTTGGAGAGGGCGGCTCATGTCACCGATTTCATCGAGAAAAATAGTGCCGCCATCCGCTTCTTCCACGCGGCCGAGCTTGGTGCGCAGTGCGCCGGTGAAGGCGCCCTTCTCGTGCCCGAAAAGTTCGCTCTCCAAAAGCGCCTCGGGAATGGCGGCGCAGTTGAGACGGATATAGTTTTTATCACTGCGCCGACTGAGGCTGTGGATGGATCCGGCGACTAGTTCTTTGCCCGTGCCGCTTTCGCCGAGGATGAACACCGTGGAATCAGTTGGGCCAACAGTTTGGATGAACTGGCGCAACTCCACCATTTGATGAGACTCGCCGACGATTTGGTGCACCTCATAAATCTCACTACCCCGGGAGCGCGTGCGCAAAGTTTTGTTTTCCGCGATAAGCTCGAAGTGATCGCGGCAACGTTCCACCGCGTGCAGTAATTCCTCGGGGGCGAAGGGTTTGGAAAGATAATCCGCCGCGCCGGCTTGGATGGCTTCCACCGCGAGCTTGGGCGTGGCAAAGGCGGTAATGAGAATGACCTGCAGATTGGGGTGATCCTTGGCCATCGTGCGGATGAGATCGTAGCCGCTCATCCCGCCGAGGCGGCCATCCGTGATGACCATAAGAAATTCCGCGCCGGGTGCGGCCATTAGCTCGAGGGCTTCCTCGGCGGATTCAGCCAAGGCCACGGCATAGCCATCATCACTGAGCATTTCACGCACGGTCTCGCGCATGTTGGGCTCATCATCAACCACAAGAACTGGAGGGAGGTTGGGTTTCATGACTTGTTGTCCTGCAAAAGGGCTCGGGTAGGGAATAGTAGGATAAATTCAGTGCCGTTTCCAAGCTCCGATTCCACCCGAATTTCGCCACCGTATAGCTCAGTGTTCTGCTTCATGATGGCTAATCCAAGGCCGGTGCCTTTTTCCTTGGTGGTGAAATACGCTTCAAAGATTCGCGCAATCTGATCTTTGGGCACGCCCACCCCGCTGTCTTTCACCCGAATTTCAATCGTATAGTTCGGTGAGGGTTTGCACGAAATCTCAATCGTTCCGCCTTTGGGCGTTGCTTCCCGGGCATTCACCAGCACATTAACAAGAATCTCGCGCAAGTGCGCGCGCTGCATCATCAACGGCGGAAGGGCATCGGAAATCTGTTGCTTCATGGTGATCCCAAAATTTGACACAGCCGGGAAGGCATCCTCAATCGAGAACCGCATTTCCTCCTTCACATCAAGCCGCTCCACACGCCCCTCCGAAAGCCGCGCGTAGCCCATTAACTCAGTGAGAATCATATCTGAGCGATCCACCTCGCTGCGAATCATATCAAGCTGTTTGGCCGCATTTTCATTCCGCTCCGCCATATGCCGTTGCATTGAAAACGCAGCGTTGTTGATGATCGAAAGCGGATTCTTGAGCCGATGCGCAATCTCCGCAGCCAGCCGACCCGTTGAACGCAATTGTTCCCGTCTCAATGTGTACTCCCGCGATTCCCGCTGCGAAATCTGGTCGCGATCAAACAACACCTGCACCCCGTAACAAAGCGCAGTCATCAGCACTAGAAAGAAAACTCGGATCACGAACAGCGCACTTTCATATTGTTCCTGCTGCAAAGTGTTTGCCTTAGCCACTTCCTCCACGGTGGCCGCGCCGGGAAATACTCCACTTAAGTCATCATCCAAGCCCGTGACCTGCGAGAACCAGCCTTTCCAGATAAAAATGGCCGCCGCGTAACCCGCGGTGGTGAGCAGGTTCAACGAAATTTGCGTCGCCGGAATGGGGATGCTAATGGCGTTGCGAATGATGAGCACCACAAAAACATAGTACACCATGCTATCCAGACCGCCGGTGATAACCACCAGTGCCGACACCACCATGGCGTCCACAAAATTCATCACCAACGTCACCCAGTGCACCACGCGCAACGGCCAACGATTGAAAAACAACAGGAAAGCAATTGCCCCCACATTGACGAGGACGTAGCCCATGAAAAATTCCTGCACCGGCTCCAACGCCACGTCCAGCCACTGCGTACCCTTAAATTCATCGGTGAAAAAAAGGAAATAAGCCGTGATGGCCAACACGAAAACTTTGATCGGCACGCCAAGGTCGCGCTCCATCAGCTTCAGCCGCGCGTACTGCTCATCCGGATCAATGGACGAGGTGCTGACGAGCTTGAAGAAGCGACGGATTTTCTTAAAAGCTGGCATCGGGAGGCGGAGGTTTTACGATGGAATCCCCAGTAAGTGCAAGGCTGCTTCCGTAATTGCATCGGGCGTTTCCAAGCGACCGAGCCCTTCATAGCCACAAGCAAGCTCGCCCTCGGCGGGGCCGATAAATTGCGCGCCACGCTCCCGCAACAGCGCCACATTCGCCTGCGTGGCGGGATGACTCCACATTTTCCCATTCATCGCCGGGGCGATCATTAATTTAGCTTCAGGATTCAAGGCCAGCGCAATGCAGCCCAGCGCGTCATCCGCCTGCCCGTGGGCAAGCTTGGCGAGGCTATTGGCCGTGGCGGGTGCGATCAACAGCAAATCCGCCTCATCCGCCAGCCGAATGTGCGCGGGGCGCCAACCCTCTTCCTCATCGTAAAGGCTAGTAATCACGGGATTGCGCGAGAGCGTTTTGAACGGCAACGGCGTCACAAACTCCTGCGCGTCACGCGTCATCACCACATGCAGCGACGCGCCGGTTTTCGCCAGCAAACTGCAAATATCCACCGCCTTGTGAGCGGCGATGGAGCCGGTCACGCCCAGCACAATGATTTTGCTTTTCGCCATTATTCGCTTTTTGCGTTCGAGTAAATTTCCTGCACGGCAGCCGCATCCGCCTCGCGCGTGCCGCTCACCACGACGTGATCAAACTCGCCCCGCCGCGCCATCTCATCTTCCGCGACTGCGAGCCGTTTGGAGATCACCTCCGGCGCATCCTCGCCGCGCGACTCCAATCGCGCCCGCAAGGAAGCCCCGTTTTCAGCCACCAAAAATATCGTGGTCATCACCTTCGCCAACGCCTCATCCCGCCGCGCCATGGCAATGAAAGCCAACGCGCCCTGCACATCGTTCACCACCAACACATCCTGCCCCGCCGCCATGGGCTCGGTCACGGCGGATTTCATTGTGCCGTAACCATTGCCGTATACTTCGGCGTGTTCCAAAAAATCATCCGACGCCACGCGCCGTGCAAACTCCGAGTCACTCAGAAAATGATAGGCCTCGCCATCCACCTCGCCTTCGCGCGGGGCGCGGGTGGTGCAGGTCACCACGCGGGTGAGCGATTCGTTCCCGGCCAACAGCCGCAGTGCCACCGTGGTTTTCCCCACGCCCGACGGACCGGAGAGCACCAGCAACACCGGTTGAGTGTCGCCCGCCATCACTCCACGTTTTGAACCTGCTCGCGAAATTTTTCCAACTCGCTTTTCAATGTAACCACCAACCGCGAGATGGCCGCGTCATTTGCCTTCGAACCGATGGTGTTGATTTCGCGGTTCATTTCCTGCGAGAGAAAATCCAGCGTGCGACCGACCGGTCCTTTCGCTTTCGCGCAATCGGCGAACTGGCCGAAGTGACTTTCCAGCCGCGTGAGCTCTTCAGTAATATCAATGCGATCGGCGAACATCGCAACCTCTTTCAGCAAACGCTCGTCATCGCCCGCGCCCAGTTCCAGCCCGGCGGCGGCCAGGCGTTCGTGCAATTGCTCGCGATGCCGCTTCACGGTGGAGGGCGACAACTTGGCAATCTTCTTCACCGCCTTTTGCATCGTGCGAATGCGTTGCTGCAAATCCTTTTTCAGATGTGCCCCCTCGCGGGCGCGCATTGCCAACAAATCCCCCAGCGCATCGCGCACCGCCTTGCGCAGTGCCGACCACAAACCCTCCACGTCCAACCCCTCATCAGCCTGCTTCAAAACTCCGGGCGCGCGCAAAATTGTATCGATTCCCAAGTCATCCCGCAGTTTTAATTCCTTGGCCAGCTTGCGGTATTCGCGCGCATAATGCTTGGCGAGGACGGTGTCGAGCTTCACTTTCGAGCCATCACCATCCGTGGCGGACAACCCCACCCGCGCCACAATGCGGCCGCGCGAAATGCGCCCGTTAATTTCATCGCGCGCCCGGCTTTCCAGCGCGTCCAACTCACGCGGCAGATACAGCGACAGCTCCGCTTGCTTGCGGTTCACCGTGCTGATTTCCACTGTGAGTTTGGCACCATCGCGCGACGCGTCGCCGCGCCCATAGCCGGTCATTGATTTCATGGGCCGGAAAACCTGACAGAAAACCCGTTCATTTGAAAGCCCAGAGCGAGCCCTCACAGCTAAAGCGCCTCGCTCACCCGCTCGATGGCAATGGCTTTTCCCGTAGCGCCATCGACCTCAATAACCACCCCCTGCAGCAAGACCCGCCCCTTACTCACCGGGAAACGTTGCGGTTGGCCGCTAAGGAAACGGAGCACCACCGGCTTCCATTCACGACCGATCACTCCATCGTGTGGCCCCGTGAAGCCGGCGTCGCAGAGGAACGCCGTGCCGCCGGGGAAAATAGTTTCATCCGCCGTTTGCACATGCGTGTGCGTGCCCACTACGGCACTCACATCGCCATCGAGCATGCGCCCCATCGCGATTTTTTCGCTAGTGGCTTCCGCATGGAAATCGAGAAAAATAACCGGCGCGATGGGCGCGAGTTTTTTCACTTCCTCGGCCACCATGCGAAATGGGTTTTCCATTTCCCCGCGCATAAACGTGCGGCCTTGGGCATTGATGATGCCCACGGGGGGCAATCCGGCGCGCTCGAACAAGGTGCTGCCTTGCCCCGGCGTGCCCGACGGATAATTTACTGGCCGCACAAAACGCGGCTCGCTGTCCAGCAACTCAATGACCTCGCGCTGATCCCAAAGATGATCGCCGCAGGTAATGATGTCCACCCCGCCATCGAAAATTTCCTCCGCTTTGTCACGGTTGATGCCGCTGCCGCCCACGGCATTTTCGCCATTGGCAATCACCAGATCGAGCCCGTGACGGTCGCGCAGCCCGGGCACCAACCCACGCACCGCACGACGGCCAGGTTTGCCAACAATATCACCAATGAAGAGCAATTTCACGCGGCAAACCTTAGCGGTTGAACGCGCGCGGCGCAATCTGCTTGTCATTCCCGGCCCCATGGAGACAATCGCCGCCACATGAGATTTGCAAAATCCTTAACCCTCATCACCGCATTGATATTGGGTTCAAATGCCCATGGCGCCAACGTATCCACGGATATGGCCCAAGCCGCCAATGCCCTGCTTGCCAGCCTCGATGAAAAACAAAAGCTAAAGGCAACCTTCGCCTTCGATGGTGATGAACGGACGTACTGGCATTTTATCCCTGCGGAAATGCTCAAGGGCGGCCATCGCAAGGGATTGCAAATCAAGGAGATGACCGACCCTCAACGCAAGTTGACCCAAGCGCTCCTCAAGACTGTGCTCAGCGAAGGCGGCCACACGAAGGTTCGCAACATTATGTTTCTCGAGGACATCCTTTTTGTTTTGGAAGGCAAGGGGCGGCGATTTGTGCGCGACTCGGAGGCGTATCATGTGCTGGTGTTTGGCAAACCCGGCGGCAAAGGCACATGGGGTTGGCGCTTCGAAGGGCATCATCTTTCGCTGAATTACACGATCGTGAACGGCAAGCTGACGGGTGTTCCGTCCTTTTGGGGCAGCAATCCGGCGGTTTGCGATTTCGGCCCGGGACGGCGGTTGGTGGCGTTAAAGGTTGAGGAAAACCTTGCCCGCAAGCTGCGCCTCTCTTTAGGTGAAAAGCAAAAAACAATGGCCGTGATCGCCGACAAGGCGCCGCGCGATATCCTCACCGCCGCACTGCCAACCGTCAACGCATTGAAGCAAGCCGGCGTTGCGTATAGCGATTTGAGTCAGGCCAACCAAAAGCTGCTGATCGCCTTAATTAAGGAATACATTAACCGCCATCGCGCCGTCGTAGCGAAGGAAGACTGGGCAAAGATTCAAAAGGGCGGACTGGCAACCATTCGCTTCGCATGGGCCGGCAGTACGAAACAGTTTGAGCCGCACTATTATCGCGTGCAAGGACCGAGCTTTTTATTGGAATACGCCAACACGGCAAATGGCGCCAATCACGTGCACGCCACGTGGCGCGATTTCAAAGGTGACTTCGGCCGTGATCTACTGCGTGAACACGTTAGGAAAAATCATTAATGGAAGAGATCCCTGAAAATTCGGTTTCGTTCAATGTCGGTGACCGGCTGGAAATTGAGATTGCCGACATGGCTTTTGGCGGCGATGGGGTCGGCAAGGTGGACGGCTTTGTGGTGTTCGTGCCATTTGTGATTGTCGGCGAATTGGTGTTGGTAGAAATCACCGAGCGTAAAAGCGATTTCGCGCGCGCGCGCTTGCTGCAAGTCATCACGCCTTCGCCCGACCGAGTGGATCCCAAATGCCAATACTTTGGCGAATGCGGCGGATGCCAATATCAACACATCGATTACGAGGCGCAGGGGCGCATCAAGCTGGAGCAGGTGCGCAATCTCTTCGTGCGCGTGGGCGGCTTTGCGCCGGAAGTGGTGGGCGAGTTGATCCCCTGCCCTGCCCCATATGGCTACCGCAACCGCATCATGATTCGCCGCCAATGGGATAAGTTTCAGCAAAAGGCAATCTACGGTTTCCTGCGCGCGGGGAGCCGTTTGGTGGTGGATCTTGAACGCTGCGAAATTGCCGAAGAGGCACTCAATGAACAGTTGCAACAAGTGCGCGAAGATCCGCCGCCGCGCAATATGCAAAAAGTTGTGCTGCGGATGATGCCCGATGACTGGGAACTGCATCGCGATTCATTTTTCCAAAACAACTTCACACTGCTGCCCAAACTGGTGGACACCGTGCGCAGCCGCCTCGCCGATGCGGGCACAAAGCATCTCGTGGATGCTTATTGCGGTATCGGATTTTTCAGTCTTTCAATGGCTGATTTGGTGGAGGGATTCGTCGGCATCGACATTGACAAGCAATGCATCCTGCCCGCCCGCAAAAACCTTACCAAGCGCGGAATCGAAAACGGAGAATTCATCCAAGGCAAAACCGAGGAGCACATGGACGCCTTGCTCGAACGCTTTCCGGCGGACGACACCACGCTCATTCTCGACCCTCCGCGCAAGGGAGTTCACAAAGAAGGTTTGGAAATGCTGGCCAACGCCCAACCGCGTCAGGTGATTTATGTGAGTTGCCATCCAGCCACGCTCGCGCGCGATCTCAAGTGGCTTTGTGAACGAGGCTATGAATTGAAGAGCGTTACCCCGCTGGATATGTTCCCCCAAACCCAACACGTGGAATGCGTGGCCGACCTGCGGCGCATCTGAAAAATCTAAAAGGGCACGCCTGAACGGCGCGACACAAACAGCTCCCACGCAATGCGCTGGAGATATTCTGCATCCCGGCCATTCACCTGATGCAGTCCCCCATTGGAAAGACCGAGCGGCGTTTGCCAAGTGAGGTAAGCGTACATCACGCACGCATTTAAGTAAGCGCCGTGCTGTGTGGGTGTGTACCCGTCTGGTTCCCTTAATTGAATGCTGTTGTTGGCACGGATTTCTACCATTTGCCACGCGCGACCGGCGGGAATAAGTGGCAAGTTTCCGTTGCGCTGGGCCACGAGTTGATAAGCCCCCTCGGCGCGGTCGAGAAATTCGGCTGGGGAAAAAATAGGGTCGGGCCGCGAATGTGGCATAAACAACGCCGAGCGCGTGCGGGCAGTCCGCACTGCGCCATCGATCCGCTGCACGGAAGTGATCATACGTTGCCAAGCGTACACGGGAATTTGGCTGTGCTCCTGCAAAATCACCGCGTGCCATGTAAGGCGGTTGGTGAAAACCAATGGGTCCTGAACCGTAAACGAAATGTTGGTGCGACTGGAAATGTCGGCCATATGATTGTCGAGCGTGTAGCCATCGCGCGTGCGCATAGTGGCTTTGATTTTGAGCGTCGCGGTTCGGCTCATTTGAGTGAGCACTTCGGGCATATTATAGGCGGCGGTGAGGGAGTTACCAAGAAACAGTACGCGCAGGGTTTCGGGCAATACGGCTCGGTTGGTGGAAAGCAGCGCGGGATTGATTGCCGGCGGCGCCCACGGACTCACGGGTGTTACCGGCGAGCTGCGCGAAAATGGAAGTAGCGGCCAACCTCGGCGCGCTTGTTGGCTATTGAGGCGCAGCCCCATGCGCCACGGTGCCTGCGATGCGGTGGCCTCCTGCCAGCCGTCGAAGAGCAGCATTCCCAAAACCAAAATGAGCAGGTTGCGTCGCATTGTTCCTTAGCCTCTCGGCAACTCATCCAATGTACTCCACTTTCGAACGGGGTCAATTGTTAGTCCGGTTGTTACCGGTTTTTGTTGTTACTGCTGGTTTTAGCAAAAAAAACGCGTTGCATTTGTGAGAGGTTGGGCTTTAATGCCCGCCCTTTGAGTCGGGGTGTAGCGCAGCCTGGTAGCGCGCGTCGTTCGGGACGACGAGGTCGTGAGTTCGAACCTCACCACCCCGACCATTTTTCCACGATTATTTCCACCAAAGAGTTTCGCTTTTCAATCGGTCTAACAAGCGGGCATCGGCGGCAGGAAATTCGTACGTGTCCAAGTCATCCACAGTCGCCCAAGCAAGCTCTTGCCCATCGAGGCCGGTGGGAATGCCTTCGGCGAGTTCACACAAAAAAAATTCCAGCCACACAGTTTTATCAGGGTAGGCGTGGGTGAGAGTTTCAACGCATTGCCCCACAGTAACCGTGATGCCCAGTTCCTCAACCAGCTCGCGTTGGAGACACTGAGGCATCGATTCTCCAAGCTCGCGTTTGCCGCCGGGGAATTCCCATAACCCCGCTAAGTGCCCGCCAGCGGGACGCTGCGTGATGAGCAGCCGACTTTCGCGGAAAAGCAATCCGGCTGCAACTTCGATGGGTTCACTCATTTATGGTTAGATAAAAAGAAAACCCCGGTCACAATCATGGTAACCGGGGCATTCTTTATGCAGGAGAATTATCAGGCCGGATACGCCGGAACATCCGAAGATTCTTCCTCGTCGTTAAACAGGAAGTGACCGCAAATGACGCCCGCCAGCGCGCCGCCAATCATCGGGCCTATCCAGTAAACCATTTGATTGACCCACGTGCCCGACGCCAACGCGGGGCCAAACGCCCGTGCCGGATTCATCGCGCCCCCGGTCAAAATGCCCGCAGTGAGAATACCGACGGCCACTGCCGCCCCAATCAATAGCGGCCCGAGCAATGGATGCGCCCCTCGGCGTAATCCGGCAAAGGCAGCCATCCCCCAGAAAAAGGTCAGTACCGCTTCCAGCACGATGGCTTGTAAAATGGTGACCCGTTGCGAGCCGGGCACAGGACGCGGCTGAGCGCGGCCGATGGGCTCTGGAATTTCAACGCGCTCAGGAATACGCGGCGTGCCCGCTTCCACCGGCGCACGCAGGCCAAACTCCGGCTGACCACCTTGGGGTGCCAGCACCCCGGCCGGCACGCCCGGTTCGGCGGCTGCGGCCTTCGGATAAGCCCACTGGAGATTTTCCGTTTGGCCTAGAAAATTTACGAGCATTAACGACGCCAAAACTGCGGCGACCAATTGCACTGGAATGATGATGGCCGCGCGTGTGAATTTCAGCCGCCCCCCAAGCACGAGGCCCAGCGTAATGGCGGGATTAAACTGGCCGCTGCCAAATCGCGCAAACACGCCTACCATTAATGCTACCACTAGCGCGCTGGCCAACGCGATGGCAATGAAGTCCACCGCGAACCAGTACAGCGTGGTGACCGCTACGAATACGAGCGCAAAGGTACCGATGAATTCTGAAAGCACCTGTTTCACGATGGGCGCATTCGCGGGATCTGCCGCTGCTGGCGCCATTTGGGTGGTGGGCCAATCGGCCTGTTGCCCCGCGGCCTCCACGGACGCGGCGCGATATTCGATGGGTGGGTTTGATGGATTACCAGTTACTTCAGCCATTGCCTTTTTCTCCTTTTTATTCTGTGAGTCACTCGTTGAGTGAATTCTTTGCCTCCTTTTGACAAAACACCACAACCGTGGCGTGGATAAAGAAAAGGGAATGCGCGACCCCGAGTCAAGGCCGAGTTATTCAACATCAACCACCGCCTAAACGGGCGAATTTATTGGCCCTCGACGGGGGCCATTTGCCTCAACAATTCGCCGGCAATGGAAGCCCAATATTGTGAGGCGCGGTTAGTGGAAACGGCTGTGAAAAATTCGCGCGCCTTGGACGTATCCTTCACGTCCATCGCCATGCGGCCCAGAGCGAGAGTAGCCTGCGCCGCCTCCGGTGTGCCGGCATGTTGATTGCGCACCGCTTCGTACGCTGCTGCTGCGCCGGAATCGTTCAGTGAAGCCTTCGGACGCCGCCTGCCCCAAAGCCGCGGCGGCGAGCAATGGGCTAAGCAGATTTTCCGAGGCGTATGCGGCAAAGGCTGCATCGGCCTCCATGAATTTCCCCTCATCAAACAACGCGCTCGCTTGCAAAAATTTTGCGTTGCTTGCGCCGGCGGTGCCGGGGTGGTTTAGCACCACTTTGGCAAATCGCCCCGAAGCCGTCGCGTTCGGATTCACTTCGTCCGTAGAAAACCGATTGTCCATCGCCGCCAACACATCCTCGCCCGCTGCTTCCTCGGCCAGTTGTGTGTTGAGGCGTTGGGTGTGCACGATCAACACCGCGCCAATGATGATGATGATAGCCAAAATCACTTGCGTGCTGTTTTCGACCAACCATTCCCAAAAATCAATGAGTCGGTCCGGATGTGTTTCTGCGGGTTCCACGGGCGGCGAATGTTGGGAATTTCCAGCCAAAACGCAAGCCCAATTGCTTTACGCTGGACGCCAAGCCGCGCCGCGCCTACAAATCCCCCCCGTGGACGGGCAAATCCAACAATACCTTCCGGTGCTGATTTTGCTGGGCGTGGCCATGGCCTTTGCCGGCGGCAACCTCATTCTCTCCAAGCTCATCGGCAAACGCGCCAACACCAATCCCACCAAGGATACCCCCTACGAATGCGGCATGCCCGCCGAAGGCGAAGGCGCACCGCGCATGTCGGTTAAGTTTTATCTCGTGGCGATGCTCTTCATCCTGTTCGACATCGAAGTGATTTTCCTCTTCCCGTGGGCTGTGGTTTATAAAGATATGCTCGCGACAAATGCCCCCCTCATTTTTGGCTCCATGATTTCTTTCCTCGGCATCCTGCTTGTTGGCTACATTTACGCCGTGAAGCAAAAAGCCTTCGACTGGAAGCGATAACCCCGAATGGCCGACCCCATCCAGTTTGGCACCTCCGGCTGGCGCGGCCTCATCGCCCGCGACTTCACCTTCGACCGAGTCCGCCTCGCCACCCAAGGCATCGCCGATTACTTAAAAAAACCCAAGTCCTCAACCGTCATCATCGGCCACGACGCCCGCTTCCTTGGCCGCGACTTCGCGCTGGCCGCCGCCGAAGTCCTCGCCGCCAACGGCCTCACTCCCCTGCTCTGCGATCGCGACACCCCCACGCCCGTTATCAGCCACGCCATCCGCACGCGCAAAGCCGCCGCCGGCATCAACCTCACCGCCAGCCATAACCCCGCCGAATGGCAGGGCCTGAAATTTTCCCTCGCCAACGGCGCGCCCGCCACCATGGAAGCCACCCGCGCAGTCGAAAAAAACATCGCCCGCCGCCAAAAAGAAAAATGGACTTTTGACGCCTCCGTCATCGGCACCTTTGAGTGTAAAGAAATTGATCCGCGCCCCGCATATTTCCGCCGCCTCCGCCAACTCGTCGACTTCGATGCCATCAAAAAAGCAAAGATGAAAATCGCCGTCGAACTCATGTACGGCGCCGGTCGCGGTTACCTTGATATTTTACTGGAAGAAGCCGGTGTAAAAGTCACCCGCTTCCATCAACACCCCAATCCTCTTTTTGGCGGCCAACCGCCCGAGCCCAGCGCTGAAGGGATGGCTGATGCCGCTGCCTGCGTGAAATCCGGCAAAGCCCAAATCGCCCTCGGCCTCGATGGCGATGCCGATCGCTTTGGCATCGTCGACCGCGACGGCACTTGGCTCACGCCCAACCAAATCCTCGCGCTCACTCTTTACCATCTCAAAAAGAATCGCCGCTGGACCGGAGCCGCCGTGCGCACCGTGCCCACCAGCCACATGCTCGACGCCATCGCCGCACATCTTGGCGTGCCCCTCCACGAAACCCCCGTTGGCTTCAAATACATCGGTGCCCTGATGGAATCCGAGCCCATCATCGTCGGCGGCGAAGAAAGCGGCGGCCTCAGCGTCAAGGGTCACGTGCCCGAAAAAGACGGTATTCTCGCCTGTCTCTTAATGGCCGAACTGGTCGCCGTTGAAAAAAAATCCCTCGGTCAAATCCTGAAGCTCCTCGAAAAACAAATCGGCAAATTTTTCACCGACCGCATCGACATCCAAATCAATCCCGAGCAAAAAGCCACCCTCCTAAAACGCCTCGCCAAAGGCTTGGATAAAATCGGCGATGTGCCTGTCGAAAAATTCATCACCACCGACGGCTACAAATTCCTCCTTCCCAACAACGAATGGGTCGCCTTCCGCGCCAGCGGCACCGAGCCTGTCATCCGCTGCTACCTCGAAACTAAAACCGCCGCCCAAATGAAGCGCCTGCAAACCGCCTGCCAAAAACTGCTCGCATAAAAATCCAGACACGGATTTCTGCCGCCATGCCTCCCCTCCGCCAAGCGTATCGCCTGATGCACCGCGCACACGGACATCTTCAGTGGTGGCCGGCGGATTCCCCTTTTGAAATTTGCGTCGGCGCCATTCTTACGCAAAACACTTCGTGGGAAAATGTGGAGCTTGCCATCACCAACCTCAAAGCGGCACGCGTTTTAACACCAAAAAAAATCCACGCCCTCACCCACAGCAAACTCGCGCAACTCATTCGGCCGTCCGGTTACTTCAACATCAAAGCCAAGCGCCTGCGCAACTTTGTCGACATCGTCGTCGAACAACACGGCGCAAGTCTCAAGCGATTTTTTAAGGGCGACACCGCAACGGTTCGTGAACGCCTGCTCGCCATCAACGGCATCGGCCCCGAAACAGCCGACAGCATGTTGCTCTACGCTGGAGGTCATCAAAGTTTTGTCATCGATGCCTACACGAAGCGCATTTTCGAGCGGCACGATTGGTGCGACGCCAATGACGGTTATGATGCGCTGCAAACACTCTGCACGAATTCGTTGAGCCAAAAACGCGGCGCGGACAAACTCGATTATTGGCGGGACTACCACGCCCAACTCGTCGTCATTGGCAGCCGCTACTGCAAACCCCGCAATCCCAACTGCGATGATTGCCCGTTGAAGAGATTGTTGCCAAGGGAATGAACACAGATGTTCATGATATTCAGGATGAATTCCCAGCAAAAGCGGGAGGGCGAAGCTTCTGCTGAGCCGTGGTGCGCGGGACGCGCGCCGGAAAAATTCCAGAACGGCTTCGCCCTCCCATTTCAGAATCCCATCCTGTCCATCCTGCCTATCAGTGTAAAATAACTTGCCCCGTCCCCCCTTCGCCCGCAATTCTGAGGCGTGCCGGACGACGTCCATCCAACTCTTGTCATTGTGCCCACGTACAATGAGCGCGACAACCTCCTCGGCATTGTGGAGGCACTCGCAAAATTATCGGTGGACTTGCTGGTGGTGGACGACAGCTCCCCCGACGGCACGGGCGAATTGGCCGACGAGCTGGCCGCCAAATACAATTTCGTTAACGTACTCCATCGCCAACAAAAAAACGGCCTCGGCCGTGCCTACTGCGCGGGCTTCGAGTGGGCATTGGAACACGACTATGAATTCGTTTTTGAAATGGACGGTGATTTTTCGCATGACCCCAATGACATCCCGCGTTTCCTCAAGATGACGAGCGAGGCCGACCTTGTTTTGGGCACGCGCTATCGCGGCGGCATTCGCGTGAACAACTGGCCGTTGCGGCGGTTGATACTGAGCCTCGGCGCGGCCAAATATGTGAAGTGGATCACCGGCATGCCCTTCAGCGATCCCACCGGCGGCTACAAATGTTTCCGTCGGCACGCGCTCGAAAGCGTGGATCTCGCCGCCGTGCGCTCCAATGGCTACAGTTTCCAAATTGAAATGACCCACAAAATCTGGCGGCAAGGCCTCCGCGTGGCGGAACAAAACATTGTCTTCACCGAGCGCATCGAGGGCACCTCAAAAATGTCGTGGCACATCGCGTGGGAAGCAGTGTGGATGGTGTGGCGGCTGTGGTTCCAGCACGGTTTGCGGCGTTGGCCAAAAAAGAAACAGGGATAATTATGATGGAAAAAATTCGGGTTGGAATTGTGGGCACGGGATTTATGGCGGTGGCGCATATTCGCGCGTACCAACAAGTTGAGGGCGTGGAAATTGCCGCACTTTGCAATCCGAGCGGACGGCATCTCGATGGGGATTTTTCCGATGTGCACGGTAATGTGGGCAGCGATGAGCCAGTGAAGCTCGATATGACCCACATCACCACGTATCGGAGCCTCGACGAATTGCTTGCCGATGATTCCATTGATCTCATCGACCTCACCACGCCCACTTTTCTGCATCGCGAACAAGCCCTCGCCGCGTTGACTTCTGACAAGCACGTGCTCTGCGAAAAACCAATGGCCCGCACCGGCGAAGAAGCACGCGAAATCGCCGAGGCAGCCAAGAACGCCAAAGGTTATTTTATGCCCGCGATGTGCCTGCGTTTTTGGCCGGAATGGGTTTGGGTAAAAGAGGCGATTGACGATGGCCGATATGGTCGCGTTTTGAGCGCGCGCTTTCGCCGCGTGGCATCGGCTCCGGCTTGGGGGCAATCCACATTTCTCGATGGCAAAAAATCCGGCGGCGCGTTGTTGGATTTGCACATTCACGATGCGGATTTTGTGCGCTTCTGTTTTGGAGAACCTAACTCCATTTACGCGCAAGGGCACTCGAAAGTCAGCGGCGAGATCGATCACGTGCTGGCACAGTACACAGTGGACTGCGGCGCAGCGGTGTCCGCCGAAGGCAGTTGGGCGATGGCCGAAGGCTTCGACTTCAGCATGGAATACACCGTAAACTTTGAACGCGCCACAGTAGATTTTGACAACACGCGCGAGGAAGATTGCCTGAAAATTTTCGGGCAAGACAAGGAGCCGGAGACGATCAAGCTCGATGCCCCCGATGGCTACGCCGGCCAAATCGCCTACTTCGCCAATTGCATCCGCGAAGGCCGCGCACCCAAAATTGTGACCGCTGCCGATGGCGCGGGATCGGTGGAATTGTGCGAGGCGGCAGGGCGTTCGATTGAGGCGGGTGAAATTGTGGTGCTTCGGTAGGGACACGCTGCGCGTGTCCACGGGCGCGCACAGCGTGTCCCTACCGCTGCACTCGCGCGCCGCCGCCGGACATCAATCGCTCCACTTCGGCCAAAGTCGCCATCGAAGTGTCGCCAGGGGTGGTCATTGCCAATGCACCGTGAGCCGCGCCGTATTCTACGGCTTGTTGGGGATCGCCGGTGGCGAGGAATCCATAAATCAAACCGCTGGCGAAACTGTCGCCGCCGCCGACGCGGTCGAGAATTTCCAATCCCTTCCGATTCGTGGCTTCAAAAAATTCACCGCCCGCCCAGCAGATCGCACCCCAGTCATTTATTGTGGCGCTTTGCACGGCTCGCAATGTGGTAGCGGTGGCCTTGAAATTCGGGAATGCTTCCACGGCCGCACCGATCATTTTTTTGAATGCGTCCACTTCGATGCTAGAAATATTCTCGTCCAAGCCTTCCACCTCAAAGCCGAGGCACGCGGTGAAGTCTTCTTCGTTACCGATCATCACGTCCACGTGTTTGGCAATCTCGAGGTTAACTTCCTGCGCCTTGGCGTGGCCGCCGATGCCTTTCCACAAGCTTGGCCGGTAGTTGAGGTCATACGAAACAATCGTGCCGTGCTGTTTGGCCGCTTGCACGGCTTCGATGACGACTTCGGGAGTGGTGGCGCTGAGTGCGGCGAAAATTCCGCCCGTGTGAAACCAGCGAGCACCGTCTTCGCCAAAAATTTTCTGCCAATCGATGTCGCCTCGTTTGAGCTGCGCCGCCGCCGTGTGGCCGCGATCGGGAACGCCTTTCGCGCCGCGAATTCCAAAGCCGCGTTCGGTGAAGTTCAGCCCATTGCGCACCGTGCGTCCGATGCCGTCGTAGTCGCGCCATTGGAGGTAGTCCACGCCCACGCCGCCTTGCAGGATAAAATCCTCCACCAAGCGCCCCACTTCATTATCGGCAAAGGCTGAAACAACCGCCGTGCGCAAGCCGAAGCATCGCCGCAAGCCGCGCGCCACGTTGTATTCGCCGCCGCCTTCCCATGCGTTAAACTGCCGCGCCGTGCGCACCCGGCCCTCGCCGGGATCGAGCCGCAGCATGATTTCCCCCAGCGCAACAAGATCGTGCCGGCACTGATCAGCGGATTTGATTTCAAAAACAGACATGGTGAAGCGCGAACATTGCAAAATATTCACGCAAAAAACAATGCTTAACCGAAGACTCCGCCTTGACCCTCATCAAACCGCCCCCCACAATCGCGCCGATGAAACGTATTTTCACATTTTCCCTTTCCATTTTCGCACTGTCCGCCTTCACCGCAGATTGGCCGGAATTTCGCGGCCCCGGCGCGCAAGGGCACGCATTAGCTGCCAAACTTCCTGCGCAATTTGGCCCTGATAAAAACCTCAAATGGAAGGTCACCGTACCGGGCGCGGGCTGGAGTTCGCCGGTGATTGTGAAGAGCCGCATTTACCTTACAACCGCCATCAGTCATGGGGCCGGCTTTTCGCTAAACTCACTTTGCCTCGATGCGGCGACCGGTCAACTCGTGTGGAATCGTCCAATCATCAGTGTGGCTAAACCTTCACGCACGCATCGCAAAAACAGCCAAGCCAGTCCCACCCCGATTGTGAACGGTGATCGTATTTATGTTCACTTTGGCCATATGGGCACCGCTTGCCTCGATCTTCAAGGAAAGATCATATGGAAAAACGAGACAATAAAATATTCATCCGTACACGGCAATGGCGGCACGCCGGTGTTGGTAAATGGCAAGTTGATTTTTAGCTGCGATGGTTCACGTGATCCGTTTGTGATGGCGCTTGATGCGAAGCATGGAAAGAAGGTTTGGCGGATAAACCGTAGTGGGAATGCAAAGCGAAAGTTTTCCTTCAGCACGCCATTGGTGCTGCGCACGGGCGCGCAAGTGTTACTACCGGGCAGCGATATGATTGGCGCGTATGACCCGGATACCGGCCGGGAAATTTGGAAGGCCACTTTCAGCGGTTACTCGGTGATTCCGCGACCGGTCGTGGGACACGGGATGGTGTATTTCAGTTCCGGCTTTGATCGCGCCACGGCAATCGCGGTAAAGCTCGGCGGCAAAGGTGACGTGACGGAATCGCATGCGGGATGGACGTTGGCCAAAGGCGCGCCGCACACGCCAAGCATGTTGCTGGTGGGGGACGAGCTTTATATGGTATCCGATGGCGGCATCGCCAGTTGCGTGGAGGCCAAAACGGGTAAAGTGATTTGGACCGAACGATTGGGCGGCGGCCACTCGGCCTCTCCCATTTACGCCGACGGCAAATTGTATTTCTCCAACGAAGCCGGTGTGGTGACGGTGTTGGAAGAGGGAAGAAAATTCAGAGTCCTCGCAAAAAACGATCTTGGCGAACGTACACTCGCCTCACCCGCGGTCGCCGATGGGGCGCTATTCATCCGCACCGCCGGGCATCTTTGGAGATTCCAGAAATAGTTCCGGGCAATCCGCTTAACTAAAGCTCCATACTGCTGTAGCAGTTAGCGATTTTTTCGATGGCGAGGACGAAGGCGGCGGTGCGGAGGTCTTCCACGTTATCGCGGGTGCGATAAATTTCCGCAATCATATTGTACGATTCGCGCATGGTGTCATCGAGGCCGGAGCGGACGAGGGTGAGTTCGTCAGCGCCTTGGATGAGGCGTTGGGTGATGCTGTCGCTGACTTTTTTGCCAACGGCTTCCTCGATGGCTTCAACGAGCGCGCGGCCTTTGGCTTCTTCGTAGCGGCGTTCCATTCGGCCAAAACGAATATGTGAGAGGTTTTTGATCCACTCAAAATAGGAGACCGTCACACCACCGGCATTCAGGAATGCATCAGGAATAATGACCACGCCGCGTTCGCGGAGAGTTTGATCGGCATTAAAGGTAACGGGGCCATTGGCGGCTTCGGCGATGATTTTGGCTTGAATGCGATCGGCGTTTTTGCGGGTGATTTGGCCTTCCATCGCGGCCGGCAAAAGGATGTCGCATTCTTTTTCCAAAACCGGCGCGCCGTCTTCGATGTGTTGCGCGCCGGAAAACCCTTTGACGCCGCCGGTGTCGAGCTTGTGTTGATAGAGCGCCTCAATGTCGAGGCCGTCGTCATTGATGACTGCGCCGTCGCGTTCGATGACGGCGGTGATTTTCACGCCATCCTCTTCGCTGAAAAATTTTGAGGCGTGATAGCCCACGTTGCCGAGGCCTTGGACGACCATCGTTTTGCCGCCGAGATCGCCGGTGAGCCCGGCGGATTTCACATCGTGCGGATGCCGGAAAAATTCGCGCAACCCAAATTGCACGCCGCGTCCGGTAGCCTCCGTGCGCCCGAGGATGCCGCCCATCGAAACCGGTTTGCCGGTCACACAACCGAAGCCGTTGATGTCGTTGGGGAAAAGTTGGTGGTACTCATCGGCCATCCACGCCATCTCGCGCTCGCCGGTGCCCATATCCGGCGCGGGCACGTTGAGGCCGGGATTGATGAGTCCGCGTTTGGCCAGTTCCGCGGTAAAGCGGCGGGTGATGTGTTCGAGTTCTTCCTCGGTATAATCTTTGGGCCGAATGCGGAGCGCGCCTTTGGAGCCGCCGAATGGCACATCGACAATCGCACACTTGTAGCTCATCAACGCCGCGAGTGCCTCCACTTCTTCCTGATTTGCAAAATACGCGTAGCGAATACCGCCTTTCACCGGCAGTTGATGCTCGCTGTGGACCGCGCGCCAACCGGTGATGACTTGATAACCGCCGCGCAGTTCGACGCCGAATTTTACTTGGTACACTCCGTTGCACGTACGGATTTGATCGGCCAAGCCCGGTGGCAAATCAAGCGTGGCGGCGGCGCGGTCGAACATTCGATCAACATTTTCGCGAAAGGTGGGTTCATTGCCGTTTTGCATAATTTGTATTTCTGGAGTATGTTGTGTCAGGCGCAGGTCTGTGTAGCCTAAAACATCGATCCGCACCCGTCCAACAGAATTGGTTACGGAACCAATTAGAATTTACCGCGGAATTTACAAACGATGAAAACACTCAAACCAGCTGAACGGCATCACCTCCGCGCCGCGGAGGGCTGGCTGGAATTGGGCAACCCCGCCGAGGCGCTAGCGGAGTTGGAGCAGATTGCCGCGAAACGGTTGAGCCATCCGGACGTGCTCGAAGTGAGCTGGCTGCTTTTCGCGCAGGAACAAAACTGGCCCGCCTGCGTAAAGACTGCCGACCTCTTGGTGCAGCAGGCACCCGAACGACCCGGCGGCTGGATCCATCGCTCCTTTGCCCTGCACGAACTCGAGCGCACGGAGGAAGCCTTCGATTTGCTGTACCACGTGCGCGGCAGTTTTCCCGATCAATGGGTTATCCCGTATAACCTCGCCTGTTACCTCGCGCAAATGGGCCGCATCCACGAAGCCGCCGAGGAGCTCGCCTCCGCGCTGGAAGTAGATTCCAACGCCGTAAAAAACGCCGCATCAGTTGATCCCGATTTGGAACCTTTGCGAGCGCAACTAGAAAAACTTTCGAAGAAGTGATTGACGGTTAATTTTCCATCAACCATCAACTCTCAACCATCAACCTCCGAGCCACCGGCCCAAGCTACATCTCCCATTCGGCGACGATCCATTTTTTAATCGTCTCCACTTCCGCATCACTGACGCGCGGGCCTTTTGGGGGCATTGGTTTGCCATTGGCGGCGGTGGCCGTGATGGCGAGTACGAGCGGCGCCGTGGCGGGATTGCCCTCTTGGTTGGGCGAGAGAAATGCCCTCCATGTGGTGCGATCGCTCAAATCAAAATCAGCCTCCACCTTGTTGCTCTCCTTGGAGCTGTGGCAATCGAAGCAACCGTACTTGCGAAAAACAGGCTCCGCTGTTTTGGCAAAACTCGTTGAGCCTAATGCACTTGGGGTTGAGACGGCCGCACCTTTTTTGTTTCCGGACGAGTCGGCGTCCATCGATGCGGATGAATCCTTTTTCTTAAACACCCCGGGATAGCCCCATCCCACCACACCGAACACCGCCAACGCCCCCGCCGCGATGCCCGCATACATTAGGGTTTTCGTTTTGCCGCCCGTCGCCGCGACGGTTGCCGCAACCGACGGTGCAACCATCGACGCGCCTTCCCATTGAATCCCCGGCACTTCTATAATAGGCAACCAATCCGGCGCGCCCTCGTACCACGCCTGATCGCTGGGCAACAATGAACCTTGCGCAAGATACGCGTTAGCATCCTCCAAGGTGTACGGACCAAACTGCTCCCCGTCGCGGCTCACGTGAATCATCATCGCCGCTCCTCCCACGCACTAAAACTTCGCACCCGCATTGATCCAGGCTTTGATTTTATTGACGTCATCCGCACTGAGCATTTCACCATTGTCCTCCGGCGGCATTGGGTCAGCCGTGTCGGTCAAGCGCGCGATGAGCTCGCTGTTCGCATCGTCACCGGCAGTCACCACTCCCTTGACCGATTCAGTATTGGCCAAGTCAAACTTTCCTTTCACCTTGTCTCCCCCGCTTCCATCGTGGCAATCGTAACAAGTGCTCTTCTTCAAAATCGGCTGCACCACCGTTGCAAATGTTCCGCCCCCGCCGCTGCCTCCGCCAGCACCACTGCCCCCGCCGCCGCCTTCGTCACCTCCACCGCCCGCATCGTCCTTCAAAAATCCCGGGTACACAAAACACAACACCCCCGCAATCGCTAACACTCCCACGGTGGAACCGGCGATGATCATCATTTTCTTTTTCTTGCTGCCTTGGTTGGCGGCGGAAACCACCGCTGCGTCGGCCGCAGCCACGGCGGGGTTTGCGGCGGCCATCGGATCGGCAACGGCTGCCACGGGCGCGACGGCCACTGGCGCAGGTGCCGCGCCGGGGGCGAGCACGCCGGGCACTTGAGTGATCAACATCCATTCCGGCGCGCCTTCGTACCACGCTTGGTCGGTGGCCAGCAAAGTGCCTTGCGCCAAATAAGCGTTTACATCTTCAAGTGTGTACGGGCCGAATTGCTGGCCGTCACGCATCACGTGAATCATCATCGGTTTGGTTGCATCATTGTGCAGGGGTTGTGCGCGGTTGAGCAAACACCATCGCATCCCTTCGCGCAAGCCTGTTGATTAACTGCCGGGGAAAAGTGGGAAACGATATAAAATCAAGGGCACGCTGCCGATCACGATCAACACTTCCAGCGGCAACCCCATCCGCCAGTAATCGCCAAAGCGATAACCGCCCGGGCCAAGAATCAGCGCGTTGCATTGGTGGCCGATGGGCGTGAGAAACGCGCACGAGGCGCCCACCGCCACGGCCATCAGGAATGGATCCGGGCTGGCGCCCATTTGCAGCGCGATGCCCACGCCGATGGGCGCCATGATCAGCGCAGTGGCCGCGTTGTTGATCACGTCGGAGAGGGTCATCGTCAGCACCATCAAAATTGCAAGGATGCCCCACGCCGGCAAGCTGCCTTTGTGGTTGTTGACAAAGTCGGCAATCTTATCCGTGAGACCCGTGTCCTGTAACGCGCCGCTCACGGGAATCATTGCGCCCAGTAAAACGATGATGGGCCAATCGATTTGCTTATACAGATCGCGCATCGGCAAAATTCCCAAAAACACATAAGCGATAATCGCACCGAGGAAAGCCAGCGTGGTGGGCAGCACATCAAACATACTCAACGCAATCGCCACGCCAAAGATGCCCACCGCGACGCTTACTTTGGAGAAGATGCCCACTTGCAATTCACGCTCCGCCAGCGGCAGCAAGTGGAGGTTGATCACGTGCTCCTTGAGGTCGTCACCGTTGCCCTGCAGCAGCAGCACGTCGCCCACACGAAACTCGATGTCGCCCAGTCGTTTGCGCATTGGCTGCCCCTGCCGCGCCACCGCCATCAGCACCACGCTGCCCGAAGTGCGCCGCCGCAATTCCGCGCGCGTGCGCTCCAGTAAATGCGAATTGGGCGTGACCAGCACTTCAGCAAAGGTCACGTCGTCCCCTTCGATGCTGTCCATCCGCGACCGCAATTCCTTCGCCAAGCGCAGGCCGGATTCATCCATAATCACTTGCAAATCCAATGGATCCACTTTCACGAGATAACGCGCATCCGCCCGCACGAGATTGTTTCGGTTGGGCGAAATCACTTTGCCATCCTTGCGAATGAACCCGAACACCATCATCTTCTCGTCCGTTTCCTTTTCCACCTCGCCCAGTGTTTTGCCCACAAACTTACAATCCTCCGGCACGCGCACTTCGGTGATGTATTCATTGAGCGCAAATAATTCCTCCGTGCCGGATTTCTTCTGCGCGTCCTTCGGAATCAACCGCCAACCAATCAACGCCACGAACACCACACCAAACAACGCCACCATCCCGCCCACCGGCGAAAAGGCGAACATCCCAAACGCCTCGCCCGCCGCCGTGTGTTCCTCACGGAAAATGGAGATAATAATGTTCGGTGGCGTACCGATCATCGTGACCATCCCGCCCAAAATGCTGGCGAACGCCAAGGGCATCAGAATCAGTGTGGGCGAGCGATTTTGTTCACTGGCCGTTTTTAGCGCCACCGGCAGCAGCAACGCCAACGCGCCCACGTTATTCATAAACGCCGAGAGCACCGCTGCTACCACGCACAAGCTGGTGATGTGCAGCAATTGATTTTTCGCCAGCGGCATCAGCCGACGCGCGATGAGATCCACCACACCCGAATTGCGCAACGCGCGGCTGATCACCAGCACCGCCGCCACCGTGATCACCGCCGCGTGCCCAAAGCCATCCAGCGCCTTATCCGGATCGATCAGCTTGGAATCGCCACGACGCAGGATTTTTTCCAGCACCACATCCCCCACTACCAACGAGAACAGCGCGATCACCGCCACCACGTCGTAGCGCCACTTCCCCCACGCGAACAACCCAAAGGTCATCGCAATCACGCCCAGCACAATCCCCTGTTCCAAATTCATCGTCGCGCAAAATATCCACCCAAACACCGATGGAAGAAAAGGACATTCGCGTTAAGTTATTCGGATATTTCGTGAAGAGAAAAAACTGGTACCCCGGGAGGGACTTGAACCCACAACAAATGGCTTAAGAGGCCACTGCTCTACCAATTGAGCTACCGAGGCAACCGGCGAGAAGTAATCCAGAAATAAAAGGGCGGGGTCAATCCTTTTCGATCAGTGCAACCCAAGCTTAGAATGCTCAGTCACCCTGTGTCTTTGATAGACGAATTCTGATTCAACTAGTTCGCGACTCTTGTCTCGAAGGATGAGCTGAGCACCCCCAAAAGCTCGGGTTGATTCTGCCATATTCGATAGGAGGGTGTTAACCTCAGTCTCAGCTGCTTTCAATCTAACCTGTGCGTCTTCATAAGATTTTTTGAGGACTACGAGTTCCTTGCCCAATTTATCAAATTCAGCCACTGCCGCCGTATCTTTTAGCATAGCATTTTTCAAAAGCGCATCCGCCCCGGCAACAGATTGCTGATATCTCACAAGACGCGCCTTATGCTCACTCTGAATTTTAAGTAATTCCAAGCCTGTTTCTGTCTGGTACTGAGCCAGCAAAGATCGCGCAATTAGCAGAGATCGATAAGGAGCCAGCAAGGAGGCTTGCTGGGCCGTTAGCGGTGCTTTAAAAGCCGCTTTCATTACATCTGAAGCTCGATGCCTTTTCTCTGCTTCAAGCTTAGATTTATTTGCCGATACATTTGCTTTCTTTCGGCGTTCTAATTCCTGATAGACAGCCTCAGTTTGTTTTTTGAAATTATTATATATTGATTGATCGCGAAGATCATACGAGTCGTGATCCTCCTCAATTCTGGACGCATTAAAACGTTTATTAATAGCCGAATGATAATCAGTACTTTTGCGAGCATGATCCGCATTCCACTTGTTCATAACCGTCATGGCATGGTCCTTATCAGCTTTTGCCTTTCGAGTCATGTTCCTACTCTCAGTTTCTTTATGGCCTAACTTGGCGGCAATCTTCTTCAAGTTTGCTTCCTCACTTTTCTTCACTGCTAGATATTTGGCTGTGAGCATTATTTCGGCCTTTTTGTTTTCGCACTTATTCGCTTGCATTTTCAGCGCAAAGCCAAGCAATTGCGAATAGCTGTGTTGAGCCGCCTGGAAACGACCAAGCAACCCATTAAGATTAGAACGGACCACCGTCAGTGCTTTTAGATCTGAGGCAACTCTTGCTTTTCCTTGTGTTAACTTTACCAACAAAGTTGCTTCATCAGGCTTCCCTTTAACCTCCTCGGCCAACTTGTCATGCCGAGCTTTAGTATCAGACCAGCGCTTTAAGGCAGGTTTTTCATGTTGATCGACAAATTGATCCAATGCCTTTTGGGCCGCCTCGAAAACTTTCAACTTGTTTGCCCGGTCGCGCAATGTGTTGCTTTTCGCCTGCTCAAGTTTACTTAATTCGGCTTCCAATCTTTTTTTGGATGCATCTAAATCTCGAACGTGTTGACTCACTACTGAAACATTTAATTTGGCAGTAGCAACTGAATTACCATTAGCGGCATATCTGTTACTTGACTCACGATGAACCGAATCTTTATTCGAATAATCATTAAGAAATTGAAAATTTTTCTGCTCGGACGGAATCAGCTGAGTTTTAAGTAGATTGGCCACATTAGCCTCAAATTGCACAAGTGTTCTTTTCGCTGTTTGATATTTATTTTTAGATACCTCCATTTTCCTCTTAGCATCATCACGTTGACGCACGATATTATTATATTCCGTTGTAAATTCTGTCACCCAGCGTTGGTGAGATAATCTGCGAGCCTCAGCTAATTCCAATACTTTCCCTGTTCCTGCAGTTGCCGCTATAATTTGAACAGGCTTGAAATCACCTTTAAACAAGGCGCGGAGCTTACCGAAGACAGCCTGCTTAGCTGCTGCATCATTTTTGTATAGTTCTTGCTGACGTGCCCGGATGTTTTTGAATTTAATTTCAAAGTCAGAAAATTTTTCCTGCAAATCGGCCAGCTTCTTTTTTTCCTCAGCCAATAACTTTTTGGCATCTTCGAGCCGCCTTGTCTTCCTGTCCTTAAATTCTTTCCCAAAATCTGAGCGACGATCGCCAACACCTACACGAACATGTGAAATTAGAATTTTATTTTGAACACTAGACCAATTTAGATGGGCTTTGCGAACAGCTGACTCAACTGATTGGAGATTTTTCAACGAGAAAGCCAACTCCCTTTCTTTTAACGATTTCAGGAGGATTAACTGACTTTTTTTTGCGTCAAGCTTGGCAAGCTGAGATTGAGCAACTGATCGGGGCATATATACCTCATTAAAATAACCTTGCCCGTTTACTACCTGATGACGCTGTTGTTCGTCCATTTGTTTCCAAATATCCCAGGAACGCTTCAATACATTCGGCTCAGATAGAAAGGCAATTTCGCGAATATCGTTGGCCTTTAATCGATGGCCTTTAAACGGTGCTCGAATTCCTACCAAATCACTACCTTCCCAATTTAATTTACGTAGGCAAAACTCCCCCCCAGCACGGGTATACACACGCCATTGATCACGCGGTTTAGCTGAATTACCCAAAAAAACAGCAGCAGCCTCCGAATGAGTCTTAAATTCTTTTTCCCCAAATAATACAGTCTTCACAGTAATGATATTATCTTTAATGGAAGCAATCTCTCCACCTTGAAAATCACCCGTGGTTAAAAGCACACCTTCACGACCAGTCTCACCTAGCCGAATGCGATCAGCGAATGGTAGAGAAAGTGGTTGAAAAAAAATAGCCGTGGCGTTGACTGTGCTCAAACGAATCCCTTTAGGGTTTCCGATGAAGTTAACTTTGCTCTCACTCAGTGAGTGAACCGGGTACGCTATAAAACTTCCGTTCCATGTTAATACACCCGCAGACGGTATGGCTGGAGTCATTGCCGGCATGGGCCCATCATAAGTTGCGCTTAGATTTGACCAGCCCAAATTGGGGCCGCTCCATTCCAAGTGGAGTATGGCGTAACCAGATAGGTTTATATATTCCAGACGAATATCATGAGCACCAGGTTCCAATTGAACTGACCCAATAGCTCGTCGAAACGAATATTCTGCTGGCGTAAACAGAACCTCTTTCCCTCCGATAAGAATACGTGCCCCATCGTCTGAACCCAGACGGAAATGGTATTTACCCGCTCTGGATACATTGAGTTTACCCTCAAAGAGAATTGCTCCTGGTTTGTTATCCACACTACGTACATCAAGATAATGTCGGCCGACCGTATCCACTAAACTGGGATTCGGGACTCTTTTATCAGGAAATGTTAGGTGTTTTCCTCTCCAGATGCGCGTAGAAACACCGCTCAGCCCAACAGCCCCTCTAGGAGCGGGCTTGAGGCGAACTCGAAGGATATCTGGCCACTTAAAATTTTTACCCGCCAAGCGAACGCCATCGGAATTAATTTTCTCTAGATTCCCGGAAAACAACCGACCCGCACGCGTTTGTAGTTCGGCGGCGTGCAACCAAGTCACGGTGACAAACGTGATAATGGCAACAAGTCGCGGCATGGGAAAACTCTACCGTTGATACAGCGGCAGATAATGATAGGGCATCGCGAGGATGGTGGTGAAGACTGAGGTAGTATAAATCGCCCCCACGCCGCCTCGGCCCTGAGATTCCCAGTGGACGGTATCGCCGGTACGACGCGCTGTTTTGAGGATGGAGCTACCGACCACGCGGTACCATTGCTCCCACGTTTTGCCGCCGATCATATATTGCGCGGGCGCGGCGTAAAAGTTGCCGTACACATACCACTCCTGAGAGTCGCGGTGGTTTGCGAAAAGATATTTGGAACCTTTCGCCACCAGTGGATCGTCGTAATGCCCGCACACTTGCAGGGAATAAATGGCGGCTGCCGTGCGGGCGTAGCCGGGGGATGAGCCAGGTTGATAACTAAACCCGCCCGAGCTGGCGTGATGACAGGCGCGGACGTATTTCACGGCGTTATCAATCGTGAGCTGGGGCACATCGATCCCGGCGTTCTTGGCCGCGCGCAGGGCGACCACTTGCAGCACGGTTACCGAAACATCCGCATCGCGCACCACCGGCCGGTAGCGCCAGCCGCCCTGTGAATTTTGGCTGGCGATGATGAGTTTGATGGTTTTCTCAAGCTTGGCCCGAATGATGGGCGACTTGGTTTGGCCGTAGAGTTCGCCGAGGGCAATGGTGGCCACGCCGTGGCCGTACATATATTGGCCGCTGGCGTATTTGCCGTAGATGCCCCCGGGGCCGATTTGGTTGAGTAAATAATTCATCCCCTTGGTGACGTGCTTGCCGTACGGGCCTTCGCCGGGGAGATTGCCGGCGGCTTGGAAAGCGATGAGGACGTAACCGGTAAGCGCAACGGGATGACGCGCTTCCTCGCGACTACTCCCCCACGAGCCATCAGCCTTTTGCTGACTGGCCATATACTTGAGCGCACCTTGGATTATTTTTTCCGTGGCAGGCGTAACCTTCACGTTATCGCGAGGGCGCGGCTTCACTTTGTCAGCGGCAACCAACCCGTAGGCGGTAAGGATTAAGATGAGTGTACGGAGGAGGGTCATCTTATTTGAGATCACGCTTAGGTGAATCGGAAAGGCGCTTGAGGAACTCCTTCACGAGCACGTCGTATTCCGCTGGCGTTTTTCCTTGGCGCGATTGTAGTAACGCTTCGCGTTCGCGCTTGGGTAAACTGAGGAAACCACTGGTGCCAGCCGTGCCATTGCGTGGGCCATCCGCGCCGCCTTTGCCATCGAAATTACCTTTGTTACCATCAGCACGCTCACTGGGTTCACCTTTCCCAGGTTGTTCACCGGGCTTCCCTTGTCCCGGTTGCTGGCCAGGCTGTCCCTGGCCGGGTTGTTGCCCCGGTTGCTGGCCTTGTTGGGCAGCGGCCAAGGCAGCAGCCGCTTGGGCGAGTGCGTTTTGAGCCTGTTGCGAGGCTTGCTGCGCGGGCATCGGATTGTTGGCCTCGGCATTGGCGATAGCTTCAATGAGTTGTTCGACGGCTTCATCAAAAGCCTGTTGCGCTTGCGGCGGCAGATTGCCCTCAAGCCCGGCAGCCAAAGGCTCGATGAGGTCGGAAGCATTCTCCAATGGCCCGGTGGCTTGCATCGCTTGTTGGGCGGCTTGCATCGCTTGCGCGGCTTGTCTTAAATCCTGTTGTTGCTGGCCGAGTTGAGGCAACCCTTGTTCACTGGGTTGTCCTTCGCCCGGCGTACCTTCGCCCGGCGTACCTTCGCCCGGCGTACCTTCGCCCGGCTTACCTTCGCCCGGCTTACCTTCGCCCGGCTTACCTTCGCCCGGCTTACCTTCGCCCGGCTTACCTTCGCCCGGCTTACCTTCGCCCGGCGTACCTTCGCCCGGTTTGCCCTCGCCCGGTTTGCCCTCGCCCGGTTTGCCCTCGCCCGGTTTGCCCTCGCCCGGTTTGCCTTCTCCAGGTTTGCCTTCTCCAGGTTTTTGGGCTTCGCCGATGGCGGCTTCGGCTTTTTGCATTTCGCCGATGGCTTTGGGGATGTTGTTTTGGGCGAGTTGTTCGGCGGCTTTTTGCGCAGCCTTGGCGGCGGCTTCGAGATTGGGATTCGGCTGACCCTGTTCGCCTTGTTGCTTTTGCATTTCCGCAAGGGCCTTGGCGAGTTCTTCCTGTTGTTGCTGAAGCTTCTCGGCAAGGCCGGCGGGATCCTGCAATTCGGAGAGAGCTTCGCTCAAAAACTCCTGCGCCTTCGCGGCGGCCTCGGCGGCTTTGGCGAGTTGCTCGGGGGTGAGTTGCTTGGGTTGACCGAGTTCCTGCGCGAGTTCACCAATTTTTTCGTCGATGGCTTTTTTGGCTTGTTTCAAATTATCGACAGCCTCGCCCTGCGGCTGGCGCGCGGCGGGGGCATCGGGCTTGTTCAAATCCTGCTTGGCCTTTTGCATTTCTTTCTGTGCTTGCTGCAAAGCTTGCTGGGCATTTTGCGGAGCCTCGGCTTTTTGAGAATCGGACTGGGCTTGGCCGGTTTCCTTTGAAAGCTCACCTTGTTTTTGCGCCTGTTGCTGGGGTGTCGATGGTTTGCTTCCTTCGGGTTTGCTTCCTTCGGGTTTGCTTCCCTCGGGTTTGCTTCCCTCGGGTTTGCTTCCCTCGGGTTTGCTTCCCTCGGGTTTGCTTCCCTCGGGTTTGCTTCCCTCGGGTTTGCTTCCCTCGGGTTTGCTTCCCTCGGGTTTGCTTCCCTCGGGTTTGCTTCCCTCGGGTTTGCTTCCCTCGGGTTTGCTTCCCTCGGGTTTGCTTCCCTCGGGTTTGCTTCCCTCGGGTTTGCTTCCCTCGGGTTTGCTTCCCTCGGGTTTGCTTCCTTCAGGTTTGGCGGAGTTGTTTTGGTTTTGTTCCTTGGCAGCGGTTTTGGCGGTTTCGAGCTGGAGGTCTTGTTGTTCCTTGATGAGTTCGGCGATGTCGCCGCTTAATTCCTCGAGGGCTTTCTTTTGTTCGGCGGCCTTTTCGAGTTCGTCGATTTTATCAGCGAGTTGTTGCTCGGCTTTTTCAAGAGCATCGATAGCGGCTTGCTGGGCGTCGGGGGCATTCTCGGCTTGCGCGAGTTGCTCCTCGGATTTCTGCATTTGCCGCGCGGCTTGGCCGATGGATTCAGCGGCTTCAGAAGCGACTTCGGTGGCTTCCTGTTGAGTTTCCTTGGTGTCGTCTTTTACTTTTTCCTGTTGTTTGGATTGCTCCTGCAAGCCGTTGCGCTGTTCGGGATTCATTTCACGGGCGTCCTCAGATTTTTGCTGGGCCTCGGCGAGGGCTTGTTTGGCTTTTTTAAATTCCTTTTGCGCCTCAGCGAGGGCTGGCTCGGCGGCGGCTTGGGCTTTTTCTTTTGCGGCCTTGGCTTGTTCGGCGGCTTGTTTTAATGCCTCGGCGGCCTTGGCGATCTCGGGCTGCACATCAGCTCCACCTTGTTTGGCGGCTTCTTCAATTTTGGGCAGGAGTTTTTCAATTTCCTTGGCCATGTGCTCGAGCATCTCGGGTTTGGTCTCGGCCTTGGCGGCCATCTCGGCGGCTTGTTTGGCCCACGCCTTGGCTTGGTCAGCAGTTTTGTGCGCGGGCTCCGCGCCTTCTTTTTTCTTGGCCTCGGCGATGGCTTCGGCGGCTTTTTCAAATTCCTTTTTGGCCTCGGCAAAGGCTTTCTTTGCTTCCGCCTGCGCCTTGGCCTCGGCGACCTTGGCTTGTTCGGTGGCTTTCTTTAATGCTTCGGCGGCCTTGGCGGTTTCGGGTTTTACGTCGGTGCCGCCATTCTTGGCGCGTTCCTCGATTTCGGGAAGTTTCTTGGCAATTTCTTCAGCCTTTTTAGCCGCAATCTCAGCAGCAGCCTTCACTTCCTCGGGCGCTTTCTCTAGAACTTGCTCTAAGTGGCTGGCAATTTGCTTAGCCTCTGCAACCTGTTGTTCGGCAAGTTGGCGGGCGGCCTCGGCTTCGGCTTGTTGACTGGGGGTGGGGTTGGGAAGTTCCTCGAGCTTTTCACCGGCGGCTTGGATTTTTTCTTCCGCCTTTTTGAGTTCCGCGACTTTCTTGGCGAGTTCTTTTAATTGCTCGAGTTTGTCTTTTGGGTTCTCGCGGTTCTCAGCCATTTGTTTAAGTTCCTCCTCGAGGGCATCCTTGGCGTCGGCCAGATTTTCCAGCGCCAACTCCTGCTGCTCGGGGGCTTGCAAGGCCTTGCTACTTGGAGCTGCCTGTGTGTTGCTCAAAATGGAGCGCACGGTTTGCTGATTGTCTCGCGATTGCTTGAGTTCATCGGCGGCCTCGGGGACGACGTCCTTGACGTCCTGCCGGATGAGATCGGTCTGAAAAGCCAGCTCGGCTTGTTGGCGCTCGAGGGATTCGGTGTCGGACGTTTTGGCGTCTTTGAGTTCCTTGGTTTCGGCCATCACTTCCTTTTGCTCGGTCATCACGCTTTTGATGTCCTCGATGGCTTGGCGGATGGTTTCCTCTTTACTGCGTTCGGGGGCGAGCAGGCGCACGAGCTCGATCATGCTGCGATGGGCGTTTTGCTCGTAACCGGCGGCGCTCTTGATGGCTTTGCCCTTGAGATCGGTGGCCGCACCTTCGAGGGCGGGTTGCAAATCGGCCTTCACTTTGGCCAACGCCTTGGCGGCGCGATGTTCTTCGGTGCCCTCAAATTTTTTGTCGAGCTTCTCAAGAAGCGTTGCAAGGATCTTAGCTTCATCATTGATGCCGACTTGGTCGAGCTCCTGAATGCGCAGATCAATCTTGACGTCCTCGCGGTTGGCGTAGGAATTGGAGCCACGCGATTTGGTGACCATTTCCACGGCGCGCTGGAGGTTGCCGTGCTGGGTTTTGGCGAGGCGCGCGTAGCGCGTGGAGAGCAGCCGGAATTCCTGCTGCAATTGCCAGTCGAGATAAATTTGCTTGAGCGAAACGATGACTTGTTTCTGGCCAGAGAAAGCGCCGATGGCATTCTCGCTGGCGCGCTTGTGATCGGTACCTATGATTTGCGCGGCCTTGAGTTGCTTCACCACCCCGACCACTTCCGCGCCGGTGAGTTGATTGAGCATCCCACGAAAACGCCGCAGCGTGTCGACATCGTCGCCTTCCAAACCGTTGCGGGTGTATTCAGCGATCACCGCGTCGAGTTGGCTCGCCACGCGTTGGAGGCTAATGCCGATGTTGTTTTGCTTCACCTCCTGTCGAAGGAGACCGGTTTTGGATTTTTCGGCGGGCGCGGCCACGGCCAATAATGGCGCGCAAACCACGGCAACGAGGATGAATCGGTTTAGCTTCATAAAATATTCTCCAGTGCGTGGGCCGTTTTCGGCAACGCTTCGCTGATTATGTTCAAATTGCTGGTTTTAGCAACGCTCATCTGACTGGTTTCCGACCAAAATTATTCGTTTTCAACCGGCCCCGAAACTGCTCGTGCGCGGATGATTTCGCCGAGTTCGCGATTGAGTTTTCCCTGATCATCCGCCGTTTCGTTCACGCCGGTGATCGAGTCGGTGGCGCGGTTTTGGAGATCCGCCCGCTTTTCATCATCCGTCACCACCGCGGCCAACAGCTTACGACTTTGCCCCACACCCGCTCTTGGGGCGCAATAGTCGGTCGCTTCAATCCAATATTCCATACGCGCGCCCACGTCGGGCGTGAGGTCAATGATCCGCCACTCGAACGGCACCCGCGCTTGTCGGCCCAGTTTTTTCTCCGGCACCAGCGGAATGCTCCGCACAAAGCCATTGGCGTTGGTGTATTTGAGCGTGAGCGTATCCACGCCATAATCGTCCTTCACAGAAATCGTAATTGGCAGGCGCGCGCGTTGGGTCACTTTCTCCTCCTTGCGCACCGGCCGCAGCACGCGCACCACCGGCGGTTTATCCGGCATCATCGTCACGCGATACACCGCCTCATCGCGCGATTCAAAACCAAACTCGTCCAGCAGCTTGACGCTGAATCCCGTGATGCCCAGTTCGCGTAACGGCACCGTCCGACTGAGTTCGTCCTGACTTCCGGTTTTCTCCAAAGGATATTCCGTAGTCTTGCCGCTTGCGTGAAACACTGTCACGCGGCCGCCGACCACCGGTTTGTTGGCGCGCACTTTGATCAACAGCTTGCCGCCCACGAGCAGCACGAGATCGCCGCGCCGCCGATCCTGCGATGGAAGCCCGGTGTACAAAGGATAGTGTTGGAGGAACTCAATTGCCCGCACCGCAGGCCGCGGCACGACGGTTACGCGCTCCACTGCGCGGGCGTCATTGACGCGCACATCGACCTCAAACGACTCGCGCACATTTTCCAGCTTCAGACGGTACTCGCTCGGAAGCGAACCCGCATCCCGCTCCACCGTATACGGCACCGCGCGATCGGCATTATCGTATTTGATATTAATGACAGCCGTGTCGGGGTTCACGCGGCTGATGGATTTTAAGGTGACGACAATTTCCACATCATCCCCGCGCACGAGTGTGGCTTGAGGATTCACGCGCACCGATTCAATGTGAGTAAAGCGCGGCACCGCTTCGTTGGATAGAAACGCCCGCCGCAGCAGCGTGCCGGTGTCCGGCTGAAAACGGTCAAAGGCCAACCCGCCCAAACCGCCGAGCAGCAGCGCCATCACCGCCGCCACCGCGAAGGCCTCGCCCGGCACAATGGCTTTGAAATTCACCGAACGCGCCATCGTCTCGGTTTGCTTCACCAACGCCGCCACGAAACCTTTTGAAGTGCCCGCCGGCATTGTTCCGCCCGCCAGTTGCGTGGACGCGATGAGGCGGCTGCGAAATTCCGGCCGCGCTTGTTCCACTTGCAGCGCCACCGTTTCGTCGTCCGCTTGATTGATCAGCGGCTGCGCGATGTGCCGCGCGGCGATGATGAGCAGCACCAGCGCATCCAGCGCCAGCAACGCCTGCCGCGCGCCGTGGGATAAATCCCATTTCCAATCCACCATCATTCCCGCGCCGAGCAGCGTGACGACTGCCACCGCGAGCCACGCCACGCCCGTGCCCAGCGCGAGCGTGAGGCGCTTGCCCCGCACGCCGGCGAGTTTGGTGATTAACACGGTGCTGGATTCGGCGGTGTTCATTTCAGGTACGACCATTTGCGCAACACCCATTCGACGGTAACAACGAACAGAATGAGCAGAAAATAAAGCGGCGTCGCCCAGAGTTCGAGTTCCAAACGGCTCTCCACGGTGGCCGGTTTCGCGGCGATGGTTTCGACGAGTTGATGCAAATCTTCCTCGCGAAAAAACCGCCCGTGCGTGAGCGTGGCGACGTCCTGCATCAGCTTGGCGTTCATCGCGGTCTCGGCCATTTCGAGGCTGTTCTCCGCCACGGTGAAATCGCGCTTCTGATCCGGCGCCTCTTGCAGGTGAAACTGGTACTGCCCCGCCGCGGGCGCGACGAATTCGCCAAAGAACAATCCCGGTTGGCCGTCCACCGCCTTGAGCGGCACCTCCGATTGGCGGTCGCCATTACCAGCCGTAGCGACCACGCCGCGCAACACCTCTTCCAGCGATGGCTCGTAGCCTTCCCGATACAGCCGCGCGTACACCCGCACGCGGTCGCCCACGTTGTAGTTTTGGTTGTCCAAGGAAATCTGCACACGCTTGTCCGCGCCGATAAAACGCTGCTGCGCCATTCGCTGGTTCACTTGGCCCCAAAACCGTGTGTAATATCGATCACCCACATTGCGCCGCCAACGCCAGGTGTTGTCGGTGCCCACGTACAAAACCTGTCCCAAACCATACTTGTGCTGGGCTATCACGGGCAGTTTGCCTTGGCGCGTGTCGCGCGCGGGATCCACCATCAACACCGTCGCGCCCGGCTTAGCGGTCACCGGCGCCACCCAATAAATCGGCGGCATCGCGGCCCACATCGCGTCGTTGCTTTCGCCTTCGCCGGCGAGGTTGAGCATCGGATCACCCTTCCCGCGGGCGGTGAGCTGCACTTGGATGGGCTGATCAAAAACCGGTTCCGCGCCGCCGACTGTGGCGCGCTCGAACTCCACCGGCAGCAAATCCGCAATCGGCGTGTCGGCATAATCCTGCGGACTGTGACGACGCCCGGCGATCATCACAAACGCCCCGCCAAAGCGGCTGACAAATTCGTTGAGGTTTTCCATTTGCGAAATAGAGATGCGGCTGGGATCCACGTCGCCAAACACCACCACGTCGTATTCAAAAAGTTCCTTTTTAGTTTCAGGAAATTTTTCGAGGTACGGCGAGTTTTCCTTCTGGGCGATGGACGGGTCTCCCTCAAGTAAAAGCGTTTTGACCTCCACACGACGGTCGCGCAGTAGCACGGCCTGAAGGTAGCGATAATCCCAGCGCGGCGCTTGCTCCACAAAAAGCACGCGGATTTTTTCGTCCACCACGCGCAGACGGCGGGAGGCTTCGTTGTTGCCGGAATCGGTTTCGTCCTCGCGCGCGGCGATATGGGCGCGCAATTCAAATTCACCGGACACGTTGGTTTTGAAACGCAACGGCCAGCGCCGCTCGCCGTCCTTGCCGAAGGAAATGGTTTCTTCCGCCACGGTTTCGCCATTGAGCGTGAGAATCAATTGCGCGTTTTTGCCCTCAAGCCCCTGCGACCGCACGCGCACGTGCACGAGCAATTCATCCTCGATAAACGCCGTAGGCGGCGCGTCCATTCCGACGATGATTATATCCCTCGGCGAAGTGATGCCGACGCCATAAAAATAAATCGGTACGTCGGCGGCGCGGAGCGATTGCGCCACCACGCGCGGGGAATCGCCGGAGTTATGCGCTCCATCGGTGAGCACCAGCACGCCCGCGAGCGCCTGGCCGCGCTTGCGATTGAGGGCTTCGCGCAGTGAATCGCCCAGCGCGGTGCCCGCGTGCGGTGCGCTGAGCGTGTCCACCCACGAGAAATCTGCGAGGGTAAGTTTGGGTGCATTGTCGGGTTCCGTTTCAATTTGGCGGGCGCGTGGCAGTTCGCGAACTTGGCCGCCCATCCCGAATGTAAACGGCACCACCTCGAATTTTTCTGAAAGCGCGGGCAGCAAATTGAGCCGCTCGTTTCGCAGCACCGCGCGCAGCACATTGGTCCGCGCCATCTCGCGCAGCTCGGCAGTCTTGCCTTCGTCCAGCGGCTGCGCCAAGCCCTTGACCGGATCGAGCAATCCCTTGGCGATGGCCGCACGCTGGATGTCTTCGGGCGCAATGCGCGGGTCGGCGAGGGTCATACTTTGGCTGGAATCCACCAGTACGAGCAGGGTTCGCTGAATCTCGCGCGACATCGTCAGCACCAGCACCGGCCGCAACAGCAAGCCCAGCAACAACGCGATGAACAGCCCGCGCAAGCCGATGAGCATCACGCGGCGCGCGCGGCTCAGCTCCGAGGGCAGCCAGCGATACGATCCCCAAACCACCGCCACAAACGCCGCCGCCAGCAAAATTATCAAGCCCCACTCCACGCCCTCGTGCACACGCGGCGTCATATCCACCACGGTGCTTCCGGGTTCCACGGTGGCGCCGGTAAGTTTGAGAATCCAATCGTGCATATTATTTTGACTGACTGAATTTCTGCGCGAGATAGGTTTCGAGCGCCACCATCGCGAGCACCACCAACAAAATCATCAGCCAATACTCGGCGCCTACACGGGCTTTTTGCACCTGCTCCTTGAGGTCGGTATCGGCTTCCCAATGAATAAGCGTGGCGGCGGAGGGCAGCTCGCTGTCGTTCGCCTTGTGCAGGTCGGACTCGCGTTGATCCGGCTGCACGGCAAACAGCGTGGCACGTTCGTCGCCATCGAGTTTGAATTCATAAAGCCCCGCGCGATGGGTGTCCTTGAATTGCAACACCGGCCGATCGCGCAGGACCTCGGCGGAAAGCCGGTTCGTCTGCGCCAAACCGGGCGCCACCACCCTGCCCTGTTGATTAGGCTGATGCGGGGCCAACGGATGCAGAAAGGATTCACCCACGCGGAGGTTCAAACCCGCGTCGCCCTGCGCCTGCACGTTGCCGAGGATGCGGTAGAGCACCGGCACCACGGAAGAAGCGCGCACGGCAAAATCGCTCCACGCGGTGTCGGCGGTTGAGCTGAATTGAAAGACCCGGCCCGCGCCCCAATCGCGCTCCATGATCGCGGGTGCACCCAGCGCATCCTCCGCATCCCGCGCGGCGGCGTAGCGCAGCACCACCTTCACCGGGCCGGCTTCTTTGACCGTTGAGACTGCCGGCTGCTTTTCCAGTTTCAAATGGCGGAAAGTGCGCACGTCATCGAGCTGGCCGAACTCCCGATTGTTCCACGGCGCGGTGATAGGATGTTCGTAACCGCCGGGCTGAAACAGCGTGTACATTCCATCCTGCGTGTCATCCCCCACCGCTTCGCCCCACGGCGAGGGCAGCAGTCCGTGTTTTCCAAATAACTCGTCGTTGTAAAAACCCACGTCCACGCGATCGCCCGGATACACGAGCAGCCCGCCGCCCTGCCGCAGGAATTCTTTGAGCGCGGAAATTTGGCTGGGAGTAAGCCGCTCAACATTGGCGAGCACCACGGCGGCGTAGCGGTTGAGCACGTTGCGGGCAAAATCGGCAGGCGTGGTGGTATCCACCTTCACGTAATGATCGGCCACGGGCGCAAGAGCGAGCTTGAGGAAATAGCTTTCGTGTTCGCGCGGATCGCGCGCCTCGGTGTCGCCATCCACCAACAACACCCGCACCTCGCGCACGGCGCGCACCACCAGCAAATTTTGGTTGTCCGCCTCAAGGCTGTCGAAGCGTTCGGGCTGATCAAACGAAGCGCGCACGGAATGATACCCCACTTTGGCAAAGCGCGCGTACAACGGAACCGTGCGCGTCGCACCGGGTTTCACGCTGGGAACCATCACTTTGTCGACCGGATTTTTCCCGCCATCGAGGTACAGCCCCACAACCATATTCGTGGCCGGTTGCGCCGCGTGGTTGGCCACCGTCACATCAAAGCGCAACGGATGATCTACCGGCGTGAGGCCGGAGGACACATCGAGGCCGGTAATGGCATAATTCGCCGGCGGCTTCGCTTCGCCCACGCGCAGAATGTACACGCGAATGTCATCGCGGTTTTCATCGATGAGCTTGCTGATTTCCTTTTGCTGCTGCCAGCCACTCGCTTGACCATCAGTGATGATGTAAATTTCTTTCCGCAACGCCGCGCGGCCCTTGAGAATCTCCACCGCCCGATCCACTGCCGGATACAAATCGGTGGCGTGATGACTCACCTTCGCGCGATCAATCACCTCGTGCGCCTGGCTCAATGCCCGCGTGGGGCTGATGATGCTGTCTTTTTCCTGAACAATATCCGAGGCCAATAGCACCGAAGCATACGAGCCCGAGGGCATTGCGTTGATGGCTTCCTTGGCGGCGGCGCGTGCTTTTTGGAATGCGGATTTTTTATCCAACCCCCGCAAATCCATGCTGTACGAATTATCCAGCACCACCACCGCCGTTACTTTCGTCTGCCCGAGCACGTCCGTGCCGGCGGTCTTCAATGCGGGCCGCGCCAGCGCGAAGGCCAACAGCGCCAGCAACGCGCAACGCAGCAAAAGCAAAAGCAAATCCTCCAGCTGCATGCGGCGTTGGTTTTGTTCCACGCTGAGCTTGATGAACTTCATCGCGGCCCAAGTAACCTTCTTGAATTTCCTGCGGTTGAGCAAATGAATGATGATCGGCACCGCCACTGCGGCGGTTCCGAAAAGCATAATGGAATTGAGGAAGGACATTGGCGATTAGTGCTGCTTGCCCTTCGCGGTGCGGAGGCGGAAGCTGAGGTAATCACTCAGCACGCTGGCCAAAGGTTTGCTGGTATCCACGCGGACGTAATGCACGCCGTTCTTTTCGCAGCCTTCGCGAACGCGACGCTGGAAGGATTCAATCTCGCGCTGATACGTGCGGCGGATTTCCGCCGGGCGCGTGAGGATTTTTGGGAATTTTTCGAGGCCGTCAAATTCCACCAAGCCGTTAAACGGAAACTCCAACTCAAACGGATCTAACGTGTGAAACACAATTACCTCGTGCCCGCCAAAACGCAGATGTTGGATGCCCTCCATCACCGCTTCCTCTTCGTCAAAGAAATCGCTGATTAAAATGAAGATGCCCTTACGCGTCGTTTGCAGTGCCATGTCGTGGAGGTTACGCGCGATGTCCGTGGCTTGCTCGCCCTCGAACGCCGCGAGCCGCCCCATCAACGTGTGCAGCGTGGCGCGGCTGTTGCTGCGCGGCGCGTAGTCCCGCATCCCCTCATCGAAAATTCCAAGTGCCACCGCATCGCGTTGGTGCAGGATGAGATACGAAAGCACGGCCGCGATCATTTTGCCATATTGCAGCTTGGTGTGCCGGCCCGAGCCGTAGGTCATGCTCTCGCTGCCATCGAGCAGGATGTTGGCCACGTAATTGGTTTCCTGTTCGTATTGCTTGATGAAGAGGCGATCGGTGCGGGCGTTTACCTTCCAATCAATGTGGCGCACATCATCGCCCGGCGAATATTCACGGTGCTGCGCAAACTCAATCGCGAAGCCGCGGTAGGGTGATTTGTGTTCCCCCGCCATGTAACCCTCCACCACATAGCGCGCGTGCAAGCCGAGGGCGTCCGCCCGGGCGATGGCCTCGGGGTCCAGCAAATCCGCTGCGTGTTCCACATCCATAGTGTAACCCGTCGGCACGTTTAGCTGAGCTTCTCGTCCAGCGGCACTTCTTCGAGAATGCGCTCGATGATGTCATCGGGCGTGAGCCCTTCGCTGGTGGCGGAGAAGTTGGGAATAATCCGATGCCGTAAAACCGGCCCCGCCATCTTCGCGACATCGTGACAGCTCACATAAACCTGCCCGTTGAGAATCGCGTGCGCCTTGGCGGCCATGATGAGGTTCAACCCCCCGCGCGGGCCGGCGCCCCAGCTTAGCCATTTTTTGCAAAGCGGCAGCGCCTCGTCCGTGGTCACGCGCGTGACGCGCACCAGCTTCCGAGCGTATTCAAAAACATGATCCGCCACCGGAATACGCCGCACCACATCCTGCAGCTCGATGATTTGTTCCGCGTTCAAAACCGGCTGTGGCTTTCCGGGCACGGTGCCGGTTACCCTTTTCATGATGTCCATTTCCTCATCGGCATCGGGATAATCCACTTTGATCATAAAAATAAAGCGATCCAACTGCGCCTCGGGCAGTGGGTAAGTGCCTTCCTGCTCAATGGGATTTTGCGTAGCCAAAACAAAAAACGGATTGGGCAGTTTATGGTCCTTGCCGCCCGCGGAAACTTGCCGCTCCTGCATCGCCTCCAACATCGCCGCCTGCGTCTTGGGTGGCGTGCGGTTGATTTCATCGGCCAACACGATGTTCGCGAAGATGGGGCCTTTCAAAAATTTGAACTCGCGCTCGTTGGTGACTTTGTCCTGATGAATCACCTCCGTGCCGGTGATATCGCTCGGCATCAAGTCGGGCGTAAACTGAATGCGCTTAAAATCGAGATCCAACGTCTCCGCCAGCGACGACACCAGCAGCGTCTTCGCCAAGCCCGGCACGCCGACCAGCAACGAATGGCTGCGGGTGAAGATGCTGATGAGCACCTGATCCACCACGTCATTTTGGCCAATGATGACCTTGGAAAGTTCCGCGCGAATCTTAGCCCGCGCCCCGGTGAGTTGTTCCACGGCTTGGAGGTCTTGCCCCTCCAGTTGCGCCGAATCAATTGTGGTCGTCATAAATGTATTCACTATGATTACAGCGCTTGGGTTCAGTACGTTACACGCCACTAATCGTTTTGCTGGCGCGATGGTACAAAGTCAGCCCCGCAAAGCCAACCAAAACCATCCCCAAGGGCGCGATTGGAATGCCTCGCGCGCCCATTTATTCATGTAATACCTGTCATTTTTGGGCATCCCAATTTGCCGCCGGCCCGTATTTTGTGTATCTTCGCCACAATAAAACACATTCAACACATCTTATCCGCACTGTGCGTTTGCGCATTCACTACCTCGGCGCAGGTCACTCTCGAAATCAAGCACGCGGAAAATTCCACTGTCACCGTCCAAAGCGACGTCAATCTCAAACAAACCCTCCAAATCGCCGGACAGGAAATCGAGACGCAAAGCATCCAGAAATTCACCACCGAATCCGACACCGTCGACCGTGCTGCCGATGGCACCATGAGCACCCAAGTCACATTTAAAAACTGGAATGGCAAATGGGCCTTCCCCGGCGGCATTGAAATGAAATTCGACTCCGCCGTGCCCGATGCCAAAGCCCCCGTCGAACAACTCGAACCCACCCTTGATCTGCTTCGCACCATGATCAAGCACCCCACCACACAGGTTTACAGCAAGGAGGGTTCACTCAATAAAGTGACCATCCCCGAGGGCGCGCTCAACAGCTTGGAAGGCCCCTTAAAAAATGAATTCAGCGCCAAACAAATTTCCGAAGGCATCAAGCAGGAACACGCCCGCCTTCCCAACAAAGCCGTTTCCAAAGGCGATACTTGGGTACGCAAAGAAGTCATGCCCCTCGGCAGCGGTCAGGTTTTGAATTTCCGCGTCGACTATACCTATGAGGGCACCGTCAAAAAGAACGGCCGCATGCTCGATCGCATCACCGGCAAAGTCACCGACGCCGCCTACGAAATGAACGGCCCGGCCGTCGGCCCGCTCGCGGTGAAAGACAGCGACATCAAACCCGCCAAGTCAAAAATCGATCTCCTCTTCGACCGCAAGCTCGGCCGTTTCGTGGAAACCAAAAACCTCATTCAAGTCAAGGGCGACATGACCTTCGTAGCCAACGGACAGGAACTCCCCGGCAAACCCGACCTCACCATCGAGCAAAACACCACCGAGTTGCCCCCGAAGAAAAAATAACCCCCGCTACTCCGCCAACCACTGCCACGCCTGCAACTGCATCCGCGGCAAGTGGAACGGGCCTTTCCATAAGTTGCCTTTCAACGGCACGGACACGCGACCGTCGCGATGGAGGTAGCCGTACCACTCGCCATGTTCCGCATCCGGAAAGTGTGAGTACGCCCAGTCGTGCACTTGGCGGTGCATCACTTCGTAGCGCGATTCGCCCGTGAGCAAATGCGCCAGCAGCGTGGCGAGGATGGCTTCGTTGTGCGGCCACCAAAATTTCATATCGTGCCAATATTCCTGCACCGGTTTGCCGTGCACATCGCGGAAGTAAAAAATGCCGCCGTGCTCCTCATCCCAACCGCGTGCCCACATCCAGTCGAGCATCTGGCAGCCGAGCTTGATAAGCGCCGGATCATTGCCGCGATGCCGTGCCTCATTCAAAATAAACCACGCCCCTTCAATCGCGTGGCCGGGATTGAGCAGGCGCCCGTCAAAATGGTCCAACAACTCCCCCTTCAGCCCCACCGTTTCCATCACGCACTCCAGCTCCGGCTTCACAAAATCGCACTGGATTTCCGCAATGCATGCATCGATGTCCGCATTAAACGAATCGTCATCCAAACACACCCGCATTTCCTGCGCCGTCACCAGCGAAATCATCGGCGCGCTCATCCCTTTGCTCGGCCGCGTGTCCGTGAATTTTGCATCCACCGAATCCGCAAACCCCGTGCGCGCCAACGCGTAAAGCTCCCGCGCCCTGTCCGCCATCGCCGCATTGCCGGTGGCCTTCGCACACGCCGCAAACGCAATCGCGCCAAACATCTCCGTAAAAAAATACCGCCGCTGGCGAATCGGCGCACCCTCGCGCGTCACGTGAAACCACATTCGGCCATCATCATCAAAGCCATGCTTTTCGATAAACTCAATCCCGTGCCGTGCCGCCGCGAGCCATTCCTCGCGAGGCTCCACTGTATTATATAGTGTCGCCAGCAACCACGTGAACCGGCACTGCTGCCACATCCCCTTGTCCGTATCCAGCAAACTGCCATCGCGATCGCGGGCGATCATAAATCCGCCGTGCTCGTCATCCACACAACGCGGCAGCCAGAAAGGCAAAGTGTCCTCCAGCAATCCGTCGCGGTAAACCGCAATCAATTCATTACGCTTTTGTGCGTTCATATTTTCGCCGTGGCCGGTTCATCAATCCATTCAAAAAAACTAATCGCCTCCAGCTCACCGCGCAGCGTTTCCAACTGCTCCGCAGATGGCTCCGGCAACGGCGGTCGCGCCGGGCCGCAGTTAACTCCCACCCAATGCATCACCGCCTTTGCCGACTGCATGAAGCCGTGCGACGCGATGATTTCAACCATCTTCAACGAACGCGCCTGCCAACGCCGCGCCTCCTTCAAATCGCCCGCCGCGTGCGCCGCCATCACCCGATGGTAAATCGGCGCGGCAAAATTATAAGTGCTGCCCACCGACCCGCGACAGCCCAATTCCCAACCCTCGAGCAATTCCTCGTCGCATCCAAAAAGCATATCCGGAGCGCTATCCATTTCCAAAATACGCCGCAATTGTTCGCGATCCGTATTGGTATATTTCACCCCCGCAAATCCCGGCATCTCATCCGCCGCGCGCCGCACGAACTCCGCCGTGTCAATTGTCACGCCGGTCATCACCGGGATGTCATAAAAATAAAACGGCATCTCCCGCGCTGGTTCCGTGATGCGGCTGAACCAATCCACCAACGCCGACGCATCCTTCGGCTTGAAAAAATTCGGTGCCATCGCGCTAATCGCATCCGCCCCCGCCCGTTGCGCCGCCACCGCCAAGGCCCGCGCATCCGGCAAATTATTGTGCCCGATGTGCGCGATGAATTTCACCCCGTGCGCCCGCGCCGCCTCGCCCCACGCCGCAAACAATTCCGCGCGCTCATCGGTCGTCAACGAATGGCACTCGCCCGTCGTTCCCGCCACAAACGCCCCCGCCACGTCATTCGCCGCCAAGTGCGCTGCCTGTTCCGGCACGCAATCCAAGTTGAGCGAAAAATCGCCATGAAACGGCGTGTGCGGTGCCGCGATAAGTCCTGTTAATTTCATAGAGTTTACGTTTGTGATAAAATTCGATTGAATCCCGCAGCAGCAACAAGTAGGGCGTGCTGTCCCAGCGCGCCGCGGCCGGGTGGGACACTCCGCCCTACCCCACCTAAATGATCACCCAAAAAATAATCACCGCCGCCCGCGATTTGAGCGCCGCCTGCGACGCTCTCACCTTCGCCGAGCCCGTAGCCTTCGTGTACAATCCCCTCAACTACGCGTGGCCCGCGCACGAGCAATACCTCCGCCTCGCCGCCGCCAATAAAAAGAATGTCGTGTTCCTCGGCATGAACCCTGGCCCCTTCGGCATGGCGCAAACCGGCGTGCCCTTTGGCGAAGTTGCCGCCGCACGCGATTGGCTCGGCATCAACGCCCCCATCGGCAAACCCGTCCGCGAACACCCCAAACGCCCCATCGACGGCCTCGCCTGCACCCGCAGCGAAGTGAGTGGGCGACGCCTGTGGGGACTCTTCAGCAAACGCTTCGCCACACCGAAAAAATTTTTCTCCAATCACTTTATCATCAACCACTGTCCGCTCGCCTTTATGGAAGACACCGGCCGAAATCGCACGCCCGACAAACTCCCTTCCACCGAGACCGCGCCGTTGATGGCAGCATGCGACGCGCACCTCCGCCGCGTCGTGGAAATTCTCGAGCCGGAATGGCTCATCGCCGTCGGCGGCTTCGCCGAAAAACGCGCCACCGAAGCCCTCGCCGGAATGGACGTCCGAATCGGAAAAATCCTTCACCCCAGTCCCGCCAGCCCCGCCGCCAACCGAGGCTGGGCCGAACAAGCCACCGCCCAAATGACCGCCCAAGGCGTTTGGTGAATACGTGCTACTGGCACCCTGCCGGCAAGGTGTCGGCAGCACATCACGCGCAAACGGCGCAGCCGGAAGCCCAGCAGCATTCATCAAATTCAAACGCGGCTCCGGAAACGGCATCCAACCGTAACGCACACCAGTTGGATTTTTCACGACATCGCATTTCAATTCAACCGCACCTTTCATAATTCGCGCATTGGCGGCATGCCATTTGCCTTTAGCGTCGCAGAGCTCAAAACCGACTGGCGCTTTCCCGTCGCGTGTTCTCAAACCGATGGCATATTCAAAAATTAAAACCAATCGCGTGCCATCTAGTTCCACCGATTCGATCACCGAATCAATCACCGGTCCGCTTGCAATAATCGGTTTCCCGTAAACTTGCTTGGCAGCAATCAACGCAAGCCGTTCGCCGACGGGTTTCTTGTCACGCGGATGCACATTCGTGGGATGACCAAGGTCAATCGTCACTGCCATTCCGGTGTTCCGAATACTATCGTGCACGCGCTGTTGGCTGGCGCGGAAGGCGGCCCAGTGCGGACGCTTCAGCGCGGGCAATTGCACAAAGAGAAAAGGCAAGTCATGCCGCTTTAATTGCGCGCGCCAATCGATGATGAGCCCTTTCATAATCAAATCGTGCTGTGCCACGCGCCGCGCGCTTTCGGCATTGGACTCGCCCTGATACCACAGCACCCCCGCAATGGGCAGCGCCCGGAAAGGAACCACGGCGGCGTCCCACATAAAGGCGGGCTTGAAGGAGTGGTTCGGCCCCATATCATCGCCGGGGATGAAATCCTTTGCTGCAAGTGCGCGTTTGAGATTCGACGCACCCCGTTCACGGCACCACCGCTCGAGCAATTTGTTTTCAAGCCAATTGCCGCGGGTCAAGGGCTCGAGTTTTGGATGTAACTCCAACAGTTTGCGCGACACCCACGCCTCAGCCGGCGTGCCACCAATGGATACGTTGATAATCCCTACCGGCACATCCAAATCAGCGAGCAGTTTTTGACCAAAGAAAAATCCGACTGCCGAGAATGGCGCGGCGTTTTCAGGCGAACACAAACACCATTCGCCGCTGCAAAAATATTCGGGCGTCAACCGTCCAACCTGTGCGCGCGAGTAATCCCCGCCACCTCCCCGCGCCGCACCCACAAAATTGAACAACCGCAAGCGCGAATGTTTCGCGGCGGGAACGGCAATCTTGGCAGTGGCGGATTCGGAGAGCGGCCATTCCATATTCGACTGCCCAGCGCACAGCCACACTTCGCCCACGAGAATATCCTCGAGAACACACTTCCCCACAGATGTTTCCGCCGTGAGGCGCAGTGTTTGGCCCTTGGCTTTGAGCGCACCAAATTGGGTTTTCCAACGCCCGGCAGCATCGGAGCGAGTAATCCGCCCTTTATCACCCAAGATGACGTTCACTTTAGTCTCGGGCTTGGCCGTGCCCCAAACGGGAATCGGTTGGCCCTGTTGCAAAACCATGTGACTGCCAAAGGCACGCGCGAAACGCGGCGGCAAGTTCAGCCCTTTGCGAAGTTGGCGCGAAAGGCGTTGGACAAATTCGGCGTGCTTTGGCTGCGCGGCGAGGTTGGTGGTTTCGCCGGGGTCGATGGCATAGTCGTAAAGTTCGCGCGCGATGACTCGGCCGTTTTCAATCCACTCGGTGTAACGGCGGCGCTCGGAGCGAATGGAATAGCCGGTGGCTTTGCCGCGATATTGCTGCGTGAAGGCGGCGGGTTTATGCCCGCGAGCGGGGTCGCGCAAGACGGGCACGAGACTGCGGCCTTCGAGTTTTTTTCCTACGGGGAGATTGGCCAACTCGGCGAGGGTGGGATAAATATCCAAAAATTCCGTGAGCGCCATCGACTTGCGTCCGGCCGTCATTCCGGGCGCGGAGATAATGAGCGGCGCGCGCGCGGCGATTTCGAAGTTGGTGATTTTGCCCCACAACCCGTGGTCGCCCAAGTGCCAGCCGTGGTCGCCGTAGAGCAACACGATGGTGTTCTCGCGCAAACCAAGCCGATCAAGCTCGGCAAGCACGCGGCCGACTTGGGCATCGACGTAACTGATGCACGCAAAATAACCGTGGCGCAAGTTCCGCGCGTTGGCGTCGGTGAAGGGGTCGCGCTTGGGTTGGTCGGTGTAACGGCGCACTTCGCCGGAGTTGTGCCCCGCCAACGTGGGCGAGCTCTTCGGTAATGTGGCGCGCGCGTCGAGTTGAATTTTTTTGGGGTCGTACAAATCCCAATATTTTTTCGGCGCGACAAAGGGCGTATGCGGTTTGATAAAACCCACGCCGAGGAAGAAGGGTTTGCCTTTGAGTTCGCGCAAGGCGGCGATGGCGGCATCGGCGGCTTGGCCGTCGTAAAGGGTGTTATCGGGAACGTCAGGCGCTTCGGTCATTGGGCCGAACACGAGTTTTTTTGTCCACGCATCCGGCGCGGAATTTTTCGTGCCGTAACTTTGCGCGAACGAAGCCTTCGCCTGCGCGATGCCGGCTTCGGTATAATAATAGCGCGGACCAAACCGAATGACCGGCGCGGACCACGACGGCGCATCACCCATCGTGTCCCAAGGGGTTTTGCTGGCGCCAACCGGAAAAACTCCGTGATACATTTTCCCAATCGCGCGCGATTCGTAACCGTGATTTTTGAAATGCTGCGGCAACGTGACGATGTCCGGATTGCGCGTACGAAAGTGAGCGTGATTGTGCGTCACGCCCGTGGTCTCCGGCCGCAGCCCCGTCATCAAGCTCGTGCGCGACGGATTGCAAAGCGGTTGCTGACAATAAGCGCGCTCAAACAAAACGCCGCGCTTGGCCAAGCGATCGATGTTCGGGCTCACAATGTGTTGCGCGCCATAACACCCCAGCTCCGGCCTCAAATCGTCGATGGCGATGAACAGCACATTCGGGCGTTCCAGCGCCCAACCATCAGCCACCATCGCGAACAGCGACAGCAACCAAGCGACAAAGCTGGAACGAACCAAGCCCACTACTTCAATACTTCCCCTTCCTTCGCCATCGCGTCGAGTTCACTGAGCTTCAGGCGCACGCTGACGATGTACGGCGATTCGCCTTTCGTCCAATGGCCGTAAGTGGTGGTCACGATGGTATCGTCGGGCAGTATTTCTACGGGCGGATAGGCGCAATCCCAGCGGTTCTTGTTATCCATCAATCGCACGCGGTATTGGCCTTCGCGGCCTTTCACAATGTCGTCGTACGTGCCAACCCACGCCACCCAATCACCTTTGGTGGGAGTGTCGTGCGTGGTGTCACGAAAGGAAATGAACAGCCGTCCGTCGGCGGTGTACTTAGCGGTGTGGCGATCGCCCGTGAGTGCGGCGGGGAGTTCGCGCGGTTTCGTCCACGTCTTGCCTTCGTCATTGGAAAAAATCACAAACGAGTTTTTGCGTCGGCTGTTTTCGCGCAACAACACGCAAAGTTGTTTTCCATCGGGCGACCGAATAATCCCAGGCTCGCACAAATGCACGTCCGACCGCGCTAAAATGCTTTCTGGCTGCGACCACGTTAGCCCGCCGTCTTTTGAAAATGTTTTGTACAAATTAAAAACCGCCGGCTTGCCGCGCTTGCCGCCCTTTGCAAAGAACCGCCCGTCGTCGTGAAACATCGCCATGTAATGTCCTTTGCCGGTTTTGAGTTCTTCGAGGCAACCCATCACCACGATGCCACCCCAGTCTCCCGACGATTTCAGTTCGCTCCACTTCGCGCCGTCATTTTCACTCACCGCCAAGCGCGCCGGATACAGGCCGCTCCACATGATGAGCCGCTTCGTGCCCTTCGCATCCACCACGCGATGCAGCGTGGGCACCTCGCGACTCGTCGCCCAGCTCGCCGGCGTGGGCAACCGCTTGCTCCACGTCTTGCCACCGTCGGCGCTGCGCTTGTAAACAATACCGCCCTTCCCGTGTCCCTTCGGGTAAACAATCAGCATCGTCTTGCCGTCCTCCAAAAGCACCGTCGTCGGATGACCGAGGTACTGCCCCTTTTCGCGATCCACAATAATTTGCCGATGCTTTTGCGCCGACAAATCAATCGTCGGAATCGTGTACCCGCGCGGCTGCAATTCCGCTGCCGACAATGAACCCGACGCCAGCAAGACCAGCAGCACCGTGTTTAGTTTTAATTGTTTTTTCATTTTCAAATTTTGCCGGCTACTTCCATCTCCGTGGCGAGCTTGGCTTGATAAGCTTTGTGTGCGGCGAGGTCTTCACGGGCGCTTTCGCCGTAGAAAATAAATCCCAACGCCCGGCGCGTGCGCGTGGCGCTGGCGTTCGCATCGGCGCGGTGGATGGTTAGCCCGTGATGCGCCAGCAAATCGCCCGGACGCGCGGAGCACGCCACCTCATCGCGCGCATCCACCGCTTGGCCGAAGTCGGTGATGCCCTGCGAAAAGCCGAGTGTCTCCGTGCGTCCGTGCGGGCGCATCCCTCGCGTGTGAGAATGGCGGACGTAACGCACGCAGCCGTTTTCTTCGTCAACCACATCGAGCGCCATCCACATCGTCAGCGCGCGGCACGGCTCGAGCATAAAATAAAAGCCATCCTGATGCGGCGGCGTCGCTAGGCCAAGCGCGGGGGGTTTGTTGAAATACTGAAGATTTTTGCCGACCACTTTTTCGCCCAAAATTTCCTCGGCCAAGCGCTTGGGTTTGCCTTCGAAAAATTCTCCAAAAAAATCGTCGTGCTCGTGCATCCGTTGGATTTGTTTCAATGTGCCGAGATTCGCTTTGTCTTCATAAAAAACGTGCTCCACGGGCAACGCCGGAACGCGCTCGGCAATGAACCGCGCCAACGCGGCCTCGAGGGCTTGCAGTTCCGCCGCATCGCAAAAGCGCGGCACGGACACGAATCCGTCCTGATCGAATGTTGCTTTATGATTCACGGTTTGGGATTCATCCAATCAAGGTAACGCCAGCGGAAATTTTTGTCGCGGCGATAGGACAGCGCCGGTTTCAGTGCGGCGGCTTCGTCGATTTCTTTGGTGTAACGCTTGAGCGCGGCGGGATCGGCCAAGGGATCGCCGGTGTCGCGCTGCCATTCGCGCAGTCGCGAGTGCAGCCGTTTTTGCGCGGCCGCGTGTTTGGGATCGTTGGCGAGGTTTTTGAATTCGTACGGGTCGGTTTGCAAATCGTACAGCTCGACGGGCGGCGGGTTGTGATAAGTGGCGTATGCTTTTTGGATGAGCGGACTGGCGGCGGCCACTTCGTCTTTGCGCGTGCCGGCAATGAAAAACACGCCGCTGTTGTCAGTGTAAATTTGCGCGGGCGGATTGAGCCGACGCAATGGATTGACGATGAGTTTGTAGCGCGCATCGCGCACGGCCACTTGCGGATAATAAAAATGCGCGGCGCTGCCCATCTTATGCGCGAAAAGATGCTCGCGCCATTTGACAAAACGTCCCTCGAGCAATGGCTGCAATGCGCGCCCATCGAGTCCCGCGGGCGGCTTCACGTTTGTGGCCTGTAAAACGGTCGGCAAAATATCGAGCGACGAAACCAATTCGTGCGACACGTGGCCGGGCTTGGCGTGGCCGGGCCAGCGGACGATGAGCGGCACGCGCAGACCGGCTTCGTACACGGAAGTTTTGCCGCGCGAAAATTGCGCGCCGTGGTCGCCGAGATAAATGACAATCGTGTTGTCCGCTTTGCCGCTGTTATCCAATTCCTCGAGCAGTAAACCGATTCCGGTGTCCAGCCGCGCGAGGCAGTTGTAATAATCGGCGACGTGGCCGCGCAGCCGTTTGGTGTCCGCGCCAATCCACGGGAGGGTTTTCACGTCGCCGGCAGTTTGCGGGAAAGTTGGGAGGCCGTTGAGCTGGCGGTGCAGCGGATAATGGGCGTCGGGGTAATTGACCGACATCACGAAAGGCGCGTCGCCCGCGCGGATAAATTTGCCGGCCTCTTCCGCGATGCGGCGCACGTCGCGTTTGCCGAAGCTGATGGACGCGGCCGGATTCCAATGGCGGTCGAGCGGGAATGCGCTCGTTGGGTTCACGTGAATTTTCCCGAGCAACGCCGTGCGATAACCGGCGGACTTGAGCAGCGAAAAAAGGTTCGGCCATTTTTCGTACATCGCAAATTTATGTGTCGCGAGACCCAGTTGGCCGTTGCGATGCGGATAGCGGCCGGTCAAAAAACACGCGCGCGACGGGCTGCAAACCGAGTACGGCACCCACGCGGTGGCGAAGCGCACGCCTTCCCGCGCAAGCCGATTAAGATGTGGCGTGCGTGCATACGGATCGCCATAGCAACCCAGCTCGGGGCCGTTATCTTCGGAGACGATGAGCAGCACGTTGGGTTTTTTGCTCGAGCTATTTTTGGGCGCGACGCTGACGATGTCTTTCAACTTCACGCGCTGGAAAGTCATATGCGCGCGGCTGCCTTCGTAGAGAATGCCGACGGTTTGGTCATCGATCATCGACAAGCACGAGTAGCCCGCGCTGCCCCATTCATCGAGGAGCAGTTGTGAATCATCGGGCCACGTGAGGCCGCGGTCGTTGGATGATTTGATGGTGATGTGGTTCCGCCCGGCGAGGCTGTTGGGATTGGAGAAAAGCAGTCGCGGGCCGGGCTTGCCGGTGCGTTCGCCGTCAATGCTGATGAGGCTAGCCATGCACGCGCGCGGCTCGATCAGCGCCGAGCGATGCGTCGGATGCGTCGCCCACGTGCGGCCCATGTCGCGCGTCACCATCACCACACGGGCGCTCTGGCGATTGTAGCGGCAGTTGAGCATCAGTACGCCCGGCTCAATCTCCGCCACTTGCGCCTCGGTGGTGTCGTCGAACGCGCCCGTGCCCACGTGCCACGTCTTACCGTGGTCTTTAGAATAAATAATTGTTGAATGTGGCAACCGACGCTTTGCCGGTGGATCCTGATATTGCGCGGGAAAAACAATCGTGCCATCGGCCATCGTGATGCCCTTGCCGGGGCCTTGCAAAATGAAACACCATTCCGGTTTCTTCACTTGCGCGGTTATATTAATAGGCTTGGACCACGTCACGCCGTCATCATCCGAACGCACGAGCATCAGTTGGCCGGTTTCCTCCGGTTTCATTCCCGGCCCGGAACCCACCCACGAACGGTTGCCATGGCTCCAAGTTGCGGCCACCCAAATCGTGCCGGTATTGCGATCCACCAAAACCGCGGGGTCGCCGATGCCATCGTAGCGCCACTTGGCGGCGCGGCCCATATCCATAATCGCGCGCGCCGGTTCCCATGTTTGGCCGCCATCGGTGCTGCGCGACATGCCCACGTCGATGTCGCCCGGCAAATCGCCGCCACTGCGATAACGCAAATCATACACGCCAATCAAAGTTCCCTTCGTCGTGGTGGCGAGGCCGGGAATGCGGCACGTGTTCACCCCGCCCTGCCCGCGCTGCCGCACGGCAACGCCGAGCCGATGCACCGCGCCGGTGGCGGATTGCGGTTTGTGAATCTTTCCATCGGAAAATTTCAGGTACGCGCACGAGGCTTTGAGTATGCGATCGATGTTCGCGCGTTCGGCAAGCTTCACCGACAACCAAAAATAATTGGCGCCCTCTTGCAGCGATTGTTTCCCTTTATATAAGTGCGAACCCGATTTTCCATCGGTCGCTTTCCCAAAGGGCTTAGCGTCGCCAAAGTTGGCCGAGCTGCCTGAAGCCAACCACTGCACCGCTGCCAAATCATTGGCCGTGATGTTACCGCTCAACATCGCCGCCGCTTCGGTCAAGGCGATGGGCTTGATCGCGCCAGTCGTTTCCACGCGCACGCGCAGCAATGGATTAGTTTCCAGCCCCACCAGCACGGGCACTTGAATATCCTCAACTGTGATGCCTGCGATTTTTTGTAACGAAGCCGGCATGAGCTCAACGTCGTCGATAAGAATCCCGGAGCGCTCCGGACTTGTGCACGTGAAACGCAATCGTTCCGGATTACGCAACAGAGGAATGCTGACGCGGCTTTTGAAGGGGCGACCCACCACCACCGCGCGGTCGCCATTAAAAAGTTCCATCCACTTGCCGGCAACTTTTTCCTCCACGCGAAAGGAAAATGGACGGCGACTCGTCCAGCGCTCGGCCTGAAACACCAGTTTCCCAGGCAGCTTGATAGCCGCGGCGGGTGTCAATTCAATCCGTCGTTCTTTGCCGCCGAAAATGTGCAGGCATTGTTTGCCGGTGAAATGAAACTTCGCAGTCACCTCCGCGTGCCCCGCCTCGGCGCTCCAAGTTCCCACGATGGTTTTGAGTTCGCGAACCTCGCCTGGCTTTGATTTTTCAAAACCGGTTTTCAACGCATCGGCGGTCACGCCCGAAATTGCGCCCGCCAACAAAATTCCCGTGAAACTCATTCGCTCAAACATCTGTGGAGTCCTTTTTTTTCAATGTGTGCAAAGTTAGATTTTCCAAATCTGTTTGGGCGGCGGGCAGCAGCACGCTTGCCGCATAGCCAATCAACAGACACGACATGATGCCGATGAGGGCGTAGAGATAACCATTGGTTTCCGTTGCTTGCCAAATCCAAACCATCACCGCCACGCCGCCGAGCAATCCGATGAATGCGCCGCGCGCGTGGGCGCGGGTGGTGAGGATGCCGAGCAAAAACAATCCGCCCAACGCGCCCATAAACATTCCGATGACTTTGAAATATTCGCTCATCAACGAGCGGATTTCCGGACTAATAAAAAGCAAACCCGCCAAAGTGCCAAGCACGCCCATCGTGAAGGTCAATACCTTCGCGGCTCTGAGATAGCCCGCTTCGGAATCGCACCGATTGAAAGGCCGCAGAAAATCCGTGACGAGCGTGGTGGCGGTGGAGTTCATGCTGGTGGACACCGTCGATTGCGCCGCCGCAAAGATGCCGGCCACGATGAGGCCCGCGATGCCGACCGGCAGTTCGGTGGCGATGAACATCGGGAAGACTTGATCGTTTTGAATAGTCGGATTCAGTAGTGCCGGATTGGAATGGTAAAAAGCGTACAAGCCCGTGCCGATGAAAAAAAACAACAGCGACCCGAACACCGCCATAATTCCATTGGCCCAAATAGAGCGAGCGGCGGCGGCGGTGCTTTTGGTGGTCATATACCGCTGCACCACCGCTTGATCGGAAGTGTAGCTCGAAAGATTTTGGCCAAGCCCGCCGAGGATGATGACCCACAGCGCGAGCGTCGTGAAACTGTCCGGACTGAAATCGAGGTTCACCAAAGTCATTTTATCATTCGCATTTGCGAGGTCGAGCACTCCGCCGAAGCCGCCGTCCACACCGCCGACTATGTAAAACACACAAACCAACGCACCGCCGAGCAGCACCACGGTTTGGATGGTGTCCGTCCAAATCACCGCCTCCACGCCGCCCATTGTGCAATAGATGAGGCACAGCACGCCCATAATGAGCACGCTTTGCCACGGAGTCAGCGGCGTCACCGCCGAGAGCGCCAGCGCCGTGAGCGCCATCACGATGCCCATTCGCGAAATGTGAAAGAGCGTGAAGAGGCCGCTGCCGAGGAGACGCACCGGACGGTTGAAACGTTTGCCGAGATATTCGTACGCGCTCGTGGCGTCGATGCGGCGGAAGAACGGCATCGCGCCATAAATCGCCAGCGGCGCCACGGCGGGGATCATCAGCATGCCGATATAGAGCAACCAATCGGTGGCGTACACCAGCGCGGGCAACGCCACAAACGTCAGCGAGCTGAGCATCGTCGCGTAAATCGAACACGCCGCCGCCCACCACGGAATGTTTTGCCCGCCGCGAAAGTAGTCGTCCGTGGTTATATTTTTGCGCATAAACCACACGCCCACGCCGACCATCGCGAGCAAGTACAACGCCAAGCACGGTGAAGTTAATCGCGCCGAACGGTTTTTTATTTTCGATGGGCGTGAGTCGCCACACTCCCGCGCTGCGCACGCGCGGTTTGATTTCGCCGCTGGCGATGATGATGTCATCACCCCATTTCACCGCCGGCGTCGTCACGTGATTCGCCGGCAACGGTCCGGCGTCAATCCAAGTATCCGTGATCGTGTGATATGCCCACGCGCGTTTGGGAAAACCGGAATGCTTTTTTACAAACTCCGCGTCCGCCGCAATTTTTTTGAGTCCTTCCCCATCCGCGCCGCCCACCACGAACACGTGCGATTGCCCCAGCGCCACCGCCGTGCCCGCCATAATCGGTTTCGGCGACCCCTTGCGTTTCCGCCAAGCCTCGGCCTTGCCGCTCTTGTGTCGCTTGGGACCAAACTCATAAACATCGCTCATCGCGATGATCCCTTTGATGCCTTCCACTTTCGCGTCCTGTCGTCGTCCGCCAAAAACATACAAACACATCTCGCGGCCGTTGTGCTGCGCCACCATCTGATTAAACGCCCGCGCCGGCCCCGGCCACGACGGAAGCTTTTCCCACTCGGGTTCTTTCGCGGTTAAATCCAATCGCCAAAAATTCTTCGTGGCCGTATCCAGCCCCGCCCCACTTTGTCCGCCCGCCACATAAACCACATTGCCAATCACCGCCGCCGCGCCGCCGGTGCACGCCTCGGGCAACGAAGGCAATTTCGTCTGTTTCAACCTTTTTGTTTTGGCATCCCACTCCAGCCGAAACACATCCGAATAAACCGTCTCGCCTGTTTGGCCGCCAATGCACACGACGCCTTTCTCGGTCGAAACGCACATCCCGTAGCCCACGGGGTTTTTCAGTTTGAAACCATCAAACCATTCGTACTCCTCGCCTTTGCGCACGAGCACCCAAGCGTCGGCGTGATAAACCTTCGGCACCTCCCATAAATCTCCGCCCGCGGGTACTGGAAAATTCGCGCCGCCGGCCACAATGAGCGCGTCATTGTGAACGCCGGCGAATGGCCCCGCCACGCCGATGGGATCCGGCAAATCGGGCAGCGCCTTTGCAGCTAGCCGCGCCTCGACACCCATCGCCGATGGGCTAATCAACAACAAAACTGCAAAAAAGAGTTTCAAAATTATTCCTCCAAATGGCGCAAAATAAACTCGCAGCCATCGTTCACGTGACTGCGCATCACGCGTTCGGCCTCTTCCACGCTTCCCTTGCGCAAAACAGTCACCAGTTTTTCGTGGTCACGATGCGTGCGCTCGGCGGAATCCAGCGGCAACGTCCCCGGCTTGTTTCGCGCCACCACCGAGAGCAGCCGCAAATCCATCACCGTTTTTGTGAGCCACGGATTATCCGCCGCCTCGATGAGCACGCGGTGAAATTTCAAATCATTATCTAACCACCGCCGCAACACCGCCGCCGTCGCGGTGCCGCCCTTGCTTTGCCGGATGCGCCCAAGCAACGTCCGCCAATCCGCGCAGAGTTTTTCCAACTGCACTAACTGATCCGGCCGAATGCGCCCCGCCGCCTCGCGCGCTGCGAAACATTCCAACTGCTCGCGCAATGCATACAGCTGCACAATCTGCTTGCGATCCAGCCGCCGCACAAAAGCCCCCGCGCCGGGCACGTGCTCCACGAGACCCTCGCTGGCCAGCCGATTAAGCGCCTCGCGCACCGGCACCATGCTCACGCCCAACTCGGCGCCGAGCTTGCGATTCACCAGCCGCATCCCCGGTGGCCAATGGCCGGCAGCCACGCGTTTACGAATGGCATGATAGGTTTCGTCAGCAAGCGAGGTGGAAATCGTGGAAGTCATTTGCAATTGCGTGTTATAACAAGAAGGAATTTTGAGAGTGCTGAGCGCGATTGTCTAGAAAAAATTTCATAACTTTTTAGAGGGCATGGGGAGAGCAGGATAAAAACAGTGCGGCACGAAATAAGTTTAGAACCTTGTCAGCAGAGGCCGTTTCCTTTAAGAATCGAGCATGAGCGACGGCAACTTGGCATTGGAACAGTTCTTGGCGGTGATCAAAGGCGTGTGCCAAAAAACGGGACATCCCATGCCGCCGCATCTAGCTCTACTGGCGGAGGGCCATGCGATCCCCGAACCGCCGCCGCTGGAGGAAGCGCTGAGAAACTGCCGGGCTGGCATTGGACGATGCGCAAAGTGCGTGCCTTTTTGCAAACATTGTAAATCTAACCATCGCCGATGGACGCGTGCGCGATCGTTCGCTGGTGGAGTTGGCGGCGGAAACGTTGCGGATGGAACGCGACAGCGCGCGTGATGTGCAGGAGGCACTGGAGACGCGGTTCCAAACGAATGTGTTTCGCGATGATGACGAATGGGCACTCTTTTGCGCCGTACTACTCGCGATGGCGGGTGCCGATGATGAGGTGCTGAAAAGTGAAACAGCTTATATGCAACGCTTTGTGCCTGATCTCAAACACATCGAGGCGGGCAAGAAATTACTTCAGGAAAAGGCGGACACGCTGGACGAGCAAATAGCGCGCCTGAGCACTCGGCAGAAGCGTTGCCTCACCGCGCACGCCATCGGCATGATGCTCATTGACGGCGATTACAAAGGCACTGAGCTGGAATTACTGGAATCGCTTTCCGATCAGATGTCGCTGGCGCAATTCGATCAAGACCGATTGTTGAAGGGACTGTACGCGCTGTACAACGTGAGCGTACTGGTTTAGCCAAACAATGCGTGCAGCTTTTTCACTGGGAAATTTTTCCCGGGACACACGGTTTGTTCCAGCTCACGGTGGACGCGGAACTTGGGGCGGCCGCGCAGGGTTTTGTTTTTCAGGTAATCAATCAACTCGGTGAGTGATTGTTGCTGCTTGGCGGTGACCCATTTTTCCTGAAAATTTCCGACCACACAAATGCCGATGGAATTGGCATTGTAGGTTTCGCTTTTCACATGGCCGCCCTTGATTTGGCGGAGCCAACGATTTCCCACTTCCACTTTGCCATCGGCGGAGCCGTTGGTGCCATTGCAAATGATGAAGTGATAGGCGAGACCATTCTCCATTCCGCGCCGTCGATGGGCGGCATCAAAAATCTTCGCGTTCCCGTTGCCGGTGGCGCTGTGGTGGGCGATGATATTTTTCCACTTGGTGGTGTTGATGCGCGGCTTGTTAATCGTCGTGAGCGGCAGCGAAGTGTATTGCGCGCGCAAGTGAATGCGCTGGCCGGGGATAATGAGATCCTTGGTGAGGCCGTTCCAGAGTTTGATCTGGGTGACAGAGACGCGGTAGCGCTGGGCAATGGCGCTGAGGGTGTCGCCCTTCGCCACCACATGATAGCGGCGCAGTACTCCCGCCAAGGCGTCGATTGGATTTAGCAACAAAATGCCGCCAACAATCGGTGCGGTGGTGCGCAAAAAATGGCGACGCGTTTCCTCCATAGCGTCTTCACAGACTAATGCGGGCGTAAAGTGGAGTCGAGTTTTTCCAGCCAAAATTGGCAATGGGTTATTCCCAATTCGCCAATAATTCATTGAAAATCTCCTGAATAAATGCGGCCACCTCCGGTTCGCCCGAGGCGCGTGGGCCGGCAACGTTCAGGACTTCCACCTCATTTTTGCGTAAAAAACCGGCCAGTTGTGGGGCGTTGTCCGACGCATCCTGCAGCCCGCTGAGGTGAAGGCAGGGTTTATCGTGGGTTGCGGCCAGCTCCATAGTAGCCAGCGAGCCACCGGTGAGTTGCGGAGCGAGGCTGATGATCAGGGTGGCATCGGAATCTTTGACGTTCCATTCCGTCCGTTGGAGGTAATCGGCCTCGGGGGTTTCGCGCAGGTGATAGCGGATATCGATCTCGCCGTCCTCCGCCAAGCGTCCGCACGGGCACCAACCGCCATGCGGAATGCCGTTGGCGATGGCCCAATCGAGCGCGGCGCGGTCGGCACCGGTTTGGCCGCCGGAAATGAGAGTTGGAAAATCCACTGACGGAGAGAAAGCCAAAGCTCGCCAATTTAGGCGAGTTGAATTATTCAACCCGCGTGGCGGAACAACCGAACATTCTCTGGATTTGCACGGATCAACAGCGGGCGGACACGATTGGCGCGCTGGGCAATTCGCACATCAACACGCCGCACCTCGATGCGCTGGTGGCGCAAGGCGTGGCGTTTACGCGTGCCTATTGCCAGAGCCCCGTTTGCACACCGAGCCGCGCTTCGTTTCTCACGGGGCGTTATCCGCGCACCACGCGTTGCCGCCAAAACGGACAGGCGATGCCGGCCACGGAGAAACTCATCAGCCGCCTCTTAGCTGATGCGGGCTACACGTGCGGCCTCGCGGGCAAGCTACACCTCGCCACTTGCGCGAATGGCGTGGTGGAGAAACGGATTGATGATGGATATGAAGTTTTTGATTGGTCGCACCATCCGCAGCCGGATTGGCCCGAGAATGCTTACACCCAATGGCTCGCGCAACAGGGCAAGTCGTGGGAAGAACTCTACGACGGGCCATCAACTCCTTATATAAAACACGGCGTTCCAGCTGAGTTCCACCAATCCACTTGGTGCGCGAATCGAGCCATTGATTTCATTCGCGAACAAAAAGGGGCGCCGTGGTTTTTCAGTTTCAATTGTTTTGCCCCGCATCATCCCTTCGATCCGCCGGCGGATTATTTGGCGCGATACAATCCGGATGAACTGCCGCTGCCCAAAACACGCCCCGGCGAGCTGGACACCAAGACAACCTACCAACAACTCGACAGCCAATATGCGCACAACGATCCCGGCAGCTATGATGTCGCGGCCATGACCGATGCGGACAAGCGCGAGGTCACGGCCGCCTACTATGCGATGATTGAGCACATCGACGAGGGCGTGGGCCGCATGATCGCCGCTCTGGAGGCCACGGGGCAGTTGGAAAACACGATCGTCATTTTCATGAGTGACCATGGGGAAATGCTGGGCGACCACGGCATTTACCTGAAGGGCCCTCATTTTTATGAGGAGGCCGTGCGCGTGCCGCTCATCTTCAGTTGGCCGAAACAGTTCAAGACCAAGCTGCAGGCGGATTGCCTGATGGAACTGGTTGATATTGCCCCTACCCTGCTGGGAGCCGCCGGACTGGATGTGCCCGAGGCGATGCAGGGGAAATCGCTCCTGCCCATTCTTCGCGGCGAAAGTGATCCAGCAACTCACCGACCGCATGTCTTCAGTGAATACTACAATGCGTGGAGCCATAAGCACAGCTACGGCACCATGCTGCGGACGAACGCCCACAAGATGATTGTCTACCACGGCACGGATCAAGGGGAGCTTTACGATCTGGAGAATGATCCGGATGAATTTGAAAATCTCTGGAGCAACCCTGCCCAAGCCGAATTGAAGACGCAAATGCTGAAGGACGCCTTCGATGCAAGCGTGTTCACGATGGATCCCACTCCGCCGCGTGAAGGGCCGTTTTAGTAAATCGCGCTGCTATCCCGCTTGCCTATTGGTTGCGTGTGGTTAGGCTTGGTGCGCAATGAATTCCAACAGCACTCGGTCACTAAAAACTGTTTTCCTTTTATCCATCCTAATCGCTTCGGGCATTTCCGTCAGGGCGGCGGACGTTCCACAATGGGTCGATCTTTTCAACGGCAAGGACTTAACCGGTTGGGTGGATGTCAACACCTCGCCGGACACCTGGTCGGTCAAGGACGGGTTGCTGATCTGCAAGGGCAAGCCGATCGGCGTGATGCGCAGTGTGAAGCAGTACGAGAATTTTCTGCTGCACGTGGAGTGGCGGCACATGGAGGCGGGCGGCAACTCCGGCATATTCGCATGGAGCGATGCAAAGCCGTTTGGCAACCGATTGCCCAAGGGGCTTGAGATTCAGATGTTGGAGCTCGACTGGGTGAAGCTGCACACGCGCAACGGCAAGGCGCCGCCCATCGCCTATGTGCACGGGGAATTATTCGGCGCGGGCGGGCTGAAAGCCGTGCCCGACAATCCGCGCGGCAAACGCAGCAAATCGTTAGAGAACCGGTGCAAAGGCAAGGGGCAATGGAATGTGTATGACGTGGTGTGTGTGGATGGCGTGGTGAAGCTGTCGGTCAACGGCAAGTTTGTGAACGGCATCAGCCATGTGCAGTACAAGAAAGGCTACCTTTGCCTTGAATCCGAAGGAGCGGAAATTCATTTCCGGAACATGAAGATCATGGAACTTCCTCCGGGAATCACTTCAGCAGAACAAACCGCGCCATTGGTGAAGTAGAGTACCCCCCAATCTCTGCTATATATATTGCGTGATCGGCAGCCAAAAACGGCAGTTTTTGGGATTTTTCATCAAATACCCCATTTATCGAGCCGTTGGCAGGCCGTGCCACACCCTTAGATAGCTCTGCCAAGTCGTTGGAAAGCCGTGCCAAGTCGTTGGAAAGCTCTGCCAAGTGGTTGGAAAGCCCTGCCAAGTCGTTGGAAAGCCCTGCCAAGTCGTTGGAAAGCTCTGCCAAGTCGTTGGAAAGCCCTGCCAAGTCGAAGTGAGTCGTGGCAGGCCGTGCCAAGTGGTTGGCAAGGCGTAGGGAAAATTTCGAAGCCTCGCTTTGCTCGCCTTGAAGGGTTGAGATTCAAGCACTAAGGTTCAAGGGGGCAAGGCCATAAGGTAACGAAGCCAACCTCACCCACCGGAACCACCCACCAACACACACCGAAAGCCGACGTGAGTTGGCGATAATCGGGCGTGCCGTGACGCGGTAGGACGACAACAGGAAGTCGGGATAGCCGTCGCCCCAAGACGCACCGCGCAACACACGGTACGCTTTTGCCGCTGGGTCATACCAGTCCTCGCACCATTCCCACACGTTGCCGCCCATGTCGTGGAGGCCATCCTTGTTCGCCGCAAAGCTGCCCACCGGTGAGGTGTAGGTCAAACCCGTCGGTGTGCTTCAGCCGTTAAACAGGCTCTTGACCTCTAAGCACGCCGATCTGCATAATTCCCCGCCCCCTTCGGCGGCGGCCACTCCTTGCCCCACGGGTACACGTCTTTCACGCCCATATCTTTTGCCTCGGGCGTGCTGCCCGTCTCCTCGCCCAACCCCACCGCCACGCTCCATTCTGCATCCGTCGGCAATCGGTAGCGTTGCTTGGCCGTGATTTTCCCTGCCGCCAATCTCCTTCTTCGTCAGCCACGCACAAAACGCATTGGCATCCTCCCAGCTCACCTTCACCACCGGATGCGTGTCCTCCTGCTGAAATGCTAATCCCTAGAACCGAGGGCTTCTTCCAACTCGCATCCACCCCGGAGTTCGCCGCCGCGTACGCCGCGTAATCCTTCACCCGCGTTTCCCAAATGCAGAACTGAACGTCCGTACCCGGAACCGGCACGAAGGGCATCCCCAGCGTGTTGACAAAAGCATTGGTGGGAATCTTTGCCTCCGGCTTGGGTTCGGTCTTGGGCGGCTCCGGCTTCTTCGCTTCCACCTTGGGTGGCACCTGTTTCTGTGGCTCGACCTTGGGTGGCTCCGGCTTCTCTGCTGCCACCTTGGGTTCGGCATTGGTTTCAGGTTCCGCCGGAGTGGTTTTCTTCCCACACCCCACCAACGCCACCACCGCAATCATCAAAAGAATCCGTTTCATGTGCCGCGACCCTACAGGAAACTGCTCGCACCCACCTACTACAATTAATCGGTGAGATTATAATGGAGCCACCTCCCACCGCACCATCATCCTGAGCAATGATAACCTTGGTTGTGCCGCAAGCCATGCTGAAATGGAAAAACCCTACGGCCCCGGCGCGATGTATTGCTCGAGCTGCTTGATGATGTGATCCTTTTCGGTGAGGGCGAGGTTCAGCAGATCATTAGAGGAAATGACCCCAAGTACTTTGCCCGCTTCGGTGACAGGAATGTGGCGCACGCGATGCTTGCCCATGACGGCCATGCATTCATCGAGGCTCGTCTCCGGCCCCACTTGCACCGGATCGCTGGCCATAATTTCGGAAACGCGGGTCTCCTTGGGAGAAAGTTCCTTGAGCATCGCACGGCGGGCGCAATGGCGTTCGGAGATGACCCCGATGAACAGATCGTTTTCCACCACCATCAACGCGCCCACCTTGTGTTCGTCCATCAATTGCAACGCCTCGAACACGGTGGCATTCGGCCCGACAGAACGTACGCCGGTGCTTTTATCTTCCAAAATAGTTTTTGCATTCATGGCGGATTCTTTTCAGTTAAGTTTTTTGGCGAATGTTCGCTATTTATAATCCCATGCAAACGGCTTTGGTTTCGGTGTATAGCTCAAGTACTTCGTGGCCCATTTCGCGGCCCCAACCGGATTGCTTGTAGCCACCAAAGGGAAGCGCGGCATCGAAGATGTTGTAGGTATTCACCCACACCGTGCCGGCGCGCAAACGCGCAGCAGTGCGATGGGCCTTGGAAAGGTCGCGCGTCCAAATGCCGGCGGCGAGGCCGTAGGCGCTGTCGTTGCTGCGATCGATGATTTCCTCGATGTCGTCGAAGGGATCGGCCACCACGACGGGGCCAAAGATTTCCTCGCGCACGATGCTCATGTCATCGCGGGTATCGGTGATGACGGTGGGGGCCACAAAGTAGCCCTGATCGCCGAGGCGCGTGCCGCCGGTGACGCAGTTGGCGCCGGCTTCCACTCCGGCGTTCATATAACCGGTGACCCGCGCGAGTTGTTCGTCTGAAACCAGCGGGCCCATCTCGGTATCGGGAGCCAAACCGGGGCCCATCTTGATGGCGGCGGCGGCGGCCGTAACGCCTTTCACCACTTCCTCAAAAATATCTTTCTCAACATAAAGGCGCGAGCCGGCGCAGCAGCATTGGCCGTGATTGAAAAAGATCGCGCTGGCGGCGCCGGCGATGGTGGCCTCGAGATCGGCGGTGTCCTTAAAAATAATATTGGGCGATTTACCACCCAGCTCGAGGGTGACTTTTTTAAGATTTCCGGCTGCGGCGTTGACAATCATTTTGCCGACTTCGGTGGAACCGGTGAAGGCGATCTTGTCCACGTCATCGTGAGCGGCCAATGAGGCTCCGGCGGTTTCGCCCATGCCGGGGACGATGTTGACGACGCCATCGGGCACGCCCGCTTCAACCATAATTTCGCCCAAGCGCAGGGCGGTGAGCGGCGTTTGCTCGGCGGGTTTGAGGATCACGCAGTTTCCGGTAGCCAATGCGGGGCCGAGCTTCCACGCGGCCATCAGCAACGGGAAATTCCACGGGATGATTTGGCCGACCACGCCCACCGGCTCGCGCGTGGTGTAAGCATGAAACTTCGCGCCCGGCGCGTACGGCACGGAGATGGGGATGGTGTTGCCTTCGAGCTTGGTGCACCAGCCGGCCATGTAATGAAAGAGATCGGCGGAGAGCGGCACGTCGGCGGCGGCGGCGACGGCTTTGGGTTTGCCGTTGTCGATGCTTTCCAGCTCGGCCAATTCGTCGGCGTGTTCCAAAATGAGATCGCCAATTTTCCAAATGAGCCGCCCGCGATCGCTGGGGGTCATCGTGTTCCACGCGTGGTTGGGGTCATCGAAAACTTTACGCGCGGCGGCGACGGCTTGATTGATGTCTTCCGCATCGCACTCGGCGACTTGGGCGATCTCCGCCCCGCTGGCGGGATTGTAAACGGCGAAGGTTTTGCCAGAAGCGGCAGCTTGCCATTGGCCGTTGATGAGCGCTTGTCGCGGGGATTGCAGGTACTCCTGCACGCGGGATGAAGGTTGGATTGCGGGAATATCGAGTGGAGCAGTGGCGACCATGGGAATCCTTTGGGTTAAAGTTCGGGTTAAGGTTCCCGCGAGTGTACGCCGCCCGCCGCGAAGAGCAACCTCTTTGCGCGGTGGAAACTAAGGCTCAACGCTCACCGAAAGCACCTGGCCATTGGCCATAGTAAAACGCACGGTTGTCATAATTTGGCCCGATTGCACGGCGGTGATTTTCATACTCCTATAAATCCACACGCCATTTTGTTCTTCGTCGGGAGCGCCAAACACACGCTTTACCAAGTCCGAAGCTTTGTTGGTGTAGCCGTCGATGCGTCGAGCGCTTTGACCGCCGCCGAAGGTCCAGGAAAACCCACGCCCCGGGGCACCGCTGGTCGTGGCACCAATCTGTTCGCCTTTTTTATTCCAGCGTTTCTCGGTGGTTTTTCCATCGGCCGCGTAAGTCACCTCGTGACTTTTCTGTGCGTTCTCGTGCCACTCAGTGAAGCTCGTCAGTCGTCCGACCTCATAAACTTTTTCTGATTTTTCAACATTCGTGGCGTGGTACTCCACCACTTTGCCCGTGTAAGGTTTGTCTGCGATTTGATAAACCTCATAATAAAGCCCGGCCATTTCGGCCAACACGGGCGGAGCATTGGGATCTTCATTGACCCGTTGCGTGCCCTCGGGGGTTTGAGGCCCGCCGTTGCCGTCCACGGTAATTTCACCTCCGTCGCCGCCCATGCCGCCGGGGCCGGCTGTGTTCCCCCCGCTTCCGCCAACATTTTTCGGCGCAGCCGGTGCTGCGGGATCATCCTTCGAACATCCGAACGCCAAGAGCAAGGCGGCCGTCATCATGCACGTAAGACTCTTCATGGGCGTCAGGCTAACCCAACTTCGGGCGGATACAAGCCAAATGGAGGCAGATTCATTCATGGAGTTTCCCCACTTGCCGGGCGGGCGACCTTGACTGTATTCACTTTGCCGGACTTAAAAGTAAACTCCACCTCATGCGCGACGGAAACACCCGCCACGCCGATTTGAATATTTTCATACACCCAAGCCCCGCCCTCGGCGCGGTCGGGCTCGCCGAAAGCGGTGTACACGATTCCTTCAGCTTGTTTAGCATAGAATTTTTCGATCTCGCCCGAGGCCCACACCCGCACGCGTCCCTTGGCCTCGGGAGCGGCGGCTACCTCGCTGCCATCTTCGTTCCACTCCTTCACAGCCACCTCTTCGTCATCAAGATAAGTTGTTTCGTGAGCCTTCTTGCCATTCAAGAACCAGCCCGTGGCAATGCCTTCTCGGCGCCCGGCTTTGTAGGGCGTCTCGGTCATTTTTTTGCCATCTTCGTACCACTCAGTCATCGCGCCGTGTTGGCGGCCGACCGTCCAATTTGATTCCCAGGATTTCTCGCCATTCTCGTGCCACCACGTCTCCACGCCGGCTTGAACTCCCTTGGCGAAACTCTTTTTGTTCTTCATCATGCCGCTCTCGTACCATTCCGTGTAGGTGCCATCCGGCTCATCATCCACCCAAAGCGCCTCCCACGCCTTGCTGCCATCGGCATACCAACCGGTGGCACGACCCTGGCGAAGGCCATTTTCAAAATGAGTAACACTCTGCTCACGTCCATTCTCGTGCCACCACACCTCCTTACCATCCAGCATTCCGTTTAGATATAAAACCTGAAATTCCATTTTTGTGCCACCCGGATGCCATTGGACAGTGGAGCCATTCAACACGCCGGCTTTGTAATGGCTTTGCCCGGCGCGCGCGCCATCCAGATGCCACCACACCTCCTGCCCCTCCTCACGGCCATTGATATAGGAAGTCTCCTGTTCGCGTTGGCCGTTGGGATGAAACCAAACCACCTTGCCCGTGAACGGCACGCTTTCGCCGGCCTTAATAACCTCGCCGGAAACCCCATCGAAAATAAGCATCTCCGCCGAAACCACGCGGCCGGGGTCCGCTTCATCTGGAGTGGATTTCTTGCCACAGCCGTTGGAGAAAATCAGGGCTAAGCCCATAGTGACCAGAGTAAAAACAGAAGCGAGGGTGTGCTGCATGCCCCACCCTAACCCCGGTTAACCCGGATGACAACCCCCAGCATGAATTTCATTGTGAAACGATTGTAACCGTGGCAAATGACTGACCGTCTCCCTTGTTAACGAACGGAACAGGAACCAACATGAAAAACAATATCGCAATCATCCTCATCGCCGGCACGCTCGCCGCCCCTGCACTCACCCAAGGCCAAAACGACCAGAGGCAGCAAGGGCGCGGCCACGGTGCCCCCAACTCCTTGAGCAACCAACAAGGCGGCAATAGCGGCAGCGCCAACCGCGGCACCCTCCGCAGACCTTACAACAACGAAAACGGCGGCGACAGCGGCCAAACCGGCCAAGGCCAAGGCTCCCAACAAGGTGGTCAAAGCGGCCGCACCTCCCGAGGAAGCGGGATGTCCCGCACCGAACCCGGCAGCCAAGGCGGTCGTGGTAACGAACAACAAGGCAACGGCAACAACAGCCAAACAGGCGGTCAAGGCGGTCAAGGCGGTCAAGGCGGTCAAGGCGGTCAAGGCGGTCAAGGCGGTCAAGGTAACGGACAACAAGGTAACGGACAACAAGGCAACGGCAACAACGGCCAAACAGGCGGTCAAGGCGGTCGTGGCAACGGACAACAAGGCAACGGCAACAACGGCCAAACAGGCGGTCAAGGCGGTCGTGGTAACGGACAACAGGGCAACGGCAACAACGGCCAACAAACCGGCAGCGGTCAACGCGAACGCGGTTCTTTACAGGAACGCCTCAATCTCACCGAAGAGCAACTCTCTAAGCTCAGAGCCGCTTATAAGGTGTGGAAAGAATACGCGAAATCCGTTCGACTAAATCAGGAGCTCACTCAAGAAGAAAAGCAAGTCAAACTCAAAGCCGGATTCGAGGAATACGACGCCAAGGTGAAAGAGATTCTTACCGAAGAACAATACGCCAAACTCGTGGAAATACGCCGCAACGCCTCCCGCCCGAATCAAAATAATGGCAACACAGGCAATGGCGGCAACGAACAAAACGGCCACAGCCGCGCCGAGCATCGGCGTGAACTCCGCCAGATACTCAACCTCACCGAGGAGCAATTAACCAAGCTTCGCCGCATACATCAGTACGCCACGAATAAAATCCGGGCTATCCTCACCAACGAGGAACTTTCCCGCGAAGAAAAGTCAGCGCAAATCAAGGAAGTGAAAAAGCAGGCCCACAACCGCCGCATGCAGGTTCTTACCGAGGAACAAAAAGAAAAACTGCGCCAGTGGAGAGCCGAGCACCGCGATGAGCACCAGCAACAATCCGGCAACAATGGCCAACAAACTGGCAGTGGTCAGCAAGGACGCGGCAACAACGGCCAACAAACTGGCAGTGGTCAGCAAGGACGCGGCAACAATGGCCAACAAACCTCGCAATCCGATCAGGTCATTCTTTACACCATTCCCAACTGTGGCTACTGCACCAAAGCCGCCAAATTACTGCAAGATAACGGAATTGATTTTGTGAAGAAAAACATCGCCTCCGACCACGCGGCCCGAGCCGAGTTGGGCCGGAAAACTCGCGAAGCCGGCATCCAATGGCGCGGCGGCGTACCGGTGACCGATGCCCGCGGTGACATCATCGTGGGATATAACCGTACAGCTCTTAACCGGATTCAATAACACGTTCCCCATTTCATCCCGGCCACCCGGCCGGGTTTTTTTTGACTATTTAATTTCTGGATATATTATCCCTGTTTTCCATAACCAACCCGCCCGCGTCCCCGTCTTTTTTTAAACAGGCGGTAACGCCAGCCGAACCATGAAACATTACAACTCCATCCCCCTTCATCGCACCCTCCCCGTTGTGGCAGTTGGCCTCCTACTGGCCGGAATATTTTCTGCGCCCACTCTGTCCGCTCAGCAAGGCGGCAACCCCCGACGGGGCGGAGGCACCCTCCAGCCTAATGGCACCACCTCGCGCCAAGCCCTGCGCGGTGCCAGCGCCAGCACTTACGGTCTGGGCCATAACCCGCTGCGCAACGCCAACCGCGCCGGAATCATCGGCGAGCTCGGTGGCAGTTCCCGAACCGAAGGCGCCGTCGCCAAGGCGCTCCTTTGGTTTACCCGCACCCAAAAAGAAGATGGCCGTTGGTCCGAAAAACAATCCGATGTGGCCCACACCGGCCTTGCCATTCTTTGTTATTTTTCCTACGGCATCAAACCCGATGGCCAATCGGAAAACGCCAAGGCCCTCGCCAAAGGACTCGCGTGGTTAATCAAACAAGTGCCTGAGGACGGCAACATGCGTGACGGCGGCCGGATGTACGGCCAAGCCATCGGCACCCTCGCCCTCGGCGAAGCAGCCGGCATCACGCGTCGCGAGGATTATTACAAACCCCTCGAGCGCGCCGTGAAATTTCTTTGCAAAGCCCAAAACCCCAAGAGCGGTGGCTGGCGCTATCAGCCCCATCCCTCGCTCCAACACGCCGGTGACCTCTCCGTCACCGGCTGGGTTATCATGGCCCTGCGTAGCGCCGAAATGGCCGGCGTACTCGTACCGCAAGACAACCTCAAGTCCGCCCGCGCTTTTCTCGACACCGTGGGCACCGGCGCCCACAAGGGTCTCTATGGCTACAAACAAGCCACGCCCAAACTCTCCATGACCTCCGTGGGTATGTATTGCCAGCAACTCTTCGGGGCCAAACCCGGCGAGGTGCGCCAAACTGATTCCGCCAAATTCCTCGCCCTTCATCTCCCGGTCGAGGGACAAAAGGACTACTACTATTGGTACTACGGCTGCCTCAGCATGTTCCTGCACGGCGGTAATGGCGGCGTGGGCGAAGAGCACTGGAAAAAATGGAACGCCAAAATGGTCCCCCTCTTCCTAAAAAACCAACAATCCAACGGCACCTGGAAAGCCGAAGGCCGCCGCGCCAATCGCGAAGGCACCACCATCACCACCGCCTGGGCCACGCTTTCCTTAACGGTTTATTATCGTTACCTCCCCATCACCCACGGATACACCCGCCTCAACACGGGGCCCCAAGGCGGCAGCGCAATCCCCAACCCCCCTTCCGGCCAATAACCGCCGCCACGCCTCTCGAATCCTGATTCACTCTCCCCTTCAGGCAACGCGCATTATTCTTTCCCCAATTTCATCACGGCCCTATTCTTCGGGCCGCGATGAAATCGGTCGCATTCGTTATTTAGCCAAACTGAATTTTCAATTATGGAAAACCTCCCCGAAATATTACTCACCCTCGGCCTGTTGATTTTATTGCAGGCGGTGTTGGGCTTTGACAATTTGCTCTACATTTCCCTCGAATCAAAACGCGCGCCGGAAGCCGATCGCTCGCGCGTGCGGAAGTGGGGTATCGGCATCGCCGTGGGTCTGCGCATCGTATTGCTATTCGCGCTAGTGAAAATGATTGCCTCTTTTCAAAGCACTTGGTTTGCATTTCCGGAATCTTGGGGCGCGGTGGCAGCAGGTTCGTTTAATCTCCACAGCCTCGTTGTTTTACTCGGCGGCGGGTTTATCATTTACACCGCGATGAAAGAAATTTTTCACATGCTCGTCGTGGATGATTTAGGCGAAGAGGGAGTGGAGCGGAAGACTTCCTCCAGCAAATCAGTCATCGCCAAAATCGTTTTAATGAACCTCGTATTTTCGTTCGACTCCATCCTCAGCGCCATCGCGCTCACCTCGGTGGATGGAAAAATTTCCACTACCGGACTTTGGATCATGATGCTCGCCGTCTTGACCGGCGGCGCCTTGATGATTTTACTGGCCGATCGCGTCTCGGAATTCCTCCAACGCAATCGCATGTACGAAGTGCTCGGGCTGTTCATTTTGTTTGTCGTCGGCATTATGTTGCTCAGCGAAGGCGGGCACTTGGCCGGGCTCTCATTCTTCGGCCACGAAATCCACGCGATGAGCAAGGCCACATTTTATTTTGTAATCGCTGTGCTCGTGTTCACGGAAATTGTCCAAAGCCGCTACAAAAAGAAATTGTTAAAGCAAAAACAAACGACTTGAATCTGAACAGGATTAAAACTGCGTTCACCATTCTGGCTTTTTGTGTTTCGCTGCACGCGGTCGACATCAAATCTCAATGGGGCCAATGGCGCGGGCCGCTGGGGAATGGCTTTGCCCCGAACGCCGATCCGCCCCTTGAGTGGAGCGAAACCAAAAATGTGCGTTGGAAAACTCCGTTTCCCGGCCTGGGCCATTCCTCGCCGGTGGTTTGGGGGGATTTGGTTTTTCTTACTGCCGCCATTCCGCAAGGCAAAAAACTTCGCGTGCCCAAACAACCCACCGGCGCACACAACAATCTCGACCCATTTCATAAACTCCGCTTCATCGTGCTGGCGGTGAATCGCACCACCGGAAAAATTGCTTGGCAAAAAATTGTCAGCACAAAGCAGCCGCACCAAAGTACGCACGAAAGCGGCACGTGGGCTTCCAACTCGCCGGTGGTGGACGACGAACACGTCATCGCCTCCTTCGGTTCCAACGGAATTTATTGCCTGAAAGCCAAGACCGGCGAACTCGTTTGGAAAAAAGACCTTGGCCAAATGCAGGTAAAACACGGCCACGGCGAAGGCGCATCGCCCGTGCTGCACCTCAACACGCTCGTCATCAATTGGGATCACGAAGGTGATTCCTTCGTCGCCGCATTCGACAAACGCACCGGCAAACAACTCTGGCGCAATCCTCGCAAAGAGCCCACCAGTTGGAGCACGCCCATCATCGTCACCCGCGGCCAAACCACCCAACTCATCATCAGCGCCACCACCGCCGTGCGCAGCTACGACCTCGCCACCGGCAAAGTGCTGTGGCACGTCGGCGGCTTGCCGCACAATGTCGTCGCCTCGCCTGTGCATGCCAACGGCATTGTGTACGCCGGCGCGAGCTACGAGAAACGCACCATGCACGCCATCAAGCTTGCCGGCGCGAAAGGCGACCTCATCGGCACGGAAAATATATTGTGGACCCGCCGCGCCGCAACGCCATACGTCCCTTCGCCATTATTGATGCCCGATGACACGCTTTATTTTTTCCATCACTATCAGGGATTCCTTTCCAAAGTCGAAGGCCGCACCGGCCGCGATCTCGGCCCGTTTCGATTGGGCGGCATGAAAAATTTCTACGCCTCCCCCGTGGCCGCCAAGGATCGCGTATACCTCACCGACCGCGCCGGCACCACCCTCGTTTTCAGCCACGCCGCCGACCCCAAACCCCTCGCCCGAAACAAACTCAACGATTCCTTCAGCGCCTCCGCCGCCATTGCCGGTGATGCGATTTTTTTGCGTGGAGAAAAGTTTCTTTATTGCGTGGGAAAAGCAGAAAAAAAGATCAAAAGAAAGGGCCGTACGCAGGCCCAAAGGTAGGACTGGCTTTACGAGCCGGCCTCAGCGCCGGATCAAACCCCGCCGCCGTCAGCGTTTCTTTCGGACGGTGCGCTTGGGCAGATCCCAGGCGGTGACCCACTTCGTGCCGGTTTGTTGGTAGCCGAAATCTTTGATCAGCTTTTCTTTCATGTCCGGCAGGTGGGCGGCACCGTAGAAGATGCCGAGTTTTTTGTGACCGGAAGCGAGTTCTTTTTTCAGCACCTTCAGCGCCACATCGTTGCGTTCGGTCAAGATAACGGAGCCTTCGTCAGTGTCCATCCCGGCGGAGATGCGTTCCATATCTTGGAATTGCTGGGCGAAGATGTATTTCATATCCACGGCGAAGTTGGGACTGAAGAGCGCGCGCAATAACTCGGCGGTGCTGACTTGGGCCGCGCCGCCGCCTTTTTTCTTCGCAGCCATTTCCTGCTGAAAGGATTTGAACATAATCGAAAGCATGTTTTCACCGCGCGCTTTTTGGCGTTTGGCAAATTGCTTGGGAGTCATGTCCGCGTGCACAAAATTCTTCGCGCCGTAGTTCACAATGTCCAACTGAAATTCGAGGCCGAGTTTTTCGCCCATGAAATTTTGCAGGGTAGAAATGCCAGACTGCTTACGCTTCGGGTCACGCGGCTTGGCGGGATCCATTTCCTTGGGCTTCACCATTTCGTACAGCACGCGGTCGTAGCCTTTGAAAATTTTGTTCAACTCCTCGTAATACGCCTTGTCGCCAATATGCACCGCGCCGATGAGATCCACCTGCGCGCCGGTTTTGGCATTTTTCATTTGGATGACCGCCACCTCCATCACCGCGCCTTTGGGGTGTTCGCGAAACCGAATGTAGCCGGCCTCGGTCTCCGGTTTGGCTTGGGGCTTATCGGCGGCAATCAAGGGCAACGCCAAGCCCACGCCGAGGGCGGTAATTATTTGCAGTTTCATAACGGACAATACGCGGTACATAGATTCAGGTTACACGAGCAGTCTTGTAAGAGCCAGCGCAGAAGCACATCGTGCGCAAGGGAATTTGGCCCCTCCCTCAAATAAACATCGGTGGAAAGTAATGCCCAGCCGTGAATAACTGCCGACACGCGGGCTTGCATTTCCACCCACTTTTTGTAGCCTCAAGTCAGGAGGTGTCCGAACTTTTCGGGCGTAATCAACAAAGGGTACAAATGGGGGAAACGATGGGAACTTCACAGTGGTATTATGTAAAGGATGGGACGCAACGCGGACCCATTGACGAAAGCGACCTTTCACGGCTGATCCAACACGGAGCTTTGCCGCCCGAAACACCAGTCTTCCAAGACGGCCTCGGCGGCGACTGGACCGCCGCCAACACCACCGGCGTTTTCCCCTTGAACGCAACCACTGCGCCCATCGCCCAAGCCCGCCCGCCGCGCGCACTCATCTGGAGTATGGCCGCCGCGTTGGTGGCGCTGCTCATCACCGGTGTGCTGTTGTTCAATCAACAGGAAACGAAAAGCCAGGAAGCACTCGCTGAGCAGGAACAGAAATTATTTCTCCTCACCCAGGAACTCGCCAGCAACACCGAGGTGCTCGGCAAACACCAGAACGAACTGGACAACACCCAAAACACCACTGACCTGCTCGACGTGGAAAACGCCCAGCTCAAGGCACAAATTGACGCTCTCACCACCAACCTAAACAAAGCCAGCGGCGACCTCGAGGCACTGCAAACCACCGCCAAGAATATGCAGTCGCAGTTCGCCCAAACCTCCACGCTCTACGCGCAATCCAAGGATCAATTAAAAATACTCGAGACCCAAGCCAACGCGCAGGCCGAAGAGAACAAGCAACTGCAAACCCAACTCCAAGCCCAACGCAACAACCCCGGAGCCGGCAATGCCCAAACAGCTGCCCAACTCCGCGCCGCCCTGTCGGCCCTCAACTCCGCCAACCAAAAAGTTGATCTCCTCACCCGCCAACTCGCCCAAGTCGGCCGCCCATCGCCAGCAGCCCCAAGCCCGCCACCAGTGGTAACCCACCTCATTCCATCCGTACTAACCGCGCCCGCCCCGCCCCGCCCCATTGCCGTGAAGCCACCCACAACACCCGGCGCCTCCGAGCCCATCGGCAGCGTGGTGACCGTGGACGCCCGCGCCGGATTCGCCGTGATTAACATTGGCACCCGGCACGGCGTTAAGAAAAACGACAGATTCATCGTCAAAAGCAAAACCACCGGCCTCTATGTGGGCACCTTGCGTATCAGCAATTCCATGGAGGAAGTCGCCGCCGCCGATCTCGGCCGACTCCCCATCCAAACCCTCACCCCCGGCGACACACTCCATCCGATTGCGCCCTGATTTGCCCCGCGAATCCGCCTTGACGAAATGGGCGAATTAGGTTAGGTAAACAGGAGCCATGAAGAAGTTCCTACAATCCCCGTGGGGTGCCGCAACGGTCACCGCATCATTTTTTTTGGTAATCATGGGCGGCGTTGCCGTCATGGCCAAAAGCATGATCGATAGCCGCTTCGCGGAAGCCTCTAAAGTCAGCGAGGCAAAAACGCCCGCCAAAGGTCATGATGACCACAAACACGGAACCGGACACGGCGAAAATCACGGAGCCGGACACGCCACCGATCAAGGCGAAAATCACGGAACCGGACACACCACCGGTCACGGCGAAAATCACGGAGCCGGACACACCACCGACCACGGCGAAAATCACGAAACCGGACACACCACCGATCAAGGCGAAAATCACGGAGCCGGACACACCACCGATCAAGGCGAAAAACACGGAACCGGACACACCACCGATCACGGCGAAAATCACGAAACCGGACACACCACCGATCAAGGCGAAAAACACGGAGCCGCACACCACCGCCGAACCGGATCACGGCGAAAAACACGGAGCCGAGCACAGCACAAGTCATGAGGATGAGCCCAAGACGCCATTACACACAGAATCACACGGTACCGTCCCCGAAGCACCCCATGGAGCGGTTCCTCTAACGGTTCCCCTTAAAGCGCCGGACATTATTATCACCACCACCGAGGGCGCCCCCTCCGCGCGGCTTAATCATCCGGATGACGGCCACGCCAATGATTCCCACGGCCATCACGGCGGCCAAGCCGAAGCCCTTGCTCAACCCAAGCCCGCCGAAAGCCACGGCGCGGATCCGCATTGGTCCTACGAAGGCAAGACCGGCCCCTTTGGGTGGCACAAAATAAAATCTGATTGGGCCATCGCCAAGGCGGGCATCCGCCAGTCGCCCATCAATATCATTCCCGAAGACGCGCTCACGCTCCCCACGCTCAAGCGCATTGAGTTTCATTATTCCGGCGGCCTGCATTTATTGAAGGACAATGGCCACACGATTCAGGTGGATATCAAGAATGACAAAAATTACATCATCATCGATGGCCAAAAATATCAGTTGTTACAATTTCATTTCCACGCCATGAGCGAGCATGAAATCAATGGCGACGCCGCCAAAATGGAATTGCATTTAGTTCACAAACTGGTGAAAGAGAATGATCACGGAACGCTTGGCGATTCCTGCATTCCAGCCCCGGAGGGCCCCGCTGAAACACACAAAAAACCAAAACCCCAGCAAGATCAACTGGCGGTGATTGGGGTAATGATTGAATCGGGGCCCGATCCCCATCCGTTTATCAAAGACCTTTGGTCCGACCTCAGCGCAGTGAAGCCTAATGACGGCGGCATCCGCTTCCGTCTCGACGGCCCCATCAGCCTGCTGCCACCCGAGGGCAAACGCTCGTACTATCGCTACAACGGATCGCTTACCACTCCGCCCTGTTCCGAAAATGTTCTTTGGACGGTGATGGCTGAACCCATCCAGTTTTCCGACATGCAAATAAAAGCATTCACCAATCGCTACTCAAGCAATGCCCGCCCAGTGATGGAAAAAAAACGCCGGTTTGTTTTGAAGTTTGAAGACAAGCGAACCGGGCCTGTAATTAGAGCTACCCCCGCTCTTCCCGGTGGTGGTCTTGTTCCGGGGAATGATGCCCCACGTGTGCCGAGCTCTTTTCCAAAGCCGCATGAGCTGCTACCCGGGGTGTCAACTAATGCCCCCACAATCGGGGTACGCGGCGGAACGGGACTGCCTTTGCCCGGAATCGTTCCCGCACCGCAACCGCGCTAATCACACTAGTCGCGGATAGCCAAGCCCGGCGCATTCGCGGCGCGATGGCCGTGGCGATCCAGCCAGTCGTAAAACTGTTCAATCACCGCATCGGGCTGGCCGTCGGAGCCCAACTGGTGGCGATGCTTGGGGTGGCGCTGGAATCCGACCTTGCGGGATGATTTCTCGCTGATGGCACTTTCTTTCATCCCCAAAAGCAAAGCAGATTCGATGCCGATTTTAGGTTGTTCACCGGCTGGCTCTGTTTTGGGAACAACCCGCAGCTAGTCCAATGAATCAAGCGGCAACGCCAATGTATCGAATACCGCTGAGAACGGCAGGTCGATGAGCATTGCAGGATAGCGCGCCGCGCCCCAATCGGCCTTCGGATAATTCTGGCCGAGGCTGCGCACGCCGGGGTACGGGCCGTCCTGATGCAGCACCGTGCGCGACTGCATGGAGGAACACCCCGCACCCGCCAACAGCAGCGCGCCCAGTGCGAGTGTCGTCATTTTTTGTTTCAGTTTCGTGATTTTCACGCCGCCAGCCTATCGAGCTCCGCTCGTTTAGCCACTCAAAAATGTGCAAGTTGTATCTTGTGATTTGAGAATCCGGCTTTGCTTTTTCATGAAAATTTCATACCGTGCCGCGTGATGAAAATCACAAATAATTCGATGGTGCTGATGATGCTGGCTTTGGGCTTGGCCACGCTCACCGGTTGCATTTCGTTTGGCGGTAAAGCGGTGGAACCTCTGCCCGAAGCGGGAGACGAGGCAAACCAAGTGCGGCCCTTAACCGCGCGGGAGATTTCTGACAAGGCACTGGAGGCCGAGAAACGGCGCCAAGCCAAAACCGAAGCGGGCGTCGTCTTCACCTTCCAGCGCAAAGTTGTGATCAATGAAGTCGAAGGCAAAAAAGAACGCCTCAAGACGCGAACGTACCAATCCTTTTCAGATAATCGCGATCCGGTGCTGCTGTTGATCGACGGCAAAAAGCCCACACCCGAACAGGTAGAAAAGGAGCGCAAGAAAATCCACAAACATCAGATTAAAATATTGGGTAAAGGCGAATCGGCGGAGGACCCGGATCGCGAGGGCGATGCCAACCTGATGGTGCGCAACATTGAAAAGCATCGGGACAAATTCATCCCACACCTCATCGGCACCGAGACCGTCAATGGCCGTCCCGCGTACATTTTGCAATTCCTGCACAACCCCGAAAGGCGCTTCAAAGAAGCGATGGCCAACGAGGTGCTCAAGCACGTGCTCATCAAAATCTGGATTGATCAAACAGAATTTCAAGTCACCAAGGCCGAGGTGATACTGGCCAACCCCCTTTACGTCATCGGTGGCCTGGCGGCCACGGTGAACACGTTCAAACTCACCGCCTATCAAAAACGCCTCACCCCGGAAATCTGGACCGACCATCGCGTCACCAGCTCCATCGAGGGCCGCGTTTTGTGGACGCCCCACACCATTACGTTCTCAAGCGAGTCTTCCAATTTTAAGCCGCTCCCAAAGAGCGACTAACCTCTCTTGCCTTGCGCCCCGCGCTGTGCCACAAACGGCTATGCGCTTTACCTTTTTTCTCGCACTGTTTTTGCTGCCATCGCTTCACGCCGTCACGAAACCCAACATCGTTTACATCATGTGCGACGAGCTGGGCTACTACGAGCCGTCGTTTATGGGCAGTAAAACCATCCGAACCCCGCGCATCGACAGCCTCGCCGCCGAGGGCATGTGGTTCACGCAAGCGCTCGCCGGCTCGTCCGTGTGCGCACCCACGCGCTGCGTGCTAATGACCGGCAAGCACAGCGGCCACACCTCCGTACGCGTCAACGGCGGCGGCACCCCCATGCGCGCCGGAGAGCAAACCATCGCCAGTATGCTCAAGCGCGCCGGCTACGCCACCGGCGGTTTCGGAAAATGGGGCTGCGGCGGACGCGGCAGTACCGGCGTACCGGAGCAACACGGCTTCGATGTGTTCCTCGGCTATTACGACCAAGTCCACGCGCACAGTTATTATCCGCCGTATATTATTAGGAACAGCAAAGAAGTGCCCTTGCCCGGAAACAAAGGTGGCAGCACCGGCACGCAATATTCCCACTACGTGATTTTTGAAGAGTCGCTGAAATTCATTCGCACCAACAAGGACAAACCCTTTTTCTGTTACCTCCCCATCACCCCGCCCCACGGGATTTTTGACATCCCCAATAACGATCCCGCGTGGGCCGATTATAAAGACAAAGACTGGCCTGAGCCTGCCCGCCGCTACGCCGCCATGGTGGGCATGGTCGATCGCCAAGTCGGCGAAGTGCTCGATTTGCTGAAGGAACTGAAGCTCGACGAAAACACCATCGTCTTTTTCTGCGGCGACAACGGCGGCAACAATTATTTCAAAACCGCAGAACATCCGCGCGGTCTGCACAGCGCCAATAAAGACCCCAGGACCGGCGTAGAATTTCGCGGCGGCAAAGGCAACCTCTACGAGGGCGGCCTGCGCATTCCGATGGCCATCCGCTGGCCCGGCAAGATCAAGCCCGGCCGCGTGAGCGATCATCTTTGGTATTTCCCGGATGTCATGCCCACCCTCGCCGAGCTCACCGGCACTCGCGCCGTGAAAGACACCGACGGCATCTCAATCGTCCCCGAGCTGTTTGGCCGCAAACAACCTCGGCACAAATATCTTTATTGGGAGCTCGGCAACCAAACCGCCGTGCGAATGGATAATTGGAAAGCCGTGCGCCCGCGCCCCAACGCGCCTTGGGAATTATACGACTTGAAAAAGGACATCAGCGAAGCCCGCAATGTGGCCGACGCAAACCCAATGATTCTTGCGCAAATGAAAGCCCACGCCGCCGCGGCGCATGAACCCGCCGTGGAAGGCACCTTTGCCGACCGTACAAATCACGAAAAAGATCGCCGCGCCAAATTTGGCTCCACCCGCCCACCCCAACGCGCCGGCAAAGCCAAGTGGAATACAAAGGGATTATTGAGCAGCAAAGATTTCAAAATCATTCGTTTCAGCAGCGAAAATATCGGCAACGGCAAATTCGCCCGCAACGTCATCGATGGCAACGCCAACACAATCTGGCACACACAATTTTCGCCGAAAATAAAAAAACATCCACACGAACTTATTATCGACCTCGGCCGCGAATTCACGCTCACCGGTTTCCGGCTCCTCGCCCGCCAAGACGCCGCTTGGAACGGCACCCTTAAAGAAATTGAAATCAGCATTTCCAGTGATACCAAAAAATTTGGCCCACCGAGCGTCAAGGCCACGCTGAAGAAAACCAAGTCGCCGCAAGCCTTAAAGTGCGCTGCTGTGAAAGGCCGCTTCATTCGCATTCGTACGTTGTCCGAAATCAACGCCGGCCCTTGGGCTTCCCTTGCCGAATTCGGCGTGGAAGGACAGTAACTTCCCTGCTTGACGGGATGCGGGAATGGGTGTTCCGTTGCGTCATATGGACTTGCTTCACCGCCAGAACGGAGTTTCCCGCCGTGCCGCCATTCACGCGGGCACTCTGGGGTTTATGGGGCTGGGGATGAGCGATGTGGCGCGATTGCGAGCGGAAGCTCCCGCTGCCCGGGGGAAGTCGGTCATTTATGTTTTCCTCTCGGGCGGCTTGGCCCAGCACGAGAGTTTTGATCTCAAACCCAATGCCCCGCGCGAGATTCGCGGGGAGTTTAACCCCATCCGCACCAAAACTCCCGGCATCCATATTTGCGAACATCTGCCGATGTTGGCGCAGCGTTCAGATAAATGGGCGCTAGTGCGATCGCTCACTCATCCGCACAACGAACATTCACAGGGGCACCATGCGATGCTCACCGGGATGTCCACGCCGCCTGCGGGGTTTAACTCCAGCAAACCACAGGACACCGACGACCCAAGCATCGCCGCCATCACCAACTCAATACTCAAGCCGCGCGGGCATGCCCCCACGCCGGTGATTGTAATGCCGGATAAAATCGTGCACCGCACCGGGCGCACCATCCCTGGCCAGTTCGCCGGGCGCATGGGGCCCGCGCGCGACCCGTGGTTTTTGGAAGCTTCCCCGAAACATCCGTTGCATTATGGCGCGTATCCGAAATATCTCTTTCACCACGCCACCGGCGCGATGAAGGATCCCGCCCTCACCTTTCAATCGCCTCAACTTACCTTGCCACAAGGCTTGAACCTCCGCCGCGTAACCGATCGCATTGCACTGCGCCAAAACCTAGAAACCCAATCCCGCGCGCTCGAGACGGCAGCTAATCAAGAGGACTTCGACAAATACCGCCAAGCCGCCCTCTCCCTCCTCGCCAACGGCAAGGCACACGACGCCTTTGATCTATCCAAGGCGGATCCAAAACAAATCGAGCGCTACGGCGACAACAGCTTCGGGTGGTCCCTCCTCATGGCGCGCAACCTCGTGAACCTCGGCGTAAACCTCGTGCAGGTGAACCTCGGCAATAACGAAACTTGGGACACCCATCAAGCCGCGTTTCCCAACCTGAAAGATTATCTCCTGCCCCCGATGGATCGTGCCCTAAGCGCCCTCATCGATGACTTGAGCGCCAGTGGTTTATTGGAAGACACCCTCATCGTGATGGCCAGCGAATTTGGCCGCACCCCAAAAATCACCACCCTCCCGAGCGCCAAACTCCCCGGTCGCGATCATTGGGGCGCCGTTCAATCCATCCTCTGCGCCGGCGGCGGCGTGCATGGCGGCAACGTCATCGGCGCGTCCGATAAAATCGGCGGCCATCCCGCGCGCGCCCCGCAGAAACCCGAAAACCTTGCTGCCACCATTTACGAAACCCTCGGCATCCCCACCAACGCCACCTACACCGACTCCACCGGCCGTCCCCATTCCATCTATCACGCCAAACCCATTAAGGGGTTGAGTTAAAATTCAGAAGTAAAAAATAGATCGGCTTGCCGACTATTCTTCATGGATGTCCAAAACCGTTTTCACGGCCTTGTGCGGAAGGGCGAAGAGCCATTGGAAATAGGATTCGTCGGACACGGGATTCACTTTGTTGATGCTGCTACAGCCGGGCAACATCAAGCCGCCCGCCGCAATCACAATAAAAAGAAACAGCCTCGCCGCGAGGCCGACTGGCGATTGTTTTTTTAACATCTGGAACAAAATAAAATTGGTGGAGGCGGTGGGAATTG
>CALKBX010000002.1 GCA_937775205.1 uncultured Verrucomicrobiae bacterium | reverse complement strand
CTAATGACCAATGTTAGCAGGAGCGGCTCTGTCTCTGCTGCGCCATCCTTAATTGTCAAACATATCATGAAATCAATCCAATTCATTACCAAATTAGTTTTGTCATCCGGGTTACTGTGCATCGTGATTCTTGGTGTCGGCTGCAACTCCACCCTTTCCTATGTGAAATGCACTCAGAAATTGGCCGATAACTGGGCTGCAGGAAAATACGAGGCAGCCCATAAGGAATCTAGTGAACTCCTGGATAAGCAACGCAGTAAAGTTAAAAACAACATAGTTTTCTTCCTTGAGCATGGAGCGGGTTTTACGGGCTGCCGGTCAGTTTGAGGCAAGTAATCAGGCTTTTGAGAGTGCTCTCAGTTTAATGAACGATCGTGAGCAGGATCCCACGACAGGAAAAGTTGGCCGTGAGGCCGTGGCTGCAATAGCCAACCTGAATGTCCTAATTTACAGGGGTTATTCCTACGACCGAATCATGGCTCACACTTATCGCGCGCTGAATTATATGGTCTTGGATGATCTTGATAATACCCGGATTGAATTTAGGAGGCTTCATGAGGCGCAGGCCACCGCCGTGGACAAGTACTCCAAGCAGATTACCAAGGATGAAAAGGAGGTAAAGGAGGCGGAAGCCAAGTACCGGGAATTATTGGACGGCTCCGAGGTGGATAAGTTGCTCAACAATGAAGGGTTCCAGTCCAAACTTGCACTCGTAATGAATGAGTTGCCTGATGTAAATCCTGCCTATGGTCCCTTTGTAAACCCTTTTTCAGAATACCTCCAAGGCCTATTCTTTACAATCAATCCCCAGGGGGACAGTGACTTGGAAAACGGCCTGAAGAGTTTGCAGAGGGTCTTGGCAATGAGTGGTAACAATAAGCACGTGGCTACCGACGTGCTCAGGGTTAACCAACGCCAGCCGATTGAAAACATTACCTACATCTTGTTTGAGGCGGGAATTGCACCGTATCGGAAAGAGGAAGAATTCAAATTTCCACCTATCCCCATAAAGGTCAAATCCCGAGTTCGAGAATATCGATATGATCGAGAAGGAAATCCGATTAAAGACCTCTCAAGGGAATCATATGTATACTGAAAGGATTGTTGAGAAAACTTATCTAATCGACATCAAGGCAAAATGGCCAAAGCTAATTGCTTTCGATGAAGTCCCCGTCCACCAAACTTATCAAGGTTGGCGGACGAACGGAGCAGGCCCTGCCCTTGGCAGATATGAATTCAGTGGTAGCACGGGGAATTCCAATTACGCTGGCCAGGCATCCGCAACCGGATCATTTTGGCAACCATTCTCAAAACGACAGGGCACATAATTTGCTACAAAAAGAATACGGAGATCTAGGTTATTTTGGGGGAGGGCTTTTATACACGGGAATAATGAAAGAAACAGATTCTCGCACTTGGCGCACGTTGCCTTCCAATTTTCAGGTATGTCGCGTGAACACACCCGCTAATCGCAAGCTCAAGCTGGGCCGGTCCGATGGTGGCGAAGCCGAGATTGACTTGATTGATGGCAGCGTGAACGTGGTGTACGTTAAGCAGACAACCTCAGGCACAATCCCGAAGATTTTCCAATTCAAGGTTGAAATGAGATTCATGAAACAGTTACTTTTAGCTACTATCCTGGCACTGATAATTGGTTGTGAAGCCCCCGGCGGTCAGCCGCCGTCCGTGGTCAAATCCGGCCAACCCACACTTGCACAAGGTGGCTTATTCTGGGCGATATTTGGTGGTCGAGCATATTCAACTTCTCAAAAAACAAAGCAGTGGATTATTGCAACTCAATGTCAGTTTTTTTAACCGAAGACCCAGTGGTACGCCTTATCGTTTACCAAGTCCATTGGCTGGACCACAATGGGGCAGTGTTGAGTTCGGCAGACCGTGGATGGCGTAGTCTAACTATGATTCGAGGCTCAAATCCTCTCCTATTGGTTGCGAAAAACACCCGAGCCGTTGACTTTAAACTGACAATTGAAAAAGACTAGTTACTGCACAAAATCATATCCCTTAAATCAAGTTAACTCAGAATCATTATGAAGAAAATATTTTCGTTCTCACTCGCATTCACGCTGCTAATCGCTACAGGTTTGCTCCTCCACGGGGGTGGACATAACCCGTCGTGGCAAGTAGTGGGGGGGGGCGTCCAAGGATGGGCGGTAGCGCCTCAAGACTGGGTAAGCGCATCAAGCGATATCGTAAATCGATTGCTCGCCAGTGGACGATTGGATCGGGCTGACGGCAAAAAACACGTCATTGCCATCAGCCGAATCCAGAACAAAACCACCCAACACATTAACACAAACATCTTGATCGACAACATCATCCAAGCCCTGCAAGAAAGCGGCAAATGCTATGCCAGCAAACGTCCTTCAACCATCAATGAATTGGATAATGATCCGTTGGTGATAAAGATGCGGCAACTCCGGAACTCGGGTGAAGTTCGCAAAGGCTCAACCATTGGCGAGGGGCGATTAGAAGCCCCACGCTTCTCATTATTTGGATCCGTCACAGAAAGCACAGCCCGCAACGGCCGAAATGTGGAAAAGACATATACCATACAATATACAAGTCAATGATTTAGAAACAGGAATTCGAACTTGGGACCGGTCAGTATTTCATCTCCAAACAAGGCAAGGGATCCGCTAGAACTTGGTAAATCGCATGAAAACCAAAATCATTATAATGAGCCTTTTGTTTTCCCTGTTGGGCTGTGGTTCGGGGGATAGCAAGCCGGCCGAGGCACCTGCAGAAGTGCCGGAAGAACCCCAAGTGGAAAGAGGAAAAATTGCGACCAAATGCGAGTATTGCGGGGTGAAAATTCCAAATGAACATTACGAATTTCATAAGGAAAATTGCACAAAGAAACCCTGAATAACTCGATTCTATGAAAGTTCCCCACATCTCCAAATTCCTGATTCCACTTGTCACTGCCACATTCACAACTGTGAGTGGCGCGGACGGCCCCAATCTTCAGGATTTCCTGACCCCGGCGCAGGATGGAGTCAAGGCTCCGTTGAAGCCCCGGCAGCCGGATAAGATCAAGAAGAGCGAGAAACAGTTGACCAAGGACGGAGACCAAACAACCGTAGTGGAGGGCGCGAACATTCAGGATGCCGCCGCCGCAACGGCGATGGTGCTCGTTGAGGAAAAAGAGGACGTGGCCGTTTTCAAGGCACCTGGCGGCGGGATCGGGATCATGGCTCGAGGCACGGCCACCTATCGTCCCCTCGCAAACCGCAATGCCGCGTTAATTCTAAAGCGTGCGGCCTATGTGAATGCATATCTGCAGGCCAAGGGCCACTTGGCCCAATACACACACGGCTTGAATGTGGAAGCCGCACAGGAGTTGACCTCTGCCATTGACGCCTATGACAGCGCAAATGATTCCCTGGCCAATACCTCCACGGTGATGAATGAAAACAACCGGCAAAAAGTGGAGGGACTGCTTCGGGGCTATGTCATTTACGAGGTAAATGATGATGTGGAAAAGCAGGAAGTGTCCGTCACCATCGCCACCACCCCGTTGACGCGAGGGGCAACCATGCGGGTGAACCCCGCGATGATTACGGCCGGCGATTTAGAGGCCGGGATGAAACAGGTTTGGGCTGAATTGAGGACTGGTGTCGTGCCGCCCGTTTGCTGCCGGATTGTCTGCGTGGTAAACGAAAAGGGAGGGCAGGATTTCTATTTTGTGGGGTTTGGCTCTTCAATCGTTTCCCAGAATAGAAACAAGGATGTACAAAGACGACTTGGACAGGCAGCCAAACGCCAAGCCCAAATGCGTGCGTCCGTCAGCTTGCTGGCCTTGGTGAAGGGGGACCAATTGGCTTGGCAAAGTGGAATGTCCAGCCAAATGTTGGATCAGCAAAAACAGTTCAATTTGAAGGGAGACCCCATGCTGGAAGGGGGAAATGCAGTTATTCCCATGGCGAAAACCGTGGACATTTTTCAAAACAGAATGCGGTTATCTTCTACATACAAAACGGCTTTAAAAGGCCAACTTCCTCCCGGGATTGCCCCGCCCAAGACGTGGTATTCCGAGGATGGCGATTGGGTATTTGCCGCCTACGTCTTTAACCCACGTATCACGGTTCCCGGTTCGGGTAAGGCTGCCGCCAATAGACCCGCGCCCGGAAAGAAACCACATAATCCAAAGTCAACCACCGCAAACCACGGCCACTGCCCGCAATCCACCGCCACGACAAAGGTCATCAAACGGATAGTGGAGGCGTATGGACATACCAAGCAGGCTGCGGTGTTACACGGCTTGGTTGAGGCGGTGCAACAGGTGAATGGACTGTCCATAAATTCGGCTCAAAAGATGGAGAGTTCCATCAAGCAGTTCATCAAGGAAACCGACGGTAAATCGAATGAATCCGTTGAAATCTCCGACTTAACCAGCGAACAAATTAAAACCGCATCCAAGGGATTGATCGCTGCCTACAATATTCTTGAGGCCAAGGAAACAAAGGGGGAATGGAGAGTCTCGATGGAGGTTTGCATTTACCGATATATTTCACCCTCCAACAAAAAAGGACTGCTGACCTTGGTGGTGGCTGATTTTCAATTTGCCAAGGCAAATTTCAGCATCGGCCTCGCGCAGGCACCACAACCGCTGCCCGCCAATCAGGTCGCGGCCCGGTTAAGCCAGAACTTGGTAAACAAATTGGTGAAGGCCGGTCAATATCGTGTTCTGGATCGGCGTCATGTGTTGGAACTGCAAAAGGAGAAAGGCTTCCTAATCAATCAAGATGCGAACCTGAAGGAGATGGTTCGGTTTGGCGAGACATTGGGCGCGGATTACGTGCTGGCCGGCGCTATCAACGACTTTTCCCAAATTGACATCCCGTTTTTCATCGAACTGCTCAATCAGCGCGGGGCAAACTCCATCGCCTCGATTGCGGTGGATTTTCGGGTGATTGAAGTGGGCACACGCGAGGTGATTTGGAGTGACAGCATCGCCCTAGCCATGGGCAAAGCAGAACTAAACCGCCTCCTCCCACAGCAGCGACTGCAGAAAATGTACGATGCAGCTGCCGAAGCCACGATGAATGCGTTTTTGGACGCCATCGACCCCGTCAAAGTGGTGAAGGAGCCCAACGAAGGCGGCATGGTTTTGCTGAATCAAGGGCGTGGACGACTCAAGGTAGGCGACACATTTACCATTCACTCTCCGGGCGAAACCTATGTGGATCCTACCACCGGGCAGCAAAAAGCCGCAATTGGTGATCTACTTGCCGTGGTTCAAATCCTTCGGGTGGATGCCGCCTCCTCTTGGGGACGGATCATCGAAGGCAAGGCCGTCGGCATCAAATACGGTGGCCTGTGCAAAAGAGCCAAGCTGTTGCCACCCGCCAAAGGCCCCGTGGATGATGGCACACCGGGAATCAAATAATTTAACCCCAACCCTAAACTCAACATACAACCATGAAAAAAATCACAAGCTACCTGATGACGATGTTTGCAATCACGGCCCTTAGTGCCATGGCGGCAGAACCCACACTGGAAGACTTTCTCACGCCTGCCCAAGATGGTGCCAAGGCACCTGCGAAGCCAAAGCAACCTGACAAAATCAAGGTGACTGAGCAACAGCTGACCAAGAAAGGCGGCAAAACCCCTTTGGTGGAAGGGGCAAATATGCAAGACGCAGCTGTCGCGACCGTGATGGAACTGGAAGAGGAAGAAGAGGATGTGGCAGTGTTCAAGGCGCCGGGTGGTGGCATCGGGGTGATGGCTCGCGGAACAGCGATTTACCGCACCTTCCCCAATCGGAACTCTTCGTTGATTTCGAAACGTATGGCATACGTGCAGGCCTATCTGGAGGCCAAGAAAAATCTGGCGGCATATACGCATGGCTTAACAGTGGATGCCACACAGGAATTGGTGACCTCAATCGATGCGTATGATTCTGCCACAAATTCGTTGGCCAATACAGCGGTAGTTTTCAATGAATCCAACAAACAAAAGGTGGAGGGGCTGTTACGAGGTTTTGTGCTCTATGAGGTGAAGGACGACGTAAAGGAACATGAGGTTTCGGTCACAATTGCCACCACACCCGTCACCCGAGGTGCCACCATGCGAGCAACTCCCTCGGTCATCGTAGCGAATGACTTGGCCGCCGGAATGGAGCAGGTGCTTGTAGAGTTGCGTTCCGCAGTTATCCCCCCCATTTGCAGCAGGGTGATTAGCGTGGTAAACGAGAAAGGGGACCAAGATTTGTACTTTGTTGGATTCGGTTCGGCAGTCATCCGAATGAACAAGAACAAAACCATCGAAAAAAGGCTCAAACAAGCTTCAAAGAGCCAAGCCCAAATGAGGGCTTCTGCGAGTCTTGTGGGTTTAATTATGGGCGACCAAATGGCGTGGTCCAGCGGTATGACCAGCCAGATGATGGATCAGCAAAAGCAATTTGATCTCAAGGGGGATCCGATGATGGATGGAGAAGAATCAGTCGTTCCCGTTGGTGCAACCTACGATGTTTTCCAAAGTCGTGTTCAGGTTACCGATGCGTTCAAATCCGCACAAAAAGGGAAACTCCCGGAGGGTATATCGCCGCCCAAATCGTGGAAATCCAAGGATGGAGACTGGTATTTCTCAGCCTACATTTACAACCCCAAGATGACAGCCGCCGGACGCGAACTGAAAAAGGAAATGGAAAATGGGCCCAGCATATTGGAGAAAGGCAACAAAATAGCCGGAGGCAAACAGCCCAAAGGCGGGATTTTTAGCGATCCCAAATGGCAACGCCCAATCGGTCAAGGTCCCTCCGGGAAAATCCCACTTCCCGGTGCCCCTTGAAGCATTCTATGATCCGGGGACAAAACGAATTTAGGCATTGCCATGATACGGGAAACCTCACTACTGCTGGTACTAATTGCGTGCAATAGCTTTGCCCAGCCATTGCCGACAAATCAAGAAGCAGGCCTTCTCAAGAAACTTCTCGAAAAAGGGTTGGAATCGAGCTTTGGGAATCAACCCAATGCAACTGTCACCCGACTATTGCAAAACGCCCGATATCAGCCCGGATTAGCTGTTGCCACCGGAGAAGAGGGCGGCAAAACCATCGTTGCTTGTGCCAAGCGAGTCTCTCCTATTTTGGGTGACCACCAAAAAAAATCACTAATTCGGCCTATTCTCGCGGCTGAAGTAATTCGATACCGTGCCGGACAATCTCCCGAGGTTCAGGCGGCACTGAAACCATTCAAGTTTGGCCACCTGTTATATAGCCAGTTGGGGGTGCGCCTTCTTTCGAAAGCCCAAGGAAACATTTTTGGACTTGGAGAAAACACCCATTTCCTAACGGGAAAAAATCATGTCGTGGGAATAGTTGTACTTGTCCCGAAACAGATTGAAATCAAGGCAACAGAATTGTTGAAACAAAAGGAGATCCCCCCACTGTACCGCGTGGCGGTAATCAGGCAGTTCAAGGCAACCGTCGCAAAGGGCCTCTACAAAGAAGCCCTCCCTATGCTTTTCGAAGCAAAAAAATACGGGTACGACTCAACCAAGGAATATTACATCGATCTGTATCGCTGCTTCCTCTTCACAGGCAAGCCGGAACAAATGGCCCAAATAGCCAAAGTGATTGTCCAAAGACACGGATTAGAACTGGACGATGAAATCTGCCTTGCACTAGCCTCCCTTGCCACAAAAGCCAAACAAGCCAAGGAATCCCAGTTTTGGAATCTTGAGGCAGGAAAGAGAAATACAATCACACTGGATTCATTCTTGGAAGCTGTTGCACCAAAGGGGAAAAAGCAAAACGGCTCAAACGAGAAGAATCCCCACAGTACTCCAAAGAACTGATTTAGGGGTTCAACAAAATTAGCCGGGAGTAATAGAGCCGAGTTTTCACGGCCACTGAGTTCAGTTTCGCCTCATCCAACTAGTAAGCAATCCGGTATCCACTCGGCAGAACATAGGAGGATTGCGGAGTATATGTGGGCCGCACAACGATCGTTTGCTGGATGATGATCGGCTGCGGGTTGAGCATAGGTCGGTTGAGCATAGGTCGGTTGAGCATAGGTCGGTTGAGCATAGGTCGGTTGAGCATAGGTCGGTTGAGCATAGGTCGGTTGCTGATAGACTGGTCTTTGCGGTTGCACATAAACAGGCCGTTCCACAACTTGGCGGATGATTCGCGGCTGCGGGCAATAATGTTGAGTACCATAGGATTGGCTATAATAGGGCCGGTGAGTGGAATCCCGGTGCGAGGAATAGTAGGGGTGGCTGGAATAGGAACGAGACCGATTTGGGTAGCTCGTGTGCGATGAATAACCCCGACTTCGCTGATCTTGACCCAAGATGGTGCCAGCCAGGAGGCCTGTTCCTGTTCCGATTAACGCTCCTTCCCATGTTTTGCGACCGTTGTTGTGGCCAATGATGCCACCGGCGATGCCGCCAATTATGGCTCCGCCGACGCCTTCATCACTGAATAGTTGTGCCTGTGCCTTGGGCGTAATTAGCACCATTGCCAGGAGAATTAAGAATGTCTTTTTCATGATTTATCCTTTTGTTAGGTGAACGCGTTTGTACGTACACGTACAAAATGGCCCCGATGACTGAATTTGTCAACCCCTCAATCAGTTTTTTTTGGGTTGTGAAACCCTGACTGTTACCGCTCGATTCAACCGTACCACCTGTTAACAGACAAAATAACATTTTCGGCAATTAGGCATGTGATTCACGTTATGCTTGTTGAGAGGCACGGTGTTGACCGCGGCGAAGTTTAAGCTAACGGCACAGGATTCAATCGTGCCCAGGGACGCAAAGCCTAAGTTGATTTGAGAGTGGCAAGGAAAAGGTTAAGCTGTACATCATCGCGCAGGCGGCGACGCAGCCAGATTGCTCAAGACCGTGGGGGCTTTTTCGCATTCGATTGAAAATTGCGGGGCATTACATGTTTAAGTAGTCGCGTACAGGAGAACAGCGGCTGAATTTCTTGGTGCTTTCATGGCGATTTTTTGTTATTCAACCTCGGTTCCTTATGAAGTTATTACGTTTATTTATCTTGGGCTTGCTTGTTGCGTTCAACGTGATGGCACAGCAAAAACTACCGAACATTCTCTGGATCACTTCGGAGGATAACGGTAACGGCCCCGAACTTGGCGGACTGCTCGGCGGCGTCATCGGCCACAACAAAGGCCGCAAAACCGCCGAAGGAGCCGCCATCGGCGGAGCCGTCCTAGGAGGTGCCATCGGCAATCGCCAAGACAAACAATCCGGCAACAAATAAGTGTGTGATCTCCATTCAATCCGTCGGCCTTCGGGTCGGCGGGTTTTTTCTAGAATGTCCGGCGGATGCGTTGCTCTCTGCGCTGTTGGCCGTTCACTGTTTTTCTGTTTTGTGGGGGCGGTTTGGTTCCCAATATTTTTCTGCAAGGAATGTGCCGATGGCGGCAATGGCAATGCCGCCGGGGATGTCCCAAAACATATGCTGGGCGGTGGTGAGAACGGAGGCTCCAATGAGGATTGACCAAATCAGGAAGACCCAACCGATGCGATATTGACGGTAGGCAAACACGACGAGGAAGCAGTTGCCCAAATGTAATGAGGGGAAGCAGTTGGTGGGTTCATCAACGGTTCGTGTAAATGCAAAAGCGCTTTCCAGAAATGGAGACATTTCCGGCGTGACGGCGCGGGCCATCTTGGTTGGGAACAGGGCAAAGATTGTGAAGGCGATCGCGTAGGTGATGACAACCGATTTCCAATATCTGATGATGGATTCGCGGGAGGGGTGAAGTTGCAGGCCCAGAGTGCACAGGGAAAAAATCGACAGGTAAACCAGAATGGTCCAAGGCAGGATGGGGGCTTGGTCGAACCAAGTTTCCGGCAGGGAGTGGTAGTGCGGAAAATCGTGGTGGTTCAAGGTGAAATAGGGAATCGCCCAATAGATCATACATGCGATTCCGATGAGCAGTTTGAACGGGATGTGCTCCTTCAGATTTTTCCAACCCGCGGGCAATGGTTCCTGAAACAAGTTCACGAGGTTGATTATACTAGGGGTACCTGCTTGAAGCCAAATTGATTAAATCAATGGTTGTTCTTGAATAATCAATTTTGTCCCCGCTCAACTGCGTGATACCTTTTGGGAAACGAGCACAGAATGAACTGATTTATGAAAGACTGTTACATAACCGCTGCCGGGGCATTTCTTCCCGGAGAGCCCATCTCCAATGATGAGGTTGAGGATTATCTGGGAAAGATAGATGGCCAGGCATCCCGGGCCAAGGCAAGGGTATTGAGGCAGAACCAGATTCGCACGCGCCATTATGCGATTGATAAGAACCAAAATACCACAATCTCCAACTCGGGGATGGCTGCCAATTCGATTCGTCAGGCGATCGAGAGAAGCAGTCTGGATTTGAAGGACATTGAATTGTTGGTGACGGCTTCCACTCAGGGGGATTTGCTGTTGCCGGGTTTTGCCAGCATGGTGCACGGCGAGCTGGGCACGCCGCCGTGCGAGATTGCATCGTTGCACGGCGTGTGCGCTTCCAGCGTGGCGGCATTCAGGCATGCGGTGATGGCGGTGCGGACGGAGGAAGCACAAAATGCGGTTTGCTGTGCCAGCGAACTCTCCAGCCGTTTTTTCAAGGCTTCAAGGTTTGAGGATCAGGGCTATGGCCGCGACCGGCGGCTGCCGTTTGAATCTGAGTTTTTGCGCTGGATGTTGTCTGACGGAGCGGGGGCGTTGGTGATGCAAAATCGGCCCAACGAAAAAGGGTTGTCACTGAAAGTGGACTGGGTGGAGCTGCGCTCCTACGCCGGCCAATACCCCCCCTGTATGTACGTGGGGGACACCGATGAAGTGCGGGGCGAGCAAGTGCGCGGTTGGCTGGATTATCCCAATGTGAGAACCGCCGCGGCCGAGGGCGTGATGAACCTCAAACAAACGATCAATCTTCTCGGTGAAGTTGTGCAGCTGACGGTGGATGGCGTGTTTGATTTGATTGAAAAAGGCAAATTGAACCCGTCCGAGATCAACTGGTATGTGGCGCATTATTCTTCTCATATTTTCAAGGAGCAGGCGTATGAGCTGCTATGCCGGGGCGGTCTGCGAATCGACCCCGAACGCATCTTCACCAATTTGTATGACAAGGGAAATGTGGGCGCGGCGTCCCCGTTTGTGATGCTGGAGGAATTGTTTGGCAGCGGCAAGTTGGAGCCCGGCCAAAAGTTGCTTTGCATCGTGCCAGAAAGCGGGCGGTTCACTTTTGGCTATATGCAAATGACGGTGGTCGGCAAATCTTCAGCTGCGGCCAAAGTGTTTGAAGTCGATTCGCCGGAGGAAATTGAAGCGCCTGATATCAAAACCACCGGCACGGAGATTGAGGAATCGCTGGTTCGAAAGCTGTCGCGAGTTTGGGTGGAGTTTGAGTCCAGTCTGAATCACGTGCCCATTGTGGCAAAGATGAACGCGGGCCGTATGACCATTGAGGATTATCGATCACTGCTCTTTAATATGCGCCAGCAAGTGATCGACGGGTCGCGATGGATCTCCCGCGCGGCATCGAATATCACCCGCGAAAATTTTCCGATTCGGTCCGCCTTCATTGGCCACTCCAGTGATGAGCATCGGGATTTTGAAATGCTTGAGCGAAACTATGTTGCCGCCGGCGGTTCTCTGGAAAAGATTCAGGATGGCCAGAAAAACATCGGGAGCGAAGCGTTGTCTGAATACATTCTCAGCCGGGCGAGCCGCGAGAACCCGTTTGATCTGATCGGGGCGATGTTCATTATTGAGGGCTTGGGGCGTCGCGTAGCCCGGCGCTGGGCACTGCGAATTCAGGAGCAGCTTGATCTCGCTGATGATCAGGTGTCATTCTTGTTGTATCATTCTGAAAGTGATGACCTCCATTTCGAGAGGCTTGATTTGGTCGTCCAATCGGGCATCCTCACCGAGCAACGCGTGGAAGATATTGTGAAAGTGGCCAAAGTCGTGGCGCGCTTGTATCGTCTGCAGTTGGAAGAAATCGGAAATTATTAAAATGGCTGGAGCTATCGAGCAACTTGAGCAAACCTCCCACGACCCAAAGGATCCCAATCCTTGGCTGGCCCTCTATCTGGATACCAGCGTGGCCATGGACCAGAACGCCAAGGCCAGCTTTTTGGTCGATGTATCATCGCGATCCCGGCAATTCTTTTTCCCCTTAATTCGCCCCTTTGCGCGCCTCTTCATTTGCCTGTTTCAAATTCTAAAAATTTTCGTGCCCAACAAACTTACCTCGCCGTGGCTGCTGCATCGACTCATCTATCTTGGCCTAAAATATTTTGTGTCACCGCAAGCCAATCTCCTGATTGTTCGCCACATGCACATTGGCAGCGAGTTGCTGGGATTCATTGCGCGCAACACCAAGGGGGTGGATGTTCCCCTGAACCCCCTAAAACCAGGCACCCTCGCCGACCTTAAAGAGAATGTATTTTTACAGCATGATTTAAATATCTACAATTTCATCATCAACCTCAATCGCCAGTTGAAGGAAAAAAATATAGAGTTTCAGGCCACGGATGAACTGGATTTTGGCCCCATTACTGACGGTGAATTTGATATCGAGGATATGCCCAACGGCTGGTTCAACGTGCTCGATTTGGAATCCGCCATCGAGCTTTACACTCCGTTGTATCAATTGTTCCTGACGGACAGCGATTTTTGGCGCGCCTGCAATTCGCTGCAGTTGGATGAAACCGTGGCTCTTTACGCCACCCGACTGGTGGGGGACATGCGATTCATCGGGCTGGTGAACAATCGGCATCCCATTGTGCCGGAAAACATACTGGGCGCCGCTCACCGCCTGATGCTGCACGGTCTCGCAGCAGAATGTTTACACGCATTCTTGGTGCAACAAAAGCGGCAGCAACAAAAAACAAAGGATGCCGATGAATGACCCGACCGTGGAAAATCTGACCCTCGGGTTGATCCTCTATCTCCTGCTTCCGCTCTGGGTGATTGTTGGATCACTCGATTACCTTTGCCACCGCGCATCACACATCGAGCGCAACGACGGCCTCCGAGAATCCCTGATGCATATGGGCATGGGCGTGCTTGTGGGCATACCCATTTGGCTCGGGATTTTTTGCAAAATCAATGTGCTCGTAATGCTGGTCTGTTTTATCTGTTTCATTCTGCACGAAATTGTGGCGCACAATGATGTGGTGTGGGCCGCATCTCGCCGGAAAATTTCCATCTGGGAAACGCACCTGCACAATTATTTGGGAACCATCCCGTTTTATGTGCTCGCGCTGGTCATCTGCCGAAACTGGGCCGCCTTCATCAACACCATCACACTTAAATGGTCAGGGGAAATCTATATTCAACTCCGGCCGGAACCCTTGGGCTCAGCCAATTATGTGATGACCTACGCCGCCTTTATGATCGTCGTTGCGATTCTCCCTTATGTTGAGGAAGTCCACCGATGCTGGAAATACCAAAACTCAGAAGGCAAAGCGGAACGTGAATGACATCCGAACTCACCATCGGCGTGCTGTTGGTTGGCTGGTACCTTTCGGTGGGCCTTGGTGTGACCGTTGGATATCACCGCACCCTTACCCATCGCTCACTCGAACTGCCCAAATGGTTTTTGTATCCGCTCGTGTTCATGGGCTTGGGCGCCGGGCCGCCCATTCCCTGGGTGAGTAATCACCGAAATCATCACGCCAAAACCGACACCCCCGAAGATCCGCACGCGCCGGGAATTCACGGTTTTTGGTTTGCCCATTGCGGATGGTATCTTGGCATCCGCAATCGCCTGGCCTGTTTCCTCTACGCTATGGCCGGCCCATTACGATTGCTAATTGATGCAGCCTGTCGCCCGGTCTATACAACGGATTCCTGCTCAAACACTCAGGATTTAAAAAAATTCCCCTTTCTGGTATTCATCAGTCGCCGACCCGGATACATCCTCGGCGTCCTGATTCACACGCTTCCTTTTGTGATTTGTTTGGCATTTCAGAATTATTTTTTTCTAGCTATTATGTGGTTCACCGTCGTGGCCATGTATAATGCCGGCGATGCGGTAAATTCCGTGACCCACCGCTGGGGCGGCACCGATTTCCAAACAAGCGACAAATCCAGAAATCATTTTTGGGTGGCGATGTTCAGCCTGGGTGAAGGCTGGCACAACAGCCATCACGCATTCCCCTCCAGCGCCCGTCATGGGCTGGCCCCCGGCCAACTAGATTTTAGTTGGCTATTTATCCAACTCTTGAGGCGATTAAAAATTGCAAGCGCAGTCCGCCAACCTAATCCCAAAGAACTGAACGAGCGCCGATCTAGTGGCATAAGCAACCAATGATTGACTAAACTGGCATCCTCTGCGGAAATCAGCGCATGCGAGTTTCTCAATTTGTTTTCATAACTTGGTGTCTTGGCATCTTGGCGGTTCAAACTTCGGCCGAGCAGAAATTGCCCAACATTCTTTGGATTACCAGCGAGGATAACGGCCCTGAACTCGGCTGTTACGGCGACACATATGCAAAGTCGCCCAACCTCGACGGACTGGCGGCCAAGGGGATGATGTACCTCAACTGCTGGTCTACCGCTCCGGTGTGTGCACCGGCACGCACCACGCTGATTAGCGGGCTGTACCCGCCCAGTACCGGGGCCGAGCACATGCGTAGCAACACTCAGTTGCCTTCGCGTTTCAAGATGTATCCACAGTATCTACGCGCGGCTGGTTATTACTGTACCAACAATTCTAAGGAGGACTTCAACCTCGCCAAGCCTGGGCAGGTGTGGGATGTGGGCGGCCGCCAGTCGCACTGGAAAAACCGTCCGGAAGGTAAGCCGTTCTTCGCGATCTTCAACCATACCATTAGTCATGAAAGCCAGATTCGGAATGCGATTCCGAAGGCGAATGTGATTCATGATCCGAAGCGGGTGCGGGTGCCGGCGTATCATCCGGACACGCCGGAGGTGCGGAAGGATTGGGCGCAGTATTATGATCGCATTACCATGATGGATGCGCGGGCGGGGCAAAACCTAAAGGAGCTTGCCGAGGCCGGCTTGGCGGAAGACACAATTATCTTTTACTACGGCGATCATGGTTCGGGCATGCCACGCAGCAAGCGCTGGCCTTATAACTCAGGCCTTCGGGTTCCGCTCATTCTTTACGTGCCTGAAAAGTGGCGTCACTTGGCGCCAAAGGACTACAAGCCCGGCGGCAAGACCGATCGGCTGGTGGGCTTTATTGATTTTGCTCCAACATTACTCAGTATCGCTGGCATTAAGCCGCCCAAACATTTGCAGGGTTATTCTTTCATGGGAAAATACGCTGCGCCAGAGCAACCTTACATCTACGGTTTCCGTGGGCGCATGGATGAGCGCTATGACATGGTGCGCGTGGTGCGTGATAAGCGCTACATCTACATTCGCAACTACATGCCGCACAAAATTTACGGGCAGTATATCTCCTACATGTTCAAGACCCCGACCACACAGGTATGGCACGACCTATATCATGCCGGCAAACTCAACGCCGCGCAGTCGAAATTCTGGCAGACCAAGCCCTCTGAGGAACTCTATGACCTGGCGAGTGATCGGGATGAAGTCAACAACCTCGCCGATTCCAAGAAGCACGCGGATATATTAAAGCGCCTGCGCAATGCTCAGCAGGCCTTGGCGGTAAAGATTCGTGACGTTGGTTTCCTGCCCGAAGGGGAAATCCATAGCCGAAGCGGCGATGGCGCTCCATATGACATGGGCCATAACGACAAGGCTTATCCCATGGAGCGAGTTATGAATGCGGCTGAGATTGCCTCAATGAAAAGCGAACCGGCCGGGAAAGAATTGGCGAAGCTAATCACGGACAAGGACAGCGCCGTGCGCTATTGGGCCGCGATGGGCTACCTGATCCGCGGCGAAAAAGCCGTGGCGGCAGGCCGCGAACAGCTGCTAGAGGCGTTGAATGACAAATCCACCGCTGTGGTTTGTGTCGCGGCGGAGGCCTTGGGCCGTTATGGCAAGGGCAAGGATCAATCTACCGCCATCGATACCCTAGTGAAACACGCTGATGTGTCGAAGAATTCCGTCTTCACCTCCATGCTTGCGCTCAACGCGCTGGACTACGTGGATGACAACGCTAAGCGCCACATCGCCACCATCAAGGCTCTCCCCACGAAGGGCAAAATTACTCCTGCACGCATGGGGAACTATGTGCCCAATCTCATCGGCAAGACTACCGCTGATTTGGGCGTAAAAGTGGAATCCAAGCCAAAACGTCCCCGCAAAAATCGGAAGTAGAATTGTTAGGTTTATTTCTCAACCTAATCAGAGCTTCATTTTCTTCCAATAAAAAGATGCGCCTAGGTAATGTGGGCGCCTTTGGTTTCCACGTAGACCGCGTACAGTGATTGGCTGGCGGTCATGAACAGTCGGTTGCGTTTGGTTCCGCCAAAGCACACATTGCTGCAGATCTCCGGCAATAGGATTTGCCCGATGCGCTTGCCTTGCTTGGGTTCAAAAATGTGCACGCCGTCATAACCCGCACCCACCCAGCCGGCACTCGACCAGATATTACCATCTTCATCACACCGAATCCCATCCGCCTGACCTGCCTTTACGACCTTTTGCACCAAACCATTGGCATCTTTTTCTTCCATTTCCAGGTCCATGCTCGCAAAGACTTTGCCGTTCTTAAGGCTGGTACTGTTGGCTACATCCCAGACCTTAATTTCTTTTTTGGCTTCAGGGTAGTGCGATGAACCGGTATCGGCTACATAGAGCTTCTTGTAATCAGGGCTGAAACAGAGTCCGTTGGGTTTGAATATTTCATCCGTCACTTGGGTGAGTTTGCCGGATTGGCCGTCGATGCGGTAAACCGCTTCTTTTTGTATAGGCTGCACAGTGCCTGTTTTGGCCTTGTTGCCTTCATAATTCATGAGGCTGCCGTAGCCGGGATCGGTAAACCAAATACCGCCATCCGGATGCACCACTGCATCATTCGGGGCGTTGAATTGTTTGCCGCCAAACTTGTCAGCCAAAACGGTAATCTTGCCGTTGTACTCGTAACGCACCACGCGGCGGTTGCCGTGTTCGCAGGAAATCTGGCGGCCTTTATAGTCAAACGTGTTTCCATTACTGTTGCCGCTAGGGTGACGAAACTTGCTGACGTGCCCATCTTCCGCCAGCCAACGCATCTGGACATTGTTGGGAATATCGCTCCACAAAAGATATTTCCCCACGCCATTCCACGCTGGCCCCTCGGCCCAGAGCATATCGGGGTTCGTGTACAATCGGCGAATGGGCGTGTTGCCGAGTTTGTATTTTGCAAACAACGGATCCAGGACCAGCACATCCGGCTCGGGATAACGCGTGGGCGTCTGGCCGCTCCAATCGCGCGGCGTGCCTTTCTGGGCGGCGGCAAACGCGGCGCCCGCCATCGTGGCGCTGGCTAAAAAAGCGCGCCGGTTGAATCCATCAGATTTTGTCGAAACCTTCGGAAGGTATTTTGTTTTCATAATAAAATGGGTCTCCCAAAGCGTGAGCCGCCACCGCCGCGCGCGCAAGAAAAAGCGTACTCATTTTTATTGCCGTGCAAATTCGTCGGGATGCGTCCAAGTTCTTCTAACTGATTTGCTATGAAAAAGAGGGCTTCAATTTTGGTATTGCTGCTGGCAACCCTGATTGTGTCCGCTGCGGAAACGGGCCATGACCACTGGGCGTTTCAGCCCGTGAAAAAACCCGCGCTGCCGACGGTGAAAAACCAGACGTGGGTCAAAACTCCCATCGACCAATTCATCCTCGCCAAGCTTGAGGGAGCTAACCTTCAGCCCGCACCCTTCGCGCCAGTTCACGTTTTAAACCGCCGTGCTCATTTCGCCCTTACTGGTTTGCCGCCTGAGGAGAAATTTAAATTTAAAAATCTTAAATCCGAAATTGATAGGTTGCTGAAATCCCCCCGCTACGGCGAGCATTGGGCGCGCCATTGGCTCGATGTCGCGCGTTACGCGGACAACAAGGGCTATGTTTTTTTTGAGGAAAAAACTTTCCCGTGGGCGTGGACGTATCGCGACTACGTTATCCGTTCGCTGAATGACGACAAGCCGTTCAACCAATTCATCATCGAGCAACTCGCCGCCGACAAGCTCGACCTCGGCAAAGATAAAACGCCGTTGACGGCCCTCGGCTTTCTCACGCTCGGCGCGCGGTTTTCGGGGAACATCCACGACATTCTCGATGACCGCATCGACGTGACGACGCGCGGGTTGATGGGGTTGACCGTTTCGTGCGCGCGCTGTCACGACCACAAGTACGACCCCATTCCGACGGCGGATTATTATTCGCTGTACGGCGTGTTTCGCAGCGCATCGGAACCGACGTTGCAGCCGACGTTTGAGCCCGCGACCGATACCGAAGAGCGGCGCGCGTTTGACACCGAAATGAAAAAGCGACTCAATGCGCTGGAGAAGTTCGTAGCCAAGACGCGCACCGGAATCATCACCACCGCCCGCACGCGCACGGCCGAATATCTTGCCGCCGTCCACGCCAAGCGCAACCAGCCGAGCACGGAAAATTTCATGCTGCTCACCGACAAAGGCGCCATCAATCCGTACGTGATTCATCGCTGGGAAATGTATCTGAAAACCGCCCGGCGCGAACGCAACCCCGTGTGGACGGTGTGGCATCGCTTCGCCGCGTTGGCCGACGACGAGTTCGCCGCGCGCGCGCCGGAAGTGCATCGCGAATTGTTCGGCGCGCGAGCCATCGCCCCTCCCATTAACGCCCACGTCCGTTCAAAATTTGCCGCCGCGCCACCCAATTCGATGAAGGAAATTGTGAACGGCTACGGCGCACTGTTCAAAACCATCGACGCCGAATGGAAAACGCAGCGGGACAAAAGCGCTTGCCTCGCCAACGCCGACGCCGAGGCATTGCGGCAGGTGCTTTACGGGCAGAACTCGCCGCCGATGATTCCGCGCCGCCTCGGCTGGGGCTTCCTCGCGCTCATTCCCGACCGGCCCGACCAAGCGGTTTACAAAAAACTCATCAAAGCCGTCGAGCAATGGAGCATGACCGGCAAGGGCGCGCCGCCACGCGCGATGGTACTGACGGACATCGACCCGCCGCATGCCCCGGTGATTTTCAAGCGCGGCAATCCACATCAACGCGGCGAGCCCGTCCCGAGGCAATTCCTCGAGGTGCTCACCGACGCCAAACGCAAGCCCTTCCAAAACGGCAGCGGCCGCCTTGAGCTGGCCCGCGCCATCGCCTCGCCCGACAACCCGCTCACCGCGCGCGTCATCGTCAACCGCGTGTGGGCGTGGCATTTTGGGCGGGGCCTCGTCAACACGCCGAGCGACTTCGGCCTGCGCAGCGAGCTGCCGAGCCATCCCGAATTGCTCGATTGGCTCGCCACGGATTTCATAAAAAACGGATGGTCTCTCAAACATTTGCACCGGCAAATCATGACCTCCGCCACGTGGCAAATGGTGTCCACCCATCCGGGGGAAATGACCAATGACCAAGGCCCAAATCCCAAATTGATTGACGCGGACAATCGCTTACTCTGGAAATTCAATCGCCATCGGCTCGGCTTTGAGTCAATGCGTGATGCACTCGTCGCCGTCACCGGCCAACTTGATAAAAAAATGGGTGGCCCACCCGTCAATGTTCTCGCCGGCTTCAATGGTCGTCGCAGCATTTACGGCCGTATCAATCGCATGGATCTCGCGCCGGTTTTGCGCGCCTTTGATTTCCCAGACCCCAACCTCACCTGCGCCCGCCGCGAAGCCACCATGGTTTCCCCGCAGGCGCTGTACCTAATGAACAACACCACCATCGCCGATTACGCCAAGCGCATCGCCACCCGAAAAGATTTGCCGGCAGAACAAACGGAAAAAGTAAAACAGCTTTACGAAATCCTTTTCGCCCGAGCGCCGGAATCAGATGAAATAGATTTGTCAAAAAACTATCTAGGCAAAAAACCGGATGCATCAAAGTGGCAGAATTTTGTCCACGCACTCCTTTTAACTAATGAATTCACCTTCATCGATTAACGTTGCCGACCAATGCGTGTTTTCACGTCGTGAGTTTTTGGCGCGCACGGGCACGGGCTTTGGCATGATGGCACTCGCGGGCTTGGCGAAGGCCGAGCAACCGATGACACCCAAGGCTCCGCACTTTGCGGCGAAGGCGAAGCGGGTGGTGCACTTGTTTATGAACGGCGGCCCTTCGCAGGTGGATACGTTTGACCCGAAGCCGATGCTCACCAAACTGCACGGGCAGCCGTTGCCGGTGAAAAATTTTCGCACCGAACGCCGCACGGGCCATGCGATGGGGTCGCCGTATTCGTTCAAGCAATACGGGCAATCGGGGCTGCCGGTGAGCGAGATTTTCGCTAAGACCGCGGCGGCCGCAGCGGATGACTTGTGCGTGATTCGCTCGATGAAAGCCGAGGTGCCGAACCACGAGCCTTCGCTGATGCTGATGAATTGCGGCGACGGGCAACTGCCACGGCCGAGTTTTGGCGCGTGGGTGAATTACGGGCTCGGCACGCTGAACGAAAACCTGCCGGGCTTTATCGTGATGTGTCCCGGCGGCTATCCCATCGTGGCCACTCGCAACTGGCGCAGCGCGTTTTTGCCCGGCGCGTATCAGGGCACGCATCTCGACACCAAACACACGGACGTCACCAAGCTCATCGCCAACATCCGCAACAGTCGTTTGTCCACCGCCGAGCAACGCCAACAGCTCGACCTCGCGCAGGCGCTCAACGCGCGGCATCTCAAGGCCCGCGCCGCCGACCCGCAACTTGAGGCGCGCATCCAGACTTTTGAGCTGGCCTTTCGCATGCAGTCCGAGGCAACGGATGTGTTTGATATTAAACGCGAGCCAAAAAATATCCGCGAAGCCTACGGCAGCGGCACGCACGGACGGCAACTTTTGATGACGCGCCGATTGCTCGAGCGCGGCGTGCGATTCATCCAGGTTTGGAGCGGCAATGGCCAGCCGTGGGACAACCACAACGGTCTTGAGAAAACCCATCGCCAGCTCGCCAGCGACTGGGACCAACCGCTCGCGGCGTTCCTCACCGACCTCCGCCAACGCGGACTGCTCGACAGCACGCTCGTGCTTTGGGGCGGCGAGTTCGGCCGCACGCCGGTGGCGGAATACCCTGCGCTCAACGGCCGCGACCACAACCACTACGGCTTCACCTGTTGGCTTGCCGGCGGCGGCACTCGCGGCGGCTACGCCCACGGCGCCACTGATGAGTTTGGCTTCCGCGCCGTCAAAGACGTCGTGCACGTTCACGACCTCCACGCCACCATGCTCCACCTCCTCGGCCTCGATCACGAGCAATTAACCTACCGCCACGCCGGCCGCGACTTCCGCCTCACCGATGTGCACGGCAATGTGGTGAAGGCGTTGTTGGCTTGAATTTATTGCCGTGCAAATCCGCCGTGATGCGTCCAATCTCCCCAACTGAATCGCCATGAAAATGATGATTTCAATTTTAGTTTTTCTATTGGCAGACACGGTTGTGCCCGCAGCGGAAAAGGGCCATGACCACTGGGCGTTTCAGCCGGTGAAAAAACCCTCACTGCCTTTGGTGAAAAACCAGGCGTGGGTTAAAACTCCCATCGACCAATTCATCCTCGCGCGGCTGGAAAAGGCCGGCCTCCAACCCGCTCCAGCCGCCGCCCCGCGTGATTTGCAGCGCCGCATTCATTACGCATTGACTGGCCTTCCACCCGCGCCGAATTCCAAAATCGTCAATCGAAAATCTGAAATCGAAAATCTCTTGGCCACGCCGCAGTACGGCGAACGCTGGGCGCGGCATTGGCTGGATGTGGTGCGTTATGCGGACAGCAACGGGCTCGATGAGAATGCCGCGCACGCGAACGCTTGGCGGTATCGCGATTACGTGGTGACGTCGTTTAATGCGGACAAGCCGTATGACCAGTTTCTCATCGAGCAAATCGCGGGCGACCTTTTGCCGGCGAAGGATGAGGCGCGGCGGCGCGAGCAGCGGATTGCCACGGGGTTTTTGTCGCTGGGGCCAAAGGTGCTCGCGGAGCCGGACAAGGTGAAAATGGAAATGGACATCATCGACGAGCAAATTGATACGCTCGGCAAGGCGCTGCTCGGGCTCACACTCGGCTGCGCGCGGTGTCACGACCACAAGTTTGACCCCATCCCCACCGCCGACTACTACGCGCTCGCGGGCATTTTCAAGAGCACGAAGACGATGGACTCGCTGAAGACCATCGCCAAGTGGCACGAGCATTCCTTCGCGACGCCGGAGGAAAAAAAACTGAAGGAAAAATACGACGCGCTGATTGCCGCGCAGAAAAAAGTGGTGGCCGCATTTACTGCCAAGGCCAATCAACAATTGCTGGTGGAATTAAAATTGAAAAAATTGCCCGACGCGCCAGAGAAAAAATACTCGAAAGCCAATCAAACCGAACTCGTGAAACTCAACGCAACGCTCAAGCGACTGGAAGCCGATGTGTTTGTGCTGCCGGGCGCGATGGGTGTGGAAGACGGGAACGCGACGAATGTTCCCATCTTCGTGCGGGGCGATCATGAGCGCCCCGGCGAAATCCAGCCGCGCCATTTCCCGCGCGCGCTTTCGGACGGCAAACCGATTGACGGCAAAGTCAGCGGGCGGCTCGAGTTGGCAAAGTGGATTGCCAATCGCAACAACCCCCTCACGGCCCGCGTGATGGTGAACCGCGTTTGGCGCTGGCACTTTGGGCGCGGGCTAGTGGCCACCACTGATAATTTCGGCAAACTCGGTGCGAAGCCATCGCATCCCGAGCTGCTTGATTGGCTGGCGGCGTGGTTCATGGAAAACGGGTGGTCGGTCAAAAAACTCAACGAGCTCATTCTCAACTCGGCGACGTTTCAAATGAGTAGCACGCCCAACGCCGCCGCATTGAAAATTGACCCGACCAACCTTTTGCATTCGCGCGCGCCGTTACGGCGGATGGAGGCCGAGCCGCTGCGCGATTCACTGCTGCACATCAGCGGCCAACTCGACCTGAAAGTAGGTGGCACGATTTGGACATTTGAAAATTTCAAACTCGTCTTCAACCACACCTCCGAGGACGCCACCACTTACGGCAGCAATCGTCGCGCGATTTATCTGCCGGTCATCCGCAATCACGTTTACGATTTGTTCGAGCTGTTCGACTTCCCCGACCCCGGCACCGTCAACGGCAACCGCGCCGACACCACCATCGCCCCGCAAGCGCTCTTTTTAATGAACAGCCCGCTCGTCCTGCGCACCTGCGCGACGATGGCGAAACAATTGCTGGCCGAGAAAAAACTCACCAACGCCCAGCGAGCCGAATGGCTATACACGAAAGTGTTCAACCGCAAACCCACCGCCAAAGAGAGCGAAAACGCTGTGAAGTTTGTGAACGAGTTTTGTCAGGAACGACAAGCGAGTTGGCAAGCGCTTTGCCAGGCGCTCGTTTCGTCGAATGAATTTCTTTATCTGAAATGATGACACGCCGCGACATGCTCCAAAAAACAGCACTGGGCTTTGGCTCGGTGGCGTTGACTTCGATGCTGCACGCGGAAAATCCGTTGGCGGCGCGGCGGCCGCATTTACGGCCACGGGCCAAGCGTGTAATTTTCCTGTTTATGAAAGGCGGCCCGGCGCACATGGACACGTTTGAGTACAAGCCGCTGCTCCAGCGCGACCACGGGAAGCCGCTGCCTTTCGCCAAGCCAAAGGTCACTTTTGCCGCGACCGGAAACTTGCTGGCGTCGCCGTGGAAATTTAAAAAGTACGGTCAGTGCGGCCATCAAGTCAGCGAGTTGTTTCCCAATGTGGCGCGGCACGTGGACGACATTTGTTTTCTGCACGGCGCACATGGAACCAATCCGGCCCACGGTGGCGCGCTTTTGAAGTTGCACACCGGCGCGGATAATTTTGTGCGGCCGAGCATGGGCGCGTGGGTGAGCTACGGGCTAGGCACGGAGAACGCCAACCTCCCAGCGTTCGTGACCATTTGCCCGACGCTCGCGCACGGCGGCGTGAACAATTGGGGCAGCGCGTTTCTGCCCGCGCATTACGCCGGCACGCCCATCGGCAACGCCAGCATCAAGGCGAAGGACGCCAAGGTGCATCACATCAAAAACCCCAAGTGGACGCCCGGCCAGCAGCGCGCGCAGTTGGATTTTTTGGAAAACCTCAACCGCGACCAGCTCGGCGGCGTGCCGAATCCAGTTTTGGAAAGTCGCATCAATTCCTTCGAGCTAGCTTTCCGCATGCAGACCGCGATGCCCGAGATTCAAGACATCCGCGGCGAAACCGATGCCACACGCAAACTCTATGGCCTCGACAACGCGGTGACGGAAGACTTCGGCCGGCAATGTTTAATGGCGCGGCGCTTCGCCGAGCGCGGCGTGCGTTTTATACAGGTGACCCACAGCGACAGCAAAGTGCAATGGGACCAACACGGCAACCTCCGCAAGGGCCACACCGAGAAGGCGAGCGAAGTCGACAAACCCATCGCCGGTTTGCTGCACGATTTGAAGGCGCGCGGATTGCTCGACGACACGCTCGTTGTGTGGAGTGGCGAGTTCGGCCGTACGCCCACCGTGCAAGGCAGTGGCATGGACGGGCGCGACCACAATCCGTGGGGCTTCACAATGTGGCTCGCCGGCGCGGGCGTGAAGGGCGGCTACAGCCACGGCGCCACCGACGACTACGGCTTCTACGCCGAGCAAAACAAAATGCACATCCACGACGTCCACGCCACGCTGCTGCACCTCCTCGGCATCGACCACGAAAAACTCACCCACCGACACGCCGGCCGCGACTTCCGGCTGACCGATGTGTCCGGAAATGTGGCGAAGGAAATTTTGGCGTGAATGTTTTCACCACAGAGGGAAACTACGGACTCGCAAGCTCGTCCCTCCACCAAAACGCCGTACTGGAGGGACGAGCTTGCGAGTCCGAGGCTGAATAATATTTGAACCATGAAATTTTCATACGCACTTCCCGGCGCCCTGTTGATTTTTGCTAATCATCTGCAAGCCGCCCCGCCGCAATACGAGTCACCCGACATCACCATCCCGCCGGCCTCGGCGGATGAGCGTGTGTTAAAAAAATTCTCGTTGGTGAAGGCGAATGACTATCTCGAAAAAGGCGCACTGGCGTGGACGCGCAAGCGCGGCTGCGTGACGTGCCACACGACAGGCACGTACATGCAGATTCGGCCGGCGTTGACCCTCGTGTTGGGCGAACCCACGGAGGAGATTCGCGAACTGTTCACGGGCGAGTTGGCAAATTTCAAAAAACTGAAACCCGCCGCACTGCAAAAAGGCACGAAGCCGGCGGAGATAATTTACACCGCGGCCGGCTTGGCGGAATGGGACCGGCACGTCACCGGCAAGCTCTCGAAGGAAACCGGCGCGGCACTGGAACTCATGTTTCGCATCCAACAAAAAACCGGCACGTGGGGCGCGGTGGATTGCTGGCCGCCGTTTGAGTCGAGCGCGTTTCAGGAAGCCACCGTGGCGGCGATGGCCGTGGCGGCCGCGCCGGGATGGCGTGGCGGATTGAAAAATGAAAAGGCTTTGACCGGCATCGCCTCGCTGCAAAAATATCTGCGCGAAACCAAACCGCCTCATGACTACGGCGGGGTGGTGCTATTGTGGGCGTCCACGCGCATGCCGGATTTGTTGCCAAAGGAGCGTCGGCAAAAACTCATCAAAATGCTGTGGAGCCACCAACGCGACGATGGCGGTTGGTCGATTCGCACTTTTTCCACGCCCGAAAAATGGGGCCGCGGCAATCGCGCCGCCAAGCTCCGCGCCGAGCCGGAATTCAAAAACCCACCTAGCGATGGCCACATGACCGGTCTCGCCGTTTTGGTGCTGCGCGAAGCGGGCGTGCCCGCGAAGGATGCGCGTTTGCAAAAAGCCGTGCAATGGCTGCTCGCCAACCAACGCGCCAGTGGCCGGTGGTGGACGCGTTCGCTCAACACGGACAAATTTCACTACATCACCTACAGCGGCACGGCGTATCCGTTGTTGGCGTTGTTGAAATGTGGAGAAATCACTTCCAAGCTCGCTCCGCAGTCGAAGAACGATTAGGCTGCCGCCGTGGGCATTTCGGCGCGCCAGTTTGAACAATTGCAGGAACGCGTGAGCGGCAAAAAAAGGGCTGCGCCACAAACTGCGCCCAACCATTCGCTCATCCTCGGCGTGGATCCCTCGCTTCGCGGCACGGGCTTTGGGGTGGTTCGGCTGGACAAAAAAAATCCGGCGACACTCGCGCAAGGCACGATTCAGTGTCCAGCGAAATGGAGCCGCAGCGAATGTCTGGTGGCTATTTCGAAAACGTTGCGTGAGGTGATTGCCGCGCATCGGCCAACGGTGTGCGCGATTGAGGGGTTGTTTTTCGCGCAAAACCCGAAGACCGCGCTCATTATGGGCGAAGCGCGCGGGGCGGCGATGGCGGCCATCGCGGAGAGTGGGCTGGAGATTTTTGAAATCGCGCCGCGCAAGGTGAAGCAATCCATTGTGGGACACGGTAACGCGCAAAAGATCGCCGTAGCCAAGATGGTGCAACGGATGTTGGCGCTTGATGAACTTCCCGCGCCCGATGCTGCCGACGCGCTGGCGTTGGCGTTAACTTACTGGCATTTGAACAAACGTTTTGCCATCAACCCCACGCAGAAATTATAACCGCCGCGGATGATTTCATTTCTCAAAGGTAAACTGGCCGAGGCGCTGCCCACGCAAGTGGTCATCGACGTGAATGGCGTGGGCTACGAAGTGCTCATCCCGCTGTCGTCATTCGACAAACTTCCGATGCCCGGCGGCGAGGTAACGCTGCTCACGCACTTGGCCATCCGCGATGACGCCCACGTGCTATACGGCTTCAGCACCGAGACCGAGCGCGACCTTTTCCGATTGCTCATCCGCCACGTGAGTGGCATTGGCCCGAAGCTGGCCCTCAATGTTTTGAGTGGTACCACGCCCGCCTCCTTTCGCGCAGCGGTGGGCCACGGCGATGTGAAGGCGCTCTCGTGCATCAGTGGGGTTGGCAAAAAAACTGCCGAACGCATCGTGGTGGAATTGAAAGACAAACTCGGCGACGAAGCTGCGCTCACTTCCGGCGCGGCTCCCACGCCCGATGACCAAAAAATGGCCGACGCCATTTCCGCGCTCATCGCGCTCGGCTCCAAGCCGAAGGACGCGCAGGACGCCATCCGCGCCGCCATCACGATGCTCGGACCGGATCAACCGGTGGATGCGCTCGTGCGTGCCGCGTTGCAAAAAGGCAAATGAGCGCGAGCGACCGCAATCGCAAATCCGGCGTGGTGATTCCGCAAACCCTTCGCTGGCACGGCGCGCTGGCGGCGGCAGCGAGCTATGGTGTCACTCGTATATTCAGCAGCACTTGGCGAATGGAACTTGAGGACGCCGAGGATGCTCTGGCAGAGATTGGGAATCAACAGGTCATCTTTAGCCTTTGGCACAACCGGTTGTTGCTGGCCATTCCGTCGTATCGGAAATTTTTTCTCGCCCGCCAACCGCACCGCCGTTTAGCGGCGTTGGTGAGCGCGAGCAAAGACGGCGCCATCCTCGCACGACTGATGGAGCATCACGGCGTGCAGCCGGTGCTCGGCTCCTCCAGCCGGCGCGGCGCGCAGGCGTTGCGCGAACTGACCTCGTGGGCAAAGCGCGGCTACGATTTCGCCATCACCCCCGACGGCCCGCGCGGCCCGCGCTACGAGGTGCAGCCCGGCGCAGTGATGCTTGCGCAAATCACCGGCCTCCCCATCGTGCCCGCCTCGGCGACGATTGAATGGAAAAAAGATTTTAATAGTTGGGATGCATTCAAATTGCCGTTCCCCTTTTCCCGCTGCCACATTCGCATTGGCGAAATGGTGCGCGTGCCGCGCGAGGCGGATGACATTGAGCGCGAAGCGGCTCGCCGGTTATTGCAGGAACGAATGGATGCGTTGACGGAGGATGGAAATTAAAAAATTATTGCAGAAAGTCGAAGTCCTCTATTTGGCGGTTCAGGGAACTTTTGGATTTTACTTCTGACCTTTGACTTTTTATTTCTACTCAACCTTCCCCTGATACGCTTCGTATTTTGCCTTCACCGCCTCCACGTATTCACGCGTCATTGGGAAATCGATGTTTTCAATAAAGGCCGTGCTGTTGGTTTCCGCCGCGCCGGTGTTCCACTTTAACACGCGCGAACGGCCGGCATTGTAATCAGCCAACGCGTAGGCCACAGGATCGTCGGTGTGCGGATAGCGGTCGATCAGTTTGCGCAGATACCACGCGCCACAAAGAGTGTTGCTGGTGGAGTTTAGCAAATGGGCGTGATGAAAATCGCTGATGCCCGCCGCCTCAGCCCATTCGCCGGCGGCGGCGGCGCGGATTTGCATGAGGCCCAGCTCGCCCGAGGTGCCGCGCGCATCGGGGTTGAAGCGGCTCTCGCGCCACACCACGGCTTTCACTAACGCGGGCTCCACATCGTAATGCTCGGCGGCGGCGCGGATCACGGCGTCCTGGCTGCGTGACAGTCGATAGCCCTGCCACCACCACAAAATAGCGGCGTCGATCACCAGCACGATCAAAATGATAAGCCAAGTCCTCAGCTTCACGGGTTGGTTTTAGGCGAAGAATGGCGCGGCGTCGAGGTCTGTTAATTCATTGGACTCGCTCCCGCCACGCGACGCAGCGAAACTGCTGGCGTGGTCGCGCGCGTGACACTGGAGATTGCCCTGCGCAGGGAATTTGATTACCTCATCCCGCCGGAGTTTGCCGGACGCGTTGAGGTGGGCACGCGCGTGAAAGTGCCCTTTGGCCGACGACAGGTGCTCGGTTGCGTAACCGCATTGGCAGATTCGTCCACCTTCGAATCACTCAAACCCATTCTCAAAATCATCGGCGCACAATCGCTGGTGACCCCGCGCGTGCTCGAACTGGCGCGTTGGATGGCCGATTACTATTGCTGCGCGCCCGAGACCGCTCTCAAGAGTGTGCTGCCCGACGCCATCCGCAAAGAACGGGAAGGCTGGCGCGAACGCCTCTTCGCGCGCGTGCTGCCCGGCGGCAAGGGCATCGACGCATTAACCAAACGGCAGACGGAAATTTATCACATCATCGAGGAGCATCAGTCGATTGCGCTGCAGGAATTGCTGCGCCTCACCGGCACGACAGCCCAAACCGTCCGCAAACTCGAAGACAAAAACCTCATCGAAATCGCCCCACAAATCACCGAGCGCGACCCCTACGCCAACGAAGAAATTATTCCCACCGAGCCATTAAAACTCAACCCCGAACAGGCCGTGGCGTTGGAAAAGATTATTAAGGGGAGTGGGAAGTTTTTTCTTTTGCACGGTGTGACGGGGAGTGGAAAGACGGAGATTTATTTGCAAGCCATTGCGCGGGGTTTGGAAGAGGGGAAAGGGGCCATTGTTTTGGTGCCGGAAATTTCGTTGACGCCGCAAACGGTGGAACGGTTTAAGGCGCGGTTTAGCAGCGGGCCGTTGCAGACTTTGGTGGCGGTGCTGCACAGTCATCTTTCCACCGGCGAACGCCACGACGAATGGCACAAAATACGGCAAGGCCGCGCGAAGATTGTCATCGGCGCGCGCTCGGCAATCTTTGCGCCGGTGGAGCCGTTGGGGCTCATCATTGTGGACGAGGAACACGAGCATTCCTACAAACAGGAGGAAGCACCGCGCTATCACGCGCGAGACGTGGCCGTGGTGCGCGGCCAGCGCGAGGGGGCCACGGTGGTGCTCGGCTCGGCCACGCCTTCGCTGGAAAGTTATCACAACGCCAAGCGCGGCAAATACACGCTACTCGAAATGCCGAGCCGCGTGGACGACAAACGAATGCCGCTCGTGCGCGTGCTGGATATGCGCACGGAAAAATCCAAGGGCGACAAAGGGCCGCCGATTTTTTCGCAGCGGCTCAAGGACGCCATCCACCATCGGCTCGAAGCAGGCGAGCAAACCATTTTGTTTCTCAATCGGCGCGGCTTTGCGACTTCGATGCAGTGCCCCGATTGCGGGCTCGTGGCCGAGTGCCCGAACTGCAGCCTGTCGCTCACGTACCATCGCCGCGAGCAATCGCTGCGCTGTCACATCTGCGGCCATCGCGACCACGCGCCGAAGCGTTGTCCGAATGAGAAGTGCCGCTCGCCCAAGATTCGGTTTCACGGGCTCGGCACGGAAAAGGTAGAGGACGTGCTGCGCAAACTGTTCCCCAAAGCAAACGTGTGCCGGATGGACTCCGACGCGCTCAAGCGCAAGGATGATTTCCGCCGCATCCTCGGCGACTTTCGGCGCGGCAAAATTGACATCCTCGTCGGCACGCAAATGATCGCCAAAGGCCTACACTTCCCGCGCGTCACGCTCGTGGGCATTGTGTATGCGGACACCAGTTTGCATCTCGCCGACTTCCGCGCGGGCGAGCGCACGTTCCAACTCCTCACGCAAGTGGCCGGTCGCGCCGGGCGCGGTGATGTGGAAGGCGAAGTGGTGGTGCAAACATTTTCGCCCGCGCATCCCGCCATTCAGTTTGCGCGCCACCACGATTTCGAAGGCTACTTCGAGGCCGAGATGGAGTATCGCGAGCAGCTTTTGTATCCGCCCTTCACGCGCGCGGCACTGCTCACCATCCGCGGCCGCAATGAAGACAAGGTGAAATTCTCCGCCGACCACATCAAACGCGAACTGGAAACACTCATCCCGAAATTGCCCGACCTCGTCATCGCCGGCCCTGCACCCGCGCCGTTACTGCGCGCGGAAAATTTTTATCGCCACCAAATTATGCTGCGCCTTGGCCAAATGAGCGCCCTCAGCCGCCACCTCGCCCTCATCGACGCCCAGCTTACCTTGCCCGACGACGTCACCTTGACCATCGACATCGACCCCGTAAATCTTTCGTGATGGCCGACACACTCGATCAACCCAGCGTGCTGCTGCTCATTCCTGCTTACAACGAGGAGGAACGCATCGGGCCGGTGCTGCGCGATTATGCGGAATATTTTCGGGAAAATTATGCGGGCGAATTCCGCTTGGTAGTGGTGCTCAACGGTTGCCGCGATGACACGCTGGGGGTGGTCAAAAAAATTGCGGAGGAGTTTCCGGAAATTGAACCCCTCAACTTCGACGAACCCATCGGCAAAGGCGGCGCGCTCATCGAAGGCTTCAAACGCGCCGCCGAGGCCAAGGCGGTGCTGACCGGTTATGTGGATGCCGATGGCGCCACGCCGGCGAGGGCGTTTCACGAATTGGCCACGCGCTGCGCGGCGGGCGAGGCGGATTGCGTCATTGGCTCGCGTTGGATGCCCGGCTCGGTGCTGCACCAAAGCCAATCGCCGTTGCGCCGAGTGTTCAGTCGAGGGTTCCACACGATTGTGTCGGCACTTTTTTGGATGGGCATCCGCGACACCCAATGCCCCGCCAAAGTGATGCGGCGCGAGGCGTTGGAGGATATTTTGGAAACCCTGCGCATCGCCGACCTTGCCTTTGATGTGAACCTGCTTTTCTCACTGCGCCGCGCGGGGCACACAGTGAAAGAGGTGCCCATCGAGTGGACGGATCAACTCGGATCCAAAGTCACCTCCAACTTGTGGCGGCTTTCGCTGGTGATGTTTCTTTCCGTGGTGCGGTTGCGGCTGGTGCACTCGCCGTTTTACAAATGGCTGCGCCCATTGCGTCCGCTGGAAACTTGGCTGTACCTCAAGCTCAACGCGCCTCCTCCACGCTCGGCTCGTGGCGATAATGAAGCCAAGTGAAGATGCCCGCCACGGCGAGGAAAACCAGATTGCCCGCGCCGATGATTTTCGTAACGCCGATGTACGCGTGCACATTGAAATCCGCTGATTGCGCAACCAACCCCGACGCGGCCTGGACCAAGGCAACTGTGTAGCCTGCACACACGACCGGCAGCGCGTATGCCACGGCGTAGTCGCTGCGGGCGAGGAGGTTGTTCACTAGCACCACCGCCAGCGCCAGCGGCACCATCGCCCATATAAACCACGTGACCAACGGCGCCACAGCGAGGAATGATTTATCGTAAACTAATTTCAATGGCAATTCCGGCACGAGCATTCCCAGCCCGCCCGCCACCACGCACAAGCCGGCGGTGAGTAGCAACGTGAGCCGCAGCACGTCCGTGGGTTTTTGCTCCGCGCGACTGCGCACGATTTTTGGGAACATCACCATTACCATCGGGCCCACGAAAAAAATCAGCGCGCGCCCAATCATCCCCGCCGCCGCGTACAGGCCGGTTTGTTCGGCATCGAAATAACGCTGCACCACCACCATATCCACGCTCATCATATAAATCCCCGCACCCGCGCCCAAAGAAAGCGGCACGAACTTTTTCAGCAATGCGCGCCAATCAACTTGCGTGACGCATCGCAGCCATTGCGCAGGATGAAGCGAGGGCAGGCCGGACGTCGTGCCCGCGATCAGAAACGCGCACAGGAAACCCAGACCCACGCCCACCATGCCGTTGAGTGCCGAGGCACCATACGAATGGACCAAGCCGACCACCGCGGCCAAGCGCACCACGCCCAGCGAGAGCATTGCCCAGCCGAGCCAGAAAAATCGCTGCCGTCCCTGAAGCACGCCGTACACCATCGGCAACAATAGCGCGAACACGCCCGCGGCGAGGGTGAGCAACAACACGTTGAGCGACGGCAATTTCATCGAAGCCGCCAGTGCGTTGCCGTTGAAATACACCCACGCGAACGCTACCGCCGCCAACGCAAACACGACGATGCCAATGGCGATTTGCTCGCGCGCGAGGCGTTTGTGGTCGTCGTCGGTTTTCGCCTCCGCCGCTTTGTGCGTGAAGACGGCCTGCAAACCGATGGCCGGAATGGCGATGAGGTTGAGCAACTGCAGCATCGCGGTGAATGCCCCGTACTCAGCCTTGGCGTCTTTGATGAACGGATGCACCGCATACGAAGTTAGGCCGGCGATGCCGGTGGCAAGGGCGAGCCAGCCGCTTTGGCGCAGGAAGGCGAGCTTGGATTCTTGCTCGGCCATCAGTTCAGCTTTCGTCCCACGAGGTTGGTGTAGCGGCGGCCTTCGTGGCGGGCGATCAAGTCGGCGTCGTCCTTCAATTCAGTGAGTTCGCCGTCGGCCTTCAACTCGTGCAGCGTGAGGCCGAGGTCGCGCAGGGTGTTTAGAAAATCGTTGGGGTCACCGCCCGCATCGCGAATGCCTTTGGGCCAAAACTCCGTGAGTAGCGTGAGCTTTGGCGAGCGCGTGATGGTGTCGCGCAAACCGGCGATGACTTTGGGCTCGTATCCTTGCACATCAATTTTGATGAGATCAACGGTTTCGATTTTATTTTCGGCGAGCAACGCATCCGTGGCCACGGCTTGCACTTCAACTTGCGGGCGAGTTTCGCCCGGCGCGTAAAGGCGATTGTCGCCGCGGTTATCAGCCGAAATGTAAAGCGGCAACACGGCCGACGCGTCGGAGGCGGCGACGGGGAATGCTTGCACGTTTTCCGTGCCGTTGGCGGCGATGGTTTGCTCGAGGCACTTAAAGCTTTCGGGATCAGGCTCCAGCGCGATGACTTTTCCGGCGGGCCCCACGGCGCGCGCGGCGAGAGCGGTGTAGTAGCCGATGTTCGCGCCCACATCGAGAAAGGTCGTCCCTTCACGACAGGCGGTTTGGAAAAATTTTGTCTCCGCCTTTTCGTACACACCAAAGTACAGCGCGCCGGAGACGACGGGGTCATCGGGATTGAGCACCACCACTGCCTCGCCGAAATTCACCTGCGCGGGCAACAGCTGCCGAATGGCCCAATTCGCCAGCGGCCGCAACGGCCAGGGGCGCAGCAAATAACAGTAAACAAACTCAGCAAGCATAGTCAGGCGGTTTGCTGGCGGAACCACTCGATGAAGCGCGGGATGCCGTCTACGATTTTTATTTGCGGATTGTAGCCGAGCAAGCGTTGGGCTTTTTCGATGTTGGCAAAGGTGATAGGCACATCGCCGGGCTGTACGGGTTCGCGATTGATTTCGGCTTTCACGCCGAGGGCGGTCTCGAGCAGCTCAATAAGGCGACTCAACTTGACGGTTTGCGATTCGCCAAGGTTGATGATTTCGCAGCCGAACTCGCGCGCGGTGGCGGCGATGACTCCGTCGACAATGTCGTCCACGTAAGTGTAATCGCGCGAAGCAGTACCATCGCCAAACATCGTGATGGGCTGGCCAGCGTGCATGAGCTTGGCGAATTTGTGGATGGCGAGGTCGGGGCGTTGGCGCGGGCCGTACACGGTGAAAAATCGCAACAGACAAACGTCCATCCCATACACGTGATGATACGTGTGCCCGAGCGCTTCGCACGCAAGCTTGCTGGCGGCGTAAGGCGAGATGGCGTTGAAGATGGGGTCGGCCTCGCTAAAGGGCACTTTGGAATTCACGCCGTACACGGATGAGGACGAGGCAATGGTGATCTTTTTGATGCCCCGCTCGCGGGCGGCTTCGAGGACATTCACGGTGCCTTCGACGTTGACGCGTTGATAGAGCGCCGGTTGCTCGAGGCTCGGTCGCACTCCGGCGCGGGCGGCGAGGTGGATGATTTGGTCGAAGGCCATGCTGGAGAAAACTTCGTTGACCTCGGCACGTTGCGTGATGTCCGCATGCACGAACACAAAGGACTGCGCCCGCGCCTGTAGTTCGCGCAGGGTGCTTTGCTTGATGGCGGGGTCGTAAAAATCATTGAGGTCATCCAGCGCGCACACGGTGTGCCCCGCATCGAGCAGCCGTTCGCACACGTGCGAGCCGATAAACCCCACACCGCCCGTGACCAAAATATTCACGCGCCGAAAATAGCGGCCCAAAGGTGGAGTGTCGAGGTTGTCGGCAGGTCGTGAATGGATTGTGAATTTTCCCCGCTTGCCGTGAGGCCGATGTTTTGGATACTCCCGCGCATGACCAATGACGCATTGCTTGAACTGAATATCCCCGAACTGACCAAAATCAAAAGCGGCAAAGTCCGTGAAATTTTTGACATGGGGGAGCACCTCCTCTTCGTCGCCTCCGATCGCGTCAGCGCATTTGACGTCGTGCTGCCCAACGGCATCCCACGCAAAGGCGAAGTGCTCACGCAAATTTCCCATTTCTGGTTCGACAAATACGCCGACCTTGTGCCCAACCACCGCGTGGCCGATGGCTTGCCCGAGCATCTCGCCCACCTCGCCCCACGCAGCATGGTGGTGAAAAAGGCCGAGCCGCTGAACATCGAGTGCATCGTGCGCGGCTACATCACCGGCAGCGGTTGGAAGGAATACAAAAAGAACGGCACCGTGTGCGACATCCCATTGCCCGATGATTTGCTGGAATCCGCCGAGCTAGAGCAACCCCTCTTCACCCCCAGCACCAAGGCCGATGAAGGCCACGACGAAAATATTTCCTTCGAACAAGCCGTGGAAATCGAAGGCCGCGACACCGCCGAAAAAGTGCGCGACCTTTCGTTGCAAATTTACACCGAAGCCCGCGACTACGCCCGCGAACGCGGCATCATCATCGCCGACACCAAATTCGAATTCGGCCGCATCGATGGCGAGCTCGTGCTCATTGACGAAGTGCTCACCCCCGACAGCTCGCGATTCTGGCCACTCGACGAATACGAGCCCGGCCGAGGCCAACACGCCTTCGACAAACAATACGTCCGCGACTACCTCGAAACCCTCGACTGGGACAAGACCCCCCCCGGCCCCGAGCTGCCCGCCGAAATCATCAAAAAATCCCAAGCCCGCTACCTCGAAGCTTACCAAATACTTACCGGAACGGATTTGTGAATGCTGCTGTCGAAGATTTTTTGCAGCACATTCGCCATGAAAAAGGGCAAGCGGAACAGACGCAGAAAACCTATGCCGCGCTGTTGAACCGCTTCATCAACTGGGCCGAGGGGCAGGGCATTGACGATTGGGAGGCGGTGACGCGCAAGCACCTCACACAATTTCTCCAGCACGAGCGACGGCGCAAACCGGAGGGGCAATCCAAAACGAAGGGCGAACAACTCAGCCCCGATTCCATTTATTTGCAAATTGCCGCGCTGCGGGCGTTTTATAAATTCGCCGCCGAGGAACAAATTGTGCTGCTCAACATCGCCGAAAATCTCTCGCTGCCCCGCCGTTGGAAGCGACTGCCAAAAGCATTGTCGGATCTCGACATCGAAAAACTCCTCATCCCGCCCACCGAAACCACCCCCACTGATCTCTGCACTACGGCCATCCTCGAGCTGGCCTACGCTTCCGGACTCCGCCTGGCCGAGCTTCGCGGACTGCGGCTGGAGCAACTGCACCTCAAGGAAAGCTTCGTCACCGTCATCGGCAAAGGCAACAAGGAACGCGTGGTACCGATGGGCAAACCGGCGGTGGCCGCCCTCACGCGCTACCTCGACAGCGGCCGCCCAAAACTGCTCACCCCGCGCTCACCCGCCAACGTATTCCTCACCCAACGCGGCACCGCGTTTGCCCAGTCCACGATGTGGGCGCGCATCAAGGCCCGTACCGCGCGCGCGGGAATCAAGCGCAATGTCACCCCACACATGCTGCGCCACAGCTTTGCAACGCATCTGCTCGAACGCGGCGCGGACTTGCGCGTAATCCAGGAACTCCTCGGCCACGCCAGCATCAACACCACGGAAATTTATACCCACGTCGCCAGCCAGCGCCTGCGCGAAGTACACGACCGCTTTCACCCACGCAAATAAAAAAGCAGGCCCGAAGGCCCGCTGTGTTTTAATAGGTTTGCCGTAAAGCTAGTCCTTCTTTTTCGGTTGCTCTTTCCGCGGGGTTCTTTTCGTTTTAACATTTACCGTGTGCGCATTCGCTTCCGTCTTGGAGGCGCGCGTGTAGCTGCCGCCGACAAACATGCCCGCCTTGATGTCCGCCAACTTAGCTTCCTTGCCGTCCAGCGTCAGCTTCGCATCCTTCGCCAACGTGAACACGCGATCCGATTTGCCCTTGGCGGCGTTCAACGAGATGGTGTTTTTCTCAACATCCACCGCTTTGATTTTTCCGCGGAACGGAAGCTTCCGTTCCGACTTTTCCGCTGGAGCTTTTTCGTCATCCGCGCGCGCGGTTGACTCGATGAATAACCCGCCAAAAATAATGGCGGCCGACAGTAGGGGAGTAATGAGTTTTTTCATAACCATTTTGGGGTTACCCAAAGATACCACGTCCCTTAAATCGCGCAAGGGGGTATTTATTTTTATATTCGCCAAAATGGTACAATTCCTGCCCCCAGCGATTTCCGTGCCAAAGAAGAATTATTTCGGAAACAATCAATTATATTAAAAATAAGTCTACCCCCAGCGGAACTTGGGTTTGTGGGTGGCTCTCAGGTTGCTGATCACTGAGCCCACCGGCACGATCCAAATCACCAAATAAACAATTATTCCCCATGCTGTCACACTCATAGTTTTTTGTTACTTGCGTGGAAGTGCGGCAAGTAAATGGCCATCCCAAAAAATCAAATGGTAAATCCGCCGGTGGGCTGCTAAAGAATGGCAATGACGATGAAACTGTTAATGTTCACTCTGCTTGCCTTGGCCGTTCACACGATGGCGGCTCCATGGAAACGACACATTATCGACAACACCTCGCGTGGTGCCGATGGCGTGCGGCTCGCAGATGTGAATGGAGACAGCCGGCCGGATATCGTCACCGGCTGGGAAGAGGGTGGCGTGGTGCGGGTATATTTCCATCCCGGCCATGCCAAGGTAAAACAGCCGTGGCCGCGCGTGGAAGTGGGTAGGGTCAAGTCACCGGAAGACGCTGTCTTCGCCGACCTCGATGGCGACGGCGATGCGGATGTGGTGAGCTGCTGCGAAGGCCGCGCGCGCGCGGTGAATTTCCACTGGTCGCCCGCGAATGATCCTCAGCGTGAACTACTGCCGTGGCGCACGGAAGCCATTCCTGCCACGGTGGGCAAACAATTGTGGATGTTCGCGCTGCCACTGCAGATTGATGGCGGCGGCATCGACCTCGTGCTCGGTTCCAAGGGCAACGGCGCTTCCATCGGCTGGCTGCAATCGCCCGAAAATCCGCGCGACGCGAAGGCGTGGCGCTTCCATCGCTGGTATGATGCGGGCTGGATTATGTCGCTCATCAAAAATGACATCGACGGCGATGGCGACCTGGACGTGCTGGCCTCCGACCGCAAAGGCAAAACCCCCGGCGTGCTCTGGCTGGAAAACCCCGGGCCCAAGGTCACGCAGGCCGAGCCCACGCGCCGTTGGGCCGCACACCGCATTGGGGTTGATGGAAAAGAGGCGATGTTTATTTCCATTGCCAAGGACAAAACAATTTATGCCGCGGCACGGCCTAATCAAATTTATATTATCCGGCCGGGCAATGATGTTCGGCAACCGTGGCATTCCGAAACCATTAATTTTTCGCCTACGAAATACGGAACATCCAAGGCAGCGCGCGCGGCGGATTTAGATGGCGACGGGAATCCGGAAATTGCCGTCACGTGCGAACTAGCCGATGGCGAAAAGAGCGGTGTTTTTTACCTCAAACACACGGGCGGTAAATGGATCGACTACGACATCGGCGGCCCCGCGGGCATCAAGTTCGACCGCATCGAGTTGCTGGACCTCGATGGCGACGGTGACCTCGACCTGCTCACCTGCGAGGAACGCGAATTCAACGCAGTATTGTGGTACGAAAATCCGCATCGCTAATCCGTTTCATGGGCGATTGACACACAGCTTTTGATTGAATTCCACCGCGCGCGCGTCATAATCCGCCGATGACACGGTGGATTTATTTTGGCGTGGTGTTGGCTTTCCAAGTAGCCGCCGCACCGCCCGTTTCAGAAAAACACGCGGCGGAAATGGCCCGTGGGCTGGCGCTCTTCAAGAGCGACGTGCGCGCCGTGCTCAAGCAGCATTGCGTGAAATGCCACGGCGGCGACAAAACACGCGGCGGGCTGGATCTCACCACACGTGCGAGCTTACTCAAGGGCGGTGACGAAGGCGTCGTCGTCATTCCCGGCAAAGCAACGGAAAGCCTCCTCATCCGGCTTGTCTCCCATCTCGAGAAACCGCACATGCCCGCCAAAAATCCGAAGCTGCCAGACGCCGCAATCCGAAAAATTGCGCAGTGGATTGACCTTGGCGCGCCTTACGACCAACCGCTCATCGTCAAGACCGGCCCAAAAAAAGGGATGCAAGTCACTGACGACGACCGAAAATTTTGGTCCTTTTTGCCGCTCAATAGATCCATCGCGCCCACGGTCAAAAATAAAAAATGGACGAACAACGAAATCGACCAGTTTGTTTTGCGCAAACTGGAAGAGGCAAAAACCACCCCCAACGGCCCCGCAAAATCGCGCGTGCTCATCCGCCGCGTGTACTTTGACCTCATCGGCCTCCCGCCCACGCCCGGAGAGGTCGACGCCTTCGTCCATTCCGCACTCCGCAATCCGAATTCCGCATTGGAAAAAGTCGTCGACCACCTGCTCGCCTCCAAACATTACGGCGAACGCTGGGGCCGCCATTGGCTGGACATCGCGCGCTTCGCCGAGAGCCACGGCTTCGAGCAGGATTACAATCGCCCGCACGCTTATCACTATCGCGATTTCGTCATCAAAGCTCTCAACGCCGATATGCCGTACGACCAATTTGTGAAATGGCAAATCGCCGGCGACGAGTTTGCGCCGGACAACCCACTCGCCATGATGGCCACCGGCTTCCTCGGCGCGGGCGTGTTCCCCACGCAGCTCACGGAAAAGGAATTCGAATCCGCCCGCTACGATGAACTCGACGACATGGCCAACACCACCGGCACCGCGATGCTCGGCCTCACCATCGGCTGCGCGCGCTGCCACGACCACAAATTCGACCCCATCCCCACCCGCGATTACTACCGTTTCATCAACACCTTCGCCACCACCATCCGCAGCGAGATCGATTTGGAAATCGATTCCGCCGCAACCACCGCCGCCCAAGCCAAGTGGGAAAAGGAACACGCCCCACTCGCCGCCGCACTGGCGAAGTTTGAAAAAAATGAACTCCCCAAACGCTTCACCGCGTGGGCAAAAAACCCGCCGAAGGACAGCGCGAAAAAATTCGATTGGATGATTCTCGACCATCTCCAGCCCAAGTCACTCGATGGAGCAACCTTCACCCAACAAGCCGACGGCTCATTCCTGGTGAGCGGAAAAAATCCCGCCAGCGATCGCTGGGTGCTCACCGCCGAGTTGCAAGTCACCGGCCTCAACGCCATCCGCATCGAGGCTCTCACGCATAAATCAATGGTCCACAATGGCCCCGGCCGCGCCGTCAATGGGAACATTGCCTTGAGCGACATTCGCGTATTTGCCACACCAAAAAAAGGCGGCCACCGGCAGTCAGTAAAACTGGTGAACCCGAAGGCCACCCATCAGCAAAACACCGGCGCCTTGTCGGTTGCCAGCTCCATTGATGGCGACAAACGGAATACCGGCTGGGCAGTGGACTATGGCGGCATCGGCAAGGAACAAGCAGCGGTGTTCGAGTTTGCCGAGCCCGTGGGTTTCGAGGGCGGCACGATGCTCACCATCGAGATGGATTTTTTCGTAAACACCAGCCACACCATCGGCCGCCCGCGCCTCGCCGTCACCGCCGCGCCCAAGCCCGTCGCCATCAAAGGCAACACGCGCGCCGCCTCGCTCGCCACGCTTTTGGAAACTCTGCGAAAAGCCGGCGGGGCGGAAAAACTCAACGACAAACAGCGCGCCGAGTTAATGAAAATTTTCCGCGCCCAAGATTCCGAGTGGACGAAGCTGAACGCCAAAGTGCAAACCCACCTCACCGCCAAACCGAAGCCGAAGCTAACCAAAGTGCAGGTGACCAGCGAAGGCTTCAAGCCCACCAAACACCACGCCGACGGCCGCGGCTTCCCGCACTTTTACAAAGAAACTTATTTCCTGAAACGCGGCGACTCCAATCAAAAACAAGGCGCGGCCACGCAGGGCTTCATGCAAGTGCTGATGCGCGGCGGCAAAGACGAAACCGCGTGGCAAATCCCCGCGCCCAAAAATGCCCGCACCAGCTACCGCCGCCGCGCGCTCGCCAATTGGATGACCGATACCCAACACGGCGCGGGCCATTTGCTCGCGCGCGTGATGGCCAATCGACTGTGGCAACATCACCTCGGCCACGGCATCGTAAGCACGCCCAACGACTTCGGGCTGCAAGGCGAAGAACCGACGCATCCGCAACTGCTCGACTGGCTCGCCAGCGAACTCATCGCCAACGGTTGGCGGCTCAAGCCGCTCCATAAAAAAATAATAATGAGCGCCACCTACCGCCAAAGCGCCGCCTTCGACGCCGCCAAAATGAAAGCCGACCCCCAAAACAAACTGCACTGGCGTCGCACCCCGCGCCGCCTCGAAGCCGAGGCCATCCGCGACAGCCTCCTCAAAGTCAGCGGATTGCTCGACTCACGAATGCACGGCGCGGGCACGCTCGATATCCGCATGAAACGCCGCAGCATTTATTTCATGATCAAACGCAGCAAACTCATTCCCTCGATGCAGCTTTTCGATTCCCCCGAGCCGCTCGTCAGCCAAGGCAACCGCCACGCCACCATCATCGCGCCCCAAGCGTTGATGTTTATGAACAACGCCCAAGTCCGCGAAGCCGCCCTCGCCTCTGGCCACGCAATTCGAAAAACAACCCGACAACGCCGCCGCGATCTCAAGTCGGCTACCAAACCATCATCGGCCGAAAACCCACCGCAATCGAAACAAAATCCATTTCCGCTTTCATCGACACTCAGGAAAATTCCTACAAAACAGCTAACCAAAAGAACGCCCGAAAACTCGCGCTAGCCGATATGGCGCAGGTGCTCTTTGGACTGAATGAATTTATTTACGTGCAATAAAAATTAAACGCAGAAAGGCTAGGGCGTGCTCTCCGAGCGCGCCGAGGCGGTTTCGGAGAAACCGCCCTGCCTAATCCTCTGCATTAAAAAATGAACAATTCAATTCAACTAACCCGCCGCCAAATGCTCAAACAGGCCGGCATGGGCATCGGCTCTTTGGGCCTCGCCAGTTTGCTGCAGCAGGAAGGGCTGGCCGCGGGCAGCAACCCACTGGCAGCGCGGCGGCCGCATTTTAAAACAAAGGCTAAAGCGGTCATTTGGTTGTTCATTAATGGCGGGCCGAGTCATGTGGATACTTGGGATTACAAACCGGAATTGGCGCGGCGCGATGGGCAGGCGTTGGAGGGGTTTGACAAGTTTACCGGATTTTTTTCCAACGCCGTGGGCGGGTTGATGAAGAGCCCGTTTGAATTCAAACAACACGGTCAATGCGGCAAGCATGTGTCATCGATTTTCCCGCACCTCTCACAGCACGTGGACAAAATGGCGTTCATTCATTCGTGCCACACGGAGAGCAATAACCATTCGCCAGCGCTCTTTATGATGAACTCAGGGCTGCCGCGCATGGGGCATCCGTGCGTGGGTTCGTGGATGACGTACGGCCTCGGCAGCGAGAGCGACAGTCTGCCGGCGTTCGTGGCGATGAGTGACCCGAAAGGGCGCGGCTTGCCGAAGGGCCACGCGGCGAACTGGGGCGCGGGCTTTTTGCCGAGTGTTTACCAAGGCACACACTTCCGCCCCACCGGCGAGCCGATTGACAACCTCAATCGCCCGAAGGAAATGAACGCCGAGCAGCAGCGCCGACAATTGGATTTACTGAAGTCGCTCAACCAAAAGCATTTCGCGGACAATCCCCTTGAAGAAGAACTGGCCGCGCGCATTGAAAGTTTTGAACTGGCCTACCGAATGCAAAGTGCCGCGCCCGAGGCATTAGCGGTGGACAAGGAATCGCCTGCCACCCGCGCGCTGTACGGCATGGACGACGCCAAGTGCAAACACTTCGCCGCACAATGTTTAACCGCCCGCCGCATGGTCGAGCGCGGCGTGCGGTTTATCCAAATTTACAGCGGCGGAATGGAGAACCAACGCAGTTGGGATGGTCACAGTGACATTGCGGGGAACCACACGCAGTTTGCCGGCGAAACGGACAAACCGATTGCCGGTTTGTTGGCCGACCTCGCCCAGCGCGGGTTGCTCGATGAAACTCTCGTGGTTTGGGGCGGTGAGTTTGGTCGTCTACCTTTGGCGCAGAAATCCGGCAAGCCCGGTCGCGATCACAATCCGCACGCCTTCACTTATTGGTTGGCGGGCGGCGGCGTGAAAGGCGGCGTAAGCTACGGCGAAACCGACGAGGTCGGCCACAAAGCCGCCGTCAACAAATGCCACGTCAACGATCTGCACGCTACCATGCTGCACTTGATGGGAATGGATCACGAAAAACTAACCTACCGCTACAACGGCCGCGACTTCCGGCTGACCGACGTGGGCGGGAAAGTGATTCGGGACGTGATTGCGTAGAGCCGCCCTACTTAAGCTGCTTCTTTTTCGCGCAGGATTTCTTCGCGGCGTTCTTTGCGGTGGGCTTGGTATTTTTTTAGGCCGATTAACGTGAAGATAAATCCGATGGCACCGATCACCACGCCGAAAACAGCCGCGCCAGCGGCCCAGCCGGCGAGGGCCTGGAAGAGTTCGCCGGAGCTGAAGAGTTGCTTAACTGTGACCCAAATTTCACCTAATGACTTGAGCTTGTCGTCCGCCATAAATCTTGCACCAAAATCCTCCAGCCCGAGGATTTTGCTGCCAAGGATGAAGCTGGGCGGGATGGTGAAGACCGCGAATAGCTTGGCGAAAAAAAATCCGGCGATGGATGCGGCTAGGTGGCCTTTGAGATATTTATTGAGCGGATAAATCAGAAAAAAACCGAGGCCCAGCGTGGGAAAAAAAATCAGCTCCACAAAAATGCCGTAGCCCACGCCGCGGGCCACTTGCGCGGGGGCGCCGTGGGTGCGAAGGATTTTGAAATAATCCAAGCGCGCCAGCCGATAGAGGCGGGTGTACCACGGATGCAGCGGTTTGACGTGGCCGGTGCTCACTTGCCGGTGACCCACGAAAAGATGATCTTCACTTCGTCCTTGGTGACGATGTTTCCGCTGGGCAATTTGGGCGAGGGGGGCTTGATGCCGTAGTCGGTCATCTTAACCGTGATGCTGCCTTTCACGGTGAGCTTGTCGCCAGCGCGCGACACAGTAATCGGCATGCTGATGGGGCGGGTCTTGCCATTGATTTTCAACGTGCCTTTGCTGTCGCATTGGCTGAGCGTACCTTTGGCGGCTTTGACGGTGATCTCGCTGAGGGTGAACTCAATCTTCGAATGCTTCTTCGCGTTCATCGCCGCATGCATCACTTCGTCCATGCGTTTCTTACCACTCTTGAGCGAGCGCACGGGGATGAACACCGTCGCCTTGGCGTCGAGCTTTCCAGGCTTGCCCAGCGCGGCGACGTTGACGTTGATGGTGCCGCCGACCAGTTTGCTTTCGACCTTCCACTTGTGCACGCTGGAATCGCCATCAAGCTTCACGCTGCTGCCGAATTTGGATTTGTATACTTCCGCAACTGCGGGCATCGCAAAGATGAGGGTGATGAGAATGATTATTTTATTCATGATCGGTTTTATAGTTAGACGGTTAAATCTTTTTTTGTGATCTCCACGCGCTTGCGAGTGTTCACGGCTTCATTTGCTTTCAGTGCGATTGTGTTTGCCTGAAAGCCCTCCAGCACATTCGCGGCCGGCAGCAAACTGTTGGTGCCGGCGAGTTGTTCCTCGAGAAATTCCACCACCGTCTCATTGTCCACCTCTCCAAAGGTGTCTATAAGATCCGCCACAGTGGTTTTCACTTGATGGCTATTATAAGCAAACGCCTCGAGGCTGTAAAACAACGGCGTCTGCGTGAAGGCCGATTCCTGATAAAGTTTTTTGCCGCCCTTACCCAGGGTGGTGGCGCCCGCTGCGAGCACGACGCCGGGTTTGCCGTAGTGCGCCTCTTTGCGCGCATACACTTCCCAGCCGATGAGCGGCGCGTCGGCTTCCTTGTACATCCACGCCTGCGAGCCGCGCAGCATCACCGCGCTGTTGGTGCCGTGCATCACCTCGTATTCGCCATCGAAAGAATTGGAGAGTGTCAGCTCTTGCGTCAGTGAAAAACCGTTTTCATACTCATAAACCAGATTAACCGTGTCCGGCACTTGCCGGCCGTCGCGCCATTGGATGGTGCTGCCGAAGCCGCTCACGGCCACGGGCTTGAGGTTGAGAAAATAATTCACCAAGTCCACCTGATGCATCCCCACCTCACCGGCGAGCCCCGGCGAGAGCTGCTTGTTCAGCCGCCAGTTGATGGCCTTCTCGCGCGCGGCATTAGGCGACACGCGGCGCCAACTGGTTTTCTTGTGCCATTGCGTGCGCGCCTGCACCGCCCGGCCAAGAGCGCCCGAGCGCATGAAAGGAAACATAAAATGCCGCTGCGGCTCGCTGCGAAACTGCAGGCCGGCCTGGAAATTTTGCTGCGGATTATCAACCGCCGCCTTGGCGATGGCGCGGGCTTCGGCCACCGTGTGGCCCAACGGCGCTTCGCAGTAAACGTGCTTCCCCGCCTTGAGCGCGGCGAGCACGATTTCTTTGTGCTCGTGCGGTGCGGTGGCGATGATCACGCCCTCCACATTTTTATCCGCCAATAAATCCTGATAATTCGGGTACCCTTTCGTCTTGGGATGATCGCGCTTCGATCGCCGAAGCATCGCGCCGTAGTTGTCGCTAATGGCAACGAGCGGCGCGCTTGGCAGTTGTGCGAGGTTGCGGGCAATCTCCCGTCCTTGCGGGCCGTAGCCGATCAACCCCATCTTCACCGGCGGCGTGGAATCATCCGTGCGCCGCGCGGTGGATTCGCCCCCACTCTCCTGCGCCCGCGCCTCAAACGCCTGCATCATCGCCGCCATCGCGGCCAACGAACTTCCGGCCGCAATAAAGTCGCGCCGATTCACATCTTGTTTTTGCTCACTCATGAAAGGCCGCACAGTGTGGGGAAATCCCCACTGATTGCAAGTCGGGAGGCAGTCGGATACCCTTTTGCCCATGCGGATTTTGCTTTGGGTTTTCTTCGCGATGGGAATGAGCTTGCCCGCGCACGCGGCGAAAATGAACGTGGTTTTCATTCTCGTTGACGACTGGGGTTGGGCGGATGCGGGGGTGCAGGGGAGTGATTTTTTTGAGACGCCGAACATCGACCGCTTGGCGCAGGAGGGGCTGCGGTTCACGCAGGCGTACGCGGCGGCGGCGATTTGTTCGCCCACGCGCGCGGCCATTCTCACCGGCAAATCTCCTGCGCGGCTGGACATGACCATTTGGCACGAAGGCGCCGTGCGCGGCGGTCCGAAAAACAAACGGCTGCTCGAAGCCAAGGCTCAGCCCAATCTGCCGCTTGCGGAGGTGACGCTTGCGGAATTGTTTAAGAAGCAAAATTATTTCACCGCGCACATCGGCAAATGGCATCTCGGCAAGGCGGCGTTTTATCCGGAGACGCAGGGCTACGACGTGAACATCGGCGGCACGTACTGGGGCGCGCCGGCGACATTCCACTGGCCCTACCGCGGCCCGTGGGGGAAGAACGATCCCGAGCTGCGCTACGTGCCAGTGGGAGCTGGGCAAGCCGGGCGATTATCTTACCGACCAACTCACCGACCACGCGCTGCGAATCATCGCGCAGCAAAAGGACCGCCCGTTTTTTTTGAGCCTGTGGTTTCACACCGTGCACACGCCCATCGAGGGCAAGCCGGCGTGGGTGAAGCGGTTTGAAAAAAAGCCGGCCGGCAAAATCCATTCCCACGCCGAGTACGCCGCGATGCTCGCCAGTCTCGATGAAAACATCGGCCGCGTGCTGCGCCAGCTCGACGACTTGAAACTCGCCGACCGCACCGTGGTCATCCTCACCAGCGACAACGGCGGTGTGGATTTCCCGACCGCAAAATCCGGCAACCGGCCGCCCACGCGCAATGCCCCCTTCCGCTCCGGCAAAGGCACCCTTTACGAAGGCGGCCTGCGCGTGCCGCTCATCATCCGCTGGCCCGGACGCACCAAGCCCGGCGCCGAGTGCGCCGCGCAAGTCACCTCGCAGGATTTCTTCCCCACCCTCGCCGACGCCCTCGGCCAAACCAATGCTCCTCGACACGATGGCGTGAGTCTGCTCCCGCTCCTGAAAAATTCCAAAGCCCCTCTCAAACGCGAGGCCCTGTTTTGGCATTACCCACATTATTATCCGCGAATGACCCCCGCCAGCGCCATCCGCGCCGGCGACTGGAAACTCATCCACTATTACGAGGACAACCGAATGGAACTCTTCAACCTAAAGACCGACCCCGCCGAAACCAAAAACCTCGCCGCTACTCAATCCGCAAAAGCAAAAGCCCTCCGCGAAAAACTCGATGCGTGGCGAAAAGAAACGGACGCCAAAGCGCCCATCAGAAATCCGGATTGGCGGCCTCGTAGAAAATAGGTGCCTCTACTTCAACGCATCCAACACTTCCTGGATGAGCTTCATGTCGCGGCCGCGGCTTTTCCAGCTGTTCTCGCGGAGGAGTGTGATGAATTTTTTGTCGCCGGCTTTCGCCTGCATTTTTTTCACAAGCTCGGCTTGGTTGAGCTTTAGCTTTTGCGAGGCGAAGAGGGCGAAGGCGTTGATGCTTTGTTGGGCTTGCACCTCGGGGTTGGGAGCCGAGGGGCCGTCGGTGATTTTGAGCACCCACTTAAATCCTTCCACCAAATGTTTTTGGTACGTTTCGTTTTCCCACGTGGACTGGTTGTGGCCGAGGTTGGTGAAGAACACGCGGCCCTTGCCGAAGCTGCGCACCCAGCACACGGGCACGTGATAGGGCATTTGCGGTTTGCTCTTGGCCATGTTCAGGCTGAAGAGCACGCGCACGGCGTTGGGGTCGAAATTATTGTACTGGTAAATTTCGTCCTTCCACATGAACGACTTGCCGAGCATTGCCACGGTGGGATGGCCGGACTCGTGATTGAGAAATCCATTCGTGCTGCCGCTGCCCCACGGATGGCCGGCGAAGCTGCCGTTGATCATTTTCACGTAGCTGGTGAAGCCGCCTTTGCCGTGGAAGGTGTCGCCCGCGCTGTGCGTGCCCACGAAGGCCTTGCCGGATTTAATGAATTCCATCAACGCCTCGCGTGGATCGCCCGCGGGCAACAGCACGCCGGTGGTGTAAAAGAAAATGCCGTCGTACTGCTTGAGATTTTCGCGCGTGATGCTCTTGATGGCGTCCTGCGAATTGACGGTCGTAAACACGCCGCTCTTCTGGCCGATGGCGGCGAGTGTTTTTTCCACCGTGCAAAGTTCGTCGCCCTTGCGCCGCACCACGCCGTGGGTGAACCCGCGTGATTGAGTAATCACGAGAATCTTTTTCGGCGCGGCCTGCACCGGTTGCGATTGCAGCATCAACCCGCCCAAGGCGGCCATCGCGAGAAAACGGAATGTGTATTTCATTGGAGTAATTTTCTGACTCGTCTGGTGAAGCGCCAATTCAACAGGGAAACGCTGCGCGGTCAAGACATCACATCCGCAGCCAGAAATGAGTCTCTTTTCCGCTCGCCAAACCCTACGTGTTATGAGACATTTTGGCGCGCATTTAGCCCTGATTTTTAACGAGGCAATATGGCACCACACTCGAATGGCCACTGAAAAACACAGTTTTTTTGACCGGATTGTCGGGCGGATTGACCAGCTCGATGCGGATGGGCTGCAGACGGTGGTGCAGCGGTTGGCGCGGGAGCGGAATTTTTTGGGGACGCTTTTTGATACCATCGAGGATGGCGTGGTGGTGCTGGATGCCAAAGCGCACATTTCGTGGCACAACCAATCAGCTGAACATTTGCTGGGCTTGCCGCTGGCGGAAACGGAGGGGCGCGCGATTGCCGATTATTTACCGGGGCTCGATTGGGCGGACCTCTGCACCAGCGCGGCGAGCGATAGCCTGACAGTCACGCGGCATGAGCTGGAACTGACGTATCCGATCCGGCGTTTCCTGCGCGTGTACACCGCGGCGTTGGTGGGCGAAGGCTCGAGCGGGTTGGCAGTGATTGTCAATGATGCCACGGAGCAACAGCAGCAAACGTTTGAGGTGATCGAAAGCGAACGCGTGGAGGCGCTCACGCTATTAGCCGCGAGTGTGGCGCATGAGATTGGAAACCCCCTCAACGCGCTGCACATTCATTTGCAGTTGATGGAGCGCGAGGTAAAAAAACTGAAGGCCACGGACGCGGATGACCCTGACGCGCAGGCAAACTTTGCGGCGGCCGTCAACAAGCTCGATCGTTTCCTCGATATTTCGAAAGGCGAAATCAACCGGCTCGATTATATCGTCAGCCAATTTTTGCAGGCCATCCGCCCCACACGTCCGGAGCGCCAGCCGGTGTCGCTTAATGACATCGTGATGGACACGCTCACGGTGCTTGGCCCCGAGATTGAAAACCGCGGTGTGCTGCTCGAAGAAAACTTTGCCGACGATCTCCCCACCGCGCCGCTCGATGCCGCGCAGGTTCAGCAGGCGTTGGTGAACCTCATCAAGAACGCCATCCAAGCCATGACGCACGGCGGCACGCTATCGCTCACCACGCTCGCTGATGCCGACGGCGTGTGGGTGCACGTGGCCGACACCGGCGGCGGAATCGCGCAGGAAAAGATCAACCGCATCTTCCAGCCCTATTTCACGACCAAAGAAAAAGGCACCGGCCTCGGCCTGATGATTGTGCAACGCATCGTGCGCGAACACGGCGGCCGCATTGAATTGGAAAGCAACACGGGCCAAGGCACCACGTTTCGTTTGTGGTTCCCGCTCACCGAACAACAACCCCTGCGCCTGACGGGAGGCGAACCCACTGAAGAGCATGCTTAAACCCACTGTTTTAATAGTCGATGACGAGAAGCCGACACGGGAAGGACTGCGCGCGGCGTTGGAGGATCGCTATGATGTATACCTTGCCGAAGATGGGGAGGGCGCGATGCGGTTGTTGGAGGAGGATGCGTTTGACGTGCTGCTGACGGATTTGCGCATGCCGGGCGTGGGCGGACTGGATTTGATCAAGCGCGCCAAATCACTGAGCAAGCCCCCGATTTGCATTTTGATGACCGCTTACGGCAGCGAGGAAATGGCGGTGGACGCCATGCGACAGGGCGCGGATGATTACATCGCGAAGGGACGATTGCAGATTGATGAGCTGGAAATGCGCATCGCCCGCGCGTTGCGGTCGAATAAACTGGAATCGGAAAACCGCGATCTGCGTTCGCAGATTGACACCAAGTTCGGCCTCGAAAACATCATCGGCCAATCGCCGGTGATGCAGGAGATTTTTGAAGTCGTCCAGCAAATCGCCCCCGCGCGCGCGAGCGTGTTGGTGCTTGGCGAAAGCGGCACGGGCAAGGAACTCATCGCCAAGGCGATTCACAACCTCAGCCCGCGCGCCAAGCAGCCGATGGTCACCGTCCATTGCGCCGCGCTCTCGCCGACGCTTTTGGAAAGCGAATTGTTCGGGCATGAGAAAGGCGCGTTCACCGGCGCGCATGAACGGCGCATCGGGCGTTTTGAACAAGCCAATGGTGGCACGTTGTTTTTGGATGAAGTTGGCGAAATTGATCCGGCGATCCAAGTAAAGCTGCTGCGCTTTCTTGGCGAGCGTACTTTCGAGCGGGTCGGTTCTAACCAAACAATCTCCGCCGACGTGCGGCTGATTGCTGCTACGAATCTCAATCTCGAGGCGGCGGTGGCCAAAGGCGATTTTCGCGAGGATTTATTTTTTCGATTGCGCGTGGTGGAAATGCAGTTGCCGCCCCTGCGCGACCGCGGCACGGACATCATTTTACTGGCCAAAGAATTCCTGAAAGAGTTCGCAAAAGAAAATGCCAAAGCTATCGCAGAGCTGCATCAGGATGCCATCGAGGCACTGATGAATCATCCGTGGCCCGGCAACGTCCGCGAGCTGCGCACGGCCATTGAGCACGCGGTGGTGCTGTGCCGGGGCGATGTGATTTCGCTGCGCGATTTGCCGCCCAGCGTGCGCGGCGAATCCTCCGGCGTTTCCCATCCTGACGCCAAGGATGTGCTCGGCAAAAAAAATCTCACCGTGGAGGACGCCGAAAAAGCGCTCATCATCCGCGCATTAAAAGACTGCAACGGCAACCGCACCCAAGCCGCCGAGAAAATCGGCATGAGCCGCCGCACGTTGCACCGTAAATTGCACACCTACAATTTACACGACGTTTAGGCTGCTTGGGCTACTCGGCCAGCGCGCGGCGCAGCACAATTTCCACGTCAATCTCGTCAAAGCTGCCCGGGATGTTGCATTGAGGCAGCACAAAATTCATCAATTCCCAGCCATCCACACCGAGTCCATTCAGCCGTTCCTCCGACACATCGGCGCGTTTCACCACTTTGTATTCCCACTTCTGCATGGGCGGAGTGTAGGCGGCGAGGTTCGGGGAGGCAATGTCATTGATAGAATCAATGGTTCACTCTCGCGTTTCAATTTTGTGAAATGGCTGGAAGTGCGTATGCTCCGCGCGAGCAATGGAAGCGCAGACACAAAGTGGGCTGGCCACCGAGACGGCTGAGGTCATCGTAGCAGAGCCTTATGAATTCGTGCCGCCCAAGAGTGGCACGCTGGTGGCAAGATTGATGCAGCCGGTATTACCCGGTCACTTGAAGCGGGCGTGGGGCATCGTGGGACACGAAGTGCGCGGCGCCGAGAAATTGCGCGCCTCGCTCGGGGCGGGCCACGGCATCGTGCTTACGCCCAATCACGTGCGCGATCCGGACGCGATGGTGCTCGGGCTGCTGACGAAATACGTGAATTCTCATTTTCATTTCATGGCCAGTTGGCATGTATTCAAGCAGGGCTGGTTCCAGCGTTTTCTCGTTCGGCAGCTGGGCGCCTTCAGCGTGCATCGCGAGGGCTTGGACAAAACTTCACTGAACACCGCCATCGACATTCTCACCGAGGCGCGCCGACCGCTCGTGTTGTTTCCCGAGGGCACCGTTTCGTTTCACAACGACCGGCTCAGCCCTTTGCAGGAAGGCGCCTCGCTGATCGTGCAGCGCGCGGCCAAAAAGCGCAGGGCGCAGGGCGGCGAAGTCGTTGTGCATCCGGTGGCGCTCAAATATCAATTCGCCGGTGATTTGAAAGAAACGCTGTCCACCGCTCTGGCTGATCTCGAGCGCGAACTTTCGTGGGAGCCGCAAACCGAACTGTCGCCGCTGGAGCGGGTGCGCAAAATTGGCACGGGTTTGCTCGGCTTGCGCGAGGTGGAATATTTTGGCGAGGCGCAGTCCGGTGAATTATTTGACCGCCTCGACCGGCTCATCAACCACATCCTCGAGCCCATCGAGCAGGAATGGGAACGCCCCGGCGAAGGCCGCGGCGTGTATGAACGCGTGAAGGCGCTCCGTACGGTGATGCTCAAGGAATTGGTGGACGGCGATTCCACGGCCGCCCGGCGCGAGCATTGCTGGAAACAACTGCGCGACTGCACCTTCGCCCTGCATCTTGGCGCGTATCCCACCGATTATTTAGCCGACGAGCCGTGCGTCGAGCGCCTCATCGAAACGGTGGAACGCTTCGAGCACGACTTTAAGTTTGTGGACCGTCATCGGCCGCATCGCGTGGTTATCGAAGTAGGCGACCCCATCCCCGTCCCTGCCCAACGCGACCGCACCGGCCCCACGCTTATGGAAAAAATCGAAGCCGCCCTCGCGGGCCAGTTGAAAAACCTGGCCCAAGAACTGAACCAGTCCTTGCCAAAATAAAACTCAACGCAGCAGCGAACATTGAGAGTTTTCTCAATGCGACTCTGTAGCCCAGGCTACCGGTCCGGGCTACAAAGATTCCCGCAACGGCGCCAAGTCATCATCGTCCTTGGCCAATGCTTCCACGCGATCTCCGCCGACGGCGACGCGGATCTTTTCGTCGCCAGCGGGCATCGCACCCAAAAAGGAAAACCAAACCATGATTCCACATTCTGGCGGCACTCTATATATAGTGGGAATTCGGGGGAAAATCCCGCGTTGATGATATTGCACGAGCAAAACGAAGCCGCGCGCTAATCGTGGGCCGGCAATGAGCACAACGCATTTTTTCTTAACGAAGGCAAAGGCGCATTTGTGGAGACGGGTTTTCTGATGGGATTGAGCCAGCGCTTCGACAGCCGCAGCGCGGTAAGCGTGGATATGGACAGCGATGGACGGCTCGACCTCATCGTGGCGGAACAATTACCTGCAGATATCACCCTGCACGTGCTGCGAAACGCTGTGAAGCAAACCGGCCATTGGGTAGGCGTGCGATTGCGCGGGCGGTGTATGGGCTCTCAAGTCACGGTGCGCTACGATGGTGGGGCCGTCACGCGACAAATCATCAGCGGTGATTCCTTCCGCGCCCAGCAACCAGCCACCCTTCATTTTGGTTTGGGCAATTTTTCGAAAATAAAAAGCATCCAAGCACGGTGGCCCGGCGGCGGCATTACGCGATTGGAAAACCCGTCTGTGGATCAACTCCACGAGTTGCGGCCGGAGTGATCGGTCGTTACACTCACGCATGCTGACTGCCGAAAGCCGCCTTGCCGATTTCCCCGCGCTGGCCGGGATAGCCTATCTGAACACCGCCGCCGAGAGCATCCCACCCGCGTGCGTGCCCGAGGCATTGGCTCAATACGCACGCGACAAAGCCCTCGGTATGCGCGGGCGCGAGGCGCATAATGCCACGCTTGAATCCTGCCGCGAGGTGGCCGCGAGGATGGTGGGGTTACAAACCGATGAAGTGTCGTTCTGCTCGTGCAGTTCCGAGGCGTACAATTTGCTGGCAAACGCACTGCACCTCGGGCCGGTCGATGAAGTGGTGATTACCGATTTGGATTTCCCCGCCGGCGCCACGCCGTGGCTCAACGCTGCCACGCCGCCAAGGGTCAACTTATGGAAAGCAACGAACGGAGCGTTGGACACCAATGATTTGGCGGCATTACTCAATGACCGCACGCGCTTGGTGCAAGTTTCACTGGTGAGTTTTTACAACGGTCACCGGCTCGACTGGGCGCCCTTCATCGCCGCCGTGCGCGAACACGCGCCGCGCGCGAAAGTGGCGGTCGACATTACGCAGGCGCTGGGCCGCATCGAATTGGATTGCACCGACTTTGACATCCTCATTTCCAGCACGCACAAGTGGGTGCTCGGCATTCACGGCGGCTGCATCGTGGGCATTCCCAAAAGAGAAAATGAAATCACCACCCACGCCGGCGGCTGGTTTCATTTGGAAAACGCCTTCGAACCCGACCGCTTTGAACACACTGTGCGCAAGCTTGGCGCGGCCAGTTTCTCCGTGGGTATGCCCAACTACGCCGCCATTTACGCGCTGAATGCTTCCTTGCGATACCTCGAAAACGTGGGCGTGGCCATCATCGCCGCGCACGCTGATCCGCTCGTCGCCCAAATGGAAACCGCCCTGCGCGACCTTGGCCACCCGCCCATGGCCGCCCAGCGCGAGGGTAACTTCAGTGGCATCCTCGCCATCCAGCCCGAACACCCCAATGACCTTCACGCCCAACTCGAAGCCGCCGAGGTACACGTGATGAATCACGCCGGCCGCTTGCGTATGGCATTGCACGGGTATAATACGGCAGAGGATGTGGAGCGGTTTTTGGATGAAGTGAAAAAGCAAAAGTGATTTTTCACTTTTTGCTTTCATCCCGCAACGGTGCCAAGTCTTCATCATTCTTGGCCAAGGCTTCTACACGGTCACCGCCCACGCCGCTCGCGAGCTCAAGTAACACGCGCGCTTCCGCCAAACGATTCATTTGGCACAGATAACAGGCTACATTATACGGGATCAGCCATTCGTCGGGAAACTGCTCCACACGCGGAGCGAGCACCGTGTATGCCTGCTCGATGCCGCCACCGGTGCAACGGCGCGCGGCGTAGGCCCAATGCAGCCACAAGCCGGACTCGTCCGGATGCAGTGCGCATAACACGCCCGCCAGCGCGGCGGCGTCGTCCCATTGCTCAGTGGCGATCAGGCAATCGAGCCGCGCGGCCCGCACGGCGGGCAGGGATTGCAGCTCGACGGGAATGCGCGCCAGCTCGGCCATGGCTTCGGGTACGTTGCCCAGCTCGATCCAGCCGAAGGCGGCTTGCACGTGATGCAGGGCGGGCGGTTCGAGTAAATTCATGGGCGGGGATTATTTACTTTTGCGCCCGGCGCGCCAATCCAATATAATCGGCCGATGCAATTGCTATGGCTTGCCAAAGGGAATGACGATTTGATTTTTATCATCACGCTGGTGGTGGTGTTGCTGGTGGTGATCGCGTACCTCGTACTGGGGCGGGACGACACGATCCAAGTGATGGAGGAAGAAAGCGAGGCGATGGAAATTGATGACGCGCGATATCACGAAAAAGTTGTGCACCGCTTGGATCGCACCAATGATTTGCTGACGTCCATCCGCAACTCGTTTTTGATTTTTATTGTGATTATTGTGCTCGTTCCGGTGCTTTGGATGTTGCTGGTGAAGGGCTGTGAAGTGCCAAAATCCAAATCATCCGAACACGTATCATTTCATCCGAACACGTACAATTGTTAGTTTTTCTATTGTTTTTTTAAAAAAACCACTTGCGCGCTTGCCCACCCTGTGGTAAGTAAAAGAAATCAAGGACGCAACTGACCCAACCGTAAACAAAGCAAGTGTCTACCAACGTCGATAATATAGGTTCACCGCAAGGTGTCGCATTGCAGGCCATTCAGGCCCGGCAAACGCGAGCGCGCGCCGTTGAGTCTGTTCCGGCACGGGAGCAGCAGTCCGAAGCCGTCCGCAGCACCGATCTTACCTCCTCGCGAGCCGTCCAGCAGTTTTCAATAGCCGCGCGGGTTGCCGCCGAGGAAGTCCCCGCGAATGATCCAATGAAGCCCGTGGCCGACGGCATCGCCGAAGATTTGAGCCGCGTCAGCGACGATCCCTTCGAGGCCGTAGGGAAAATCAACGATCTTCAAAACGCATACAATTTCGCAATGGAAGCCAACGCCAGCTTATTGGAAGACCCCGCGCTCGCCGCCATCGCCTAACTCACTAACCCAACCTAAAGACGCCACGGCCCGCGAAGCCGTTTTTTTGTGCCCTGACTTTGGCAAAGGATGAGCTTGCCTCAAATAAGCATCCACATTTGCAGGTCCGAATTATTGGGAGTTGACTCCACCAGGCGAGCCACCAACACTTCGAAGCCGTTCGTTTGCCTGACCTGTACAATCATTTTTGATTCGCGATGGATATTAGCATCATCATCCCCACCCGTCACCGGCCGCAAAACATCGATCGGATTATCGCAGAAACAAAGGGGTCGCTCGGGCGTCAGTTTGAGATGGTATTGGGCATCGATGAGGATGACGAAAATTATGATGTTGAGCGGCTAAAAAAATTGAAGATATAAAAGTCATCCGCACCCCCGCCACGCCCTACCTCAGCAATCTTTACAACATCATGTTCGAATATTGTGCGGGCAACATCATCGGGTACTATGGTGATGATGTTTCGTTTGTGGATATGCACGTGCTGGATGACGTCAAATCCGCTTTCAGAAAGAAGGGCGACATTCTTTACTTCTTCGCCGATCGTAACCAAACCGTTCTGGGTACGCATTCAAAGGCATGCATCGCAGTTTCAGTGAAACAAAATCCTTATCCCCTCTGCGTTCCGTGCCATGCATTCGTCTCAAGCAACAGCATTCAAGCTCTGGGGTTTCTGCACATTCCCAACTTTGAACACGGCTATTCAGACCACTATCTCGGATACATTTATAAAGAAGTGGGTCAATACCATCTACACTCCGGCCCCAAGCCCTTCACAGTGCACAACCGGCCACCCAATCAAGTGGACAGCGAGCACCCGCTTTGGGATGATATTTACGAAACTAAAAGCGTGCTCACCGATGCAGAAGGCCGCAATGCAGACGACCGGGATAAAATAAAGTTCGATAAATTCCGAACGCGATATTTGGCCCTGCACCAAGAAATCATTTTGAATCTCCATGTAAACCGCTGGAAACAAACATTTTCCGAAGCGGCATTGACGGATTCGGCTCTACCCTTACCGCCAACGCGGAAGGAATCATCAAGCTGACCGACGATTGGGGGGACTTAAAACATTCAGTCGAACCCAAAAAAATCAGTTCCAAGTTCCCCTTCCCAATGGCAGCCTTTGCCCATGCGCTTTCTGTTCCTGTTCATCGCGACGGTCTTGGTGGCTCACGCTGAAGTGCCGCCCAATCGACCCAACTTTATTTTGATCATGTCCGACAACTTGGGCTATGGCGACATCGGCCCATTCGGCAGCAAGCTGCACCGCACGCCCAATATCGATCGCATGGCGCGCGAGGGTCGCAAGCTCACTGGTTTTTATAGCGCCAGCGGGGTGTGCACGCCGAGCCGCGCAGCACTGATGACCGGCAGCTATCCGCGCCGCGTGGGGCTGGGCTGGACGGCGGAGGATGGCCACGTGCTGCGGCCGGTGTCGCCCAATGGCTTGCACCCGAAAGAAATTACGATTGCCGAGGTTTTGAAGAAATCAGGCTACGCCACCGCGTGCATTGGCAAATGGCATCTCGGCGATCAACCGCAATTTCTGCCCACGCGGCAGGGATTTGATTATTTTTTGGGCCTGCCGTACAGCGACGACATGACGTACACCACCGGCCAACGCCTTGGCGAACGACTGCGCGGCAAGCAATGGCCGCTGTTGCCATGGATGGAAAATGAAAAAGTCATCGAGGCACCGACTGACCGAAATCAAATGACCCAACGCGAAACCGCCGCCGCGCTGAAGTTTATCGCGGCAAACGAAGCGAAGCCATTTTTTCTGTATCTGCCGCACAACATGCCCGGCAGCTCGCGAGCCCCGTTTTCCAGCAAAGCCTTTCGCGGCAAATCAAAAAACGGCGCGTGGGGCGATGCGGTGGAGGAACTCGACTGGGCGTTGGGCCAGATTTTTGCGGCGCTCAAGAAACACAAAATCGACGAGCGCACCCTCGTGATTTGGACCAGCGACAACGGCGCGCCCCGCCGAAACCCGCCCCAAGGCAGCAACGGCCCGCTCGGCGGTTGGGGCTACACTACCGCCGAAGGCGGCATGCGCGTGCCGGCGATTGTGCGTTGGCCGGGGTTTATTCCGGCGAACAGCACGAGCGATGAACTCGGCACGCTGATGGATTTGCTGCCCACTTTCGCCAAACTCGCCGGGACGAAACTGCCCGAGCGCGCGCTCGATGGAAAAAATCTTTGGCGCACTTGGAGTTCCGCCAACGGCAAATCACCTCACAAATATTTTTTCTATTATCACACGAAGCACCTCGAAGCCGTGCGCGATGGGCGGTGGAAATTGGTGCTGCCTTCCAAGCGCAATCCGAAGCCAAAGCTGTTTGATTTGAAAACCGATGCGGCGGAAAAACACAACGTAGCCGCGCAACACGCGGACGTGGTAAAACGATTGCACGCCGCCGCTGAAGCCGCCCGAGTGGATTTAGGCGATGGCGAGCGCAAAGGCGAGAACGTGCGAGCGGTGGGGCGCGCCAAAAAACCTACGCCGCGTGTTCGGTAGGGACGCGCTGCGCGCGTCCATGGACATGCACAGCATGTCCCTACCAATTTTACTTCCCCTCCAGTCGGTAAATTTTCCCTTCAAACCCCAGCAGATATTGCTCGCCAGCGTTGTCCTCGGCGAAGCTGGCGATGAGCCGGATGGGGTTGGGGCCGATGACTTGGCTGTACTCGGTCACTATGCCGCCGCGTTGTTTGAAGGCCCACACGGTGCCGCTTTTATAATCGCCGTACACATACGCGCCGCGCAGCGCGGGAATCTTTTTGCCGCGATACACATAGCCTCCGGTGATGCTGAGACCGTGGCTGTGTTTATTAAACTGCGATTTCTTCACCAACGCCGGCGTGTGCGGATACTCGATCACGGGGTTCAATAACTTTTCAGGATTCTTGTGTTGGGTGGCGAGCACGCCACCTTTTTTGCTGCGGCTTTCGTGAAACCCCTCGCGCGTGCGCCAGCCGTAGTTGCCGCCTTTGGTGATGAGGTTGACCTCCTCCCAATAATCCTGGCCGACATCGCCCGCCCAAAGTTCGCCTGTGGCGCTATCAAAACTCATCCGCCAAACATTACGCAAACCGTACGCCCAAATCTCGCCGCGCGCGCCACGGCGGCCGACGAAGGGGTTGTCGTGCGGGATGCTGTACGGCCGCGCGCTGGTGGGGCGATCCACGTCAATACGCAGGATAGTGCCGCGCAAGGTGGCCAGGTTTTGACCGTTGTCTTGAGGATCTTCACGGCTGCCGCCGTCGCCGTGGGTGATGAAGAGTTTACCGTTGGGGCCGAAGAGAATGCAGCCGCCGTCGTGATTCCAAAAGGGCCGCGCGATGGTGAGCAACACGCGCTCGGTGGAGACATCGATTTTGTTGCGATTGGTTTTGCTCACCCGAAATTCGCTCACCACGCTGCGCAACGGTTTGTGCGCGGAATAAAAGGCATAAAATTTTCCGTTCTTCGCAAACTGCGGATGAAGCGCCATCCCGAGCAATCCTTCCTCATCTTTCACGTAAGGCTTGCGCGCCTCGATGTCGAAAAAAAGTTGCGTGGATTTGCCGGAAGCATTTTTGGGCAGAATGAAAACCTTACCGCGTTGCTCCAGCAAAAACGTCCGTCCATCCGGCAACTGCTCCATCCAAAGCGGTCGCTTGAATTTCAGGTTCGGATACGCGTTCACCAGCTTGAGCTTCGGAATCTCAGCGGCCACGGTGCAAACAATCGCCAGCGCAAACAGCGCCGACACCAATCGAGTGACGGTAGTAAAGGATTTCATCGCCGCGATTCTGGCGGATGCGTCGGGCTTGTCAATCCCGCGCCACGCGCCAGAGCGATCCGATCAACTCGCCCGTGCCGGCCACCAACACTGGCAGCCCAACCGGCCACGGCCCAACCAACAACAACGCCCCGCCGACCAAAACCAATCCAGCGGGCACCAAAGGAAACAACATCGCGTTCTTCATCATGCAAACAAGGTAACGGACAGGTGGGACAAGCGGTGTCCCAAGGTTCAATTTTATTGATCAAATTTCAAGTTGCCATTTTCCGTTTGCGTCCAGCCGTGCTTGTGGTTATTTTAATCGGAATGAAAACGCTCTCACTCCTGTTGATGACCGTGGCATTACAAGCCGCCGAGCCGCGGTTTCAGTTTCGCAGTTTTATTCAAAACGACGGCACGTTGATGAATGTGAAGCTCGACACCACCACTGGCCAAACCTGGCGGCTTGATCGCACCCTCATCAACCGCCGCGAAACCACCCTCGCCGGCAAAGCCACTGAACGAAAGCTCGATGAGGCGATTCACAAACGGATTGATAACCTCAGCAGTTTTACTGTTGCCGAAGTGATTCAAGTCATGAATGCAATAAACCTGAAACTCATGGGCGAGAATCTTGTGCCCATAGTGTTCCGTGATCCGGCGGCCAATCCGGCGGTCAATGCAAAGGAAGCCAGATTACAACTGGTGCCGCCCAGGCAGGAATTTGGAGAGGAACCGGCGAACATCGATCCTAACACCGGACTTCCGTTGAGACCTGGCAGACCCCGCTTCCAAGTCGACCCCGTCACGAGGCTCTCACTGGTGGATCCCGCCACCGGCTTCCCTCTTTTGATCGGCGGCAATCCTAGGCCAAATCCAAATCCGAATTTTCCCGATGGTGGCATTCCGAAAATCAACCCGCGCCATACCAATGCACGGCAGCCCGCACGATCGAGCCCGGACAATGTACGGATTCGCCACTGGGCCAAAGGTTTGAAAAACCAATCCTCCCTCAATGTGATTACCGAAGTCCTCAACGCCCTCGATTCTCCGCTGCGTTGTGTGATTGATGAGAACATCGTGTACCTCCTTCCCGAAAGCGCCACGCTCACCACGCGCGATGGCAAAACCAATAAGCCAAAGTACGAAGATCGCTGGGTGGAAATCAAAACAGCGAAGGAGAAATAATCGACCCGCGCCCTGTCGGGAGGGCGAAGCTCCTGCTGAGCCGAAGGCCGCCGGAGGTGGCCTTTCGTTTTTCCACCCGCCCATTTTCATCCACCCGGACGCGCTACGCGCGCCTCGGCTCGGCAGGAGCCTCGCCCTCCCGGAATTGCGTCGCGACTGCGAACAAGTCGGCGTTGATTGCGTGTCTTCACAATGGTTCATTAGCCGCGCAGGGAATTATTTTGAGCGACTGGAATATTCAATCACGCGGGCATCAGTGCCATTTGTGCGAACAGGCGTTTGAGGATGGGGCGGGCTATCACACGGTGTTGGCCCACGAGATTCACGAATATCTTCGGCACGATATTTGCCACGCGTGCTGGGCGCAACAAGGCGAGGGCGCGGCGGAGCGAAAAGGGTTCATCTCCCATTGGCAGGGCACGTACGAGGCACCGCCCGACGCACCGCCCGAGGCGATCCAAAAGGACACCGCAGAAAGTTTGCTGCGCAAGTTGCTGGAAACCGGCGATACGCGCTGGCGCGAGGCGAGCTACATTCTCGCGGTGATGCTCGAACGCAAACGGATTCTTAAAGTGAAAGAACAACTGCGCGAAGCGGACGGGCGCGTGTTTGTTTATGAACAACCGAAATCCGGCGATCTGTTTACCATCCCCGATCCGGATTTGAAGATGGAGGAATTGGAGCAGGTGCAAATCGAAGTGGCCGCGCTGCTGGAGCACGGCTTGCCGGTGGCCGGCGAGGAATGGCCGCCAGTGACCGTGGAACCTGAACCGGAAGCCACGGAAGCCCCCCAAACTGAAGAGGCTGAAACCGCCCCGTGACGTATGGCCAGCCGGGGTCCATTTCAAAAACGCTTGGGGTACACCTTCAAAGACGCCGCACTGCTGGAGCTGGCGCTGACGCATCCCTCGGTGAGCCACGAGAAAAGTGAGTCGCTCCAAAACAATCAACGGCTGGAATTTCTGGGCGATGCGGTGCTGCAACTGGTGATTAGCGCGGAGCTGTTTCGCCAGTTCCCCACGCGCGACGAGGGCACGCTGTCCAAGGCGCGCGCGCGATTGGTCAACAAAGAAGCGCTGGCCGAGCAAGCGTTGGCGGTGAAGATCGGGCCGGAACTGGTGGTCAGCCGCGGCGAGGAAAAGAGTGGCGGCCGCGAGCGTCCTTCCGCGCTGGCCGATGCCTTCGAGGCGGTGGTGGGCGCAATTTATCTCGATGGCGGTTTCACGAAAGTGAAAAAATTCATCCACGCCCAATTCGCTGAAGCCTTCAAAGGCGCGGACGCTGGCCGCCACGTGGGCAATCCCAAAGGCGAATTGCAGGAAATTTTACAGAGCAAGAATGCGGTCGCGCCCGAGTATCGTTTGCTCGATTCACAAGGGCCGGACCACGACCGTTTATTTGAATGCTCCGTGCGGCATTGCGGAAACGAACTGGCGCGCGGCACCGGCAAAAGCAAAAAAGCCGCCGAAACCGACGCCGCCTCCAACGCCATTGCTGCACTACAAGGAGGGCAGGGACGGTAGGGACGCGCTGCGCGCGTCCATGGACATGCACAGCATGTCCCTACCAAGGCATCCCCGTGAACCCTTTGAAATTGACCCGAGCGAATTGAAATTATAGGCTCCCGAAACTTTTTGGCATGACGAACGACACAATACAAAACAACTATTTGGTTCCCCACGTGGTGGAACAAACCAGCCGCGGCGAGCGGGGATACGACATTTACTCCCGCCTGCTGGTCGATCGAATCATCTTCCTGGGCACGGGCATTGATGACAACGTCTCCAACGTGGTCATCGCGCAGATGCTTTTTCTGCAAATGACCGACCCCAAGAAGGACATCCACGTGTACATCAACTCGCCCGGCGGCCACGTCACCGCCGGCCTCGCGATTTATGACACGATGCAGTTTCTCACTTGCGACGTGAACACCTACTGCATCGGCCAAGCCGCGAGCATGGGCGCCGTGCTCCTCGCCGGGGGCACCAAAGGCAAACGCTTCGCACTGCCCAACGCGAACATTATGATTCACCAAGTGCTCGGCGGCGCGCAGGGGCAAGCCACGGATATGGAAATTCAGGTCAAGCATATGCTTGTCCTCAAGAAAACCCTCACCAACATTCTCGCCAAACACACCGGCAAATCCTACGACGAAGTTTTCGAAGCCTGTGAGCGCGACAACTTTTTGAGCGCCGAGGAAGCTCAAGATTTCGGGCTCGTCGATGAAGTGGTCGCTTCCCGCAAGGACGTGCCCAACCTGCCGGACAAATCCTCCATGAACGATAAATAACCATGGCCCGACGCCAAATCACCCTCTGCAGTTTCTGTGGCAAAAGCCACGCGGAAGTCCGCAAACTGGTGTCCGGCCCCGGCGTGTACATCTGCGACAACTGCGTTGAGACCTTCAAGACCGTTCTCGACAAAGAGTTTGCCAACGACAAATCGCAACCCGCGCCCCAGCTCAACATCCTACAGCCCGCCGAAATCAAAGCTGAGCTGGATCTCCACTGCATCGGGCAGGATGAAGCCAAAAAAACATTGGCCGTCGCGGTGCACAATCATTACAAGCGCATCATGCACGAAGCCGAGGCGGCGAAGGACGATGACGGCCCGCACGCGGGGGTGGAGATTGAGAAGACCAACATCATGCTCATCGGCTCCACCGGCACGGGCAAGACGCTGCTCGCGCGCACGCTCGCCGGCATTCTCGACGTGCCCTTCGCCATCGCCGACGCCACCACCCTCACCGAGGCGGGTTACGTGGGCGAGGATGTGGAGAACATCATCCTGCGCCTTTTGCAAGCCGCCGACTTCGATGTGAAACGCGCCGAGATGGGGATTATTTACATCGACGAGATTGATAAAATCACCCGCCGCACCGAGAACGTTTCCATCACCCGCGATGTCTCCGGCGAAGGCGTGCAACAGGCGCTCCTGAAAATTCTTGAAGGCACCGTGTGCAGCGTGCCCCCGCAAGGCGGCCGCAAACATCCACAGCAGGAATACATCCGTGTGGACACCCGCAACGTGCTCTTCCTATGCGGCGGCGCGTTTGTGGATCTCGACAAAGTCATCCAACGCCGGCTCGGCAATCACGTGCTCGGCTTCGGCGCGATGGAAGAACAAGCCGAGGCCGTAGCCGATGGACGCGAGGCGGTGAAGCACGTGGAACCGGAAGATTTGTTGAAGTTCGGTTTCATCCCCGAGTTTATTGGCCGACTCCCGATGATTTCCGTGCTGGAAGAATTGACCGAGAACCAACTCGTAGAAATTCTGTCCGACACCAAAAGCGCGCTCATCAAGCAATACCAAAAACTGTTATGGCTCGAGGGCGTGGACTTAGATTTCACCCGCGATGCGCTGCACGAACTCGCCGCGCAAGCCATTAATAAAGGCACCGGCGCGCGTGCGCTGCGCGGATTGCTTGAGCGATTGATGCTCGATCTGATGTACGAAATTCCCGGCAGCAACGACATCGAGGGCATCAAAATCACCCGCGGCGCGGTGCAAGGCAAATCCAAGCCGATCATCCGCCGCAAACCCAAACAGGCCGCCGCCTAATTCTCCGCTGTTGCCGAGTGCGCAGGGGTTTTTTGCATGTCAAAATCCACGCCCATTGAAAATCAAGTTGCCGGCCACGTACGCGCGTTGCCGCCTTCGGGCATTCGTGAATTTTTCGAACTAGTGCAGGGACGACCGGAAGTCATTTCGCTGGGCGTGGGCGAACCGGATTTCACCACCCCGTGGCACATCCGTGAAGCCGCTATCTTCGCGCTCGAACGCGGCAAGACGAGCTACACCTCCAACCTCGGTTTGCTGAAATTGCGTGAAGCCATCAGCCGCTACGTGGCCCAGCACTTCGGCCCGACATATCATCCCGAGCGGGAAATCCTCGTCACCGTCGGCGTCAGCGAAGCGCTCGACCTCGCCCTGCGCGCGCTCATCAATCCCGGCGACGAGGTGATTTATCACGAGCCGTGTTACGTGAGCTATTCGCCGAGCATCGCGCTCACCCACGGCGTACCCGTGCCGGTCGCCTGCCGGGCCGAGGAAAAATTCAGCGTCACCGCCGCCGCCATCGCCGCCGCCATCACGGAAAAGAGCCGAGTGTTAATGCTCAATTTTCCCACGAACCCAACCGGCGGCACCATGACGCGCGCCGAATTGCAGGCCATCGCCGACCTCGCCGTGAAGCACAACCTCATCGTGATCACCGATGAAATTTACGCCGAACTCACCTTCGAGGGCGAACACGCCACCATCGCCAACTTTCCCGGCTTGCGTGAACGTACGATTTTCTTGCACGGCTTCTCCAAGGCCTACGCGATGACGGGTTTCCGCATCGGCTACGCCTGCGGGCCCGCTGAATTGGTGGGCGCGATGACGCGCATTCATCAGTACTCGATGCTGTGCGCCAGCCTCCCCAGCCAGGAAGCCGCATTGGAGGCGCTGCGCAATGGCGACGCGCCGATGGGCGAAATGCGCGAGGCCTATCGCCAGCGCCGTAATGTGATGGTGAACGCGCTCAACACGATGGGGCTGGAATGCCATTTGCCGCGCGGCTCGTTTTACGCCTTTCCCAGCGTTCAATCCACGGGGTTGGATTCAAAAACTTTTGCCGCGCAATTACTGGAAGCCGAAAACGTGGCCGCCGTTCCAGGCAACGCCTTTGGCGACAGCGGCGAGGGCTTTCTGCGCTGTTGCTTCGCCGCCGGTTTGGAACAAATCGAAACCGCGATGGAACGCATGGCGCGATTTACGGCAAACACGAAAAAGGGCTGAGTTGCCTCAGCCCTCCTTCTTTGATTTTTTTGACTGCTATCGAAGCAGTTGCTTCTCTAAGTAGTGAACCGTCTGGCGCACGTTGGCGTCGATCTCCATTCGGTCTTTCACCAACCGGCACGCGTGCAACACGGTACCGTGGTCGCGCCCGCCAAAGGCTTCGCCGATGGCGCTGAGCGAGTGCTCGGTGAGCTGGCGCGAAAGGTACATCGCAATCTGGCGCGGGAACGCAATGTTCTCCGGCCGACGTTTGCTGGTCATGTCGGCCATGCGCAGGTCAAATTTCTCAACCACCTTTTTCTGGATGACTTCCATGGTGATAGTGTGTCGGCCTTCTTCCTGCAGGATTTCGCGTAGCAGATTTTCCACCACATCATTGGTCAGCTCCTTGCCGGTGAGATGCGCGTAAGATGCCACGCGAATCAGCGCGCCCTCGAGGCGGCGGATGTTGGTTCGGATGCGATTGGCGAGGAAGGTCAATACGTCCTCGGGAATTTCCACGCCCATGCTCTTCACCTTGTTGCGCAAAATGGCGAGGCGGGTTTCCACATCGGGAGGCTGGAGGTCGGTGACCAAGCCCCACTCGAAACGGCTCACGAGACGATGCTCGAGGTTTTTAATTTCACTGGCCGGCCGGTCGCAAGTGAGCACAAGTTGTTTGTGGGCTTCGTGTAGCGCGTTGAAGGTGTGAAAAAATTCCTCCTGAATGCGCTCCTTGCCGGCGAGAAACTGAATGTCATCAATCAGCAGCACATCGGTCTGCCGATATTTTTTGCGGAACTTCACCAGCTGATTGTCCTGAATGGCGGCGATATATTCATTAGTGAATTTTTCGGAGGAAACATACGACACCTTGGCCGCCTTCTTGGAGCCGACCACGTGCTGGCCAATGGCGTGCAACAAGTGCGTCTTGCCAAGGCCGGTGCCGCCATAAAGGAAGAGCGGGTTGTACGCCTTGCCCGGCTGCTGCGCCACCGCCATCGCGGCGGCGTGGGCGAAGCTGTTGTTGTTGCCCACCACGAATGTTTCAAACGTGTTGCGCGGGTTGAACATCAAGTTGCCATCGGTGGCCTTGCGCGGGGCGGGCTTTCGTGCCTTGGCCGGCGCGGACGCAGCACCATTGCCGACGGCTGCCACTTTGAATTTGATGTTGAGTTTACGCCCACTGGCTTGGGCGAGGGCATCCTGTAGCAGCTCAAGATAGTTGTCCTTCAACCACACCTCCGAGAATTCGTTGGGCACCTCGAGGGTGATGGAAGATTGGTTGAGGGAAACCGGTTGCACCGAAGAGAACCACAAATTGTAGGTCTCGGTGTTGAGCAGAGTTCGGATTTGCTTCGTTGTTTTGGTCCAGATTTTTTCGACAGTAGCCTGCATCATTTTTGTTTCATCGCTAAATGTTAGAATTAAATTGTTCGTTCACAGTGCCGACTCAATGTCGGCGTGGGCCCAAAGGCCCGGTTGGGTTGCCCTTGCGGGCGGGTGGCAAATCACCCTTTGTGTCTCGCTCCATCTCTCGACACCACTTCCCGGCAATGAACATTGCTGCTCGGTTTGCTGGGACGCGGCGCAATGTGTATGCGATAGACACATCGGTTACCACGCCAAGCTATTATCTTTTGTTCACGCCTTGTTCACACGCCGCCTTCAGGCTTGACACAGCCACGGACAGCGCAACTTCAACGCAAATGTTTGGTATAAAAATACTCATTATAAAAACTTAGGTTGCTCGCCAAACTCAATGAAGCAAAGAAGACTCGCTCGAAGATTTACACCGCCTCGTCACCGGTCTCTCCGGTGCGGATGCGAATGGCGCTTTCCACGTTGGACACAAAAATCTTCCCGTCGCCGATCTTGCCGGTGGCCGCGGCCGCCTGGATGGCTTGCACGGCGTTATCCGCCTGACCATCGGGCACTACGAGTTCCAGCTTCAGCTTGGGAAGAAAGTCCACCGTGTACTCACTGCCGCGGTAAATCTCCGTGTGGCCTTTTTGCCGACCGAAGCCTTTCACTTCGGCCACGGTCATGCCCACAATCCCCAGCTCCGTCAAAGCCGCTTTTACGTCTTCGAGTTTAAAGGGTTTGATGATGGCATCGATGCGCTTCATTTTGTACAGGTTGCTGGGGGGGATGTTAACAACTCGCGCGAGGCTGTAAACCGGAATCGTTTTTTTTTGAAAAATAAATTTTTAACTTTTTGTTAGATTTAGATTTGACATCATTTCGAAAGCATTCTCGACACCACCCCCGTTGCCCCGCTAAATCTCCAGCCGATGGGTTCGCTTTACCGACATTGCCTCCGGCCGCTACTGTTTTTGCAGGATTCGGAGGCCGTTCACAACCGCGTTTTGCGGGGGCTTTCGATGTCCGCACGCCTGCCCGCGCTGCCGATGCTGGCCGATGCCCTCTATGGCGCGCCGGATTTGCCGGTCAATTTTGGCGGGTTGAAATTTCCCAATCCCGTCGGGCTCGCCGCCGGGATGGACAAAGCCGCCGCCGCCGTGCCGATGTGGGAGCGGCTCGGATTCGGCTTTGCCGAACTGGGCGGCGTGACGCGCCACGCGCAAACGGGCAACGACACGCCCCGGATGTTTCGCGCCGTGGCGGACCGCGCGCTGGTTAATCGAATGGGCTTCAACAATCCGGGCGCCGAGGCGATGGCCGAATCACTGCGCGACTGGCGCGCACGCGAACAATGGCCGACGCATCCGATTGGCATCAACCTCGGCAAATCGAAGGTGACGCCGTTGAAGGAAGCGGCGGAAGATTATGCGTTTTCGTTTGGCTCACTGCAGGGTTTGGCGGATTTTTTTGTGGTCAACGTCAGCTCGCCAAACACGCCCAACTTGCGCAAGCTGCAGGACAAAAGTGCGTTGGATCAAATTTTGAAAATGCTCCGCACGGTGAATGCTGAGGTGCCGCTCTTGATAAAAATCGCGCCCGATCTTTCGACCGATGCCATCGACGATGTGCTCGACCTCGCCACCACCCATTCCCTCGCCGGCATCGTGGCCACGAATACCACCATCGAACGGCCATCTTCAAATGACTCGCAGTGCAAAAAAATTTACGCCGAAACCGGCGGCCTCAGTGGCGCGCCGTTGCGCACGCGCAGCACGGAAATCATCTCCCACATTTTCAAACACACCAACGGCAAGCTCCCCATCATTGGCGTGGGCGGAATTTTCACAGCGGTCGATGCGTGGGAAAAAATAACCGCCGGAGCCAGCCTCGTGCAAGTGTACACCAGCCTCGTGTACGAAGGGCCATCCATCGCCGGCAACATCGTCCGCGGGCTAAAAGCGCGGATGGAAAAGGAAGGCGTGCGATTGCTTTCGGATGTGGTGGGTTCGGCGGACTCGCAAGCTCGTCCCTCCAGATAACGCGCCTCTCCATTGGAGGGACGAGATTGCGAGTCCGGAGCGTAACTTAATTCAACCGCTCTTCCACCAAACCCATAATCCGCGCACTTGTTTCCTCGGGCGTTTCGCCGGCATTGTTTATAATAGTAGCACCCTCGGCCACCTTCAGCGGGGAGGCGGCGCGGGTGCTGTCGCGTTGATCGCGCACAGCGAGGTTGTCCGAAACGCCATCGGCATCGCGGCGGGCTTGACGCACGGCGGCGGCGGCGTCCATGTAAAATTTGTGCGGCGTCTCGGGAAAAATGTTAGAGCCAATATCGCGACCCTCCATCACGAGATTGCCAAACTGCACGCACGACCGCTGGCGTTCCTTCATCCAATCGCGCACAAACGGCACAGCCGCCACGTGGCTCACGGCGGCGCTGGTTTCTTCCGTACGGATTTCTGCCTCCGGAAAAACCCCGTCCACCTCCAGCCAAATGCTGCCCTCACGATTCACCAACTTGGCCGGCCAATCGGAGCACAGCGCGGCCACGGCGGCGGCATCATTGACGTCCACGGATTGCTGCAGCGCGTGCCACGCGAGCGTGCGGTACATCGCGCCGGTGTCCACGTAGGCGTACCCCAGCGCGGCGGCGATGATTTTGGCGTTGGTGCTTTTACCACTGGCGCTGGGGCCGTCGATGGCGATGACGATGGGTTCACTCATTATTCTGCAAATAACTCCTCGTTTGAGAGCGCGTTGCCATCGGCATCTCGGATTTCCACGCCAAGACCGGCGGTCGGAGCGGCGGCGAGTTTTTGGAAAAAATCAGGGAAAGTTTTCTTTACACACGAAGGATTGCGTAGGCGGATGCCGGCCACTGCGAGGCCGAGCGTAGCGAAACACATCGCCATCCGGTGGTCGTTGTAAGTGTCGATTTCCGCGCCGTGCAGGTCAGGCGAGGGCTCGACGTGCAGCGTGTCGCCTTCCTCGGTGATGCGCGCGCCGCATTTGGTCAGCTCGGTGCGCAGCGCACGCACGCGTTCGCATTCCTGCACTCGCAGCCGATGCAGCGCGGGGAAGCTCACCGGATGCTCGGCCAAGGACGCGAGCACGATCGCGGTCATGATGCTGTCGCCGAGGTCGGTGTTGTGCGTCACCTCTCGCGGCAGATTGATGAAGCGCGGAAACTGCGCGTCGATTTGCCAACCGGTGAGCGGCCAGTGCGTCACCTCGATTCCCTCGTGAATGCAGTTCACACCCCAAAAATAACTGCCGCTGGAAGCATCCGGCTCGATGGCAAACTCACCGCCCGCGTGCGGGAACGCCTCGATGAGTTCGTGCGTCATGTTCAGGTAAGGCGCTTCGTCCACGTTGTCGCCCACGATGTCGACAATCCACGTGCCCGCGCGCGCGGAGAGCAGCAGCGCACTGGCAAACTGCGAGCTGTGTTGCAGGCTCACCGTGCAGGCGACTTCGCGCGGGCCGGTTCCGTGGAAAACCGCCGGCAACAAATTGTTGTCAGAATCAATGCGATACTTCATCCGGCGCAACGAGTGGAACAACTCGCTCTGCGGCCGCACGTGCATTCGGTCCACGCCGCTCAAGCGCACCGCCCCCTCGGCGAGACAAACGAACGCGCCCAAAAACCGCGCCGCCGTGCCGGCATTGCCCACGTGAATTTCCAGCGGCGCCTCAGCCGTGCCGGCATTAGGCACCCGCCCGCCGAGGCCCTGCACGGTGAGATGGCGATTGCACGGCTCGGCGGCATCCTCCGCCACCGCAATCTCGAAGCCTAGCAGCCGCAGCGCGTCCACCATTATTTGTGTGTCCTCGCTCCACAACGCGCCAGTGAGCCGCACCTCGCCATCGGCGAGCGCCGCAAGAATCAGCGCGCGATTGGTGATGCTCTTCGACCCCGGCACCGTCACGTCCGCCGTCACGGGACCGGTCATTGGCACAATCTCGATTATGTCGGGCAACGCCATTTCAACTCGCCTCCTTCAGCCAATCCGCGCGATGCGATTGGGCTTGGGCAAAAAATTTCTCCAACGCCGCCGCGTCCTTGGCGTTCAATGCCGAGCGCAGTTGGGACAGTTCATTTTGCAAATCCTCCACCGCCGCCGCGATGGCTTCGGCGTTATCCAACGCGATATCGCGCCACATTCCGGCCTCGCCGGAGGCCAACCGCGTGGTATCACGAAAGCCCGTGCCGAGAAAATCCGATTCGCCAGCGCGCGGTGAAGTCAGCACCGCGTTCACCAACGCACTGGCCAACACGTGCGGCAAATGACTCGTGCGCGCCACGATGGCGTCGTGGTCGGTGGCGGTGAGATTCACCACGCGGCTGCCGAGCGCTTCCCAAAATTCCGTCACCACTGCCACATCATTGGCCGCGCTAGCCTCAGTGGGTGTCACCGCGCATACCGCGCCCTCAAATAAATTACCGCTCGCGTGGGCCACGCCCGCCTTTTCCGAGCCGCACAGTGGATGGCTGCCCACAAACCGCGACAGCACCGGCTCCACCGCCGCCACCACGCTGGATTTCACGCTGCCCACATCCGTGACGATGGCATCCGCCGCCAAGTGCGGCTTCAACGCCGCCGCCAATTCGCCCATCCGGCCCACCGGCGTGCAGAGAATAATAAGATCCGCATCGGCCACCGCCTCGGCGACATCGAGCGTGGCCTCGTCCACCACGCCCGCCGCGAGGCATTCGGCAATACTCTCCTCCCGTCGCACCAGCCCACACACGCGACCGGCGACGTCACGCTGCTTCGCCGCCAGCCCGATGGAACCACCAAGCAAGCCCACACCGATGAGCGTTAATTTTTGCAATTGCACCGGCGTGATAATGGAGGGGAACGAGGAAAGGTTCAATTTTCAAATGAGCCCTGAAAATTGGCGATTAAGAATTCCCCTCTTTCGCCCGCGCAAGAATCACTTCCGCCAGCAACGCTTCGTTGCCCTCACTGCCAATGGCCCTAGTGTACCACACCAGTTTCCCATTGCGCTCGGTCGGATTGCGCCACGTGGGTTTCCCGGCCGCGAGACGCTTCTTCACCCGATCCTCAGGCTCGCCGAGCAGCACAGGAATATCCTCCACCGTGTGCAGGCCATCCGCGATAAAGAAGGGCACCATCACGATATACTTAGCCTCCGTCGCCCCATAGCAATCGCCGATGAACGGGGCTTCCTCCATGAACGCTGCTTGCACATCGGCAAATTCGCCTCGCGCGCGGATGAGGTCCACTTGCTTATCGATGGCCTTGCGGGAGTTTGCGTTTTTTTTGGTACCATGCCCGGCAATGAAAAGAGCACTCTCCGCCAACTTAGGCGCACGCGGGAAAGGATGCATCGCCATGATCTCCGAAGCACGGGCGAGCAGCACCTCGGTCATGCTTGCGTGCGTACCGATCGGCCGACAGTAAATGATCTCCTTCCCGGCCACGGCCTTGACGCGTGGATAATGGCATTCGCCCACAGGACAATCGCACTGGCCCTTCGTACAAAGCTTGAGTCGGAAGGGAATGGTCTCCTCAGTAAAATGCCCTTCGCTGATGGTTACTGGCACGATGAAAATTCTTTGGGCGGAAACGAGCTTGGGCACGTCATCGATTTTGGGTTGCTCCAAATTGAAGGCGCAGGCGACTTCGGCGAAGATGTTGCGCGCTCGCAATTCGTCGGCAAGGCGACGCGTGGGCGCGCTGGATTGCGCGTTCACGGTGCTACCGTGCGCGATCAGCACGAGCGCATCGTTTGCAAAACTGGACAAATCGTCAGCCATCGGCGCGAGCAGTGTCGCGCGGGAGGCTCACGAAGCAAAGGCTTTTTGATAAAGCCCGGTGAAATCCGCCGCCGTGATGTCGCGCGGGTTAAAGCTGGCGGTCCATTGGGCGGCGGCTTCTTCGGAAAGGGTGTCCAGCCGTGCGGCGTCCACGCTGAAGGCGGTGAGGGCGCGCGGAAGGCTCGCGGTGTCCAGCAATGTTTCCAGCGCTTGCGCCAGCGATTCCGGCGCGGGCCTGCCGTTGTTGGCGGCCACGGAGGTGCCTTCGACAAACTCGGCATACGCCTCGGCGATGGCTTCGTCGTTAGCATTAAAGCGCACCACGTGCGGCAGCATCATCCCCACCGCTTGGCCGTGCACTACATTGTAATGGGCCGTGAGCGGATTAGCCGCCGAATGCGCCGCGCCCAACATGCTGTGCTCGATGGCAGTGCCGGCATACGCTGCGCCGAGAAGCATTTGACCGCGAGCATCAAGATTGTCCGGCGACTCCAGCACGCGACTGAAACTTTCCAGCATCATCTGAAACGCCGCGCGCGAATATTTCAGCGAGGTCTCGTTGCGCTTGCGAGTGACGGCGGTTTCCACCGCGTGCGCGATTGCGTCGATGCCCGTGCAAGCAGTGACGCGGGCGGGTTGGGAAACTGTCAGTTCGGGGTCAAGGATCGCCACCTTCGCTAATGCCTTCGGATCGCCGCACGCCATTTTTTGGTGCGTGGCGTTATCGGCAATGAGCGCGAAACTTTGGCACTCGCTGCCCGTGCCCGCGGTGGTGGGAATCATAATCGACGGCAACATCGGCTGGCTCGCCTTGCCGACTCCCCAATAATCCTTCATCTCGCCGCCGTTGGTGAGAATAAAATTGCAGCCCTTCGCGGTATCCATCGAGCTACCGCCGCCGAGGCCGATGATAAAATCAATCGCATCCGTTTTCGCCACCGCCACACATTCGTCCACGCAAGCGGTGGTGGGATTTTCCTTCGAGCGGTCAAACACCGAAACCCCAACGCCCGCCGCCTCAAGATTTTCGCGCACCCGCCCCGCGTGCCCGGCGGCCACGATGCCGGAATCAGTGACGAGCAGTGCCTTCGTCGCGCCCAGTTCACTCGCCAACTCGCCCGTTTGTGCCACGCTGCCATTGCCAAAAACCAACCGCAGATGCGGATGATTTTCCAGTAATAGATTTTCAGAAAAATTGCTCACGGGCAAAGTAAGACGTCACGCAATGAATGCTTGTTCAGCCGCCATTGCAGAGGCGTTGCAAGCGCTCGTCGGGGGTTTGGTAGGCGCGGGCTTTGAAGAGGAAATCGACGATGCTGCCTTCGTGGGGTTGAAGCCAGTTGAGGGCGATGGTGGGCATGGCGCCGATGTTGAGGCGATCGATGTTGGTGGCGTCGGTGAGTTGCGCGGCCCAGGTTTCGTCGTTGGTGATGGCGGAGGCGACGAGGGTGCCGCTGATTTTTTCGATCATTTGTTCCTGCGGGCATTTCACGACGCTGGTGAAAGGGAACATATATTCGGTGTTGGCCATTTTGAGGTCGGGCGAATCGCAATGCAAAATGGTAGGGCGGATGTAATCGCAGCGCTCCATTTGCTCGAGGCGCGGGCCGTGCTTTTCGGTGACGTGGGTGGTTCCGGTTTCTTTGCAGCCTTCCTCGATCATTCCCCAAACGGCCTCGGCTTGGCCGGGCACGGTGAACGCCGCCAAGCCCGCTTCGGGGTCGGTTGGGTCTTTCACTTCATAGGGGCCAATGCGCTCGGCGAGCGCTTCGGCGATTTCCTCGGTATGGCGCGAGGCCCAAACTCCGGAGCAGTTGATGCAGCCGCGGCCGCTGTTTTTGTAAATGCTGTCGGCCATCAAATCGAGGTAGTCCTCCCATTGATCGACGACGTCGTCGCCCAGTAAAATTTTGCTATAGCCGGGGCCGTGCACTTGGACTTGTTCGTTGCCGGAATAATTTTTCACCGTTGCCGTGCTGCCGAAAATCATCACGCGGCCGCAGCGCGAAACTGTCTCTGCGCCCATGTCGCCACCGCCGGGATAAATGCCGATGGCTTCCTTGGGCACGCCCGCCTCGGTGAAGGCGGCGAACATCCGGTAAGGCGTCCACGGCTCTTGCGGGCCGGGCTTGAGGACCAGGCCGATTTGCATCGGGATGACCGGCATCCACAACGTGTGCACGCCGGGCGAGTTGCTGGGCAGCACCATACCGAGCACGGGCGACTGCGCTTGGTAGCTCACCGGCACGCCGCGTTCCTCCACGCCGAAGCCGCGCTGGAGAATATCCAGATCCAGCCCGCGCGTAAGGGCGTCGAAAATTTGGTCCATGTGGTTCAACACGAAGTGATTTTTCTCCATGTTAAATTTGCACATATGCTCGGGCAAACCGGTGGAGGCGGATTGTTGACGCGCAAAATCATCGGGCGTTTGCTCGCCGTCGCCGAGCGGCAGCGTGGCGTTTAGATACAGGTCGCCGGCTTTCTTCATCATCTCGATGAGATCCTTGATGGGAATCTCGCGCAACGCCTCGCGAGCGCGGGCGGCCTTGCGCATATCGCGCGCGAGCAGTCCGGGATTGGCTTGGCCGACGGAGGCCAGCACTTCGCCGGTGCGGTGGTGGATGACCTTTTCGGTCTCGAGGCTTTCGTACGGTTCGCCCCAGCGTAAAACGGGAATGTTAATCATAGTAAAATTCGGTTTTGGATTTTAGTAAACACCTTCGACAATTTTTTTCGTCAACGCGCCGAAGGGGCGCACTTCGGCCACGCCGTCCCATGGGTAGGGCTCGATGGGCTCGCGGCGGATGGCTTCGTCGCGCTCGAGGAAGCGTGGCATGAAAAATTCCTTCGTCAGCGTGGTCAACTCAACACGGCCCCACTCGCCGTATTCCACGGGTATGTTTGTGTCCGGATTTAGCACACGCATCGAAGCGCGCGGCTGCGGCGCATAGTAAGTGATGGAATATTTATCCTCGGGCGTGAGCGGTTTGTGTTTGGCGAGGCCCATCAGCGTGTTGCCGTAGGTGGGCACGAAGCCGATTTTATTTTCCAACAACTCCTCGCAAAGGAAACGCGTGTACTGCGGATCCATCGTGGTGCCGCCGCAGAACACGCCGCGAATGCCCGCGTCGTACAAGCTGCTGCCCTCGCTCTCGTAACGCTCGGCGATGCTCTCGAGCAACTTCGGCGTGGTGAACAGCGCGCTCACGCTGCGGTTTTTCATAATCGTCGTGGCTTGGTCGACCACGTGTTCCATATAGTCCTTGGCTTGGTCGAACTGCTTTTCTTTGATCAGCCGCTTGACCCAACGCGGATCGAGATCGACGAAGTAGCAAGAGCACCCGCGCACATTGGCGAGATGCTCGATGGACAGCCGCAACCGCCGCGGCCCCGTGGGGCCGACCATCAGCCAGTAGTGATCGCGCGGAAATGCGGCGTCATCCAGCGTGTTGGAAAACTCACTGTAATCGATCTTGTAATCCTCCCAACCGATGCGTTGCTTGGGCATTCCGGTGGTGCCGCCGGTTTCGAAAATGTTGAACGGCTTGCCCTTGAATTTGGCAGGCACCCACACTTCCGGCTGCTGGTCGCGCAGCCATTCGTCCTGAAAATTCGGGAACTTCGCCAGCAAATCGTCGAGGCACTTCACCTCCGCCGCCGGATCCCAGCCCGCGTCCTTGGCCCAATCCAGCCAGAACGGACACCCCGATTCCGGTGAGAAATGCCATTTCACAATCTCCGCCACGTGCGCATCGAGCGCGACTTTTGCTTCCTCAATTTTTTGATTCAATTCAGCCATAAAATTTTGCGTCAACCGCGCGAGCGCCGGTCATTCGAGTTATTAGCCCTTGGAAAAAAACGATTCACCAAACGCGCCTCAGGCGGCTTGCTGCACAGCGAGCCAACCACCAACGCCGCCGCCGAAGCCAGCGTGAGCGGCGCGATGGGCATCATTCCCAGAACCAAAAAATGTTTGTCCGCGCCGTAGCCGGATTGGTGGAACCAATAAACCCAAAGGCCAGTCGTCACCGCCATGCACGCGTACACGCCCACGGCCGTCACGCGTTTCCAATACAGCGCAGCGAACACAATCGGGAACAGCGCGGTGAAGCCCGTGAAGCACCAAATGCCGAGGCCGAACACGCTGGCCGTTTCCATTAGCGCCAGTGAAGCGAAATACGCCACCGCCACCACGCCAATCACGAACCACCGCGCGAGCTTCAGCTTGTCCGCGTCGCTATAATAATCCTTGCCGCGAATGGGGATGACGATGTCGTTGGTGAACATCGTGCCGAGGCAGGCGAACTGCGAATCGAGCGCTGCTCATAATCGCCGCCAACACGCCGGCCATCAGCAGGCCCAGCAACCACGGGTTGGCAATTAAATTCACCATCGTCCCCAGCACTTCGCTGGGATTGGAAATGGAAATGTCTCCAGCAGCCGCCAAGCCCGCCGCCCATACCCCAATTAAAATACACGGCAGCCAAACGATGGCGATGCAGATGGGATGCGCCACGATGGCCAACCGAAACGTTTTAGCGTCCTTCGCCGTGAGCCAATGCTGGAAACACGTGCGGGAACATTCCGATGCTGAGGGGGATGAACAGAAACGTGATGAACACCAAATGCGACATCGAAGACTTGGGCGCGGTAGGCTCTGCCGGCTCTATCATTTCCTCCCCGCTTTCCGCCGAATTGTTCATGGCCTCCATCATTTTTTCTTCGTATTCCTGTTGTTGCTCCTCGTACTTCGTGGTTGCGCCAGGGTGCACGCCGCGCGCCAGTCGCTCGGGTTTGTGGGTTTCCACATATTCGGTGGCACGTTTGATGTTGTAAATGATGCCGGCTTCTTCGGGCTTGTACTCTGGATTTTTTTGGGCCACAGCGGATGAAATCATCAGAAACGCCACGATGCCGGTGAGCATAAAAACCAGCGTTTGAAATGTGTTCGCCCAAGCCGTGCTGCGAACGCCGCCGAGAAAAACGTACGTGAGCACCACACCGCAAATGACGAGGCCGGTGATCCACGGGGCAATGCCGTCCGCGTTGAACATCCCCTTCGTGGTGCCTTCCACAAAATTTCCGGCGCTGATGATGCCAATCAAAAGATACGGGATGATGAGCAGCACGAGCAAAACGAACAGCACGGTGCCGAGAGTTTGAGAATTGAAACGGTCGCGAAAGAACTGCACTTGGGTGACGTAGCCGTGGCGTTTGCCGATGGCCCAGAGGCGGAGGCCGATGATGAAAAAAGATCGCGGAGTGAATGATGCCGCTCCACGCCGCCACCGCGCCGTACGTGGCCACGCCGGTGTTGAAGGCTTTACCGGAGGAACCCACCAGCGCGAAGCCGGTCATCGTGGTGCCAAACACGCTCATCAACAGCATAAAGGAGCCGATGGAACGGCTGGCGACAAAGTAATCCTTGCTGGTGCCGCGAAAGAATTTACTGCTGAAAATGCCGAGGCCGAGCAGTAAAACAAGATAGCCCAACACAATCCAAAGCGGGATGGTGGAAGCGGAAGCAGCAAAAATAATCATTCAGTTTTTAAGAGGGGTTGTTGGAGGAATTGGGGTTGCCGCCATTGCCTTGGCCACCACTACGACGGCCGCGGCCACCACGGCGTCGGCGGGAGCGGCCTTCATTGCTGCGTCATTGCCGCTGCGCTCGGAGCGATCGCCGCGATCGCGATCGGCTGAAGGGCGGTAGTCGCCGCGTTGGGTGCGTCCGCGATTGTCGCGTCCGCCTTGGCCCCTACCCCCGCGACGATTGTCGCTGCGGTTGCCGCCGCCTCTCCGATTTTCGCCGGCACTGGCCCAGTTTTCCAGTTCGGTGGGCCACGCTTTCCAGACGGCGAGAAACCACACGGCAGCGGTGGCGAAGGAGAGAGCGACTTGGTAGCCCAATCCGGCGGGGATGCCGAGGATGAGGTCGTGTTCTTTTTGCACTTCAGAAAGAAGCGGCCAAATTAACCAGTCCTGATGCAACCAAGCAAGGGACACCACGAGGGCGACGATCAAATATCTCATTTTGGTGGCCTTATTTGGAGGCGGATTTTTCGGGCACGGCCACGGCGTAAAGATGCGTTTGAGTGCCGACGTACAGCGTGCCGTTCGCGACGATGGGTGAGGAATAAATTGGCACGAGCATATTGGTCTCAAAAATAGGCTCGTCGTTTTTGGGATGGAAATCCGCCTTGAGCGGCAGGATGGTGAGGTCACCGTCCTCGTCGCCGATGAAGATTTTGCCATCGGCAATGAGTGGGCTGCTCCACATGTGGGCCTTGGTGTCGTACACCCAATGTTCCTTGCCGGTTTTGGAATCGAGGCAGTAAACGTAGCCGGTGTAATCGGCGGCCACGAGCAAGCCGGTGACGGGATCGATGGCGCAGGTGGAAATGGTGCGCTGGATTTTTCGGTAATCCCACACCTTCGCGCCGGTGTCGGCGTTGATGCAGGTGAGGTTGCCAACGCCTTCGCCGTGCTCGGGATCCTGCCCAAGGGCGATGTACACGTGGCCGTTGTGATAAGTCGGCGTGGCGATGATTTCGCTGGGGCCATCAGCCGCGGGGTATTTGATGTCGTTGCCTTCGGCGTCTTTTTTATGCACGTCCGGCACGCAATCGTATTTCCACAAAAGTTTGAAAACATCGTAGCCGTCGGCGTCCTTTTTGAATGTGGTATCGAAGGCATAAAGCACGCCATCGCCCGCGCCGAAAAACACCGCGTCCTTTCCATTCACTTTACCTTTGGACGGGCTGGACCAGTTGCAATGTTTGATGCGATGACCGATGCCCTCGGCTTCTTCGCCGGCGAGCGTGCCGTCTTTTTTATTGAGCGCGATGAGACAAGGGCTGTTGGGGTTGGGGATATTCAGGTGGCTCCAATCCTGCCCGTTGGAGGTCGTGCAAAAAAGCAGGTCACCCATAATCAACACCGAACTGCTGGCGATATTGTGAGGGAACGAGCCCGCTTCCTTGCGCATATCAAAAACCCAAATGATGTCCGCATCCAAATTCGTCGGCTCCAACGGCGGCTTGCCTTTATCAACCATAAACTTGCCTTCGCCCTGAAAACCCTGGTTGCCGTTTTTCATCCCCTCGGTATCTAGGCAAAGAATTTCGCAACGGTTGCTGACGATGTAAACGCGGTTGCCTTCAACCGTGGGGCTGGAGCAAATACCAAGGTATTCCCAATCGCTCACCTTGCCCGCGCCGAGCTTGGGCACCACCAGCTGCCACAGCAGCTCGCCGGTTTTTTCATCGAGACAATACACATTGCCGCGATCGCCGAGGTGCCGCTTGTCGCGTGGCGTTTCGTTGTTCGTGCCCACAAACACTTTGCCGCCGGAAACCGTGGTGTTGCCGTACGTTTGGCTGCCCAGCTTGGCGGCCCAACGCACGTTTTTGGTGGTGGCCATATCAATCTCCTCGCTGCCTCGCACAAACTTGCCGGGATCGAAATTGGACGCGATGCCGGTCTCCGGCGAAAATAAATTGCCGGTGCCATCGCGGCCCCACGTCGGCCAGCTCTCGCCCGCCACCAACGCGGCCGCCGTTGTGCCGGGCGCGGAGGGCGTGGTGATTTTTCCGGTGTCGTTTGGGGCGGGCGCATCAACTTCGCCGCCGGTTTTGCAATTCGTTTGCGTCACGATGATGGCGGTGGCCGCAAGCAAGCTTACGCCGCCCATCACGAATAATGATTTTTGATTCATACTTTTTGTTTAATGTGTTCGGTTAATTATTTTTAATCGAAATGTTATCCATATACACGCGGAAGAGGCTTTGCGGCGAAAAACCGATGATGCCGGGCGCGCCTTTTTTGTGTGCGTTTTTGTGTTTCACTTCCAAGGTCCACGCCTTCGGCTCAGCCTCGCCCTTGGGCCACGCCTTGGCGCGGATGATGCCCGTGCCGTCGGCCGCGATGTCCACGCGGCTTTTGAGGCGGTACCATTTCTTGGGCGACCAGCGGAACGGCACGCTTACTTTCACGCGCTCGTGATTGCTGCTCACCTCAAGAATTTGTTGATTGCCGACGAGTGTGATGAAGTAACGTTGATTCATCACGCCGATGTTGCCCTTCACGCGGCGGCTGCCATCGGTCATCACGTCGGCCTCGATGGTGTAATTACTGGAATTGGGATCGCCAAAAATCGTAATCGCACGCTGAAACAAAACGCGGTCGAGCGTTTTGGCGAACACTTTGCCGCCGTTCATTTCGCGCACTTCCCATTTAAGGCGCGCGCCGGTCCACGCCAGCGGCGGGTAGGCAAATTTTACGCCATCGGTTTTGTGATCCACCGTGAGCTTGAAGCTCTCGAAATCCTGCGTGTACGGAATCTTCGGCAGAATGCGTCCGCGCAGGATTCCCTTGAGCCCGCCCGCGGTGGCCATCCACGCGCCCGCACTTTCGACATTTTTGGCTTCTGCCGTGATGGCATTGTCGCTCACGCCGGCGTTCATGCTGGTTTTCACTTTGGCGGTGGGCGGGATAAATTTCACAAACTCCGCAGGCACGTTGCTCTTCACCACGTTGCCGTTGGCATCGATGGTGTTGACGGTGAGCTTGATGGTTTGGCCGGGCTTCAGCAAAACATCACCGGGCACAATCTGCAGTGCCACGGCTTTGGCTGCGGCGATACCGATGGGCGCGGCGGGCAGTGTGGCCTTCGATTTTTGGCCGCTGGCTTTTCCGAAGCAGTACAGCTTGGTTTTGGTGTGGATGTAAATTTTACCGTTCCACGCAACGGGCGAGCCGAGGATGCCGCCATCGAGCTGCGCCTCGCTGACAATCTCCGCGTCGTCATCACCGGGCTTCACCACCATGAATTTACCATTCGGAAAGGCGAGGTACAGATGGCCGTCGGCGTACAGCGGCGAGGAATGGATTTGGTCGTTGTTGATTTTTTTGGCGAAGAGTTCCTTGCCGGTTTTAACGTCTACGCAAACAAGCACACCGGTTTTACTTACTTGATAAACGCGGCCATTGGCCAACGCGGGGCTGCTCGTGAACATCGAGTGTTGCAACCGCCACTTTTCCCACGCCTTGCCATCGGCGATTTTAGGGTCTTTGTCTTTTAAGATTAACTGCGGCTCACCGGGCGCGGGGAGGTTGGTGGGGAGTTTGATGCCGGCCATTCGACCTTCTTCGGAGCCATCGATATTCTCCTTGCCGTGAATGGCCACGAGTGTGTCTCCGGAAAGGACCACGGATGAATTCACGCCGCCGTGCGAAAGCTGAAACCGCCAGAGTGGTTGGCCGGTGCGGACATCCACGCAAACCACATTGCCATCGCCCGTGCCGGCATAAAACACGCGACGCGCGCCCACGTTGGCAAGCACCGGTGTGGAAAATGAACTGTCCTGTGGCGCCACACCCGGCGTGCTGGCCCAGACGGGCGCGCCAGTTTTTTTCTTGAAGGCATAAAAGCGATCGCGCGCGGGTCCTTGCTTGCCCCAGTAACTCGTCACCCCGCGCACGATGACGAGGTCGCCATCAATCACCGCCGCGCCAGTGCGGCCATTGGGAAAGGTGAGCCGACCGAAGCGTTCCATCAACGAATACTCCCACTGGATTTTCCCATCAGCATTGAAACATTTCACGCCGCCGTTGGTGGTCATCAAATAAACCCAACCGGTCGCCGGATCGATGGTGGGCGCGCCGACGGTGTAACGACTGTAAACCGTGTCACTCAAATAATCGTTGTAGCCGTGTTCCCAAATTGTTTTTCCATTTGCCTCGTCGAGGCAAAGCAGCACCTCCTGCAAATCCGCGCCCTTGCCCCGATAGCCCCAAGCGAACACGCGCCCATTGGCAATCACCGCGTGGCCGCGCCCGGCGATGTTGTGCGTCCACAACGCATCGGCGGGCTTGATGGACTTCGGCAAATCCGTGGCATCCGAGCGACCGGCCTGATGCGGCCCGCGCCAATTGGTCCAGCCCGTGACCGCGGCGTGAGTGGTGAGGGTCAGGAAAACGAACGCCGTTAGCACTATAAATTTGTGAAATTTCATTATCATTAATCCGTTTGTGCGACCTCCGGACACACGCGCCTAGGGTGAAGCGCGCGCCGGTATCGCAGGTCCGAAGGAGTTAATGGCTTTACTCGATGGGAAAAGCAAGGCAGAAATCGTACCTGTACGTACGATTGTGCGTCCCAACCCAAAATGTCTACCGAAGAACACAACGACGACCTCCCCATCGACGCCCCCGAACGCAAACGCCTGCCGCTGCTGCTGCGCCGCGCGTGGTACGGGCTCAACCAAGCCTTCCGCCGCAGCATCAGCCACGCCGGCGCCACGCCCGATCAGTTCACTGTTCTGCGCACCCTCAGCGAGGGCGACCCCGCCGGTCTCACGCAAAGCGAGCTCACGCGGATGATGAGCAGCGACCCCAACACCGTGGCGTCGTTGCTCGAGCGCATCGAAAAATCCGGCTGGATCGAGCGCAAGCCCCACGAAATCGACCGCCGCGCCAACCGCATTTTGCTACTGCCCGCTGGCGGGGAAAAACTTGATGAGCTCCGCATCATCGCCAAGAACCTCCAAGCCAACCTCCTCGGCTCCCTGCCCGAAGCCAAGCGCGAACCCTTCCTCGAGGAACTCGCCCAAGTCGCCGACGCCTGCCACCAAGCCGCCGAAACCGCCGCACGGAAGAAACGGGACTCATGATTGACGAATGAAGCACATCACTTTCATCTTATCCGTTTTCATTTGTGCCGTGCGTGTCTCCACTGTTGCAGCGGACAAACCCATTGCCACGTTTTCCATCGTGGCTTTTGATCCTGCCACGGGGGAGTTGGGCGTGGCGGTGCAGAGCAAATTTTTCAGCGTGGGTTCGGTGGTGCCGTGGGCGAAGGCGGGCGTGGGCGCGGTGGCCACGCAATCGTGGGCTAACATCCAGTACGGCCCCGATGGGCTGGCGTTGTTGGCCAAAGGCAAATCACCGGCGGAGGTGGTGAAGGCATTGACCGCACCCGATCCGCGCCGCGACTTCCGCCAACTAGGCGTGGTGGATGCCAAGGGTCGCTCGGCGAGTTTCACCGGCAAACGCTGTATGGATTGGGCGGGGCACGTGACGGGAAAACATTTTACCGCGCAGGGAAATATCCTGGCCAGCGAGGCGGTGGTGAAAGACATGGCGGCGGCATTTGAAAAAGCACGCAAGACGCCCAAAACCGAACTGGCCGATTGGCTGGTGGCCGCGCTGGAAGCGGCACAAGCGGCGGGTGGAGACAAGCGCGGGCGGCAGTCGGCTGCGCTGTTGGTGGTGCGCGAGAAGGGCGGTTACAATGGTGCCGATGACCGCTACATCGATCTCCGCGTGGCGGATCATAAAACGCCCATCCAAGAACTGGGCCGCCTACTCAAACTGCACAAGTCATTTTTCCGTGACCGACATTTGACCCGTCCGAAAAAATCAAAACGCAAGGAATAGCCGTTGCGCGGATGTGGCGCTTCTGCCAGCCTTCCCGCATGAAGCGCCTTTTTATTTCCCTCACCCTCATTGCGTTTGCCTCATTTGCATTAATTGCGGCGGAGAAACCCACGCTTTGCGTCGGCAATTATCATTCCGAGGCGGATGCCGTGAAACAACTTGCGCGCCTCGCGGCCACCCATTCCAATCTCGCTGAATGGAAAACCCGCGCGACGGCCGTGCGGCAGCAAATTCTCACCGGTGCAAAACTCAATCCGCTCCCCAAGCGCACGCCGCTCAAGGCCATCATCAAAAACAAACGCACGTATAACGGCTACACCGTGGAAGCCGCTGCGTTTGAGGCGCGGCCTGGTTTTTTTGTTTATGGAAATCTTTATCGGCCACTGGGTTTCAAAGGCAAACGCCCCGGCATTCTTTGTCCGCACGGCCATGCGCGCGGACCCGCAGGCGGTCGGCTGCGGCCGGATCAACAGCATCGTTGTGCCACGCTCGCGCGGATGGGCGCGGTGGTGTTCTCGTACGACATGATTGGGTTTGGCGATTCGGAGCATCTCGGCTGGAGCCACAAACATCCGCAAGCGCTCACGCTACAAACGTGGAGTAGTATCCGCGCGTTGGATTTTTTGGAGAGTCTGCCGGAGGTGAATGCGAAACGCCTCGGCGTCACCGGCTGTTCCGGCGGCGGCACGCAGACTTTTTTGCTGACGGCAGTCGACAACCGAGTGGCGGTGAGTGTGCCGGTGGTGATGGTGTCCGCCCATTTCTTTGGCGGCTGCCATTGCGAAAGCGGAATGCCCATTCACAAAACCGCCAAGCTAGAAACCAACAACGCCGAGATCGCCGCACTCGCCGCGCCGCGCCCGTTGAAGCTCATTTCTGTGGGCGGTGATTGGACGAAAAATACGCCCAAAGTGGAGCACCCATTCATCCGCAACATTTACGAATATTACGGCGCGAAGGCCAAGGCCGAGAACTCGCACTTCGCGAAGGAAGGCCACGGCTATCAATTTTCTAAACGACAGGCTATGTATCCGTTCATGGTGAAACATCTCGGCCTCAACGCCAAAGGTGTGCTCGATCCAAAAACCAGCAAATACGATGAAAACAAAAACACCCTCGAGAAAGTCGAAACCATGCGCGTCTTCAATTCATTGAAGGATATGCCGGAGCACGCACTCAAGCCGGGTGCGTTGGTGACATTCAAATGACGTGGCAAGGTAGGGCGTGCTCTCCGAGCGCGCCACGGCGATTTCGGAGAAACCGCCCTACCGGCTTTCAACCCGATACAACGCCTTGTCAGTTCGCAAAATCAACGCGTTGCCGTCCACCGCCGCACTGGCCATGTGTTGGCCCTTGAGTTTATTTTTGGCGAGGACTTTAAAAGTTTTGCCGGCTTGCAGGACGGTGGTGATTCCTTCGCGGCTGTGGAAATAAATTTTGCCGTTTGAGAATGTCGGTGAAGCGGAGTAATTGCCACCAATGCGTTCGACCCAATGTGGTTTGCCAGTGTGGGCATTGAGACAGGTGATGAGGCCGCCACTTTCGGTAATAAAATACAACTCATCGCCCACCAGCAACGGCGAAGGTTGGGTGGAAACACTGCGAGCATAGCTCCAAACGATGTCGGGCTTAGCCGTGTTCGCGTAACGTACGGCGAGGAGTTTGGCTTTCATAAAGCCGGTACTCATGAAGATCATGCCGTGACCGGTGACGGGGCGGGGTACCAGCGAGAAGCCAAGGGTGCCGTACCCCACCTTCCATAGCTCTTTGCCAGTGCCCGGATCATAGGCGTACAACCAATTGGAACCGGGAGAAATAAGGACGGGCTTGCCGTCGATCTCGCGGAGGAGCGGAGTGCCGAAAGATTTCTTGAGCTGCGGGTTCTCGTGCATTTTACCGCTGCGCGCGATGCGCCATTTTTCCTTGCCGGTCTTGGTGTCGAGTGCCACCACAAATTGCTTATCGCTGCCGTCCATGTGGAAAATTAACAGGTCTTTCCATAATACCGGCGAGCTGCCGGGGCCGGTTTCATGATTAACCCAAATATCCTGATTGCGCCAAATGATCCTGCCTGTTTTTGAATCCACACACACGGTGCCGTACGCACCGAAGTGGCAATAGACGCGGCTGGCCTCGATCACCGGCGTGGGCGAGGCGTAGCTGTTGAACTTGTGAACCCACTGCGGTTTGTTTTTTGAAATGACCTCGATATTGTGCAGCAGCTTGCCGTTGCGTTTGTCGATGCACACGGCATGCAGCCGCACGCGGCTGAGCACATGGACGGGCACGCCGCCGGTGTTTTTCTTGAGGCGAATGGCGGTTTCCTCCTTGGAGGCGAGCGTCTCGAAAGCGGTGGTTATCCAAATCTGGTTGCCCTCAATCACCGGCGAAGACCAACCCTTGCCGGGGACGGGCGTGCGCCATTTGACATTTTTTGTTTCGTTCCACTCGGTGGGCAGGTTGGCGTTCGCATGACCCTGACCGGTGGGGCCGCGCCATTGTTTCCAGTCGGCTTGGGCGTTGAAGGCGAGGGCGAGGGGAAGGAGAATCCACTGGGTAGCTTTCATATGTGGGATGAGTTTTAAGAATCAAATCTCAATGTTCAAGGAAAATTGAAATTTCTTTCGACTGTCAGGCTGGATAAAGGCAGTTTGAACGCATGAGCAACGGGAACGAAGAACGGTTGGTGAACATTGAATCAGCACTGGCACATGTGGATCAATTGACGGAATCGCTGAACGAAACCATGGTCGAACAGGCCAAATCCATCCGGCGGCTTACGCTGCAAATGGATCAACTTACTGACCGAATGGCAGCGGAAGATATGAAAGCGGCAAAAGACAACATCACCAAACCGCCACATTACAGTTAGCGATGTACTTCACTCATCAATCTTCCCGTCGCGTGGGCCGGAATCAAAAAGTACTTTTCCCATCTTCGTTAAACGGCGTGGATGAATGACATTCCAAGGGCCAAATTGATTCGCTTCGCGACCCCAACACCATGAGGCTAGTTCACTGCAGTACCATCGGTTGGAGCTAGGCAAACCGATCAGCCCGCTGAAGTCATATTTTTTCCCCAGCTCTCCACGCGCCTTGGCGAGTGCTTCGCGACCGGTTTCAGACGTCCAACCCTCCGGTTGTACCAGCACAACGCGGTGCGACATGTTCACGAAATTCGCGAGGCTATTGGTCACGTTGCCATTCCACAACGACTCGATAACCACGCCGCGATCCGCATCCAAAATCCCCACGTGCGAAAGTGAACTGAAGGTCGCAATCGCTACGATATCATCGCCATTTCGGTAGCCACGGTTGACGAGCCACATTCCGTTACCGCCACGCGTTTCGATCACCCGCTGCCATGATCGCACCTCGGCCTCATACTCCGGCCCAGTTTTTTTTATGAATCCCTGAAAACCCACGCAGCCATTGAAAAGGAAAACCATGACCATGCCAAGCCCAGCCGAGCAGAACTGGTGGAATTTCATGCTGGTTACTTTTGTTCCACAATCCATGCGTTGCGGAACTGGAGGGGGTTGCCGTGCCCTTGCAGCTTGATGGGGCCGGGGGTGCCCTCGGCCCCTCGGCGCGCGCCGCCGGTTTTGCCGTTGATATTCAGGTCTTTGTGGATCACCACGCCGTTATGCTTGAGTGTCATGCGAGCGTTCTTGATTTTTTTGCCGTCCTTAATCACCGCGTTGGAAAACTCCACGTCGTAAGTCTGCCATTGGAGTGGTGGCAGGCACATGTTCACGATTGGGTCGGCTTTGGTGTAAACGCCGCCGCACTCGTTGTTTTTGCCCTCAAGTCCAAATGAATCGAGGATCTGCACCTCGTAATGATCCACTTGATAGAAGCCGCTGTTGCCGCGTCCCTGTCCGCGCGCAGCGGGCTTGAAGGGCAGCATGAACTCTATATGCATGGTGTAATTTTGGAAATTACGCTTGGTCTTGATGTCGCGCCCATCGGTATTGAGCAGGTTGGTTTTTTCATCCAATCGGCCACCTTGCCATTCGCCTTTCCCCGTGCCGTCGAAGAGTGTGATCGCGCCCTTGGGTGGCGCAGCGCCCATCGTCGGACTCTTGCGGATGATGCGTTTCAGTTCAAATGTTTTTTTACCGTGCTTGCCGGTCATCTTGCCATTTTCAATGGTCGCCGAACTTCCTTCTTTTTGGCCCTTGGGGGGGAATTGGTTGGTAGCACTGAACTCACTGGCTTTGCCTCCAAGATAACGTCGCTTACCAGTAGCCGAGGCAAACACCGCCTTTTTGCCATCCAGTTTGCCGGTGAGGACAGAGCGTTCGTCACCCCGTTCCCAATCCGCGCCGGGCAGTCCCAGCGGATACAGCACGGCCTGAAATTCGCCATTTCCCAGCGCGATCACCTGCGCACCAAAATCGCATCCACAGGAAAGTTCCCCGAGATACTCACCCTGGATTTGAAAATCGATGGGCAACGTCTTGTCCTTGGCATCCGTCCACAAACCGTTGGCTGCGGTTGCGTTTAGACTTAAAATTATTCCGAGAGTCAGTAGTGTTTTTTTCATGATGGGGTCGCCAAAAAGAGTAGCAGATAAGTAGTGTTTGGCAAGGCGAGAGAAGCGAATTTTATATTACTTCTTCCTAGTGTGTTGATGGGATGAGGTGGGGGCAGGTTGCCCCCTCACGCAATAATTTCCTTCACCACCCGCCCATGCACATCGGTGAGGCGAAAATCGCGGCCGTCGTAGCGGTAGGTGAGTTTCTCGTGATCCATGCCCAGTTGGTGGAGGATGGTGGCGTGGAGGTCGTGCATGTGCACTTTGCCTTCGACGGCGTGGTGGCCGTATTCGTCGGTGTTGCCGTGGGCGATGCCGGGTTTGATGCCGCCGCCGGCGAGCCATACGGTGAAGCCATCGGGATTGTGATCGCGTCCGGTGCCCTTGTTTTGCGCGTAAGGCGTGCGGCCGAATTCGCTGCCCCACCACACGATGGTGTCATCGAGCAAGCCGCGCTGTTTTAAGTCGGTCAGCAACGCCGCCACCGGTTGATCGCTGGCGCGGGCGTGCTCCATGTGCTTGGGCATGTCGGAGTGCTGATCCCACGCGGGGTTGTTGGAGTTGTCGGTGTAATTGACTTGGACGTACCGCACGCCGGCTTCGCTGAGGCGGCGGGCCATTAAACAATATCGGCCAAAGTTGTCGGTCGGCTTTTGGTCGATGCCGTACATCGCGAGTGTCTTGGGATTTTCTTGGGACAAATCGAGAATGTCGGGCGCGTTGTTTTGCATTCGCCAGGCGAGTTCGAAGGAGCCGATGACGGCGTCGAGTTCGTCATCGCCGGGGCGGCGTTTGGCTTGCTCGGTGTTGATGGCGCGGAGCAGTTCGAATTGTTTTTGCTGCTCCTTGGGATCAATGCCCGGCGCGGTGATGTTTTTGATGGTGGAAACTTTCGCCGGAATGCCCGCGCGACCGATGGGCGTGCCTTGATATGCGGCGGGCAAAAAGGCATTGCTGAAATTGCGCGGGCCGCCGTTGCCCATCGAGGGGCCGATGCTGATGAAGCCGGGCAGGTTTTCGTTCTCCGTGCCGAGCCCGTAATTCACCCACGCGCCCATGCTCGGGCGAATCAAATTAATCGTGCCCGAGTGCATGAACAGCGTGCTCGGCCCGTGGGCCACGCCCTCGGTGTGCATGCCTTTGAGAACGCAAAGATCGTCCACGTGCTTGGCCATGTGCGGGAAAAGTTCACTCACCGGCTGGCCGCATTGGCCGTAATTTTTGAATTTCCAGAGTGGTTTCTTGACGGCGTGCTCCACAATCTTACGCGTCTTGGCCAGCGTGCGGGCGTCATCGAAGCGCACCATTTTGCCATCATCATCGAAGAGCTTTTGTTTGTAGTCAAACGAATCCACGTGGCTCACGCCGCCAGCCATGAAAATGAAAATCACGCGCTTGGCCTTGGGCGAATGATGCACGAGCTTCGCCGCGAGCGGATTATCCGAAGCCGCCGACCGATGCGCCAGTGCCCCCAGCGCGAGTGAGCCAAAGCCGCAACCGGCGGCGCGCAGTGCGTCGCGGCGGGACATCTGGATGTCGTGTGGATGCAGCATCATTTTCAGCGCGGACGCATTCTAACTTTAAGCGAGTTGGCTATCAAGCCCCGTTCGTTTCAGGGTTTGATGAAAACGACTGTGTGCGCCTCCGTCGATAGCTCGAGGTGAAGCGCGCATGCATTAAGATGGCCCGGGTGGTTTCTCTACGCTCTGCTTTATCCTCGGGCCACCGGCCCGGGCTACACTAGATGCCTCAGCGTTTTCCTTTGGGCACGTTCATACTCATGATGCTGGGGCCGTGGAAAACGACGCCACAGCCGCCGGTGATCACGCGCTCGACGGGCTCGCCAGTCTTGGGATGCTTGGTGAGGGGCTTGTCTTTCATTTTTTGCACCACCTCAAAGCGCTTGGGTTTCTGGCCTTTTTTCTTGGGAAGCGTTTGGTAAATGTATGTGGGCATAGCGTTTTCGCGAGCGGGATTCTAGGGCTTACGCGGGCGGTAGGCAAGGCTGGCCGAGATGAAAATGGCTTGCCCGTCGGATTGTTTTGGGCATAGTGACCGGCCCGTTGGCACTGAAGTGGTGCGGCGGCCTTTGGCTGGATAGCTCAGTTGGTAGAGCAACGGACTGAAAATCCGTGTGTCCCCGGTTCGAACCCGGGTCTAGCCACCATTTTTTCACTCTAGTTTTCCCCTCGTGACACTGGCGCGTGCTTGGCGTAAATTGCGGCGGGATGGGTTTCGAAAGTTGTTTCGCAAGTTCGCAATGAGAACACTGCATCGGTATTTGCTGCGAGAGGTGCTGGCTACGCTAGTGCTGACGGTGGGGGTGTTCACGGCGGTGCTGCTGATGGGCAACGCAATGAAAGAGGTGCTGGCGCTGGTGGTGCGCGGGCAGGCTTCGCTGATGGGCGTGGGCAAGGCGTTTGTGCTGTTGATCCCTTTCGTGATTTCGTTTTCGCTACCGATGGGATTGTTGACGGCGATGTTGCTGGTGTTCGGGCGGTTTAGCGCGGATCAGGAACTCACCGCGGCGCGGGCGGGCGGGATCAGTTTGGTAAGCCTCGTGGCGCCGGTGTTGTTGCTGGCAGTGGTGTTTAGCGGGTTGAGCGCGTGGATCAATCTTTCCATTGCGCCGCGTTGCCGCACGGCTTACAAGGAATTGGTTTATGACTTGGCAATTTCTAATCCCGCCAAGCTGCTTTCGGCCAATACCTTTGTCACCGAGGTGCCCGGCTACGTGATTTATATTGGCGAGTTGGAGCAGGGCGCGGATGAGCAGCATTGGAAAATGAAGCAGATTCTGCTCAACCGCATTGAGGACGGCGAACTCATCCAACGCACCCGCGCCGCGCGCGGCGAGGTGAGCTATGATTCGGCGAACAAACAATATCTCTTTCGCCTTTTCGAAGCCCAAGTCAATGTGCGCGCAGACAAACTGGAAACCGTATTTGGCGGTGAGGATCAAGCCGAGGAACCCAAGCCCTCAACGACCAACAACACGGCCATCACCAATGCCTCGCCCGAGCCGGAGGAGGAACCCAATCTCTTTCCAGATTCGCCCGAATGGATGCCGATGGCTGGCGGGGAAATTGTGCTGCCCATCACGCTGGCGGAAATGACGAAGCAAACCTTCAAGCCCAAGCTCAGCTACCTCACCTTCAGCCAATTGCGGCGCGAAATGGATCGCCACGGCGAGATTACCAATGTGGACCAAAACGGCTCGGTGGTGCTCGTCCATTACGCCACTATCGATGCGCCCGCGCCGGACACCGAATATCGAGTGACACGCCACGGCAACCCCGTCGGCCGCGCGCGCATCACCCACGAAAAAACACCGGCCCATCTCGTTGCCGAAATCACCGAGGGCGCGCTGCATCCGGGCGACCGCCTCGAGCTGGATCGCACGCCGCTGAAGGTGCAACTGCACCGGCAGATTTCCTTTTCCTTCGCCGCCATCGGCTTCACGCTAGTGAGCATTCCGCTGGGCATCCGCGCGCATCGGCGCGAGACCACCACCGGCATCGCGATGGCGCTGATTTTAATTTTGATTTATTACAGCTTCATCATCCTCGGGCAGGCGCTTGCCAATAAACCGCAATATTACCCGCACCTCATCGTGTGGATTCCCGTGTTCCTTTTCCAAGCCGCCGGCATTTGGATGCTGGCGCGCGCCAACCGCGGCACCTAAAAATGCAAACTCCCGAGACCAGCCCGCCCTGCCTCGCGCAGTTGCAATTCCTCACCGGCCAACCGCATCGGCATTATATTTGGCCCAATGAATTTCCTGTGCGCCTCGGCCGCGGCAGCGATTGCGCGCTGCGCATTGAGGAGGAGGGCGTGTGGGAACATCACGTGGCGATTAAGTTGGATGACGAAAATCGCTTTCAGTTGATGCGCCTGTCCGATGCGAGCGTGATGGTGAATGGCGAACCGATGACCGAATTCCAACCACTGGCCAATGGCGACGTGCTCGCGCTCGGCTCGGTGAAGCTGCAATTTTGGCTCGGCACCGTGCAGCAGCAGCGACTTTCCACGCGCGAAGCCGCGGTGTGGGCGCTGCTGGCGGCGGTCACCGCGGTGCAGGTTTGCCTGCTTTTGTGGCTCTGGTAAGCAGCGTCTTGCAGTCTTGCGAATTGCGCGCCTTCCCGTTAACCTTTCTGCCGAATGAAGCACCTGCTCGATTTCGAGAAACCGTACATCGACCTCCAACAAAAGTTGGAAGGCCTGCGCGATCATCCCGAGGAAACCAATCTCGGCATGGATATCGATCAGGAAATCCGTCAACTTGAGGATAAAATTGCGGCCAAAAAAAAGGAGCTCTACGCCAACCTCACCGCGTGGCAGCGCGTCCAGCTCGCGCGTCACCCGAAGCGGCCCTATTCGCTCGATTACATTGAACGCACGTTCAATAGCTTTTCCGAACTGCACGGCGACCGCTTGTTTCAGGACGACCACGCCATCGTGGCCGGCTTTGCCAAGCTCGGCGAACAGCGCGTGATGGTCGTCGGCACGCAAAAGGGCCGCGACACCAAGGAGAACATCAAACGCAATTTTGGCTGCGCCCATCCCGAGGGCTACCGCAAAGCGCTGCGGCTGATGGGCATGGCTAACCGTTTTGGGCTGCCGATCATCGCGCTAATTGACACCGCCGGCGCGTACCCCGGCGTGGCCGCCGAAGAGCGCCACATCGCCAAAGCCATCGCCATTAACCTGCGCGAGATGGCGCTGTTCAAGGTGCCGATGATTGCCGTGGTCATCGGCGAAGGCGGCAGCGGCGGCGCGCTCGGTATTGGCGTGAGCGACCGCACTTTGATTTTAGAGAATGCGTATTATTCGGTCATCAGCCCCGAGGGCTGCGCGGCGATTTTGTGGAAAGACCGCGCCGCCGCGCCACAAGCCGCCGAGGCGCTCAAGATTACCGCGCGCGATTTGCTCGAGCTGGAGCTGGTGGATGAAGTGGTGCCCGAACCCTTCGGCGGCGCCCACAATGATTTCGAGGTGATGGCCGATACCCTTCGCGAGGTGCTCATCACCAACCTTGAGGCGCTGCAAAAAATTGATCCCGAGACGCGACTGAAGCAGCGCTACGCCAAATATCGCCGCTTCGGAAAGTTCATCGAAGGCTGAGCGATGCTCTATCCGCTCACCTTCGAGCCCATCTTTCAGGAACGCGTCTGGGGCGGGCGCAGACTGGAAACGCTGTTCGACAAATCCCTGCCGCCGGGCCAATCCATCGGCGAATCGTGGGAAATCGCCGACCGCCCCGGCACGGCCAGCGTAATCGCCAACGGCCCGCTCGCGGGGCATGACCTCCGCTGGCTGATGCAAAATCATACCGACGCATTGCTCGGCGAGCTCCCCCACAATGGCCGATTCCCATGGCTCGCCAAAATACTCGATGCCCAATCCGATCTCTCCGTGCAAGTGCATCCACCCGCCGCCGTGGCCGAGCAGCTCGACGGCGAACCCAAAACCGAAGCGTGGTTCGTAAGCCACGCCGAAGCCGATGCCCGCCTCATCGCCGGCTTGCGCCCTGGCGTTTCGCGCGAAAAATTTGAAGCTTTGATCGGCACCGTCGATTTTCCACTGGGCCTCAACGAACTGCCCGTGACCGCGGGCGACGCGCTGTTCCTGCCCAGCGGGAGACTGCACGCGCTCGGCGCGGGCACGGTGGTTTTTGAAATCCAGCAAAACTCCGACACCACCTACCGCGTGTACGACTGGAACCGCCCCGGCCTCGACGGGCAACCGCGCGAGCTGCACCTCGCCGAGGCGCTGCAGTGCATTGATTTTGATGAGGTCAAACCGCGCCTCCACGCGCGCGAATACCAATCCGCCAATGGCCACGCCACCCGCCTCATCGCGTTAGCGCCGGAGGCGTTTCGGCTGGATCACATCCGAATGGAAACTGATGCCGCCATCGTGTTGCCCGGCGAAGGCGTGCGATTGGTGGCGGTGACCGATGGCCGCCTCACGCTCAATGGCGCAGGCGAAACACTGGCGCTCGGCCCCGGCCAATTCGCGCTCGTGCCCGCCATTGCGGAAACCACCGCCGCGCGCGGCGTGGATGCGCAGTTTCTCCTCACCCAAGCCGCATGACTCTATTTAACGCCAACGCCGAGCCGAAAGAAAAACGTCCCATGCGCGATTTTCTCCATCAATTCGTGGTGGGCACACTGGCGGTTTTGGTGGCGGTGCATCTGGTGCCCGAGATTAAGTATGAAAAACTGGTGGACTTATTACTGGCCACGCTGGTGCTCGGCGCGCTGAATGGGTTCCTGCGGCCGCTGCTGTTGCTGGGCTGTTTGCCGTTATTGATTCTCACACTTGGACTTTTCTTAATCGTCATCAACGCCGGACTGTTGATGCTCACTGGCGAATTGGTGGATGGCTTCTCGGTGAAATGGTTTTGGCCGGCCTTTTGGGGCGCGTTGATTATTTCCATCGTCACGCTCATCGCCAACAGGCTCACCGGCGGCGGCCGATCAAAATTTCAATTCCTTCGCAACAGGCAAAAGGAAAAGGAAAAAAAATCCGGCTACGATCGCGATGACGACGATGGCCCAGTGATTGATGTGTAAATGTGCTGCCGACAAGATGCCGTCAGCACTATTCTCCCAGCCGGTAACTCGCTCGCAACGTCGGCTTCCCTTCTTCGTTCCATTGGCGCTCGAATTCGGTGGTGAGCGCGACCAAATCCTTTGGCGTTTCGGTGGATGAAAAACCTTTGGCGGGCGCGAAGGATTCTTGCATTTGCACAAAATAATCGGGGTCGTCGGTGCGAAGATGGACGCTACCGTTGGGCGCGAGAATGCGCCGGGCCAATTCGGGGAAGTGTTCGTCGATGAGGCGGTGGCGGCGGTGTTTGTCTTTGGGCCAGGGGTCGGGAAAATAAATGTGAATCGCCTCGAAGACATTCGCGGGGAGGAGGTGTTGGAGCACGTAGCGCGCTTCGATGCGGAGGAGGCGAAGGTTGGTGAGGTTGGCGCGCCGACCTTTTTTGTCGAGCTTGCGAATGCGGCCGAGCAGGCGCTCGACGCCGAGGAAATTTTTTCCCGGATGACGAGTGGCCCATTCCAAAAGAAACCCACCATCGCCACAGCCAATTTCCAGCTCGGCGGGTTGTGCCGTGGAAAACAATCCCTCCAACCGCAACGGTTCCGTCACGGATTGAAATTCGTGCAGCAGGCTCATTGTGTTTCCGCGCCGACGAAGAGGGCGAGGGAGGCGGTGTAGCCGTGGAGGAAATTGTCATTGCCGATGGGGCCGATTTCGCCGTTGCAGAAAAATCCACTGAGGCCGATGTCGCCGAGGTGATGCTGCACGAGACCGGCGTCATGGTCGGAGGCGCCAAAGAGATTTTTGCCGCGGCCGGTGCAGCAGCAGAGGCAGCCGCCGTACACGGGGTTACCGTTGAGCGATTCGCTGGCGCGATGCATTAGCTCGTCCATGTCTTCACCAGCGGCGCGGGCGTCGCGGCGCTGGAATTGCAGCGTTTGCCCGACGCGCACCGTGCCGCCCACGGCGATGCTGCCGGTGTCGGGATCTGCGCCGATGAGATTGCGGATGAGGAAATCGCCGCGATGAAATTCTTCCACGTATTCGTTGACCACCAAACCCACGAACAAATTGCCGCGGGTTTTTTCTTTTCCGGTGTCGCTGAGATTTTCGAAGGTCTCGTTGAGCACCTCGTAGGCGGGGCGGTTGCCAATTTCAAAGATGATATTTTGTTCAACGCGGGTGATCGTCCACGTTTCGCCAATCGGCGTGCAGCCTTGCGAGATGACGCTTTGCAACGCCACGCCGCCGCCCACGCTGAGTGCCACGCCGCCTTCGTCGTACACTTCGCCGTTGAGATACACCTGCGAAGTTTGGTCAGCCAACGTGCCGCTGGCGAATCCGCCGATCACCGGTTTGCCCGGCCACGAGGCGTTCCATTGCGGCAACCACGCCTCGGCATTCAAATTAAATGGATCCACAAACGTCAGCCAACCGTTGGTATCCTCCACTCCGGTGGCTTCGAGCCAGTACTCGGGGCTGTCCGCTTCATCCACTTGTGACTGGCTAAAATGCAGCGCTTCCAGTTTCGCGCCGGGCAAATGATGGAGGGCGAGGGTGAGACCGGGGGCCTGTTCCACTTCACGCGCGTTGGCCACGAGACTGCCGCCGGAACAGCCGACGAGCAAGGGGATGCGCGCGTGGACGCGGAGAATTTCCAGCAGCTCCACGGCTTGTCCAAAAAACTGCGGCGAGGTGAACACCAGCCCCAGCGACACTTCATCGCCGGGAAAATTATCGCGCAGCTGCGCCGCCCAATCCTCGAGCGCGTCCACGTCGAACGCGCCATCGTAATGCGCGGCGATGGAATGACCGGATTCGGGCATCGGCTATCCTGCCGCCACAGCTTCAGCGGGCTCTGCCACCTTGGCGGCGGGGGCTTTTTCTCCTTTGGTTTCCTCCGGCTCCACGCCGTTTTTCTTGTCCATGATTTGTTTCACAATCAGCTTGGACAACTCCGGCTTGTCCACCAAAGTCTTTTGCGCGGCGCCCACGCCTTGGCCGATAAGTTCGCCTTCGTGCTGGATCCACGCGCCTTTTTTGCCGAGCACACCGAAGCGCAGGCCGGCGTCGATGACGCTGCCTTCCCAGTTGATGCCCTGATTGTACATGATGTCAAACTCGGCCTCGGCGAACGGCGGCGCGACTTTGTTTTTCACGATTTTCGTTTTCACGTGGTTGCCAATGACTTGGCCGGTGGCGTCCTTGAGCGCCTCGCGCCGGCGAATATCGATGCGCACGCTGGCGTAAAACTTGAGCGCCTTGCCGCCGGAAGTGATCTCGGGGCTGCCGAACATGACGCCCACTTTTTCGCGCAGTTGATTGGTGAAAATGCAGGTGGTCTTGGCCTTGCTCATGATGGCGGCGAGTTTGCGGAGGGCTTGGCTCATGAGCCGCGCTTGCATGCCCATGGTGGCCATGCCCATGTCGCCTTCGAGCTCGGCTTTGGGGACGAGCGCAGCGACGGAGTCGATGACGATGACGTCCAACGAGCCGGAGCGCGCGAGGGTTTCGCAAATGGTAAGCGCTTCCTCGCCGCTGTCGGGCTGGGAAACGAGGAGGTCATCGAGATTCACGCCGAGCTTCTTGGCGTACTTGGGATCAAGTGCGTGCTCGGCATCAATGAAGGCGCACAAGCCGCCGGCCTTTTGGGCGTTGGCGATGACGTGCAGCATCACGGTGGTTTTGCCGGATGATTCCGGCCCGTAAATTTCTACGATGCGGCCCTTGGGCACACCGCCAATGCCGAGCGCGAGGTCGAGCGAAAGTGCGCCGGTGGAAATCGCCTCGATGTTGTTTTGCGCCCGGGCGCTGCCGAGCCGCATAATGCTGCCTTCGCCAAAGGTCTTGGTGATTTGCGCCATCGCGTCGTCGAGGTTGCGTTGCTTGACCTCGCCGTTGTCGGTGGGCTTCTTGGTTGTCTTTTCTGATTTTGCCATAATGTCTTTTCTTCCAGTTGTGGGCGTGCTGTTCAGGCAGCTTGCGCCCGGGTTGCTTGTTCGGCAAGCCCTTGTTTTTCCCAAAGACTTGATTCGATGGCCCGCCGCCGTTTAGGGTCGCGGCCATGTTTTCGCACGTTGTAATTTTTTGGACCAAACCCGAGGTGGCTGGTGCCACGGAAAAACTGCTGGCCGGTGCGGAGGAATATCTCAAGGACATCCCCGGCGTGCGGCATTATCACTGCGGTGCCATGGCGGGCAGCCATCGGGATGTGGTGGATCAAACTTATCAAGTGGCGCTGAACCTCGTGTTTGACGATCAACCCACGCAGGATGTCTATCAGGAACACCCGCGGCACTTGGAATTCGTGGAGAAGGTTTTCAAGCCCAACTGCGCCCGCGTGGTGGTTTATGATTTCGAGGGCTAAAATCCGCCTGCCAAATATCCGCTTGCCAAAGCCGCCCCGCATCGGGATACTTCGCCCTTCACGGATGCGAGTGTAGCTCAATTGGTAGAGCATCTGCTTGCCATGCAGAAGGTTGTGAGTTCGACCCTCATCACTCGCTCCATTTTCTTTCGCTGTTTTCGTCCTGCAACTCACGACGGAAACAGCTTGCCACAACAGGAGGGACATTGGTTGTCCTATCAGAAAATAACCAAGGCCCAATGACCAAATCCCAATCCGGATGCTCTCCCCTGCTAAAATTATTTGGGTATTGGGCCTTGGGTTTTGGCCATTGGTCATTCCAAACAGGTCATCCCAAAATCCTTCCCCTTTCCCGCCCAATATGCTCCACTCCACCGATGAGTTTGACCAACGATCAGATTGAGGAACAATTGTTGCAACTGGCGGATGCGCTGGCGCAGATGAGTGATATGACCGCGACCGCATTCGAGCAGCGCGATGAGGACTTGAAAACGCTCAAGGCAAAAGTCGCCGCGTTGGAGGCGAAGGTCGGCGGCGAATAATCGCGCCACACTTTTCTTCACGGTCTGTAACCATACGCCACGCGAGGCGTATTCGGGGATGATATTGCTTTAACGGGCCCATTGCCCAAGACGACGCATCCAAATGAAAACATATCGATCATATCTATTAGTGTTCCTGATGAGCGCCAGCGTGGCGGGCCGCGCGTGGGCGGAGGGGTTTGACGCCAAACAAGTGCCGGCCGGCGTGCATTGGTTTTTACATTTGGATGTGGACGGGTTTAAGAAAACGAAGTTGGGCCAGTTCGCGCTCAATCAAGCGAAAGAATTCGGGCCGGAACTCGCCCAACTAGCCAAGCAATTGCAGTTTGATTTTCGCAAGGATTTGGATAGCGCGACGCTTTTTGGGCAAGGCGACGATGAAAAGCAGTGGTCCATGCTCTTACAAGGCAAATTCAAGAAGGTACCCTTGCTGGCCGCATTGAAGTGGAAAGACGGATTCAAGCAACTGAGCGAAGCCGGCCACGAGATCCTCACGTGGCGCGATGGCAAAGGGGATAAGAAGGAGACGCACTTTGGCACCATCGTGAACGAAGGCCTCATCGCGCTCGGCAGTTCAAAACAACAGCTCGTGCAGGCGATCAACGTGCTCAAAGGCAAGGCGCCCGCGCTGCAACCCGAACAGCTCGGCGGTTTGAAGCTCAAAAAAGGCAACTACTTCCTCGCCGGCGTGGTGAATGTGAAAGACCTTCCCATCCCCCCCGAGGCACGGGCGTTCAAGGTGCAGAGCATCGGGTTTCGCTTGGGTGAACAGGGCGAAAACATCACCGCCCATCTGCTGTTGAATTCCGCCGATGCGGATTCGGGCCTCCAAATTCAACAAATGCTGCAAGGCCTGCTGGCCATGGGGCAGTTGCACGTGGCCGCCGACTTTGCGCACGAGGCCAAGGAACTCGCCGCGATTCTGAAGAACCTAAAGATTGCCCGCCAAAAAAATGTGGTGCAAGTGGACCTCGCCTTCCCCGTGGCAATGGTGCTGGAGCAACTAAAGTTAAACGTCCAAAAACCCGACGGCGATCAACCCGGCAAAGTAGAATTGAAATTTGGGATCCAAAGCGGCCCGCAAAAGCAAGACCGCTAAAGTGCCAGTAATCAATGGCAGACACTCCAGCCATCGACGACCAGCAACTCGCTCGCGACGCCCAAGGCGGCTCACTCGATGCGTTTGAGGAATTGGTGTGCCGCCATCAAGCCCGCCTCTTTCATTTCCTCTGCCAAAAACTCCCCAGCCGCGAGGACGCCGAGGACATGGCGCAGAAAACCCTCATCCGCGCCTGGCAAAAGCTCCACCTCTACCGCGCCGAAGCCAGCTTTGCAACCTGGCTTTACACCATCGCGCGCCGGCTCGTCATCAGCCATTATCGGAAACACGGCAAAGTGACCCACTGCGAACTCGAAGCCGCCGAATCCGTGCTGGTGGAAACCGACACGCCCGCCGACGAATGCCGCCGCGCCGAGGAACACGCCACCCTCTGGCGGGTCGCCCGCGAGGCGCTCAAGGACGAAGCCTACGATATGCTGTGGCTGCGCTATCGCGACCAACTCAGCATCGCCGAAATTGCCACCGCGCTCGAGCGCACGAACACCTCCGTGAAAGTCATGCTCCATCGCACCCGCAAAACCCTCGCCCGCGCACTCGAAGCCGAAGCCGCCACCGAGGCCGCCTCCGCCACCACCCGCACCCTAAACCCGCTAAGCACTCCGATGACAATTCTGAACCCCTGCTAATTATGTTTTGCTTTTTACAACGCTGGAAAATTGACCGCGCACTCGACGAAGGCGACGCGCTCGCCCCTCGCACCGAAGCCCACGTGGCCCACTGCGCCGATTGCCGCCATCATCACGAACAACAACGCGCCATCGTCAACCGCCTTGAACAATCAGCGCAACTGCCCGTGCCCGACGCGCCCGCCTTTCTCCGCAGCCGCGTGATGAACGCCCTGCGCAGCGAACAATCCGCGCCGCTCCCCGTCCGCTGGGGAGTCGCCGCCTGGGCGCCCGTCGCCGTGGTGGCCGCCATCGCGATGGTCGGCATTCTGCAAACCGACCCGCAGCCCAAGCCGCGCTCCAATCCCCCCGTGGCCGAAGCCCCGGCGGCATTGCCCGCGATGCCCGCGATGAATCTGCAAGCCGCGCTGCAAAAAATGCCGAGCCAAATCGCCGCGCCCTACGACCGCGAACTGCAAAATCTCCAAAGCGACCTCAAGTCCGCCGGCAATTTCCTCGGCGATATCATCGGCTACAAACTCGCCTCCAGCGAGTGAGATAATCGCACTTTGCAAAAAATGAATCCGCCGTTAGTCTCGGCGCATGAATCCCTTTACCACAGGCCTCGCCGCCCTCGCGATTTGTTTCACTGCAAATGCCGTCGACATTTCTGATTCGCTGAAAACCATCCGCGCCGTTGGCCCCGAAGGCAAAGGCAACGCCGCCGCCGCCCAAGCGTGGCAATCCCTCGCCCAAGCCAAACCCGCCGCGCTGCCAAAAATCCTCGCCGCAATGGATGGCGCCAACCCGCTCGCGGCAAACTGGCTGCGCGCCGCGGTGGACACCATCGCCAACCGCGCCAAGGATTTGCCGCAAATGGAGTTGATGAAATTTATTGCCGATCAAAAACACGACCCCCGCGCGCGGCGGCTGGCATATGAACTGATCAAAAATGCCAACCCGCAACTTGCCGCCAAACTTATTCCCGGATTGCTCAATGATCCCAGCGTCGAACTGCGCCGCGATGCTGTCCAACGCGTGATGGACGAGGGCGCGGATTTGGAAAAAATTAAAAAACCCGACCTTGCACAAAAGCAATATCGCAAAGCCCTCGATGCCGCGCGCGACATCGACCAAATAAAAGAAATCACCGCCGCCCTGCGCGCGCTCGGGCAGGAAGTTGATCTCCCTCGCCATTTTGGTTTCCTGATGCACTGGAAGGTTGTCGGCCCCTTCGACAACACGGATCGCTCGGGCTTTTCAAAAATTTTCCCACCCGAAAACAAAATCGACTTCACCGCCACCCACGACGGCAAAGCCGGCAAAGTGAAGTGGAGCCCGTTCGTCACCGCCAACGAATACGGAATGGTGGACATCAACAAAGCCTATCCCGGCCCCGGCGATGGGTTGAAGGAAGTGACCGCCTTCGCCTACACCGAATACAACGCCGCGACCGCGCGCGCGGTGGAACTGCGGCTCGGCTGCAAAAACGCATGGAAAATTTGGCACAACGGCAAGCTCATCTTTGGCCGCGACGAATATCACCGCGGAATACGCATCGATCAATACAAGTTAAACGTCCAGCTCGCCAAAGGCCGCAACACGTTGCTCATCAAACTCTGCCAAAATGAACAGCAACAGGACTGGACCAAAGAATGGCAATTTCAACTCCGAGTGTGCGACGCCACCGGCACGGCCATCCTCGCCGCCGATCGCCCGCCCACGCCCAAAACCGGCACCAACAACAATCAACCCGCCAACACCACACGCCCTCCCCAAAAAAAATGAAACTCATTACCGCATTCACTCTCGTCTTTGCCCTTCAAGCCACTGCTGCGGATTGGCGACAATTCCGAGGCCCCCAAGGCAACGGCGTCACCTCGGAAAGAAATCTGCCGGTCACGTTAAATGAAAAAAATCTCAAGTGGAGCATCCCCCTCCCCGGACGCGGGTTGTCCGGCGCGTTGGTGATTGGCGAAAAAATCATCGTCACCTGCAGCAGCGGCATCACCCAAAACAGACTGCACATTCTCGCGCTGAACGCCAAGGACGGCGGCCTCATTTGGCACCGTCAATTTTGGGCCACCGGGCGCACAATGTGCCACGGCAAGACCAGCGTGGCCGCGCCCACGCCGTGCAGCGACGGCAAAAAAATCTTCGCCGTGTTTTCCTCCAACGACGTCATTTGCCTCGACCTCGACGGCAATCTCCAATGGCTGCGCGGGCTCACCGCCGATTATGCCAACGTCAGCAACAGCCTCGGCATGAGTAGCTCGCCGGTGCTCATCGGCAGCGCGATTATCGTGCAAGTGGAAAACGATAGCGAATCGTACACGCTCGCCCTCAACAAACGCATCGGCGTCAACTTTTGGAAACTCGATCGCCCCAAAGCCGCCAACTGGACATCGCCCGTGCGCCTCACCAACACCCTCATCGCGCTGCAATCCAAAAACGGCATCGACGCCATCCGCGCCGTCGATGGCACCAAGGCGTGGAGCTACGACGGCGGCGCATCCACCATCCCCTCCAGCACTCTCCACGGCGGCGTGCTGTATGTGCCTTCCCGCGGCATCACCGCGCTGGAGCTCAACGAGGCCGATGCAGAAAACACGCCCAATGAACTCTGGCAAAGCCGCCGCCTTTCGCCCGGCACCGGAAGCCCCGTGGTATTGGGCGACAAGGTCTTTGCCACCAACAAAGCCGGCGTGCTCACGGCGGGAAACCTCAAGACCGGGGAACGCCTTTGGCAAACTCGATTAAAGGGCCCCTTCAGCGCGACCCACGTGGTCACCGCCACCCATCTTTATTGCGTCAATGAAGCGGGACTGTTGCAGATCGTGGACACCCGCGGTAAAGAAGGCGAAATCACCGGCACACTGAATCTCGATGATCAAATCCTCGGCAGCCCCGCCGTGGGCGGCGGCGCGATTTATGTGCGCAGCAATGAGAAGATTTATAAAATTAGTGAGTAGGGGTTTATGGATGGTGGACAGTGTTTGGCCCGCCGAAGAATTGTAGCCCGGGCCGGGCTACATTGGCGCGCTCGGAGAGCGCGCCCTACCTTAATCGCCGCCTGCCGGTTCGGCTCTCCCCGGCAATTCCAATTCGTCGGATTGGAAAAAACTTTGGTAAAGGCGCGGGATTAAAAATTTCAACACGCTGGCAACAGGGACGGCGAAAATCATTCCGGCGAGGCCGGCGAAGAGGCCGCCTAATAATACCACGATCAACGTTTCCAAAATGTTCAATCCAAGCGCTTCGCCGACGAAGGCGGGGTAGAGGAAAAGTTGTTCAACAATCAAATTCATCGCCACGTACGTGGCGCCAATAAGCCCGAGCAAAGTGAGGTCTGCGTGACCGGTGACGACGCAGACGCCGATGGTGAGCATCACGCTGACGAGCGGCCCGAGGAATGGCAGCAACACAGTGAGGCCGGCCACCATTCCCAGCGGCACGGCATAGGGCACGCCGAGCAGCAGGAAGACGGTAATGTAAATCACGGTTTCGATGATGATAATCCACAGATAACCACGCACCCACGTTTTGAGTTTGAAGAAAACTTCGTTGATGACCTCGGCGGCGCTGCGGAGGGTTTCCTCGCTGGTGGTGGGCAGCCACGAAGTTTCGAACAGGCTTTGCACGAGGTAATCACCTTCTTTGCTGTCTGCACTGTCGCCGCTGTCAGCACTGTGGCGCCGATGATAAGCGGCCATTTTTCCGAGGAAAAATGAGAAGAAGAAAATCGCCAGCAGCGTGTTGAGCAAAAAATTACCAACAGTCCCGAGGATGGATGCCGCGGCGGCCAGGGCTTTGCCGGTGCTGCTCATCACGGATTTTTTTTCACCGGCACTTTCGCCGGAACCGCTCATAAATTTCTCTTTTAGTTTTTCAAATGCCTTTGGGTCGTCGAGCGTGATTTTGAGTTCCTTGGCGGCATCGCCGATAAGCGGCGCGCCGGTGGCTTTGCCCACGAGACCGGCCAGTTGGGTGCGGGCTTTGTCGGCATCAATTTCCTTGGGCTTCACGCTGATCGTCACCACCACGAGCCCGCCCACGATGAGCAATAGCGTCAGCACCACGGAAAGCACGGTGGCATTACACGCGCGGCTGATGGCGGACTGAACGCGCTCGTCTTCTGTTTCGGACTTAGGCGCGGCGGGTTTGGTTTTGCGGAAGAGCCCGCTCACGGCGCCGATAATCCATGAGATGGGTTTCACGATCAAAAATTTCGCCACTCCGAAGAGCTTGGCGAGGATTCCGTTTTCCAAAAAACTGCGCGTGTAACGCTGCTGCAACGGCAGGAAAAAATAAGCCAGAATAAGCCCGAACAAAACCGCCTTCAGAAAAGTGGCGGTGAGAATGAAAATGCCGATGACGACCACCGAAGCGATAAGGCCGGTGCTGCTGCGCACGAGTTTCATCCGGCGGTTATGCTGCTCCAGCGCGGCGGCTTCCTCGCGTTGGAAAGTTTCCTCAGGAAGGCCCAGCTCGCGCGCGATGCGGTGCATGCATTCCTCCTCTTCCTCGGCGTATTGGTTGTCGGCAAACGCGGCGGTGAACAGGGCGCGCAGGAGAATTTCTTTTTCCTCGGCAGTGAGTGATGCCAATCCGGCGCAGACTTCGGTGAGGTCGGGAGCTTTGTCCCCGGCGAGCATTTGCTGCAATTGCGCGGCCGCGGCTTCGCCGTACACATCGCGCACCAGCGTGGCCACGGCTTGTTGCTCGGTGGCGGACACCGCGCCATCGGCGCGCAGCACGACCACAAACAGCTGCAGCATATTTTGCAGCAGCAATTTTTCATCCGGATCACCCGCATGATGCGCGATGACTTCACGCACGGAATCCACTGCTTTGGATAAAGGGTTCACCAGCGTACCGGTGGCCCGCGAAAAAAACGACGGTGTCTCCATTCCAACCTTCTTGAGCGCAGCCTAAACATCGCCGTCGCGCAAACAAGGGCGCATTATTCACAGAATGGATTTAGGCGGCGCTATTTTTTGAGATAGCGTGCGTCGCTTTCCTTGAGAAACTTCGCGCGCGACTGGACGGGATCAAAATCTTCCGCAAGGCCATAGCGTTTGGAAACCGCCTCGGTGGCATTGGGCTGGAAAGCCACTTTCTGCAGCGGGATGGAAACGGCAGTTTGCTCAGCTTTGAGCTTCCCCATTGTAACGATGATCAGATTATCTTTATGCTCAAAAGTGACGCCTGCCTTGCGGAATATTTTCATCTCGTTGACGTCAATCTCACGGAAATTTTTCTTCGTCAATGGGCATTGGAAACGCAATCGCTGGCCTTGGAGGGTGAGATATTCCATTTTGGCGTGAGCTGATTTCTCGAGCAATTCGATGTTGGGATCGCCTTCCTCAAAAACTCCAAAAGGAGCATCCTCCCTCAAAATGGAGGCCCACAGTGCGCTGTTTAATTCCCGGATAATCTTGCCCGCATTACGAATAGTGATTTGTTGGGTGGCGGAGAGGCGCTGTTGTTTGTTGAGATAAAATGGGCCGTTTTCAATCGTCACACTTTTTTTGACCAGCTTCGCGAACACCAGCATCTGGCGGGCTTCATCCACCTTGGCTTTGGGCTCAATGCCCATTTTCAGTTCGGCCTCCAAGTCGATGATGACTCGGTCGGCATCCTTTGCGTTGTACTCAGTAACCCAATTCGCAAAGAAAAACGTCCGTTGGCCGTTGACCACGGAGTGGAGCTGATCGCATTCCTTTTCGCTGAGGCCGTGCTCTTGGTCTTCGCCGTGGATGCCTTCGTAGTGTTGCCAGATGACGAGGGTATCGGTCTCGGGATAATGCCGGAAGACGAGGGTTTGTTTTTCAAATTCAATGCAGCCGGGGAGGAGCAGGACGGCAAGGCAGGCGATGAGTTTCTTCATAATGAAAATACAATGCGGCCAGCAGGGGCGACGGGCAAGGGGGAAAACTTGCGGTGAGGCGGCTGATACCGTAAGGTGGCGATATGATGACGAGGGGCATATTGAACTCAACGAAATTGGGTCTACTGGTGGCCGTGCTGGCGGGCGCGTGGGGCTGCAAAGATCCGGACTACGACGGCAACCGGGAAAAGGACGCCGCGACGGGGCATCGCCCCAGTCAGATTGAATGGGGCGTAATTTTTCTGGAAGGAAACAAAGAGAAATATCCGCAGGACTCCGCGAAGGCCGCGCAGTGGTTTGAGCTGGCGGGCACGGCAACTAATTACACGGTGAAAAGTGGCGAATCCCGTTGGCAAGTCAACGTCCGGTTTGGCATCCCACTGGAGCTGATTCGTGAGGCCAATCCAGAGATGGATATGAACCGAATCAAAGGCGGCGAAGAAATCCTAATCCCCGGCGCGCGCATCGCGCAGTTCAACTTGGGGATGCTCTACGAACAAGGCAAAGGGGTAAAAAAAGACCTCCCGAGCGCGGCAAAATGGCACACCCGCGCCGCCAAGGCCGGGCTGGCGGATGCGCAGTTTGCGCTGGGGTATTTGCTAGAAAAAGGCACCGCGAACGGCACAGTACTCGATACACCTGATTTCGTGGATGCCCTGCATTGGTACAGCCGCTCCGCCAACCAGGGCTTTGGCCCAGCCCAGCAAAATCTCGCCCAACTGTATATGAAAGGGCAGGGCGCCACGCAGGATTTGGTGCAGGCGTACAAATGGTTTTCCCTCGCGGAACGCAATGCCAAGGAATACCAGATGTCACCCAGCACCAAGGCGCGGTTCAAGAAAAAATTGTCCGAAGAGGAATGGGCCGCAAAATTGAAGCATGACGAAATGCTAAAGGAGACCGAAAAGAATATGACCACCGCCACGGCCCGTCTGGAAGGGGCCATGCCGGCGGCAGACCTTACACGCGCCAAGCAACTGGTGGAAACCTTCGTGGCCAAGCGCGAGAAATAAACCCGGCGCACCCTCCTGCTGACAATGGAATTTTGGAACACCCAAATCCTGCCGCGCCTCGAGGCGGTGGAAGTCATCGAGTGGTTCACGTTCGCGGTGAACATTCTCGTTTATATTTTCTCCAAAAAAATTGCCTCGCGCTACGGCGCCATTCAGGAAGAGGCGCGGATGAATTCGCGCCTGCGTATTTTGCATGGGTTCAATCTCGTCGTATTCATCACGTTCATCCTCTCGGTGGCTATTCACAGCGATCGATTTCCAGCCGAGCAACTCAGCCAAACCTGCCTTACACTGCTGTGTGCGTACCTCGTCATGCATCTGGCCGAGGCGCTGTTGCTCTCGCGATACGGCAAGGGAATCACAGTAATGGGGTTCACGCGCCGGGTGGAAACCTCCACCTCGCGCACGCTGGAACTGCTGGCGTACTTTATCATTTTGGTGGGCTCGGTGGTGGTGCTCGTCAATATTTGGGGACTCAAGGATTCCCTGCAAACCACCGGCGTGCTTGGCTTCCTCGCGTTGCTAGTGTTCATCACCAAGGACTATTGGATGCGCGATTTCCTCAGCGGCATCCTGCTCATCAGTAGCGAACGCCTCGGACGCGGTGATGTGATCGCCATCCCCGCCGAGGACGTGCTCGGCATCGTGCTTGAAATCCGCGCGCGCCAAACTCATATACGCGACCTCGTGCACGGCCACGACATCATGCTGCCCAACGCCTGCCTCCTCACCAACCGCGTGGATCTTTACAAGCAAAACCCCGGTGGCCCCTTCAAAGATTATGTTGATTTCAAAATTGGCTACGGCACACCCGTGAAAACCGTGCACGACTTTCTCAATGCCGTGCACCAAAAAGCCGCAGCAGCTGGCGAAGGGATGAATGCGGAGCGCAACCCCCTCATCGCCCTCAAGGAAAATGACGACCACGCCGCGCGCTGGCGGTTGGGATATGTGTTGAATACACCAGAAAAACTACTGGCCGTGCGCGATGCGGTGAACCTCGCCGCCTACGAACTACAGGAAAAATTTGGCCTAAGTATCAGCACCCCCACCACTCACTGGGTGGAATCGCGTTCGGGCAATTCCGCCAGCACTTCGAGCAGTGCGGAGAGCACCAAGTCGCCGGATAAATCGTAATCGCAAGTGGTCACCCACGCATCGTAATCGGCATCGCCGGTGGGATGTTTCACTCCATGCACCACGCGAGCGAGCACTTTGTCTTCCGTATTCGCCGGCTCAAAAGGCTCGTCCGGAATCCAACCCTTTAACCCGTGCACCACGCCGGCGCGCGGATCCACCATGTGCAGCGCGCAGGAATTGCTGTAAGGCATCACGTAGCTGTCGCACAGGCTGAAGCACGCCAGCGCCTCGGTGAACGAACGCCCCACCGCGTCTACCATGCGCGCGTCGGTTTGCAAAATTTCATCCGCGCTCCCGCGCACATCTCCCATCCCATCCAAAACAAATGAAGCGCGTGGATACTTCGCGGTGACCGCCTCCACCAACCGGCTCAAGTGCGCCCCCTCATCCACCCACTTGCGATTATGCGCGCGCAGCGTCAACCACACCACCGGCCAACGGTCGCGCAGTTCTGCCCGCATCTGCGCGTGCTCCGCCGGATGCCGCCGGCGAAAGCCCTCCTGCAATGCCGCCTGCATCGCCGCGGGCATGTGCGAATGGCACCCCATGCGTCCCACCAACAGGCCGCGCTCCAGCACCGCATCAAAAAAAGTGACCGCCCACGGCACCTCGGATTCGTTGAGGGAAATCGCCTCGCGCGCCACCTCCGCGGGCAGTTGCTGCGACAAATCGAGGGCATCAAAAGGACCCGTCAACAACGCCGCGGCTGATTTGTTTTCGTTGAAAAGTTTCCACAACATGGGGAATTCCTCGCGCAATTGATGGCCCACGTTGGGGTGAAAGGATTGCGTGAGCACCAACCGATGATCCGCATCGCCCGCACAATAGGCAGCCACTGCCGCTTCGCGGCCAAGCATCAGCTCCTCCAGCATCCGGCAGCTCATCGCCAGCCGCGCCGGTTCCCAGCCCATTTGCAGCACCGGATGCGCGTGGTTCATAATGCTCACCACCTGTTTGCGTTTGGGAAAATAAAAGCCGACCAAGCGCGGCGGATGAAATCCGACAATTAAATAATGCTCCTCGGGTTCATCGAACCGATAGAACACCGGATTCAAAACCGTGTCGCCGTGGGCCGGCAACGAGCTGCGGGTGGTGATGGCTTGGCCGGTCTCAAGGTGGAAGGATTGCAAATAGCCGCGCTGCACAAGATCGATTTGAAACCGGTACACCCCGTGCCGCCAATCGGCGTGCGGCAGTTCCATCTCCAATTCCTGAAAATGCACCAGCGCGCGGCGCAGACCTTCGGCGTAAGGAATATCCGTCCGCCACTGAGTTCGGTTGGCTTCGCCAAAGGACACGCCCGGGCAGGAGGAAAAATCGAATGCCTCAAGGACGGCGATGTCTGTCGAGGTGTCGCTCATCAACCGTTTGCAATATCTTGGGCAATGTCTTTGGCAAAATAAGTGAGGATGAGATCCGCGCCCGCGCGCTTGATGGCCAGTAGCGATTCGTCGCGCGTAGCGGCGAGGTCCAGCCAGCCGCGCTCGGCGGCGGCATGAATTTGCGCGTACTCACCGGAAACCTGATACCCCGCCAGCGGTAAATCTGTGAGCTGGCGCAACCGGCAGAGAATGTCGAGATACGGCCCGGCGGGTTTCACCATCAAAATATCCGCGCCCTCTTCAATATCCAGCGCGGCTTCCACCATACTTTCGCGCGGGTTGGCGGGGTTGAGTTGATAGGTGCGCTTGTCGAGATACGCCCCGTCGGTGGCCGGCTGGCTGCCCACGGCATCGCGGAAAGGGCCGTAAAACGCCGAGGCGTATTTTGCTGAATACGCGAGGATGGAAACATCCGTATGGTCGGCGGCATCCAGCGCCGCGCGGATGGCTCCTACCCGGCCATCCATCATATCCGAAGGCGCCACCCAATCCACGCCGGCCTCCGCTTGGCACACGGCCATTTTGGCGAGGATGGCCACCGTGGCGTCGTTGTCCACGTCCGTGCCTTCGGCGTTGAGCACGCCATCGTGGCCGTGCGTGGTATAAGGGTCCAGCGCCAAGTCAGTGATCACCAATAAATCCGACAGAGCTTTTTTCAACTCACGAACCGCGCGCAGCACAAGGCAATCCGGATTAAGCGCCTCGGTGCCTCGAGCGTCCTTCTGCTCCACGCGGCGTCACCGGAAACAACGCCACCGCCTTGATGCCCGCCTCGCTCGCTTCGCGGCATTCATCCACCAAACCCGCGATCGTATGCCGCAGCACGCCAGGCATCGAGGGCACCGGCTCGGCATCCCCCTCGCCGTCCTTCACAAAGAGCGGCCAAATCAAATCATCCACCGTCACGCGCGTCTCTTGCAACAGCGCGCGAGTGGCGGCATCGCGCCGAAGACGGCGCGGGCGGCGGGGCAAATTTTGGTTGGCATCAGCCATGGTAAATTACATTGCGAGCACAAGCTCAACTCCTTTGGTGGCCGAGAGGCTACTCGTGAAATGCCTTAATTTCAAGGCGTTTTACTCGCGAAAACCTTGCGAAATCCACTAACTCGGGTTATCTTTTTCTTATGATCAAACCTCGAACGACCAAGCCCAAAGGCTTCACCCTCATCGAGATGCTCGTTGTCATTGCCATCATCGGCATCCTCGCCAGTATGCTGCTCCCCACCCTCGCCCGCGCAATGGCCAAGGCCAAACGCATTCAATGCCTGAACAACCTCAGCCAACAAGGCAAGGCGCTCATTATGTTCTCGCTCGATAACGATGACCGTATGCCTTGGCAGCTCACCCCCAGCGGACAGGCCAACCACTTCGGCGCAAACTTCTCGCCCGACCCCGGTTCCGTGTACGCTACTCGAGACCTCAAGCGTGATTTAGTAACCGCCAAAATCTTGTGGTCCCCCTGCGACGCCACCCGCGAGGCCGCCAACGAACAAGTGGTGATGGATTGGAAAAACTATAACACCCGAGACGGTCGGCCCATTCCAAACAAAGCGCTGAGTTATGTGTTTATACAAGGCGGCGACTTTGGCCGACCCTCCACTATTTTGGCCGCGACGCGCAACCTCACTACCGCCGATTTGGTCAGCGCCCGCTGGGCCGGAGCCGATGAGCTGGATAAGAATGACAAACCGCTCAAAACTGCGATGACCGGCCTATTCGTCGGACAGGGGCAAATGGTAATGGCCGATGGCAGCGCCAGGCTATGCAACGATGGCGACCTCAGCAGCGCCGGCATGATAGTGAAGCCGCACATCGAATCCGTCGGCGGCGTCACCCTCGGCCACGCCAGCACCCGCGTGCTGCACGGCTACGGCAAGACCGACCAAACTGAAAAAGTCCTGCGCGGCCTCACCGCCTCTCTCGCTCGTGCCAAGGAAGAAGGCAAAAATGTCTATCTTCTCTTCACCGGATCCGACTGGTGCCCGCCTTGCATGGCGTTAGAAAAAACCGTGCTGCAACACCGCCTTTGGGCGGCTTTTGCCGGGGAGGGATTAGTCATTCATATTTGTGATTTCCCGGCTCAAGGTGGGCTCAATCCAGATACCGAGCTCGAAAATAACCGCCTCAAGGCCAGCTTTGGAGTGAGAAATTTTCCCACCCAAATCATCCTCAGCGGCGAAACCGGCAAGGAACTGCGCCAACGCGTGGGTTACACGCGCGGTCCTGTCACCCCATACGTCGCTTGGGCCCGGGGCCAGTAGTCGACCGAGCATGGAAACTGAATCCATTCGTAACCGGCTCATTGCCTTTGGACTGTTGGCCGTTCTGGCCGTGGGCTTCGCAGCGCACCGTTGGGTTACCCCCAATGAGACAATCCTTACCTTCGCCACCGGCCAACGCGGCGGACTATACCACGAGTTGGGCCAAGCCATTGCCGACGAGGTGCAACAGGCTCACCCGCACCTTCGCATTCAACTGGTGGAAACCACCGGCAGCCTCGATAACGCTGACCGGCTGCACAAACAAACCGCCCACCTCGCCCTCCTGCAAAACGACACCCAAGCCGGAGCGCATGTGCGCAGCCTCACCGCCATTCATCCCGAGCTACTGCACTTCCTATGCCACCGCGAATCAGGCATTCAATCCCTTCGCGATCTCGCCGGCAAAACCGTTGCCCTCGGCCCCAAAGGCAGTGGCTCGGAAAAATTCACGCGCGAGTTTCTTCGCTTTGCCGGTTTTAGCGAAAGCCAACTCACACTGGTAAACCTCCCACTCAAAGAAGCCACCGCCCAACTCATTACCGGCAACGTGCACGCACTTCTCTTCCTCTCCGGCCTTGGCAACGACGCCTGCCAAAGCGCCCTACAATCCGGCCAAGTGCGCCTCACCCCACTGATCCCGCTCACTCCCTCCACATCAATTCCCCCGAGCAATCTAGGCGATGCAAACAACGAAGCGCATATCTTGGCCGAGGGATTTCGCGTTCATTATCCGTATGCGTCTCCACATATCATTCCGTTACTGGCCTATCGCGGTCAACCGACTCAGCCCATCGGCACCGTGGGGGTGAAAGCCGTACTCGCGTGCCACCCGAATTTGCCCGATGAAATCGCCGAACTCATCACTCGCACACTCTATGAGTATCGCGCCGCCTTATTTCAAAAACATTCCGCCTTCAGCAGCCTTGATGAACAAACCTCCACCACGCACCTCCAATTTCCACTGCATTCAGGTGCGGAATATTATTTCCAGCGTACCGATCCCGGTTTTTTTGAAAAATACGTTGAGGTCATGGGCTTCATCCTCACTCTGATGTTGATCCTGTGGAGTGTGATTGTCTGGGCCCAACGATGGTTTCTGCAACGGCGAAAGAATCGCATCGACACCTATTATGAGGAGATTGACGAAGTCATCAACCATCTACACGACGGCACGAATTTGGAGGAGATTAACGAACTTGAAACTCAACTATTAAAAATCCGCCAGCGCGCCTCGGCCGAGTTGGTGAAAGAAAAACTCGCTGCTGATGAGTCGTACATCATTTACCAAAACATGCTCAATGGCTGCGAATCGATGCTAGTGCGCATGCGCGAAAAAATTCAGGCACCCCCCGAAAAGGACGCCTGAGCGAAATCATTTTTCACCGGACTCAGTCCAGCCGCTTGATCCGAACATTGCGAAACGCCACCGCCGCGCCATGGCCGGCGAAGCCGAAGTGGCCTTCCTTGCGCATGCGACCTTTGTATTTGGCTAGGGGCGCCATGGTCTTTTCCGCTTTGCTCAAATCGCAGTCGAGGATGGTTTCGCCGTTGAGCACCACTTTGATGGTGGAGCCTTTCACGGTCACTTCCTGCGCGTTCCATTCACCGGTTTTTTTTAAGAATCCGCGCTTGGCAGGAAACATTCCGTATGCCGACCCATGATATTGTGCCGGATGCAGTTTGGCGTATTTGGGTGAGGTATTGTCAAGAATCTGCAATTCGCACATTCCCACATAAGCCGTGTCGCCCTTGCCGGGATAACGAATGGCAAGGCCGTTGTTGCCGCCTTTCGGCAACAAGAACTCAAACCGCACCACAAAATCGCCGTACACTTCCTTCGTGTAAACCGTGCCGCCCTTGCCGGGCTTGCACCGCAGCGTGCCGTCCACTGCCTGATAATTCTGAACCGGCCCAGCCCAACCGGCAAGGTCTTCGCCGTTAAAGATTTTTTTGTAGCCCTTTTCTTCCGCTTGCGCGCCGAGAGCCAACAAAAGTGTGAGTGCGATGATTTGTTTTTTCATATCGGTTACTTCAGTTCCTTGATGAACACATTCCGCCAGCAGATTTCGCCGCCGTGGGTTTGCAATTGAATCGGCCCGCGCTTGGGCATGCCGCCCTTGCGGTTAAAATAATTTTCCATCTTCGCGTTGTCCACCACCAGTTTGCCGTTGAGATGCACGGTCACCATTTCGCCGACCAACCGAATACGAAAGCTGTTCCATTCGCCAAACGGTTTGTCCGCCAGCACCAGCGGGTCTTTGCCCTTCGCGCCCTTGCTGTTGTTCCAGAGACCGCCCGAGCCTTTATCGCCGCCGATCTTGAATTTTTTTTCATCCGTGTAATCCCAAATTTGAACCTGCGGAACGCCGCGCAGATAAATCCCGCTGTCCGCTTTGGCCACAGTTTTGTAATCCACCCACAACTCAAAGTCGCCGTAGTTTTTCTCCGTGGTCAGGTACATCCCGTGGCCGTCATTGATCAGGATGCCGTCCTTCACGCTCCAGTGCTTATGAATGTCCTTGATGCTCTTCGCTTTTTTATCGGCAAACGCCTTCTTGTCCATCGCCATCCATTTCGCGGGATTCTCCGTCTTGACCCCCCACCAACCGGTGAGATCCTTGCCATTAAAAAGCGCCGTGAAGCCCTTCGGCGGATGATTGAGTTCCCCCGCCGAAACAGTGAACGCTGCGATAAGTAAAACCGGAATGAGTCGAATAATTTTCATAAGATATAATGTTCGGAACGCGCCGATGATGAACCGAACGACGCCGATTGCAAGCCCTTCCTCTGCGTTCTCTGTGCCTCTGTGGTAAAAAACAAATCACCACAGATTGGCACAGAGAACACAGAGAGTTTACCCAATCTTCGGCAAACTCGCTGCCGCGATCGCTTGCCCGTGGCGCTTCTCCATCTCATCAGGGATATGAAATTTGATGCGCTCGGCCAACTCCGGAAATTCCGCCGCCATCACTTCCTTGGAACGCGCGATGATGTGTTCCCCGCCCGGGCCGGTGGTCACGCGACCGAGCAGCAGCACATATTCAAAATCATAAAACTCCGCATAATGCGCCAGCGAATAGCCAAGGTAAATACCGATGGCATCGTAAATTTTCAGCGCGCGTTCATCACCCGCGCCCATCGCTGCTTGCACAATTTTCAATTGCTCGGGCAAGCTCAAGCTCGCATCGTACTCAATGCCCGAAGCGGGCAGCAATCGACCCACCGCTTGTTGCGAAAAATATTGCGCGCCGCATCCGAGATCGCCGCTCCATTCATCGGGCGGCGCGGCCGGATGCAAATCCACCGGCGCGAACGCCAGCTCGCTGAGCCATGTGGTGATGTGCCCATCCATGTCGATGTAGCCGCCGCCTTGGCTCGTGCCCATCGCGATACCGAGCACGCCGTTTTTGCCGAGCGCCATCGAGCCGGCGAGCGCCGTCACCTCGCCATCATTGATGACCTCCAGCGGCACGCCCCAGTCCGCCTGGATTTTCAAAAACATCCCGCGCACTTGGCTGTCAAAAGCCTCCTCCGGCACGCCGCGAAACAGCGAAGCCCAAGTCACGCGATTGTGAGAGTAGCAACCCGCCGCGCTGCCGCCAATCGCGTCCACGCGCGGCAGATGCGCCGCCGCCTTTTTCAGCGAGTCAACGATGCCCTCGTAATGATAATTCGGGTCGGGCTCGAAATAGGGATCCCACTCAATCTCTTCGCTGAACACCACCTCGCCATCAATCACCGCTGCCGCCTTGCGGTCGCTGCCACCGAGGTCGAAGCCAATCCGGCAGCCATCGAGGTGACGGCCCAGCGGCTTGGTATCCACCTTCTCCGCCGGCAACTCATCGCACGCCACCACCTCCAGCGACTTGCCAAAATTCCGGGAGCCGATGACCTCATTATCAAACTTGCCCAATTCCGTCTCCCGATAATAACGCTGCAATTGTTCCGCCAACGCCGCCGACCCCGTCAAGTGGATGCGCCACCCACCGCGCGACCACAGCAAAAATTTCACCATCCGTTCCAAGTGCCGGAAATTATTTTCCGCCAACGCGTGCCCCTCGGGAAACAGCACCGTGCGAGTGTGAAACACCGAACCATCCGCCTGTTCCAGCGCAATGCCCAGCTCGGCCGCCGCGCCCGTGTCGCGCGCCGCCGCCTCGAAGGCGCGATTCACCAGCACCGCCGGACGAAAGGTCGGGTGCAGTTCAGGAACAAATTTCGGTTCGGGAAGCAGATTGATTTCACTCATTTTTTGGGGCGCGAATCCTCTGTTGTTTCGCCAGCCAATGCAAGGCCGCGGCGGGGATAATTTCGTGGCCGCCCTGAAAAATTGTCACCCGCGCCAAGCCCGATTGACGCCGGAAAAGCACGCGCTTCGCGCCGTACGTTTTATCGACCGACAACGAATATTCGAGCGAAGCGGGCACTTTGGCCGTGTGGGTGAATTCAGAAATTTGTTTTGCGCTCAACCGATCCTTCCCCGCCGCCAGCAAATTGAATGCTTCCAGCGTGTGGCTAATCGGCACACTCCCTTTGTGGCCGTCGTTGATGCCCGCGTTGATGTCCAGCGACAGGCCCTTCGCGTGCGCAAGATAAGTCACCGGCGAGCGCTTCATTGCTTCCGCCACTGCCTCCGATCCCGGCACGGGTTTGCCGCCGATGGATTTTTCGATGTCGCGCGCGTATTTTAAATTGCGTTTGGACGTTTGCGCGTGCCATTGGGCCAAATCCAAAATCGGCACCCACGCTGACACGCCCGCCCAAACCTCCGGCGCGCGCCCCGCCATCAACAACGCCGCATAACCGCCACCCGAGGCGCCCACCAAATAAATCCGCGTTTCATCCACTGCGCCATTTTTCCTGGCGTACTCCACCGCGCTGAGGATATCCGCCACCACCAATTCCGACCCCGTCGCCTGCGGCCTGCGATTCGGCCCGCGAAAGTTTGGATGAATGAAATTCCATTTCTTCTCAATGCACCACTTGCCGTAAGGCGAATTGTTCTGCCGGTAGTCGCTCGACCAAGTATGCAACCCCACCAACAACGGCCGAGGCTCGCCCCGCACAGCGGGCGCATAATACAGCGCGGGCTGCTTTGTGTTGTCGGCTTTGCTGAGATACTTGATTTCGCAAATCTCCTTCGGCCAACCCTTCGGCGCGGCGGATACAGAAACGGCCAATCCCAAAAAAATAAAAACAAATTTCACGCGCCCAATGTGGCACGCCCAACCTGAAGCAAAAGAAAATTCGGGCCATGGCAGGGACACGCTTTGCGCGTCCCTGCCGATCGGGCTTCCGTCCTTCATCACTTCCCATTACCCTCCCGCCGTGGCGCGCATTCGGATTGCAGCAACGAAGGAAATCAAGGAAGGGAAAACCATCACGTTTTCCTTCACGCGCGATGAGCGCCCGCAGGAAGGCTTCGTCGGCCGCTTCAAGGGCAAACTTTTCGCCTATGAAAACACCTGCCGCCACATCCCTCTCACGCTCGATTACGGCGACAACCGGTTCTTCGATTCCAAGGGGGAAACACTCATCTGCCAAACCCACGGTGCCGTTTACGAACCCGACACCGGCCTTTGCACGCGCGGCCCCTGCGCGGGGGCGAGTTTGTTTGCTCTGGAAATTGTTGAGGAAGATGGGGGCGTTTGGTTTACGGGCTCGCCGGAAAAGGAACTCGATTAATTTTCCGTATCGGTTTCAATGCCCGTGTGAAAATCATTCTGCTCTTAGCCTTCGGTTGTCTGTTGGGCATCGGTTGTGCCGCTCCGAAAACCGCGCCCTTCACTACCGCGCTCGATTGGGTTACGAAATCGCACGAGTACCGCGCCGTCTGCCAACAAACCTACGCTGCTGCTTGGGAAAAAGTGGCGACTGCCGCGCGCGCGGAAACTGGCCCGTGGGTGATCGTGATGGATTTGGATGAAACGGTGCTGGATAACTCCGGCTACCAGCGCCATCTGGAAACCAAAGGCGAGACTTACAGTCAGGAGTCTTGGGAGGTATGGGTCTTAAAAGAGGAGGCCGCTCTGGTTCCCGGCGCAAAGGAGTTTATCTCCAAGGTCCGCGCTCTTCCCCGTGCCCGTATCATTTTCATTAGTAACCGCTATGCCCGCAATACCAATCCCACCCGGTTAAATTTGGAAAAGCTCGGGGTTGCCGGGGCAAACGATATTTATATGCTACGCAAGGAGAAGGCCGACACCAAAACCATCCGCCAAAAAGAAGTGCTCGAAGGCACCGGCCGCATGGTCAAACACGGGGCGCATCGGGTAGTCGCCTGGTTCGGTGATGCCGCACACGATATGCCTGATGATCCCAAGCTCAAGTGGGGTACGCACAAGTTTATGCTGCCCAATCCCGTTTACGGAAACTGGGACGAATAGCGCGCTGCTATTTCGCCACCAGCGCCATTACCGCCCAGCAGGTTGCGCTGATTGAGATGAACTGATCCTTGCCGTGCGGGAAACCGCTTTCGAAATATTTCTGGATGGGTTTGCTGCGGGTTTTGACCTGCCACGAACCATCGGCCTTCTGGTTTTTGAGCAACCATGCCACGCCGCGTTTATATTGGGGTGAGCCGGCCTTGAGTAAGCCGCTTTCCTTTAGCGCCGTCAGTGCCTGCCCGGTTGCATAGGCATCGCTTTTCATATCGGGCAACTGTGCCCAGCCACCGTCACTGCGCTGTAATTTCAGTAATGCCTTGGCGGCGTCTGTTTTTTTCTGATCCGCCTTGGCCCAGTGCAGCCCGAGCACTTTGAAGGTATGATCCTCCGTGGATTTGGCCTTGGCCTGCTTCAGCCAGTTGGAGGCTCGTTGGGTATGTGTGCCTTTCGGGGTTCCCTTGATTCCCAAGGCCGTGGCAGTGAAGTGGCTGTCTTCCAATGGCGGTCGATGCGTACCGATACGCCAGCTGCCATCCTTGTTTTGTTTTTTTAAAAGATACTGGACCAGCGCCTTGGAGGTTTCATTGGCCGGCTCCTTGGCAGCCGTTAACCCGGCGAGCGCGTAGCCCGCGCTGTAGGATCCGCCGGGCACGCCTTCGCCCTTGGGTAGTCGATCCTTGCGATCACTGAAATATTCCAGCGTGAACTTTGACTGTTCGGAGATCGCGTCATCACGAACAGGCAAGCCGGCCAGCTTGGCGCGGCTGAGTGTCATTACCGTTAGTGCCTGATGATGGCAGGAGAAGCAATCACGTTGCTCGGTGTATATTGCCGCACTTTTTTCGATGAGCGGAATGGCGCGCTGCGCGGCCATACGCATGGCGTCATCGGCGCCGAGCCAATTGATTCCCGTTAGGAAAAATAACAAGACAAGGATTCTCATCGCATGTACCCCGGTAACCAGCCGCGGGAGCCTTGTGGTGGGATGGTGTCGGCGGCGTCCTTGCCATCGGCCAGCGTGAAGGCGATGGCGAGTGGGAAACGGCCTTTGGGGGCGTTACGTGTGTAGGTCCCTTCACCACGGAAGTGGCCTTTGGCAACGACATCAAAGCGAGTGACTTTGCCCTTCTTGGTTTCGAGGTGGCCCAGCAACTCCGCCTCATAACTGCGGTCGCCCTTGGCGGTTTTTAATTGGACGGTGGTGCGGAGCTGGCCGTTGCGCAGAGTGCCCTCAAGTTTTTTAATCTCATTATCGTTCCACATGGACGGTTCGCCACGGGTATTGTCCACCAGATGAAAACGCGCAATTCGTTTCAGTAAATTTTGAGGCAACTGACCTTTGGCTAATGCAGCATGTTCGTTGGCACTGATCCATAAATTATCGCGCCCGAGTGATTGCTGAAAGATCCGGCGAAACTCATTCTCCGGCTCCTCATAGCCGCCGAGCACTTTGGAGGTTACCCTCACGACCAGCCCGCCCTTGGGCGGTTCGGGATTGAAGCGGGCATCGGGTGTTCCTTTGGCAAGGGGTGCCACCTTAACCGGCTGATGCTTTGCCAGCGCGGTCTGTATCATACGCTGCACGCGTTCAGAGCTGCGGTTGTTGGTAAATGCCAGCAGCTTGCCGGAGGCATCGGCGGTGTAAAGGCCCTGCGTGGTGCCCCGCCCAACCTTGCGCGGGCTCTGATTAGCGATCTTCTGGTAGAACTTACCCTCGTTGTCCTTTTGCCGGCGCTGGTAGGCCTGATCAATGGCCACGGGGATGAATCGCGTTTGCAGTAGCTTCACAATGGCGGGATCAGCAAAGGTCGACTCACGGTCGAGCACGCCGTTGTTTCACGTGCACCCCAGCGGATGCCCGTCCATCGCCCAAATGAAAATCGGTTTCCCTTCCCGCGCGGCCGCGGCTTGCGCGTCGAGCACGGAAGTTTTCCATGGGATGGTGCGCCACGTCGCCTTCGGGTCGGGCTGTAGCTCGCGATGCAGTTTTTGAAACTCCGCTTCCGTCAACCCGAAGGTGGTTTGTGCGAAAAATAATGGAATGAGCAACAGCAATTTCATGCGGCAATCTTCGAGGTCGGCGGGGTTGCTGGCAAGTCAATTTGAGACACGGATTTCACGGAATTTTTTTGGAATGAACAGGTCTAAGCTGATCTCTTCACTTGGTGGTTCGTCTTTCACCGGCGTTCAGTGCTCGATGCGCGTGGCACGAGCGCCATGCTCGTGGGGGTGTAGTTGCAGGTGCAGCCGCCGGAGAGGTTGGGGACGTTGAGGACGCCGTTGGCGGGGAAGATGTTGTTGCTGCAGGCGGCGCGGAGGTTCCAGATGGGTTGGAATTTTTGTGTGTCGAGATCGATGTACGCGGCGTTGCCTTTGTAGCGGGTGGTGGCGAGGTAGGGGCTGGTGCGCAGAGGCGTGCAGCCGCGCCGGAACCACTTGAGCGGTTTGCCCTGCTGCGCGCCGCTGGTGAGATCGTACATCTTATAATTATCCGACCCGCCGACGAGCAGGCTGTCGCCGGCGATGTGGCTGCCGCTTTTGAAATTCCATTTATCCAGCTTGGGATCCGCCAGCTTGGCCTGTCGATGCACAGCGCCGTCTTTGCCTTTGTAAATGCCCGTGCCGGTGATGAGCAAATCGTGCGGCTCGCTGTAGCGCAACTCCGCGCCGCCGGGGGCTTGCCAAACTTCCCGACCGGTGGCGAGGTCCAGCGCGTAGGTTTTCACGCCGCTTTCGGCAATGGTCTCGCCGCGGCGGGCGTTGAGCAGTTCGGCCACGTACGCGTGGCCGCCGCCCACCGCGAAGGCTGAGCTGCGACGCGCTTGGCGGTGAAGGTCCATTGGTGCTCGCCGGTTTTGCGGTCGAGGCAAATGATATTTTTGCCGAGCTGTCCGATGAGGGAGTTTTTCCAAAGCCGCAAATGCATGAGCGTGCCGGCCATTTTTTCGGGCATTGGAAAACGTGCGCGTTGTTCGCCGGTGGCGGCATCGAGCACGATGCATTCGCGACCGGCGGCGACGTAAATGGAATCCTCCAGCGCCACAAACTCGCCCACCGCACCCGCGCCGGCGGCTTGCGGCAAGGGGCGATCCCACAGCGGCGGCCCGGTGAAAACATCAATGGCCAGCATCCGGTCCGCGCGCACAAAGATGCGTCCGCCCGCCACGCGCACTTCCGTCTTACCCGGCTGCCGCTGCCAACGGATGGAGCCGTCATACCACAACAGCCCCAAAGGCCCGCGCAGGAAGCGGTCATCCGAAGAGCCCGTGTTGCCCGCACCACCGCCGGCGTGCGACCAATCGGCAGCCTCAGGTAACGGGTCAGGACGGGTGAGCAACAACCATTCATCGGTCTCAGTCGTTTTGGCTAACTTCAAATCTTTGGCTGAATTCCTCCAATCCACACGCGCTGTTTTGGGAATGGGCAGGCAAGCTGTGCCTCCGTAGGGGCGAAGCATGTGGAAAATTTGTGACACCGCTGCAGTGCTGTCGTTTGCTTTTGATGCGGCCCGTGTAATTGTTAAACGGGAAGGCGTTTCCGTGACCACGAGGCTGGCAAGAAATGGCGGCAGCGAATAAGTCAACGGGTCACCTACAAGCACCGAAATGTGGCTGCCATAAATGCCGGACGAATGCAGATGCCGACGAAAGGCATCCACTTTCTCGACATCGGAATCAATGGCAATGACGGTAAAATCCTTGGCCAATGCCTCTGCCACTTCGCCGTTGCTTAACCCGAGCACTAAAGCATAGCCATCTGTGACCTTCGTGACCTCCTTCAGCTTCGCCACTTTTTGTGCAGCGCCTTTGGTTGGAGCATTGGGCTTCGCGTGTGCCAGCGGTTCGGCAACTTCCTTTGCGCCAAAGACAAAGAGACGACCTTCCTGAGTTGTGACGAAGAGCCGGCCATGGGCGGCTATCACGCTGACAGGGTTGCCGGTTAGCTTGGCTTGCCATGTGGTTTTCCGGGTGCGCGTGTCGATGGCCGCGATGGTGCCCTCAGCCGTGGCATAAAGATGGGGTCCGGCTTGGATGCGCACGCGCAGCTTGGTGGCGAGCTTCCAACGTTGAGGGAAAGTGGCGCGCCATTTATCGGGGTATGTATCGTTCTTGCGGCTCGGCTCGGCCTTGGGCATGCGGGGCTCCAGTTCCACTTTCGTGATGTCTTCGGCTACGATACCGTTGTCGGTGTAGAACATCGTGTCACCGGTGAGCACGGGTCGGCGGAAGTCGCCGAGGTATTTTTGGTTGGTGGGGTCTATCTGCACGCGTGTGAAGCCCGCGGGGTAGAGCTTGCTTTTGTAATCATTGCTGCGGGATTGGGCGAATTTCTCGTCATTGGGCCGGCGCATATCGTAGAGGTCGCCGCTGTGCGCGAGATAACGCCCCGTGCCGGCCACGAACCACGTGCCCTTGGGCAGACCGGTGCGACCGCCCCAGCCCATCGTGTATGCGGCCGAGCTTGCCGGTTTTGAGATCGAACACCGCCGGCAACTGCGTGCCGCACGGCGCAATGAGTTTGCCGTCCACCACCGCGAGATAGCCCTGCGGCGAGAGGCCCATCACCTGCTGCACGCCGTGGTCGAGATTGGCCCCGGCGATTTTGTCCGTGTCGCGATTGGTCCAAATCTTGCGGCCGGTTTTCGCATCCACCGCGTGAATGAAAATCCCTTCCTCCGGCCACAACCCCGCCGAGAAATAAATGACGCCTTCGTGCAAAACCACGCCGCCGCGCACAGGCCACATTGGGATGAGCCGCCGGTTGCCCAGCAAGTTGCGATCCTTGCGCCCATCCGGATGGCCGTAAACTTTCCAGCGCAGTTTGCCCGTCGCCGCATCGAGGCAATACACGTGCCCGTCATCCGACCCAAACCAAACCGTGCCCTCCATCGCCACCGGTGCGAAGCGCACTGGACCGCCGGTGAAAAACCGCCAGCGCACTTTGCCGTTCGCGGTGTCCAGCGCCGTTACGGAATCGGTCACCATCGATGGCACGAAGAGCGTGTCGCCCATCACCACCGGTTCATACGTGGCATCGTACCGCAACCGCACCTCGCCCGGAAACGCCGGCGACGGTGTCGCGAACTCCCGCGACCACTGTAAATGCAATTTCACGGGCAACCCTTCCGGTGAGGATGCCCCACGATTGGAGCCGAAGCGAAACTGTGGCCAATCCATAGCACCGGCATTGATGGAAATAGTGAGAGCAAAGAAAAGTAATTGGACCGTGCGCATGCCCGAAAGTATCAGCCCGCTTGACCCTTCTTGCAAGTGTCCATCTGAGATGGTTTTCAATGCGGAATTCGCGGAGAAAGTAACCCAATCCTGATTAAACCGCCAAGATGCAGAGACGTTCAGAATTGTTGAGTTTTGTTGTTATGGAATTGGCGACCATTCGATCCCACTTAAGATAGGGGGATGGTCGGTGGCTGGACGAAGGGCAATTCGAATAGTGCCGTCAGGGGCAGCAATTATGAATTCACGCACGACTGACTGGAGGGGTGAGCCTGCGGTGGCGGCGATATCAAACTGGCGCTGGACGGTTTGGTCGTTTATCACGATGTCGAATAGGCGTGCGCGCGATGGCAATTCATCCGGTTCGAGGAAATGGAGGCGCACAGCGATAGGCGCCCTTTTTCTCCAGCTTCAATTTCACGGACTTGACGCCGCGGAGGCCGGAGGCAGCGACCCATTTTAGGCCATCTCCATTTATTGCCGAGGAGTGCAGGCGGAAGGGCGCAGCATCGGCTGGCTCAATGGTAACGGGCGCATCCGCCGAGTCGCCACCGACCTTGGGGTGCTCCACCCACAGCTTACCATCTGGCGCACGCCGGTCACCGGGGGCGCCGAGGTTGATAGCGAGCTGGCCGGGTTTGGCGCTGGCGCCAAAGGTCCAGTACTCCAGCTCGGGCATGTGGATGAGCGCGAGCGAGGTTTGCATTTGATAGGCGCAACTGCAGGTGCGGGTGTAATCGGGGGCGTTGAGAATACCGTTAGCGGGGATGAGGTTGGCGGTGCAACTGCTGCGAAAGCCACCCCAGTTGCCGGTGCCACCGTCGTTGGTGAGGTCATAAAACCCCGCCGCGCCGGAGCGAAAGGTAAGCAGGTGTTCGCTGCCAATGGCAGTGTTGCAGCCGTAGTTGCGCTTGTATTTCCAGCCGGTGGGTTTACCGGTTTTGATGTCCAACGCGAAGCCGCCGTTGCCGTTGGTGAGGATGCGGTCTTTCATCAACAAGCACGGGCCGCTGTAGCTGTCGTCGCGATTTTCCCAAAGCACTGCGCCGTCGCGTCCGCGCAGCGCGGTCATGCCTTTGCCGATCTCGTCGCCGGCGCGGTCGCGATAGGCACTGCCCGCTTGCAGCAATAAATCATGCGCGCTGGAGTAATTCAAAAATGTGCCGAAAATATTCTTGTCCGTTTGCCAAGCGATCGCGCCGGTTTTTATGTCCAGCGCGAAAAGCGCGGGTTTGCCGGGGAGCTCAATGCCGCGTCGTGCGAGCGCCTTAATCTTCGCATCGGTGAGGCTGTCGATGGCGAACACCTTGCCGCCGCCGAGCGCGATGTTGTTGTGGCGAAAATTAAACTGCGCCGTGCGTGTCCATAGTTGTTTGCCGGTGGCGCGGTCGAACACCGCGAGGATGCGACTGCCCGAGGCGTAGCGCGCGAGCAACTGCTCCACCTTCGTGCCCGGCAATTCCTTTTGTCCCTTGGGTGGCAGGATGGCCACGGGCGCGGCGGCGGTGACGAGGAAATTTCCCCACACGCTCAACCATCCGAAATTCGCCGCGCCAGAGGGCGGCTTGAATTCGCGGCGCGTCTTGCCCGTGGCCGCATCCAGTTCCAGAATCGTTTTGCCGTAAACCACATAAACCGCGTCGGGCAGCGAAACATAATTGCTGCCAATCTCTCCCGCACCGGGGAAGTGGCCGGTGATGTTATAGTATTCCCCGACGCCCTTCAGCTCACGCTCCCACAACAGCCGACCGGTGTAGGCATCTACCGCGCGAATCATGTCCGCCCCCTCAATGAACAGCCGCCCGCCCGCCACTTGCGGCGAGGGCCCGTGACCGTGGCGCGGGAGGATTTTGTCATTCGGCGGCCCGCCAAACCACAGCAGCCCCAGCGGCGCCTTCACGAGTTGATCCTTACTCACCACTGATTGCCCTGCATCGCCGTATTGGTGAGACCAATCCGCCGCGCCCGGTAATGCGCCCGCGCGCGTAAAGAGCAAATCTCCGCCCATGCGCTGAATGGCGCCGCCGGTGATTTTAGTTTTGTCCAGTTTGGACGCCGCGTTTTTCACGCACAACACACCGCCGTAAGGCCGCACGGCTCGGAAAATATTTTTAAGCGAAGCTTGCGTGAGGTTGCTCGCAGCTTTGCCATTCACCATCACTACGTTTGCAAAATGTGGCTGCGCGGCGAAGGCGAGCGGTTTGGTGTGATGATGCACTGTGACGCGTTCTCCATAAAACCCAGCCGCCGTTAACAGTTCGCGCAGGCTTAAAACCTTTGCGGCATCGGCCTCCACCACCGTGAGGCGCAGCGCGGTTTGTCGAAGCAGTTCGTGAATCACGCTCACGTCCGCACCGCCTAAGAGCAGCCCGTGACCGTGCGCATTTTCCGGCGAGTGAATCCAACCGTTCACTTTGGCCGCCGCTGCAGGGTTGACCGGTAGCTTGGCGCGCGGGGGGATCGGATGATGCTGCGTCTTTGTTTGCTTACTGCCAAAACAATGCAGCTGTCCATCAAGCGTGATGGCGAACAAGCGGTCATCTGCCGCCAGCACCGTCCACGTCTCATTTTTTAGATCTGCGTGCGCTGTCGGCTTAGCTTTACCCCGTTTTAAGTCGGCAATGTTGAAGAAGCCGATCGCGCCTTTGCCTCCTGCAACAACTTGTTGGTCGGCCTGTAGAAACACCTGCGAGAAACCGTCGGGCAGTTCTCCACTCCAGAGTCGGTCCGTCTTAAACTCCGTCTGCACAGACTTTTTTCCTTTTCGGTCGGTGACTTCCTTGCTCGTGAGCTTGCCGGCTAACGTCTCCGCGGTGAGCTTTGTGCCATTTGCATAGAGCACAAAATCCGACCCGACAAGTTGCGTGCGGATGGAACTCAATGATTTTCCCGATGTGTTTTGAAAACGCCCGCCATCCACGAAATAAAAATCACCGCCAGCCATCACTCGATGATGTCCGCGCTTCTTGTCGTATTTGAAATGCAAAAGCTTGCCGGTGTTGGCATCATACACCGCCGGCGTGGAGCGGCCACCCGGCACGATGAGATGTTCCCCTGCTAATACCAAATGCCCCTGTGGTGCTACTGTTGCAAACGACGGCGCGCCGTGCGGCTGCACTGTGTAGTTCATGCCATCGCCGCTGTTGGTCCAGATGACCCGGCCGGTTTCGGCATCCAGGCAGTGAATAAAAATTCCCATGAAGGGCCAGATACTGGCGGTGAACCAAATCTTGCCGTCGCGATAAACCGGACCACCGCGTGAAGGCCAAGTGGAGACCAGTCGTTCATTGCCAATCACCCAGCGCTTGGCTGGGCCGCCGTTGAACTTCCAGCGCAGCGAACCATCGGCGGCGTTAAGGCAATACAGATGGCCATCGTCCGAGCCGAACCACACCCGGCCCTTTGTGGCCACCGGCGCAAAGCGAATTGGGGCCTCGGCAAAAAACCGCCAAAGCTGTTTGCCTGTCTTCGTATCGTACGCCGTCAACGTGTCGTTGGCTGACGAGGGCACAAACAATTTCCCATTCGCCGCTACCGGTTCCGGCGCGAGGTCAAACTGCAATTTCGTTTGCGAAGCCGGCCAAGCAGGCGCGGCCTTGGGCAACTGTCGCGTCCATTGCAAGTGCAACTCCGTAGGCAAAGCATGCGGCGACACCGCTCCACGACCCGGCCCAAACCGCCACTGCGGCCAGTCCTCGGCATCCACACAAACCGTGAGCCACAAAAGAAAAATTGAAAATGCGCGCATGCTGGAAAGTATCAGTCCCTTTTCCTCATCTGGCAAGTATCCATTCGAAGTGTTTTTAGGGCAACGGAAACCACTCGATGCCGCTAAGAATCGGCTGTTTGCTTGTGGTCGGGCGAAGGTCTCACAGCGCAAGTTCCGTACACCCGCGCAAGCGCGCGGAATGCCAAAATCTCAGCAGCCGACAAGGAGATTGAATGGCGCTCGGAAGCTGTGAATTTCACAGGTTTTGGTGCGCGCCAAAATGCCGGTGTGCCTTTTCGATTTGACGCAAGATTTTCTCCTCCTCTTCCGTTGACCTCTTTCCCGACCTCGCGTCCGAAAACACAGCTTCCCCTTCAGATGAGGCTGTTTTGTTATGGAATCTTCCGGCCCGCGAAACATCTCATTTGGGCAATAAAAAAGCCCCCTCGTTAGGGGGGCTTTTAAATCAATGAGTGCTTTGGTTTATTCCTTTATCTGTTCCACCTCAACATTGGGCATAGCATTTTTAAAGGCACCAATAGCACCAGACGTAATCTTTGTTCCTGAGGTAAAGCGAACGGATTTAAGATTTTTACATCCCTTCAGCTTTTCTAAAAGCGCATCATCACAGTCTTCCGTATTCAGTAATACCCAATCCAATGGCCCCTCATCGGATTGTCCATACTGGGCTCCCACTGCATCCAAAGCTTCAGTAACCGCTTTTTCATTGGCTGGCAATTCGCCTTGCGGCGCGTCTTCCGAAACGGATTCGCCGCAGGCTACAAGGAACACAGGCAACAATACAGCAATCAGGATATGCTTAAACTTCATCAGTTGAGTCTTCATTTTTGGTTTTAGGTTGGATTGTCATTCTGCAAGCAAGTTATTCGCAGGCCGAAAGAATGTGGTTTTCATTTACTTTTACAACATTTTTTTTGCGTGAAAACCACTCAAACTGCGTGGAAAATCTGCGATCCGATAAGCTTGCAGCACCTTTTCACGGCCATTTTCAGAACAAAAGCAGATTTTTTTCAAAAATGAGCTTCGGCATGAAAAATGCTTTAATCTGTGAACTTGGAATAAGTTCGGGGTATGGTATCCAATATGCATCGAATCCAACAAACCTAAACAAAACAGATTCATGAAAAACCACATTAATAAAATTGATTCAAAGGCTTTCACCTTGATCGAGCTGCTGGTGGTGATTGCCATTATCGGCATCCTCGCCTCCATGCTCCTTCCAACGTTGGCCAAGGCCAAGAAAAAGGCCAACCGCCTCAAGTGCGCCAATAACCTCGGCCAAATCTCCAAGGCCGTTACGGGTTTCGGAACGGAGATGGATGGCGACACACCCTGGACCATGACTCCTACAGACAGTACCGCTCATTACCGAGTCTACAATAATGGCGGAGGCGGCGGCTGGCGGGGTGACTGGACGTGGGCCTTTGATCCCCACCACTGGCACTGCGCCAGCTCCATAATTACTATGGATTTAGGAAGCGCCAAAGCGTTTCTTTCCCCGTCCGACCCCAAAGTCAAAGGGGCTAATCAAAACAGAGTTCGGATGGAAAAGTGGGGCTGGTGGGGTGCAACCGGTTCCCAATCCCTGAACTTCGGTTGGAGATACAGATCACTTAATAATGACCAAAGCTACGCTATTTGCTTCGGTGCTGATGGGGCCAACGGGGACAGCTTACTTGCCTTTACGCGGAACGTGGGAGGTGATGATAGCGCCAGAAACGGTTATGACTTTCGTTATCATGGCTCATTATTGAGGAGAGGCGGTCGTCGTGCCCATTACAACTGGGGAACCGAATACAGGAAGTACACAAATTTGCACGTCAATGGAGGTGATCCAATGGTGGCCGGTTCTTACAACGCAGCTTCAAAGGGCGGTGCTGCCCCCTGGAATGGAGCTTCTGCAACCGGCTCCTACAAATACTACAGCATGGCCGGCCTGGACGAAGGCCAAGGCAACCTCACCACCATGGACGGGGCCGTGCTGCAGGCTGACGATGCCTCACTTGCCGCTGCCTTGAAAAAGCACGGAGAAGGCACCGGCCAAACCAACGGCAAGCCTAACTTCAACACCACGCGCGCCCGCAAGTAAGCGCATCGTTGAAGTTTAATGCATTCAAGCCCCCCTCCGGGGGGCTTTTTTGTACTCATCTAGCGAGGTCATCCACACGATGAGTATGGAAAACAACAATCGTGATCGGTCAGCAATTTTTGAAAAAGAAATGAGCGCAAACGCATACTCGAAATTATCCGCCCGCGATTGCGGTTTGGCAAGGTTCAGTGAGGCTTTTTTGTGCCCCGCGCATTCTCCCCCGTTTTACGGATTAGATTGAGGTTGCCGCTGCCCGGGTAAACCACCCTGTGGAGGCCGTTGTTGCCCGCCGCTCTGCTGGCCTCCCTTGGGACGCCCCTTGCCGCCGAAGCCTCCGAAGCCGGCACCGAAACTTTGCATTTCGGTTTGGTCCAGGAACCCATCTTTGTTTTTGTCCACCCTATCAAAGAAAGCACCCATTTGTTGGGGGACCTCGGTTCGACTAATTTTCCCGTCCTTATTCTGGTCGTACCGCATTGGGTTAAAGCCACCGCCTTTTCCCTTGGGCCTGCCTTGGCCGCCACCGGCAAAACCGCCACCCGGAGGAGGCCCCATGCCACCCTCGCCCGGGCCACCTTTGCCGCCCGGGCCTGAAGGGGCCGGCTTGTTTTCCACCACTTCGCTTTCAGGCTCTGGGGCTTCTTCATCCGTGAGCATTGGGTAAACCACAAAATAACCAACCGCCGCGAGGGCTAATACTCCCACCCCCGCGCCCACCCCGATCAGGAGCTTCTTGTTTCCCGCCGGTTTGGCAGTCGTTTGGAGAGCCTGTGACCCGCCTTGCAAGTTTGTTTCGCCTGTCATTGGGGCAGGTGTTGGCGGTGGAACCGCAGCCGTGGTCGCAGCGTCGGCAAAGGTCACACCGGCAACTTGTGTCACCGGCACCCAATCCGTCATGCCATCCGTCCAGCCAAGGTCCGTCGGCAAAATTGCCCCTTCGGCTAGATGAGAATTAACCTGCTCAACAGAGTACGGGCCAAACCGTTGACCGCCGCGATCGATGTGTACTTGCATGGAAGAAGAGTCCGCCCAAATGGCCGCCGTTGCAATGGGAAATTTGGCGTGCCTTACCCCAAAACCCAACCACCGAACGACAAGCCCCTGGGTCTGCCGGCGGTTGTGGAGTTGGCGATGGCACGGGTGATTTACAGGCTCGGCAAATGAGTTTACAGGCGGGGGGCAATGGGCTTGAATGGGGTATGAAGATTTTGCTGATGAGTTTGGCTTTGGGCTTATTTTTTACCACTCACGCCGAGTTACCTCCTTTTGTTTATGACGAAATGAAGCGCGACGCTGAGGAAGTGGTTGTAGTGCAAATATTGAAGGCTCCGAAAGCTGACGCCGAATTGATTGGAAAACGCCAACAGTTGATCTACGAGGCAAAGGTGCTTCGGATTACCCGTTCCAAATCACGCCTGCGCCCGAGGGCGACCATCATCATTCAAAGCAGCTATTACCGATTTGGCTCAGGTGAGGTTGGCCCCAGTAATCCGCGAAGGCTAAAGAAAAATGATGTAGTCACCGCATATCTTAACAAAAGTAAAAAGGCGGGTGAGTTTCAAATCGCAGCCGGCGGCCACAGTTTTGAAAAGCCGCCCGCAGAGGTGGACAAGAAGAAGACTGATGTGGAGAAGCCTCTAACCAAGGAGATATCAACGAAGGTCATTGAGTCAGGGCTGCCAAAGGATGGGGCTACCTGTTTATTCATTGGTCATAGCTTCTTTATACCTGTCGCAAAATCATTTGATCAGCACGCAAAATTAAATGGATTTTCGAAGCATAAACAGTTGTCAGTTTTTTCGGGTGGACAAAGCGGTACTCCGGGAAGCCTGTGGAAGAGTAAAAGGCACAGTGAGAGAATCAAAACGATTCTCAAGAGCGGCAAGATCCAATTGCTTGGAATGACCGTAGGATTCAACAGTTCATTTGATGATTACAAACGCTGGATCGATTTTGCTTTGGAGCATAATCCAAAAACAAAGTTCATGGTTGGATTATGTTGGGGCAAGGGAGGGCAGAGCCGGAAAGCAAAGGAATTTACTGAGGCCAATCTTGAAGCGTTTCAAACACTCTTTGAGATGGTGGCTAAGTTGCGTAAAGTTTTTCCCAAGAACAGCATTACCCTGATCAATTATGGAGCTGCTGCATGTGAGCTAAAGGTCCAGTTTGAAGCAGGGAAATTAAAAGGTGATATCAGCAAAATGGTTGATCGGAAAAGCGGCCTCTTCACAGATAATAATTTAGGTCATGCGGGGCCTATGATTATTGATCTCAGTGCGCTCATATGGTTGAAGAATCTCTATGGTGCTGACTTCGACAAACTAAAACTCACACGAAAATATAAAACAGATCTAAAAGTGACTGCCGCGAAAATAGCGAAGCTCAACGCTCGCTTTGTTAAAAAATAGGCGATCGGCAGGCAAACCCTTCGGTCACTCCGCCGCGATAGTTGATTCACTGGCGCGGCAAAGAGGTTTACAGGTGCGGGGCAATGGGGTTGTGTCTGCCTTTGATGGCGGCGGATAAGGATAAGGAGGAGTTTGAGAAGACAAAGTCAAAGGCGGAAAAGGGTGATCGGGTCGCGCAACACAACCTTGGGGTGATGTATCGCCAAGGCCGAGGCACTGGCCAAAGAGATGGTTCAAAAGAATCCGAAGCTGCTGAATGAAAAGGGCTGACCCGCTTCTCCTTCAAGCTCCCTCGCTTTCCTTGACTTTTTCGCCGCTTTGCCCGATACACTCGCCGCCTCATGGCTAAAGATAATTCATTGATGGATGCGATTGTGTCGTTGTGCAAACGGCGCGGGTTTGTGTTTCAATCCTCCGAAATCTACGGCGGACTGCGCGGTCTGTGGGATTACGGCCCCCTCGGCGTGGAGCTCAAGCGCAATATCAAAGAGGTGTGGTGGCGCGATATGATTACCACGCACGATGAGCTGGCCCAGCCGGAGGGCACGCCGAGCACATTCCAAATGGTGGGCATCGAGTCGAGTATCATCATGCATCCGCGCGTGTGGAAAACTTCCGGCCATTACGATTTGTTTGCGGACCAGATGGTGGATTGCCGCACGTGCAAGAGCCGCTTCCGCGCGGATCACGTGGCCACGAGCGAGTGTCCGCAGAAGCCGAGCAAATGCCCCGGCGAACATGAGGCCTGCGACCTGACGGAACCGCGCGACTTTAACCTGATGTTCGAGACGTACGTGGGCGCGCTGCGCGATGAGGAGAACAAGGCCTTTCTGCGGCCGGAAACGGCGCAGGGGATGTTCGTGAATTTCAAGAACGTGATGGATAGCAATCGCGTGAAAATTCCCTTCGGCATCGCTCAACAGGGCAAAAGTTTTCGCAACGAAATCACCCCACGCAACTTCACCTTCCGCACGCGGGAATTCGAGCAAATGGAGATGGAGTTTTTCTGTCACCCCGATGAATCGCCCAAGTGGTACACTTACTGGCGCGACCGACGTTTCAAGTGGTACACGGACCTCGGCATCGACCCCGCCAAACTGATTCTGCGCGACCACGACGCCGACGAGCTTTCGCATTACTCCGTGGGCACGGCTGACGTGGAGTACGCCTTTCCGTTCTGCGACGAAGGCGAATTCGGTGAACTGGAGGGCATCGCCCATCGCGGCGATTTTGATCTGCGATCGCACATGGAAGGCAAGCTCGTGCGCGAAGGCGACAAGCTCGTGGTGGAAAAAGGCGAAGACGGCAAACCGAAATACCCCGGCAGCGGCAAGGACATGACCATCCTCAACGAGGAAACCAAGGAACGTTACGTGCCCCACGTCATCGAGCCCGCCGCCGGCGCGGACCGCACGGTGCTCGCATTCATTTGCAACGCCTACAACGAGGAGACGGTCACCAACGACAAGGGCAAAGAAGAGACGCGCATCGTGATGAAATTCCACCCGCGCATCGCCCCGTACAAAGTGGGCGTCTTCCCACTGCTCAAAAACAAGCCCGACCTCGTCGCCAAGGCGCGCGAGGTGTGCACCTTGTTGCGCCCGCACATGGCGGTGTTTTACGACGAAGGCGGCGCCATCGGCCGCCGCTACCGCCGCCAAGACGAAGCCGGAACGCCGTTCGGCGTCACCATCGATTTCGACACCCTCGGCGAACAAGGCGACGAGCTCAAAAACACCGTCACCCTCCGCGACCGCGATACGATGGAGCAAACGCGCATGCCCATCGGCGAGCTGCTGGCGTTTTTGCTGGAGAAGATTCGGTAGCCGTTCATACTGCCCGCGTGACCCCCGATGAAGCTGCCAAGCTGCTCGACCAATTTCGCGCTGGAAAAATCAGCCGCGCGAAAGCACTCGCCGCGTTGGGCGCGGCGCCCATCACTGATCTCGGCTTTGCGCAGGTAGATCAGCATCGCGCCCTGCGGCAGGGCTTTCCGGAGGTCATTTACGGCAGCGGCAAAACACCCGTGCAAGTCGTCAAAATTGCCGCTGAGATTCTCAAGCAAAACGATCGCGTTCTCATCACCCGCATTACGCTCGATCACGCCAAGGCCCTAAAAAAGAAATTCAAAAAAACCGTCCATCACGAGACTGCCCGCTGCGCGGTCATTGAGAAAAAGAAAACCAAACCTCGGGCCGGAACCATTGCTATCCTCTCAGCCGGCACCAGCGATTTGCCAGTCGCTGAAGAAGCCGCCGTCACCGCCGAGGCCATGGGCAACCGTGTGTTGCGAATCCACGACGTCGGCGTCGCCGGACTGCACCGCCTCCTCGCGCGTGCCAAAGATTTCCGCGCGGCGAATGTTTTGATTGTCGTCGCCGGCATGGAAGGCGCACTACCCAGTGTAGTGGCCGGCCTCGTCGACAAACCCGTCATCGCCGTCCCCACCAGCATCGGCTACGGTGCCAGCTTTGAAGGCGTCGCCGCCCTGCTCGGCATGTTAAATTCTTGCGGCAGCGGCGTCACCGTCGTCAACATCGACAACGGCTTCGGCGCCGCCTACGCCGCCAGCCAAATCAATGCGTTGGACAGATCATCGAAATGAAATTAATTTTTTCCATCGCAACCGCATTTTTATTTTCCAATACCGCCCTCGCGGCGGCAGCCCCGCACAAAAAATTGCAGGTGGCCTCGGTGGAGATTTTACTGAACGGTCGCTTGGTCGGCTCGGGTTGCGTGGCCAGTGCTTCAGGGCAGGTGATCACGGCCAATCACGTGGCGGTGAATGATAAAGACAAACTTGAGATTTTATCGCCCACCTTTGGAAGGCATCCCGTCACCGTGTTGGCGCGCGATCGCGGGCACGATTTGCTGCTGCTCGCGTTGCCGAAACGCGCGGAAGCCTATCCGCATTTGGTCGTGGCCGTTGCCGCACCGCGCGTGGGCGAGCGGGTTTGGCTGCATGGTGCGCCGGTGTTTCGGCATCAGGTCACTTTGTCCGGAACCATCGCGCGCGCGGGCACCACGTTTGAGTTTTACAACGGTGCCTTTCGCGAAATCCAGCACATCGCCGCGCTTGCGCCCATGGGAACCTCGGGCGGGCCATGGGTGAACACGCGCGGCGAACTCGTCGGTGTGCAAAGTGCCGCCATGTCCATCAAAGACGTGCCGCAGGGCATCGCCTACGCCGCCCCGTGGGCCGCCGTGCGCGCGTTGCTCAAAAACCCGCGCACCGTTGAGAGCGCCACGATGAACGCCGCCGTGGAAGAAATCTGGGGGCAAGCGCCCGGGTTCATCGCCAAACTCCCCAAAGGCACGCGCGGCCTCGTCGCGCGCCATGTACAGCCCAAAGGCACCGCCGCCACGGCCGGGCTCAAAGAATGGGATATCATCACCGCCATCAATGGCAAACCAATCGAGCGCACCGACAACTTAATGCACCGCATCCGTGCCAAACGCCCCGGCCAATCTATCAAGCTTCGTGCCACTGATCGCATGGGGAAGAACTCCCGCGAAATCACCATCAAGCTAAGTCCGATCCGCTAGGCCTTGGCTTGCCTCGTTCTTATTTGTTCGGTCTTGGGAAACGCTGAGGCTCTGGGGCGATGTTCCCCTTCTCCTTGTCGCGAAGCTGCTTTTTTACCTCTTTTTTAGAGAGTGTCCCGTTGCCACCAGAAGTACGTTTCTTGTTCTGATTGAAGGTGATTGACTCAACTATACTTCCATCAATGGTTGCGGTGCCGAAGTCCGGACTTTCAACTTCCAGTTTCCCATCCTTCCAACTCTTCAGCGAGAAGGTTAATGAACCGTAGCCCTTAAGCTTGGCGTTCACCACTCCCTTAGGCAGCTTTTCATTTAGCGGGGCATTATTGCCAGCGAACTGAATCAAGCCAGCGCGGTTGAGGGGTACGTCTACGTCTCCAAAGCTGATTGTTTTCAAATGGATAATATCTTCACGGATGCTAATGACACTGCCATGCATTGTATCATCATTGGCCAAGCGCAAAAAATCCTCCTTGGGCGACCCCAACGTATCCTTGAAACTCACCGGCAGGCTGCCGTCCCATTCTTTGATGCTGATGTTGCTGATCCTCACGGGATAGGTGGCGCGGGAAGTGAAAACCAAGCCGGCACCTTTCCCTGCGAATTTTCCCTTGTCCTTCCAGTTGGCAATTTTCTGGCCATTGATAAACAGTATGAAGGTCCGTTTCTTTCTGTCCACACGGAAGGAGAAGCGCGCGCGGGAGCCGATGCCGGTGAGGTTGACCCGCGCGTTTGATCCCAATCGGCTCGAAACAGGCTCTCCATCCTGCATCTCGTGGCGGGACAGGTTGGCACCGGTTTGACTGAGCTTTAGCGAATAAGAGTTCCCGTTGCTTCCGGACTTCAGGTTGTCCGAGAAAAAATTAACGTTCAGGTTGAAGTATGTGGATGCCCGACCCGTTGGTGTTTTCCAATCCAGATCAAATTCAGTGATCGACTTGTCCGGGAATTCAACTTCTCGGCCCACCATCGCACCCGAGCCAGTGCTTTCAAATGAGTTGGCCTTGAATTGGAATATACCGCCGGGCACATTTTTCTTTGGCAAATTACCCGGGATGGCTTTCTTTCCGCCTGCATTCTTGGCGGTGCTGAAGACCCAGTCCTTTTCTGACTTTGGCCCGTTGAACGTGACTTGCTCGCTTCCCCCTCTTGCAGGAATGATTGCCTTTATGGCGGTACGCTTGAATTCGAGTCGACCGGCATACCAGCTGTTAATCACCACCTTGTCAGCATCAACAATCTCAATCTTGCCGGTCAGCTCATTGCCACTATTGAGCAGGATGCGTGACCGCGAGGCCTTGGCTGGAGGTTGCCCTTTGAACGTCACCCGATCGATACCTGCCGGATCAATCTGTAGCGCGGGCTTGATGCCGGCAGCTTCCCAGACCAGGCCGGTTTTAGGATCAAATTTCACAAACTTGCCGCTAATGATATCCCCGTTGAGCATATAGATTGCTTCCACGCTTCCCCCGGCTTTGCTCATTGCCGGCAATGTAATCATCGGTGGGCGTGCTGCCTGTAGCGCAGGGGGTATCAGAAAAATAGCGGTCAGAATAAAAGCAAAGCGAGTCATCCCGTTTATGATGTGCTGAGAATATTCGGCTCGTCAAGATATCTCAGAAAGGCGTGAGGCTTGCTTTAGACTGGTTCGGCACATATCCGGACTTTATGTTTGTCGCGTGACTAGAGAGGAATTGCTCAAGCAACAGCTGACCGATGAACAACGGAAAATCCTTTCCGATTGTTCAGCTCTCTACAATCGACTTCCCCCGGATTTAAAAACCAAGCTTGAAGGCTTGATGCATGTTTTTTTGCATGAGGTTGCCTTTGAAGTGAAGGGCTTTGATAAAGTCACCGAGGTGATGCGCATTTGTGTGGCGGCAGAGGCCTGCGTGCTCATCTTGGGTCGGGGCTATGAGAGCTATTTCAAATTGAAGCGGGTCAAAATCTGGAAAGAACTTCTCAAGGATGAGCACGGCGAGTTCGCGGGCTGGGCTGGTCGCAGAAACGTATCCTTACACTGGGAGTCGGTTCTCAATGGAATGAAATGGGGTGGTGATAATCACAATGTCATTCTCCACGAATTTGCCCATGTGCTTGATCGGGCAGATGATGCACAAGCACAGAGCATTCCTGTAGCCGAGGATTCAGTCGACAGGGCTAAATGGGAGGAATTGTTTAAACGCGAATACCCGAGAATCAAAGCAGCATACAAAGCGGGAAGAGCTCATGTCATTGATGAATATGCACTCTCGGACGAAGCCGAGTTTTTCACTTGTGCTACTGAATCCTTTTTTGAGCGCCCCAAGGAGTTGAAGAAGTATAACCCGGAAATTTATGACATTCTGCAAGATTACTACGGATTGGATCCGCTTCTGTGGGGTAGAGCCGAAGAGAAGCGGATTGAGCAAAAAGCTCTGGAATGGAAAAAAAGGAAATCTGTTCGACTCATATGGTGGGGTGTTTCTGCGACCCTTATGGCTGTGGCAATGTTTTTGAGGGTATTTGAGATCGTTTCAGATGATTTTTTCATCTACTTTTACCCCGTATGGTTTCTCCTGATCATCTGGTCCCTGACGAAGAAAAGTTGGTGACTCGGATTAAACTCTTTTGACCACCAATCGTTTATCTCTTAGCCTCCTCTCTCACCTATGAAAACTCTCTACCTCGACATCTTTAGTGGCATCAGTGGTGATATGTTTCTCGGTGCGATGGTGGACCTTGGCGTGGATTTCGATGCCCTTGAGGCAGAGCTAAAAAAACTCAAGCTCGAGGGCTATACCCTTAGTGCTAATCGCCGGCAGAAATGTGCGATTGATGGGGTGAAGTTTGATGTGCATCTGGCGGATGGCGGCGAAGGCGATCATAGCCACAGCCATTCGCATGATCATTCTCACGAGCACAGCCACTCTCACGATCACGAGCATTCCCATGAGCACAGTCACGGCAGCGATGATGGCCACGGGCACAGTCGCAACTTCGCGCAGATTTCGGAGATGATTCACAAGAGCACCCTGAGCGATTGGGTGAAGCAAAAATCAGTGGCCGTGTTCCAGCGTGTGGCCAATGCGGAAGGCAAGATTCACGGCATGCCGCCATTTGAAGTTCACTTTCACGAAGTGGGTGCGGTGGATTCCATTGTCGACATCGTTGGCGGCTGCATTGCTTTGGAGCTTTTGGGCAAACCGCGTGTTCGCAGCGGGCCGGTCATTGAGGGTACCGGTTTTATCATGTGCGCGCATGGCCGCTTCCCCATCCCCGCGCCGGCCACGCTGAACATTCTTGCCGAGCGCGGTGTGGCCATTACCCAGTGCGAGGAACCAAACGAGTTGATCACGCCAACCGGTGCGGCGTTGATTGCGGAATTCGCCGAGGACTTCGGGCCGATGCAAAACCTTACACCGGAGAAGGTTGGTTTTGGTTTGGGCACACGCGATTGTGAAACCCGCCCCAATGTTTTGCGCGCCGTCTTGGGCAAGGAGACCACCTCGACCGGTGGCAATGATTGGGAGACGGACACGATTTCCGTCTTGGAGACCAACCTTGATGATATCAGCTCCGAAGTGCTCGGCGATTTCGTGGAGCGCGCGCTCAAGGCCGGCGCGTTGGACGTCATCCACACCGCCATCCAAATGAAAAAAAACCGCCCCGGCGTGCAGTTGAGCGTGTTGTGTGCCGAGGGTGATGCGGACAAGTTCAGTGAGATGATCCTGCGCGAGACCAGTGCCTTTGGTGTGCGGCGCACCTTGACCGAGCGCCGCAAGCTCCAGCGTAAAACCAAGACTGTGAGCACCCCACATGGGGAGGTGACCGTGAAGCTGGGCCTGCTCAATGGTGAAGTCGTGCAGGTGGCGCCCGAATACGAAAGCTGCCGCGCCATTGCTGCGCAGGCGGATGTACCGCTAAAGGCTGTTTACGATGCGGCCGTGGCAGCGGCTCGTTGATGCGCGTCCGCGCGTTGCCTTCAGAAAAAGTGTGGCGGTTTATTCCTTCTTCATCACCCGCCCCGTATGCCGCGCATTCTGCCCACGCATAGGCCACGGGCTTTTGGCTAGGCCTTTGGAATCTGTCTTGATGGCATAGAGCTTGTTGTCATATGACCCAACGTAAACCGTGCCATCAGATCCGATGGCGGGGGAGGAGTCCACAACAGCTCTCGTTTTAAATTTCCAGATTGGGGTGCCGTGTTCCATAGAATAACCATAACCGAATGGATATGAAAAAAACAACAAAATAGCGAGAAGGAGAGGTGTGTCTATTTCTTTATCACCCGACCCGTGTGCTGGGCATCATTAGTATGAATAACAGCTAATGTTTCAGCTAGAGGCCCCTCCTCTACCCGCTCCAATATGTTATCAGGACTGGGACTTTCCATTGAAGGCTCAACACCCATGTCTTATTCCAAATATTCCTCAACCAGATCAACTAACTCTTTGCTCGGACCACTATAACTGACGATTCGCACATCTAAATCAAAATTCGAAAACAACTTAAAGGCTCGCAACATAGCCGAATGAATCCATTGAGAGCTGTTTCCAAAAGCTCCACCCCCCAGTTGAGTCAGGTAAATCTTGTTGCTCCCATTCTTTGCCGCATTTACTACACCGGCAGTTAGAGTGGCCTCGTAAGCTCCCTCCAATACCAAGGTGGCAAATTGGCCAAACATATTTGCAGGCGGGTCCGAATAACTAACCGGCAAGGCTGAACAGTAGGCCTGACTCACCCATTGTTCAGGAGGAGCATCAGAGTGCGTAACCTGAACAGTGGAATGTAAACCAATATGCAGTTTGTTTCGGATTTCATCTATTCGCCTAGAATCACTGCCTTCCAAAATGTTGTTGATTTGTTCCAAGCCTCGGGAAGAGCATAATGCATATCCATTCTTCATATACCAAAGAGAAGACTGTTGGTTCCCAAGTTCAGCACCGATATGCTCCAAACAATCAATTTGCTCTCCTGAAGTTTGCCCTGCTCCCCCAGTCAAAGAAGTAAAATAATTCCGATAAACCGTTCCCGCTCCCGCAGCCATTGCGCAAACAGGTCCTTGTGTATGGTCATTTTGGTATCCGGTGACACCCATTTGCGGCGATATATTTGGACCAACCATTTCCAGCAAATTAAACTGGGAGGCAACTTGGAAAAGAGCATTTTTGTTTTCCGGAAGACAATGCGTTTGCCCGACATCACCAACTTCAATAGATACCTTTAGTTGCCCTGACAAATCAGAGGACAATGCTTTGAGCTGACCCTTGAGTTCTCCAAGCGAAGGGGTCGTTAAAAGCCCAACACCATACGATTTTTGGTTAATCTTAGACTGCAACCTTCCTCCGGAAAGCACCAAGTTTTCATGGACAACTTCTGGAGAAGTCTCATCAAAACCAAACAAATCACAAAACCAATCTCCCATATCTTGAAATTATCCTGAAGTCTCATGCCAGTTAATGACAAATTGGATCTGAGCTTCCGTCTCAGGAGAATCATGAACTTTTGATTTGGGGTTATCCTCCCATTTTTTCCGTAGCTTTGTGAGGGCCATTTGACCTTTCTCCCCGTGGCGGGAAAACCAGCATCCAGCAATTGTCCCAGTCCGACCGATCCCGCCCCAACAATGGATATAAACGACCCTTCCATCTTGTATTTCCTGATCAATATAATCCAGAATTTCAACAACTTGTATCGGATCATCCGGGATCGATACATCTCTTATGGGAAAGCGTATGTATCGAACATCACCTGCGTCGATTTCATTGAACAAATGTTGGTATGGCTCCAGTTCATACTCTTCAGTTAAGTCAACAAAACTATTGACCCCTACATCGATGAATTTTCTCAACTTTTGTCTAGAAGCTCCCTCATCAAGTTTGCGAGGATATTCCCCGGCAAGAAATTTTCCTTTTTCTACCCAGTACGACTGTTCAATTGGTTTGTTCATATTTACCGAATCATGACTAGTTAAGCGAAGGGTCATCAGGCATGAAATCCAAAATACGGTTCTTGGGATCAGTAAGATCTGACGATTCAGAATACTCTTCAGCTTCTTTTTTGAGCAGTTGATTCACTGCTTCACCGTGCGTGTGAACTACGCGTCCAATTGCGACTGCACAGCCTTCAGTTCGTCCAGCTCGATTTCGAGCACTTGTTTCGCCAGCGCGAGTGAGGTCTTGGTTTTTTGGGCCACAGGCGAGAGCGTGCCAGAGGCAAGGGTTACTTCGCAGGGTTGCTGTAGATTCTGCACTTGGGCCACACACCATCACCGCAATCATCAGGAGAATCTGTTTCATACACCGCCACCCTACAGAAAACTCTTCACGCCCACCTACTACAATCAACCAGAAAGATTATCATGGAGACACCCCCTGCTGCACTTGCACAAGGGCTTGATTCGGAGAGGATTAGCAGCATGTTGAAATTACCGATTTCACTGGTTTCTGACGAAAAAAAAGGGGGAACACGTGTTTTAAGGTAAAAACCATAGGTTTGGCGGACGAAACCATAGGTTTGGCGTGCTGGGCCGGAGCCTTGGCGGAGCAGTCCACGCTCTCAACTGGACAAACGCCGCGTGTCCGCCTAACTATCTGTGGTGACGCGCATTGTGCTCATCGCGATTTTGCTGCTGCCGTTGTCCGCGAAGGCTGCGGTGGATTTCAGCCGGGATGTGTTACCGATTCTTTCGGACACGTGCTTCAAGTGTCACGGCCCCGACGGCAATGCGCGCAAGGCAAAGCTGCGGCTGGATCGCGAACAAGACGCGAAGGCGGAGGTGATCGTTCCGGGCAAAAGCGAGGTGAGCGAACTCATCGCGCGGATTTTTTCCGATGACCCCGACGAGCAAATGCCGCCGCCGGACTCGAAGCTCAAGCTCACTGCTGCACAAAAAGCCACGTTGAAGGTTTGGGTGGATGCCGGCGCGAAGTGGGGCAAGCATTGGGCGTACGAGCCACCCCGCCAATCGGCCTTGCCGCAGGTGAAAAATGCCAAATGGCCCCGCAATGAAATTGACAATTTCATCCTCGCGCGACTGGAACGCGAAAAGCTGAAGCCTTCGGCCGAGGCGAATAAAATTACCTGGCTCCGCCGCGTATCCCTCGATCTCACCGGCCTGCCGCCCACACCGGAAGAGGTGGATGCCTTTCTAAAATCGACAATCGAAAACCCAAAATCGGCATTCGAGATTGTGGTCGACCGTTTACTTGCCTCGCCACGTTACGGCGAGCGGATGGCTTGGGATTGGCTGGCGGCGGCGCGCTACGCGGACAGCAACGGCTATCAGGGTGATCGCGAACGCACGATGTGGCCGTGGCGCGATTGGGTGGTACGGGCGCTCAACTCGAATCAACGTTACGATGAGTTTACCGTGGAACAAATCGCGGGCGACCTGTTGCCCAACGCGACGGAGCAACAGGTGTTGGCGACGGGTTTCAATCGCAACCATATGATCAATGGCGAAGGCGGCCGCATTGCAGCCGAAAACCGGGTGGAGTATGTGTTCGATCAGACTGAGACAGTGGGAACGGTTTGGATGGGACTTACCTTTAACTGCTGCCGTTGCCACGATCATAAGTTTGATCCCTTAACGCAGCGCGATTACTACAGTCTATTTTCGTTTTTTAATAATTCACCGGTGAGCGGTGGTGGTGGTGATCCGGCTACGGCTCCGAATATTTCCGTGGGCACGCCGGCGCAGCAAAAGGAGATTTTGGAGTTAGATCAAACGATTATCGCCCTCGGTAAAGAGATTGAGCAGCGCAAAGCCGGGATGCAGTCCAAGCAACCGGAGTGGGAGCAGCAGAAATTGAAGGAAGTTATGAAGTCAGGCTGGCAGGTATTGAACCCGGAGAAGGTGAAGGCGGCAAATCAAACGCTGGAGTTACTCCAGGATCATTCGGTTTTGGCAAAAGGCGTTTTTCCGAATCACGACGAATACACGGTGGAGATTGTGAGTGCGCGTGACACATTGAGCGGTATTCGGCTCGAAGCACTACAACATGCGAGCTTGCCGGGCGGTGGACTCTCGCGCGTGAAAGGCGGCAATTTTGTGCTTACGGATTTTGCGATGACTATCCAACGCAAAGGCGGTAAGCCCGAGACGGTGAAGTTTGCCAAGGCCAAGGCGACGTATAACCAAGGGGGTCTCGATGTGGCGCAGGCAATCGACAACAAGCCCAGCAGCGGTTGGGGAGTTTGGCCGGGCAAACAGGTGACGCAACCACAGACGGCTGTTTTCACACTAGCCGAGCCACTAGCGAAGGCGAAGGGCGCACGACTGGTGTTTCGATTGAAATTCAACCACGCCGCCAAGCAGCATGTGATGGGTCGACTTCGACTTTCGGCTACAGATATAAAGGAGCCTGACTTCGGCACGGGTGGTTTATTGCAGGCGCTGAACACGGAAGCCCCGAAGCGCACCAAGGCGATGAGGGAACTGGTGTCGCGCGAAATACTCAAGGAGGATTCTGCCTCCGCGAAGCTGGAATCCGCGCGGGTGGCTGCACAGAAACGCATCGGGGCTATTCGTAAGGGATTCCCGAAGGTGATGGTGATGGGTGAAGGCAAGCCGCGCCAAACCAAAGTTTTGACACGGGGTGCTTACAACAATCCTACTGATGTGGTGGTGAATAGTAATACTCCCGAGAGCCTCTCGCCCTTTCCTAAGGGTTCACCAAAAAACAGGCTTGGCCTCGCGGCGTGGTTGATAGATGGCCAACATCCGCTCACCGCGCGCGTGACGGTGAACCGTATTTGGCAGCAGTTTTTCGGAACCGGATTCGTTAAAACAACCGATAATTTCGGTGTGCAAAGCGAGCGGCCGAGTCATCCGGCATTGCTGGACTGGTTGGCACTGGAATTCATCAAGAGCGGTTGGAATGTGAAGGCGCTGCACAAACGCATCGTGCTGAGCGCAACCTACCGGCAATCCTCACGTGTTACCCCGGCCCTGCATGAGGGCGATCCGGAAAACCGTTTGCTCGCGCGCATGACACGCCAACGCCTGCCCTCGTGGATGATTCGTGATCAGGCGCTGTTCGTGAGTGGGCTACTCGTTGAAAAACAGGGAGGACCACCGGTGAAGCCTTATCAACCCGGCGGCGTGTGGGCCGAGGCGACCTTTGGCTACAAACGCTATTCACAAGGCAAAGGTGAGGCACTCTATCGGCGCAGTCTATACACCTTTTGGCGACGGATTGTGGGGCCAACGATGTTCTTTGATGAATCCAAACGCCAAACCTGTGAAGTCCGGCGTGCCCTCACCAATACTCCACTGCATGCCCTGGTCACGCTAAATGACATCGCCTATGTCGAAGCCGCCCGCGCCATGGCCCAGCGAGTGCTTAAGGAAGGCGGTGTGGATGATGGGGCGCGCGTAAGCCGCGCCTTTCGCCTCGCGACTTCCCGTGAACCCAAGCCGAAAGAACAAGCTCTGCTCAAGAAGCGTGTCGAACAACTTCGTGCCAATTACAAAATGGACACTAAGGCGGCCAAAGCCCTCCTGACGGTTGGAGAATTCAAGCGTGATGAGACTCTTGATGCTACAGACCACGCTGTCTACACGGTGTTGTGCAACCTGATCCTGAACCTCGATGAAGTCATCACGCGAGAGTGACATGAACCCTATCACTGAAAATCAACTCATGGTGAACCGGCGGCAGTTTTTCGGCCGTTCAGCGATGGGGATTGGGTCGGCGGCGTTGGGATCTTTATTGGCACGGGACGGGCAGGCGGAGCAGTCAGGCGGCGCGTTTGGTGGATTGGGAACGCTTCCGCATTTCGCGCCGAAGGCGAAGCGGGTGATTTATCTTTTCATGAACGGCGCGCCGTCGCATACGGATTTGTTTGATTACAAGCCATTGCAAAAACAAATGCACGGGCAGCCGGTGCCGCAGGAGTTTGTGGATGGCAGACGCTTCAGTACGATGACGAGGGATCCGAAGGGCAAGCTGATGCTTGCGCCGATTGAGCCCTTCAAGCAACACGGCCAAAGCGGTGCGTGGGCAAGTAATTTCATGCCGCATACCGGCGCGGCGGCGGATGATATCTGCTTCATCAAGAGCATGCACACCGAGCAGGTGAACCATTCGCCGGCGGTTTCATTTTTCCTTTCGGGCGGCTGAAATGCCAGGACGGCCGACGATGGGCGCGTGGCTGAGCTACGGCTTGGGCAGCGACAACGACAGCCTGCCGTCTTTCGTGGCGATGACCAGCGTGAGCAAAGGCACGACGTGCGGGCAGATCTTTTATGATTACTATTGGGGCAGCGGGTTTTTGCCGACCCGGTTTCAGGGAGTGAAATTTCGTGGTGGCGGCGCGCCGGTTTTGTATTTGAAAAATCCTGCCGGCATCACAGCCGGCACGCGGCGTGGAATGCTCGATGACCTTGCGCAACTCAACCAAATGCGCCACGCGGAATTCGGCGACCCGGAAATTCTCACGCGCATCGCGCAGTACGAGATGGCCTACCGAATGCAAACGAGCGTGCCGGAGTTGACGGATGTTTCCAGCGAACCCAAAAGCGTGCTGGACCTTTACGGGCCGCAAGTGAAAGAGCGCGGGACATTCGCGTACAATTGCCTGATGGCGCGCCGGCTTATTGAACGCGGCACGCGCTTTGTGCAGGTGATGCACGCGGGTTGGGACCAGCACCGCAGCGTGACCACTGAACTGTACACCCAATGCAAAGACACCGACCAGCCGAGCGCCGGATTGTTGCGTGATCTCAAGCAACGCGGGTTGCTGGACGACACGCTCATCGTTTGGGGCGGTGAATTTGGCCGCACGCCCTTTCTGCAGGGCGACATGAAAAACCGCAAGCAATGGGGCCGCGACCATCATCCTTACGCCTTCACCACTTGGATGGCCGGCGGCGGCGTGCGGCCTGGCATCACCTATGGTGCCAGTGACGCCCTTGGCATGAACGCCACCGAGAACCCCGTTCACGTCCACGATTTTCAGGCCACCCTGCTGCACCTGCTCGGCATCGACCACGAACGATTCACCTACAAACATCAGGGCCGCCGCTATCGCCTCACCGATGTGCACGGCAAAGTGGTGAAGGGAATTGTGTCTTAAACTGAATCTTCACCACAATGCAGGCATCCAAACTTTACAGGAGCCAGATGAGGATTCATAATTCCTTTTTGCAAATGAATTACGTGAGAGCTATTTTGAGCGGGTGTTTGCTGGCAGCGATTTCGCTGCGGGCAGCGCCGGCGAAGGTTGGATTTAACCGCGAAGTGCGGGCGATTCTTTCGGAGAATTGTTTGCAATGCCACGGGCCGGACGCCGCTGCGCGCAAGGCGAAGCTACGACTGGATGTCCGCGCGGACGCGGTGAAGGAACGCAAGGGCGGCGCGTTTGCGATTGTGCCGGGGGATGTGGTGGAGAGTGAATTGGTGTATCGGATTTTCACTGACGACGCGGATGAAGTGATGCCGCCACCAGAATCGAAGCTGAAACTGTCGGCGGCGCAAAAGGCGACCTTGAAGCGGTGGGTGGCCGAAGGCGCGGTGTACGAACCGCACTGGGCGTATGTGCGGCCCAAGCGCGCGGCGTTGCCACCGGTGAAAAACGCAAAGTGGAGCCGCAATGCGGCGGATCGTTTCATCCTCGCGGCATTGGAACAACGCGGATGGAAACCTTCGGCGGAGGCCGACAAGTTTACAATCATCCGTCGCGTGTCGCTGGACCTCACCGGACTGCCGCCCACGCCGGCGGAGGTGAAAGCGTTCATCGCGGACACGTCGCCCGATGCTTATTCGCAAACTCGTCGACCGACTGCTGGCCAAGCCGACGTACGGCGAGCATTGGGCGCGGCAGTGGCTGGACCTCGCGCGTTATGCCGACAGCGCGGGCTACGCCGATGATCCGCCGCGCACCATTTGGGCGTATCGCGATTGGGTCATCCGCGCCATCAATCGCAATCAACCTTTCGACCAATTCACGCGCGACCAACTTGCCGGCGATTTACTGCCCACGCCCACGCCCGACCAACTCGTCGCCACCGCCTTCCACCGCAACACCCAGACCAACAGCGAAGGCGGCACGGACGATGAGGAGTTTCGCAACGTCGCCGTGGTCGACCGCGTGAACACGACGATGGCCACGTGGATGGGCACCACCATCGCCTGCGCCCAATGTCACGATCACAAGTACGATCCGCTCAGCCAAAAGGAATATTTCGAGATGTTCGCCATCTTCAACAACTCCGAGGACAGCGACAAACGCAACGAGGCGCCGTTGCTGAGTATTTTCACCGAGACGCAAAAGCAGCAAAAAGTTGAACTGGCAAACAAGGTCGCCGCGCTGCAAAAGGAATTGGACGCACTCAAGACCACGGCGCTGGATGGCTTTCCGGCGTGGGCGGCGGCGTTTGAAAAACCGGTGGTCGTCACCGCGCTCAAGACGGAGAGTGCTGGCGGGCAAGGGCTTTTTGGCAAAACCGGTGGCGCAAAGAATCACGGGCTTGCAAGTGACCGGCGTGGGCAAGCTCGACGAACGCCTCACGCTGAAGCTCCGCTCGAAAGGCAAAAAAAATCTCAACGGCCGTTTCGTGCGCGTCACCAATTTGGGCAACAATGTTTTTCTCCATCTCGCCGAGGTACAGGTTTTCAGCAATGGCAAAAACATCGCGCCAAAAGGAAAGGCCACGCAGAGCAGCACGGCGTTTGGCGGTCCGGCGAAATACGGCAACGACGGCAACACGAACGGTAATTTCGAAAAAAAATCCGTGACGCACACCGCGCAGGAAAATAATCCGTGGTGGGAAGTGGATCTCGGCGCGGAAGTGCCCATCGAGAAGTTGGCGCTGTGGAACCGCATCGGCGCGACCTTGCCCGAGCGGCTCAAGGCGCATCGAGTGGAGGTGCTGGACGCCAAGCGCAATGTGATTTGGAAACAGGAATCGAACAAAGTTTTTGTGCCGAGCGTGGCGTACGAGCTCGATGGCGCGCGCTTGTTGCCCTTCGTGCGCGTGCCGCATCCGACGGTCGATGGGCTGTTGCGTTTGGCGAAGCCGTTGACGATTGAGGCGGGCGACACGCTGGAATTTGTCATCAAAGATTTCAAGAACGCAAAAGCCACAGTCGCGGTGGTGACGAGCGAATTGGCGGCAGTTGAAAAGGTTTTGCCGAAAGGGGTGTTCGCCGTTCTGCGCGTGCCCTCCGCCAAACGCACGGCGGCACAAACAAAACAGCTCAAGGATTTTTACGCCGCCAACAATCCCAAGACGAAAGCGAAGGCCGCCGAGCTTGCGGCGGCCAAGAAACAACTCGCCGGAATGAAAGCCGCGACGAGCGTGCCGGTGATGCGCGAAATGGCGAAGGGGCGAGAGACGCATATTCAAGTGCGGGGAAATTATCAGGTGAAAGAAGGGCGCGTGAGCGAGGGCGTGCCGACGGTGTTCGCCGTGCCGTTGAATGACAAAAAAACCAATCGCCTCACGCTGTCGAAATGGCTGATGGACGAGCGCAATCCGCTGACCGCGCGCGTGATTGCCAATCGTTATTGGGAATCGATTTTCGGCACGGGGCTTGTGCGTACGAGTGAAGAGTTTGGCTCGCAGGGTGAACTGCCCACCCATCCGGAATTGCTTGATTGGCTGGCCACGGAATTGGTGCGGCTCAAGTGGGACACCAAAGCGTTTGTGAAACTGCTCGTCACCAGCGCCGCGTATCGCCAATCCGCCCGCACCACGCCGGCGCATATTGAGAACGACCCCGCCAATCGCTTTTACGCGCGCGGCCCTCGGCTGCGGTTGTCCGCCGAAATGATTCGCGACCAAGCGCTCGCCGTGAGCGGCTTGCTCAGCGCCAAAATGTACGGCGCGCCGGTGAAGCCGTACCAACCCAACCTCGGCATCAAGGCCGCGTTCGGCAGCGGCATCGACTGGAAAACCAGCGCGGGCGAAGACAAATATCGGCGCGGTTTATACACGAACTGGCGCCGCACCAATCCGTACCCCTCGATGGCCACCTTCGATGCGCCGAACCGAAACGTGTGCACTGTGCGCCGCGTGCCGACCAACACGCCGCTGCAAGCGCTCGTGACGATGAACGACCCCGTGTACGTTGAAGCCGCGCAGGCGCTTGCTCGTCGGATGGTGAAGGAAGGCGGCACCACGCCGCACGAGCGCGTTTCATTTGGGCTTAACCTCTGCCTTTCGCGACTGCCAAAGCGTGCTGAGGTTAGTCGCCTCGTCACGCTTCTACGCCGAGTTACTCACCGATTACCCAAAGACCCCGCCGCCGCCAAGCTCATGGCCACCGACCCGCTCGGGCCCTTGCCCGCCGGCATGAAGCCGGAGCAACTTGCCGCGTGGACGATAGTGGGCAATGTGATTTTGAATTTGGACGAAATGTTTATGAAACGTTAAACTAAAACCGAACGATGAACTTGCAACACGAACAACTGCAACACCGCACGCGGCGGCAATTTTTGGGCGAGGCGAGCATGGGGTTGGGCGCGGCGGCGATGGCTTCGTTGGGCGGCGGCAACGCGTCAGCCAATGTAGCGTTTGACCCTTCGCAGCCGTTGCGCGCGCGCAAGCCGCACTTTGCGCCCAAGGCGAAGAGTGTGATTTATTTGCACATGACCGGTTCGCCTCCGGGATTGGATTTGTTTGATTACAAACCGGAACTGGTGAAGCGCGAGGGGCAGAATTGTCCGGATGAATTTTTGAAGGGGCGGCGGTTTGCCTTCACCTCGGGCGTGCCGAAGCTGATGGGCACGCCGCACAAGTTCGCAAAGCACGGCCAAAGCGGTGCGTGGCTCAGCGACGCGCTGCCGGAGCTGGCGAAACAGGCGGACGACATCGCGTTCATCAAGTCGATGACGACGGACCAGTTTAATCACGCGCCCGCGGAGCTGCTGCTGTACACCGGCAGCGCGCGCGAGGGCCGGCCGAGTATGGGGTCATGGGTGACTTACGGACTGGGCAGTGAAAACCAAAACTTGCCCGGATTCGTGGCGCTGATTTCAAGCGGTGTGCAGCCCAATGGCGGCAAGAATTCTTTTGGCAACGGATTTTTGCCGAGCGTGTTTCAGGGCGTGCAGTGCCGCTCGAAGGGCGATCCCGTTCTGTACGTTTCCAATCCCAAAGGAATGAGCCGCGAGCTGCGCCGCAAGAGCCTCGATGCTCTCAATGATTTGAATCGCATTCAAGCTGCTGAACTCGGCAGCCCCGAGACGCTCACGCGCATCGCGCAATACGAGATGGCGTTTCGCATGCAGGCGAGCGTGCCGGAGGTGATGGATATTTCCAAGGAGCCGAAGCACATCCTCGATGCTTACGACGCCAAGCCCGGCGCGGGGAGTTTGGCCAACAACATTTTGCTCGCGCGGCGGCTCGTGGAAAAGGGCGTGCGCTTTGTGCATCTCTTCGATTGGGGCTGGGATTTCCACGGCACTGGGGCTGCCACCGGCCTCGGCAGCGGGTTGCGCAATAAATGCAAGACGATGGATAAACCCGTGGCCGCACTCATTCGCGACCTCAAGCAGCGCGGGCTCCTCGACGAAACGCTCATCGTTTGGGGCGGCGAGTTCGGCCGCACGCCCTTCCGCGAAGGCCGCACCTCAAAAAGCAAAGTGCTCGGGCGCGATCATTATCCGGATGTGTACACGCAATGGATGGCCGGCGGCGGCGTGAAAGGCGGCATCACCCACGGCGCCAGCGACGAGCTCGGCTTCAAGGTCGCCGAAGATAAAGTGCACGTGCACGACCTCCAAGCCACCATTCTGCATCAGCTCGGCTTCGACCACGAGCGGTTGTTCTACCGTTTCCAAGGCCGCAAATATCGGCTGACCGATGTGCACGGGAAAGTAGTGAAAGGCGTGTTAGCCTGATTTTTCGACATGCTGATGCCAGTGGTTTTCATGAATCTTTCTTATTGTGGATCCTTTGAAATTTTAAAATGAACACACGACGACATTTTTTGAAAACTGGGGCTGCGTTGGCGGCGGGGTTTGGGGGGTTGCAATTACTCACGGGCACGGCTGGGGCGCGGGCGGTAAGGGGGTACGGGGCTTTGCGGGCGGATCCAAAAAAGATTCTGGATTTGCCGAAGGGGTTTTCGTACCGCGTGATTTCCAAAGCGGGCACGCGAATGGCCGATGGTTTGCAGGTTCCCGGTGCGGCGGACGGAATGGCGGCGTTCCCGGGGGAGAACGGGTTGACGGTGTTGGTGCGAAATCACGAGTTGAATCCGGCGATCACGGGCTCGGGTGGGGCGTTTGGCGAAAGTAACAAAAAACTTACGGATAAAATTCGCGAGAAAATGTATGACGCCGGCGGGCGGCACAAGGGCAAGCAAGTACCGCCCAGTCTCGGCGGCACCACCACGGTGGTGTACGACACGAAACGCGGAGCGCATGGTGCGGGAGTTTCTCAGCCTCGCGGGCACGGTGCGCAATTGCGCGGGCGGGCCGACGCCGTGGAACAGCTTGGATCACCTGCGAGGAAACAGCGGATCGCGCGGGCGGCACGTTGATGCGCGACCACGGCTATAATTTTGAAGTGCCGGCCACCACGCAGCCGAGCCTTGCGCGCGCGGTGCCGTTGAAGGCGATGGGGCGGTTCCGGCACGAGGCGGTGGCGGTGGATCCGAAGACGGGCATCGTTTATCAAACGGAAGATTTGGGCGACAGCGCGATTTATCGGTTCATTCCCAAGACGCCCGGCAAGCTCGCGCGGGCGGGCGGTTGCAGGCGTCTGGTGGTGCGCGATTCATTTTCGTTGGACACGCGAAACTGGAAGGAGCAATTCGTGAAGGTCGGCGCGAAGCTCGCCGTCTCGTGGGTGGATTTGGATGAAGTGGAGTCGCCCAAGAACGATCTGCGACTCCAATCTCAGGCCAAGGGCGCGGCGAAGTTTGCGCGGGGCGAGGGCATGTGGTGGGGCAGTGGCGCCGTGTTTTTTGTCTGCACCAGTGGCGGCAAAAAACAGCACGGCCAAATTTGGAAACACACGCCCGCCACGAGCACGCTGGAGCTGTACGCGGAGCCGAATGACCCCTCGGTGATTGATCGTGCGGACAATCTCACGGTCGCGCCATGGGGTGATCTCGTGCTGTGCGAGGACGGCCCGGGCGAGCAGTTCCTATCCGGCATCACGCCGAAGGGTGGTTTTTATAAAATCGCCCGCAACGCCGTGAGCAACAGCGAATTTGCCGGCGCAACCTTTTCCCCCGACAGCACCACGCTCTTCGTGAACATCCAGCGTCAGGGATTGACCCTCGCCATCACCGGACCTTGGCGGCGGTGAACTTCTCGATGGACGGCTGACCCTGAAGCCAGCCAAGCTCGGCTAGGAATTCATCGGTACGACGCATCGTCGCAATAAACATTTTGTTGCTACGACGACCGTAGTTGAAGAAGCCGTGGAGCTCTTCCGGATAAGCCGCCAGTTTGGCGTCGTTGCCGGCGGCTTTCATTTTTTTTACAAACGCGGCAGAAGTCCAGAATTTTACGGTTGGATCGGCCTCGCCATGCAACACCAGCGTAGGCGGCAAACCTTTCCGCACATGATGCCACGGCGAGAGCTGTTCCAGCGGCACTCCCATGCGCGCGCGCAGTCCGGCAATGTTTTCCGGGTTGAGAAAATCTTTTCTCTCCGGCACCGGCGCCAGCACGCAGGGCGGGTTGAAGAGCACCATGGCGTTGGGCACGGAGCTGATTTTTCTGTCCTCGCCCTTGGCCTCAAGGCCTTTGATCACGCCCACACAGGCGGCCACATGCCCGCCCGCCGAGCCACCGCCGGCGGCGATGCGATTGGGGTCCACCCCGAGCTTTTTCGCATTGGCGCGAATCCAGCGCACGGCACTCTTGCCATCCTCAACGCAGGCGGTGGCCAGCGTGCCGTGCAGATTGCGGATGCGATATTCGGCGGTCATCGCCACCATCCCGCGATTGGCCAGATAGCGGCATTGCTGCTCGAATTGTTTCGGTGTCCCACTCTTCCAACCCCCACCAAAGAAAAAAACAATCGCCGGCGCGTTCGCTTTTTGTTTCACCGGCCGGAAAATGTGCAGGTGCAGTTTTACTTCCCCGATCGTTTTGTAGACGGCTTTTTCGGCCCCTTCAAGCTTGTCGGGCCAAGCTTGCTTACGTTGGGCGGACGTGGTGAAGACACACAAAAGAGTAAACATGATAACAAGGCGTTGCATGGCCTTATGCTGACATGCTGGGAGCAGAAGGCAAAGTCGGAAAAAATTGGCTCATCAAAGACGGTGTGAAATACTGCCGGCCCATGAATGATTCTACTGAAGTGAGAAAGGTTCTAGTCACCGGTTCCGCCGGGCGTGTTGGACAGGCGGTGGTTCTGGAACTCCTGAGTCGTGGACATCTTGTGCAGGGTTATGACCGACACCCAACACCCGAACTGGACAATGCCTTTATGGCTGACCTCAGCGACACAGAAACCCTCGCCAAGGCGATGGACGGCGTGGAGACGCTGGTGCATCTTGCCGCCACTCCGGATGATGTGGACGATGTCCCCAGCGAGCTGTTCCCCCCTAACATCAACAGCCTTTACCATGTGATGGAGACTGCACGCGTGTCCGGGGTCAGACGAATCGTGCTGCCGAGTAGCGGACAGGTCAATTGGCATCGAAGCTTGAATGGTCCGTGGCCGATTGATGAAAAAGCTCTCACCACACCCAAGGGATGGTACGCAGCCACAAAGATGTTTCTCGAGAGCATCGGCTATAGCTACTCTATGAATCACAACATAAGCGTGATCGTGGCGCGACTGGGCTGGTGCCCGCGCGATGAAGATCAGGTGCGTGAAATCGCGGCCGACATGAATTTCAAGGATGTCTACCTCAGCCCCAGCGATGCGGGGCGGTTCTTTGCCGGCTGTGTGGAGGCCGCAGACGATGTATCCCACGCCATCTTATACGCCACCAGCAAGCCGGTCGATGTCTTGCGCTATGACCTCGGTCTGGCCAAGGCCATTGCCAATTTCGAACCGCAAGAGCAATGGCCCGATGGCACAGAAATTATCACCGGGCAGCGGTGGGAAGATTAGTGCCGATCCCACCAGTTCTTCGGGTGGCCAAGGGGCAGTCCGTAGCCGAGCTGGGCAGGCGTAAGCGTCTCGGCGTGGCCATCCACAAAGGCAGCATTAGCTCGGCCTTGGTGGCGGGGCATGAGTCGGGACGGGGCAAAGCGCCAAAGTGAATCGGCCGGCGCGCGCAAGGTCCAGCAACCCCACGGGTGGGAGGCGTCCTCCTGCCATTCGCCGATGGGGCGGTTCATCGTCGCGCGCGTCACGAATGCGGCGTCGGCAAATAGGACGGTGCGCATCGGAGATTGGATTTCTGAATGGTGCGGCGCGTAAGTTTCTGATTGCACAAGGAATGCTCCTGCAATTTTCAGGTTCATGCCATAACCAATGGCGCGCTCGGAATCACAGTGCATGCACGGGCAACGAAAAATGCGATCATCCCCCACGTAGTTTTGCAGGAGATCTGGCCAGAAAGTCATGCCCTCGGCGGGCACCAACGCGCCGCTGTGCGGCGGACGCCGCACGGCGTGGGGTACGAGTTGGTCGTCGTGGTCGCCGGAATAAATCGTGTGCGCGATGGCGAGGTTGCGGACATTGTTGAGGCACTGCAATTCGCGCGCCTTGTCGCGCACCTTCACAAAGGCCGGCCCCAGAGAGAAATGCCCAAAGTCCCAACCGAGCACTATCGTTGCCAGACCAAAAGGCGGAAAGTTTTTTTTAGTTTTTCTAGGGCTCGTTGCTCTAATATTACTAGTTTTGTGGACGCTCAAAAAACAAGGCGAGGAAGAAGCAGCATATCAGAGAATGAAATCTTCAGCCGATGCGACCGCCCAAATAATCGAGAAGAAGGATTTACTTTCAGAATTGATCAATTCACACGAAAGATTAGTCTTATATCATAAAGATCAAAGATTGAGGCCGATAGAGATAAAACAAGCAGTAGATAACCTGGACGAAAAGATTACAGAATGCGTGGAAGGGGGAGCCCTAGCTTCTCAAGAAGCAGATCAATACAGAAACCTAATGGCGGCGGAGCTATTCACTGAAGCATACAGGCTTCTTGCTATTGCGTTCGTGAAAATAGCGGGTGAAATGGGGGTTTTTGATGAAGGGAATTGAACCTCAATTTACTCCCCCACTCCAACAAATCACCGGGCTAATTCTATTTAATTGTAATAATCTTCCTTCAACCAACGCCATAAAAGTTGCTCATAAGTTGGTGAATCCCCAAACCAACCCAATCCAAAAACAAATTACCCCCCCCCCGAACATGTCGGCGGAAAGTGTTGTTTTCTTTTGTTTGTTGTGGTGAGGTTTTGGGAATGAAGTTTTTTGTAATGATAATGGCGGGGATGGTTTTGGTGGGGTGTGGGTCCCCTTCAGTTCAATTAACACTTCCCGCGCCGCCGACCTCCATTGGGATTGGCGTCATCATCGACTCGGGCGTCAGCGCGCGCGGCAAGGCCACAGTTCACAGCCAGCTCTTGTTTCGGTTTGCCCAAAATGAGCCGGTGAACCTCCTCGAGGAAATCACCCTCGCCGCGCCCAAGGCCGGTGAGCCGCGCAAATGGTATCGTGTACAAGTGCCGCTCGATGCCGGCTTGTGGGTACATCATCAGTTTCTTCACAACCAACGCATCGTGACCATCGTGGGCAACGACGGCAAACCCTCGCCACACACTTACGCGAGCGTGAAGCCCGACCGCCTCAACGTGCGCGGCGGCGCAGGCGATGCGTTCCCCGTCCTCGGTCAGCTGCCCCAAGGCACGGACGTCGCCCTCACCGGCGCGCAAAAGGGTAAGTGGCTGGAAATCTTCGCTCCGGGCAACTGCTCCGTATACGTGGCCTCGCAATTCGTGATGCGCACCAACGGTGACATGCAAATCAGTAAGTTAAGCTATAAAGAGCTTATAAAATTAGCATCCCAAGGAGATGGAATTGCACAATTTGGACTCGGAGAAGTATTGGAGGAAGCCGAGGATTATGAGCCTGCATTTTTTCTATACAAAAAACTTGCACAAAAAGGAAATGTAAATGCCCAGTTAAAAGTAGGCCTATTTTACGAATATGGATATGGGCGAGGTGTAAATAACGTTAAGGCCGCTGAATGGTATGAAAAAGCTGCACTGCAAGGGCATGCACAAGCTCAGTTATGGCTAGCAACATTGTTGGCTGATTTTTCACAATTACACCTTGCAAAAGAATGGGCTCAAAAGTCAGCTGATCAAGGGAATTTGTATGCGAAAAATTTTTTGCCTTCCCTAACCGTAAAGATTATAGAAGAGGAATTATTATATGCTAAGGGGGAAACCGAAGCCCAGAAAGCTAGACTCGAGGAAAAGAAAGCCAAGCTTAAAAGATTAGAATCGCTCCCTAGGCTTCCTGAAAACCTTGTAGACATCAAAATTACAAAAGGGAATTTTAAGGATGCCATTATAGGGAAATTAAAGAAGTACGAAAGAGCACGTGATAATATCCCAAACGTTGATTTTGATTCTGAAGTCGAATTAAATCAATATGTAAAAGACATCGAGACCTTCGTGCGGGCCACCAAAAATCAGGATTTTTCTGATTGTCCACCTGAGTTCATAAGAGCCTATCTTGACGCAGTTAATCAGCATGCTAATATGGAACCAATTTATAAATTGCGCCCGAATATGGGTAATTTTTTAGCTGATATCGTTTTAACATTCTTTTCTTTGGGCAGCGACCCCTCATTTTTGGAAGCAGCTTTGGCGGGTGGCAATATCGGGGCAAAACATGGTTTAGAAATAGAAGACTGGAGCAAGAAAGTATTAAAACAGAAGATTAAGATTAGAAAGGCTTTCGAAAGGTTAAAAGATATAGCTATTCTTCATGGAGTTACTTACCGCTAAGAGACTCTTGCACCGGAACCGATTATGATCGGAGGCATACCATGCCGATTCTACTAGACCAAATATAGGTTCACCCTTCTTAACTGATCTGTTTTCCAGTCAATAGGCAGCACCTATGAGCCCAGCCCAGAATATAACTGAAACCATATGATTTTTACTTTTTTCTTGTTATATTCAATGAGGTGTTTACATCTTCATTTTAGAATTAATCCGTTTAACGCTTCTAGCGTAATTTAGTTATGAAACAAATCGTCTCTTTATTCTTCATTCTCATTCTCATGTCCTGCTCAACAGAACCTATGACTGAAGCACAAAAGCAACATGCTGCTGAAGGCGTTTCCCGTGCCCATGAGCAAGAGTTTCTTGCTCTTTTTAAATTAATTGTCGATGCCAAAACGGATGAGGCAAAAAAGGGTTTATTAGATGCTTACCGAAGTAGTTTGGCTACAAGAGTAGAATCCGATTACCCAGATATCAGTGTTGAGGAACATGCGGAAATAATAATAATAATCAATGGGAAAACCTTCGAAAAATGGAAGGGTGGAACTTGGGCAGGCAAAGCAACCAAAGCTTTGGATTGGGTGGATAGCTTATTCGATTAATTTACCTCCTGACAAATGAGCCTAAAGAAATGTAAAGAGTGCGACGGTCAAGTCGCTACCACCGCGAAGACTTGCCCGCACTGTGGGGCTAACTTCGAGCATCTTAGTGAACAGATAGGTCTTTGGGTTAATCGTGTTATTCTGGTATCATTCATCATTCTCGTTTTTAAGGGATGCGGAGTGTATGTAGACTTCAAGAGACTTCCTAAACGTGAACAAGAAATTTTAAAGGAAAAATTCGAGGAACAATGGGACAAGATGTTTCAAAAAAAACAGGGACAATAAGCTCGTTAATGAGATCATGCGAGAGTGTTGTGATATGATTATTGATAGTTGATTTTGTCAACTTACTAGTTTCGCTTTCCTTTAGATAGTCTTGTTTTTGTGGTCTGTGGTGGGTTGTGAAAGTTCGTGAGAAGGTGTGATTTGATGTGGTTTGTTACTGTTTGTTACTGTTCTTCGTTGGTTATTGGGAGAGGGGTTGCTAGCGTTCTGCCTATGAAGAAACTACTGGCATTATCTGTTGCCCTGTTGTCGCTTAATTTATATGGGGCAAATTCACATTAATTAAATGACCCTTACTTAAGTCCTAACTCCTTTTTGAGTCTTGGGCGTATTTGGTTTTAAAACCAGTGTTTTATAGGCTAAATTTATAATCAGAGACTGATCAATTGAGCTTTAAACCACTAATCGTATTTTGCCTATGCAGCTTTTTGATCGGGTGCGCGTCCTTGCCCGTTAATGATGCCAGCATCTCCCAACTAAAGCGCATGGCAGACCGCGGCAATACGGAGGCGCAGTTCAGGTTAGGCAACATTCACGCGAAGATTGAGGACATAGAAGGCATACCAGAAAGTGGGCCTAAAGCAGTGAAGTACTGGGAAATGGCCGCAAACCAAGGTCACGCCAAAGCTGCCGCCCAACTAGGCAGAATCTACGAAATTTGGTCATTCTACACCTCTTCACCAGATGACCCTGAAATGGCCGCTAAATGGTATCGGAAAGGGATCGAATTGGGTGATCCAAATGCGCGGAAATCCCTAGAGCGTCTGCTCGATAAACACCCCGGATTAAGCGATAACTAAACCCAAGGAACCTCCATTAGATTATTAATTACATTTTTGTTTGGCGTGTTCTTGATCGGGTGCTCGCAAGAGTCTTTGAATGACGAGACGAGCAATCAAAAAACAACCGATGAGATTGAGGAATCAACCCCCACTCCTTTGAAGGTTTTAAACATCAATGATCTACACGGACGCAGCAAAACAGATTGCGGTATAACGCTATGGACAGTCCCAAATGGTGAGACATGGAAATTAACATGGAACAGTCCTTACAAGGATGGCCAAATAGTTCCATCTTATGATTTGAGAGTTTTTGGAGGGGTTTACATTGGCGAACGAATTGGAGGGAGGACTTTAGTACATCGATCACTTGTCGCCGAAGATGATGGCGATGGCAAAATGTTGGATGTCGTCGCAGGGCAAGATAAAGCTTCGACCATCTGGCTATATGAAGGCTCTTCTTTTTACACCGCAAATGAGAAGATTAATGCCGCAATAACCATTTACGTTTTTAAATGAAGCGTCGGCTGAGGGCCAAGCGGTCATCACGAATATAAATTATCCCCCCCGAACATGTCGGCGGGGGTCTTTACTTTATCCCATTCTCCTTTGCCAACTTAGAAACATAGGGAGATTTAAACTCACCGCCACTACGATTCCGAAAACCTTCTTCATTAAGAATGCGTGTGACCTTCACCCATTTCTTTACAACTCCCTTCGCTGGCTTGCGCCGCAGTTGCTTGATGCGCTTGATAATCAACCGCTCGCCTTCAGTGTGACCGAATGTGGGTTTGCCCTCGGCCCGGCCTCCAGCAGCACGAACGCGGTTGCGGCCAGCCATCATTTTCGCGACTGTCTCGGAACGATCCATTTCTTTAATCGCTCCTAAAATTTGAATGACCAATCGAGAGCATCATGGCCATAAGCGCCATGATGACGAGCAGCTCGATCAGTGTAAACGCCCGGGTGCCCCCTTGGCCCCCACGGACTTTGGCAAGCCGATCCGTGTTCATGGTAAAATAGACGCGCGGTGAACAAGGCCGGTTACTGTCGGCTGGTCAAACGCGCCCGACACTGCTACGGTGATGGCATGGAACCGGACGAATCTCCGCAGAAAAACACCAACTCCTTCAGCGAATGGCGCTGGCCAATCGTGATCCTGGCATTGGCGCTGATCGCGTTGGGGGCTTATCTCAAGTCGCTCAACACCGCCAAAGAAACAGCGTTAACCACGGTGGAGAAAACGGTGGATGCAGTGAAGGAGGGCTTGCGCGAAGTGTCAAACATCGCGGAGCGTTTTCAACAAACGCAGATCACGCACACCTTTGAGGAATCCATCCCCGAAGTGAAAGGCACCGGCGAGGGCAACCTCGAGCTGGCCACGATGAAGTTCACCGAAACCCTCCGGCGCACGAACAAACGCACTGTACTTTGGCAGCAAATCAGCCTCGGCACCACCGTCACGGAAATCAAAGTGCCGGCCACATTCCGGTATCATTTGCGGTTAAGCGATCCGTGGAAGCTCGAGGTGCACGGGCAACAGTGCGTGGTGATCGCCCCGCGCCTTCGCGCCTCGCTGCCGGTGGCCATCCACACCGATCGTATGCAGAAAAAATCCGACGAAGGTTGGGCGCGCTGGAATGCCGATGAACAAATGACCGCGCTGGAACGCTCCCTCACCCCGCGCCTAAACGGCTACGCCAAACAGGAAAACCACATACGCCAAGTGCGCGAAACCGCTCGCGGCACGGTGGCCAATTTTGTAAAAGAATGGCTGCTCAAGGAAGATCACTGGCGCACCAACCGATTCCGATCCATCCGAGTCATTTTCGCCGATGAAGCCGAAGCCCATCGAGCGCTGCTGAACCCAACGCTGGAACTGAACTGACCTGCGAAGTCTTTTGTACCGGAACCGGTTTCATCGGCAGCACCTCGGCCATCACCAACACTTGCAGCAATCCCGCCACGCTAATGGCGGTGAGCATCACGGTCCACGTTTTCAGCATTTCCTTTTCCGTGAACCCGCTCAGTCGCTGCACCACCCAAAAGCCGCTGTCATTCATCCAGGACAACGTGATTGAGCCAAAACCAATCGCGAGAAAAATATAGAGCGGATGATACGGCAAAGAACTTCCGTCCCCGATAACCGCGCTCATCAAGCCAACACCGGTGATCATCGCCACCGTGGCGGAGCCTTGAGCAATACGAACCACCGCCGTCGCCCCCCAAGCGAGCAGGATGAGGGAAATGTTGTAACTGGTGGCCACGGCCTCAATCGTTTCACCCACGCCGGCCAGCCGAATCATGCCGCCAAACGCACCACCCGCGCCGGTAATCAAAATAATCACGCCGGCGGTTTGCAATGGATCCTCCAGCGCCTTACTCAAGGTGCTCATCAAGCCTCCTTCCATCGGCCGTTTCTCGCGAATGGTTTGAGCCGCCAAAGTGTAAATCGCAACCAACGCCGCCAACAACATCGCGATATTCGGCGAACCAAAAAATTCAAGATACCGAAACCACGCCGCGCCACTCACGGAATCCTTGGCAACCAAATTCAGAATCGACACCAACGAAATCAAAATCACCGGCAACGCAATGGGCAACGCGGACAGAAAAAGATTGGGCAACTCCGAATCTTTTTTGTCCACAATCGTTTTGAGTTCACTCGTCGAAGCCCCTGGCACATCGCGCATTGGGAAGTTAAACTTGCGATCAAATCGCTTGGCCAAAAACAGCACCAACCAAGCCGGCAACACGCTGGCTGCCAAGCCGGCCATCATGGCGATTCCCAGATCCAACTTGAGACCCTCGGCAATCATCAACGGGCCGGGAGTCGGCGGCACCATGGAATGCGTGATCGCCCCCGCCCCCGCCATGGCCATGACGAAAAGCGTATAACTTTTCCCCGTGCGCAAACTCAGCGCGCGCGCCAGAGGGATTAGCAGGAAAAAAACCGTGTCAAAAAAAACAGGAATCGAAAGCAGAAACCCACTGCTCAACAGCACGAGGCCCGCCTGTTTTTCGCCGAAAACACTCAAGAGCCACCGCACCACCCGATCCGCCGCCCCGCTGCCAAGCATACACACACCAATGATCGCGGCCAGCGCGACCACGAAACCGATCCCGGCCGCCGTGTTGCCAAAGGCAAGCAACGACCAGTTCACCGCCAGCAACATATCATTACCGGTATCTGCGGGCGTATCGTTTAACGCCACTCGGCTTTTGAACAAGCCGACATTCTCCGTGCTCATCCCGGGCAAATCGCCCGTCAACAATCCGGTTAAGATCGCCGCAAAAATCAGCGCCAAAAACGGATGCAACTTCAGCTTGATGATGGAGACGAAAATGAAAGCGACACTGATCGCCAGAATACCAAGCGGCCAATAGGATACGTCAGCCGCGGCTTGAGCCAAAAGGGGATGGGTCATAATAGTTTAAGAATTAACGTGTGCGAGCAGTCCCGCAAAAAACCTCTCCGAGGTCAAGCTGTGGTTGAAAAAATTCGGCGCTACAGAGAGCGCACGAGATCAGGGAAATGGCAATTGTCGCAAGTCGCCGGGGCGTGGTCGCAGTAGTCGCGGGTGATTTGGATGAGGCCCTGTTGGGCGGCGGCGGTGGCGAGGCGACGGTGGGTGCCGAAGAGGCGTTGGCGGGCGAGCTTGAGGATGGCGTTGTCCTGCGCGGGTGGCCAATCGGCATAGCGAGCGGTAATGCGAGTTTGCATCTTTGAGTTTTTGCCGGCGGCGGCGCGGGCGTGGAACCACGGGAGGATAACGTTAATGGCCAGATCGGTCACGCGCGTGGGGCCGAGCAGCGCGCAGGGTTTGGGCTGGCGCGGGCTGCGGAAGGTCCAGTGATGTGTCCAAAAATTTTCCGGCTGCACGGCGAGTATTTCGTTGAGCGTGGGGGCGAGCTTGGTTTTCGAGCAATCAATTTGCAGCCATTGCTCGAGCCGCGCGGAGAGATCATCGCGCGCCAGCCAATGAGCGAGCAGGGCGAGACGGCGGACGGGATGATTGGCCGGACGCAATCCCGCGAAGCGCCACACGGTTTTTGGCAAAATAAATTCTTCGAGCACACCGCGTTCGCGCCACCAATTATCCCACAGCGCACGGAGATGTTTGCGGGCGGCGGGCATTTGCGCGGGCAAATCGTCGGCCAATAAACCGGCCACGCCAAGCAACCGCGCCTGCCAACCGAGGGCATCGGCCGCACCGATTTCACGCAACGCGGGCAATCGTTCGGCGAGGTTTTGCATCGGCCACGTGTTGTGTTTGTAGCCGAGCGCGCGGAAGATTCCGTGCCACAGGGCGCTTTCCCAACCGTGCCGGCGCGCGTGCCGAGCGAGGTCGTCGGCCTTGTTTTGCAAACGCACAGCGGCGGCTTCGCCGAGCAGGGCATCTTGTTTTTCGGCAGACAACTCGGCCAATGGCGCGCGGCATTTGCCCGCAAACTGAATGGGCAACCACGGCTCGGCCGCTTGCCAATCAGCGAGCGCGGCGAGTGGCGCGTCGGTGTGTGGCTGCAGGCGCAACGTGGGCAGGGCGGTCTTGGCGGGGCCATGCCAAATGACGTGCAGAATGACGCCTGCAAAAGCGGGGTTGGCGTGATGCCCGTGCGCGCGCCAATCGGCGGCGACGGGATCCACCTCCACATCCCCGCTGGCAGGAAAATCATCGCCCACTTGAATGACGGCGCACTGAAAATCCGGCCCGGCTTCGTAGTTCCAAAAGCCCGGATGCAGCACCCGCACCGTCCGGCCGTCGGTGGTTTGAAGCGCCTCGCGCCGGAGGCGTTGGTGCTGCCAAATGAACTGCATCAGCCGCTCGGAAGGTGTGTCACCGGCAGTTTCACAGACCTGCGCCGCCACGGATTGGGCGCGCCATTGTGAATAAATGGCGCCCGTCATCTTGCCGGCTTGCCGTTGCATGAGGCTCATTTTTCTGCCAGATTGGCGTTGGACACTGCGCGCGCTGGGGTTGAATAAAAAACTAGTCTCTTGAAAAAAACCGTCAATATTATATTTGCATTTTTCGCACTGACAATGCACGCCACAGCGGCGGACGGCCCGAGGCGTGATACGGTGGTGCGCGCGGTGGAAAAGGTAATGCCCGCGGTGGTGAATATCCGCACCGAAACGGTGATGGAAATCCACGACCCATTTGCCGAAGTGTTCCGTGATTTTTGGAATCCGTTCCACGCTCAACCGCGCCGCGACGTGCGCCATAGCCTCGGCTCGGGCGTGATCATTGATCCCGAGGGGTATTTGCTCACCAACGATCATGTGGTGCGCCGGGCCACGCGCATCCAAGTGCGGCTCAGCGACGGCCGCGAGCTGGAGGCCGAGCGCGTGGCGTACAATCAACGCGCGGATTTGGCGTTACTCAAACTCAAGGCCAAGCCGGGCACGCGATTCAAGACCGTCACCTTCGCGCGCGATGACGATTTGTTACTGGGCGAAACAGTGCTCGCTCTCGGCAATCCCTTTGGCCTCGGCGGCTCGGTGAGTCGCGGCATCCTCAGCAGCAAAGCGCGGCGCGCGCCCCAAGCCAACGCCGCGCTCGATGTGGCCAACTGGCTGCAAACCGACGCCGCCATCAACCCCGGCAACAGCGGCGGACCGCTCGTGAATCTCGACGGCGAACTCATCGGCATTAACGTGGCCATCCACCGGCAGGGACAGGGCCTCGGGTTTTCCATTCCCATCAAGCGCGTGAACGAGGCGCTCGGCGAATTTTTCACGCCGGAATATTTGCGCGGCTTGTGGCTGGGCGCGCGCGTGCGGGTGGATGGCGACCGGCTGCGGCTGGCCGCCGTGGAGCCGGGCAGCCCCGCCGCCAACGCCGGGCTCACCACGGGCGACACCGTGCTGGAAGTAAACGGCAAGGCGGTGGCCGGTTTTGTGAACTGGGCCAGGGCCATTACTGCGGGCGGTGCGGGCGGGAAAATGAGGGCGAGGATTCGCATCTTT
>CALKBX010000001.1 GCA_937775205.1 uncultured Verrucomicrobiae bacterium | reverse complement strand
GCCAGTGCAGCAATGCATGACAGAACCAAAAAGTAGTCTCCAAGGATAAAATCCTGAAAATATGCGTTTTTTGCGAACAAATAAGGCCTTTTGGCATCGTTTTTCCTAGGTTTTTCAGCCCCTTTCCGTCAAATTAGATGTGCCTTGCGGGCCGCGATAAAAATAAAGTCAAAAGACCTGTCGCGATGGTACAAAACGTGCTACTTTTACATATGATGATTAAAATGTCTAAACTGTTTACGGGGTTTGCGCTGGCTTTGATCAGCGCACAAGTGATTGCCCAACCGGGAGTCCTTCCCGGAGCCCTTCCCGGAGCCCTTCCCGGAGCCCTTCCCGGAGCCCTTCCGCGGAGCCCTGCCGGGAATTGCACCGCCAACGGTGCAACCTGTTCAGCCAGCGGTGCCCTTGCAACAACCTCCACGTGGCCCCATGCAATTTGATGAAGCGTTTTATCTTTTGATGCAATCTGGCCTCACAGCTCAGCCACATTACAATGGCGTGCCGGATCCGGTGGCCCAGCAAAACGTGATGATGCGTGGCCGTAATCGGAAATACATCGCGCAGAAGTTGCGCACGATTGTAATCCCGAAATTGTCTGAGGTAGACAGCTTCAATATGATAGATATGGTTCAGGTGCTCAACTCACTTATCAAAGAGCATGACACGGATCGGATGCCCGATGGATCAGGGGTTGGCGTGAACATTATTATCAACCAGTATCTGGCACCCGGTGCTCCCAGCAATCAGCAAGGTGCCGGCCAAGGTGGCGGCGCACAAGGCGGCGGTCAAGGAGCCGGAGGCGGAGGCGGCGGAATAGATCCGATAACGGGTCTTCCCTCGGGCGCGGGCGCTGGCATGATGGGTGGCGGCGCAGGTGGTCAGTCAGTTGATCCTACCACAGGACTTCCCGTGGGTGGCGGCGCGCCGGGTGGAGCAGGTCCGGGAGGATTGCCCGGAGTTGGTGGAGGATTGCCCGGAGTTGGTGGAGGATTGCCCGGAGTTGGTGGAGGGTTGCCCGGAGTTGGTGGAGGATTGCCCGGAGTTGGTGGCGGAGCGAATGGTGGCAGCACTCAGGCGGCGTTTGATCCGTTAATGGTTAAGGTTAAAGGATTGAGCAGTGAGTTGCAAAATCTGACCGCAAAGCAGGTGCTCGATATTGTGACAATGTCCTTTGATCACCCCATTCAATATGTGATTTTGGATCAGGGCATTGTGTTTGTCCAAAAACCGGCCAGCCAGCAGGGATACTTTACCCGTACATTTAGGCTGAACCCCAGTGCAGTGCTTGGCTTCCCCGGAATGTCAACAGGCGGCGGCGGTCAAGGCGGCGGCGGTCAAGGCGGTGGCGCTCAAGGTGGTGGCGCTCAAGGTGGTGGCGCTCAAGGTGGTGGCGCTCAAGGTGGTGACCCCTATGGGCCCGGTGGAGGTATGGGTGGACCCGGTGGAGGTATGGGTGGACCGGCAGGTGGTCCGGGACTGCCGGGAGCCCCGCAACGTCGGCAATTCAACGGAGGTGGATATAATGGCGGAGGCAACAACGGTCGAGGGTTCCAGCAGGGCAATCGTAATATGCAGCCATTTACACAGCGGAATTTTGGAGTGAACCGCAATTCCCAGCGCTTCAATTCCTTCACGCCAGGATACGGTCAATCACGTGTCCGTGGACGTCAGTAAGCCGGAAATCTCGACCCTGATATTTGTAGGTTAGTTGCTCGTGGTCTAATCCCATGAGGTGCAGAATTGTAGCGTTCAGATCGTGCAGATGCACGGGGTTGTCTACCGCTTTGTAGCCTAGCTCGTCGGTCTCTCCGAATGTGATGCCACCCTTCACGCCGCCACCGGCAAGCATCATGCTGAAGCCTTCCTTGTGGTGGTCGCGCCCAACGTTTTTTCCTGCACCGTCATTGCTCTTGCCCTGCAACATGGGGGTGCGGCCAAACTCGCCGCCAAGTACAATCAATGTATCATTAAGCAGACCGCGTTGTTTTAAATCCTTAATGAGTGCCGATACGGGTTGATCGATTTGCTTAGCCTTTTTAGGGATATTGCTAAATACGCTACTGTGGTGATCCCAGCCTTGGTCGAAAAGTTGAACAAAACGCACTCCGCGTTCCACGAGCCGACGTGCGAGCAGGCAATTATTGGCAAAACTCGCCTTGCCAGGCTGCGGTTCCATACATCGCGTGTGTATCTTTTGATTCCCTTGAGGTATCCATCAGTTCAGGCACGCTTGCCTGCATACGAAAGGCCAGCTCATATTGCTCGATGCGTGTGGCGATTTCTGGATCACCAACATCGGCCAGTGACTGTTTGTTTAAAAAATTGATGCCATCGACAAGTTCGCGCCGGTCTCCGCGTCCGATGCCTTTGGGGTTGGATAAGAAAAGTACCGGATCGCCAGAGCTCCGAAACTCAACGCCCTGATGCATTGTAGGTAAAAAGCCGCTACCCCAAAGGCTGTTGCCCGCACCTGCCACACTCCCGGTGATCATCACCACGTAGCTCGGCAAATCCTTATTTTCCGTGCCCAAGCCGTAGCTGACCCACGAGCCAATCCCCGGCCGACCAAAGCGCCCAAAACCGGTATGTTGGAATAATTGTGCGGGGGCGTGATTGAAATGTTCCGTGCGAATGGATTGCACGAGGCAAAGCTCATCAGCCACTGTGCCGAGTTTGGGTAAGTGTTCGCATAGGTGCAGTCCACCTTGTCCGTGCTGTGGAAACTTGAAGCGCGTGCCTAACAGCAGTGGATGTTCGCGGATGAAGGCCAACTGTTTGCCCTTAAACATATGGTCGGGACATTTTTGACCATTACGTTTCACTAGTTCGGGCTTGTGGGAAAATAAATCTAGCTGAGATGGCGCCCCGACCATATGGAGATAAATAATATGTTTTGCCCGGGGCTGGAAATGCGGCTGCTTGGACGCCGCCGGATTTGTGGCAAACAGGTTGGGGTTCAATACGCTGCCCAGTCCCAGTGCCCCAATACCCAAGCCACTGGTTTTCAGAAATTCTCTGCGTGAATCATTGGCATAGTTTGTATGAAGATGTTGTGAATGAGGCATGTCAACTTTTCGTAATTGTCTCATCCAAGTTTAATAAAATATTCGCAATGAAAAACCACGCCGCAAGATCGCCTTTGTCCATCCCCTCGGGTGGCTTCCAGCCTTTGGCACCGCTGATGAGCAGGGCGGCCTCCTTTGGGTTTTTTTCAAAATGGGTGCGGCGCTTAAGGAGAAGTTTCTTGAGGTAAATCGCCTCGGCGGCCCGAGGCGCGCGGCCGAGGGCGGTTTTATAGGCATAATTAATTTTCGCTTCCGGCGTTCCTTTAGCTTCATTGAGGATGCGCCCGGCAAAGGCTATGGCCATCTCAATGTACGCTTCGTCGTTCAAAAGCGTGAGTGCCTGCAGCGGTGTGTTGGTGCGTGGGCGTCGCACCACGCAGGCACCACGGTCGGGTGCGTCGAAATTCATGAAGCTCACATACGGCGCGCCACGCCGCCATACGACATACACGCCTCGTCGGAAGCGGTCTTCATTAGTGGCTGCGATATATTTAGGTGCGTTACGCCCGACGTGCCGCCAGATGCCGCTTGGTTGAGGTGGGTAAATTGGTGGTCCATGCATCTTCGTGCTAAGCAGGCCGCTAATGGCAAGGGCGTTGTCGCGAACCATCTCAGCACTCATGCGTAGGCGTGGGGCGCGCGCATAGAATTTATTTGTGGCATCTTTCGCTAGCAGTTCCGTGCTCACTCTCGAAGATTGTCGATAGGTGGCACTCATCACAATGAGTTTGTGGATGTGCTTCATCGACCAGCCGCGTTCCACAAATTCCACTGCAAGCCAATCGAGTAATTGTGGGTGGGTAGGGGGCTCGGCCTGCGTGCCGAAATCCTCTTCAGTAGTCACAATACCATGCCCCATAAATTCCGCCCACCAGCGATTAACTGTTACACGGCCAATCAACGGGTTGGTAGGGTCCGTTAGCCATTTTGAAAATCCAAGACGGTTGCGGGGCAAGGTCTTCTTCATCGGATGCAGGATTGAAGGGGTGCCGGGGTTGATCTTATCACCGGGGCTGAGGTATTGGCCGCGTAACATTACGTGGGTTTCACGGGCCCTGTCCTGTTCCACCATCACGAGAGTGGAGGCGGGCTTGATGGCGCCGATCTGTTTATCAATCGCCGTTATGGTTTGTTCTTCGGCTTTGAGTTTAGGTGACTCCTTGAGGAAATGCTTGGCCAATGTGTCGTCGTCTTTTTTGGTGCGCTTAGTCTTTTTTAGAATGACGGCAATATCGGTGGGCAGATCTAAAGCATTTGGGTTGCCATCAATCGCGGATAATCGTGGCCGGCCAATGGTACGTCCGCCTCCGTAGTTCTGGATGATAGTAAATTTGAGTTTTGCCTCTGACTTGAGTTCTAATGGTTCGGCCAGTCTGTAAATCGCCCAAGCTGGTTTACCGAACGCAGGGGTAATGGCCCAGCCGGTCTTGAGGTCGTTGTCAATACTGCCGGCCACGGCCCAGTGGTTTTGGCTGAACGAAGCCTTCACGCTGGCGAACTTTACCATTTTGCTTCCAGTTTCGACTTGGAATTCATTTACGATGAAGTTTGGGTTTTCCACTGGTGCCTTGTTTCTTCCGGGGCCACCTTTGTTCATAGAAGGATGTGTCAGTGCTTCGAGGCGAATAGCAGTGATGCGTTTCAAGTCTGCCTTGGCGTGAAAGGTGTATGTGCTTTTGTCGGGATTTTTACCGGTTACTAATATGCTCCCATCCTTTTGCAGCTCATGTTCAGGATTTCCGGTTGCATCAAACTTTTCGATAGCAAGAACCGTCCACTGCGGGGATTCTTTTAGAGCTCTTAAAGTTTGCTTTTCCCAAGCGAGTTGCTCCGTCTTTGCGGCCTTTTTCAGTTCGGAAACTCTCTTCACTGCTGCTTCTTTGCGTGTGTTTAAATCTTTTAGCTTTGTCTGTTGTTCTGTTGATATCGGTAAGTTCATCGTTGGCCCGTAAAAATTCCATGTGACACCGTTGCCTTGCTGTTTAACTTCCAGCGGGGTGTTGTTGAAAAACGCAAAGATTGAATAGTAATCTTCTATGGAGAAGGGGTCATACTTATGGTTGTGGCATTGTGCGCACTCAAGTGTGGTTCCCAAGAAAACGGTTCCGGTTGTATTCACGCGGTCGATTACTTGATTCACGCGGTTCTCCTCCGGGTGCACGCCCGCCTCCACGTTGCAGGTGGGGGTGCGATGGAATCCCGTGGCGACCCGCTGGGCAGAGGTGGCGCTAGGTAGCATGTCGCCGGCAATTTGCTCGGTTACAAATTGGTTAAATGGCATTCCAGAATTGAAGGCATTGATTACCCAGTCCCGATACGCCCAGCTATCTCGGAGCTGGTCTGCTTGGAAACCGTTGCTATCTGCATAGCGCGCAAGGTCAAGCCATGGACGCGCCCAACGCTCGCCATAACGTTTAGATTTCAGAAGGTCATCGACAATCGTTTCATAAGCCGCATCGGTCGGGTTGGCAAGAAAGGCATCCACCACCGCGGGCGACGGCGGTAAACCGATGAGATCCAAATGTACGCGGCGCAACAATTGCTCAGGAGAGGCGGCGGGCGAAGGGCGGAGATTGTTCGTCTCCAACCGGTGAAGCACAAAAAAATCAATCGCATTGCGCGGCCAATCCGAATCCGTCCGAGGCAGGGCGGGGCGCACTGGTTTTTGATATGCCCAATGCCCATCCGTCAGTTTGGTTTCGGCGCTTTCCGTCGCCATCGCTGTCCACAATAACGCCATTAGCACGCATATACGCATAAGTTGAAAGTTTACGGGAAAAAGATGCGAGCGGCAATGCCGGTGTTTGCATTTCCCTTGAATAACCCCCCGCGTGCGGCAATCCTAAGCCTATGAAAGTTCCCCTGCTTCCTGGCCTCATGGGCCTTTGTCTTATTGCTTCTCCGCTTGTCGCTGACGATTGGCCCGCGTACCGCGCTGATGGCAAGCGCTCCGCGGTGTCCGCGGAAAACATGCCCGCCGAATTGTTTGCAAATTGGACTTTTCAACCCCAGCACGCGCCGCGCACAGCATGGCCACTACCGGGCGAGGAGGCGCCGCGGATGCATACTGACCGTGCTTATCATGCGGTGGTCACGGGCACTACATTGATTTTTGGAAATAACGTGGACAACCACCTTCACGCGCTCGATACACGCACGGGAAAAATAAAATGGAGCTTTGCCACCGAGGGCTCTGTGCGTTTTGCGCCGATGATTGATAGCGGTCGCGTTTATTTCGGTTCGGACGATGGCAACGTCTATTGCGTGGATGCCGCCAAGGGCACGCAAATATGGAAATACCGCCCCGGCCCCAGCGGCGAGCGAATCATCGGCAATGGCCGGATGATTTCGCTGTGGCCCATTCGCACGGGGGTGTTGATTGAAAATGGCATCTTATATACTACCGCCGGCATCTTCCCGTATGAAGGATTGTACATCGCCGCCGTGAACGCCAACACCGGTAAACCGATTTGGATGAACGACACCGCTGGCGACCAATCGTGGGGATTGCAATACGGCGGCATGTCACCGCAGGGTTATCTCGTGGCCTCGGACGATACGCTGTTTGTGCCCACCGGCCGAAGTATGCCCGCAGCGTTTAACAAACGCACCGGCAAGTTCAAGCGCTTCTTGAGTGGCGGCGGCAAAATCGGAGGCTCGTGGGCGATGATGGACGGCAACAAATTGTATGCCGGCATTGGCAATCAAGGTGCCGACACAAAAATCGAATTTGATGGCAGCAGTGGCTCCAGTCGCGGCGACCAGTTTGCGCGCTACCCCTCCATCGACATGGTGCTCACCAAAGACATCGCGTACATCGCCACGCAAAAGGCCCTATACGCCATCGATCGCGAAGCTAATCGCAAAGCCAATTCCCTTGTGCCCGTGCTGGAGAAAGAATCATCCTTACTGGCTAAATCCATCCCCAAGATTCGTTCGCGTCAGAAAGAGATTGAAGGAAGCCCAGCGAAGTTTAGGGAAACAGCAATCAAAGCCACCAAAGCCGCGAAGGTTGCTGCAGCGGAATTGGCGGCCGTGATGAAAAACAAGGATGCTACGGACGTACAAAAAGCTGCCGCCTTGAAAAAGAATGACGACGCGCTTGCTGCGAAAATAACAGCCGATGCCAACGTGGCGGCCGCAATCAAAGAAGTGAAGGATCTCGCCGTTAGGCTGTCGGCTGCTGTCACCCGTATCACTGTCATCGGAAAGGAAATTGCCGAGTTGAATGCCGCTCGCGTCAAGTGGTTTACGCTCCGCGAAGGCCTCGGTCCGTTGGCGTTGGCGGGCGGCACGCTTTTCGCGGGGGGCAAGGGTTTTGTGATTTCACTGGAATCAGACAGCGGCAATCTTGTGACGGATCATGTCATCAAGGGTCATGTAGTCAGCCTAGCCGTGGCCGATGGGCGGCTCTTTGCCAGCACGGATGACGGCGCTATCCATTGCCTTGCCCCGCGCGCGTTGGCGGGTGCGCCGCTCGTGATCAAGCCTGCCGCTGTATCGACGAAAACCCCCGCTAGTTTGGAGGCCTCCGTGAAAGCAGTTTTGGATATGGCAAAAATTAATCGCGGTTGGTGCCTCGTGGCCGGTGCGCGGGATGGCAGTGTGGCGGAATATTTGGCCGAGCACACGGCGCTCAACATCGTGGTGGTGGAGCACGACGCCAAGCGGCTGCAAACCATTCGCGCGCGCTTGATGAAGGCTGGATTATTCGGCAGCCGCGTGATTGTTCTGGGCGGGGAGTACAGCGAGTTGCCGGATTATTTTGCCAACCTCATTGTGTCCGAGCGCGCGATGTTTGGGGAGGAAGTCAATCTGCCAGTGGACGAATTGGCCCGCGTGTTGCGGCCTTCAGGTGGGCAGTTGGTGCTCGGCTCTATCAAGGAATGGCCGCAAGCGAGCGTCAACAAAATCGTCAATGGCCTCAAGGCCAACGCGCACGCGGAGACAAAAATGCGCTTCACCAACAATCTACTTCACTTCACCCGCGGCAAACTCAAGGGCGCCGGCAGTTGGACGGGGCTTTACGGCAACACCGCAAACACTTCGTCCACGCTGGACACGTTGGTGAAGGGGCCGCTCGGCGTGCTGTGGTATGGCGAGCCGGGCAGTGAAGACATGGTGGATCGTCACGCGCGGTCGACGAGTCCATTAGCCATCAACGGGCGACTCTTCGTGCAGGGCATGGAAGTAGTGATGGCGTATGATGCCTACAACGGCACATTTTTATGGAAGCGGAAAATCCCCGGTGCCGTGCGTGTGAGAGTGGATGTGGACGGCTCAAATATCACCGCCACGGATGATGCGATTTTTGTGGCCACGCACAATCGCGTGCTGCAGCTCGATGCGCAGACAGGCAAAACAATTCGCGAATTTCCCGTGCCGCGCAAGAAAGGCGGCAAGGCATTGCGTTGGGGATACATCGCGGTGCACGGCAATTTGCTAATCGGTAGTGGCGCCACGCCGATGGCGAACGAGTATGGTTACCTTTGGAATTCAATCGTGAAAGACGGAAGATGGGTGACGGAAAAGGATGCGCCCAAGCCGGCGTTGTCCACGTTGAAAAAGGTGAAAGCGATTCACGAGCAACCGGATGACCGCGCTTACGCCTATTTCAAGCGGGGGGGGTTGCACTGGCACGCCATCAATGCTTTCCCGGGGTGGTTGCCTGATTTCAAGCCCTCAGCGGTTTCGAGCAAACTCATGGGTAGCGAAAAAGTTTTTGCGTACGACATCACCACCGGCAAAATGCTGTGGGAACACGAAGGAAAATCGATCCCGAACATCTCACTCGTTATCGGCGATGGCCGTGTTTATTTTCTGAAGGACGACCTTGATGCCCGCGAGCGTGCGCAGGCGAAGGCGGCCACGGAGGCAAGTATTGGCGGTGGCGTGTTTGTGCCCGAGCGCGAGCAAAAGCTGGCCGAAAAAGACCGCGACTATCGCCGTGTGATGTGTCTAGACGCGAAGACTGGCCGCGCGCTTTGGAGTCGCCCGTACGACCTCACCGGCAGCGGCGGCACCAAGCTGGGCTTGGCGTATCAATCGGGCAAGTTGCTGGCGTTCGGCCATTACAGCAATCATGACGAAGGGCCATTCAGCAAAGGCGAATTGAATTGGCGGCGCATTACCGTGATTGATGGCGGCGGTGGCAGTTTGCTGTGGAGCAAGCCGCTCAATTATCGCCGGCGCCCGACGATTGTCGGCGACACCATTTACATCGAGCCGCGCCGGTGCGACTTGGAGACGGGCGAAATCCAAAAACGCAAACATCCCATCACTGGCGAATCGGTGGATTGGGAATTCCTGCGGCCCGGCCACAGTTGCGGCATCGTCACCGCCACGCCGAACAACATCTTTTTCCGCTCGTTCAGCGGCGCGATTGTGAACACTGAACAGGACAGCGGTCTGCAACTGTTCGGCGGCGTGCGGCCCGGCTGTTGGAACAGTATGATTCCCGCCAACGGCCTCCTCAGCATGCAGGAAGCCAGCGCGGGCTGCACGTGTAGTTACTCGCTGCGCACCACAGTGGTGCTAAAAAACAAACCGCAAAAGGGCCACGCTGAATGGGCGGTGTTTATTTCGCAAGCAGCGACCAAGCCGGTGAGCCACATGGCCATTAACTTTGGCGCGCCCGGCGACATGCGCGCAAAAGACGGCACGGTTTGGTTCGGCTATCCGCGCCCGAACACGACCGTGGGGCAGGGCTCCTTCCGCAACTACGGCATCAAGTTCAACCTCGCCGAGGCGGGAGCCATCGAAGTCGTCCAACGCGATTGGCGCGATGTAAAACTCGCGGGCACTGACAAACCGTGGCTGTTCACTTCCGCGCTAAAAGGCGCCACGCGCTTCAGCGTACCGCTACTGGAGAAAGGCGACACCGGCCGGTACACCGTGCGGTTGGGCTTCACCCCCTTGCCTGGTGACCAAGTGGGTAGCCGAGTTTTCGATGTGAAGTTGCAGGGCAAAACCGTGTTGGAAAATTTTGATGTGGCCAAGGCCGCTGCCGAGGGCGCGGTGGTGGTGCGCGAAATTAAAGGCGTGGAGGTAACAGGAAATTTATTGGTGGAACTGGCCCCGCCCGGGCTAAAAGGCGCGGCGACCATCGACGTGCATCCAAAGTTGCATCATCTCGGCGACAACACGGTGGCCGCTTGGACCGAGTCCACGCCCAAGCCGGAGGGGTTTGTATTGACGATGCCGTTTGATTTCAAAGGCGGTGACGAAGCTTACACGTTGTCCATCGCGCAGCAGGATGTTCACAATGATTGGCTGATTTTGCTTAATGGCCGCGAGATTGGCCGCTTGCAGAAGGACACCGCAAAGCTGACCAATCGCGTGCCCGTGCCAAGGGGCACTCTGAAAAAGGGTGCAAATGAACTGGTCATTCGGCCACCGGGAAAAAGTAACGACGACATTCAAGTGGGCCGCGTGCAGTTGGTTGCGGGTCATCCGGCGTCCACGTTGATTCAATCACTGGAAATAATCCGCGAGGACAAAAAGACCGCCGCCAAACGCTGACCTGTTGACTTGAAAACCGGCTGGCTGCTGATTAGAGTCCGCTCTTTCTGGTGACTGAAAACGAACATCAATACGGCGCGCGTGGCGGCAACGGCATTCTTTGGCTGGCGGTCACGGCGTTGGCCATCGGTTGCCTTGCGGTTTTTCTGCAAAGCAAATACGCCGACAATCTCTCGTCCGGCCCGCGCAATGGGCAGGCGAAGAGCCTCACTGTTTACTGCGCCGCCGGTGTTCGGCTCGCGGTTGAAGAAGCGGCCAAGCAATTCGAAATTGAAATGGGCGTGAGCGTGAAGCTCGAGTACGCCAACAGCGGGGTGCTCGCCAACCGCCTCAAGATCGACAAGGAAGGCGGCCTTGCCAGCGCGGATATTTATATTCCGGCAGATTATACTTACATCGAAAAAGCGGCCGCCGATGGTCTCACGCGGGAATCGTTGCGCGTGGCCACGTGGCAAGTGGTGCTCGGTGTGAAGCCGGGCGCGGACATCGACGTGGCGAATTGCGATGACGTGCTGAAGGCAAAGTTGTCGTTCGTGCTTTGTGAGCCGCTCGCGGGGGTCGGTAAAAAAACCAAAAAGATGCTCGAGCAATCCGGCCATTGGGCGGCTATTAACGAGGCGAAGGCCGCCTCCTTTCCCACCGTCACCGAGGCCGCGTTGGCGGTCAAAGAAAATGCTGGAACGCAAGCGGCGTTTGTGTGGGATTCCGTGGCGCGCCAGCACGGGCTGCGCGTTATCCAGCTGCCGGAACTCAAAGCGAGCCGCGCCAATATTTCTGTGGCGGTGACGGCTTCGACCGACCGGCCGACTTTGGCGCTGCAGTTTGCGCGTTTTCTTGCCGCGCCGGAAAAGGGCGGCAAGGTTTTCGCCCGTCACAAGTACCAACCGCTCGGCGGTGATGCGTGGGTCAAGGTGCCGAAGCTGCGCGTGGATTGCGGCGGCGTCAATCGCGAAGCCGTTGAAAAGACCATCCGCGAATTTGAAGCGCGCGAGGGCTGCGTCATCACCATGGTTTACGCCGGTTGCGGCACGCTTGTCGGCAAAATGCAAACGGGTGGAAAGGGCTTGCCCGATTTATTCATGACTTGCGATGCCACCTATCTCGACATGGCCCAACAAAAAATGGGCAACCCCTTCGGCCCGGACCTGAAGATTTCCAGCACCCGCATCGTGATGCTTGTGAAACGCGGCAACCCAAAAGGCCTGCAAACCCTCACCGACCTCGCGCAGCCCGATTTGCGCATTGGCGTCACCGAGCCTAAGGCCAGTACGCTCGGCAAACTCAGTGAGGAATTATTTCGCGAAACCGGCCAGTGGGACGCCATTGCAAAAAATATTCCCGTGAAGCACGACACCGCCCACACGCTCATCCAAAGCATGGAAGCCGGCGGAAAGCTCGACGTGGTGCTCGTGTACGAGGCCAACATCCAGCATCTAAAAAATAAATTCGACGCCGTGACCCTCAAGCCCGCCCGCGCCCTCGCCGTGCAAAATATTGCTGCCCGTAAGGATATGGTCTACCCGCAGCTCGCGCAACGGCTGATGCGCCACGTCACCTCCGACGCCTCGCGCCGTCGTTTCGAACAGCTCGGCTTCAATTGGGAGGCCGGCACCGAATGAGCGAGCCCGCGCAGCCCAAATACCGAGTCGCCTCGGACAAGCCATTTCTCATTGGCCTCGGCGTGTTGGCCGGCAGTTATCTGCTCATCATCGGCGCAATGGTTTTAGCCGACCTTGTGTTTCTCGATTACGGCGACCAACCCATCCTCGGCAATGAGCGCGTGCAACAAGGCCGATACGCCGAGGGCGCGGTGCCCATTCGCGTGGAAGCCGGCCGCACGTATCATTTTCGTTTGGGTAAAAACGAAGTGGCCTTGGAACACGACGAGCAGATGCTCGCCGGCAAAAACTTATTCAAGGCCAACACCGACGAGGTGCGGCTGCAACCGAGAATCCCGAACGCGCCCATCACCGCCTCGCTACGGCCCGAGGCGCTCGTGATTGAGATCGCCCTCACCAACCACATCGCCACCCTCACCACCGACGAATCGCACGGCCTTTTGTGGGGGCAATTCATTCGCGTCCACGGCGCGGGCGCGGGCTGGGATGGCGTGCACGAAATCACCGACACCACCACCAACCAACTTTCCATCGCGCTGCCGGAAAATTCTGCCGCCACCCCAAAGACGCTGCAGCTTTCCAAGCCCAATCCGCTCGTCCAAGCGTTGCGCAGTCGCGACATTCAGTTTTCGATAATGCTGAGCCTCATCAGCTGCACCATCACCACGTTGATGTCCATTTGGGTGGCGGTGCCCATTGGTTATATAATGAGCCGGTTTGAGTTTCGCGGTAAACCGCTCATCGACACGCTGCTTGATATTCCCATCGTGCTGCCGCCGCTGGTCGTCGGCCTTTCGTTGCTCATCCTGTTTCGTTACGCGCCCGATTGGCTCAGCGACTCGGTTGTATACAAATGGCCTGCCGTGGTGCTCGCGCAATTTATGGTAGCCTGCGCTTTCGCCGTGCGGACGATGCGAGTGACCTTCGACCAAATCCCGCACCGCTATGAACAAGTCGCCCTCACCCTCGGCTGCAATCGGCAGCAAGCTTTTTGGCGCGTCATTTTGCCGCAAGCCAAAGGCGGATTGCTCGCGGCCGCCACGCTTTCGTGGGCGCGCGCGCTGGGTGAGTTTGGTCCTATCCTTGTCTTTGCCGGTGCCACGCGGCAAAAAACTGAGGTGCTGCCCACGAGCGCATTTCTCGAACTCCAAGCCGGACGCACCGAGGGAATGCTGGCGGTGTCGCTCATCATGATTGGTGCGGCGGTCATCGTTTTCCTCATCGCCCGCACGCTCGGCATGAAACGGGTTTTCGCATGATCGCGCTCAAAAACATTTCACTGAAACAAGGCAGCTTTGAGTTGAGCGGCGTAAACCTCACGATCGCCGCCGGCGAATACGGCGTGCTGATGGGCCGAAGTGGTTGCGGTAAGACGACCATCCTCGAAGCCATTTGCGGTCTCCGTTCTATCGAGAGCGGCAGCATTCGTTTGGGCGACGAGGAAGTTGCCGGATTCCCGCCCGCCGAGCGCGGCGTCGGCTACGTGCCGCAGGACCGCGCGTTGTTTCCCACCATGATTGTGCGCGAGCAACTGGCCTTCGCCCTCGTGCTCCGCAAACAACCGCAAACCCAAATTGCCGCGCGCGTCAATGAACTCGCCAAGCTGCTCGGCATCACCCAACTCCTCGACCGCGCGCCGGACAAACTCAGTGGTGGCGAAGCCCAACGCGTCGCCCTCGGCCGCGCGCTCGCCCATCGCCCCGCCGTCCTTTGCCTCGACGAACCGCTCGCCGCCCTCGACGAGGAATTGCACGAGGAAATGTGCCGCCTCCTCGAGCACGTCCACCGCGAAACCGGCGTAACCGTTCTTCACATCACCCACAGCCCCAGCGAAGCCAAGCGCTTGGCAGGCTGTCATTTCCGAATGGAAAATGGCAAAGTAACGCGCGAGTGATTCATCGCAAACTCGTCCCTCCAACAAACCCCAATGCCCGACGCAAATAATTTGCCCGAATTGACCTCCCTTGAGCAGGAGATTTACTCGTGGCAAACCAGCATCGAAGGCTTTGGTGAAACGGGTCAGCGCAAACTCAAGGCCGCTAGCGTGATGATCAGCCGCATCGGCGGCCTCGGCGGGTTGGTCGCTTACGAACTGGCGGCGGCGGGCATTGGTAAACTCATCCTTGCTCACGGCGGAAATCTCCGGCCTTCGGATTTGAACCGCCAAATTTTGATGTCCGAATCAGCGTTGGACACTTCACGCATCGACTGTGCGGTGAAGCGTTTGCGCGAACTCAACCCGCGCCTCGAAATTATTTCCCTGCCCGAAAACGTCAACGACACCAACGCCGCCAAATTGGTCGCCGAGGCCGACGTGGTGGTCGATTGCGCGCCGCTTTTTGAGGAGCGATTTTTTATGAACCGCGAAGCCGTGCGGCAGGGCAAACCGCTGGTCGAATGCGCGATGTTCGAATTGGAAGCGCACATCACCAGCTTCAAGCCCGGCACCACCGGCTGTCTCCAGTGTCTTTATCCGGAGAAGCCCGATTACTGGCAGAGGCGTTTCCCGGTTTTCGGCGCAGTATCCGGAATGGTCGGCTGCCTCGGCGCGATGGAAGCCATCAAAATTATCGCCGGATTGGGCGAGCCGTTGTATGGTCGCTTGCTGACGTGCGATTTGAAATCAATGGAATTTAACCAAGTGCGTTTACGTCCAAGGCCCGACTGCCCTGTGTGCGGCAAGGAAGAATGAAAAAACTGGCAACCATTTTGACAGTGTTGATGGCGTTGGATGCATTGGCTTGCCGGTTCAATGTCCGTGATGTTGGCTTTGTCGATCTCGGCTCGGAGAAATATCGCCTTTTCATTTTCATTCCCGATGCCACGTCCGCTAGCTGAAGTGGATTCTCTCAAGTCCATCGCCTATGCCACGTACTTGGATTCTAATGTGAAAGCGGAAGTGTTCACCGCCACCGTGGCTGCAAAGGGCGAAGCTTCTAAATTTCTGCCAGATAATTTATCGAACGCGCAGGCTGTTTTGGTTTCGGCTGACGGCAAGCGTGCACTGCCGGTTTCGTTAACGGTTGAAGGCAAGCCTTTGTCAGTCACCGCTTGGGATGGATTGGAGTCGGTGTTTGATTCACAGCGGCGCAATGCGGTGGTTTCCAAAGTGTACGAGCACTACGGAGTCATTCTTATTGTCGAAGGAAAAAACGCGGATGAAAATGCGCGCATTCGGAAGATGGCGGACACCGTTGTCGCGACCATCACCTCGCAAGATGGACAAGCTGGAAAAAGAAATCCGCGAGCCGCCGGTGGTGGAGGTGATTTCCGCCAAAGAGTTTGCAGCCGAGAAAGCGTTTATGTGGAGCCTCGGCATTACTGAGATTGCCGAGACGCCGCAAGTCGCTGTGCTGTACGGGCGCGGTCGCATCATCGGGCCGGTGTTGCGCGATGCGCGGCTGGATGAGCGGGCGCTCACGGCCATTGTGAACACCATCGGCCTCAATTGCGAATGTGGCCTCGACCGCAAATGGATGCAGGGCACGATGATTCCGCAAAAGTGGGATGAGGATGTCCAAAAACAATTCGCCGACCAACTCGGCTTCGACCCCGAGAGCCCCGCCATTCGCATTGAGATGAGCCAAATCCTGTCCAAAGGCGGCAAAGGGCAGGGCGCAAATCGCCAAGCCCAAATCGGCGGCACGCTCGATGATTTGCTGATGGGCTACCGCGAAGGCGCGCTCAACCTCGCAAAAGCTGAGCCGACACCTGTCGCACAACCGGAAGCTGCTCAAACCCATCGAGCCGCCCCCCAAGGCAGCAAACCCAAGTCGCCGCCTGCGAACTCTGCCGCGCACGGGCTTTTCCTTTTTTGGCTGGATGATGATGGCCGGCGTGCCCATCCTCGTGGCCGGCGGAGTCATTTTACTGCTCGGCCGCAAGCGCGATTCATGAACGATGATCCACTCACACTGATTCTCAAGGAGCTGGGCCATCGCAAGGTGAACGCTGTGTTCAGTCTGTTGGCCGTTGCCATTGCGGTGGGCGGTTCGATTATTTTTCACACAGCCTTCGCCGGAAGCCTGCAGCGCACCAAACGCATCCAGCGCGATATGGGCCAAAACCTCCGCATCGTTTCCAAGGACACCGACCTCGCGCATTTTTGGGATGAGGGTTTTTCAAAAACCACATTTCCGGAAAACTGGGTTCAGAGTTTCACGAACATCAACGACACGATCAACTATTCGCATCTGTCGGCAGTGCTGAAATGGAAAGTGCAATGGCGGGGCTCACCCGCGATGATTTATGGCCTCGCACCGCGCGAGGTGGCGCCGCCCGGACGCAAGAAGCCCATTATGATAACGCCTGTGAAACATGGCACGGTGTTAATTGGAAATGCCTTGGCTGAAATTCACGGCGTGAAGCGCGATGAAACGGTGACGGTCGAGGGCGGTGAATTCAAAGTGGCGCGCGTGTACTTTCCGAGAAAGGCAGCGGCGCGGAGATTCGCATTTATATGCACCTCGCCGACGCGCAAGCCGTGCTCGATCGCGAAGGCCAAATCAATGAAATTCAGGCGCTCGATTGCTATTGCGCCGATGAAACGCAGGACACGCTCGCACTGTTGCGCGAACAGCTTGGCCCGATTCTTGCCGGAAGCGCACAGGTATTCCGGATGCAGGATATGGCCGAGGCGCGCGAAAAACAGCGGCGCGATATCGAGCGAACTTTTTCCACGCTCATGCCCGCGGTCGTTATTCTGTGCGGCGTCATCGTTGGCGTTCTCGCGTTTGTCAACACTCGCGCGCGACGGCAGGAAATTGGCATCCTGCGCGCACTCGGCAAAGGCAGCGGCGAGGTTGCCGCGTTGTTTTTGGGCAAGGCGCTGTTGCTCGGCGTGGTCGGCGCAGTGTGTGGCTTCGCATTGGGCACGGGGCTGCTATTCGTTTGGGGCACCGGAGTTGCTGCAAATTTCTCCCAAGCTTATCAGCTGGGATTTGAACAACCTCAAATGGGCGCTGCTGCTTGCGCCGGTGTTCGCGGCGTTGGCGAGTTTTATTCCGGCGATGCTGGCGGTCACGCAAGACCCCGCCGACACGTTGCGACACGACTAATGATTGCCTGCAAACAAGTCACCAAACGATTCGGCGCGGTCACCGCGCTGGCGCCGTTTGATTTGGAGCGTGGACGCCGGCGAATTCATCGCGAGTCAAGGGCGCAAGCGGAAGCGGCAAGACGACGTTGCTGCTCACGCTCGGCGGAATGCTCCGGCCCAGTGAGGGCACGGTTAATTTTGATGGCGCGGATTTGTATTCTCAGTCGCCCGGCGCGCGCGCCGATTATCGCGCCACCGAGAGTGGGGTTTGTGTTCCAGATGTTTCACCTCGTGCCTTATCTTGGCGTGGAGGAAAATGTGCGGCTCGCTGCCCGCAATGGTGCAATGACGCAGCGCCCGCGCGAACTGCTTGAGCAATTCGGCTTGGGCCATCGTCTGACCCACACGCCGGGAGAGTTGAGTGCCGGCGAACGGCAACGCGTGGCCCTTGCCCGTGCGCTGGTGAATGGGCCACGCCTGATTTTGGCCGATGAGCCGACAGGTAATCTTGACCCTGAAAATGATCGGCAAGTGTTTGAGCACCTGTCAGAATTCCATCGCGCCGGCGGCACGGTAATTGTTGTCACGCACGGCTCCACGGCGGATGAGTTTGCCGATCGGATTGTGAAATTGTAAACCGCAGAATGAGAATTGTTTTATTAGTTATTCTTGGTGCCTTGAGTGCAAGTTCGGCCAATGCGGCTGACTGGCCGACGTATCGCGCCGATGCGGCCCGTAGTGGCGTGACGGCTGAGAATCTTACGCTGCCGCTGCAACAGTCATGGGTGCATCAACCGCTGCATGCGCCGCGGCCAGCATGGCGCGGTCCAGCCAAGCGTGACCCGTACAACAAGGTTGAAAACCTCAAGAATCGCCAGTTGTTTGACCATGCATTTCACGTGGTTGTGGATGGGAATCGGTTTATTTCGGTTCATCAGCAGATGACCAAGTTCACTGTCTCGACGGGGTAACAGGTAAGGAGCGCTGGGCGTTTTTCACCGAAGGACCCGTGCGCCTCGCACCTACACTGCACGGCGGCAAGTTGTTTGTCGGTTCGGATGACGGCCATGCGTACTGCATCTCCACAGAAGGGAAATTGATTTGGCGGAAACGTCTCGCACCGAGCGACTATCGCATCGCGGGCAACAACCGCATCATTTCCGCGTGGCCGCTGCGAACGGGCATCCTCGTGCGTGATGGCGTGGCCTACGCGGGCGCGGGAATGTTCCCGAGTGAGGGTGTTCACATCGTTGCCTTCAGCGCCGCCGACGGCAAAGAACAATGGCGCACCACGCGAACGGATTTGCCTGCACAGGGTAATTTGTTGGTTTCCAACGACCGTGTCTATGTGCCGGCGGGACGCGACAATCCGGTTGTGTACGACCGCGCCACCGGCAAGCATCTGCGCACTATGAAAGGCGGCGGCGGCACGTACGCGTTGCTCACTGGCAATACTCTCGTCTTCGGTCCCGGCCGCAAGGGGCAACTGGGTTTGGTGCCGGGCGGAATGACAGACACGTTCGCCTCGTTCTCGGGCAATCATATGATTGTATCCGCTGAGAAATCTTATTTGCACGCGGACAGGGAATTGAGCGTTCTGGACCGCGTTCGTTATCTGAAGCTCGAAGGCGAACGCAAGCAAGTCGATGAAGACCGGAAAACAAACGGAGCTCTGCTCGCAAAATTGCGCAAACAAAAGTCGCCCGATGTGCCGATGGTTTTAGAAAAAGTCATAGCCGGTGGTCGACGCTTGGGTGAAATCAGCGCCGAGATGAAGGCGTGCTTTCTGTGGCGCGTGGACTGCGGCCAGCCGCACGCACTTGTTCTCGCGGGCAATACACTTTTCGCGGGCGGTGATAATGAGGTCGCCGCGTACTCAACTTCCGACGGCAAACAAATTTGGACAGCAAAAGTAAACGGGATCGCGCTCGGTCTTGCCGTTGCTCACGGGCGGTTGGTGGTCAGCACGCACAAGGGCACTATTCATTGTTTCACTACAAAATGAAAAACGGTTTCGTCATTTTATTATTGTTCACCGGCGCAATTCAGTCGGCCAGCGCAGCTGAAAACGGTCTGCTGCACCGTTGGCGTTTTGAGCATGCAAAGGATGGGGTGATTCCGGCAGTGGTCGGTGCACCGGCAAAGTACAGCGGTGCGGCCCAAGTGGTTAAGACTGGCGGCTTGAGTCGATTGCAGCTCAAGGGTACGGACAGTCGAGCGTGGGTGACGGATGATTTTAATTTGGTGAAGGTGCCCAAGAAATCCATCACCGTGGAGGCTTGGGTGAGTCCGGCGAAATTGATGCGTTGGGGCGGTATTGCAGGGGTTATTCAGGACAACGGCAGTTATGAGCGCGGTTGGTTGCTTGGTTATGTGAATCGCAAATTTTCGTTCGTTATCGCGAGCGAAGGCCGCCAAAAACTGGAGCCATATATGCAGGGCATCACCGATTTTCAGGACAATCGCTGGTATCATGTCGTCGGCACATACGACAGCGACACAAACGCCACGCGCCTGTTTGTGAATGGCAAGCTTGAAGCTTCGCACACAAATAACTCGGGCGATATTTTTTACCCGCCGAAGGCCACTTTTGAGCTGGGCGGCTACAAGGATAATGATGAGTTTTATCGTGGCGCAATTGGTCTTCAAGAGATTTCTATTTACAAAAATGCGCTGGACGCCGCGACCATCGCGAAGCGTTTCAACACGCGTAAAAACGATTTTCCGTTACCGCCACAGCCGCTGGAGTTTGTGTCGTCCCCACAGTTGCGTTGGGAAGATCGCAGGACAATTCGGATGGAATGGGAAATGGCCGAGGCCCTGCCCACTTCCATTCGCTGGAAACATGCGAATGGAAGTGGCGAGCGGATTGTTGAACTAGCCGCAGCGAAACAAGTTTCGACACTGTTGGATGGAGTTTCGCCGGAGGGTGAATACCTCTATTGCATCGTGGCGAAGGGAAAGGGGAAAACCGAGTTTGCCAGTGATTGGTATAAATTTGACACATCATTTTTCTATGGACTTGCCGATAAACCCAGACGGCCATCTCCGTTTGCGGATGACGCGACTATGAGAAGGGTGCAATTGGCGGCAAACAGGATTGTTGCCGAGAGCGGCATTCGGCAGGGCTACGCGCTGGTGCTCGGCAGTGCGGAGGGGCGACTGGCGTATGAGTTGGCGCAGCAAACGGAGTTGCAGGTGGTCGTCGTGGAGCCAGATGCCGCTAAGGCACAGGCCGCACGACACGCGTTGAACGCCGCAGGATTATACGGCATCCGGGTCAGTGTGCATCAGGGCAGCGTGGCGGATTTGCCGTACGGGCCGTACTTCGCCAATCTCATCGTGTCGGGGAGTTTGCTCTTTGATGGAAAATTGCCGGGCGACAATGCATCGGAATTGTTGCGCGTGCTGCGTCCGGCGGGCGGCGTGGCGATGCTTGGCCACGCAGGCGGCAAACTCACTGCGGCGGCGTTGAAAGATTGGTTCAAGCGCGGTGGGGCGGATTGCAGTATTTCAGAAAAAAGCGGCCAAGTCTGGGCCACGCTGAAACGTGGTAAGCTCGAAGGAGCGGGCGATTGGACGCATCAATACGGCTCGGCCGACAATACGACCAACAGCCGCGACGACCTCGTGCGCGGCGAAGTTGGGATCCTCTGGTGGGGTGAGCCCGGGCCGCGCCCTATGCCGGACCGCGGCGGTCGCAATCCTGCACCGCTCGCCGCAAATGGCCGGATGTTCATCCAAGGCGACCGCGTGCTCTTTGGTGTGGATGCCTACAACGGTACGGTGCTGTGGACGTTTTTTTCACCTGAGATGCGTCGTTCGAATATTCCCCGCGATGGCTCGAATATGGTGGCCACCGACGACACACTCTTTGTCACCATTGGTGGCGAGTGCATTGCACTGGATGCACAGACCGGCCAACGCCGCGCGGCCGTCAACGCTGCCAAAGGTCGCGATTGGGGTTGGCTCTCAGCGGGCAAAGGACAGTTGCTCAGTGCCACGGTTAAAAACAGTTCCAGCTACAAGGCGGATTCTGGCGAGTGGTATGATGGCGTTGGTACGGCTGACGTGCAACGCGTGGTGAGTGATGCGCTGTTAAGCCATAATCCCGCCACCGGCAAAGAGCAGTGGGCGTATCGCGGCGGCGCGGTGATGAATTCCACCCTAACCATCGCGGACGACACTATTTATTTTGTGGAAAGTCGAAACCCGGAGGTTGCCAAGTCCGTCACCAGCCGCATCACGCCCGCGCAATTGACCGCCCAACACCTTGTAGCTCTCGATCGTGTGACCGGCAAAAAACTATGGGAACGCCCCGTGGATTTTTCTAAGTGCGAAAACATGCTCTACCTCGTGCATGCCCAAGGCACCCTTGTGGCCACCGGCAGTGATCGTAATAAGGTTTATCACACCTACGCCTACGACGTCAGTTCACCTGCCTTGCGTTTCGGTGGGGATAAAGCTGAGGTGCCGGAACTGTGGAATAAAAGCCGCAAGGCCGCCAAGGATCATCACGGTGGTCACCTTCAGCATCCGCTGGTGGTTGGCGAAACGTATTATTCCGACAGCATCGCTTACGACTTGCGCAAAGGCACCGAAGTCCGCACTGATCTCCCTCAACGCCGCGGTTGTGGCAATATGGCCGCCAGTAATCACAGTATGTTTTTCCGTCACTACTTCCACGGCATCTGGGACCTCGAGACTAACAAAAAATCACAACTCGAAGGAATCCGCAGCGGATGCTGGCTGGGCATTATTCCCGCCCAAGGCCTCATGCTTGCCCCCGAAAGCAGCAGCGGTTGCTCTTGTACGCACTCGATTCAGACCTCGGCGGCGTGGGTTCCTCGGACCGCTTTGCAAAAGCCGAAGCAAAACCCGAAGAAATAATCACGCCAAAATCTTCTTCACCACTTTCCCGTGGACATCTGTGAGGCGGTAGTCTCTGCCCTGATAGCGGTACGTGAGTTTTTCGTGGTTGATGCCTAAGAGGTGAAGGATGGTGGCGTTTAGGTCATGGACGTGGACGGGGTCCTTGGCGATGTTGTAGCACCAGTCATCAGTCTCACCGTGGGTAATTCCGCCTTTTACTCCTCCTCCCGCCAGCCAGATAGAAAAACAGCGAGGATGATGGTCTCGCCCGAAAGTTTTGGCATTACCACCTTGGCGATAGACGGTGCGACCGAATTCTCCACCCCAGATGATTAGAGTGTCGTCGAGTAGGCCACGTTCTTTTAAATCGAGCACGAGGGCGGCACTGCCTTGGTCGGTTTCTTTGGCGATTTTAGGGTGGCGGTTGGGGAGATTGCCGTGGTGGTCCCACCCACGATGGTAGAGCTGGATGAAGCGGACGTCGCGTTCGGCAAGGCGGCGGGCGAGGAGGCAGTTGGCGGCGTGAGTACCGGGGATGCGGGCGTCTTCGCCATAGAGTTTGAAGGTGCTGGCGGGTTCTTTGCTGAGGTCGGTGAGATCGGGCACGCTCATTTGCATTCGGTGCGCCATCTCGTATGCGGCGATGCGGGTATCAATTTCGGGGTTGCCGGTATCTTCTCGGCGGAGGGTGTTTAGCTTGGCGAGCGAATCGAGGAGTTGGCGGCGGCCTTGCGGGGTGTCGCCAGTGGGGTCTTTCAAATAAAGAACGGGGTTGCTGCCGGAACGGAATTTGACGCCCTGATGGTTGCTGGGCAAAAAGCCGCTGCCCCACAGGCGCGCGTAAAGGGGTTGGGCCTGCGGATCGGTGCATTTGCTGTGGAGGACGACGAAGGCGGGGAGGTCTTTGCTGGCGCTGCCGAGGCCGTAGCTGGCCCACGCGCCGAGGCTGGGGCGGCCGGGTTGTTGGTGGCCGGTTTGGAAAAATGTGATGGCGGGGTCGTGGTTGATGGCCTCGGTGTGCATGGAGCGAATGAGGCACATATCGTCGGCGATTTTGTGATGCCACGGGAGGACGTCGCTGATTTGTGTGCCACTCTGGCCGTGGGCGCGGAAGGGGGAGAAGGACTTTGCGGCGGGGAAAGTTTTTTGGCCGGAAGTCATGCCGGTGAGGCGTTGGCCTTTTCGAATAGAGTCGGGTAGGTTCTGGCCGTTGAGTTTTTCCAGCGAGGGTTTGGGGTCAAAGAGGTCGACCTGCGACGGCGCGCCGCTTTGGTACATGTAAATGACGCGTTTGGCTTTGGGTGCAAAATGTGGCACGTCCGGCAGTCCGGACATGAGGTCAGGCAGGGCCGGTTTGGCGAAGAGGTCTTCGTTGAGCAGCGAAGCGAGCGCGGCGGTGCCGATGCCGGTGGCGGAGCTGCTGAAAGAAATGGCGGCGGGTGGTACGTTCATGGTTAGTTTTTCGTAATCGTTTCGCTCAAATTCATCATCGCCCGTGCCACCGTCATCCACGCGGCGTGTTCAGTGGCGGGTAGGGTTTCGGGGGTTTTGGATTCGCCGATGGCCAGGAGTGCTTCGGCGGCTTTGGGGTTCTTTTTGTAAAAAGCCAAGCGCTCGGCGTAGAGGCGTTGGAGGATGGCTTGCTCGCGGGGGTTGGGCGGGCGGGCGGTGATGATGCGGAAGCCGTGGGCGATGCGGGCTTCAGGGTCTTTGGCGGCGGCCATCATTTTGGCGGCGAGATGGCGGGCGGCTTCGACGAATTGCGGGTCGTGCAACAGCACAAAGGCTTGCAGCGGCGTGTTGGTTCGGCTGCGGCGCACGAGGCAAAATTCGCGTTCGGGCGCGTCGAACGTGGCCATGGAGGGCGGCGGCACAGTGCGTTTCCAGTAGGTGTAAAGACTTCGACGAAAGAGCGCCTCGCCTTTGCCATGCGGGTACGGGCGGGAAAGGCCCGGCCGATTGTTGAGCTCCAGCCAGAGGCCCTTGGGGTGATAGGGATACACACTGGGGCCACCGATTTTATGGAGCAGCAACCCGCTAACAGCGAGGGCATTATCGCGGATCACCTCGGCATCGAGCCGATGGCGTGGGCCGCGCGCGAGGAGGCGGTTGTCGGGGTCGCGCGCGAGCAGTGCGGCTGAGGCGCGGGAGTTCTGCCGATACGTGGCGCTGGTGACGATGAGTTTAATCAGCTCTTTTTGATCCCATCCCTTTTTCACAAATTGAACGGCTAACCAATCGAGCAAATCCGGATGGCTCGGCCAATCGCCTTGGGTGCCAAATTCCTCAGTGCTTTTTACAAGGCCTTCGCCGAAGAGGCGTTGCCAATCGCGGTTCACTGCCACGCGCGCGGTGAGCGGATGCTGCCCGCTCGACGAGCCAGCGCGCGAGTCCGAGGCGGTTGCGGGGAGCATTTCTGCAGCCATGGGGCCGAGCGCGGCGGGGGTCGCGGCGGAAACTTCTTCGCGGCGTTGATCGTATTGGCCTCGCTCGAGCACGTACGTTTTGCGCGGCGCGGCCATGTCCTGCATCACCATTGTGCTGGAGCCTTGGGATTTTTGGGCGTTAATTTTCGTGTGAAGGGATTGGATTTGTTGGTGTAAAAGTTTTGCAGCCTTGGGCGCCAATTCAGTGGTCAAAAATTGAGAGCGCAATCGTTGTTGTTGTTGAGGAGTGCGTTTATCAACCGGCATGGATGCGAGTTGAGCAATGCTTTCGCCGGTGGTGAGTTGGGGGCTTGCTTCTGATGAGAGTGCTAAACGAAAACGTCCAATGCCGTGAATTATGTTAGGGAATTTAAAGTGGAATTTTAGGACGATGTCGGTGCCGTCCTTGAATCCGAAGGGCTTGTCGGCCACGAACATTGCAACGCGATTTTCTTTTTTGCTCGGGCCATCGACCGCCCAACCAGTGCTGAGTTTATTGTCAATAGCAGCGGTGATGTTGTAATTGTTTTGAGAATAATCCGCGGTTGCGCGCGTGAATCGGATACGTTCGGGTTTGCCACCTTTGGCGGTCGGCACGATTTCCACCTCAAATTCGCTCAACACAAAATTGGAATTAAACGCGCGGCCAGCACCTCCAAAGGGCAGTGAAGGGTGAGTCAGGCATTCTAATCGAATGGCGGTGGTTTGAGTTTGTTTAGTTTGCAGGGTGATTTGGTAAATTTCATTTACCGGTGAATTACCGCCAACCAATGTTGATCCATCAGGTAGAAGAGTAAATGTTGTGCCTGTGCCTCCGGTTGTTTGGCTTGGTTTGTGGTTGACCCACATTGGCGTAGTGGGTTTGTCGGAAAATGATTTTTCCCAGCGCAATTGAGCAGGGGCAATGGTCTTTTCGAGGTTTGCCTGTTTTTGCTCCGCGGCGGTCAGTTCTTTGGTGAATTGGGCAAGGCTGGCGGGAGGTACTTTTACGTTGGGTGTGAAACCGCTGCTTGCCGCGCTCGGGCACTTGATTAAAAAAAGCGGTGAATTGATAAAACTCTTTTTGCGAAACGGGGTCGAACTTGTGGTCGTGGCAGCGGGCGCAAAGGAAGCTCATCCCGAGCCACACTTGGGCGGAAGTGGTCACGCGGTCGATGACGTACTCGGTGCGGTATTCCTCGTCGATAATACCGCCCTCAATGGTGATAGGGTGGTTGCGATTGAAACCGGTGGCGACGCGTTGTTGCAGCGTGGCGTTGGGGAGCAGATCGCCGGCCAATTGTTCGATGGTGAATTGGTCGAAGGGCAGGTTGCGATTGTAGGCGTTGATAACCCAATCACGCCACGGCCACATGTTGCGGTGGGTGTCGTATTGGTAACCGTTGGTGTCGGCATAGCGGGCGGCATCGAGCCAATAGCGCGCCATATGTTCGCCGTAGCGCGGCGAGGTGAGGAGGCGGTCGACGGCTTTCTCGAATGCCTTGGGCGATTTGTCGGCGAGGAAGGCGTCGAGTTCGGCAAGGGTTGGGGGCAATCCGATTAGGTCAAAGGAAGCGCGCCGCAGCAATGTGGCTTTGTTCGCCTCGGGTGAGGGTTTCAGCCCTTCGGCTTCCAATCGCGTGAGGATGAAATGGTCGATGCCATTGCGCGGCCAAGTTTTCAATTTTACCTTTGGCAGCGGCGCGGCTTTTGGTGGGATGAATGACCAATGCCTTTCGTACTTGCCGCCTTCCTTGACCCATTGCTTGAGCGTCTCGATTTGTTTAGGCGTGAGCTGGCGGTGCGAATCGGCGGGCGGCATTTTTTCATCGGTGTCATCGGTGGTGATGCGATAGATGAGTTCGCTCTCCGAGAGATTCCCCGGCACGATGGCGCGCGCGCCGCCTTTCAACTCCGCGCGCGAATCCGCCTCGCGATCCAGCCGCAACTTCGCCTTGCGCGCGGCACTGTCCGGCCCGTGGCATTGATAGCAGTTATTGGAAAGAATCGGCCGGATGTCGCGATTGAAACTCAACGGCGCGGCGGTGACCGTGGCGGCAAGCAAGATGAAAATGACGGGCGAAAAGCGCATTGGATTTAGGCTAAGTATTATGGGCTGGCTTTTCAAGCGTTTACGCTAACTTTACATTTAGTGCGCGGGCTGCTAAACATCGGGCCGTGGAGGGTTCGAATCATCAGCTTTGGAGACGCTTGGCGGGTGGGAAAAATTTATTTCTGATCGCCGGCCCGTGTGTCATCGAGAGTGAAGCGTTGTGCCTCAAGGTGGCGCGGACGATGCGCGATACCTGCAAACGATTGGGCATTACGTACATTTTCAAGGCGAGCTTTGACAAAGCCAACCGCACGTCCGGCAAAACCAAGCGCGGCCCCGGCTTGGAGGCGGGGTTGGCGGTGCTGGCGAAGGTGCGCGTGAAAGTCGGCGTGCCGGTGCTGACGGATGTGCACACCGAGGCACAAGCAATGGCCGCGGCGGCAGTGGTTGATGGGATTCAGATTCCGGCGTTTCTGTGCCGACAAACGGATTTGATTGAAGCGGCGGCGCGCACGGGTGTGATTGTGAATTTGAAGAAAGGCCAGTTTCTCTCGCCGCAGGAAATGGGGCAAGTGGTGAAAAAAGCCACGGCGGCGGGCGGCAAAAAATTATTGGTCACCGATCGCGGCACGACTTTTGGATACAACAATCTTGTGGCCGACATGCGGTCGATGCCCATCATGAAAGAGTTTGGTTTTCCGGTTGTTTTTGACGCCACGCATTCAGTGCAAATGCCCGGCGGCGAGGGCGACAAATCCGGCGGTAATGGCGAATTCGCTCCTGTGCTCGCTCGCGCCGCAGTGGCGGCCGGTGCGGATGGGTTGTTCATCGAAACCCATCCCGACCCCAAGAAGGCTTGGAGTGATGGGCCCAATATGATTCCGCTGCGCGAGATGCCGAAGGTGCTGAAACAATTGCTGAAAGTTTACAAAGCAGTGCGATGAGCGTCTCGAAGAAAACGGCAACAACGGCGATGTTCAAGCGCGTGAAGATTTTTCTCACGGACGTGGACGGCGTGCTCACGAATGCCACGGTGATCCTCAATGGCAAGACGGAGTTCAAGCAGTTCAACATTCAGGACGGGATGGGAATGCGTTTGCTGCAGCACGTGGGGATTCCTGTGGGTTGGGTTTCCAATCGTAAATCGGCGGCCACCACGGCGCGGGCGAAGGAGTTGAAGGTGGATTATTTGTGGCAGAAGTCGTTGCCGAAAGTGGCGGCGGTGGAGGCGATTTTGAAAAAGGCAAAGCTCACTTGGGCGGATGCGTGTTTCATGAGCGACGACATTAACGACCTCGCGGTGCTCGATCGTGTGGGCCTGCCCATCGCGGTGGGCAACGCAATGCCGGACGTGAAGCGCGCAGCAAAATATGTGACCACCGCCACCGGTGGCCAAGGCGCGGTGCGCGAGGTGTGCGATAAAATCTTGCGCGCGCACGGCCATATGCCGGCGATTCTCCAGCGGCTCAGACATCCGGAGGGGTATCGTGAGCAATAAAAATTTTGTCATATTCAGCGTTGCGATGATAGCGATTTGTGTGGTCTCAAGTTGCAATGAGGCGCCGACACAATCTGAGTCTGACGATGCAGCACACGCGTCAGAAGCTCCAAATCAAGCTGGGCAAAAGCGAATCAAATATCCTGAGTACGAACGTGCCACCGGTCAGATTAAATCCTTGCTCACCGGCGACACCGCAGTGCAAGTGGAAGGCGGGATGATGCTCATCACCGGGATGCGGATGGAAACGTACAAATATGACGGGGGCACACAAAAAGTGGACTTGATTATCGAAGCACCAGAGTGTTTATTTAGCTTCCGCACCCACGTTGCCTCCTCGGACGGGCCGATGACCCTCCGCCGGGCGGATGGCGATGCGTCCCTGAGTGGGCGCGGTTTTGAATGGCACCAACGGGAATCGTACTTGACGATTTCCAATAATGTGAAGACAGTGACGAGGAAAGGGTTTTCCATCGATGAATAAAATAAAACAAATAGCCGGAAGCATCCTTGCGTTGGCAATGCTGGCGGTCGCGGCTGATGCACCGGCGAAAGCGAAAGCAGCACCCCCGCCCAAAGTGAAGGTGGAGCAGGAGGGAATGAAAAGCACTTCCAATTCCTTTAATTACAATCTCAAGAAACGACTTGGCGATTTACGAGGGCAAGGTCCGGGTCATTGACAGCACCTTGGATTTAAGTTGCGATAAATTGACGGTGGTTTTTATGGACAAAGCCGACAAGCCCGCGCCCAAGCCGGTTGGCGCGAAGGGTGCCCCCAAAAAATCGATGGAACCCATGGTGGGTGCTGGTGGAAATGTGAAGATGCTAATCGCTGAAGGCAATGTGGTGATTATCAATCGGGAGAACAAAAGCCGTGCCCTTGGTGACAAAGCGGTTTACACCCAACTAACAGAGCAAGTGGTGTTAACCGCGAAGTTGGGCAGTCCACTTCCTAAAATTATTGATCAAAAGGGTGGGGAGCTTTCCGCGCCGATCATTATCTACGATCGCCTGACAGGGAATCTTGGGGCGAAACAGGGGGTGGAGGTGAATCAGGGTAATCCTGAAAAACCAACCCCCAAAGAAGTTGCTCCGGAACCGCCGGTGCGTCGGTTGGGTCCGCCCAAGAAATGAGTTTGCTGGCGACGGAAAATCTGGCCAAGGAATACGGCCAACGGCGGGTGGTGGACGGCGTTTCTATCAACGTGCAACCCGGCGAAATCGTCGGACTACTCGGCCCCAATGGGGCGGGGAAAACCACGACGTTCAATATGGTGGTGGGGCTCGTGCGGCCGGATGAGGGTGGCGTGTTGTTTTTAGAGGATGAAATTTCCCATCTGCCAATGCACTTGCGCGCGCGCGCGGGCATTGGATATCTCACGCAAGAGCCTTCGGTTTTTCGCAAGCTCACGGTGGAGGAAAACATCCTCGCCATTCTCGAGACGTGCGAGGTGGGGTTGGTGGAACGGCGCGTGCGTTTGCAGAGTTTGCTCGATGAATTGGATCTCACGGCTCTCGCCCACAGCAAGGCGTATCAATTAAGCGGCGGCGAAAAGCGGCGGCTGGAAATCACCCGCGCGCTGGTGACGAGCCCGCAGTTGCTGTTGCTCGATGAGCCCTTCGCGGGCATCGATCCCATTGCGGTTTATGAAGTGCAAAAAATCGTGCGCCGCCTGCGCGAACGCGGCCTCGGCATTCTCATCACCGATCACAACGTGCGCGAGACCCTGAAGTTGGTTGACCGTGCGTACCTCATTCATCAAGGCCGCGTGTTGCTGGAAGGCGATGCGGAATTCCTTGTCAATGACTCCCAAGCGCGCGATATTTATCTCGGCCCTGAATTTAACATTTGATATGCCGCAGCCCAAAATAACCGTCGAGAAGTTTTACGTGGATAACGCCTCCGCGCTGGGCTTGCGTTTGCTCGCCGGCACCGATGGCCTCAAGCGCGCCATCAAGGAACCCACCGTCAACCGCCCCGGCTTGGCGTTGGCTGGGTTCACAAAATATTTTGCCATCAACCGCTTGCAGGTGATGGGGTCGGCGGAAGTGACCTATCTCAAATCGCTCACGCCCGAAGTGCGCGCGGAACGCTACGCGGAAATTTGCAGTCATCGCATTCCGTGCATCGTCTATTCGCGTAATCTCAAGCCGGATGCGGCGTTACTGAAAATCGCGGAACAGGAAAACATCCCGGTCTTTCGGTGTCCGCTGATTACGATGAAATTTATCAACCGCGCGACACTGGCGTTGGAGGATTTGTTTGCACCGCGCGGCCAAGTGCAGGGCAGCATGGTGGATATTCTTGGCGTGGGGGTCATCATTAAGGGCGATAGCGGCATCGGCAAAAGCGAGTGCGTGCTCGCACTTGTTGAGCGCGGTTATAGTCTCGTGGCCGATGATGTGACAAAGGTGAAACTGCTCGATGGTCGCGAAGTCATTGGCACGAGCGCCAACATCACGCGTAATCATATGGAAGTACGCGGGATCGGCATCATCGATGTGGGCATGATGTTTGGCGTAAAAAGCATCCGGCGCGAAAAACAGGTGGATCTTGTGGTTTCCCTGCAAGATTGGGATGATGTGGAGGAAGTGGATCGCCTCGGCATGGAGGAAAAAACCACCGAAGTTCTCGGCGTTAGGATCCCGCACATCACGATTCCCGTGCGGACGGGGCGCGATATTGCGCGGTTGGTGGAAGTGGCGGCGTTCCAGGGCAAGCTTAAGAGTACCGGCTATAATGCCGCCGAAGAGCTTAATAAACGCCTTATCGCGCAGATGAATCCTGATCAATCGGAATAATTCCTCGCCAAAACACTGACCGTCCCCGAAAGTCTCCCCCCTGCCTGTCAGTTCATGGAAACCAACGGCCATAATGAAGCTATCGTCCGAGAGTTGATTATTTCTAATCAATCCGGACTGCACGCGCGTCCCGCTGCCGCATTCGTCAAGATGGCGAACACTTTTCAGGCCGATATTACCGTCACCAAAGATGGCGACAGCGTGAACGGCAAAAGCATCATGGGCCTCATGACGCTAGCCGCCGCCAAAGGCACTCGGTTGATCATTGAGACCAACGGCGACGATGCCGAAAGCGCCGCCGATGCCATCCAGTCCTTGATTGAAGGAAAATTCGGCGAAGCCTAAACCGATGGGGAATATGCGCGAGGATCTCCAGCACGCCGTGAAGCTGGCCCGCATCGAGCTCACCGCCGAAGAGGAAGCGCGCCTCGGGTCACAACTCGGTGACATTCTCAAGTACGTCGACAAACTCAACGAGTTGGACGTCGAAGGCGTGGAACCCACCGCCCACGCCGTGCCGCTCACCAACGTGCTCCGCGAAGATGAGCCGCGCGAATCAATTTCCCATGAAGCCGCGATGCGCAACGCGCCCAAAACCGCCAACGGACTTTTCATCGTGCCCAAAATCGTCGAGTGACCATGCCCCACACGCTCACGATTTCGCAGCTCACCGACAAGCTGACCCAAGGCGAATTGACCTCGCGCGACGCTACCCAGTCCTGCCTCGACCGCATCGCCGCCGTGGACGACCAACTCAATGCCTTTCTCAGCCACGACCCCGCCGATGCACTCGCCCAAGCCGATGCTGCCGATGCCGCCCGCGCTGCCGGCGAAACCAAGCCGTTGCTCGGCGTGCCCATCGCGATGAAAGACGTCATCGCCGTGAACGGCCATCCGCTTAATTGCGCCAGTAAAATTCTCGGCGATTTCAACAGTCCGTACGACGCCACCGTTACCCAAAAACTACGCGACGCCGGCGCAGTGGTTTTCGGGCGCGTGAATATGGACGAGTTTGCCATGGGCAGCTCCACCGAAAATTCCGCCTTCGGCCCCGCGCGGAATCCGTGGGACACCGACCGCATCTCCGGCGGCTCCAGCGGCGGCAGTGCCGTGGCGGTCGCCGCCGATGAATGCATCGCTTCGCTCGGCAGCGACACCGGCGGCTCCATTCGCCAGCCCGCCGCGCTCTGCGGATGCGTCGGCCTCAAGCCCACTTACGGACGCGTGAGTCGTTACGGCCTCGTGGCGTTTGCCTCGTCATTGGATCAGATCGGCCCCATCACCAAAGATGTCCGCGATGCCGCCACCTTGCTCGGGGTGATAGCCGGCGAAGACCCGCGCGATTCGACCAATGTGCCCGAGCCCGTACCCGATTACACCGCCGCGCTCACTGGCGATATCAAAGGCATGAAAATCGGCTTACCCAGGGAATATCAAGTCGACGGCCTTGACCCCGAAGTGAAAGCCGCCACCGACGCCGCAGTTGCCGAACTAGAAAAACTGGGCGCGGAAATAAAAGAAATTTCACTGCCCCACACCGAGTACGCCATTGCCACGTATTACATCATCGCCACCGCCGAGGCCTCGGCCAACTTGGCGCGCTTCGAAGGCGTCCGCTACGGCGCGCGCGTGGATGGCGCGAGCCCCGAACAAATGAACCGCGCCACCCGCGGTGCCGGCTTTGGCGAAGAGGTCAAGCGCCGCATCATTCTTGGCACGTACGTTTTGAGCAGTGGTTATTATGACGCTTATTATCTCCGCGCCCAAAAAGCCCGCACCCTCATCCGCCAGGATTTTCTCAACGCCTTCGAACAAGTTGATCTCATCGCCAGCCCCACCACGCCCACATCCGCATTCAAAATCGGCGAAAAATCCGGCGACCCGTTGCAAATGTATCTCTCCGATGTCTTCACAATCTCCTGCAACCTCGCCGGCCTTTGCGGCATCAGCGTGCCGTGCGGGTTTTCCAAAATCGGTTTACCTATGGGATTGCAGCTCCTCGGCCAACCCTTCGGCGAGCCCGACCTACTCCGAGCCGCACACGCTTACGAACAGGTCACTGATTGGCATACCAAACAACCAAATTTGGACTGATGGAATACGAAGCAGTCATTGGTTTGGAAACGCACGTGCAGCTTCGCACGCGTACGAAGATGTGGTGCGGGTGTGCTAATGAATATGGCGCGGAGGCAAACACGAATGTGTGTCCGGTATGCCTCGGCTTGCCGGGGGTATTGCCGGTGCCCAATGCGGAGGCGTTGCGGAAGACGGCGCTGACGGGGATGCTGCTCAACTGCGACGTGCCGTCATACGCGAAGTGGGATCGGAAAAATTATTTTTATCCGGACAACCCCAAGAATTATCAACTCACGCAGTTGGATTTTCCTTCCACGATTGAAGGGTTTGTGGACTTTGAATTTGGCGAGGGCACTGAGCGCGTACGCATCAATCGCGCGCATTTGGAGGAGGACGTGGGCAAGAGTACTCATTTTGCCGATCACAGTGGTGTGGATTTCAATCGCGCGGGCGTGCCGCTTTTAGAGATTGTCACCGAGCCCGACCTCACCGGTGCCGACATGGCCTATGAATATCTCAACGCGCTCAAGGCCATTCTCGAGTACGGCGGCGTGAGCGATTGCGACATGGAAAAAGGACAGGTGCGTTGTGACGTAAACATCAGCGTGCGGCCCATCGGCCAAACTGAGCTGGGCGAAAAAATTGAAATCAAAAACATGAACTCATTCAGCGGCGTGCGCCGCGCGGCGGGTTACGAGATTGAGCGCCAAATTGGCGTGCTGCGCGAGGGCGGAACGTTGGTGCAGGAAACCCGTCGCTGGGATGACGCCGTTGGGATCACCGAAAGCATGCGCACCAAAGAAGACGCGCACGACTACCGCTATTTCCCCGACCCCGACTTGATGCCGCACACGCCTTCGGAGGAATGGCTCGCCGAAGTGCGCGCCTCGGTGATGGAACTGCCGCTCGCCCGCAAACGGCGTTTGATGGCGGATTTTCAACTGCCCGCCAGTGACGCGGAAGTCTTCGTGGGCGACGCGGCGTTGGGTGATTATTTTGAGGTGGCGGCGAATGGCGCAAAAAATCCCAAGGCGGTGGCCAACTGGGTGATGAACAATTTGCAGGCGAAGCTTGTGGAAACCGGCGGCTCGGTGGCCGATGTGAAGTTCGAGGCATCAGCGATTGGTGAATTGGTGGGACTCATTGAGGGAGGCCAAATAAACAGCAAGATTGCGCAGGATGTGTTTGTGAAAATGTTTGAAAGCGGCAAATCCCCGGCAGCCATCGTTGAGGAAAAAGGGCTTTCACAAGTCAGCGATTCCGGGGAATTGGAGGCGTTTTGCAACGAAGCAATTGAGGCTAATCCCGGGCCTGCCGAAGATTTTCGGAATGGCAAAGAGACCGCGCTGAATTTCTTGAAAGGGCAGGTGATGAAAGCCAGTCGCGGGAAAGCGAACCCGCAAATGGTTGGAGAATTGCTAAAGAATATTTTGGGCTCGTGATTTTCACCACAGAAACACGGAGGACGCAGAGATTTCCCCTCTGTGCTCTCTGTGGTTAATTGAAATGTTTTCGAACATCAAATCCATCTACTTCATCGGCATCTGCGGTACTGCGATGGCCTCGGTGGCGGTGGCGTTGCAGGAGCGTGGCGTGCGGGTCACTGGCTCGGATGCGAATGTGTATCCGCCGATGTCCACGTTTCTGGCCGAGCGCGGCATTGAGGTGCGGGAGGGTTATCGCGTGGAAAACCTCAGTGACGCGCCGGAGTTGGTTGTCATCGGTAACGCCATTAGCCGTGGCAATCCCGAGGCGGAGGCGGTGCTGGAACGCAAGCTGCGCTATTGTTCATTGCCGGAATTGCTGAAGGAGACTTTCATTCGCGGCAAGCGCTCCATTGTGATTGCCGGGACGCACGGCAAAACCACCACCACCGCGCTGCTCACTTGGGTTTTTGAGCACAACGGACTGAACCCGAGTTATGTCATCGGCGGCATCCCAAATAATTTTTCACAGGGCGCGCGCTTCACGGACAGCGAGTGGTTCATCATCGAGGGCGACGAATACGACACGGCGTTTTTCGACAAGCGGAGCAAGTTTGTCCATTACCTGCCGGAAGTGGCCGTGCTCAATAACCTTGAATTCGACCACGCTGATATTTTCGAAAACCTCGCCCAAATTCAAAAAAGTTTTCGCCAATTCATTAACCTCATCCCTCGCAACGGACTCCTCATTGCCAATGGCGACGATGCGAACATCGCGCCGTTGCTGGAAATTGGTCATTGCCCAATCCAGCGATTCAGTTTGGCCGATGCGGGCGACTTGGAGTTTCCGGTGGAGGGCTCGCGCTTTTCGGTGGACGGCGCTGAGTTTGTATTGCCGCTTTTTGGTGAATTAAATGTTCGCAATGCGCTGGCGGTGATCGCCGTTGCGCGTCATTGCGGATTGGGTGATTCGCAAATTCAATCGGCCTTCGATTCCTTTGAAGGCATCAAACGGCGAATGGAAGTGCGTGGCGAGGCGCGCGGTGTGACGGTGATTGACGATTTTGCCCATCATCCCACTGCCATTCGCGAAACGCTCAAAGCCCTGAAGGCGCGTTTCCCAAATCGCCGTCTTTGGGCGGTCTTTGAACCGCGCAGCAACAGCACGCGGCGAAGTGTTTTTCAGGATGACTTGGCCGCTGCGTTTGGCGATGCGGATAAAGTGGTCGTCGCGAAAGTGGCGCGTTTGGACCAAATCCCCGAAGCCGAGCGGTTGGACGCGGAGCGTTTAATTGTCGATGTCCAAACCTACGGAGCGGAAGCCGCGTACTTGCCAGACGTGGACGCCATTGTAAATCACGTGACCGCCCAAGCGGCAGAAGGCGATGTGGTGTGCGTGCTCAGCAACGGTAGCTTTGGGGGGATTCACGAGAAACTGCTGGCGGCGCTCAAGGCTTAGCGGGTTTTTGTTTGGGAGTGCGCTCAATGGCGTTGAGTAATCGTTGTTTCAACTTCGCGTAAATCTTGACATCCACATTTCCGAGATGCCGTTTGGCTTCGTCGAAATGATTGATTTCGATGTTCACGATGGCCATTTGCAATTCGGCCCAGCTGCGTTCGTCTTCAGTGGTGGCGAGTTTGGCGGCGTGTTTCCATGCGGCCAGAGTTTGTTCGTGCGGAAGGGGTTTGAAATCGTGATGGGTCTCGGCGAGGTCAGCGGCGATTTCAAAATTGTTCGGATCCAATTGCAACGCTTCAGTGATTTGTTTTAGCGCTTCCTCGCTGACTTCGCGCGGTGTGAGTTTCAAATGTGCGGCAGCTTTCTTTTGGAACAGTGACAGGGCAATGGCATAGTTGTGCCGATACAGCGGCGAGCGCGGTGCGAGTTGTATGGATTTTTGGTAAGCCTCCAATACTTCGCCCACGCGCGTATGGCGGCCGGATTCCACGGCGATTGTGCCGAGGTGAGTAGCGATATTGTTGTGCACGGCGGCGTTGAATGGGGCGAGTTTGGCGGAGGCCTTTAGCTCGCGTAGGGCGCCTTGTTGGTCGTCGATATGGGTGAGGAAACTTCCGTACGCAGCGCGGGCGCGGGCGTTGTTGGGGTGTTTTTCCAAAAATGCGAGATACATTTTTCGCACGCGATCGAGGCGTATTCGAATACGCTGGGCAAGGCGTTCGCGCCGGTTAGAGTTGCTGCGAATTAGGGCGGGGTTTTCTTCAATCCATTTGACGACTTCGGTGATGGCGGTGTTGTCGGCAATGAAAATGTTTTGCAACTCTGATTCTTCTGTGCGCGGTGTGCTGGACCGAATTCCGGTGGCGGGATGGATGGAGGCCGGATTGTTTTTTTGGGTGCTGGAGCGAGTGGTGTTCTTAATCCATGCGCATCCATTTCCGCCGACAAGGGCGATGAACAGTATCGGCAAAATAACGCGAATCGTTGGCATGCGGGATTTTTAGCATTCGCGGTGCGTGCTGGCAATGGCGGGGGTGGTTTGGCAAACTCGCGCGGATGAGCTTGGAAGATCACATTGGGGATGTATGCCGCAAGGCGCGTTTGCAAACGGGAACGCCCATCGACGCGGCGGCAGCTTTGGCGGGTCTCACGGAGGCGCAGTTGCAGGAATGGGAAACAGAAGGCGTGATTGAAGCATCTGTCAATGTGGCCGTGCTGGCTGAGCGGTTGGGCTTGGATGCTGCGAAAGCGCAGCGGGTGGAGGATGGATGGGAACCGGCGGCGGTGGATTTGTCTCGTTGGCGTGAGTTGCGTGTGGTCACCACTGCGGAGGGTTTCGAAGTGAATAGTTTCGTGGCGTGGGACGCGGCTTCGCGTGAGGCAGCAATTTTTGACACGGGCTGGTTTGCGGATGATTTGTTTCGCATCGCGGATGAGAATGAGTTGGACGTGCGGCATTTATTTATCACGCATATGCACGGCGATCACGTGGCGGCGATTGGCGATGTGCGCAAGCGTTGGCCAGAAATTGAATTGCACTCGAATAATTCCGGCGCGCCAGAACGTAGTCGGGTGACGCCCGGCGAGGCGGTTGCCGTGGGTGGGTTGTCGGTCACCGCGCGCCTCACACCGGGGCACGCGGAGGATGGGGTGACGTATGTCATCGAAGGTTGGCCCGGCAATGCGTCGGCTGTGGCCATAGTGGGCGACGCGATTTTTGCCGGTTCGATGGGGAAAGATTTTAGCACGCCGGAACTGGCACAACAGAAAGTGCGCGATGAAATTTTGACTCTGCCGAGCGACACTTTGATATGCCCCGGTCACGGGCCGCTCACCACAGTGGGCGAGGAACAGTCGAGCAACCCCTTCTTTTAGTCCGTTTTCCGTGAATTACATTGACCGCGCAAAGGCGCGTTGCTATTTTGCGCGGCCCGAAATCGATGCAGCCCATGCGACATACCATCTCCGTCCTTATGGAAAATACCTTCGGCGTGCTCACGCGCGTGGCGGGGATGTTCAGTGGCCGCGGTTACAATATTGATTCACTCAACGTGGCACCCACACACGACCCCGAAGTGTCGCGCATGACGATCGTGGCTCGCGGCGATGATGCCACGGTGGAACAAATTGTTCGCCAGCTCAACAAGCTGGTGAATGTGCTCGAGGTGACTAACTTCCGCGATTACGAATACATCGATCGCGAATTGGTTTTGGTGAAAGTAAAAGTTGACGGCAAACGGCGTTCCGAGGTGATGCAAATCACCGATATTTTCCGCACCAAAATTGTGGATGTTCAGCCCAAGAGCATGACTATCGAGGTCACCGGCAACGAAACGAAAGTGACGAAGTTCATCGAGTTAATGGAAAACTTCGGCGTACTCGAACTCACCCGCACCGGAAAAGTGGCGCTGTCGCGCTAGGGAATCCGTTGCTCCAAATTTTATAAAATATAATGCCAGCAAAAGTATACACCGACAAAGATGCGAACCTGAAAGACCTCAAGGGAAAAACCCTTGCGGTGCTCGGGTTCGGCAGCCAAGGCCACGCGCATGCGCTCAATCTCAAGGAGAGCGGATGCAAGGTCATCATCGGCCTTTATAAAGGCAGCAAGTCGCGCCGCGTGGCGAAGCAAAAAGGATTCGAGGTGTTCGACACCGACGAAGCCGTGCGTCGCGCCGACATCATTATGGTCGCCTTGCCGGACACCAAACAGGCGGCGTGTTTCAAAAAGGATATCGAGCCCAATCTCGTCAAGGGCAAGACGCTTGTGTTTTCCCACGGGTTTTCCATTCACTTCGAAACCATCGTTCCGCCGAAAAATGTGGACATCATTATGGTGGCGCCCAAAGGGCCGGGCCACATTGTGCGTCGGCAGTTTTTGGAAGGGAAGGGCGTGCCATCCTTGATTGCGGTTTTCCAAAACCCTTCGCGCAAAGCGAAGAAAATTGCGTTGGCCTGGGCTAAGGGTATTGGCGGTACGCGTGCCGGCGTTTTGCAAACGACTTTCAAAGAGGAAACGGAGACTGATTTGTTCGGCGAACAAACCGTACTGTGCGGCGGCGCCAGCGCGTTGATCCAAGCGGGCTACGAGGTGCTGGTGGAAGCGGGGTATCAGCCGGAGATGGCGTACTTCGAGTGTCTGCACGAGCTAAAGCTCATCGTGGATTTGATGAACGAGGCCGGCATCAGCGGCATGCGGTTTTCTATATCCGAAACTGCCAAATGGGGTGACGTAAGCGTGGGTCCAAAGATCATCGATGCCAGCGTGAAGCGCCGGATGAAGATTGCGCTCAAGGAAATCCAAAACGGCAAGTTCGCCAAAGGCTGGGTCAAAGAATACGAGAACGGTTACAAGCGTTACAACAAGTTGATGAAAGACGGCGAGAAGCACAACATCGAGAAAGTGGGCGCGCGCTTGCGGGGCCTAATGCCGTGGATGAAAAAACGCCGTGTGGGTGGCGCCCAGGCGGCTTATTAGTAACGATTTCCCGCACGCGGCGTCTATTTTAATGCAGATGCTTGGGGATAAAAAACGCTCGCTATTCCGGCTATTGTCCGGTAGGTTGCCTCACATGAGTAGGGGGCGATTACTAATATTTTTGACGGCATCCGTGTGGGCGGTTAGCTTGGTGCAGGCACAAGAGATTCCGCCGGTGCGTGAGTCGGCCATCGAAAATACAAGCACCAATAGTCCGACGGTTGACACAACCGTCACCAGCACCAACACGTTGCCTCAAGTGGTGGGGCCGGAGTTGAAGCCAGTGGAGATTGCCCCGGAGAAGCCCAAGGACGATGATGCCCTTACGGCGGCTCGCCATGATGCCAAAATCAAGGCGCTGAATGAATTTGGTGTGATCGTTCGCAAAGATCCGTTTCGCCTGAACCCGCCGCCGAAAATCGAAAAACCTGTCGAAATTGAGGAATTTGTCCCAGTCGGGGCACCGCAGCTTCAGGGCATTTCCACTCTCTACAATCCACCAAAGGCCGTCTTGCGAATGAGCATAGCTGGCGGCGGCAAAGCCATGAGTGTTTTTCTCGGCCCGGAAGAATCCAAAGACGGCGTGGAAGTTGTTAGCATCGATGTGGCCACCAGCACGGTGGTGGTAAAGGTGGGCGAAAACACATACGACCTCAAAATTGAGAAACCCAAATTTGTTTCCAAGCCAACTCCGAGCCGCGGCAGTCGCTATCCGTCACGCGGATCATCCGGTTCCGGCCGTCCGAGTAGTTCCGGGTCGCGCCCAAGTGGATCGCGCACCAGTACGCCCCCCAGAAAACCAGGTGGCCTCAAGCCCGTGCCCACGCGGCCGGATGCAAGTTTTCGCGCTACACCACCCCAATACGAGCTGCCGGCTTTCAATGAAGCGGTGCAAAAACTCGCCGTGGAGCCTTCGCAAATTTCCACTCAACGTGAAATCATCAATGGTCAGTTGAACTACACTGTGCCCACGGATTTCCCGGAAAAACTTCGCTAATCATCCGTGGCGCACGGCGCGAGTATCGCGTCGCGCATACCGTGGATGATTTTTTTATCCGCCGGGCAAACCGTCGCCAACACCCCGCCGAGTTTCACCTCGTCTTCGCCGTGTACGAAATAATATGGGCACAACCGCACGCGCCCCGGCATTGTCCTTGCCTCGCCGGATTCAAAGTCAAACCATTCGTGATGCACGCGCCTCGGCTTTTCAAAGCGCTGTAAAATCCACGGCGAATCGCCAAAGCCCGCGATAGCCTCGGCCACGGCGGCGGCCCAGTCTGCTTGTGATAAGTCATTGCCCAGCCGCACGCTGCGTGCGCCCCAGGCGCGTTCGTTGAATCCAGAAAGTTTCAAAACCAACTGGCGGTCTTTTTGGGAAAGCTCGCCTAGTTGTCGCCAATCCGTGATGTCCAATCCCGGTACGGCCGCGTGGGGAGGCAGCGGCGTGGGATCCACCAGCCACGTTTGGGGAATGACTTTTTCCAGTTGGCGCATGAATTTGCCGCCTAATTCGCGTCGCCAAAAATCGCGCAAATTACGATTCCCAAAAAGTGCGAACAGCATTTTCTCTTCCAAATGCGCCTTGGGAGGCGGGGTGAGTTGGACTTGTTTTGCCGTGGCCTTTTCAAACAGTGCTGCGTGGGCCGACACATTTTTCAAATCGAACAACTCAAAAAAGCGATACGCTGCATCGCCCCCAGAAAATTCATTAAACCCAGTATCGCGGACCGCAAAACGTTCGCCCGCCTGTTCGCACAGCCATTCCATCTCCGGACGGTACGTGGCAGATTCCTCGGACACCATCACGTGCACCGATCCGTCGCCAGTAAAAATTCCCGCGAAGCCATCCACCATTCCGCGCGCACCGCCAAGCACATCGGCGTGTTTGCTGTATGTTTCATTCAGCCAAGCCGTGAGGCCGATGCCGCCGGGGACACTGTCCAGCTCAGTGATGTGCCAGCCGTTTTCGGTAAGCAAAATATCTGGGCGCAATATGCGCGGCAAGGTGGTTTTGAAACCGGCGTGCCGTTGCCAATCCAGTAGTGACTGTGGTTTGCCTTGGTCCAGCCACTCCGCCACCCACGCCGGTTGCTTGCCGGCCACGCTGTGGCGGTAGAGTAAATCCGCTGCACGATAAAACTGAAGGAGCACGCGCCCGAGCGATTCCAATTCACGGACAAATTTCGCCTCCAACTGAAAGGGCTCCGTGGCAATCCGCCACGCATGCCCGTCAAACAGGCCGCCTTCGGGGAGGGCGTTGCGAATGCGTTCAGCTTGGGTGGCGGCGTCCATTAGTCGCGCGTTAGTCCGTTGCCCTCGCCGATCCATTTGTACGTGGTCAACTCCTCCAATCCCATCGGGCCGCGCGCGCCTATCTTGTCGGTGCTGATGCCGATCTCCGCGCCCATCCCAAATTCGCCGCCATCGGAAAAGCGCGTGGACGCATTCCAGAAAACCGTCGACGAATCCACCTCCTGCTGAAAACGCCGCGCGGTGGTTACATTTTCTGTGACAATGGAATCAGTGTGGCCGGAGCCATGTGCGTTGATGTGTGCGATGGCGCCGTCGATGCCGTCCACCACTCGCACGGCGCAAATGAGATCGAGAAATTCAGTGTCCCAATCCGCAGAAGTGGCGGCGGTAATGTCGCCGCCGAGAATGCCCGCGCCTGTTTTATCGACTCGCAACTCGACCCCTTTAGCGCGCAAAGCCTCCGCCACTTGAGGCAGCAACGCGGGCGCGATGGCTTTATCGATGAGCAATGTTTCCATCGCATTGCAAACGCCGGTGCGATGGGTTTTGGAATTCACGGTGATTGCGATGGCTTTGTCCGCATCGGCCGCAGCATCGAGGTACACGCTACAAATGCCCTTGTAATGTTTAATGACCGGAACCTTCGAGCATTCCGCCACCGCGCGGATCAGCCCTTCGCCGCCGCGCGGGATGCAGAGATCCACGAATTCCGTGAGCGAAAGCAATTCGGGGATGGCCGCGCGATCGGTTGTGGGGACGACTTGGATGGCATGTGCGGGAAACGCTTCGCACGCGTTTTCGCCGGCCTCGGTCATAAGTCGCGCGATGATTTGGTTGGAGTGCAGTGCCTCTTTGCCGCCGCGTAAAATTGTCACGTTGCTGGATTTGAAACACAGCCCCGCCGCATCGGCCGTCACGTTGGGGCGCGATTCGTAAATCATCACCACCACGCCAATCGGCGCGGCAATTTTTTTGAGCTTCAAACCGCTGGGGCGATTCCGTTCATCGAGCACGCGCCCCACCGGATCGGGCAGCGCCGCGACTTCGCGGAGACCATTCGCCATACCGGTGATGCGTGAGTCGTCCAGCAGCAAACGGTCGAGCATCGGTTGTGGCAACTCCATCGAGCGTCCGGTCTCCATGTCCATTGCGTTAGCCTCGCGAATGGCAGCCGCATTGGCCTCGATCGCATCGGCCATGGCGACCAGACTTGTGTTCTTGTCCGCCGTGTTCAGCCGCGTCATTTGATGCGCCGCCGCCTTGGCGTTACGCGCAAGCTCGGTCATTTGTTCAGTCAGATTCATCGGGAGGGGGAGCTTAATGGAGTTGGCGCTCGTGCAAAAGTTAGTTTTTGAAAATATACACTAAACTGCTTTCCGGCACGGCATCGAAGAGGGGCAGCAAATCGGCAGCACTCAAATGAATGCAACCTTGCGAATCGGGATGGCCGAGGTGCGATTCGTCACCCACGCCGTGGATGTAAATATAGCGGTCGTGGCTGTCGACTGTGCCGCCTTCGTTAAAAGCGGGTTCAAGCCCGCTGAGCCAAAGAATGCGATCGGTGATGCGTGCCTCCGGGTTGCCTTTGCCGTTTGTGCCGATGGATTTTCGGCCCTTGAAGATCGTGCCGACGGGCGAACCCGCGCCGATTTTTTCCGCCACACAATGCAGGCCGAGCGGAGTTTGGAACGAATCCATCTGCTGTCCCGTGCCGTGTTTGGAGGTGGAGGCGGTAAATGTTTCGGCAGTGTCGCCGTGGAAATGCGTGAGCGTTTGCGCCGTCACGTTGACGTGCAGGCAATGGTCGGTGAGGGGAATGTGCAGCCGCGCGCAGGCTTCGGTGAAGGCGGCGGGGAGGTTCATTGGGTGATGGGCAGAATCTGCGCGCGCGGGATGAAACGGCGCGTGCGGTTGCCGTTCATGCCGATGTGCAGGCCGTCGGTGTCCCAGCGGATTTTGCCCCACTTGGCGGCGGCTTCCTCGGCGGTGGCGGTCACATCTAGTTCGCCAATGCGGCCGGGCATAAAAAACTGCGGATGGTCGCGCCCGATGTACACGCGGAGGCGCACGGATTTGCCGTTCATGTGCGGCTCCAGAAAAACGTGCGCGCCCAGCGGCGGATCATCAAACACGCCATCGCTCCACTTAAGCGTGAGGCTGTGCTCGAGCGTTACCATTTTTTTGCGCTCGGTGAGTACCGTGCCGGTGCCGTAGCCGATCATCAGGCAAACGAAGCCGGTGAGAATTACATCTGATAATTTTTTTGGCTTGGCCATTAATCGGTAAGCGCCTTGATAAGCACTTTGGAGTTTCGGCCCTGCGCCTTGTATTCGGCGCGGCGCGCCTCGGGCAGGTCGCCCGACAGGCCTTCGTGGTAGCCGGCTTTGGTTTGGAAATAGGTAAACGCACGCGTGGACAACGCGATGAGCGAGCCCAGCCCGCGTTCGCGCGCGGTGTCCTCCACAAACTGCACCAGCTTTTGGCCGATGCCCACGTTGCCGTGCGAGGGGCTCACGTACAAATGCGCCAGCTCGCCGACGTCGCCAAATTCCCGCAGCGACACACAGGCCACGGGATTGCCGTCAATTTCATAAATAAAATAAGTGCCCAGTTCCTCTTCAATGGTAGCTTCGCTACGTTCGACCAAATGCTGATCGTCCATCGCCTCGCGCGTGAGCCTCAGGATGCTGCCGGCATCACGCTTTTGTGCGGGTCGAATTTGCCGGTATTCATTCGCGTAGATCAAAGTGCCGATGCCCTCATTGGAAAACACCTCTGCGAGCAGCCCCTCGGTCACCAGCCCGTTGATGAGATGCACGCGCGAAATGCCCGCCGCGCAGGCCTCGGCGGCGTGTTGAGCCTTGGAGCGTTGGGGCGCGGGGATGCTTTCCGGATTTTCCGCCAACAACGCCTCGAGTTTGGGGCCGATCATTTGTCGGATGATTTGGCCATCGGTGCAAAGACCGTCTTCGGTGGAAATGAAAAGCAGCTTAGTGGCCTTCAATTCCTTGGCGATGGCGAGTGCCACGGCGTCGCTGTTCAATCGAAACGTATTACCTTCGCCATCGAAACCGAGCGGCGGGATGACCGGCGTGATGCCTTGCGCGAGTAGCGATTGCAACAGATCCGCATCCACGCGCTCCACTTTGCCGGTGTGCAAATGATCGGCTCCCGCGAGAATGCCGAGCGGATGGGCGACCACGGCGTTGGCATTGGCGGCGCGAAGATCATTGGTGGCAAAGCCCTCGAGGATTTCGTGGGTGAGCCCGTTGGCGGCGGTGAGGGCGAGCTTGAGTGTGGCGTCATCGGTAATGCCCGTGCCATCGAGATTGCTCGGCGTGGCGGATTGTTCCTCGGCGAGCGCGGCAATTTGCTGCGCCGCGCCGTGTACGAGCACCACGCGGATGTTGAGCGACCGCAGCACGGCGATGTCCAACAAGAGATTCGCGAAATTCGCATGAGTCACCACCGCGCCATCGGCCGCGATGACAAAAGTCTTGTCGCGGAAACGCGGGATGTACTGCAGGATTTCTCTGAGGTCGGTGGGTTTCACTGGGGCAATATTCGGACGGGACTATCCGGAGAAAGGGTGCCGTGTTCAACGCAAATCTGCTAATGCGGCGAGGCATCGGCCATTTTCAAGCGGCGTGCCGATTGAAAAACGGATCCATTCCGGCAACCCATAACCGCCCATGGCGCGCGTGATGATTCCCTGCTGTTGTAATTGTTCAAACATCGCCTGTCCTTCGCCGACCTTGGCCAAAATAAAATTGGCGTGCGAACGCACCGTTTCGATGTCCATCTCCGCAAAGGCATTTTCAAAAAACTGCAACCCCTCAGCGTTGTTCTCGAGCGTGGCGCGGACGTGCCCGTCATCCTCCAACGCCGCCAGCGCGGCGGCTTGGGCCAGAGCGTTGAGGTTGAAGGGTTGACGGATTTTTTCCAGCGCGGCAACAAAGTCGGCGTGGCCAATGCCGTAACCCACGCGCAAGCCGGCCAGCCCGTGAATTTTTGAAAATGTGCGCATCAGCAGCAAGTTTTGCTTTTCGGAAATCAACGGCAACAAATCAGGCGCGTCATCGATAAACTCAAAATACGCCTCGTCCATTACCAACAACACTTCATCGGGAATGCTGTTCACCAATTCGATCACCGCCTCGTTGGGCGCGCGTGTGCCGGTGGGGTTGTTGGGGTTGGCCACAAACACGATGCGTGTTTCCGGTGTAATGGCGGCGCGCATTGCCGCGAGGTCGTGGCCGAAATCTTTGGCGGGCACGCTGATGCATTCCGCCCCCGCGAGATGTGCGACGATGGGGTAAATGGCAAAACAATATTGCGACACCACGATGTTTGTGCGCGGCCCCAGCAGGGCGCGTGAGACAAACTCGATGATTTCATTGGAGCCATTGCCGAAGATGAGATTGTCTGGAGCAACGCCCACTTTTTTTGCCACGCGTTGGCGCAGATAAAATGCGTTGCCATCCGGATATAAATTTACCCGCGCCGCTGCTTCGCGGATTGCGGCGATAGCTTTCGGAGAAGGGCCGAGGGGGTTCTCGTTGGAGGCGAGTTTGATGAGGTCGGCGGCGGGTATGCCCAGTTCGCGCGCGACTTCCTCCAGTGGCCGACCGCCGTGATACACCGGCAAGTGTTCTAGTTGCGGGTTGAGCTTCATCTTCAACTCATCCAGTTGGTGCGGCTGCTTTTGCCGACCTCGGTGATTTCGCCTGATGAATGTTTGGCGATGTAAATCGTGATGCCGATCACCGACAGAAACGTGCCCACCATCACCAACGCCACAAACCAACTCGCCAATCCGCCAATGGCCAACGCGTTGTACAGCGTCTCGGCGTTGGTGATGCGTTCAATCTCCGCGGGCGGGTGGATGAAGATTTTGGTAATCCAAGCGGTGAGGATAATGATGGTGATGAACGCGTAATTGCGTTTGAGCCTGCGGCCGATGGATTCGAACATGCTCACCTTGAAGGCCGGCACCAGCAAATCCTCGGCCACGAGTTTGCGCCAGTTGCCTTCCAGTTTGGGTTCCTGTCGCATCAGCACGGGCACAATAAAATGCGCCTCAAGCATTCGCACTCGTGCGCGGAAAGCGTCGTAAAAACGGTACCGCCGCGCCTCAATCCACAGCATCATTAGGACGATCGCGAGGTTGAAAAAGAAAATTAGGTGCGGAACTTCTTTGAAGGAAAAGGCCACTGTGAAAATCGTGCAGGTGGAGGTGATGGCCCACGTGGTGGTGGTGTCGAGCCGTTGCCGCCAAACCATGATGCGCCCGATTTCGCCGCGATAAAAATGCGACATGGCGGTGATGTAATCCTGGCTGAAAGTGGGTTCATCGAGAAACGCATCACTCACAGACTGATTGTCCTCGTCCAGTTCGGGCATGGGCTAAGCCTAACAAAAAAAAGCATCACCGACCAGCCTCTATCTCGATCGCGATGTGCCGCGCAAGTTCGATGAGGTCTAGGTCGCGGCGAAGGTCGCCAAACTTGAATGCGGGCAGCCCGCTTTGGTCGTGCCCAACCAGTTCACCGGGGCCGCGCAATTGGAGATCCGCCTCGGCGACCTTGAATCCGTCGTTGGTTTTCGCCAACACTTTCAGTCGCTCGTTGGCCTCGGCGGATTTACCGGTCGTCAGCAAAATGCAATGGCTGTCATGCACGCCGCGCCCGATGCGGCCGCGCAGTTGATGGAGCTGTGCGAGGCCAAATTGCTCGGAATTCTCGATAAGCATCAGCGTGGCGTTGGGCACATCCACGCCTACCTCCACCACCGTGGTGGCCAACAGCACTTGCGTTTGGTTTTTGCGGAAGGCGGCCATCACCGCTTCTTTTTCGTCTGGCTTAAGGCGTCCGTGCAGCACGGCGACGGCGTGCGGAGCAAAAGCGTGCGCGAGTTTTTGGGCTTCGGCATTGACGGCCTTGATGCCGGCGGCGGTGTCCTCGTTGTCCACCCGTGGGAAAATTACAAAGGCTTGCCGGCCGGTGGCGAGTTCGGTTTTTAGAAAGTCCAAAATCTTTGGCCAACGTTCCGGCGTGCGGATGTGCGTCCGTACTTCACCGCGACCGGCGGGCATTTCGTCAATCACCGAGCTGTCGAGGTCGCCATAGAGCGTGAGGCCGAGCGTGCGCGGAATGGGGGTGGCGGTCATCACGAGCAAATGAGGGTAGTGGCCTTTTTTCACAAGGCGATCACGCTGGGTGACGCCGAACTTGTGTTGTTCGTCAATCACAATGAGCCCCACGCGTTCGAGGCTGAAGCGGGTTTGAAACAGCGCGTGCGTGCCGATGACAATAGTCGGCGTCTTGCTTTCGAACAGAGGCTCGGCGGCATCCTTGCGCGCGCCGGTGTGCAGTCGCACGCGAATGCCCAGTGGTTCCAGCCATTGCGTAAAATTCCGATGATGCTGCTCGGCCAAAATTTCCGTGGGTGCCATGAGTAGCCCGTTGTAGCCGCTCTCCAACGCGCGCAGGAGTGCCAGCGCGGCCACGACGGTTTTGCCGGAGCCGACGTCGCCCTGGAGCAATCGTCGCATGGGGTGTTTGCCGTTCAGGTCGCCTTCGATTTCCATTTGCACGGTTCGCTGGGCGTCGGTGAGTTGGAATTCCAATTGTTGCAAAAACGGATTCACCAAACTGCCATCGCCAGCGCACGGCAGTGCTTTGGCTTTGGTCTGCATCGTCACGCGGCGGCGGCGGATGGTGGATTGCAGTTCCACAAACTCATCCAGCGCCAATCGGCGGCGTGCGGCTTTGGCTTGGTCGAGGTCATCGGGAAAGTGCAATTGGGCGATGGCCTCGCGCCGCGAAGGCAAACCGGCGGCGGTGTATTTCGGTTCTGTAAAATCATTCGCATGTTTTTCCAATAAGCCAAACATGACACGGCGCAACCAGCGTTGAGGCATGCCTTCGGTGAGCGGATAAACGGGCACGATTCGGTTCACATGCACGGTGGGGTCGTCATCGCTTTCGATGATTTCTGTTTCCGGATGATCCAGTCCGGGACGTTTGCCGCCGGTGAGTTTGCCGAACACCAACACGTCGTCACCGCGATGAAAGAGGCGGTCCATGTAATTACAATTCCACCAACGGCAGCGCACGCTGCCCGAATCATCCTCAAGCACAAACTCAAACATCCGCCGTCCGCCACGCAAATGATTGGTGCCGAGCACCATAATTTTCCCGCGCGCAAGGCACGCTTCCTCGGTTGATAAATCACGGATGGGTCGTATGTCGCGGCGATCCTCATACCGTCGCGGACGGTGCAGCAACAGATCGCCCACGGTGAGGCACTTGAGCCGCGCCAGCTGGGCCGCCCGCTCGCCGCCCACGCCCGGCAACTTGGCCAAAGGCCGTGCCAAGTTTATGTTTTCTGAAACCTTCCCGCTCACACCGCCTTATAAACACAGGAACGCCGCGTTCCCAAGGCGAAGTTTTGCACGTTGCCCCGCGCTGCGTTTGGTCGCATACTGTGTGTGTGGCGCATGAGGCGGATTCAGTGGAGCGTTTGTGGCAGGATTACGCCGGGATCTTTCGGCAGTTTGATGACTTGACCCTCGCGCGTTGGATGTCCCAAACGCTCAGTCAATTGCAGGGCCAACTGTGGCGCATGTCTCATCCGCTGGTGGCCTCGTATCGGCTGGCTGCGATGGTGGCGCACGAACGTCAGGTTTGGCATCAACGTCTGGTGACCGTGCCACCGGATTTCCCCATCACCGAATGCTGTCGCGCGCCCCTTCTTCCGATGGTCACCCGCGATGTTTTGGAAAACGGCCTGATTTGTCTGCACTGCAACGGCACGGCGCTGGAGATTGAAAGTATCGGCGAACCCGCCGAGGCATTGGCTGCTTGGGCGGAAACGTACGCCCCCATCCACAGCGTCGCACACTGGGATGATACCCGCCGTGCGGCGCACGAAAATTATGAGCAAGCGTACGAGTCCGCCGCGACGGAGAGCGAAAAACAACTCGCCCAACTAGGTCTTGAGCTGGTGCCGCCCTTGGTGGAATTTTATCCCGCTATCGTGTGGGAAGATCAGGACGAATGCCTCCAAGTACGGCCAGAAGATATCGTGATATGACCGCGCCCAACCCCATCGCCGCGACCGGCGAAAAATCCAAGTGGAAAAAGATTCTCGGGATCGGGTGTCTTAGTGTGGTCATACTTTCCGTGGCGGGCGTGCTGGCGGCAAATTACTATTTCAAGCGCGCGGTGGTGGACCATCTTGAGCGCAAAATGGCTGATGCGGGGTTCGTCGGCAAAGTCGGCGAGTTTGATTACAGCATCGCGCGCCGAGAATTGTCAGTGCGCGATTTGCGCGCCGTGCCGAACGGCAGCGCGCTGGCGGATCTCGGCGAATTGACGATCGCCGAGAGCACGATTCGGTTTGCCTCCGATGGATCCAGAGAAATTGCCGAGGTGAATGTTCGGGGAATGGAATCTGTAATGGTCTCGGTGGGGGAAGTTTCAATTCAACCCGGCAAGCTGCTGTCCGCCAAGGCGGTGGTCGTAAAAAATGCCAAAAATTTTGGCGGCGGTGATTTTTTAAAGCTCACCGAATTGCGCGTGGAATATGGCCTGAAAGGATTGGAATTAGTGAAAATGAAAGTGGCCGAATTGACCGTTGTGAAAACCAAGAACGGCAAATGGAATCTTTTGGTGAAGCCGATTAAGGAATTGAAGTTCATGAATAAAAAAGTCGAGCGCATCGGGGAATTCCATCTTGAAGTCGAATCTGTAAAAGTGTTGGACCTCTCGCGCGGTGGCAGCGCGGAAACCGTGCCCGTAAAAAAAACCATCCGCGCCCGCAATATCAACAACGCGGCGGATTTTAATTCTAAGATTCTTTCCGAGCTGCAAGCTTTGCTTGGCGAAATAAAATCCCGGCATTAAATCTCCACCGAAAACAGATCATCCGCTTTCACGCTTTCGGCGAAGCCGGCCATGAGCTTGGTGATTTGGTCGAGGTCTTTCAGGTTCACCACTTCCACCGGCGAATGCATGTAACGGTTGGGCAGGCTGATGAGCGCGCTGGGGATGCCGCCGCGCGTCCAGAAAATCACGTCGGTGTCCGTGCCGCTGGTGGCGCTCACGGTTTCGTGCTGGATCGGGATGCGCGCCTTTTTCGCCACCGCCTCGAGCCGCTTCACCACTGCGGGGTGATTGCACGTGCCGTGCGTCAGCGTCGGGCCTTTGCCCATCTTGATGTCGCCGTGGATTTGTTTGTTGATGCCGGGATAATCGGTGGCATGCGTGACGTCGACCACTAACGCCACATCGGGGTCCAGCGAATACGCAATCTGCCGCGCGCCAAACAGGCCGACTTCTTCCATTGTATTGGACACCGCGCAAATCTCGGCGTTGAGTTTTTTCTTTGAGCCTTTCAGCAGTCGCAATGCCTCCGCCACGGCCCACGTGCCGATGCGGTTATCGAAGGCGCGTCCCACCGCGAGGTCGCCGTGCAGCATTTCAAAATTCTGATTTACCGTGATGGGATCGCCAACGCGCACGCGCTTCTCGGCGGCCTTGCGCGTGGCGCAGCCGATGTCGATATAAAGGTCGTGGATCTTTGGCACCTTCGGCTCGCCATCCACCTTTTGCATATGCGGCGGTGGATTGCCAACCACGCCGAGCACGGGACTAGCTGCGTTGTGCACGGTCACGCGTTGCGCTTTACTCACGATGGCGTCCACGCCACCCATGCGTTTCACCCAAATAAATCCGTTGTCGTCGATGTAGTTGACCGAAAGCGCGATCTCATCCGCGTGCCCCGCCAGCATAATGCGTGGGCCGCCGCCGGGGTTGAGCGTGGCGACGCAGTTGCCGTATTCGTCGTGGGCTACTTCGTCGGCAAATTCACTGACGTAATCGAGCCACACCCGTTGCCCGCGCGTTTCGTAGCTGGTGGGGCTGGGGGTGTTGACGAGTTCTTCCAGAAAGTTGAGTGATTCCTTGCGCATGCGCGATGATTGCCCGCGCGGCGGCACGACGTCAATGCTCGACGCTTCAAGGCCCTTCTGCTAACAACCCCGCGTGCGCGCCAAGCTTCTCAAAGACACTCCGCTTGTGGTGGTAAAGCTCGGTTCCGGCATTCTCACCGATGCCCGAAACCGGCTGGCGACCCCGCGAATCAAGCAACTCGTCGCCCAAATCGCCCGCGCGCGCAAAGCCGGCCGCGAGATGGTGCTCGTCAGTTCCGGCGCAGTCGCCGCCGGGATGGAGGCACTCGGCTGCGAAAAACGGCCATCGCGTTTGGCGGAATTACAGGCTTGCGCGGCCGTGGGCCAATCGCGGCTGATGGCGCGTTACGAGGAACTTTTTGCCACACACGATTTGCAAGCCGCGCAGGTGTTACTCACCCACGATGATTTGCGCGATCACGATCGGCACCTCAACGCGCGCAATACTTTGATGGCTTTGCTTGATCGCGGCGTAGTGCCGGTCATCAATCAAAACGATGCGGTGACTTTCAACGAACTCACCGTGGGCGACAACGACAAGCTCTCCGCGCTAGTGGTCGCGCTGTTGCCGGCAAATTTATTGGTGCAACTCACTACGGCCGATGGCCTCGTTCGGAATTTCGGCAAGTCCAATGCGCGGCTGATTTCTACTGTGCGAAAAATTGACGACACAATTCGCAGCCTCGCGCGTGGAACCCAAAGCGCCACGAGCATTGGCGGGATGGCGAGCAAAGTGGACGCCGCGCAAATCGCCGGTCGCGCGGGGATCCCAATGGTCATCGCCAATGGCGTGAAGCGCGGGCAACTCACCAAGGTTTTGGCGGGCGAAAAAGTGGGTACGCTTTTTGTGCCGAGCGGCGATAAACTCAAAGGCCGCAAGCGGTGGATTGCTTTTTTCCATCACCCCAAGGGCGCGCTAGTGGTGGATGACGGCGCCAAGGCCGCGTTGCGCGAACGCGAGAAAAGCTTGCTCAAAATGGGCATTGCCCGTTGCGAAGGCGACTTTGCGGCGGGCGACGTGGTGCGCATTTGTGATAGCAATGGAACCGGCTTCGCACAAGGCATCACGCGCTTTTCAAAATCGGAAATCGAAAACAACAGCGCGGGCAAAGTGGTGGTGCATCGCGATGACCTTGTGATTTTATAGTTTATGGCAAAGAAGAAAAAAGCCATCGATGAATTGCTCGCCGTGATGGCCCGCTTGCGCGCGCCGGATGGTTGCCCGTGGGATCAAGAGCAAAATCACAAAAGCATTCGGCTCAACGCCATCGAGGAAGTTTACGAATTGGTCGATGCCATCGAGGCGGATGATGATGTGGAGATGGCCGAGGAGTTAGGCGATGTTTTGTTGCAAGTGGTGTTCCACGCGCAAATGGCCGAGGAGCGCGGGGCGTTTGATTTTGAGCAAGTTGCGCGAGGCATAGCCGACAAGCTCGTGCGGCGGCATCCGCACGTGTTTGGCGATGTGGACGTAAAAGACGTGGACGGCGTGTGGCGACAGTGGGAGAAAATTAAAATTTCTGAAAAAGCCGGCACCGATCGCGAACGCACTTCGGCTTTCGATGGCATCCCGCGCCATTTGCCGGCGCTGATGCGGGCGCACGAACTCACTAAAAAAGCCCGCAAGCACGGCCTGTTACCCCAAGGCCGGAAGGGTGGGGCGAAGGCGAAGTTGGCGAAGGAGTTGTTTGCGTTGGTCCAACGCGCGCAGACGAATGGTTGGCAAGCGGAAGCACTGCTGCGCGCGGAGACAGCACGGCACGAAAAGGTGCTGCGTAAAAAGGAAAGCAAAAAGGAGAAGGCTCGACAAAAGCGCGCCTGAGATTATTTTAACAAAAATTATGAGTGACCCAAGATACGACAAACTGGCGAAATCGCTGGTAGAATATTCCTGCGAACTGAAAAAAGGCGAGGCGGTGTTCATCGATGTGGCGGACATTCCTGATCGAATGACCATCGCCCTCATCCGCGCCACTCGCAAAGTGGGCGGAATTCCGCTGGTGGAAACGCGCCAATCCCGCGTAGTGCGCGAATCCTTGCGCGGCTCCAACGACGCCCACGCCAAAATGGTGAAGGACGTGGAGCTGTATCGCATGAAAAAAGTGCAGGCCTACATCGCCATTCGCGGCGCGGAAAACACCAGCGAACTCAGCGACGTGCCGCCCAAAGTAATGCAGGCGTATTCCAAAACCATGCGGCCGCTGCTAAACTATCGCGTCAACCAAACCCGCTGGGTCGTACTGCGCTGGCCCACGCCGAGCATGGCGCAAGCGGCCAATATGAGCACTGAGGCGTTCGAGGACTTTTATTTTGACGTGTGCACGTTCAATTACGGCCGGATGGCCAAGGCGATGAAACCGCTCGTCAAGCGAATGACCCAAGCCAAGGACGTGCACCTCAAAGCCCCCGGCACCGATCTGCGTTTCAGCATCAAGGGAATGCCCGCCATCCCGTGCGCGGGCGATCGCAACATCCCCGATGGCGAAGTGTTTTCGTGCCCCATAAAAAATTCCGTCAACGGCACGCTGCAGTACAACACCCCCACGCTCTACGCCGGCACCAAGTTTGAAAACGTGAAGCTGGAATTCAAAGATGGCAAAATCATCAAGGCCACCAGCAACAACACCAAGCGACTCAACGAGATTCTCGATACTGACCCCGGCGCGCGCTACATAGGCGAGTTTTCGCTTGGCCTCAATCCGTTTGTGATGAACCCGATGTGCGATATTTTGTTCGATGAAAAAATCGCCGGTTCACTCCACTTCACCCCCGGCCAAGCCTACGAGGACTGCGACAACGGCAATCGCTCCGCTGTCCACTGGGATATGGTCCTCATCCAACGCAAAGAATGGGGCGGCGGCGAAGTCTGGTTCGACGGCGAACTCATCCGCAACAACGGCTTATTCCTGCCGAAAGATTTACTGCCGCTGAACCCGAAGAATTTGAAGAAGGTTTAAGATTCAGGAAGGTCATCGCCGGTGAAGGCGTTAGGGAGAAGGGCGCTCATCGTGCTGGAGGTGTGTGATTCTGGTGACCCACTGTTGATGAGAATCACTTCAGCTTCTCCGGCATATTCCGCAAGGAGTTGGCGGCACGCGCCACAAGGTGCGGCGCCTCCGGGGGAGGCGATTGCGATGGCGGTGAAATTGCGTTGGTATTTTGATTCGTCGGTCAGTGCTTTGAAAAGGGCGACGCGTTCGGCGCAGCAGCTGAGGCCGTAGCTGGCGCTTTCGACATTCGCGCCGCTGATGATTTCCCCGCTTGCGGTGAGCAAGGCTGCGCCGACGTTGAATTTGGAATAGGGCGCGACGGATTGTTCGCGGGCGGCGAGTGCGGCATGGATGAGTTTCGAGTGTGGCATGGTGCTATCGTGCTGCCGGCATCTTGCCGGCAGAAAATTCAGTGATCAATTTCACCGCTTGTGAGCTGGATTGTTCACCAATCTCCAAAACTTCCGAATGCGAGAGCGGAGTTTTGCTGATGCCGGCGGCGGCGTTGGTGATGCAGGAAATGGCGGCGACGCGCAAGCCGCATTGGCGGGCGACGATGGCTTCGGGCACGGTGCTCATTCCCACGGCGTCGGCACCGAGCTTGGCGAAGGCGCGAATCTCGGCGGGGGTTTCGTAACTGGGTCCGCTGAGGGCGCAGTAGATGCCGCGATGGAGTTTGGTTTTGGTTTTGCGTGCGGCGGCTTGGAGGGCTTTGTTTAGCGTGGGGTCGTAGGTTTGCGAGAGATCAATGAATCGTTCGCGGCCTTTGGGAAGGGGGCCGCGCAGTGGGTTGTCGCCGATGAAATTGAGGTGGTCGGTAAATTGCATAAATTCACCGGCGTGGAATTTTTTGTCGATACCCCCGGCGGCGTTGGTGAGTAAAATATTTTCGATGCCGTACTCGGCCAACACGCGAATGGGGAAGGTCACGGTCTCCAGCGAGTGCCCTTCGTAATAATGCGCGCGGCCGCTGAGCACCACGATTTCTGTGCCACCGAGCGTGCCGATGAGGGCTTTGCCGGTGTGGCCTGGGACGGTGGGTTTGGGGAATCCGGTGAGCTTGGCGTAGGGCACGGCACGGGCGACGGTCATCGCTTGGGCAACGGATTGGAAGCCGCTACCCAGCACGATGGCCAGGCGCGGGCGGAGTTTGCTGGCATGGCGTAATGTGTCAGCGGCGGTTTTCGGATTGACTTGGCGTCTCACTTCAGGCGGGTTCATTGTTTCCGGACAGCCGTGTGGCTGTCCATGTTTTATTTTTGTAATGAGCGTGGAACTGAGCAACGAAGAAATTACCCGCTACTCGCGGCATCTAATTTTGCCCGAGGTGGGCATGGCGGGCCAAAAGAAACTGAAAGCCACCAGCGTGCTGTGCATTGGTACGGGCGGGCTGGGGTCGCCCATCTTGATGTATCTCGCCGCGGCGGGCATTGGCAAGATTGGCATCGTGGATTTTGATGTGGTGGATTTTTCAAATCTGCAACGGCAGATCGCCCACGGCACGGCCGATGTGGGGCGTCCCAAGGTGGAGTCGGGCAAAGAGACCATCAACTCCATCAATCCCGAGGTGGAAGTGGTGGTGCACGAAACGCGATTGAGCGCGGACAACGTGATGGAAATTATGGCGCCCTATGACATTGTGGTGGACGGCACGGATAATTTTCCCACGCGCTATTTGACCAACGACGCTTGCGTGCTGCTAAAGAAACCAAACGTGTACGGCTCCATTTTTCGGTTTGAAGGCCAAGCCAGCGTGTTCGCGCCGGAACTGGGCGGACCGTGCTATCGCTGTCTTTACCCCGAACCGCCGCCGCCGGGGATGGTGCCGAGCTGCGCGGAAGGCGGAGTGCTGGGTGTGTTGCCGGGAATCGTCGGTTGCATTCAAGCTACGGAGATTTTGAAACTCGCTCTCGGTAAAGGCTCGCCGTTGGTGAATCGCCTTTTGCTTTTCAACGCGCTGGATATGAAATTCCGCGAGCTGAAATTGCGCCGTGATCCGAAATGCCCGATTTGTGGCGACAACCCGACCATCACGGAGTTGATTGATTACGAAGAGTTTTGCGGCATCGGTCTTGAACCGGATGATCCGCAACAGCATCCCGATGAAGTCACCGTGCAGCAAATGAAAGAAGCGTTGGCGGGCAATGACATTGCGGTGATCGACGTGCGCGAACACGACGAAGCCGAGATTGCCAAAATCGATGGCGTGCCGATGATCCCGCTCAGCGAATTGCCGCAACGCTTCACCGAGTTAGATCCAAACCAAACAATTTATCTCCACTGCAAAATGGGCGCGCGCTCTCTCAAAGCGGTGGATTTCCTCAAGCAACAAGGCTTCAAATATTGCAAAAGCGTCGCCGGCGGCATCAACGCGTGGGCAGAGGAAATTGATCCGAGCGTGCCGCGGTATTGATCCGTTATTGATCGGCGGGGACGCGCTGCGCGCGTCCATGGACATGCACAGCATATCCCTGCTAATTTTGGAAACGCGAATTTGCTTTTGCCCAAAATGGTTCTCACGTAAACTATCGCTATGGGCACCCGACGTCATGCGCGTGAGCGCGCGGTTCAATTTTTGTTTCAGCACGAGCTAAATCCCCCCGAGGATTTGACGGCGGCGTTGGAACATTTTTGGATGCACCATCGTCCGGCCGTGGCCGAGGTGCAGGAGGGTAAAACCAATTGGGGCAAGGAAAAGGAATTGCCGCCGCCAACCACCGATGATGTAGCCATCCAACAATTTGCCGAACCGCTCGTGCGCGGCGTACTCGAACATCGCGATGCACTCGACACTGAATTGACTCAAAACGCCGCCAACTGGGATCTCGATCGCATGGCCGGTGTGGATCGTAATATCCTGCGGCTCGCCATTTACGAAATGCTGCACCGCGAGGATATCCCACCCGTGGTGAGCATCAACGAAGCGGTTGACCTCGCGAAAAAATACTCCACCGAGGACAGTGGCAAATTCGTCAACGGCATTCTCGACAACATCAAATCGCGCCTGGACCGCCCCGCGCGCGAGGCCACGGAGGCACTTTAATGTACGCCGACCTCCACCTCCACACGAATTTTTCTGACGGCACGTACACGCCCGAGGAACTCGCCGGCCACGGTAAGCGCGTGGGTCTCAAAGTGATGTCGCTCACCGACCACGACACCATCGATGGCTGCGCCAGGATGGCTGCCGCGTGCGCGGAGCTTGAGATTGAGTTTGTTTCCGGCTGTGAATTTACTGTGGAACTCGATGGCTTTGAGCTTCATCTGCTCGGCTATTTTTTGGACCTCGAAAACCCGCGCCTCCTCAGCGAACTGGCCAAGTATCAGGAAGTGCGCCGCAATCGCATTCACGAAATGGTTGCCAAACTCAACGGACTTGGCATTGATATCACCGGCGAAGATGTGATGCGCATTGCCGATTGCGATGCGCCGGGGCGTCCGCATATTGGTCGCGCGTTGGTTGAAGCAGGCCATTGCCGCAATCTTGATGAGGCGTTTAGTAAATGGCTCAAAAAAGGCAAGCCCGCTTGGGTGACCAAGGCGATGCTGAGCGCGGCGGAGGCCATTCGCCTCATTCACGAGGCCGATGGCTTAGCGGTGCTCGCGCATCCGGGGCTGTACCATCGCGACGAAGTCATCCCGCCCTTGGTTGAATTGGGAATGGATGGGCTCGAATGCCTCTACACGCGACACAGCACGCCGATGACGGAGCATTATTTGATGCTCGCGGAACAGTACGATTTACTGGTCACCGGCGGCTCCGATTGCCACGGTGAAAATAAAGGCAAACCGCTCATTGGCGCGGTGAAAGTGCCGGTGAGTTTCATCCAGAAAATGAAATCAGCCGTGGCTGCGTAAATGGGCTTGTTCGATAAATTCAAGGCGGGCCTCCAGCGCACGCAAGCCAAGCTGTCGCACGAGATTAACCGCATCGTTTCCCGCTCACCCAAGCTGGATGACGATACGCTCGAGGAAATCGAGTACACCCTTATCAGCGCGGATCTCGGCCTGCCAATGACCCAGCGAATTCTGGCGGCCATCAAAGACAGCTACGAATCGCAAGGCAAAGAAGGCCTCGACGTATTGGCCGTGGCGCGTCGCGAAGTGGTCAGCACCTTTAATGATGAAATCCCGGGTTTGAATCGCCAAGCCGAAGGGCTCACCGTGGTTTCCCTTGTCGGCGTGAATGGCACCGGAAAAACCACCACCGCCGCCAAGCTTGCCCATCGCGTTCAAGCTTCGGGCGACATCGCGATGCTGGCCGCGTGCGATACATTTCGCGCTGCCGCCGTGGAGCAGCTCAAGGAATGGGGCGGACGACTGGATGTGCCGGTTATCGCTGGCAGCTACGGTGCCGATCCCGCCGCCGTGGGGCACGATGCCCTCAGTGCCGCGCAAGCGCGCAAGGCGGATTACCTTTTCATCGACACCGCCGGTCGGCTGCACACCAAAAGCAATTTGATGCAGGAGCTGGAGAAACTGCACCGCGTGATTGGCCGCCAAGCCGAGGGTGCGCCGCACGAGGTGCTGCTCGTGCTCGATGCCTCCACCGGAATGAACGCGCTGACGCAAGCGCGTGAGTTTAATAAAACCGTTCCGCTCACCGGCCTCGTCATCACCAAACTTGATGGCACCAGCAAGGGCGGAATGGTGGTGGCGATCCATCAGGAAATGGATTTGCCCATCAAATTCATCGGCCTCGGCGAACAAGCGGATGATTTGCAACCCTTCGACGCCGCGCAGTTTGCCGAAGCACTGTTTGCGGAGTAGACTTCCGCCGTGCAAAAACCCGATGAGATTCGTATGCGCGAGGCGCTCGCCTTGGCGCGCAAGGGTTATGGCCTCACTTCGCCCAATCCAATGGTCGGCGCGTTGCTGGTGAAAGGCAGCGTGGTAATCGGCCAAGGTTGGCATCGCTGCGCGGGAGGCCCGCACGCGGAAATCAACGCGCTCAACCAAGCGCAGCGCCGCGATTACAATGTGAAAGGCTCGACGCTGTACGTCACGCTGGAGCCCTGCAGCACCACCGGCAAAACGCCGCCTTGCACGGAGGCTATCATTGCGGCGGGCATTGTGCGCGTGGTGGTGGCGGCCAAGGATCCTAATCCCGCTCATGCCGGCCGCGCCTTTCGCGTTCTGCGGCGCTCGGGGATTGAGGTGGTGAAAAATATTTTGGCCGATGAAGCGATGGAATTGAATGCGGCGTTTAATCATTGGATTGTGAACGGCACGCCGATGGTCACCGTGAAAGCGGCGATGACGCTCGATGGTAAGATTGCCACGGAGCACGGCGAGTCCAAATGGATCACTGGCGAAGCCGCGCGCCGCGAGGGAATGCACCTGCGCAAAGGTGCGGATGCAATTCTCGTTGGCATCGAAACCATTCTTGCCGATGACCCCAGCTTAACCGTTCGCGCGTCACGCGGCGGTGATCGATTGCGACGGATTATTTTGGACTCCAAAGCACGCACGCCGGTGACTGCTAATGTGGTGTCCGATGAACACGCCGCGCTCACCACGGTGGTGGTTGCGAAAGGCGCGCCCGCGCGACGGGTGATGGCATTGCGTAAACGCGTGAACGTCATTGAAGCTCCCGCGCGCAAAGGGCGCGTGGATTTGCGTTGGCTGCTTAAACGGCTGGGGCGCGAGGAGGTCACAGATTTGCTCGTCGAAGGCGGCGGCGAAGTGAACGCGTCTTTCTTTGAAAACAATCTGGTGCAACGAGTGGCGTTTTTTTATGCGCCCAAAGTGTTGGGCGGAAAGCACGCGCGACCCGTCGTGGGCGGCAAAGGCGCGGCGAATTTGAAACAAGCTCCGAAGCTTACAAACGTACAATGGCGGCGGCTCGGGCCGGATTTGTTGTTGACGGCGCGCGTGGCGGGCGATTGAGTGCGGCGCGATGTTTACGGGCATTATCGAAGAGACCGGCACGGTGGAATCCATCCAGCCGAGCGACAAATCCATTCGGCTCACGCTGACCCTCCGCAAAACCGGTGGCGGCCTTAAGGTGGGCGACAGCCTCGCGGTCAACGGCTGCTGCCTCACCGTGGCCGAGCTCACCACCAAAGGCCGCGCCAAGACGGCGCAGTTTGATTTGCTCAACGAAACGTGGAACCTCACCAACCTCCAACATTGCCGCGCGGGATCGCAGGTGAATCTCGAGCGCAGCCTCGAAGCGGGTGGACGCCTCGGCGGCCATTTTGTCACCGGTCACATTGACGGGATGGGGAAAATTACCACGTGGGAAAAAGTAGGCGACGATCAGCAACTCCAAATTGCCGCGCCCGAAGACGTGATGCGTTATGTGATCCACAAAGGCTCCATCGCCGTGGACGGCATCAGCCTCACCGTGGCCGCGGTGGAAAAGGAGAGTTTCACAATTTGGATCATCCCGCACACGTTGGAGTCCACAGCATTGAGCGAACGCGCAGTGGGCGATGCGGTGAATCTTGAAGCAGATATGCTTGGGAAATACGTCGAGCGGTTTGCGGCGCGTTAAGCGGGTGCAGCGGTGCTTTTGCGGATGACTAATTCGGCGGCTAATCTTTTTGTGCCCACGGATTCTCCGGCGAGTAAAGTGTTCATGGATTCCATCGCGGAAATGCCGCGACGGTATTTGGGTTGGCTGACCGTGGTGAGGGGCACGCGGAAATGTTCGGCGGTGAGGGTGTTGCCGAAGCCGACCATGGAAATGTCCTCGGGAATTTTCATGCCTTGATCGAGCAACGTGGTGGCCGCGCCGATGGCGACGAGGTCGTTGGCGGCGAGGATAGCGGTCGCGCCGGGGCGTTCATCGATCAATTGCAGCGCGGCGGCTTTGCCTTCCTCGATGGTGGAGCCGGAATGGAAGATGAGTTTTTCGTCCACCTCAATTTGCTGCTCCATCAGCGCGCGCCGATAGCCTTCGAAGCGTTCCTGTGCCCACGGCGCAAATGTGGGACCGGCAAAACACGCGATGCGTTTGTGGCCCAGCTCGAGCAAATGTTGGGTGGCGGCTTCAGTGGCGGCAAGGTCGTCCGTTTCCACATTCGGAAAGTCACTGCAAAATAACGCGCGATGCCCGAGAATGACGGTGGGCATTTTGTGTTTTTTTAGCTCATCATAAATCACCGCGCTGGGGTCGGGCCGATAAACGGGGCGGATGAAGAGGCCGTCGACTTGCCGCGCGAGCAGGCGTCGGATGCACGCCGCTTCGCGCGCGGGATTATTCAGCGTTTGCGCGAGAATAATTTCGTAGCCCATCTCGTGCGCCTGTTCCTCGATGGCCATAAAGGTGCGCGTGTAAACGGGATTGGTGAGCGAGGAAATGAGAAGCCCGAACTGATGCGTCTTGCGCGTGCGCAATCCGCGCGCGGAGTGGTTGGGCATATAGCCGACCTCGGCGGCGAGCGTTTTAATGCGCGCTTTGGTTTTGGCAGAAATATCCGGCTCGTCGCGCAGTGCCTTGGAGACGGTCATCACCGACACGCCCGCGGTGGCAGCGATGTCCTTGAGGCGCACCATCAGGCGTGGGAGCCGGTCCAGTTGAGTTTGTGGCGCAGCGTCTCGAAAAACGAATGGCCTTCGAGCCGCACCAACCGCGCCTTTTGGCGACTGCGCCGAATGCGGATGCGATCGCCCGTGGAGAGTTCCGTTTGCATTTGGCCATCGGCGGAAAGATAAGTCTCGGCGCGATGTTTCAAAATAGTGACTTCGATCGTGGATTTGAAACTCACGATGAGCGGTCGATTGGAAAGCGCCTGCGGGCAAATGGGATTTAGCGTGAGCACCTCTGCGCGTGGGGTGACCACCGCGCCACCGGCGGCCAGCGAATACGCCGTGGAACCGGCGGGCGTGGCGACGATGAGGCCGTCGCAGCGATATTGCGTGAGCGACTCGCCGTCCATTGCTACTTCCAATTCCACGAGGCGCGGGTTGGCGCCTCGGCTGATGAGGATGTCGTTCAACGCCAGCGCCTTGTAATTTTTGCCGGCGTGTTTGCCGGTGGCCTCGATGAGCGGCAACGGGTCGACGATGTATTTGCCGCGCCACAATTTCCCGAACCCTTCCTCCAGCGATTCCTCGGAGGCGGATGTGAAAAATCCAAGTCGCCCGGAGTTGATGCCGAGGATGGGGGTGTTGCTACCGGCGGTTTTCCGTGCGACTTGCAGGACGGTTCCGTCGCCACCGATAACCAACATTAAGTCGCATAATCGCGCAAGTTCGGCGGCGTTGGGCAGGGTGATGCCATCCACGCCGGTAGCGTTCACGGTGGTTTGATCCACCATCAGCTTGCGGCCGCTGTCGGTGATGAGGTCGGCGGCTTTGCGCACCAATCCCGTTTCGGTGGTGTGCTGCGGGTTGGCGATGAGGCCAACGGTCTTGATGGGTTTATTTTTTTTCAATCCAAGCTAGAAATTCTTTGTTGCCTTTGGGGCCGGTGAGGGGTGATTCCACATCGCCGCGCCACATCAATCCGCCGTGCTCTTCCACAAACGCCCGCAGCTCGTTCACCACGCGCGCGTGGATGGCGGGGTCTTTGATGACGCCCGCACCTTTGTCCGCCTCGATTTTGGCGGCTTCAAACTGGGGCTTAATCAGCGCAATCAGTGTACCACCTCCACGTAATAAAGCAACGGCGGCGGGGATGATTTTGCGCAGCGAAATAAACGAGCAATCAATGGTGACCACATCCGCGCGTTCGAAATTTTTTGGCAACGCGTTGCGCTCGAGATGGCGTGCGTTGGTTTTTTCCATCACGATCACCCGATGATCGCGCCGCAGATGCCATGCGAGCTGCCCCTTGCCTACGTCCACCGCGTACACGCGCTTTGCGCCCGCTTGCAAAAGGCAATCAGTGAAGCCGCCTGTAGAGGCGCCGAGATCCACCGCGATGGCGTCCTTAACCTCAATGGGGAATTCCTCCAACGCCTTCTCCAGCTTGAAGCCGCCGCGGCTCACATATTTTTCCGGCTCCTCAATTTCCAGAGTATCCGCCGGCAGCACGGAATCGCTGGGCTTTCGCGCCACTTGATCGTTGATGCGAACCTTGCCGGCCATAATAAGGCGCTTGGCTTTTTCGCGGCTTTCGGTTTGGCCATTGTCAAACAAGGCTTGGTCGAGACGTTTACGGGTTGATGCTGCAGGGGACATAGGTTCAGGATGTGGCGGCGTTTGTAAAACAAGCCGCCGCCCACCGCAAGCAATGAACGAACTGGAGCAACGGATTCACAACGAAATCGCCGAAAAAGGCGATATCCCGTTCAGTCGTTTTATGGGGATGGCCCTCTACGAGCCGGGTTTGGGCTACTACGAAAAACAACGCGAGGTGGGTCGGCGCGGCGATTTCTACACCAGCGTCAGCGTGGGGCCAGTGTTTGGCGAACTGCTGGCGTTTCAATTCGCCGAGTGGCTTGCGGAGCTGGAAGGACCGGTGAAACTCATCGAGGCCGGCGCGCACGATGGGCGGTTGGCCAATGACATTCTCGAGTGCCTTCGCGATTGGCGGCCAGAAATTTACGAGCGCATCACATTTGTTTTTCTGGAGTCCTCGCGTGTTCATCAGGAGTGGCAAAAGGAAATGCTCGCATCGCACGCGGGTAAAACCCAGTGGACGGCAGAAATGCCCAACGCTATTCACGGCGTATTCTTTTGCAACGAATTGCTCGATGCATTTCCGGCGCAAAAACTTGAATGGGACGCCAAGTCAAAAAACTGGTTCGAATGTGGAGTGGGGGAGAGCGGTGGCCAATTCGAATGGCGGCGGATGGAAGCCGTGAAGGACCGTTGGAATGTTGGAGGTGAATTGCCCGGTGGCACCGGAATGGTTCACGTTCCCGCGCTCGCTCCCTTTTGGAATGAGCTGTGCACTTCCCTGCGCAAAGGCCGCTCGGTGGCGATTGATTATTTTTTAGAGGAGGAGGAGTTTTTTGCGCCCCCACGTCCCCACGGAACTCTGCGTGCCTATCACGGTCACCACCAAACCGACGATCTGCTGGCCAATGTGGGCGAACAAGACCTCACTGCCTCGGTGAACCTTGCAGAATTGGATTTCGTCGCCAAGGCCGCTGGTGTTCATGAGAGGGTTGTTTCAACTCAAGCCCAATGGCTTGTCCGCATCTTCGAGCAAACGCTGCAAAATCCGGATTGTTTTCCCGAGTGGACACCCGAACGCACACGCCAATTTCAAACCCTCGTGCATCCGGAGCACTTGGGGCGTGCGTTTAAAGTGTTGGAGAATTGGCGGGGTTAAAGCCCCTTCACTTCCCATCCCTTGCGGTATTCTCTTTTGACAAGAGCTGTGGCGCTGCTGTTATTGCTGAAAGTTAGTTTATCAGCGTCCCAATGTAGTTCTTTCTTCGGGTAGCGCGTTGCTATGCCTCCAAGCAGGATGGCTTCAGTCATCGGGCCAGAGTAGTCAAAATTCGCCGAGGTTTTGCCTTCCCCGCGTGATGCGTTGATGAAAGATTCCCAGTGATTGACTGCACCTATTTCAGGCCGTTTGTAATCCTTATAGTTGTCTTCGGGTAAAAGAATGGCTTTGCCGACATGGGGGATAATCATGTGCCCTTTTGTGCCGAAGAGTACGGATCCTTGTCCGGGTAACCCACGGCCGATCCTCTTTTGTACATTTGCGGCCGGGCGTTGATCACCGTCGTACCAGGTAACGTTAATAGTTTTACCTTCAGTATATTTGGTGCCTGGGAACACATAGTGAATCTTAGCGTTAATATTCCAGCTGTGTGAATTGGCTACCGGAGCCGGGCCTTCGCTCCGGACACTGATGGGGGCTGTTAGGCCGACGGCGCCATACATGGGGTCATAGATGTGGCAGCCCATATCACCAAAGGTTCCGGTGCCGTAATCAAGGCGCCTGCGCCAATTGCCAGGGTGGTAATAACCATTGATAAAATCATTCTTGGTAGCCACTCCGCACCATGCATTCCAATCCATTCCAGCAGGTATTTTATCCTTCCGGTTGGGGCGTGGATTGGTGTCGCCCCATTTTTTGCTGCTCCAAGTGTGTACTTCTGTGACTTTACCAATTGCGCCTTGATGAACGAGCTCCACAGCCTCGCGGTAAACTTGGCTGGAGTGGACCTGAATCCCCATCTGAGTCACCAGCTTGTTGGCCGCCGCATACTCACGCAGCTTACGGCTTTCAAAAACATCATGGGAAAGTGGTTTTTGCACATACACATGTTTGCCCAGTTGCATGGCACTCATGGCAATGGGTGCGTGCATGTGATCGGGAGTTGACACATTGGCGGTGTCAAAATTTTTCGCTTCTTTGTCCAGTAATTCCCGCCAGTCGGTGTAGCGTTTCGCTTTCGGAAACTTTCTGGCAAACCGGTCTTGCCTCGCCGGATCGATTTCCGCACAAGCGATCATTTCCACATTAGAAACACCCGAAATTGCATTCAGATCGGCAAAGGCCATGCCATTGCCGCCGAAACTGACGTGTCGCACGGCAGAGTTTGGTGATTTAGCCCACGACCGCGTGGCTACATACGGAAACGCCAGCGCGGTGGTAGTGAGAAATCGACGTCTTGAAAGCGAAGTTGTTTTCATGTAGGAAACTTTGGCGGCCGATTTTGGTTTTGCAAGCTAAATTGAACCGCCAAGGAGAACCTGGAAACTGGCGTCTTCGAGTCCTAGCGTTTCGCCCAAAAATCCTGTTCATAATTTTCAGTTGAGTTTGCGTTGGCTTTCCGGTGGCATTCGCGAATGCCAAATAAGCGAAATGAAGCTGCTGGATTTACAGGGGACTCAGTCGAGTCCGTGTCTGCCGCCATCAACCGATACGCGGGCCAAAATGAAATGGAGCCGGTCAGCGTTTCCATCTGTCAGGAAGGCGCGGGCTCCAGTGCCTACTTTCGAGGCATCGCCGTCTTCACCCCGCAATTTGAGGAGGAAGAGGAAGGCGAAGAGGAGGCCAGCTATTAGAGGGCTTGCGGGATGCCCGCGCGTGCGCTAGCCTCAAACCCTTCGCGTGCGTAGCTCAATTGGATAGAGCAGTAGTTTCCGGAACTGAAGGTTGGGGGTTCAAGTCCCTCCGCGCGTACCATTTTCTTGGGTTATTCTGAATAGGTAAATACTTCTGTCGCAATTAATCCTTGCGCATTTCCGTCGAGGCACTCACTGGCTCTGGTGTAAATGCTGACGGGGGAGGGCGGAGGAGGGGTGGAAGGTGTGGAGGGTTAGTCTTTCCTGTAGCTATGGGTGGTTCCATCCTCGGGGTACACCGTAAGGTCTTGATCCTGCACATACTCGAATCCGTGCTTCAGGGCCAGTTCGGCTTTGTGCAGTTCCACTCCCAAGTCTGCCGCGTGTTGAAGGGTTGAAACCATGTCCTTCACAATCAACGTGTTGACAATATCCAAGGCACTAATGCCAGTGATCTCCGCCTGCATCACATTGTCGGGAAAGGTGCAAAAGGCTACTCTGACCAGATCTTTTTCGCGGTCGATCTTGATTAGGAAATAACCCCGCGGATCCAATTGCCAATCCTTTTCACGATCATAACAAGCCTCAATTACAGGCATATTGGCCGGCACTTGAATGTCCCAGTAATGGCCTTTAATGGTGCTAGGCTTGGGCATGGTGAACTGGGTGACCTCCTAACAAACACAATGCATACAGGAACTGCTTCATGCCCGCCACCCTACGCCTCACCGGCTCTGGTGTAAATGCTGTTGGGGGAGGTTAATCAAGAGGCCGGTGGGAACTTTTCTTTACAGGTTGATTTCAGTTGCAAATTATTGGCAAAATCCCACAATTCGGGCATGACCCTCAAGGATTCCTCTGTTTCCCGTCGTCGTTTTCTCAAGACTTCATCCGCCACCGTTGCCGCGGCGGCGACCTGCCAGATTGTGCCACGGCATGTGGTGGGCGGGGCCGGGCAAACACCGCCGAGCGAAACTTTTGGCGGGGCGCTCATCGGCGTGGGCGGACGCGGGCCGGGGACGTATAACAGTATGTGCCGCGGGCTTAACGTCAAGCAACTCGCCTTGTGCGATGTGAAGTTCGTGGGCCGGGCGGACAACAAGAAGGTGTACACGGATTTCCGGCGGGTGTTGGAGCGCAAGGACATCGATCTCATCGCCATCGCCACGCCACCGCATTGGCACGCGCTCATTTCCATTGCGGCGGCAGAGGCGGGCAAGGATGTGCTGTGTGAGAAGCCAATGACGCGTTTCATCGCCGAGGGACGCGCGGTGGTGAACGCCTTTAAACGATACAATCGTGTGTTCCAGATCGGCACCTTCGGGCGGTTTGGCGCGAGCGGCAACCGGGAGAACATCATCACGCACAAGATCATGCGTAGTGGGCTGCTCAACCCGTGCGAGGGGGTGCACATTAAGTCTGGCGGCCTCAAGGTGAAACAGTGGAGTGGTGATCCGGGGCTACTGCCACAGTCTGCGCCAGAGAGTCTTGACTGGGATTTCTACTGTGGTCCCTCACCGTTCAAGCCCTACGTGCGTCCGCGCACCGGTGGTACGCATCGCGGTTACTGGGATTATGAGGGCGGCGGCCTATCCGATATGGCCCAGCATCATTTCGATCCAGTGCAGTGGACCTTCGGTAAGGACGCCACAAGCCCGGTGGAGATCGAGGCGCATGCGCCGCCGCCGCACCCGGAGTGCACGGGCATGTGGGGCTGGGTGGAGTTGAAGTATGCCGACGGGCTGACTTTCGCGATGGACAGCCGCGAATGGGGCGATCGGTATACACGTAAGAAAGAGCGCGGCGTGAGCCTGAATGACCTGTCACCGGAAAATCGCAAGAAAGTCGAGGCAATGCCCGATCCTGCGAAGCTGTTGTCCTTTGCCGAGGCGGTGAAGACGCGTGGGCAGGCCGGTGGCCACGCCGAGGCGGCGCATCGCTGCTCTACTATGCTACACCTAGCTAATATCGCTATTCGCGTGCGTCGGAAGATCAAGTATGATCCCGTTAAAGAGGAGATCATCGACGACCCGGAAGCCAACCGCTTTGTCAACCCGCCCACGCGCGCGCCGTGGCACGCATAACCCCAAGGAGATTTTCATTATGCCAAACGAAAAAGTTACTCAGTTCGCCGCGCAGTTCCGTGACCCCAAGGATTTGAAGCGGCAGTCCAACCCGAACCTCCAGGAAATGACCGCCGCACTCGACGGCCTACGCGCTATGGGTGCGAAGGGTGTCACCGGTTTGGTGGCCTTGCTAAAGCCGGATGCCGAAGGCGGCGATGTGCATGTCCGCCACGCCTTGCACGGGCAGGCCATGCGCGCCGGTGGTTGGCCGGAAAAGGATCGGCAGGCTTTCACCAAGGCGTTGGCCGGCACGCTGAAAGAGGATCATCCCAAGTCGGCGAAGGGCTTTGTCATCCGCCAGCTTCAAGTTGCTGGCGGTGCGGAAGTTACCACTGCGTTAGGCGGATGGCTGCTGGACGACGAATTGTGGGAAGATGCCGCTCAAGCACTGCTCGCCATCGGCGGCACTGCTGATCAGTTCCTGAAAGCTCTGCCCAAAGCCAAAGGCAAACAACAGCTCACCACCGTGCAGGCTCTTGGTGTGCTAAAGATCAATAATGCCGCCGAGCGCATTCGCGGATTCGTCACGTCTGGCGATTCCACACTGCGCCAAGTCGCTGCCAGGGCTCTTGCCGACATGGCTGATACAGGTGCCGTTGCCACCTTGCTGAAGGCCGCCGATACTTCAAAGGGTTTTGAGCGAATAAAACAAACCGGTGCCTGCCTGCAACTTGCCGAAAATCTGCTGGCCCTTGGCCGTAAGGAGGAAGCCTCCCGCATCTACCAACATCTGCGCGATACCCGCAAAGATCCTGCTGAAGCATACATCCGTGAGGCCGCCAAGACTGACTGACCTGCCGCCACCCTATGCCTCAGGGCTCTGGTGTAAATGCTGTTGGGGGGGCAATGTGGAAACGCGCAATCAATCGTCAGTCGGGCCGCGCCGCTTGGGCGAATATGACGCCCGCCCAGCGATCAAAAGAGATGAAGCGACGCGCCGCCGTGCGCGAGAAAAACGCGCGGATAAGAAGGGGACAAAATCCTGATCGGAGCGGGATCAACTGTGACCCCCAGCGGCTATCTCCTGAACAATGCTGACTCGACAAAGCCCATCCGGCGATGATACTTTCGCCCCGCGATTTACGAGTTTGACCGCATAAACACGACACGAAACGACGAGATGACCAAAAGGCTGCCCATTAGTTTCCGGAACTAAAGGTTGCAGGTTTAAGTCCTGCCGTGCGCACCAAATTTCTTCAACACACTGAACACACAGACAAATTTATTTTATGGGAGCAGATGATTCCGCAAATGTGAAGCCGATCGAAGCGCCGGCGTTGACTCCAATTTCCATCCCGGTCCGCTTGGCGGATACGCCATCGGAGCCGCCGAAGTATTCCGTGACGGTGCAAGATCGCGCGGATGCCGAGGTGGCCGTAGCCGATCCCAATGCCACGCGGGCGGCGGTGGCATTGATGAATGTGCACGCGGTTGTCGGTGGCGCGGCGTGTCACTGGGGCGGGCCGGCGGCATTCGCGGAAATTATGGCGGCGGCGCACGCGTTGATGTTTGCTACGAAAGGACGCCAATGGCACGAGGCGTTTCATTTTGTGAATGATGCGGGTCACACGGAAAATGGCGTGTACGCGCTACGTGCGAATTATGCCTTTGACGGAATGACCTACGAGACGCTGCGCGGCTTTCGCGGCATCGAGAGCAAACTCACGGGTCACGGCGAAAGTCATATCAATCCGGAAGGCATTCTCATCAGCAACGGCCCGCTCGGCTCCGGACTGCCGCAGGCGCAAGGCTTGGCCATCGGCGACAAAATGGCGGGCAACAAGCGCGTGACGCTCTGCACCATTTCCGATGGCGCGATGATGGAGGGCGAAGCCAAAGAATCGGTTGCGGCCATTCCGGGCCTTGCGGCGAAAGGGCGCGTGAATCCGTTCGTGCTCATTCTTTCTGACAACGACACAAAACTTTCCGGCCGTATCACGGATGACAGTTTCTCGATGCAACCGAGCTTTGCTGCGCTGTCACATCTCGGCTGGAAGGTTATTGATGTTACCGATGGTCACGATTTGCAGGCGGTTTACGGTGCATTGGAGGATGGCATCGCGGAGGCCAAGGCTAATCCGTCGCAGCCGGTTTGTTTGTGGGTGAAGACGATCAAAGGCAAGGGCATCGCCAGCACCGAGGAAAATTCCGCGGGCGGGCACGGTTTTCCGTTGAAGAATGGCGAGCATATCGTCGATTGGATGTCCGAAATTTTTGGCGAAGCGGAAGTGCCCACGGAGTTTTCTGAATGGGCCAATGAACTTCGCGCCGACTGGCAAGCGGCCGAAGAAGCGAAAGCCGCCAGCGATTCGCCGACGGTCAAGAAAAGCAAAGTGCAAGCCGGCCTCGCCAAGGGCGCCATTCGCGCGGCGCAGGAAGGTGCGCCGGTGTTTTCAATTTCGTCTGACGTGCAAGGCTCCACGGGCATTAGCGCGTATCAGAAATCGTTTCCCGGTCGATTCATTGAGGTGGGCATTGCCGAGGCAAATATGATCAGCACCGGCGCGGGCATGAGTAAAGTGGGTTTCATTCCCATCGTGGATACCTTCGGCCAATTCGGCGTTACCAAAGGCAACTTGCCGCTGACGATGGCCGCGCTTAGCCAAGGGCCGGTGATTGCGATGTTCAGTCACGTGGGTTTTCAGGATGCGGCCGATGGCGCGAGCCATCAGGCGACGACGTATCTCGCGGCGGTGAGCGCCATTCCGCACACGGTGGTGATAGCGCCGTCGTGTTCCGATGAAGCGGAGGAGCTTATGTATCAAGCCATCAAACGATTCGAGGGCGACCGCGCGGCGGGCAAGGATGGCGAGACTTATATTTTCTTTGTGGGCCGCGAAAATTATCCGCTTAGTTGGGTGGAGAATCCCGTTTACGAATGGGGCAAAGCTCAAGTGTTGCAGGAAGGCGGCGACGTGGTGCTGGTGGGCAGCGGTGTGCTGCTCAATCGCGTCATCGAAGCGGGCAAACAACTTTCCGCCGAAGGCGTGAAGGCGACGGTCATCAACAATCCGTTTATCAATCAAGTGGACGTCGAAACCATCGGCGCGGCCGTGCAAGCGGCGGAGGGAAATCTGGTGACCATCGATGATCATCAATCCATCGGTGGAATGGGCGCGCAACTCAGCCACGCGCTAAGCCGCGCCGGCATCGCGCATCGCGTCAAGACACTCGGCATCGATGGAGAGTTCGGACAATCCGCGTACAAGGCGGATCAGCTTTACGAAAAGAACGGCCTCAGTGTGGAGGGCGTGATTGAAGCGGCGAGGGAGTTGGTGAATTCCCAATAACCCAATGCTTTCCCTTTGGGCCTAGTCATTGGGCCTTGGTCATTTACTTAACATCCACCCACCCCTTGCCGGGCAGATACTCTCGATGGCCGGTGTCGGTGGTGGTGCAGCCGGCGGCGAGAAACAGGGCGGCGGCGGCAATAATCAAGGCGGCTTTCATAGGCGAAGTATAAACAGGATTGCCGCGCGCGCAAGCTTGTTGCAAACTTTCTCCAGCGTGCACGACGAATTTCAAACATTGCAGGGCAAGCTGCTGCTGGATGGCGGCAGCTTGAGTGGGTCGTTTTTTAATCGCACGGTGGTGCTCATCTGCCAGCACAGCAGCGATGGCGCATTCGGGCTTGTGCTCAATCGCGGCGCCGAACGCACGGTGGGCGAGGCGATCACTGAAGATTTGCCCGAACGCATCGGCGAACAGGATTTGTGGGTCGGAGGGCCCGTGCAGCCGGCGGCGCTGAGCTATTTACACACCGACGATTACCTGCCGGATGCGAATGTCTTTCCGAATCTCAACCTCGATCATTCGCTGGAAGATTTGGTCGAACTCGGCAATTCATTTTCCAGTAGCCAAAAAGTGCGCGTCTTCACGGGTTACTCCGGTTGGGGCTCCGGTCAGTTGGAGGACGAAATGAAACGCAAGGCGTGGGTGACGCACACGGCCACCATCGAACACGTGTTCGAGCAATCCCCTGAAAAACTCTGGCGCACCATCATGCGCGAAATGGGCGGCGTGAATCGGCTGATGTCAGACGCGCCGGATGACTTGTCGTGGAACTAGTTTCCTGCAACTTCCCGTTTTAGTTGATTTACTTGGTCGCGCAGTAGCGCGGCTTTTTCGAATTCCAATTTCTCCGCCGCTTCGAGCATTTCTTTTTCCAGTTGGCGGATCATTTCGGTGACGTCGAAATTTTCGCTGCTTTCGCGGAGGAGCATTGTCGCTTTGTCGGTGGCATCTTGGCGGTTGCCGAGGCTTTCTTCCACGGCTCGGGTGACGCTGCGCGGGGTGATGTTGTTTTGTTTATTGTGCTCGATTTGTTTTTCGCGGCGATAGCCGGAGGTGGTCATAAATTTCTGGATGCTCTTGGTCATCACATCGGCGTACAAAAGCACGCGTCCATTCAAGTGGCGTGCGGCGCGGCCGGCGGTTTGGATGAGCGCGGTGGCGCTGCGGAGGAAGCCTTCTTTGTCGGCATCAAGAATGGCGACAAGCGCAACTTCCGGAAGGTCGAGGCCTTCGCGTAGGAGGTTGATGCCGACGAGTATGTCGAAATCGCCCTTTCGCAGTGCGCGCAGAATCTCCACGCGCTCGAGCGCATCGATGTCGCTGTGCAGATAACGCACACTCACGCCGATGTCGCGGAGGTAATCGGTGAGCTCCTCCGCCGTGCGTTTGGTGAGGGTGGTGACGAGCACGCGTTCGCCCGCATCGGAGCATTGGCGGCATTCCTCGATGAGATTGTCGATTTGCCCCTTGAGCGGGCGCACGGTAATCGTGGGGTCGATGAGGCCGGTCGGGCGCACAATTTGCTCGGCCACGTTCGGCTTGGCCCAATCCATTTCTAACGGGGCCGGCGTGGCGCTGACGTAAACGGTTTGGTGTTGGTGCGTTTGGAATTCCTCAAAATTGAGTGGGCGATTATCCAACGCACTCGGAAGGCGAAAACCATGTTCAACCAGCACCGTTTTGCGCGAGCGATCGCCGGCGTACATTCCGCGAATTTGCGGCAGCGTTGCGTGGCTTTCGTCGATGACCAACAGAAAATCTTTCGGGAAAAAATCCATCAACGTGTTTGGTTTTGATCCCGGCGGGCGGGCGCTGATGTGGCGGCTGTAATTTTCGATACCGCTGCAGTAGCCCAACTCCTCCATCATTTCCAAATCGTATTCCGTGCGCATTTTGATGCGTTGCGCCTCGAGCAGTTTGTTTTCCTTTTCAAATTGCTGAATCCGCTCGCGGAGTTCCACACGAATGGTTTTCATCGCCGCCATAATTTTGTCGCCTTGGGTGACGAATTGTTTGCCGGGAAAAATCGTGGTGGCCGGCAGCGTCTCGATGGTGTTGCCAGTCAACGGTTCATAACGTTGAATGCGCTCGATCTCTTCGCCGAAAAATTCCACGCGAATGGCGTCCTCGGTGTTGGCGGGGCGAATGTCCACCGTATCGCCGCGCACGCGGAATTGCCCGCGCTCGAACGCCACATCGTTCCGCGCGTATTGAATTTCCACCAGCCGCGACAGCAATTGTTCGCGCGTGATTTGTTGGCCCGTCACCAGCGGCACCATCAACGCCTCGTAATCCTCGCGGCTGCTGATGCCGTAGATGCACGACACGCTGGCCACCACCACCACATCGCGCCGACTCATCAGCGAGCCCATCGTGGAAAGCCGCATCCGCTCGATTTCCTCATTCACCGACGAGTCCTTTTCGATGAACGTATCCGTGCGCGGAATGTACGCCTCCGGCTGATAATAATCGAAGTAGCTCACGAAATATTCCACCGCGTTCTTCGGGAAAAATGTTTTAAACTCCGCGTACAACTGCGCTGCTAAAGTTTTGTTGTGGGAAATTACCAGCGTGGGCCGGTCGATTTTATCGATGACATTGGCCACCGTAAACGTCTTGCCGCTCCCCGTCACCCCCAGCAAAACCTGATGCGCCAAGCCCTCCTCCAGCCCGGCCGACAACTGGGCAATCGCCTCCGGCTGGTCGCCCGCGGGCGGATAAGGTTGGTGCAATTCGAACACGCCGCACGGTACGGGTGCGGGCGGGAGTGTGTCAATCGGTCGGAGTTTTTACCACAGAGGCACAGAGAACACAGAGTTTTTCAATTTCCAGTCTCTGTGTTCTCTGTGCCTCTGTGGTGAATTGAATTTGCCGCCACAACGAGCAGCGACTACCCTGCGCCGTGCCTGTTGAGTCCCTATATTGTCACGTCCCGTTTTGCGCGAGCAAGTGCAGCTATTGCGCGTTCTTCTCGCACGCTCCCGATGGGGCGACGGTGAACCGCTACGTGGCCGCGTTAGTGCGGGAACTGGAAATTGTGGCGGACGATTTGCAGCCGCGTACAATTTTCTTCGGCGGCGGCACGCCGTCCATTTTGAATCTGCGCCAATGGGAAACCGTGCTCACCGCGATGGATCGCCTCGGCCTCACGGGCGCGGACGAGTGGACGGTGGAATGCAATCCCGCCACGCTCTCGCTGGACAAAGCCAAGCTACTGCGTGCTGCGGGTGTGAACCGCATCTCGATGGGCGTGCAATCGCTCGACGCCAATTTGCTGGAGCGCCTCGGCCGCGTGCATTCGCGCGAGATGGTTTTCAAGTCGTACGACTGCCTCCGCGCGGCGGGCTTCGAGCGCATCAATCTTGATTTGATGTTCGCCATTCCCTCGCAGACGATGGAAATTTGGAAGGCCTCCCTGCGCGAAACGGCCGACTTGGAGCCGGAACATCTTTCCTGCTACGAGGTCATTTACGAACAGGACACCCCGCTGTACGAGCAACTGCAAGCGGGTGAGTTTGAGGTGCACGAAGATTTGGCGTGCGATATGTTTGAGGAGCTTGTGGCCTTTTCGGGCGAGCGTGGCTTTCATCAATACGAAGTCGCCAATTTCGCAAAACACTCCGGCGCGGAAGATTTCGAAATCCCCAATGAGGCCTGTCGGCATAATATCAACTACTGGCGCGGCGGCGATTACCACGGCCTCGGCCCCAGCGCCACTGGTTACGTCGGCGGCATTCGCACCACCAACATCGCCAACACCCAACGCTACTCCGAACACCTCGAACGCAACGAACGCGCCATCGATCACACCGAGCAACTCCCCCCCCTCCAACGCGCCGGCGAGACAGCCGCCTTCGGCCTCCGAATGAACGCCGGCTGGCCCTTCGCCGAATTTCAAAAATCCACCGGCTACGACCTGCGCAACGAATGGGCAGAACCGATGCAAACTTTGGTGGAACAGGGAAACGCCGTGCTGGAGTCAGACCGGTTTAGCCTCACGCCAAAAGGATTGCGATTCGCCGATGCAGCGGCTGCGGAATTTTTGTAGCCCGGTTCGGTGGTCCAGAGTACATTAGTCGCGTGTGGTAATTGATAGAATGTTGCGTTTGAAAAAATCTGTTGGCCAGCGTCCGCGTTTGCTGTCAAGAATCCGCCGATGAGTTCTGTTGTTATTCCAGTTGAAATTGCTGATGAAGTGAATGCTAAGATTCTTGCGGTGAGCGAGGATCAGTTGCAGGGCTTTCAGCGCGATCCTTTTGGCGTGGTGGCGGAGCGCACGGGCTTGGCTCAATCGATGGTGCTGGCGCGCGTGCGGGCGATGTTGGAGGCGGGCGTCATTCGGCGCATTCGGCAGACATTGTTGGCGACTAATCTCGCTAAGGGCGCGCTGATAGCGTGGGAAGTGGAGCAGGACAAACTTGATTCAGCGTTTGATTATATGTTTCAAGACGATCCCTTTTCTGGCCACGTGGTGACGCGTTCCACGGACGCGGTCACGGCGGGTTCCAATTACAAACTGTGGACCACGCTGAAGGTGCCGCAGGGGTTTTCGTTGGAGAAACATTGTGAAGTGCTCAAGGCGAAGGTGGGCGCGAAGTCGTTTCGCATTATGCCGGCCAAGAAAATTTTCGCGCTCGGCGTGGGCCACGTGCGGCGCAAGGGTATGGAGTCGGGCGCACGCTCGGAGGAACCGGGCAGGGTGAACGATGTTGCGGTGGTGGATTTGACCGACCATGAATGGCGTATTATGGAGACGGTGAAGCGCGAATTTGGGCCGGAAGAATTAGTGGAGGATTTGTGGAATGCTCGCGCGGCGGAAGCGGGAGTGTCCTTGGAGGAATTTTACAAGGTCGCGGAAGATTTAAACGAACGCCGCGTGGTGGGCCGTTTCTCAACATTTTTGGAGCACGTCAAAAAGCTTTCAACCGGCGAACAAGTCACACGCTACAACGCGCTTTTCCACTGGGCCGTTCCGGTGGGGCGCGAGTTGGACGCCGGTCGCGAGGTGGGTCGGCATTACATAATGACCCACGCCTATTGGCGCGAAGGCGGGCCGGAGTTTCGCAACGTCAACGTAATGGGCGTCGCCCACGGCACGGACAAAGACAAAGTGCTCGCCCACAAAGCCGCCATCGACCAACACCTCGCCGAGGCCGGCATCGAGATCAGCTACACCAACGTCTTCTGGGGCGGCCGTAGCGAAATCAAACCTTCAGAAATCTCGCCTTTCGCTTACAAGAAATGGTGCGGGCAACACGGCATCGAAGTGGAATCAATGAAGGCTTAATGGCTGTTTTTTACGGTTTTTTGCTGAATTGTGCGTTGACATAACACCCGCTCGCCCCTAACTTCCGCGCTCCGGTTTTCCGGCTGAATTTCACAAAAAGATTTTATGGCTAAAGCAAAAAAGTACGTTTACCACTTTGGTAAAAGCAAAACCGACGGCAACGGAACCATGAAGGCGCTGTTAGGCGGCAAAGGTGCCAATCTCGCCGAAATGAGCAGCATTGGACTTCCCGTTCCCGCTGGTTTCACCATTACGACCGAAGTTTGCACCTATTATTACGGCAACGGTAAGAAATATCCTAAGACTCTCGATGTCGAGATCGAGGCAAATATTACCAAGGTCGAAAAGGCCATGGGCAAGAAGTTTGGTGACCTCGAGAATCCCCTTCTTCTTTCCGTTCGCTCCGGTGCTCGTGAGTCGATGCCCGGCATGATGGACACCATCCTTAATCTCGGTATTAACGACGAAGTCGTCGAAGCCCTTGCCAAGAAGACCGGCAATGCAAAGTTCGCCTGGGACTCCTACCGTCGTTTCCTCCAGATGTATGGAAGCGTTGTAATGGAAGTGGAAGCCGAAGCCGGCGAGCACCACGATCCTTACGAGGTCATTCTTGATAAAGCTAAGGCTAAGGCCAAGGTGAAAGACGATTCTGGTCTCAAGGAAAAGGATCTCCGCGAAGTGGTCGCTGCTTTCAAAGCGCTTATTAAGAAACGCTCAGGCAAGAACTTCCCCGAAGATCCGCGCGAGCAGCTCAAGGGAGCCGTGAATGCCGTCTTCAACTCCTGGCAAAACGACCGCGCGATCGTTTATCGCCAGAAGTATGGAATTTCCGCCGCTTGGGGAACTGCTGTCAATGTTCAGGCTATGGTCTTTGGTAACACCGGTAAGAGTTCCGGAACCGGCGTTGCTTTCACTCGTGACCCAGCCACTGGCGAAAATGTTTTTTACGGTGAATATCTCATTGATGCACAGGGCGAGGACGTCGTTGCCGGTGTCCGCACACCGAAGCCCATCGCCAAGATGGCCAAAGACCTTCCCAAGTCTCATAAAGAGCTTCTCGTGATTCGTAAGAAGCTTGAGAAGCACTTCCGTGATGTGCAGGACGTTGAGTTTACCATCGAGGAAGGAAAACTGTGGATGCTGCAGACCCGTAACGGAAAGCGCACTGGTTTTGCTGCCGTCAATATCGCTCTTGATATGGTCAAGGAGCGCCTCATCAAGAAGGAAGAGGCTATCCTCCGCATTCCCGCTGATGACCTCGGGCACCTCCTCGCCCCAATCTTCGACGCCAAGGCTGAGAAGGCTGCCAAGAAAGTTGGCAATGGCCTTCCCGCTGGTCCTGGTGCGGCTTCCGGAAAGATCTATTTCTCCGCTGAAGACTCGGTGAAAGCAGCAGCCAAAGGTCAGAAAGTGATTCTTGTCCGCCAAGCCACTTCTCCGGAAGATCTTCGTGGAATGATCGCCGCCGACGGAATCCTCACCACCGAGGGTGGTGCTTCCTCACATGCTGCTCTTGTTGCCCGCCAGATGGGGAAGGTCTGTGTTTGCGGTGCCCACGGCATGACTATCGACTACTCCAAGAAGACACTCTCCGGAAACGGCGTTACTCTGAAGGAGGGCGATGAGCTTTCCCTGAACGGATTCGTTGGAAACGTTTACAAGGGCAACATCAAGTCTTCTCCTTCCCAGGTCATCCAGGGCCTCATCGAGAACAAGGCTGCTGCCAAGCGTTCTGACACCTACAAGAAGTTCATGGAGCTCATGAGCTGGACCGACAAGCTGCGTAAGCTTGGTATCCGCACCAACTCGGACACTCCAGAGCAGGTGCAGCAGGCCATCAAGTTTGGCGCTGAAGGCATTGGCCTGACCCGCGCCGAGCACATGTTCTTTGAGGGCAACCGCATCGATGCTGTTCGTGAGATGATCCTCGCTGATGACGACGCCGGCCGCGCCAAGGCACTCAAGAAGATCAAGGTCTTCATGAAGAAAGACTTCATCGGCATCTTCAAGTCACTCGAAGGTCGCCCAGCCACCATTCGTCTTCTGGATCCACCTCTTCACGAATTCATCGGCACCATGGATGCCGCTCAGAAGAAGGATCTCTCCAAGAAGATCGGCATGAGCGCTCCTGCGATCACCAAGCGTATCCACGCTCTTCACGAGGAGAATCCAATGCTTGGTCACCGTGGTTGCCGTCTCGGCATCAGCTACCCTGCTATCACTGCAATGCAGGTTGAGGCTATCCTCGAGGCAGCTCACGAGGTGCAGAAGAAGGGCACTAAGGTTCTCCCTGAGATTATGGTCCCACTCGTTGCCTATGCACGTGAGCTTGAACTTCAGAAGAACGTCATCGACACCACCGCTGCTGAAGTTCGCAAGAAGCTTGGTCTTAAGAAAAGCGAGCTGAAGTACACCGTTGGAACCATGATTGAGATTCCTCGCGCTGCCATCACCGCTGACGAAGTGGCCAAGCACGCTGAGTTCTTCTCCTTCGGAACCAACGATCTCACGCAGACCGGACTTGGTCTTTCCCGTGATGACTCCTCCAGTTTCCTCCCAACCTACAAGGATGCGGAAGTTCTCAACAACAACCCATTCGCTGGTCTCGACCAGGAAGGCGTGGGCAAGCTTGTTGAAATGGGTGTCAAAGGTGGTCGTAAGACTAAGAAGAAACTCAAGATCGGTATCTGCGGCGAGCACGGCGGAGATCCTGATTCCGTGAAGTTCTTCCACCGCACCGGACTCAACTACGTGTCCTGTTCACCATTCCGTATCCCCATCGCCCGTCTTGCCCTCGCGCAAGCCGCCCTCGAGGAAAAGGGAATGGCTCGCGGTGAAGTGAGCTAGACGCTGACGATACAAAAAACTTCAAAGCCCCGTTCGTAAAAGCGAGCGGGGCTTTTTTGAAGTATAGCGTTCTCTCTCTTTTATTGGATTTGAAGGGTGCTCTAGTGAGGATTCCTCAGACTTGGTTGATTCAGGTTTCTGGGCAAAAGGGAACGGATCTGTTAGATCAGGGCACACTTTTCGGTTGCTGTGCCCGTCAGAGTCCGCCCAAAATCAAGCTTGGCATCTGCGGTGAACACGGCGGCTAACCCAGCAGCAGTAAAATACTGCGCTACCCTCGGCCTGAACTACATGAGCTGCTCGCCCTTCCGGGTTCCGACCGCAAGACTTGCGGCCGCACAAGCCGCGCTGGCGTAAGTAAACGAAAATAAATTTAACAACCGCCCGGTTCGCCGGACGGTTTTTTCTTTGGAAAAAACTTGTCGCCCTCGCGTTGCAACGTGACACTTTGCACGTGAAACACATTTTACTTTTGGGCGCGGTGTTGTGGGTATTCGGTGGGTGCCAAGCAGTGGATTATGCTTTTCGGGATGAATCGGATGCGAAGTCCGAGTTGAGCTGGAGCGAGAAGCGGGCTCGATGGGAATTGGAGGATGCACAGTACCGCTATCAGGACGGAACACTTGATCGGTACGGCTATAATATGGTGCGTAAAAGACACGGATTACGTCCGGTGAATTAATTTATGAACAAATCCATTTGCGTTTTATTTGCGTTGGCCTCAATGGGGCTGGCGGTGGAACCCAAGTTTCGTCATCAGGAAATAGATGATAAAGTTGGAGTCGGTTATGGCCTGCAGTTGGCCGATATGAACGGTGACAAAAAAATCGACATCATCCTGTGCGACAAAGACAAGGTGGTGTGGTATGAAAATCCAACGTGGATAAAGCATCAAGTGAGTGGTCACCTCACCCAGCGTGATCATGTGTGCGTGGCTGCCCGCGATCTTGACGGTGACGGCAAAGCGGAGATTGCCGTGGGCGCTCAATGGAACATCCGTGAGACGACCAATGAAAAAACGTCTGGTTCCATCTTCTATCTCAATCCCACCGCCAACCGCGAGGGGAACTGGAAGCCAATCCGTTTGCCGCATGAGCCCAGCACGCATCGCATGCACTGGATTAAATCGGGTAAGGGTAAATTTGATTTGATTGTGAAGCCGTTGCATGGTCGCGGCAATGCGGGCGGCAAAGGGAAGGGCATCAACGTCTACGCCTATCGGATGCCCAAAAATCTCGCCGATGAATGGAAGCGCACGTTGGTTTCCAATTTCATGCACGATAGTCATAATTTTCATCCCATCAATTGGGATCGCGATGGCCGCGAAGAATTCCTGCAAGCCGGCCTCGAAGGCGTGTATTGGTTTGGTCGCGATCGCAATGACAAGTGGAAGCACATGCGTTTCACTTCAAACTATGCCGGTGAAGTGCGGGATGGTCGCACGCCGACTGGCCGACGTTTCATCACCACCATTGAGCCCAAGCATGGCAGCACGGTGGTGGTTTACCTTTCCACCACGAGCCTTAGCTGGCAACGCCGTGTGCTGGATGAAAGTTTGAAGGACGGTCACGCGCTGGCGACGGGCGATTTTCTCGGCACGGGAGGGGATCAAGTGGTGGCCGGTTGGCGCGGCATGACCACGCGCGGTGTGCCGGGCTTAAAATTGTACGTCCCCCAGAATGGAACTTATAGTAAATGGAAAACCTACCAACTCAGCGGCAAAGAAACCGCCGTGGAAGACATCAAAGCCGGCGACTTGAATGGCGACGGCAAGCCCGAAATCATCGTTGCCTGTCGACAGACGCACAACCTGCGGATTCTTTGGAATGAATCGAAATAGTAGAGGTGATTTGTTTCACCCCTTTCACAAACTTGTTTCTGGGAAATTTGTTTGATTTTCTGCGATTTTCGGGCATTATCCGCCTCCATTTCGCTTAAGGGCGTTGGGGGAATTCATGAAACGAACGCATCATTGCAACGAATTACGGCTGGAAAATGCCGATCAAGAGGCCACACTTTCAGGTTGGGTTCACTCGTGCCGCGACTTGGGCGGGGTGATTTTTATCGACGTGCGCGACCGCGAAGGCCGCACTCAATTGGTCTTTGACCCACAGGAAACCAACGCCGCACTGGTGGAATCGGCGGCCAAACTTCACAGCGAAAGCGTTATCAGCGTGTCCGGCAAAGTGCGCCAACGGCCCGATGATACAGAAAACGCTAAAATCCCCACCGGCCAAATCGAGATTGTGGCGGCGGCGATGGAGGTGCACAACGCCGCGGCGGTTTTGCCTTTTCAAATCGATGACCCCGAGGCGGCGGCGAAGGTGAATGAGGAGTTGCGCCTGCAATATCGCTACCTCGACTCTGCGCCGGCCGGAGATGGCCCGCAATCCTTCGGCTACGCAGCAAGGTGGCCACCGCCACACGGGTGTTCATGGATGAGCAGGGTTTTTTGGAAGTGGAGACGCCCACGCTGTTCAAGTCCACGCCCGAGGGCGCGCGCGAATTTCTCGTGCCCAGTCGCATCTCGCCCGGCGAATTTTATGCGCTGCCGCAATCGCCGCAACAGTTCAAACAAATTTTGATGTGCGCAGGGGTAGACAAATATTTCCAACTCGCTCGGTGTTTTCGTGATGAAGATTTACGCGCGGATCGGCAGCCGGAATTTACGCAGATTGATGTCGAAATGTCCTTCATCGATCGGGAGGATATTTACGCGCTCATCGAGGGTTTGTTGAAAACCATTTGGAAAACCGCGCTCGATTATGACGTACCCACGCCTTTCCCGCGCATTCCGTATCGTGAGGTAATGGATCGCTACGGCAGCGACAAGCCGGACACGCGATACGCGATGGAGATTGGCGATTTGACGGAGGACTTTGCCGCGAGCGGGTTCAAAGTGTTCAGCGGCGCGGTGGAGCGGGGCGGCGTGGTGAAGGCCATCAACGCTAAAGGCTTTGCCTGTGTGACGCAGGGCCAAATGGAAACGATGACCAATATTGCCAAGGGACTGGGTGCCAAAGGGCTCGCGTTCATCAAGGTGGAAAACGGTGAATGGAAATCGCCCATTGTGAAATTTTTCAGTGATACCGAGAAGGCCGCGTTAATCGAAAAACTCAACATCGAAGAAGGCGACCTTATTTTATTTGCCGCTGACGAATGGCTCAACGCTTGTGAAATCCTGGGACGCATTCGCCAGTACACCGCGGGTAAACTCGTGGAGTTGGGCAAATTAGAGATTCCGGCAGACCAATTTAATTTCCTGTGGGTCATCGAGTTCCCGCTGTTGGCCTTCGACCGCGAAATGAACCGTTGGTTTTCGAGTCACCATCCTTTTACTTCGCCGGTGGAGGAAGATGCGGACAAGCTGGAGACCGATCCCAAAAGCGTGCGCGGCCAGCATTATGATGTGGTGGTGAACGGCGTAGAATTGGGCGGCGGCTCCATTCGGATTCATCAGCCGGAGTTGCAGAAAACTATTTTTGAAGATTTGCTGAAGCTATCGCCGGAAGTCACGCAGGCGCGCTTCGGGTATATGCTGGAGGCATTCAAATATGGATGCCCCCCGCACGGCGGCATCGCGCTGGGCTTTGACCGGTTGATCGCGCTGCTGTGCGGCGCGGATAGCATTCGCGATGTAATTGCATTTCCCAAAACCACCAAGGGCTCGTGTTTGATGACCGACAGTCCGGCGGCGGTGGAGGCAAAGCAATTGCGTGATTTACATATTGATTTAAAAGTGGCCAAAAAAGCCGAATGAAATTCTGGAATATGGGAAAGAAAAAGGACAAGGAATCCTCCGAGCAACCGGAGCTAACCGTGCTGGAAAAGCGACTGGCCGAAAAAGCCGCACTAGAGGCTTACGAGGAAAACGAGCCCGTTGGCCCTAAAACGATGAAGGAGGCGCAGGCGATGATTGACGATCTCAATGATCGGCTCGTGCGCCAGGCTGCCGATCTTGAAAATTTCCGCAAGCGTTCCCAGCGCGAAAAGGACGAAGCGCGTCAATTCGCCAATCAAGGCTTGTTGGAAAAATTGCTGCCAGTGCTGGATAATTTCGAGATGGCGCTGGCCGCTGCGGAAAAGGCAGACCCCGCCATTCGAGACGGTGTGCAGATGATTTACGATCAACTCGTTGGCGTGCTGAAAGAATCCGGCGTAGAGCCGGTGGACGCAGTGGGCGAGGCGTTCGACCCCAATTTGCACGAAGCCATTTCCCAGAAGCACACCGACGAGGCACCGGAAGGCACGGTGCTGCAACAGGTGCAGCGCGGTTACAAACTCAACAATCGCCTCGTGCGCCCCGCCCGCGTGATCGTGGCTGCGGTGCCCGTCACGGAAGCTGAGCCCACAGAAAACTAATGGCCAAGCGCGATTATTACGAAGTGCTCGGCGTGGGCAAAGATGCTGGTGAGGCTGAAATAAAAAAAGCGTATCGCAAGCAGGCGGTGAAATTTCATCCGGACAAAAATCCGGACGACAAAAGTGCCGAGGGAAAATTCAAGGAAGTCGGCGAAGCCTACGAAGTGCTCAGCGACGACCAGAAAAAAGCCGCTTACGATCAGATGGGCCACGCCGCGTTTGAATCCGGCGGTGGTGGCGGCTTTCACGGCGGCGTGGATGCATCGGACTTGTTTAATCAAGCTTTTGGCGGCGGTGGCGGCGGCGGGATTTTTGATCAACTCTTCGGCGGAGGCGGCCAGCGTCGCAATCCCAGCGGTGCCCAACGCGGCGCGGATTTGCGCTACGATATGGAAATTGATTTTGAGGACGCCGTGCTCGGTTGCGAAAAGAAAATTACCATCACCAAGCTCGATGGATGCAAAAAATGCGACGGCACCGGCGCGGCCCCCGATAGTGGCCGAAAGCGCTGCGGCACTTGCAACGGGCAAGGTCAAGTGGTGGCACAGCGCGGGTTTTTCAAGATGCAACAAACCTGCCCGCACTGCGATGGCTTGGGCACGGTTTTGGAAAAGCCCTGTGGCGATTGTCGGGGCGGCGGGCGCAAGGAAAAGAAAAGCAGCATCACGCTAAAAGTACCCGAGGGCGTGAATACGGGAACGCGCTTGCGCAGCAGCGCCAATGGCGAGGCCGGGTTACAGGGCGGGCCCAATGGCGATTTATATGTGATCCTGCACGTGCGGCCACACGAGATTTTTGATCGCGAGGAGGATGATTTAATTTGTGAAGTGCCGATTTGTTTTGTGACGGCCGCTTTGGGAGGCGAATTGAAAGTGCCCACACTCACCGGCAGCGCGAGCATTAAGATTCCCGCGAGCACGCAATCGGGCACCACCTTTCGCCTCAAGGGACGGGGCGTGAAAAATTTGCAGGGCTACGGCACGGGCGACCTCAACGTGCGTGTGAATGTGGAAGTGCCCGCGCGGCTTAATAAAGAACAGAAAGCCAAGCTGCAGGAATTCGCCGATTTGTGCGGGGATGATGTGAATCCACAGAGCAAGAGTTTCCTTGAGAAAGCCCGTAATCTTTTTAGCTGATGCACCGTTTTTATCTCCCGCCCGAACGCGTGACCGAAGGTGAGTTGACGCTCGATGAACGCGAAAGCCACCACGCCGCTACTGTGCTGCGCGTGCGCGAGGGAGAGCGCGTGGCGGTGCTTGATGGCGCGGGGAATGAGTTTATGTGCACGACGGCCGCGGTGGATAAGCGGGCGACGCGATTGACGGTGCAGCAGCAAAACCGCATCGAGCCGTTGCCTTATCGCATCACGTTGTTGCAGGCGATGACGAAGGGCAAGTCGATGGATTTCATCATTCAAAAAGCCACCGAGCTGTGCGTGCATCGGGTGGTGACTCTGGCTGCGGGACGGTCGGTGGCACAAGTGGGCGATAGCGCGTCGAAGGTGGAAAAGTGGCGCGCGATTGCGATTGATTCAATCAAGCAATGTGGCAGCCCGTGGTTACCGAAGATTGAGGCGCCGGTGACGCCGCGCGAATTTCTGGCGCGCGGCGAATCGTTTAACCTCCCGCTTATCGCAAGTTTGCAGGGCCGCACGCGGCATCCGCGCGAGTACATTTTCGAGCACGAAACTGAGTACGGCGCAAGGCCGGAATCGATCGGCGTGTGGATTGGCCCCGAAGGCGATTTCACGCCGGAAGAAAGCAATGAGATTCTTTCTGCTGGCGCGCATCCCATCACGCTGGGGCGGGCTATTCTTCGCAGTGAGACGGCGGCGCTCTATTGCCTCTCGGTGTTGAACTACGACATGCAAGCCCCGCTCGCGGGTTAGTCTTCTTTTGGGTTCAGCAGTTTCTGGATTTCTGGCCGTTCCCTCAGCGGGGCCATGATGGCGTTGGTGCGGGTGAATGCCGGAATGTCATACTGATTGTTGGTTCCGGCCTTTGAATATAGGGTGAGCGATTGCAGGAGCGAACTTGCGGCGGCGTTGGTTTTTTTTAGTCGCATCCGCGCCTTGGCCAAATCGTACCAGGGTACGGGGTCATTTGGAATGAGGGTGGTCATTTCCTCATAAACCTTTTCTTTGTTTGCATAATCTCCGAGGTAATTGTAGGCGCGCGCCAAGGCGGCGAGGTTACGTTCGTTTCGGGTCATCTTGGCTTGGAACAAATCAATCAAGGGGCGCAGAGCGGCCAGTTGATGGGATTGCACAGTCACATCCACCGCGGTGTTGAAGTGCTCCACATTGGCGGGGTCACGCTGGAAGCGGTTGAGATAAATTTGTTTAGCCTTGAGCGCGTCCTCGAGCGATTTCACCAAATTCGTGTAACGCGGGATAGGAACCAGTTGGTACAGAAGTTTGGCGGCCTCGAGCGCTTTGTCCATTTTGTGGGCGGCGGCGTGGGTGGCAATTTCGGCTTCGAGTGCCTGTGAAATCATCTGGTTTGTTTGTGGGAAAAGTGGGTCTAGTTTCTGGAAGGTGAGTGCGACCTCTACGGCATCGCGGTAGCGGCCCAGCTCGCCGAGGAGCGCGGTGTAGCGGATGACCGCCTCGGGGCTAATGGGGCCAAAAGCAAAAGACTGGCGATAGGCGTACTCGGCCTCACGCGCGTAGCGTTTGCGCAGTTCACTGCCCGCGGGCGAAATCCGCATGCGCCAGGCATAGACGTTGCCGATGGAGCCGCGCAGTTTTGAGAAACCTTTTTGGGCCTGTTGATCGCGCAGGAATCGGGGGTCGCCATTGTATCCCTTGAGGTCGCGCCGGAGATGGGTCTTTTCAATCCATTGGCAAATGGCCTTTACCGACATGTCCGCGCTAATGGCATCGCCGATGAGGCGCTTGGAATATTCGTTCCAAAACTTTCGGTCGCGCGCGAGCATTGCTTCGGAAAGCTCGGTATGTTTCGGAATGCGCCGCGTCTGGATTTCCATGCGGAGCGGGGTGCCGTCGGCGGCGTGAAGGTAAATGTGGCGCGGGGGCATGACAATGTATCGGCCGCCTTGGATGATTTCCACGCGAGCGATGCCGGTTTGCGCATTCACTTCCGTGACGCGCAGGCGGGCATTCAGTTTGGGCTGCAAACTCCCGGAAATGATGGAATCAAAAACCTGCAGCACTTCGCTTACCTGAAAATTGAACCCGGTCAATTCAGGATCGATTTCGGCATGGGTGATTTGGAATGCGGCGGCATTGGGGATGCGTTCCATTTTCACCCTGATCCGGGCCACGTTGGTGCGTTCGCCGGTGACGAACAGCAATTCCGGGGGCGCCAGTTCAAATCGGCCGCCATCCTCAACGTGGATCGCCGAGGGCATGCCATTGGCGTGAGTGGCCGACACGAGAAATTTGCCCGGCACGATTGGCTTGAGTGAATCCTGATCCGGTTTGGATTGCATTGAAAGTTCATCAGCCAATTTTAATCGCGCGGGAGCGTTGGTGGGGTTCAATGGCGCGGGCGTGATGGCCATGATTTCAAATTCTCTTTTCGCTTCCAGCTTCATGATGATCCCTTGCGGCGTGACATACGGATACATCCAGAGAAGCGGAAAACTTTCTTCCACATAAAAGTCGTGTGTGAGATTGGTTTCAAAAATCACCTTGGTGAGCAGGGCATTGATTGCCATTACCGAGCCATTGCCGCGCACCTGCATTTGCGGGCTGGGCGGGGTGGGCATCAGGGCATTGTCATTGGGGCAATTCAGGCCGCCTTGAGCGGTCATTTGCTGGTAGAGCTGCAAACGATTGCGGTTGATGGAAACCTGATGGCGGGTGCCGCATTGAGGGCATTGGAACGGAAAATTAAGCGTCACATTTTCGTTGTGGGCGAGTTGGCCGCGCCCCATTCGCGCCATCGCATCCTGCAAATAATCGTTGAAGGCGATTTGGTTGTCCAAAGTCGAGGGCGTGTGAATTTCATTTGTTGGATATACCCCGAGGTCGCGTCGGGATTTTTCAACTTTTTGGCCTATTCCGGTAAAAATTTCATCCGCCTTGAGCGCCATGGACTGCGCGAGCGGGGGTAAAAGCAACAGGGCTCCGAGAATCACCGTGCCGCCCCAAACCCCGGCACCGAGCGATTCGCGTCGGTTTTCTGGTGCCCTGCGAAGGATGGATGCATGCACAAGCATCCCCACGCCCGTAAATAATCCAAGCAAAGCGAGAAAGTAAAGTGATCCGCGGCGATCGAGGGCATCGCTTCGGGACGCCGCCTGATCAGGATCCAGCTTGTGGGCGAGATTGCGGAAAAAATCCACGTCCACCTGCGCGCTGCGGTTGTAATGAGCGCGGATGTATTGCAGATAAGTGCCATCGGCCAGAGCGTTTTGAGTGATGATGTAAACGTCGCGCCGATCAAAATCTTTATCGCGCTTGTATTTAGCCGCCATAAAACTCTCGCAAAAAATCATATACGTGGGCGCGAACCGCCCCGGATCTGTGCCGCCAAAAAGGATGGCGTTCTTGTCCATTTCCGGAAAAATCCCGAAGGGGGGAGAAAACATATCGTGCCCGTACCAATAGCCAAAGAGATGGCCGCGTTGTTCGTTCACCGCCCAGTTGGAAAGGGCAGGGCGCGTGGGAAGGAAAATGATAAGCCCAATGCCCAGCGCGAGCAGCACGCTCCGGCTCGAGCGAGGAGCAAGCAGTCGGGCGAGGGCGCAAAGGAGTAGTAGCAAAATGAGAGACAAACCAATCACGGCAGCGGTTTGCGGGATGATAAATTCCGTAGACTTGAAGGTGCCGATCGCTTGAACGATTTCCAAAATACCCAGCACCAAAAGGAAACCCACCAACCCCAAGGCAAGTGGCTTGTCGCGCGTGGCCAGAGTGGCAGCAATGAGCGCCGCGCCCAGCCCGGCACCGAGCGCGATGAAAATATGCGTGGCGGTAAAGAACACTTTGAACAAATGCCGATTCTGCTCGTCCGCAGTCGGGTTGAGCAGGAAAATCAAAATCAACGTGAAGGAAATGAAAATGCCCGTGAGGGCGGCTATCCAACGCCGCTCGCGTAGCGCCATCCACGGAAGAAAAGCCATCGGGAGAAACGCCAGAGCCAAATAGCTCAGGCTGAATTCTTGCGCGGCCTCTTCCCAGTACACATAAGCCTGGCCGCCGTTGAAGGTGCTGCGGCGGGGCACGGCATTCGGCAAAGGCTTTGTGTGGTCACGGTCATAAAAAATTCGCGTCAAGTTTGAGGGCGCAATTTTGTCGTACTGGCCACGTTTGACGGCGTGTTCAAAACCCTGTACAGTGCGTGGGTAGGCCCAGTTCATCGGCGGATTGGTCATCGAAGCCAGCGGCATATACAAATAAAACGCCGCCCCCAACAGCCAAGCCGCGCGAGTGTTGAGCATAGGCATCCAGTGGCGCAACAGCGGTGTGGATTTTTCTTTGTCACGATTGAACCACGAAAACACCGCCATCGCCCCAAGCAACACAGCATTCAAAGCCGCCCATACCTTCACCGCGCTGGCGGCACGCGCAAAGTTGCCGTCCTCAAAATATGAACTCCACGCCCAGCCAAACAATCCAGCCGAGAGCAGGTAGACACCCACCGCTGTGATTGTGAAGGCAACCAATCCGATTGATTTCAGGGATTTTTGGAGGACATGTTGTTTGCCTTTGTCGAACAGCACCATGCCAAGCAGCAGCGCCACCATCCCTACGCCGATGACGTTGAAAAGAATGAACACACCTGGCTCGCTGTCCAGCGGTGCGCCTTCAGCCGGGAGGGTGGCGTACAGGCCAAGGATGTAAACACCGCAATTACACAGCAAAAAATCTTTCCCGAGTTTGCGGTCGGCCAGCAGCACGATGGCTTCAATGCCAATGGCGGCGAGCAATAAAGTTTGGTGGTTTGCAAAGCACAGGCCAAAACAAAAATAAGCCAAGTACAACGGCCAGCGCACCTCCGGCCGAAAGTACCAGCGCATCATCAGCGCCAGCACGGCCATGAAGGTGAAGATGCCCAGCGTGTACACTTCCACAATCACGGCTTGGCTCCACATGAAGCCATTGAAGGCCAGTAACAATCCGGCAGTGATCCCCGAGGCGAGACCAATGGCGTTGCGTTGGCGGTCGTTCAGTTCATGAAAAAACTCAATGCCTTTGAGCATCAACTGCGCGCTGCGGGAAACCATCAGCGCCAGCAACCCGCAAGCGAGCGCCGCCGCCACGGCGGATGAAAGCGCCACGCGCCACGCGATATTGCCGAAGGGCAGCTTGGTGAATGTCCACGTGTAAAGTGTCCACACCGGATACCCCGGCGGATGCGGCACGCCGGCGTACATGGAGCCCACCGCGAGCTCGCCGGAATCCTCCAGCGTGAGGTCCGGCGCGAGCGTGTAAAAATATACCCCAAACGAAATCAACGTGGCCAGCGTGAAGGCGATCCAATCGCATCGGCGGAAAAAGGAATGAGCCTTTTCGGGCGATTCAGTTTCAGGCGGGGGTTCGGACGTGGATTGATCGATTGGAGATTCCGGCGCGGAGTCCGGGGATTGCAAAGGCTTAGGAAACCGTTTATTGCCGCGCTTGCCTTTGCTCATGATAATTTGACGAGGTTCACCTCCAAAAAGTGATTTTCCGGGCGAAACAGTGCTTTGTCGAATGAAACTTATTCGTGCGCAAAAATCGACACACTGGCTAAAAGCCGCTAGTTGATTGGCGTTGAAAAATTGATTCGGACGCAAAAACCAACAAAAAATCCCGAAAAAAGGCGGTTTTAAAACATTGCTCAGGTTGGCATCAAGATTGCTTATGGATCTTGGATTGCTTTGCAATTCGCCGGTGCGGCCGCCCGCGCCACACCGGATTTCTGGCCAAATGCGGGCAGGAGAACCACAGAAAATGAAAAAATTAGAGGCAATTATTAAGCCATTCAAACTAGAGGAAGTGAAGGATGCCCTCGCCGAAGTCGGCATTGAGGGTATGACCGTCACTGAAGTCAAAGGATTCGGCCGCCAAAAAGGCCACACCGAAATCTATCGTGGGAGCGAATACACCGTCGACTTCCTTCCCAAGATCAAGCTGGAAGTAGCCGTGACCGATGGCAACCTCGAAGCCGCCATCAAAGCCGTGGCTGACAGTGCCAAGACCGGCAAGATTGGTGATGGTAAAATCTTCGTCAGCACCATCGACCAAGCCATCCGCATTCGCACCAACGAAAAAGGCGACGAAGCCCTTTAACCGCAACCTCAAATTCCCTGAACTATGAAAAAACTCTTTCCCATTTTGACTATGGCCCTGGTGATCTTCGCCGGGAGCCTCTCCATTGAAACCCACGCTCAAGAAACAAACGCGCCTGCAGAGATGCAGGAGACGCCTGCAGAGGCGCCTGCAGCAACCTATGATGGTCTTGTGCCAAGCGAATATCTGCAAGCCGGTGGTGATTCCGGCGACACCGCCTGGATGATTGTTGCCACCGCGCTGGTGTTGCTGATGACCATCCCTGGCCTTTCGCTCTTTTACGGGGGCCTCGCTCGAAGGAAAAATATCCTTTCCGTGCTGGTCCAGTGTTTTGCCGTCACGGCGCTGATGTCATTGCTCTGGGTGATCTACGGATATTCCTTTGCCTCATCGGGGGATGGAAAGTTGTTCGGAGATTTTTCCAAACTTTTTCTCAAAGGGCTAACCACCGGCTCGATGAGCGATACTATTCCAGAATCCGTCTTTGTGACGTTTCAAATGACCTTCGCCATCATCACCCCGGCACTCATTGTGGGTGCCTTTGCTGAGCGTATGAAATTTAGCGCGGTGATGATTTTCTTAGTTATTTGGTTCACCTTTTCCTACTGCCCAATTTGGCACATGGTTTGGGGTGGCGGTTATTTGGCCACCACTTGGGAAGCAATTGATTTTGCCGGAGGCACGGTCGTTCACATCAACGCCGGCGTGGCCGCGCTCGTTGCGTGCATCATGCTCGGCAAACGCAAAGGCTATCCGGATAGTCCCATGCCGCCGCACAACGTACCTTTCGTGCTGATTGGCGCGGCACTATTGTGGGTCGGCTGGTTTGGCTTTAATGCCGGAAGTGCTTTGACAGCAGGCGGCCAGGCCGGCATGGCACAACTCGTGACGCAAGTGGCCACTGCCGCCGCCGCGTTTACGTGGATGATGATTGAATGGTGCAGCAAAGGTAAACCCACCGCGATTGGTTTGGCCACCGGTGCGGTTGCTGGTCTTGTGGCCATTACTCCTGCGTCCGGCACTGTGGGGCCAATGGCGGCGATCGCCATTGGTGTCGCGGCGGGCTTGGTCTGTTATTGGGCCGCCACCTCGCTCAAGAAAAAGCTGGGGTATGACGACAGCTTCGATGTCTTCGGCGTTCATGGCGTGGGTGGCATTGTTGGCGCATTGCTCACCGGCGTATTCGCCTTTTCTGATGAAGGCCGCGAGATCATCAAAAACCAGTTTACTGGTCAGCTGATGAGTGTGTTGGTCACGGTCATTTGGAGTGCGGTAGTCACGTTCATCGCCATCAAGATCGCCGGTGCACTTTGCGGCGGCATTCGGGTTGATGAAGAAACGGAAATGGAAGGGCTTGACGTGAAGGACCATGGTGAGGATGGTTACTCGCTCTAGCCGACTAGGTTTTCCCTGCCGCTGGCCGCGCCTTGACCGGCGCGGCCAGTTGGCTCGGGAGCGATGGTAATTTTTGGCGAAAGCCGTTTAACACAAAACAGATACAGCAATACACATGAGCAAACATAAGTTGGAATACATCTGGCTCGACGGCTACAAGCCCACGCAGAGCCTCCGCAGTAAAACTCTCGTTCACGAAAATTTCAGCGGTAAGTTGGAAGACGTTAAGGAGTGGTCCTTTGACGGCTCCTCCACCGAACAGGCCGAAGGCAACGATTCGGATTGCCTGCTGAAACCCGTGGCCGTTTATCCAGACCCCGACCGCTTCGGCGGCAATGGCTGGCTCGTGATGTGCGAAGTGCTCAATGCCGACGCCACCCCGCACGAATCCAACGGACGCGCCACGATCGATAACGACAGTGAGGATTTTTGGTTCGGCCTTGAGCAGGAATATACCCTGATCGATACCGACACCAACCTCCCCATCGGTTTTCCGAAAAACGGATTCCCCGGCCCGCAAGGCCCGTTCTATACTTCCGTGGGCGCACGCAACACCGTTGGCCGCGATTTGGTGGACGAACATTTACACCTTTGCCTCGAAGCCGGCCTCAATGTGGAAGGCATCAACGCCGAGGTCATGATGGGCCAATGGGAGTTTCAAATCTTTGCCAAAGGCGCGGCTGATTGCGGCGACCAAATTTGGATGGCCCGCTATCTCCTCGAGCGCACCGGCGAAAAATACGGGGTCGCTGTCGATTGGCATCCTAAGCCCGTCCAAGGCGATTGGAACGGCTCTGGAATGCACGCCAACTTTTCCTGCGGTGAAATGCGCGACCCGGGTGGCGAAGAAATCCACACCAAAATCTGCGAAGAATTTGCGAAAAATATTGAGGAGCACATCGCCGTGTACGGTGCGGATAACGACCATCGCCTCACCGGACTGCATGAAACGCAGGCGATCGATAAATTCAGCTACGGCGTCTCCGATCGCGGCGCCTCCATTCGTGTCCCTGTGGCCACCGTGCAAGAGGGATGGAAAGGGCGCCTCGAAGACCGCCGCCCGGCGTCCAATGGCGACCCCTACAAAATTGCTGCGGTGATCATCAAGACCACCAAAAAAGCACTCGCCTAAATCGCGAACGCCAAAAGGCTAATCAACACATTCCAAGGCCGACGGGTAACCGTCGGCCTTTTTTCTTTGCCTTGACTCGCATCTGGATCCCATTGCTAAACTAGCAACACTAATAAACAATTTCGATGCCGACATCGCGATAATTTGTGAATTCATTCGGGTTTTTTTCTCGCCGACACTGTCCCAGCTGGTTATCAACTCGTCCATGAAACAAACGATCGTCACATTGGATCTCGAAGGCGTTTTGGTGCCGGAAATTTGGATCGCCGTCGCCGAGAAAACTGGCATCGAAGCCTTGCGCCGCACCACGCGTGATGAGCCGGATTACGATGTGCTGATGCGTTATCGCCTCGATTTGCTGGCGGAAAACAATCTCAAACTCAGCGACATCCAATCCGTCATCGACACGCTCGCCCCGATGGAGGGCGCCAAGGCGTTCGTTGACGAATTGCGAGCCCGGACGCAACTGATCATTCTCTCCGACACCTTTTTGCAATTCGCCACGCCGTTGATGCGTCAGCTTGATTGGCCTACGCTTTTTTGTCATCACCTCGAAGTGAAAGACGATGTGATCGTGAATTATCAATTGCGTCAGCCGGATCAAAAACGAAAAAGCGTGGCCGCATTCCAATCGTTAAACTACCGCGTCATCGCCGCCGGTGATGCTTACAACGACACTTCAATGCTCGGCCAAGCCGAGAAAGGGATTTTGTTTCGCGCGCCGGAAAATGTGATTGAAGAATTTCCGCAGTTTCCCGCAGTGACAAAATACGAGGAATTGATGGATCTGATTTTTGACTGACGATTAAAGCTAATCGTAGATTGCCTCAGTCCTCGCCACGCCGCTCGCGCGTCATCAACTCCCTCAGTGCCTCCTTCGGGCCTTTGCCTTCGTAAAGCATCGCGTGCACTTGTTCGATGATCGGCGTTTCCACGTCGAGCGCTTGGGCCAGTGCGCGCGCGGATTTCGCGGTGGGATGCCCTTCCGCCGTGGCTGAAGCGAGCACGGTTTCCAGTGGTTCGCCTTTGGCGATGCGTTCGCCGAGGGTGCGGTTGCGGCTTTGTTTAGAGAAACACGTCACCGTGAGATCGCCCATGCCGCTGAGGCCGTTGAAGGTATTGGGCTGCGCGCCGGCCGCGGTGCCGAGCCTCCGCATCTCGCGCAGGCCGCGCGTGATGAGCGCGGCCTTGGCGTTGTCGCCCAGTTGGAGGCCGTCACACACGCCGGCGGCGATGGCCATCACGTTTTTTAATGCGCCGCCGAGTTCCACGCCGAGCACGTCCGCGCTGGTGTAAACGCGCAGGGTGGGTCGGTGCAGCCATTCCTGCACGCAGGCGGCGGCGGCTTCGTCTTCGCTGGCGGCTACCAAAGCGGTGGGAATATTACGCGCCACTTCCACCGCGAGGGACGGGCCGGACAACGCGACCACGGTGGCCTCCGGCGCGGTTTGGTTGAGGATGCCCCCCATCGTGAGGCCGGTGGCGTGCTCGATGCCTTTGGTGACCGTGACGGCGATGCCGCTGAATCCATCGAGCCCAGTGGCCACCGTGCGGAAGGACGCCGAAGGCACGGCGACAATCACCGCCTCCGCTTCGTCGAGCGCGGTTTCCCAATCGGCTTCCAAGCGCCACGAATCGGGCAATGGAATGCCGGGGAGATATTCGGTGTTTTCCTTTTTGTAAGCTATAGCCGCGAGGCGTTCGGGGTGGCCCCAGAGAGTGAGTTCGTGCCCGGCTTCGTGAGCGATCTTGGCCAGCGTGGTCCCCCACGCTCCCGCGCCGAGCACGGTAATTCGCATGAGGTCGCTGGTTTTGGAGGAATCCACGGGCGGAGGGTCGGGTTTTGAGGGGCGCGATTCAAGGTTAACCTTGAATCAGAGAGTGGGAACCCCGAACCTCCCCGCGTGTCGGATGTATTAAAAGTGGCGGTGCTGGGCGTGGGCTCGTTGGGGCAACATCACGCTAAACATTATGCCGGACTCGCGCGCGAGGGGGTGGTGGATTTCGTGGGGCTGTACGATGCCGACACCGCCCGCGCCAAGACCATCGCCGCAAAATACAACGTGCCGGTGCTCGCTTCCGTGGGAGCCGCCATCGCTGCGGCCGAGGCGCTGAATGTGGTCACGCCCACATTCACGCATTTTGATTTGGCCAGCGAAATACTGCGCTCGGGGCGTCACGTGCTCGTGGAAAAACCGATGACCGACACCACCGTCCAAGCCGCCGAGCTTGTGCAGCTCGCGCGCGAAAATAAATGCGTGCTGCAAGTCGGCCACATCGAGCGCTTCAATCCGGTTTTTGATTATCTGCAAAGCGTCGCGCGCGAGCCGCGCTTTATCGAGACGCATCGCCTGTCGCCGTATCCCAAGCGCAGCCTCGATATTGGCGTAGTGCTTGACCTTATGATCCACGATCTCGACATCGTGCTGGCTTTTGTGGATTCGCCGCTGAAATCGGTCGACGGCGTGGGCGTGTCCGTGCTCAGCGATTCGGAGGACATCGCTAATGCACGGCTCAAGTTTGAGAACGGTTGCGTGGCCAACCTCACCGCCAGTCGCGTGAGCCCCGAGAGCATGCGCAAGATTCGCGTGTTTAGCGGCGGCGAAATGACGAGTTATGTGTCCCTCGATTATGGTAGGCAAGAGGGCTTCATTTACCGCATCGCGCGTGATGGCGAAGAGGAATCCAGTTTGTGGAAAAAACTTTTACGCTCCAAGGACACCGCCATCGTAAGCGAGTTCGGCGGCAAACGCGTCGTGCGCGAGCCGGTGCCTATCGAAAAGGACGACCCGTTGTTGCAGGAACTGCGGCACTTCGCCCAATGCGTGCGCGAGCAGCAAACGCCGAAGGTCAGCGGCGAATCCGCCAAGCAAGCGCTCGATGTGGCGCTGGAAATCACGCGGCAGATTCAGGAACTCGAAACCGCATGAGCGCCCGCCGCATCATGTTCATGGCCGGCGAAACGAGCGGCGACACGCTGGCTGTCGAATTGCTTGATGCCTTGCGAGCCGAGGGTGGCGAAGTGGAAGCCTTCGGCGCGGGCGGTCCCGGGATGCAAGCCGCCGGCGTGAACCTCGCGCTGGATCTTACGGAGCACGCCGTGGTCGGCATTTGGGAGGCGGTTCGTAATTACGGAAAATTTAAACGCTTCTTCGACCAATTGCTGGACCTCGCATTCGAGCAAAAACCCGAAGCCATAATTTGCATCGACAACCCCGGTTTCAATTTGCGCTTCGTGCGCGCCCTGCGCCAACGCGCCGCCGGCACCGATTGGCGGCCGCGCATTATTTATTACATCAGCCCGCAACTGTGGGCGTGGCATTCCTCGCGCGTGCATCAAATCGCCCGCGACGTCGACTTGTTGCTCAGCATTTTTCCGTTTGAAAAAGAATGGTACGCCAAGCGCGCACCCGGTTTGCCGGTCGAGTTTGTCGGCCATCCACTGTGCGACCGCTATCCGGATTTAGAATTTCGCGAGCCCAATGAACTGCACGATCCGCCGCGCCTCCTCCTCCTCCCCGGCAGCCGAGCCAAGGAAATTAGCCGTCACCTTCCCGTGATGGCCGTCGCTGCGAGTCGCTTGAATGCCGAGCTCATGATTGTGTTCCCCAATGAATCTATCGCCGCCCACGCGCGTCTTTTGACTCCCGCCGTGGCCGATTGGGATCTGCGCATTGGTGGACTGCACGATGCCCTCGCCGAGGCCGACGTGGCGATTGCTTCTTCCGGCACCGTCACCCTCGAGTGCGCGTGGTTTCGCGTGCCCACGGTGGTGCTTTATAAAACCTCTTGGATCACTTATCTGCTCGGCCGTTTGTTCGTGAAGGTGAAACACATCGCCATGCCCAACGTGTTGGCCGAGCGCGAAGTGTTTCCCGAATTCATCCAACGCGCCGCCACTGCAAAAAACCTTGCCCGCGAAGCCAGCCGTTTAATTGATGACCACGGCCGCCGTAAAACGCTCCGCACCGACCTCAACCAAATCGCCCAAACCCTCGGCCAAAAAGGTGCCGCCCCCCGCGCAGCCAAGGCGGTGTTGCGTTTGCTGGAAGAGGCATAGCATTTTCGGGTTTGACAGATTTATGACACGGCGTCTGAATTCCCCGATCCAAAATGGATTCAATTGCTCGCCGAACAAAAGCTCCCGAAATGAATCGTTGTTTTTTAGTTTTAATTTTTGTGGTCGAGATGGTGTGGGGTGCGTCCACGCCACCGTTGTCCACCGCTGCACAGGTGAAAAATCACTGGGCGTTTCAAGCCGTGAAACCACCCGTATTGCCCAATGTGAGCGGAGCCAAGTGGCCGCGCACGCCGGTGGATCGATTTGTGTTAGCGGGATTGGAGGCTTGGGGCCGGGTGCCTTCCCCGCGCGCGGATCGGCGCACGTTGATTCGCCGGGCTTCATTTGATCTCACCGGCTTGGCCCCTACGTTTGCCGAGGTGCAAACTTTTGTGGCGGATGATTCCCCCAACGCATGGCCCAAGCTCATCGATCGACTGCTCGCATCGCCGCATTACGGCGAACGCTGGGCGCGGCATTGGCTCGATGTGGCGCGTTATGCGGACAACAAGGGGTACGTGGGCGTGGGGGTCGACCGCCTTTATCCTTACTCCTACACTTACCGCGATTATGTGGTCCGCGCATTTAACGAAGACCTTCCGTATAATCGTTTCGTTCTCGAACAAATCGCCGCTGACCAGCTTGAGCTCGGTGATGATAAACGCCCGCTCGCCGCGATGGGCTACCTCACTTTGGGCCGCCGTTTTCTCAATCGCGAGGATGACATCATCGATGACCGCATCGATGTGGTGACGCGCGGGTTCATGGCGCTCACTGTCACTTGCGCACGCTGTCACGATCACAAATACGATCCCATTCCCACCGCCGATTATTATTCATTGCACGGCGTATTCGCCAGCAGTCACGAGCCGAAGGAACTGCCCCTGCTTGGGAAAGGTTCATTGCCGCCTCAACACGCTGGGTACTTAAAAGAAAAACAACGCCAACAAGCCGCGATCGACGCGCTTGTTCGCGATACGTATGCCAAGGGTCGTGCGGAATTACGTCGCCGCGCCGGCGAATACCTTGGAGCTGTTTACGATGTTGAATTTGAAAAACTCAAGAAGAAAGCCGCCGTGCAATTGCTCATCCAACGAAAACTCAACATCGTCTCCGCGCTGAATTGGCAGCGCGCGTTGGCCAAATGGAAGGTGGAAAAGCACCCCGTGTTCCTTGCATGGCATCGCCTGGAGGGGGAGGGGAATCCGTTGGTCAAACGTGCGCCAGATAGCAAGGCGCAAGTGAAAATTTACAGCGACTTGTTTGTGGAAGTGGAACGCCAGTGGAATGCGTTGCGCAAAAAAGATCGAAATGCCTCCGCGCTGGCCGATGCAAATTGGGAAGCCATTCGGCAAGTGTTGCACGCGGAAGACACACCGGCCAATGTGCCGGAGACGTTGGGTGAAAACGATCGCAACAGCTTGCTGTTTGGCCAACGCAACAAATTGAAAAACCTGCGTAGCAACTTGGGCAAGCTGGCTTACACGCATCCGGGCGCGCCGCCGCGCGCCCATGTGATGCTCGACAAACCGCGCGCGGCGGAGCCGTTTATTTTTGTGCGGGGCAGTCGGGCCAATCGCGGGGCGAAGGTGCCTCGGCAATTCCTCGAACATCTCGCGCCCAATCGTAAACCCTTCGGCAAAGGCAGCGGTCGGCTGGAATTGGCGCGGGCAATAGTGGATCCCAAAAATCCGCTCACCGCGCGGGTGATGGTGAACCGCGTGTGGGCACATCATTTCGGGCGCGGGCTGGTGGTCACCCCCAGCGACTTTGGCCTGCGCGCGCAGCCGCCTTCGCATCCAATGTTGCTCGATTGGTTGGCCGCGCGTTTTGTGGCCGATGGGTGGTCCATCAAAAAACTCCATCGGCACATCATGCTTTCAGCCACATATCAACAGGAGAGCAGCGATCGCGCGGGCTATTCGCGCAACGATCCCGCCAACACATTGCTGTGGAAAATGAATCGGCAACGCCTTTCATTTGAAGCGCTGCGCGACGCAATTTTGCAGGCGAGCGGCCAGCTGGATCTCGCTGTGGGCGGTCGGCCTGTAAACATTGCCAAACATCCGAGCACGCCGCGCCGCACATTGTACGGATTCATCGACCGCCAGAATTTGCCCGCGCTGTTCCGTACTTTTGATTTCGCCAACCCTGATGCCCATTGCCCGGAACGTTTCGAAAACACCGTGCCGCAACAGGCATTATTTTTGATGAACAGCCCCTTCCTTATCGCGCAGTCAGACAAGCTTCAGGAAATCGCGGCGAAGCAAGCGCCGTTGGGCCAGGCGCGTGTGAAGGTGCTGTATCAAAAAATATTTCAGCGCAATCCCACCGATGCGGAGATTATCGAAGCGCTGAAATTCCTGGAAGCCGCCGGCGGGAAAGAACAAAATCAAGGTTTCAATCAACTGGCGCAGGTGCTGCTTTTGTCGAATGAATTCGGGTTTGTCGATTGATGGGTCGACGGCAAATTAGGCAATAACCTTGACCTCTCGCGTCTCTGGCGGGGATAGTTTCCACGATGGCTGTCAAAAAAAAAGCGCGCAATGCGCGTCCGGAGATCCCGCGTAAGACGGTTTACCGACTGTCCATTTACACGCGTTGTTTGCAGCGGTTGCTGGCGAATGGGATTCACACGGTGAGCAGCGAGGCGTTGGCGGGGGCGGCTGGAGTTAAGTCGCCGCAGTTGCGCAAGGATCTCGCGTACTTCGGGCAGTTCGGCACGCGCGGCTTGGGCTATGATGTGGAGCAGCTCATCAAAATGATCGCGGATCTGATGGGCACGGATCATTTGCAGCCGGTGGTGTTGGTGGGGGTGGGCAATCTTGGCACGGCGTTGCTGTCGTATCGCGGTTTTGAAAAAGAGGGCTTTGGGGTGCACGCGGCGTTTGATGCGCATCACGATCGCCAGCGGGATAAGCGGGTGAAGCAGCCAATTTTTCCGATGGAAAAATTGGGCGATTACGTTACCGAGTTTCACGTCCGAATGGCGATCCTATGTGTGCCGCCCGAGGAAGCACAGGAGGTGGCCAATGATTTGGTGGAGGCGGGTGTGACGGGGATCATGAATTTCGCCCCCACCGTTTTGCAGGTGCCCGATGAGGTGACGGTGAATAACGTGAACATGGCCATCGAATTGGAAAACCTGAGCTACTTCGTGCAGCAGTAAGGTTCGACTTTTTGCCGCGCGGGCGCGATTGTTTGCGCATGGAGCATCATCCGTTGAACCCGGAGCACCTCACCTACACGCGGCGTGATTTTCTGGCGCGTGCGGGAATGGGGATGGGTGCGCTAGGGCTGGGTGGGATGCTGGCCAAGGCAAATCCGTTGTCCCCGAAGGCGCCGCACTTCCGGCCGCGCGCCAAGCGCATTATCCATTTATTCATGAACGGCGGGCCATCGCACGTGGACACGTTTGATCCCAAACCGGCATTGGGAAAGTACGCGGGCAAAATGTTGCCGATGCCCAATCTGCCCACCGAACGAACCACGGGCGCGGCGTTGCCTTCGCCGTACAAGTTTACACGGCACGGACAAAGCGGTTTGCCGGTGAGTGAAATTTTCCCGTACACGGCGAAGCATATGGATGATATTTGTGTGCTGCGCAGTTTGAGAGCGGATGTGCCCAATCACGAACCTTCGCTGATGCTGATGAATTGCGGCGAATCCATCGTCACCCGACCAAGCGTGGGATCCTGGCTCACGTACGGATTGGGCACGGAAAATCAAAACCTGCCGGGCTTCATCGCAATGTGCCCGGGCTATCCCATTCAGGAATCGCAAAACTGGCAATGTTCGTTTTTGCCCGGCGCATTTCAGGGCACGTACATCGACACGCGCAAGCGCAAGGTGGAAGATCTTATTCAGCACATTCGCAATCCGCGCCTCACGCTGGAGCAGCAGCGGCGACAGTTGGATTTATTGCGCCGCATGAATGAACGCCACGCCAAGGCGCGGCAAAATGAGGCGCAGCTTGAGGCACGCATCCATTCCTTTGAACTCGCGTACCGAATGCAGATGGAAGCGAGCGACGCGTTTGATATCAACCGCGAACCAAAACACATCCGTCAATTGTACGGCGACACCACGCAGGCGCGGCAGATTCTCATCGCCCGGCGGCTCGTGGAACGCGGGGTGCGCTACGTGCAGGTGTGGCATGGCGACGGGCAACCGTGGGATAATCACGATGACATTGCGGTGAACCATCGCAATCTTGCCAAACAATGCGATCAAGCCATCGGCGCGCTGCTGACGGACTTGAAGCAACGCGGCTTGTTGGAAGATACGCTGGTGATGTGGGGTGGTGAATTCGGCCGCACGCCCACGGTGGAATTACCCAAGGCAGGATCGAATGAGGGGAAAATCAACGGGCGCGATCACAATCACCACGGGTTCAGTATGTGGCTGGCGGGCGGCGGCGTGCGCGGCGGCATGGCGTACGGGGCCACGGATGAATTTGGATTTAAGGCAGTGGAAGACATAATGCACGTGCACGATTTGCACGCCACGATTTTGCATTTGATGGGGTTAGATCACGAACGGTTGACCTTCCGCCACGCGGGTCGGGACTTTCGGCTCACCGATGTGCAAGGGCACGTGGCGCGGAAAATTATTTCCTGAATTATTTCGTAAACACCCAGCGCACCATTTCTCGGAGGCTGGCGGATTTCCCCTGCATAAGGATGCCGGTACGGAACACTTTTCCCGCCGCCCAGACGATTCCGAGTGTGGTGCCGCAAGTAAGCACCAGCGCGAGGATGGGTTGCCACAGCGGCGGGCCGGGTTGGAGGGCGAGGCGGAGGGTCATTAGCAGGGGGGTGGCGGGAGGAAAGAGGGAAAGCGCCACGGCAACATTGCCATTTGGGTTTTTGAGAATGATCGGGAAAGCCATCAAAGGCATGATCACCAGCATCATCACGGGCATCATAGCGGCTTGGGCGCTTTTGATATCGGTACACGCCGCGCCGATGGCGATGAAGAGGGACCCGAAAAAGAAAATGGCGAGCAGTAGGTAAATGGCGAACCACGCAAGCAGCGCGGGTGGCACGGCATCGCCATAGCCGTGGTAATGCGCGGCACCCAGTGCGCTACCGAGATAGAGCAGGGCAAGCACGCCGGCGATCCAAAGGCACCCAATGAGTTTGCCGAGCATCAAATGGGTGGGCGATACGGAGCCGAGGAGGACTTCGCTGATGCGACTCATTTTTTCCTCAAGCACGGAATTGAGAATGTTCGGCGTGCTCGTGAGCACGATGATGTACATCAAAATCATCAACGCGATGGGAACGATGAAGGCGCGGACTTTATCGACTTTTCGGGCGTCTTCGATTTGGCCGGATTCGGAATTGAGTTCCACCAAACCCATAGCTTCGATGTTCACTGGAATATCCAACTGACGAAAAATTTGGCGCGCAGCTTGGGGGATGCGTGCGCTGGCAAAACGCCGGTCCCGGACTTCAGCGGTGAGGGCTTGCTTCAGCCAGCGCGGCAGATCGCGATAGGTGGGCTCATCAGAAAAGTAACGGACGGCGTCCGGCGGCGCGTTGGTTTGCAAAATGTTGGCGGGGATTTCGATGAAGGCAAACAGGTTGCTGCTCCGCACGCGTTCGGATAATTCGAGGCGAAGTTCGGGCAGTGAATTACCTTCGGCAAGCTCCGGCGTGAAGGGGCCGCCCAGCGCTTCGTGGTCGGCCGTGGCGGCGAGTGCGTCATTGCGCTCGGCGGCTGCCTTGATGAGTGGGTCGGCCAGTTGACCGGTGGCATCGATGATGGCGAATTTCCGTTCGGTGGTGTCCACGTGATCGTGCGCGGCTTTTTGGATGATCACAGAGATGCCCATGATCGCCGGCGCGAAGAGCACGCTGATGATGAAAGCTTTGGAGCGAACGAAGGCCGAGAATTCGTTGCTTGCGATGAGGAGCATTTTGTTCATGGCGTTTTCCCCTCATCTGGTTCGGGCTTGGCGATGCGCACAAAAATGTCGTGCAGGGAAGGGCGGGTTTGCTCGAAGTGGTGCACCTCAGTGCGGGCGAGCAAGTCGTGCAGCAGTTTTTGAGTGTCGCCGGTGAAACGCAACTCCTGAAGTTGGCCGTGGTCGCGCACGTCATCCACGCCGTCCAAGCTCTTGAGCGCCTCCGCGCCGGCGGTGGTGCGCACGCGAAGGGTGTCCTGCCCGTACTCGGCCTGGATTTCATCCTGTGTGCCGTCGAGCACTTTGCGTCCTTTATAAATCATAAAGATGCGGTCGCACATGCGTTCGGCTACGGCCATGTCGTGGGTGCTGAAGATGATGGTGGCGCCGTTTTTGCGAAGCGTCAGCACCGCTTCGCGTAGCACCTCGAGGTTTACGGGGTCGAGACCGGAGAAGGGTTCATCGAGCACAATGATTTCCGGCTCGGCGATGATGGTGGAAAGAAACTGTATTTTTTGCGCCATGCCTTTGGAGAGTGTTTCCACCATTTTATCCGCCCAATCGGTGAGGGCCATACGGTCGAGCCATTCATCGATGCGTGCGTCCAATTGCGGGCCGGCATTTTTGAGTTTGCCGTAATAGCGCAACAGGCGGCGCACGTTCATTTTTTTGTAGAGGCCGCGTTCTTCGGGGAGATAGCCCACGGAATCTTTGGCCGCGGGCGGATTGCGCTCGCCGAGGATTTCCACCTCGCCGGTGTCCGGTCGGAGAATGCTCATGAGCATCCGCAATGTGGTGGTTTTGCCCGAGCCATTGGGGCCGATGAATCCATAAATACAGCCGCGTGGAACGGCCAGCGAAAGATCGTCCACCGCGCGCAACGTGCCGAAAGATTTACTCACCTTGCGCAGTTGAATGACGTCCAAGCCGTGAGGCTACCCCACGATTGACTCGCCGCAAAGCTTATGATATTTTCCGCGCATGGAAACGGTTGAACTCACGCGCGACTGCGAGGCCGTGCAAATCCCCGGCGGCGACACCATCACGCTCGGCAAAGGCACCGGAGTTGACATCACTCAAACCCTTGGCGGCACGTACACCGTGCGCGCGGGGATGGGCCTCTTCCGGATCGGCGCGCAGGATGCCGACGCCCTCGGCCGCGAAGTAACCGCCGCTGCCGGCACCGACGGCCCCGTCACAGTTGAAAGCGTGCACGCGATGTTGAAGCAATGTTATGATCCGGAAATTCCCGTGAACATTGTGGACCTTGGCCTGGTTTACGACACCGCTGTGGACAAAGGCGACGACGGCATAGAGGTGAATGTGAAAATGACGCTCACCGCCCAAGGCTGCGGCATGGGGCCGACGATCGCCGCTGATGCTCAAAGCAAAATTCTCTCCCTCGAAGGCGTTGCCTCCGCCGATGTGGAAATCGTATGGGATCCGCCGTGGAACCAAAGCATGATCAGCGATGAGGGCCGTGAAACGCTGGGGATGTAGGGCTTGACGCGTACCTGAACCGTCCGCATACTCCGTGCCCTCGCGTGGGGCCGTAGCTCAGTTGGTAGAGCACCTGCATGGCATGCAGGGGGTCATCAGTTCGATTCTGTTCGGCTCCACCATGAATTTAAACCTCCGTCATTTAGGCGGAGGTTTTTTCAGTTACTGATCAAATGCTGGGGCCAAGTGGCGGTAGCTTTTTAGGGCAGCGGTGATGGGGTTGTAATTCGGTTGTCCCCAGACCTGACCGCTGACTTCCACGTTGATGTCGCCGCGATAGCCGGCCTTGTGGGCGAGGCGGAGGAGTTTACGATAATCGATTTGGCCGCTTTCGCCGGGGAGCACGAAGCGGGGTTTGCCATCCTTGAGCACCGTATCTTTCACATGGATGAAGCGTGTGTGCGGCATCATGAGTTGGATGGTTTTTTCCAGTGACAAATCACGATGTGCGAAGTGGCTGTAATCGTAGGCGAGCTTAACTGACGGGCTTTTGATTTGCTCGACGAGCCACACAGCGTGCTCGGGCAAATTGCACGCGCCAAAGCGATGGGGTTTTACGCAAAGTAGCGTCTTGGATTTTTCAGCAATTTCCGCCCAGGCGCCAAGGTGATCGCGAAACTGATTTTTCACCGCATCCCATTTGCCGTTACCCATCACCGTTTCGATGAGCGGCGGGGCATCGGGCGCGAGGTCGTGCGCCACTTGCGTGGCTTGTTTGAGTTTTTCGTGATGCGGCTTTTGATCGCCCGCGAGGCTGCAATTCACCATTAAGGCCGTGAGCGCCAGCTCAAAATGCCCGAGCAATGCCCGTAATGCGCGGCGACGTTGCGCGGGCAGCTTGTCGGGCGCGGCATCCCAGCCGGGGTTGAGGCAAAACTCCACTGAATCGTACCCAATCGCATTGAGCCGCATGAGCGCATCGCCGGTCTTTAGCGTTTTCATCCCGTACAGGCTAAAGCCCAAAGTGAGGCCCTCGTCTTTGGGTTTCTTTTCGCCTTTCGCTAATAATGGGAGTGCAGCGAGGGCTGGGGCGGATTGCAGAAATTTGCGGCGAGTTTGCATGGTTATTTACTGATCGAGAAGAGGGATTGGTAAGTTCGGATATACATCGCTCCATTCGCGATGGCGGGTGTGGAGTGGCACCGTTCACCGAGGTCATTTTGGGCTAATTGCTCAAACACACCGTCTCCCCGAAGAACCACGATGGTTCCGCGGGCCTCGGCGCAGTAAATTTTCCCATCCGCAGCCACGGGGCTTCCAAAAAATTTTCCGCTGCGGATGGCGCGTTCGCTCCAGCGCACTTTACCGGTGGCGGCTTCGGCGCAGGTTACCACGCCGAGGTCGTTCCAAAGAAAAATATGTTTCCCCAGGACCAGCGGGGTAGGAATATGTGGCACGCTTTTTTCAATGCGCCACACTTCTTCCATCATTTTGCCTTTGGGTCGCAGAGCGACGATGTGTTTGAGTTTGGTTACAAAACCGCAGGAACCAATCACCAGATCGCCGGCGACGATGGGTGAGCCAATGGCGCGTTCTTTCGAGTCAACGGGGAACACGCGGTTTTCCCACAACACCTTTCCATTGGCCGGGTCGATGCCGGTGATGCCGTGTGTCCAGTTGGTGAAAATGAGTTGGCCACGGAATAGGACCGGCGTGGAATAGGTAAGGCGTTTGCTTTGGCGCGGTGTGTTCCATTTCACTTTACCGGTGCGGGCATCGAGGGCGATGAGCGAACTCTCGCCGTCTTGATCATTATTCAAAATAACAAGGCCTTTGTGGAGGATGGGGGATGCGCCAAAACCATGTCCGCCTTTCACGGGGCCAAGTTTGGTTTCCCAAGCCAGTTTGCCCGCCAACGTGTAGGCTGCGATCGTGAGCTGTTCAGGGGTGCCCCAGCTGAAGTAGCCCCGTTCCCCATCCACAGCCGGCGTGCTGGAGGCGAAGCTGTTTTGTTTGTGGTGTTTGTGTTTGCCGGCGGCGTGCGTGTGGTTCCAGAGGATTGCGCCGTCTTCAGCGTTCACACATACCACTGTGCGGGTAGCGCTATTCTGATCGGCACACAACAGGAAAACCTTTTTACCCCAAACCACTGGAGACCCATGACCCGTGCCGGGTAGAGCGGTTTTCCATTGCACATTCGAATCCTTCCATTGGACCGGAATGGCATCCGCGGAGATTCCGTTTCCGTTGTGACCTCGAAAACGGGGCCAGTTTTCAGCGGGCAAAATGTTTGAAACCAGAATGCAGCCAAGGAGAATTACAGTTCGAATGTGCATGACCAAACTCTAGCGGTCGGCGACATTCCTGCCAAGTGGCAATGATTGCGCTTGCGCCTCGGCGCGGAGAGCCGATGATGGGCGGATGAAAGCATTTGCAGCAATATTGGCGCTGATGATTGGCGCGGGATGGAGTTGGGCCGATGACGCGCCGAAAAAGGCGAAGTTTGCCGCGTTGGAGAAACAGCTCAGTGGCACAAAATTTACGGGTTCGTTTACCATCGACGGACGGGAAGGCGCGCCGGCAAAAGAGGAGTACACGATCCTCAACGTAAAAAAAATCGGCGAGGGCGATTTGTTCCTGTTCCGCGCGCGGGTGAAATATGGCAAAACGGATATCACGCTGCCAATGCCGTTGCCCATCAAGTGGGCGGGCGATACGCCGGTGATTTCGATGGACAAACTTTCCATCCCCGGACTCGGCACCTTCAGCGCGCACGTGGTCATCGATGGCGACAAATATGCCGGCACGTGGAAGCACGGCAAAGTCGGCGGCCATTTGTTTGGTAAAATTAGCCGTATTGAAAAAAAATAATCTAAAGAGAAGCCTGAATAAATTCCGGGCGAATGTGTCCATTTGTGTTCTTACCATGAAAAAAACAATCCTGATTCTAGCCCTCCTGAGCGGCAATCTTCCGGCCGCAGACGTAGCCAATGGAGAAGCACAATTCTTATCGCGCGTGCGCCAGCTCACCCTAGAGGGCCGGCGCGGTGGCGAAGGCTATTTTTCGCCTGATGGCAAACACATCATTTTCCAAAGCGAACGCGAAAAGCATAATCCGTTTTACCAGATTTATACGATGGATATGCAAAGCGGCGACGTGGCCCGCGTGTCGCCCGGTCATGGCAAGACCACCTGCGCGTTTTTTCGCCCGAATTGCAATGAGGTTCTCTTTGCAAGTTCGCATGTGGACCCCGAGGCGAAGGCCAAGCAAAAAACGGAATTGGACTTTCGCGCCTCCGGCAAAACGCGCCGGTACTCGTGGGATTACGATGAACAAATGGACATCTTTTCTTTCAAGCGCGACGGCACCGCTCCTAAGCGCCTCACCACCGCACACGGCTACGATGCGGAAGGCGCCTATTCGCCGGACGGAAAACAGATTGTGTTCTGTTCTATCCGCAACGCCTACGGCAAAGTTAAACTCACACCCAAAGAGCAGGCGCGCCTCAAAGTCGACATCTCTTATTTTGGCGAAATTTATATCATGAATGCTGATGGCTCCGGCCAGAAACGCCTCACTCATATGAAGGGTTACGATGGTGGCCCGTTTTTTTCGCCCGACGGCAAACGCATCATTTGGCGGCACTTCACTGAAAAAGGTGACACCGCCGATATTTTTACAATGAAAACCGATGGCACGGACGTGCGGCGGCTCACCAATTTCATGGCGATGTCGTGGGCACCCTTTTATCATCCCAGTGGCGAGTATGTGGTTTTCGCCAGCAACAAATTGGGCTTTGCCAATTTTGAAGTGTACTTGGTGGATGCTGCCGGAACCCGCAAGCCGGTGCGTGTGACCCATACCGACGGCTTTGATGGGCTGCCGGTATTCTCCCCCAACGGCAAGCAGCTCATGTGGACCTCCAATCGAACGGCGGACAAAATGTCGCAACTCTTCATCGCCCGCTGGAACCACGCCGCCGCGCTGGCCGCGCTGGGCAAAGCGCCCAAACGGGTCGCTACCGCTGAACTGGATGGATGCGATTTCATTGAAGCGTGCGGTGATGGAAAAGCCATCGCGTTGGAGTCAGCCATTTCAGAGGCGGACATCAAAAATCAAATCGCAATCATTGCCTCCGATGCATTTGAAGGCCGCGACACCAGTTCAGAGGGAATTCGCAAAGCTCGCGAATACATTATCGGCCGCCTGAAAACGCTTGGCCTCAAGTCTGCCGATGCAAAGGGCACTTACACGCACCCGATGTCATTCAAATACGGCGTCGATATTATTAAAGGCAAAAACGAGCTCGTCATCACAGGCAAGGACGGCAAAGAGACCAAGTTTGAGCTTGGTAAAGATTTTAATCCGATGGCGTTTTCCGTGAACAACACCGTCGAATCGGAAGTCGTTTTTGCGGGTTACGGGCTCGGCGTCGCGGGCAAGCCGGGCGTTGGATACGATTCCTACGCCGGTCTTAATTGCACCAACAAGATGGTGCTTGTGCTGCGTTATGTTCCGGAAGACGTAAAGCCTGAACGGCGGCGAAAACTGATGAGCAGTGCCGCGCTCCAACGCAAAGCCACCCTCGCGCGAAAGCACGGTGCGAAAGGTGTGATCATTGTCGCCGGCCCCAATTCTGACAACGCCGGCAAGCTGATCCCAGTGAACTACATTCGCCGCTCCGCCAGTAGCGGTGTGGTCGCGATTTCCGGCAGCCACAAACTCGCCGATGCACTCCTCGCAGCCTCGAAGAAGGGCGGCCTCAAAAAAATCCAAACCGCACTCGACAAGGAAAATCCGCACGCGCCGTTTGGGTTTGAATTGCCCGGCGTAAAAATCCGCGTCACCAGCGCCCTCAAACAAGTTCAACGGCACGACAAAAACATCATTGCCATCCTGCCGCCCGGAGTGGAAACCGATAACCCCGAGTACGTGATGATCGGTGCGCACTACGATCACCTCGGCTACAACGACGGCTCCATCAACCCCAAAGGCGGCAACCCCGGCCGCATTCATAATGGCGCAGACGACAATGGTTCCGGCACGGTCACGCTGCTTGAATTGGCCGCGTGGCTCGCGGAGGAACGTAAAAAACATCCGGAAAAATTCAAGCGTGGCATTCTCTTTTGTTGGTGGACCGGCGAAGAGCTTGGCCTGATCGGCTCCGCGCAGTACGCCAAGAATCCGCTCATCCCATTCAAGCAGGTTTCCGCATACGTCAATCTTGATATGGTAGGTCGCTTGAAAAACAACAAACTCATCGTCCAAGGATTAGGCACCTCCAGTGTTTGGAAAAAACTCATCGAGAAACGAAACGTTTCCGCCGGCTTCGGCCTCAAGCTGGAAAATGCTCCGCCACGAAACACCGACAACGGATCCATCGATCCCAAAGGCGTTCCCTCCCTCGCTATCTTCACTGGCCTTCACAAGGATTACCACAAACCCACCGACGACCCCGCCACGCTCAATTACGAAGGCATGGAACGCATCGCGCAATTCACCGGTCGCCTGCTGCTCGATCTTGCCGGTGATATGAAACGCCCCGACTACATCAAAGTGAAACGCGGTGCCGCCCCCGCTCGCGGAAATATGAGCGCCTACACCGGCGTTATTCCGGACTACTCCTCTGATGTGGAAGGCCTGCTCATTACCGACGTCGGCGCCGGAGGTCCCGCTGCCAAAGCCGGGATCAAAGGTGGAGACATCGTCATAAAGTTCGATGGCAAAGTGATTAAAAATATCTACGACTACACCGCCGTCCTCGGCGCGATCAAGGTTGGCAAGGCAACCAAAATTACCGTTCTTCGCGCCAAGAAAAAAGTCGAATTAGAAATCATTCCCGCACGTCGCAAGTAATACTCAAATCCCCTGAACAAACTCATTCAAAAGATCATGAAAACAACCCCACACATAGACGCTCTCGATTGTTGTGAAACTTCACGGCGCGAATTCCTGCAAGCCGCCGGTGCCGGTATGGCCTTGGCTGCCACGGCTCCGATGGCCCATGCATTGGCCCAAAACCCTTCCGCGCCGGAGACGTTGACCACTCAACTTTACAAAACGCTCAGTGAAAAACAGCGCAAGTCGATTTGTTTCGCGTGGGATCATCCGCTGCGCAATCGCGTGGAGAATAATTGGCACATCCAAAAGAAACTCGCAGTCGGTGATATGGAAGACGATCAAATTGATTTGGTGAAACAAATCTTCAACGGCCTTCACAGCGACGAATATCGCAAGGCGGTTTATGATCAAGTGGTGGAAGATTCGCCGGGCGGATTTGATGACAGCGCGATCGCGATTTTTGGCAAACCGGGCACGGGCAAGTTTGAATTAGTCTTCACCGGCCGGCACGTCACGCGGCGTTGCGATGGCGACTCGCTCGACGGCACGGCATTCGGCGGCCCAATTTTTTACGGGCACGCCGCCGATGGCTTCAATGAAAAGGCTGACCACAAAGGTAACGCTTATTGGTTCCAAGCCAAGCGGCCGAATGAACTTTTTCAGGCGCTGGACGGAAAGCAGCGCAAGGCATCGTTGCTCGGCAAATCGCGTGGCGAAAAGGGCACCAGCACGGTGAAACTCACCGGCAAAAAAGAAGGCCTCCCCGGCCTGCGCACCGCCGACATGAGCAAGGATCAACAGGGCCTCATGCGCTCGGTGATGAAAGATATGCTCGCGCCATTCCGCGAAAAGGATGCGGCGGAGTCAATCAAGCTTATTGAGAAAAACGGGTTCGATAATCTGCACATCGCTTTTTACAAAAATGAAAATATTGGCAAGGACGAAGTGTGGGATGTTTGGCAAGTCGAAGGTCCGGCGATGCTCTGGTATTTTCGCGGCAAACCGCACGTGCACACTTGGCTCCACATTCGTGACAAGGCATAAACACTCCCGTCATTTACCAGCGGAACGTTCAGCCTTGGATTATTGTCATAAACTCCGACACTGCTGGCGGATGAAATGGGTATTTATCATAGCGTTGTTTCCGCTCGTTGCGGCGGCGGATTCCTACTCCGAAAAAATACTGGCGGACAAGCCAGCGGCGTATTGGCGTTTCGGAGAGGTAGTCGATTTGCCGGTGAAATCTTCGGCCGGAAAATTAAATGCAACGCTGTCGGCTCAACATCCCTCAGGGCCGCGCCCGATTTTTTATCCTGATTTCTCCGGAGACAACCGAGCACTGCAACTGACGGCGGATGGTGGCTTTGTGCGGGTGATTGATCCGGGTAAAGAAAGCGCGTTGGATTTCACAAAGGGCGATTCAATTACGCTGGAGGCGTGGGTATCCCCGGATGCGCTGGCGGGCGGGCGGATGATGTACGTCATCGGCAAGGGGCGCACGGGTCAGAAAGGCTTTGCGACTAACAATCAAAACTACGCGCTACGGCTGGTGGGTGTGAAGGGCGGCACCGGGCTTTCGTTCTTATTTCGAGACGTAACAAATTCGGGCGAGAGTTCGTGGCATCGATGGACTTCGGCTGACACACTGAGCGATCGCGGTGACTGGCATCACATTGCGGTGACCTATTCCTTCGGCAAGGGCGACAGCATTCGCGGTTACCTCGACGGTAAGCCAACCACAGGCACGTGGGACATGGGCGGCCAGACGAATCTCGCACCGTTCGTGGATGACGACGAGCTGAGAATCGGTGCGTCAGCGCAGGGGCCAGCGGGAATTCCATTTGTGGGGCGGCTCGATGAGGTTGCGATTTATCGACAGGCGCTTTCGCCGCAACGCATCGCGAGCCGCTTCAACAGTGCAGGGCGCGAGTTCGTGCTCAAGAGGGAAGACGTGCCGACTGACAAAGTAGCCATCACAATCCACGAAAATGTTGGCAGCGATTGGGATTACGCGGCTACCGACGCGCAGGCGATGTTCGGGCAATCGTCGTTCGCGATCCCCTTTATACCGAGCAAATACAATTCCAAGGCGCTCATTGTTCAGTGGTCGGATTCGCTGCTGTTGCGTGCGGTCTCAAGAGTGGATGTGCCGAAAGGTAAACATCGAATTCTGCTCCGCTCGCGGACACGTTCGCGATTGTTTGTGGATGGGAAAAACATCGCACAATTAAAAACCGGTTACGGTAGCACCAGCGCTCACGGCAAAGTTTCCACCGCTCCGAAAGATCACGGAGGGCGCACGCGTTTTCTGCGGCCGGGCATGCAGGAGGTCGTTGTGGAATTCGAATCATTGGGTAATCAGCACTTTTTCCTACTGGAAGCCTTCGTCGGCGGCAAAGGTAAGCGACCTGAAACGGGTGATTTATCCGTCAGCATTTCAGTCGACGGCGCGCCTTTTAAACTGCTGTCGCCGACACACAACATCGCGTTGACCGATGGAAACTGGGTTGATTACGCCGAGAAATCACAGGAATCGATTCGTGTGTTTAATCAAGCCGCGCGTGCCGCGATTGGAATCAAGGAATCGGGCAAATGGAAAAAACGCCACCAACGCACGCGTGAATTGGCGGCTCAAAAGCAATCAGTGCAAATGCCAACTCGTGCCCCGGGCTATCCCGCAAACAATGCCATCGACTATTTCATCAACGCCCGATTAAACGTAGCGGGACGTCGTCCCACCGCGTTGACGGATGATTGGGCTTTTCTCCGGCGTGCTTCGCTGGACGCCAATGGCGTGGTGCCTTCGCCAAAAACGATCGCCCGGTTTCAGGCCGACAAAAGGCTGGGCCGCCGCGCGCGCGCGATTGATCGGTTGTTGAAAAACAACCGCGCGTGGGCCGATCACTGGACGGGTTATTGGCAGGATGTGCTGGCGGAGAATCCAAACATTCTCAAACCCAAACTCAACAACACCGGCCCGTTTCGTTTTTGGATTCACGAAAGTCTGCAGGACAATAAACCGATGGATCGTTTCGTCACCGAGTTGGTGATGATGGAAGGCAGCAGCTATTACGGCGGGCCCGCGGGGTTCGGTGTGGCTACGCAAAACGACGTGCCGATGGCCGCCAAGGCGCAGGTGCTTGGCCAGGCGTTTCTTGGCATGCAAATGAAATGCGCCCGTTGCCACGACGCGCCGTTTCATAATTTCAACCAGAAAGATTTATTCAGTATCGCCGCCATGCTGCAGCGTGCGTCTCTTGAAGTGCCAAAGACTAGCAGTGTTCCAATGGTCGAAGGCGTCCGTAAACCGCGCGTCGAAGTCACGCTCAAGCCCGGAACCAAAGTGGCAGCAGCGTGGCCATTCAAAAGCATGGAACTCAGCGAGCCGATCCACGCCGACACGCGCGCGCAATTGGCCGCCTTCATCACCGGGAATCAGAATGACCGTTTTGCTAAGGTCATCGTCAATCGCGTTTGGCAGCGTTATCTCGGTTGGGGGTTTGTGGAGCCTGTAGGCGATTGGGAAAAGGCCAAGCCGTCGCATCCTGCGTTACTTGAATGGTTGGCGCACGAATTCGTCAGGAGTGGATATGATTTGCAGCAACTCGCACGGCTCATCATGAATTCGCATGTATACCAACGACAAATCGATATTGGATTTGCAACCGCAGGCAAACCAGACGCGCGGCTTTTTGCGGGGCCGGCCCGTCGCCGTATGTCGGCCGAACAGCTTATCGATTCGCTGTATGCCGTGGCGGGAAAACGGATTGGGGTGGAAATGCTCACTCTCGATGTTAACGGTCGTGGCGCGATCAATGTTTTTTTGAACCTCGGTCATCCGCGCCGCGCGTGGGAGTTTACCTCACTATCGAACGAACGCGATCGGCCCTCGCTCGCATTGCCCAAGGCGCAGAGCGTTGTTGATATTCTATCCACCTTTGGCTGGCGCGACGCCCGGCAAGACGCCATCACCAAGCGCGATCATGAACCTAATGCCCTCCAACCCGCCATTATGGCCAACGGCATTGTGGGTCGCCGCATCACTCAACTTTCTGATGATAGCGCATTCACGGAGTTGGCTCTGCAGGGAATGGATACCCAAGAAATGCTGGAGCAAATTTATTTGCGAATCTTGTCGCGTCCGCCGAACCCGAAAGAACGCGCAATGATGCACGATCACATTTGTCAGACTTTTGCCTTTCGAGTTTTGCAAGGCGCCAAGAAAAATGAGGTTCGTGAGCAGGTGCTGGACGTTTCGTGGAACAATCATCTGTCATCCGATTCCAATCGCATTAAAGTTGAACTCGAGCGCCTAGCGCTCGAAGGCGATCCGCCCACCAAACGTCTGCGCGATGGATGGCGCAAGCAAATGGAAGATGTGATTTACGCACTGGTCAATTCGCCCGAATTTATTTTTATTCCATGAGGACTGAAATGAACCGCAGAAATTTTATAACTACGGCTGCCACAGGCACGGCGATGCTGCCCGGTGCTCTGGCGGCAGCTAATAAATTCCCGAAAGGGAAAGCCGAACATTGCATTTTTATCTGGCTCGGCGGCGGCTCGTGTCACGTGGACACGTGGGACCCAAAACGCAAAGGAGACGCCAAACTCAAAAAGGCCGGTTCCTATTATGATGCCATCGACACAACCGTTCCGGGTGTTCAAGTGTGTGAGCACCTCAAACAATGCGCGGGATTGATGGAGCATTTTTCACTGTTACGCACGGTGAATCATAACGTCATCGACGAACACGCCGCCGCTACGAATCAGATGCACACCGGCCGGCCCACGAGCGGCACGATTGTGTATCCCTCCATCGGCTCGGTGGTGGCGCACGAACGCGGCAAGGCGGTGGATGGCGCGCCCGCGTACGTGGTGATGGGCTATCCAAACCTCACGCGCGGCCCGGGTTTTCTCGGCGCGAAACATAGCTATGTGTATCTCACCGACACAGAGGCCGGCCCGGTCGGCCTTACCCGCCCAAAGGAAATACCCAGCGCACGCCAAACGGGTCGCGACCGATTGTTGAACACGTTGCGCAGCGATTATCTCAAACGCAATGCGAAGGATGGCGCGATCGCGGGTTACAACGACGCCATCACTGAGGCGCAATCGCTCGCGGGCGGCGAATTCATGGGCGCGTTTGATTTGAAATCCGAGCCCGCCAAGCTCCGCAACGCTTACGGCGGCGAATTTGGCCAGCGCTGTTTGTTGGCGCGACGACTCATCCAACGCGGCGCGCGGTTTTTGGAAGTATCATTCAACCTCAATTTTATCAACGGCACCGGCTGGGACACCCACAACGACGGCCAACTCAAGCAACACATTCTCATCCAACAACTCGATCAAGCACTCGCCACGCTGATCAAAGATTTGAAGGCCACCAAGCTGCTGGATAAAACGCTGATAGTCGTCTCCAGCGAATTCGGCCGCCCGCCAGAATTCGATGCCGGCGGCGGCCGCGGCCACTACTCGAAAGCTTTCAGCGTCGCCTTGGCCGGGGGCGGTCTGCGCAACGGTCGCGCGGTAGGTGTCACTGACGACCTTGGTAAAGTCATTCTCGAAAAACCTGTCTCCGTCCCCGATCTGTTCGCCACCATCCACTGCGCGCTGGGCATCAATCCCCACAAAAACCTCTACGCCGGCGAACGCCCTGTCCCCATTACCGACCATGGTCAGCCAGTTCGGGAATTGTTTGAGTGAGAAAATTTGAATCAATGCTCCATGAGCCTTCGTCTGTGTGGTAGACTTTTCGAGGAGTGAAATTCGCCACCATTATTTTATCCTTGCTGTCCGCCGCTTGCGTGAGTGCGGCGGATTTGGTGAAGGTGTCATTTGAAAAGGACATCCTCCCCATTCTTGAAGAGAACTGTTTCAGTTGCCATGGCGATGGGGAAGCCAAGGGCGACTTGTCGTTGGATGAATTTAAGACCGCTTCGGATGTCCATCGTGGCTACAAGATTTGGGAGAAGGTTCGCAAGCTGGTGCTCGCCAATGAAATGCCGCCGGAGAATAAAAAGAAACGGCCAAATGCAAGGCAGCGCGCATTGCTCGCCGATTGGACGCGGCATACGCTGGATACCTTTTACCGCACAGCGCCAGCCGACCCCGGCCGAGTGACGGTGCGGCGCCTCAATCGCACGGAATACAACAACACCATTCGAGATTTGATGCGCGTGGATTTCATGCCCGCCAAGGATTTCCCCGCTGACGATTCGGGCTACGGCTTTGATAACATTGGTGATGTGCTCACGATGTCACCTTTGTTAATGGAAAAATATTTCGCCGCCGCAGAAAAAATTGCCGCGAAAGCTGTGGCCATTCCCGACGCCGATGGACGCATCGCCGCGACGCCATTCCAGAAAATTTACTTTCGCTATCCCGTGCCGCCCAAGTTACGGCGCAACGCGGCGGAGGCGTTTGTGCGAACCTTTCTCACGCGCGCCTATCGTCGGCCGGTACGCCCCGAGGAGGTGCGGCGGTTGATGATTCTTGCCAAACAAGTGGTCGACGAGGGTGCCAGCTTCGAGCAGGGCATTCGAATGGCCGTCGCAGCCACATTGGTTTCGCCGCATTTTCTCTTTCGCTGGGAATTGGATGGCGCTCCGAAGAATCCCAAGGCCATTCGCTCACTCAACGAACACGAACTGGCCTCGCGCATTTCTTTTTTTATTTGGAATAGCATGCCCGACGATGCCTTGTTAGAACTGGCCAAACGAGGGCAGTTGCGCAAAAATTTGCCCACGCAAATTCGCCGTATGTTGCGCGATCCAAAGGCGCAATCGTTTGTGACAAATTTCACCGGTCAATGGCTGCAACTGCGCAACTTGGAAATGCTCCAGCCGGACAAGCGTTTGTTTAGCGCGTTTAACAATGCCGTGCGCAGCGACATGCGGCGTGAAACGGAAATGCTCTTCGCCCACGTGATGCGTGACAATCGCAGCGTGGTGGATTTGTTGGACGCTAATTACTCCTTCGTCAACGACCGCTTGGCAAATTGGTACGGCCTCAAAAATGTGAAGGGCGGCCAGTTTCGGCGCGTGTCGCTCGCGGGCACGCCACGCGGCGGGGTCCTTACTCACGCAAGTGTGCTCACCCTCACCTCCGATCCCAACCGGACTTCGCCGGTGAAACGCGGCAATTTTGTGCTCGAGAATATTCTTGGCACGCCGCCCCCTCCGCCGCCCGATAATGTTCCGGATTTGGAACCTTCCGCAGAACTAAAGGGCACTCTGCGCCAGCAAATGGTCAAACATCGCGAAAACCCCGTGTGCGCATCGTGCCATCAAAAGATGGATCCCATTGGATTCGCCTTTGAAAACTTCGACGCCGTCGGCCGCTGGCGTACACTTGACAACGGCGCACCCATCGACGCCGCTTCCCAACTTGACACCGGCGAAAAATTTCGCGACGCCACCGGCCTCCGCAAAATCCTCGCCGTTCGCAAGCGCGACCTCTTCGTGCGCTGTCTCACCGAAAAAATGCTAACCTTCGCCCTTGGCCGCGGCTTGAAATTTTATGACAAACGCGCCGTCGACGGCATCATGAAACAAATGGGACGCGACGGGTTTAAGTTTGAAACACTGGTGACGGGCATCGTGAAAAGTTTACCATTTGATATGAAGCGAGGAGAAGAGGGCAAATGACTAATGACCAATTCGACAGTGAGATTTGGGGTGGGTTTTTTGAATTGTGATTTTCATGGGGTTTGGTCATTCGTGCCCTTGTTTTTTGGAGCTTTCTGATGTAAATTCCGTCAAGGATAAGCAGCGATGATTCGATCAACACACATACCGCGACGCACATTTTTGCGCGGGTTGGGCACGGCGTTGGCCTTGCCGGCTTTTGAGGCGATGCTTCCGGCGCGGGCTTTGGCGGCGGGCAATGCGAAGTTTCCCACGCGGATGGCGTTTGTTTACATTCCCAATGGCGTGATCCCGGACAAGTGGCATGTGAAGGGGAAGGGGAGTGATTTTCAGTTTTCGCACATTCTCGAGCCGTTGAAGGCACATCGCGATGACTTGTTGGTTTTCAGTGGGCTCGCCCACACCAAAGCGCGGTCCAATGGCGATGGCGCAGGCGATCATGCGCGGGCTAATGCAACTTTCTTAACCGGCCGCCAAGCGCGCAAAACAGCCGGGGCGGACATTCGCGTGGGGGTCTCGGTGGATCAATTGGCCGCGCAAAAAATCGGCGGTCAAACACGGCTGCCTTCGCTGGAACTCAGCAGCGACGGCCGGCGTATGTCCGGCAATTGCGACTCGGGTTACAGTTGCGCGTATCAATTTAATCTTGCGTGGAAAAGCGAGAGCACGCCTTTGCCGCCGGAATCCGATCCGAGTTTGGTTTTCGAACGGCTTTTCAGTAACGGCAATAACCGCGAGAAAAACGAAAACCGCATTCGGCGTGAGCGTTACAAAAAGAGCATCCTCGATTTTGTGTTGGAAGACGCTAAGGCGTTGGAGAAAAAACTCGGCTACACGGATCAACGCAAGCTGGAAGAATATCTCACCTCGGTGCGCGAACTCGAAAAGCGCGTGACAGCTTCTGGCGCCTCAGCCGTGGATTTGCCGAAGGGATTCAAAGTGCCCGCCGGCAAGCCGCGTGATTTTGGCGCGCACGTGCGCATGATGGCCGACATGATGGCGTTGGCGTTCCAAACCGATTCCACGCGCGTCGCTACTTATCTACTGGCGCACGATGGCGATAACCGTAGCTATCCCCACCTCGGCGTGAAGGGCGGCCATCACAGCCTTTCTCACCACCGAAACAACAGCCGGAATATTTCAGACCTCACAAAAATCAATCGTTACCACTGCGAACTATTCGCGCATTTACTTGATCGGCTCAAAAGCATTAAAGAAGGTGACGAGACCTTGCTGGATCACAGCATGATTGTATACGGCGGCGCGATTGGTGACGGCAACCGCCACACGCATCACGATTTGCCCGTGGTGCTTGCCGGTAAAGCCAATGGTGCAATTAAAACCGGTCGTCACGCGATATGCCCCAGAGAGACGCCGATGGCGAATTTGTTCCTGAACATGCTCGACATCATGGGTGCGCCCACGCAGCGAATGGGCGATAGCACCGGTCGGCTGAAGGGTTTGCTGTAGGGCGCTACTTCACCGCCGTTGCCAGCACGGTTTGGAAATGTGGCGGCTCGTCTTCGCGCGCGACTTCGTTGACTTCGATTTTTTTAAACTTCACCGCTTCCAACCATTCGTGCAGTTTATTTTGCGGAAACCCAAGCCACCTGTCGCCGTACAATTCGCGTGCTTGTTCGAAATTATGTTCCAACAAATCGAGAATTAAAATCCGTCCGCCCGGGCGAAGGATGCGATGTGCGGCGGTGATGGCAGTTTCAGGATGTTCAGCGTGGTGCAGCGCTTGACTGAGTAAGGCCACGTCCACGCTCTTGGCGCGCAGCGGCGGGCTTTCAATATCGCCATGACGAAACTCAAGATTCTTGAGCCCGTTTTTCTTCGCCTTGCGCTGGCCGAAATCCACAATGCGTTTGGAGTTGTCCACGCAAATAACCCGACGCGCATTGCGGGCCAGCAGTTCTGCCTGCAAACCCTCGCCCGATCCGAGGTCCGCGATGTCCATCGGCGGCATGAGGTGCAGTAAGGTTTGGGCAAAGGCCTGCCAAGAACGCCCCGGCCCGTATTGGCGGTCAAACCGGCCGGCGACTTGATTGAAATAAAGCTTCGCTTGGTCGTCGCGTTCAGCGAGCACGCGTTTGAGATGGGTGAGGTCGGTGGCGTGCTCGGGAATTTCCGCAGCGCCTTTCAGCGCGATTTTAAGACAGGCCCCCGCTTCGGCGGGGGCGTTGGCATTGATGCGATAAAAATTGCGTTTACCATCCTTGCGCGACGAGAGCAGCCCCACTTCCTGCAGCAGCCCGAGGTGGGTGGAAATGCGCGATTGACCTAGTCGTGTAATTTTCTGCAGCTCGTTAACGGACAGTTCATCGCGCTCCAACAAGGCCACCAACCGCACGCGGGTGGCGTCTCCAAGGGCTTTCAGGCATTTGAGTGTCTGCGTCATTGTTGATAAAAACCGGTTGACGGCTGGGGATTTTTATATATCATCCCATCCGGATGCGTCAATGCGTAAATGACCTCCCAAATAAACTATGGCCAACAATTATATTTTTTCATCTGAATCCGTAGGCGAAGGGCATCCGGACAAAGTGTGCGACACCATCAGTGACGCCATTCTCGATGCATGCCTCGCGCAAGACCGCCACAGCCGCGTGGCCTGCGAGACCTTTGTGAAAAGCAATATCGTGTGCGTGGGGGGCGAAATCACCACGCGTGCGAAATTTGATTACGAGGCGGTCATCCGCGCCGCCATCCGTGGCATTGGATATGTGAATGATGATGACGGATTTCATGCCGACAAAGTGTTCATCAATAATTATCTCACCGCACAGAGCGCGGACATCGCCCAGGGCGTGGACGCTAAAGCCGCGGCGGGTAAAACCACGGCGGAGCAGGGCGCGGGAGATCAAGGTTTGATGTTTGGCTTTGCGTGCGACGAAACGCCGGAACTAATGCCCGCACCAATAATGTATTCGCACCGCCTTGGTCGGCAACTCACCAAGTTGCGCAAGGCGGGCGTCGCCAAGTGGCTGCGGCCGGACGCGAAGACGCAAGTTTCCATTCGCTACGAAAACAACAAACCGGTGAAAGTCACCAGCGTGGTGGTTTCCACTCAGCACGCGGCGTCGGCAAAGAATAAAACCATTCGCGAATTCATCACCAAACAGGTCATTGAAAAAGTCATCCCCAAGCGCATGCTCGCGCGGGACACGCAGTTGCTCATCAACCCCACCGGCCGGTTTGTGGTCGGCGGCCCCGAGGGCGACAGTGGGCTAACCGGTCGTAAAATCATCGTTGATACTTATGGCGGAATGGGTCGTCACGGTGGCGGCGCGTTCAGCGGCAAAGACCCCAGCAAGGTCGACCGCAGCGCTGCGTACATGGGCCGATACGTTGCCAAGAACATTGTGGCCGCGGGGTTGGCCACGCGTTGCGAGATTCAGTTTGCGTACGCCATTGGCTATCCCAAACCTGTCTCGGTGCACATCGATACCTTCGGCACCAGCAAAGTTTCCGAAGCGAAAATTATACGGGCGGTCAATCGCGTGTTTAATTTCAAGCCGGCGGACATCGTGAAGCACCTCAAACTGTTGCGCCCCATTTATTCACTTACCACCAATTATGGCCATTTCGGCAAAAAACACAAAGACATTACTTGGGAAAAAATTGATAAAGTCGCGGCGCTTCAGAAAGCCGTTAAGTAAGGATTTAATATGACAACTACACTCGAAGAAACAAAAACAGATTACAAAGTGCGCGACATCGGCTTGGCCGATTTTGGCCGCAAAGAAATTGGCATTGCCGAAAAAGAAATGCCCGGACTGATGTCCACGCGCGAAAAATACGGGCCCGACCAACCGCTCGCGGGCGTAAAAATTATGGGCTCGCTGCACATGACCATTCAGACGGCGGTGCTCATCGAGACATTTGTCGCGCTCGGCGCGGATGTGCGCTGGTGCTCGTGCAATATTTATTCCACGCAGGAACACGCCGCGGCGGCCATCGCGGCGGCGGGCGTGCCAGTGTTTGCGTGGAAGGGCGAGACGCTGGAGGAATATTGGGATTGCACTTGGAACGCGCTCACGTGGCCGGATGGCTCGGGGCCGGATCAAATTGTCGACGATGGCGGCGACGCGACTTTGCTCATTCACAAAGGCGTGGAGCTTGAAAATGGCAGCGACTGGGTGAACAGCGATTCTGAAAGCGAAGAGGAAGCGGTCATCAAGGCGTTGTTGAAAAAAGTACAAACTGACAAGCCGGGGCATTGGGGGCCAGTGGCGGAAGCGATGAAAGGTGTTTCCGAGGAAACCACCACCGGCGTGCATCGGCTGCTGCAAATGGAGGAACGCGGGGAGTTGCTTTTTCAAGCGATCAACGTGAACGACTCGGTGACGAAATCGAAATTTGACAACGTGTACGGCTGTCGGCACTCACTCGTGGACGGAATCAAGCGCGCGATGGATGTGCTTGTTTCCGGCAAAGTAGCGATGGTCTGCGGCTACGGCGACGTGGGCAAAGGCTCGTCCGCAGCGCTGGCCAACGAGCATGCGCGCGTGATGGTTTCCGAGGTTGATCCCATTTGCGCGCTGCAAGCCTGCATGGAGGGCTATCAAGTGACGACCGTGGAGGATGCGCTGCCGGTTGCGGATATTTATGTGACCACCACGGGCAACAAGGACATCATTACTGCGGACCAAATGTCGCGGATGAAAGACCAAGCCATCGTTTGCAATATCGGCCATTTCGATAACGAAATCCAAGTAGGCGCCCTCAGCGAAATAGACGGCGTCACGCGCGAGGAAATCAAGGATGACTCCATCCCCGGCGGCCCCGTCACGCGCTTCACCTTTCCCGATGGGCACTCGATTTATCTGCTCGCCGAAGGCCGTCTTATCAACCTCGGCTGCGCAACAGGCCATCCGAGCTTTGTGATGTCCAACAGTTTCACCAACCAAACCATCGCGCAAATTGATATCCGCAATAATTCCGACCGCAAAGTGGGCGTGTATCTGTTGGACAAAAAACTCGATGAGGAAGTTGCTCGGTTGCACCTTGCGAAACTCGGCGCCAAGCTCACTCAGCTCACGCCCGAACAGGCGGATTACATTAACGTGCCCGTCGAGGGACCGTACAAGCCGGAGCGTTACCGGTATTAACAACCCAAGCTTCCCGCGCCGCGCCAATTCGGATTCAATCGCGGCGCATGGGTGATTTGCAAATGCAACCGGCCGCCGGCGACCGGCTGGTGCGGTACGTTGGCGACCGGCTGCGTTTTACGCTGACTGGCGCGGCTGATGCCCATAGCGTTTTTCTCCGCACAAATATTGGCCGCGCGGCTGCTTTGCGGAGCGCCGTCATTCGGCAAATCCAGGAGCCCAAGGTTCAAGTGGAGGCATCGTGGCGCGATGTGCCGATGCGGCTCGATGGCGATGAGTGGGCCGTCGAATTAGAGTTGGCCGAGGTCGGTTGGTTTCAGTCGAAGGCTTACGTCGTCGATGCGGACGGCCAACAGCATTGGCCCGATGACGATAACGTCGGCCTCTCGGTGCACCCCAACGACGCCCGTTGCGCGAACACAATTTACTGTTGCTTCCCGCGAATGTTCGGCCCCAACAAAGCCGCGCGTGAAACCGCCGCGCGCGATGGCGACGAGCACATCCAAAGACTCGACGCCGAAGGCTACGCCGTCATCCCGCCGAGCGGCACGTTTCGGGATGTCATCGCGGAGCTGCCGCACATTATTGACACGCTCGGCTGCCGCATTTTGCATTTGTTGCCGGTCAACTCCACGCCCACCACTTACGCTCGCATGGGCCGCTTCGGCAGCCCGTACGCCTGCGGCGACCTCACGGACATCGACCCTGCGCTCGTTGTGTTCGACAAACGCGCCACCGGCGTCCAGCAGTTTTGCGAACTGACCGATGCCGTCCACGCGCGCGACGGCCGGCTTTTTCTCGACCTCGTCATCAACCACACCGGCTGGGGCAGCACCTTGCAGGAGGAGCATCCTGAGTGGTTTCTACGCACGGACAACGGCGAGTTCGCCAGCCCCGGCGCATGGGGTAACACGTGGGGCGACCTCATCGAGCTTGAGCCGCATCATCGCGGCTTGTGGGAACATCTCGCCGAAGCGTTCCTCACGTGGTGCCGGCGCGGCGTGGACGGCTTCCGCTGCGATGCCGGCTACAAAGTGCCGATGCCCGTTTGGCGATACATCATCGCGCGCGTCCGCGAGGAATTTCCTGACACCATTTTTTTGCTCGAAGGCCTCGGTGGCGGCTGGGATGACACGGAAAACCTCCTCACTCGAGGCGGCATGCAATGGGCCTACTCCGAGCTGTTTCAGGAATACAACGGCGACAACGTTTCCGGCTACCTTGATCACGCCCTGTTGCAAAGCCCGCGCATCGGCACGCTCATTCACTACAGCGAGACGCACGACAATCCCCGCCTCGCCGAGCGCGGTCGCGTGTGGTCGTTGATGCGCAATCGCCTCTGCGCGCTCAGCAGCGTCAACGGCGGTTACGCTTTTACTAATGGCGTCGAGTGGCTCGCCAATGAGCGCGTAAACGTCCACAACGCCCGCGGTCTCGCCTGGGGCAGCGAGGAAAATTTAGTCTCCGAGTTGTCGGGCTTGAACGAACTGCTCGCCCATCATCCCTGCTTCCATGACGGCGCGAAATTCAAACGGCTCAGTCCCGGCGATTCCCCAATCTTTGTTCTGGAACGGACTTCCGCTTGCGGGCAGCAAGTCGTGTTGCTCGTCAACAGCGATTCCGAGGCACCGCACGAACTGCAAATCCAGCGCACCGAAATGGCCGCCAATGAAAACTGGATTGACCTGCTCGACGATTCGCCTCCCGAGGGGGTGTGGCAGCCCGACCACGTCCATTTCAAAATGTTGCCCGGCCAAGTTTGCTGCCTCGCTGCGAGCGCGGCGGAATTAAAGCTCGGCTACCGCGCCTCGCGCGCACGGGCCGCGTGGGCGATTCAATGCCTCACCACGGCTTTTGAGCCGGAGGAAATTGGCCCGTACGACTGGGCGGCATTGGCCGAATTGGTGGCAAACGAACCGGAAAAATTTCTAGCCGCCATCGGCTGGCTGGACGCGAATGCCTCCGACTTGTTGTCTGAAATCAAAACAGCGATGGAGCGAACCGGCTATCCGCAAGTCGTCACCTGGCGCGCGGCGGATGCTTCCCGCGTGCTGCTCGTACCGCACGGCCATTGGCTAATGCTGCGTGATGAACAGCCCTTTCGCGTGAGTTTGGATGAAGCTCATCACGCCGAGTCCGTGCCAATTGCCGACGGGCATGTGGCGGCTTTTCCACCAGATTTTTCCGGAAGCGCTCGATTGACGATGCGGCGATTGGACGAACGGCCCGAACCGATTTTTGGTGAATTGCTGTTCCTAAAAAACCAACCGAACGATGAGCCATTTAACGCTTCGGTGGTGCGCGCGGATGCCGATCCGATTGAGGCTCCCATTGCGCTGCTCACCAATGGCCGTGGCGCGATGGCACGAATGGCCGTGGACCTGGGCCGCATCAAATCTAAGTACGACTGTTTGCTCGCCGCCAATCTGCACGATTCGCTGCCGGTCAATCGCACCGTGCTCGCCAAGCGCGTCCGCGTTTGGGCGGTGGCTGATGGCTTCATCACGCCGCTCGATGCAGATAATCTGCTCCAGTTTCAACCCGGTCCGCCGGCGCGTTGGCGCTTCCTTGTCAGTGCGGGCGACAACCGAACTGTCGAAGTTGAGTTGACCGCCGCCATGCCGCCCGGCGCAAACTCGACTGTGCTGGAGTTCTGCCGAATGGACGCCAAGCCGGAGCAGGGCATGGCACTTTCAAAAAACAAATCTTTTTTCCTGACCGTTCGGGTGGACATCGAGGACCGTGATTTTCATTCTGAGACCCATCTGGACGATGGTGCTTATCGTCATTTTGAAGAACACGTCCACGCGCTTTCAAATGAAATCGGTTTTGTCTTCAAGCCAACGCCCGACACGCGATTGGTAGTCGAGGCTAGCGGCGGGAAATATCATCACGAGTTTGAATGGAACCGCGACATCGCGCACGCCGTCGAAGCCAGCCGAGGCCACTCAGAGAGAGGGGATGCCTGCAGCCCGGGTTGGTTCGAATTGCCGCTAATGCCGGGCGAAAGTGTGCGGCTAACAACGAGCGTTGGCGGACTCGCAAGCTCCTCTCTCCAAGGCAGTGACCGTGAGTGGAGGGGCGAGTTTGCGAGTCCGTTTGTCGATCGCCTGAAAAATTCACTGGAAAATTTTATCGTCCAGCGCGGCACCGGCAAAACTGTTATCGCGGGTTACCCGTGGTTTCTTGATTGGGGGCGCGACACACTCATTGTTGCGCGTGGAATGATGGCGGCGGGCATGACGGAGGAGGTGCGCGACATCGTGGTAACGTTTGCCGCGCTTGAGGAAAACGGCACGTTGCCAAATTCACTACGTGGTGGCGACGCAACCAACCGCGACACCTCTGACGCGCCGCTGTGGTTCGGGGTCGTGTGCGGTGAGCTGGCGACTGCCGGGGTGGATTTACATCAATTGAAGGCGGGCGAGCGTTCGGTGTCCGAGGTGCTGCAATCCATCGCCACGCACTATCGCGATGGCACGCCCAACGGCATTCGGATGGACGCCACGAGCGGGTTGATTTGGAGTCCGACACATTTCACGTGGATGGACACCAACCATCCCGCCGGCTCGCCGCGCGAAGGTTTCCCTGTGGAAATCCAAGCACTGTGGCTGCGGTTGCTCCGGCAACTGGGTGGCGAATGGGATGCGCTTCGGGAGAAAGCAGAGGCATCATTTCAATCGCTCTATAAAATTAATAAAAACTGGCTGGCGGATCAGTTGATTGCCGGGCCCGGCGTAGGCGCGGCCGAGGCCACACCGGATAACGCGCTTCGGAGCAACGGTCTTTTGGCGGTTGCACTGGGCGAAGTGACCGGCGAATCGGCACGGCGGATGGTGGCTGCGGCGCAGCGGCACTTGGTGGTGCCCGGCGCGGTGCGGTCATTGGCACCGTTGCCGGTGGTGCCGCCACTGGCGGTGCGTACGGATGATGGGGAGTTTTTGAACAATCCCAATGAGCCGTATTGGGGCCGGTATGAGGGTGATGAAGACACCCGGCGCAAACCGGCGTATCATAACGGCACGGCGTGGGTGTGGTCGTTGCCGATGTTCTGCGAGGCGCTCGTGCGGGCATGGGATTTTTCGCCGGAGAGCGTGACCGCGGCTCGGTCGTATTTGCTGTCGATGGAGCCGCTGCTCAACGAAGGTTGTCTCGGGCATTTGCCGGAGGTGCTCGACGGCGATGCGCCGCACGCGCAGCGCGGGTGCGATGCGCAGGCGTGGAGTGTGAGTGAGGCGTATCGGGTTTGGAAAATTTTGAACTGCAATGAGTGAAAATACACAAAACCATTTTGAAGGAATCCTCGATGGGTATTTCGAGGTTGCCTTGCGGGAAAACCCAGCTTGGGCGAACACGCTGGGCTTGCGCGCGGGCGAAGGGAAATTGGGGGTCACTGGATTGGCGGCCGCCAAACGTGGCCAAAAATTACGTCAACGCACCTTGGTCAAGCTGGAAAATTTGGCCGCACATGAATTGAGTGCTGAGCAGCACCTCGATCGGTTGGCGTTGCGGGCGATGTTGTTGGCGGAGTGTGAGGATTACGAGCGCGGCGTGCATCGGCTGGAACCGGATGCGGTGGATTGCGTGTTCGGCATGCTGTTGCACGAGTTGCAGCGCGGCGAGGATGAGCCAGCGCGGGCGAAACGTAATGTGCGGGGATTGCTCAAAGAGACGCCGCGCTATTTGGCGCAATCGGCTAAGATGATTGACCGTCCCGAGCGCGTGTGGCGGAAAATAATGCAGCAATCCGTTGCGGGCACCGGTGCGTTGTTCGGGGCGGTGGAAACATTTTTGGAGTCGAAAGATGCGAAGTTGATTGCCTCGGCTCAGCGCGCGGTAGGGCGTTATCATGATTCGGTAATGGCGCGGCCCTTGGCTCCGCGCAATTCTTTTGCGCTCGGCGCGGAGCGATTGCAACGGCGGGTGCGGGATGAGTTGGGGCTCGACTACACGCTCGGGCAAATAGAAGCGGTGGCGTTGGCGGAAGCGGATCGGATTGGCGGGTTGCTGAAAACTGCCTGCGCAAAGCATGGCAAAGGCAAATCCGCGGAGACGATAATTGAGCGAGCGCGGGCGAAATGGAATCCGGAGGGTGAATTATTGGAGGTGTATCGCGCGGAGACAAATCGTGTGGCGAAGGGTTTCAAGGCGGCGAAGGCGGTGAGCTTTCCGAAGGGCGACGAATTGCAAGTGCGCTTGGTGCCGGAGTTCATGCGGCATTTGTATCCGACGGCGGCGTATTCCTCGCCGGGGCCATTCGAGAAACGCCAGCGCGGCATTTTTTGGGTGAACGATTTGAGTCTCACCAAAACCACAGTGGCGGATAAATTGGCCGAGGTACAGCAGCACTTTGGAATTTCACTCACGTCCGCGCATGAGGCGTATCCGGGGCATCATTTACAATTCGTCACTGCCAACACTCACGCGCGCAAGTGGCGACCGCTGTTCGCGCACGCAGTCTTTTATGAAGGGTGGACGCTTTGGTGCGAGCAAATGATGACGGATTTGAAAATTGATAAATCGCCGTGGACCCACATCATCCAACTCCACGACGCTCTTTGGCGCGTGCATCGCATCCTCGTGGATTTACGTTTGCAGTCGGGCCGTTACACATACGAGCAAGGCGTGAAGCATTTACAAAAGTTTGTGGGCTTTACCAAGGCCCGCGCCGAGGCGGATGTGAACTGGTACACCAGCTCACCAGCTGTGCCGATGAGCTACTGGCTTGGCTGCTTGGAGAACGCGCGACTGCACAAGCGCCTGGTGCAAGGCCGTGGCTGGAGCCTCAAACAGTTTAATGACTGGTTGCTCTCCTTCGGCACGCTACCGCAAAGTTGGCTTGAGAAGTACGGCCTCGATTGAGGTTGGCTGATTTTTGGCTCGCAACTGGCGGGCATTTTGACATCGTCCCGCGCATGGAATTATTGCCCTTTGGAAATCTCGCTCCCTTCAAGCCGCGCGCGTTTGTGCCGGCGGACCTCAAGCTCGACAACTGGAAAGCCATCGAGCCGTTTTTCGATCAACTCGCCGAGCGCATTGGCGGTTGCGAATCGGTGGCCGATCTCGAGGCGTGGATTCTGGAGGTCAGCGAGTTAAGCGCTATTCTCGATGAGGACGGGTCGCGCCGATACATCGCCATGACCTGCCATACTTCTAATGAGGACGCCAAGAAGGGCTATCTCGATTTTGTTGAAAACATTGAGCCGGGAATGAAGGAGAAATTTTTTCAGTTGTCCAAACTTTTCGTGGAACATCCGCAGCGCGGAAATTTACCCGAGGCGCGTTACGAGGTGCTCGACCGCGATTGGGCGTCGTACGTGGAATTGTTCCGCGAGGAAAACGTGCCGTTGGAGACGGAGGAAACCAAGCTCGGCCAACAGTATCAGGAAATGATGGGCGCGCTAACGGTTGAGTTTCAAGGCGAAGAAAAAACTCTCGTGCAGATGGGCGTGTACTTGCAGGAAAACGACCGCGCGCTACGTCAGGAAGCGTGGGAGTTGGTCGCTAATAAACGCCTCGAAGTGGCTGATGCGTGTGATGAACAGTTTGAGAAACTGATGGCACTGCGCGTGCAAATTGCCGCCAACGCAGGCTTCAAGGATTACCGCGAGTTCAAGCACATTTCAAAAGGGCGCTTTGATTATCAGCCGGACGACTGTTTCAAATTCCACGAAGCCGTCGAGACGTTGGTGATGCCGTTGTACAATCAACTGCTGGCCGAGCGCCGTGAGCAAATGCAGGTCGACACGCTGCGTCCGTGGGATACCGGTGTGGATCCGATGGGCCGCGCGCCGCTGAAACCTTTCACTGAAGTGGACGACATGGTCGCCCGGACCAAAAATATTTTCGATCACGTCGACGATGAATTGGCCGGTGGCTTTCAAACGATGCGCGATCATAAGTTGCTCGACCTCGCCAATCGCAAAGGTAAAGCGCCGGGCGGTTATCAAAGTAGCCTTCCCGAGGCGCGATTGCCGTTCATTTTCATGAATGCCGTGGGCATGCAGCGCGATGTGGAAACGCTCCTGCACGAGGCCGGTCATGCCTTTCACACGCTCGCTGCGCAGCACGAGGACATCCACCACTACCAACACGCGCCGCTGGAATTTTGCGAAGTGGCCTCGATGAGCATGGAGCTGATTGGCAACGAACATCTCGAGGAATTTTACAGCGAAGAAGAAGCCACCCGCGCGCGGCGCGAACATCTCGAGGGCATCATCACCATTTTCCCGTGGATCGCCACCGTCGATGCTTTTCAACATTGGATTTACACCCACCCTAATCACACCCGCGAGGAGCGCGATGCCCAATGGATGGAACTGCGCGCTCGCTTCGGGGGCGATATCGACTGGGCCGGCCACGAACAATCTCACACCAAACTGTGGCATCGTCAGCTGCACATTTTTCTCATCCCGTTTTATTACATCGAATACGGCATCGCCCAGCTCGGCGCATTGTGGGTGTGGAAAAACAGCAAAGACAACCGCGCCAAAGCTTTGGCCGACTACAAAAACGCCCTCGCACTGGGTGGTTCGCGGCCGCTTCCGGAATTGTTCCAAGCCGCCGGCGCGCCGTTCTCCTTTGACATCGAAGCATTTAAGCCATTGATTGAACTGGTGCAAACCGAGTTGGCTGCGTTAAAGTAGCGCGTGCTTGATGATCGGCCATATATGCGCGAGCCGGATTGGCAACCGGAAACCGCGCGCGACGGCACCCCCATGTGGGGCTGGCTCATCATTGCCAACGTGCTCTGCTTTATTCTGCAGTACACAGTAGAAGGGTTTGACTCAAACCTCGCGCTGTATCCGGATTTATTGAAACAGGGGCAAGTCTATCAACTCCTAACTTTTCAGTTTCTCCACGGCGATCTGTTTCACATCATCATCAACTGCCTGATGATTTGGATGATCGGCAAACCGATCGAAGAGGCGCTCGGCAAAAGGCGTTTACTCTCTCTTTATCTGCTTTCGGGTGTGGCTGGCGGGTTGCTCCAGTGCGGATTGGCTTGGACAGATATCAACCCAACCGGCGGCGTGGTTGGTGCCTCAGCGGGCGTCTTTGGCCTCATCGCGGCCTTTGCGGTTTTGCAGTGGAACCGCGAGATGACAATTTTGCTAATGTTCATTATTCCCGTGCGCATTCGGGCCAAGTACTTGCTCATCGCGCTGGCGGTTATTGGTTTATTGGGAGTGTTGACTCAACGGCAAGTCATTGAAAGTCCAGCCGCACTTGTGGCGCATGGCGCGCACTTGGGCGGGTTGCTGGGCGGGGTGATTTTTATTTTCACCTTTGTGCAGGGTGGCATTTTGGCGGGCGCAGAACCGTGGTGGCAACGCATTTCCGAGCGTTTGAATGACCGTAAAGTTGTCACCATTGATGGCGCCGCGAGGGCTTATCCGCATCGTACTTCGAAGCGCAATGCCCGGAAAGTTGAATTTGTGGAGGAAAACATCGACTCCATTCTCGACAAGATTTCCGAAAAAGGTATCGATAGTCTCACCGACAAGGAGCGCGCTGCCCTCGATAAAGCCGCCAAAAAATAGTCGTGAATGACTTGCGCTCGACGCGCCACGCTTCCTGTTTTATCGTCACCGCAGATGATACCGCGCTATTCACGCCCCGAGATGCGGGCGATTTGGACTGACGAAAACAAGCTCGACCTCTGGCTGCAAATTGAAATGCACGCCAGCGAGGCGCTCGTGAAAGAGGGAATCGTGCCCAAGGCTGACTTTGCAAAGATGAAGGCCGGCGCGAAGAAATGCTTCGCCAATCTCCCCGCGCTCGTGCGACGGCAGAAAAAACTTGAGCGCACGCTCAATCACGATGTCATCGGTTTCACCACTGCGGTGGCCGAGAAAATCAAACACAAGGCCAGCCGCTGGCTGCATTTTGGACTGACCTCCAGCGACATCGTGGACACCGCCTTCGCCGTGCAGATGAAACAGAGCGCGGAGATTCTCATCGCCGATGTGAAGCAAGTCCGTAAGTCCATCGCCAAGCAGGCACGCAAACATAAGTTCACCGTTTGCATCGGGCGCAGCCACGGCATCCAAGCCGAGCCAACCACATTCGGGCTCAAGATGGCGCTGATGCACGATGAGTTTGGCCGCGCGCTTCAGCGGTTGGAACGCTGCAAAGAAGTGGCCTCCATCGGCAAACTCTCCGGCGCTGTGGGCACCAACGCGCATTTGCCGCCGCGCGTTGAAAATTACGTCTGCAAAAAGCTCGGCCTCAAAGTCGCGCCGCTCGCCACGCAAGTGGTGCAACGCGACAACCACGCCGAATTCCTAAATGCCATCGCCGTGGTCGGCGCGAGCATCGAGCGTTGGGCGGTGGAGTTCCGCCACTTGCAACGCACCGAAGTGCTCGAGGCTGAGGAGCCTTTCACCAAAGGCCAAAAAGGCAGCAGCGCCATGCCGCACAAACGTAACCCCATCACGTGGGAACGTCTCTCGGGGTTGTCCCGCGTTTTGCGCGGCAACTCACTTGCGGCGATGGAAAACGTTGCCCTTTGGCACGAGCGCGATATTTCCCACAGCAGCGTAGAGCGAATCATTTTCCCCGATTCCTGCACGCTGCTTGATTACATGTTTTCACTGCTCCAACGAATGATGGAGGGCTTGAATGTGTACCCGAAAAACATGCAAAAAAATCTCGGTCTAAGCCTCGGCATGTGGAACAGCCAAACCGTCCTGCTCGCCCTCATCCGCAAAGGCCTCACGCGCGAGGCGGCCTATTCACTGGTGCAAGCCGCCGCGATGGAAACGTGGGCGGTAAAGCACGCCGGTCGCGATGATGCCAATTTCCTCGACCAACTCATGGCCGATCCCAACGTGGCCAAGCATTTCAAAACCGGTGAGCTGGAAAAATTGTGCTCAGTGGAGTTTCACCAAAAGCACATCAACGCGCGCTTCAAACTACTCGGCCTCTAATTATCCCGCTTCAATAAATATTTCGCGAGGGCCTCTAGCGCGAGGGCTTTGCCTTTGAAGGGTTTGAGGGCGGCGAAGGCTTTGGTGGTTAATTCCTCGGCGATTTTTTTTGATTTTTCCAGGCCAACAATCGCCGGGTAGGTGGCCTTGGCGGCGGCTTGGTCTTTGCCGGCGGTTTTGCCGAGTTGCTCGGTGGTTTGGGTGCAGTCGAGGATGTCGTCGATGACTTGGAAGGCAAGGCCTACGTGGTAGCCGAAATGGGTAAGGGCTTTGAGTTGGCTTGGGGTGCAGTTGGCGCTCATACCGCCGAGGCGCACAGAGCAGGTGAGCAGCGCGCTGGTTTTACGTTCGTGGATGTAGCGCAGCTGGGGGAGGGTGATCGGCTTGCCTTCGCCTTCGAGGTCGGCCACTTGGCCGGCGATGAGTTGCAGTGAACCGGCGGTCTCGGTAATTTCGTGAATGAGAGTGGCGTGGCGATAGCGCGGCCAACCGCGAGCTTTGGCGGCGATTTCAAATGCTTGCGTCAGTAGCGCGTCGCCAGCAAGAATGGCGATGCCTTCGCCGTAGACTTTGTGGCTTGTGGGGCGGCCACGGCGGAAATCATCATTGTCCATCGACGGCAAATCATCGTGGATGAGCGAGTAGGTGTGGATGCATTCCACGGCACACGCCAGCGGCATTGCATTGCCGCCGCTGCCGCCGCAGGCTTCGGCGGCGGCGAGGGTGAGAATGGGGCGGATGCGTTTTCCTCCGGCAAACAGGCTGTATCGCATGGCTTGATGGAGCGTGGCGGGTTTGGTGCGGGCGGTGGGGAGGTGCTGCCCGAGGGCGCGATCCACCTGTTTGGCCCGTTGCCGGGTGTATTTCTTGAGGTCAAAAGCGCGATTTCCAGACACGCGAGGGTTTTAATGCCTACGGGCGGCGGCGGCAATGCCCGATTTTCTGCTTGCACCCTCGGCTGGAGCCTGTACTTTCCTCCCCCTTTAATGAATACAGAACTTTGCAATGAAGCCGTGACTTTAGTGGGGAACCCAAACATCCTCGTCAACCTCGTCTCCGCGCGCGTGCGCCAGCTGAACTCCGGTTCCAGTCGGCCGCTGATTGACGATCCGTTGCTCGGTTCGGCCGACATGGCGCTTACCGAATTGGTGGAAAAGAAAATGGAGTTTTCCATCCTTGATGAGGAGATGGCCGCCGAGGTCAAAAAAGCAAAGAAGCGCCGCAAATAACCAGCGCTCCAGATTTTGTTGGCCGGATTCATTCCGGCCTTTTTTATGCCTGCCAAAAAAGATAGCACCGATATCATCACCAACTCCAAGGCGCGGAGGGATTATGAAATCATCGAGACGCTTGAAGCCGGGCTGGTGCTGCGCGGAACGGAAGTGAAATCGCTTCGCGCCGGCAAAGGCCAAATCCGCGAAGCCTTCGCGCGCGTGGACAACCACGGCCAGTTGTGGCTGATGAATTGTCACATTGACGAGTACACCCACGGCAACCGACACAACCACGAACCGACTGCCGCTCGGCGTCTCTTGCTGCACCGGCGCCAAATCGACCGTTTGCAGGGGTTGACCCAAGCCAAGGGATTATCCATTTTACCGCTCAAGCTGTATTGGAAAGACGGGTTGGTGAAAGTCCTGCTCGGCATCGGCCAAGGCAAACGTAAGACGGACAAACGCGATACCATCAAGAAACGCGAAAGCGATCGCAATCTCCGCCGGGTGACGATGCACTCAATGAAGGGACGTTAGAAACACGGGCACAAAAAACGCGACTGTTTCCAGCCGCGTCGCAAATTTTCTGGGGGTGCGTTTACGCCTCCACTTCGGGCTTCTTCCAATTGCGCTTGGGGGCCTTGGTGATGAGGCCCTTCTTGATCGCGCTGACGGCCACGCGGACGTATTTTACCGTGCCATTTTCAGTGATGATTTTCACGCGCTGAATGTTCGGGATGAATCGGCGCTTGTTAACCTTGGTGACATGTCGACCAATTCCGCCTTTCTTTTTCGCCTTACCGCTGCGGGAAATTGTGCCGCCGACGTGTGGGCGTTTTCCGGTGATTTTGCAAACTCTAGCCATAATATTTTTTCCCTTTCGGGGCGCGGAGGATACCAGCCCAAGCCGGACAGGCAAGCCCTATTTGTGTGTTTTTACAGGCTTCTTTCCGTAATTGCAGTCTGAATGTCCGTCAAAGCTGCTTCAAGCGGCTTCACGCCTTGGTCGCCTTGGCCGTGGATTCGGAGGGCGACGCTGCCAGATTCCTGTTCTTTTTTGCCTAGCACGAGCATGGTGTGGACTTTATTGATCTCGGCATCGCGGATTTTGCCGCCGATTTTGTTGCCAGAAAAATCCGCGCCGCAACGGATGCCGGCGGTCTTGAGTCGGTCGAGGATTTGACCGGCGTATTCGTTTTGGTGCTCGGTGATGGGCAGCACGCGCACTTGCTCGGGCGCGAGCCACAGCGGGAAGTTACCGGCAAAGTGCTCGATGAGAATGCCCATGAAGCGCTCGAAGCTGCCGAATGGCGCGCGGTGAATCATCACCGGCTGATGCGGGGCGTTGTCCGCGCCGACGAATTCAAGGCCAAAGCGTTCGGGCAAATTGTAATCGAGCTGCACGGTGCCAAGCTGCCATTCGCGGCCGAGGCAATCCTTGACCATGAAGTCGAGCTTCGGTCCGTAGAACGCTGCCTCGCCCGTCACGGTTTCGTGCGGGATATTCATATCCGTCGCCACGCGAGCGAGCGTGGCCTCGGCGGCGTCCCAGTGCGCGGGGTTGCCGGAGTACTTGTCGCTGCCCGGTTCGCGAAGGCTCACTTGCACGCGGAAGTCATCGAGGCCGAGGGTCTTGAGGGTTTTGAGCGTAAGCTCCACCGTGTCGCGAATTTCCGTTTCCACTTGTTCCTGCATGCAAAAAAGATGGGCGTCATCCTGCGTGAGCCCGCGCACGCGGGTCATGCCGCTCAGCTCGCCGCTTTGTTCGTAGCGGTAAACCGTGCCGAACTCTGCCAGCCGAATGGGCAGCTCGCGGTAGCTGTGTTTTTGCGCCGCGTAAATCTGAATGTGATGCGGGCAGTTCATCGGCTTGAGCAGGTACTCTTCGTTTTCATCCACTTGGATGGTTGGGTACTGGCTCTCCTTGTAAAACGGGAAGTGTCCTGACTTTTTATAAAGCTCAATGCTGCCTATATGCGGCGTGAATACCGGATTGTATCCGCGCTGCGTCAACTCGCTTTGCATAAAGTTTTGCAACTCCATTCGCACGATGCCGCCCTTGGGCATCCACAGCACTAGCCCTTGACCGACCAATGGCGACAGCGTGAAGAGCCCCTGCTCGCGGCCAATCTTGCGGTGGTCGCGCTTCGCCGCCTCCTCGCGCATCTCGAGCCATTCGTTAAGCTGCGTTTTGTTTTTAAACGCCGTACCGTAAATGCGCTGCAACTGCGGATTCTTTTCGTTGCCGCGATAATACGCCGCCGCCAGTCGCAGCAACTTGAACGCCTTCACATTTCCCGTGCGCGGCACGTGCGGCCCGGCGCAGAGATCGGTGAATTCTCCATTTTGAAAAAACGTAATCGTTTCCCCCTCCGGAATGTCATCAATCCGTTCCAGCTTGAAGGGCTGCTCCAGCTTTGCGTAATGCGCCTTGGCCTCCTCGCGCGTCATTTCGGACATCTCGAAGGTTTGGTTTTCCTTCACCACCTTCTTCATCTCCGCCTCGATTTGCTCAAAATCATCCGGCGTGAAGCGATGCTCCAGATCGAAGTCATAATAAAATCCCTCATCTGTCGGCGGCCCGATATCCAGCTTAGCCTCCGGCCAAATCCGCAGCACTGCCGTGGCCAGCACGTGCGCGCACGAGTGCCGGATCCGCGACAGTCCGTCCATCTCCCGTCGTTCCTCCAGCGTCTTCCGCTGCACTTCAGTTTTAGCACCTTCCATTCGCCGCGTTGTTTACCGCAAAAACTGGGTTGGGAAAAGAAAATTGGAGGCAACTTTCGCATCATCATTTTTGACACGGATTTCACGGATTTTCACAGATAAGAAAAATCCGTGTTAATCCGTGAAATCCGTGTCTGTCTTTTGGGCTGACTCCGCGACCCATTTGCGATAGCCTTCGCCGATGAAAGAGTGGATTTCTGATTACATTGCCGCAGAACGCAAGGCGCTTGATACCATCCCCGTGGATCAAGTGGCCGACGCTATCGAGACCGTGAAGGTGGCGCTGCAGAATGACCGGCAGATTTTTGTGTTCGGCAATGGCGGCAGCGCATCGAATTGTTCGCATTTTGCCACCGACCTCGGCAAGGGTTCCTCCGATGCCGTTGGTAAACGATTCAAAATTTTTTGCCTCAACGACAACGTCAGCTGGATGACCGCCATTGGGAATGATTACAGCTACGATGACATCTATCGCCGCCAACTCGAAAACTACGGCCAAGCCGGCGACGTGGTGCTGACGATGAGCGTGAGCGGTAGTTCGCCCAACCTCATCGCGGCGTGCGAGTGGGCCAAGGAAAAGGGTCTGCACGTCATTGCCCTCATCGGCGGCAAACGCGGCAAACTTGCCGACCTCGCCGATAACTGCATCGTGACCGAGGAAACCCACTACGGCCGCGCCGAGGATTGCCAAATGGGAATCGCCCACATGATTTGCTACGCCTTCATAGAAAACCCCGAGTGGGCGGAGTGAATGAGCTACTGGCATCTTGCCGGTAGATTTTGAACCCCTGCCGGCAAGATGCCGGCAGCACAATATGCCTGCCACCGACGCCAATCGCAGCAAGGTTAGCGAGCTGCCGCATAAGCCGGGTATTTACCTGATGAAAGACCGGCTGGGCACGGTCATTTACGTGGGCAAAGCGCGCGACCTTCGCAAGCGTGTGAGTCAGTATTTTCATCCCTCGCGCCGGATGGGTTGGGATGTGAAATTCCGCGCGCTGGTCGATGCCATTCACGATTTCGATGTGCACGCCGTCAAGGGCGAGGCTGAGGCGTTGTTGCTTGAGAGTCGCCTTATCAAACAATACAAGCCGCGTTACAACGTCAGCTTCCGTGACGATAAACGCTACTTGATGCTCAAGGTAAATCTCAACGACCCCATCCCGCGCTTCGCCCTCACGCGGCTGAAGATTGACGACAACGCGCGCTACTTCGGCCCGTTCCCCAGCGGCAGCGCCCTCAAACGCACGCTCGACCTCGCGCGACACAAGTTCAACCTGCGCGGTTGCAAGCCCTTCACGCCCGCCGAGCACGATTACAAACATTGCCTCTACGGCCACCTCGAAGTTTGCAGCGCGCCGTGTGTGGAAAAAGTCACGCGCGAGCAATACCGAATGCAGGTCGAAAACGCCTGCGATTTTCTAGACGGTCAATGCGCCGAAATGCTCGGTGAACTTGAGGCCGCGATGCACAAAGCCGCCGAGTCGCGCGACTACGAGCGCGCCGCCAAGCTCCGCGACCAAATGGATGCCCTCCGCGTCACTACCCGCAAAACCACCCGCTACCATCGCCTCCCTAACGAACTGCCGCTCGCCATCGACCCCGAGCGCGACCTCGCCCAACTCTCCCAAGAGTTGGGCCTAGCCGAGTCCCCCGCGCGGATCGAGGGCTTCGATATATCGAACATCAGCGGCACGTTCATGGTCGCGTCGATGGTCGTCTTCCGCAACGGCCGCCCCGCCAACGCCGAGTATCGCCGCTACAAAATGAAGGCCGTAAAATCACAGGACGACTTCGCCTGCATGGCCGAGACCGTCAGCCGCCGATACACCCGCCTCAAAAAAGAAAAGCGTCCGATGCCCAACCTCATTCTCATCGACGGCGGTAAAGGCCAACTCAACGCCGCCACCGCCGAGCTGACCAAGCTGGGGTTGGCCGATATCCCCACCATTGGCTTGGCGAAAGAGTTTGAGGAAATCCATCGGCCAAACGAGGCCGAGCCGCTGCGATTGGGATTGGACAACGCTGCTCTGAAACTCCTGCAACGTGTGCGCGATGAATCCCATCGCTTCGCCAACACCTTCAATGCCGAGCTGCGTCTTAAGAAAATTTCCGAAAGCGTGCTGGACGAATTCCCCGGTATTGGCGCCAGTCGGAAGGCAGCCCTGCTAAAACATTTCGGCAGCGTCCAAAGATTGCGCGAAGCAACAGTGGAGCAAATTTCCGAGGTGCAAGGGTTCGGTGGAAAAGGCGCAATGGCGTTGAGAGAATATTTGGACGCTCGGTAGGGACGCGTTTCCGCGTGTCCCTACCGAAATCTACCGCACTCGCTGGGCTCCCGCATAAACATTCATTGTCTTCCCCCGCACGAATCCCGCCAGCGTCTGATCGCTGTCCTGCGCAAATTCCACCGCCAATGACGAAGGCGCGGACACTGCCGCTACGATTGGAATACGCGCGGCCAGTGATTTTTGCATAATTTCAAATGAAGCGCGGCCGCTCACTACCAAAATACTTTGCGACAAATCCACGCGATCTAGAAACGCATTGCCGATGACTTTGTCCACGGCGTTGTGCCGCCCAACATCCTCGCGGCTGACGGTGAGAAATCCTTCCATCGAAAAAAGCCCCGCCGCGTGCAAGCCGCCGGTTTGATCAAAAGTGGGTTGGGCCACGCGCAACTTATCCGGCAGCGACGCCAGCATTTTGGCGCTCACCTCCGATTGATTTTCCACTGGCGGAAATTGTTGATGCACGCTCTCAATGCTCGCCTTCCCGCAGAGGCCGCAACTGGAGCTGGCAAAAAAATGGCGCGTGAGCTGTCCGAAATCCACCTCCACTTCCGGTGCCAGAAAAACGTTCATCGTGTTGCCCAGTTGCGCCGCCTCGCCCTCGCGGCAGTGGGCAATCTCGCTGACATCCTGACGATGATGAATAATGTTTTCCGTGACCAAAAATCCAGCCGCTAATTCCATGTCGTGCCCAGGCGTGCGCATCGTGATGGCGATGCTCCGCCCACGCACACGAATTTCCAGCGGTTCCTCGGTGGCCACGGCGTCAGTTTCTGAGGGGTGGAGATTGCCGTCTTTCCAGCGTCGAATCTTAACTGATTTTGACTCGGCCATAGGTTAAGCTTCAGCCGGTTCCACGCGCACGGCGCATACTTTTAGCTCGGCGGTTTCAGTGATGGGATCGTAGCCGGAGCCGGTGAGAATATTGACAGGCACGTCGTTGAAACTGAAACTGCAAAACACCGTGCCTGGCGGTGATTGCTCGGAGGCGCGCACACGGATTTTTACGGTGCCGCGACGGCTGGTGAGATTGACGAAATCGCCGTCGGTGAGTTGCCAGTCGACGAGGTCGTCTGGATGCACTTCCAGGGATTCCTCGGAAAGCAGATAGTCGATGCCGGCCGAGCGGCCGGTTTGGGTGCGCGTGTGGTACGCTTGCAGCCGGCGACCGGTAGTGAGCCACACGGGGTAATCGTCGTCCACCACCTCGGCGGGATCGCGGTACTTGACTAGGCTGAACAGTCCCCGGCCGTTTTTGAATTCTCCTTCGTGAAGCATTGGCGTGCCGGGATGGCCCTTTTCCGGCACGGGCCATTGGTACTCAGCGTTCTCGATGCGATCCCAATCTAGTCCCGCATAGATAGGCGAGAGCCCGCAGACTTCGTTGAACACATCCTTGGCTGATTCATATTCAAAACCTGGGATGCCGAGGCGCTGGGCGATTTGAGAAACAATCCACCAGTCCGGCCGCGCTTCGCCCTGCGGTGGCACGGCTTGGCGGAGGCGTTGCACGCGGCGCTCGGTGTTCACGCACACGCCGTCAGTTTCCCCCCAAGCGGTTGCGGGCAACACCACATCTGCGAATTCCGCGGTTTCCGTTCGGAAAATATCGATGAGCACCAGATGCTGCAGCGATTCCAATGCGCGTTGGCAATGGGCGCGATCGGGGTCGGACACGACTGTGTTCTCGCCATTGATAATCATCGCGTGAATGCTCTTGCCGCATTCGTTCAGCGCGGTGACTTTGGTGATGCCTTTTTCCGGGTCAATTTCCCGGCCATAAAGTTTACTGAATTTCTTTTGGCAATCGGGATCATTCACCGGTTGAAAGCCGGGATAATTGCCCGGCACCGCGCCGGAATCGCCCGCGCCTTGAATGTTGTTTTGACCGCGCATGGGATTGATGCCCGTGCCTTCGCGTCCGAGGTTGCCGGTCATCAACGCGAGATTGCAAAGGCTCTGCACATTATCCACTCCGCAAATGTGCTCGGTGATACCGAGCGTGTAATAAATCGCCCCGCGATCTGCGCCGCCGTACAAACGCGCGGCCTGCTCGATGTCGAAAGGATTGAGCCCGGTGATTCCGGCGGCCCATTCGGGGGTGAATGGTTTCAGGTGATCAAGAAATTCATCGGCGCCTTTCGTGCGGTCGGCGATGAATGTGTTGTCGGTCAAGCCGTCGCGGGCAATCACGTGCGCCATGCCGAGCAGTAGCGCGACATCTGAGCCCACGCGTAGCGGTAAATGAAGATGCGCCATTCCCGCAAGCGGGATTTTTCGGGGGTCAGCGACAATCATTTTCGCGCCGCGTTGGAGCGCCTGCTTGATGCGCGTGGCGGCGACGGGATGGCACTCGGTCATGTTGGTGCCGATGCAGAAAAACACATCCGGCTTGTCCATGTCCGCAAGGGGATTGGACATAGCTCCGCGGCCGATGGTGGCCGCCAGACCGGCGACCGTGGGGGCGTGTCAAGCACGGCTACAATTATCAATCTGATTCGTTCCGAAACCCGCGCGGATAAATTTTTGCATCGTGTACGCCGCCTCATTGGGGGCGCGTCCGGAAGCCACGCCGTACACCGCATGGCGGCCGTGTTCCTTGAGCACTTTGCGGAAACCCTCGGCGGCGTGATCCAGCGCGGTGTTCCAATCGACTTCGTGGAGTTCGCCATCGTCGCCACGCACGAGTGGTTTTGTGAGGCGGTCGTCGTGCTGCACAAAGTCAAAAGCAAACTGGCCTTTGATGCATAACGCCCCTTCGTTTGCAGGGCCATCCATTGCGGGTTGAATTCCAACCAACTTGTCTTCTTTGGAAAGTAAATCCACTTGGCAACCGACGCCGCAGTACGGGCACACCGAGCGCGTTTTTTTTAACTTGCCCGGCAGCGATTCCGCGCGCATCGCCTTGCGGTCGCCGAGCGCCCCGGTGGGGCAGGTTTGCACGCATTGGCCGCAGAACGTGCAGGCGCTCTCCTTGAGGCGATTGTTGAACTCAGCCGTGATTTGGGTTTCAAACCCGCGATTCATCATCGTGATGGCGTAGTCGCCCTCTTGCTCGGCACACACGCGCACGCAGCGGTAGCAGGAAATGCAGTGATCGTAATCGCGCAGGATGAAGGGATTGTCGTCGTCGTTGGAGGTGCCGGATTGTTGCCCTTGAAAACGCCCCGGCTGCACGTCGTGTTTGCGCGAGCAAGCTCATTCAATTCCTGTGAGGCAAACCCGCGCAACGGGTCGATGGTGGCATCCGGGTTTTCCGAAGCCACCAATTCAAGCAAGGTGCGGCGGTGTTTCTCAATGGCCTCGGTGCTAGGTGTGAACCACCATGCCGGCCTCGGCGGGTGTCGTGCAGGAGGCGACGGGATTGCGCGCGCCTTCCAGTTGCACAACGCACAAGGCGGCACGCGCCGAATGCTTCGAGGCGTTCGTCGTAGCACAGCGTGGGCACCTCGCGCCCGGCGCGTTGGGCGACTTCGTAAATCGTCTCGCCTTCGCGGAAGGACACTTCTTCGCCATCGAGCGTGAGCGTCTGGGTTTGAACTTCGGCGGTCGCGTTCATTTCGGTAATTGTCGTTATTGGGAAACTGATTGCAAGTGCGCGCTAACTTGGTCGGGAAAATATTTTTGCAAACTGCGCGTAATGTTGGGCGCGGCCATTCCAAGTCCGCAAGCGCTGGTGGCCATCATCGTGTCGCCGATGTCATCGACTTCGCTGTGCCATTCGGCTTCCGTGGCAGGGCCAGCGGTACCATTGAGCCGTTCGGTGAGGCGATGGGTGCCGATGCGGCAGGGAAAACATTTGCCGCAAGATTCCTCCGCAAAGAACGCCATCGCGTTGTGGGCAACATCGACCATGTTACGGCGGTCATCAAAAACCATAATTCCCGCCGCGCCGAGGAACGCGCCCTTGGAACGAATGGAAGGTTCATCGAGCGTAACTTCATCAAGGTCGCTCGCCGCCGAGAAATCCGCCGGACAATCCCGCCATGCTGACGGCTTGGATGGATTGTCCCGCGAGCGGGCCACCGGCCCAATCGTGGAGGAGCGTTTTCAGTGGCAGCCCGAACGGCACCTCATAATTTCCGGGGCGTTGGATATCGCCGGAGAGGCTGACGGCCTTGGTGCCGGCGTGCTCGCCGAGGCCGAGCGATTGGTACCAGTCCGCGCCGTGATTCACAATCGGCGGCACGGCGGCGAAGGTCTCCACATTGTTGACCACTGTGGGCAAATCCTCAAAGCCGTGCGTGACGGGGAAGGGCGGTCGATTGCGCGGGAAAGGATGTTTGCCCTCGAGGCTGTTGAGCAGCGAACCTTCCTCGCCGCAAATGTAAGCGCCCGCGCCGCGGCGAATGTATAATTCAAAATCAAATCCTGCCTTGCCGCCGATGTTTTGGCCGAGCCATCCAGCGGTTTTGGCTTCGGTGATAGCGCGCTCGAGGGTGCCCATCGTGTCGGGATATTCGTATCGCAGATAAATGAACCCGCGCGTTGCGCCGGTGGCGTGCGCGGCGAGAATCATTCCTTCCAAGGTGGCGTGCGGGTCGTAGTCCAGCAGCGCGCGATCCTTGAAACACCCCGGCTCACCTTCATCCGCATTGCACACAATCGTTTTGGGGTTGCCTTCGGCTTGCGCTACCATTTCCCATTTTTTGCCCGTGGGAAACCCCGCGCCGCCGCGTCCGGCGAGTTTGCTTTCGGTGATGAGCGCCACCAAATTTTCAGGCGAATCGACCAATGCCTTTTCGAGTGCCGCATAACCGCCGGTTTTTTTGTAGCCCTCAATCGTGGCTCGTCCTTCCTCGCGGATGTGAGCAAACACGCATTCTTCAATCCCTCCGGGATTGGGCGACGGCAAAGGCGAGGGCAACGGTTTCAGGTCATTCGCTTCGCAACCGATAAGCACTTCATTTCCTTTGAGGACAGGGATCGGCCCGTCGCAGCGCCCGGCACAAGGCATGGGTTTTGCGCTTAACGCTTCCAATAAATTTTCCGTCCCGCGAAAGCGACACACCGGCCCATCGCACACACGCGGTTTGTTTAGCCCGTTTTCCTCGCGCGAGAAGTGATGGTAAAATGTGACCGTTCCGAATAATTCCGCCAGCGGGATTTTCAGGCCATCGGAAATACACCGCAAGGCATCCTCACTCAACCAACCATCGCGCTCTTGAAAAGCGTGCAGCAGCGGCAGCAGTGGCGCGGGCTGATCGCGCCAATGATCTATCAGATGTGAATCGGCAGCCGGCTTCACGGCTTATGTGCGGTGGGCTTGGATTGCAGTAATTGCAGGGCTTTATCCAGTTGGGGGTCTTTGCCAACATTCCATTCATCGGGGGTCATCCATACGCGCACGTCCGGTTTTTCTCCATTATTTTCCATATTGGAACCGTCCATCCGGTACACTGCCTTGCCCGGGATGCGCGCTTTGTAGCCGCCGGGGAGCGAGAAGCCGGAAGTCCAAATGACATACCCCGGGGTGGCGATGCCCACCAGTTTTTCTGCGAGGCCACGCTGGCGCATCGCGTATGGAAACATTTCTCCGTTGGAATAACTGTGCTCATTCATCAGGACGATTACGCGTTTATTCCAGACCCGGTCGGGTGCCACTTCGGGTGATTGGTCGCGTGATTGATAAATGCCGTGCGGTTTGCGTTCGAGCCAGTCGATTAGTGTGTCGGAAATATTGCCGCCGCGATTGTTGCGCACATCCAAAATCATCGCGTCCTTGCCGAGGATGTACTCGTACGCTTCGCGCTCGAAGCGGGTTTGGTCAGAGGAACTCATGGCGGCAATGTGCAGATAACCAATTTTACCTTTGCTGGCAGTTTCGACCGCGCGGCGATTGGCCGTTACCTGATTTTGATAAGTCAAATCCCTCCAATCTGTTTGCGACATAAGCTGGTAACGCACCTTGCGCGCGCCGACTTTTTGGGGTTTGCCATTTACCAGCAGCTCAACGATTCGATCCTCGCGGGCGTTGAGCAGACTGTACAGTCGCTCGTTTGCATCCACCATTGAGCCGTCGATGGAAATGATAAATTCGCCGGATTTGATGAGCGTTTTCTCAAAAGACCCCGGCGCGCCTTTGGGGACGGTTTTGACTTTGAGGCCCAGTCCGCGGTGGGAGTGGTCGATGGTGAATCCGAGGTGCGGGGTGCTGGGCTTGGGGGTGTCCGACGGGGCGGTGACTTCCGTGTGTGATGCCTCCAACTCACCCACCATCATTTGTAGCAGTGTGGAAAATTCCATGGGGGTGTCCACGCTACCCATGCGCTTGAGGTATTTGGCGCGCAGAGCATCCCAGTCGCGTCCGTGAAAGTTGGCGTCATAAAAACGGTGGTTAAAGGTCTTCCAAAATTCATTGAAGGCTGCCATGCGCTCTGCATTTACGTCGTGGATCCAGTCGGCCTCAAAAGTGATTTTGGTTTCCGAGCCGCCGTCAATTCGGGCGAAATACATTTCGCCGCCTTTCATAAAAGTAACTCGGCGTCCGTCATTCATTATGCGAAATGCCACGCGCCGACCGCCGGTGGTTATTTTCTTAGTTTCACGGCCATCATACGAAACGCGATAAATATCACCGCGAGACAGAAAATATAAACGACCGTCATCCGCCGCGATGAGGTCGGAGCTTGGGTTTGGAGCGGACATTTTGGTGATGCGCCGATGGATTCCGTCAAAATCAATTTCCACCTTCACGGGTTCGGACGGCTTCACAAATTTCATATCCACATCAGAAATCCGGAAGGCATCGGGTTTAAGCGCGAGTCTGTAAAGCCCTTCGCCGTCGCGGTTACTTTGGAAGTACAGATATTTTCCATCCACCGACCAAGTGGGATCGCTGTGAAGCGCATTGAGTCGCGTGACGTTGACCGGTTTGCCGCCGTCGGCGGGTACAATCCAAATATTGAACGAACTGCTGCCAGTGCGCGTGGTGTAGGCGATCCACTGGTTGTCCGGTGACCATTCGTATTCCACCCCGCCGCGGCCGCGCACATGGGTGCCGGGGAGTTTGATGATGGTCTTGAGTTTTTCATCCGCCAGCGTGAGGCGCTGCAGGCCTCCTTTGGGCCCAGCCATCCAGAAAAACAGATGTTTGCCGTCGGGCGAAAGTCTCAAGCGAACGACATCCTCTTTTCGATTCCACAGGGGGCGCAGCTTTTGCGTTTCCAAGTTGAGCTCGTAAATGCGTGTGTTGTTTTCGCGGTCGGAAGTGAAATAGATTTTTTTACTGTCCTTGCCCCAGGAAAAATCCGAGTCATCCCCCGGCCATCGCGTGAGGCGGCGGGCTTGCTCGGCCGATTTGCGGGCCACGCCGGTGGGTTTAGTGATGGGGATTTGCCAAATGTCTCCCTTGAGGCCGAAAATCATACTTTTGCCATCGGGCGCGGGTTCGGCTTCGGTGACGCCGTCTTCGAGCCGCTCGCGCCGGCGCGCGCTTTGTTTGTGGTCGGTGAGCACGATCAATGAAACCGGGCGGGCATCGGTGCGGCCTTTTTTGATCAGCCAAATTTGGTCTCCATATTCGAATGCAATATCGCCGGTGCGTGCGGCCACGGAAGGGTAACGCACGCTGTCGCCGGTGAAGTGGGTCAGTTGACTTGCCTCACCCTTGGCGTTGATTGTCCAGAGGTTGGGCGTGCGTTTTTCGTTGTCAGTATTTTTTTCATGCTTTTCGTTTAGCCTGGGCGAAGACGGGGTGGCTTCGCCTGTGGTCACGGTGACGAGACGCCCGTCGGGGAGGTATTGCGTGAACAAATGTTGATGGCCGGTGCCGAGAACTTTTTTTCGCATTCTTTGTTTCGAGATCGAGCGTCCAAATATCCGCTGCCGCCGAGCCGCTGTAGCGCGGGCGATACCAAGGCATGCCGTACCGGCCGTAGACCATAGTTTTTCCATCGGGCGACCAGCGCGGGTAACGCATGGTGGCGTAGTCCTCGCAGAGCAGTTCCGAGCGGTAGGTGGCCACGTCCACCGTGTACAGGCCATAGCGGGACCCATCGCGGCGGGCAGTGAAGCAAATGCGACTGCTGTCGGCATTCCAACCAAAAGGCAGCTCGTGGCCGCTGTGCCACGTGAGTTGGCGCGCCGCGCCGCCGAGGGCGGGAATCACAAAAATATCCCATTGCCCGTGACGGCGGCTGCCAAAGGCAATCCAGTTTCCATCAGGCGAAAATACCGGGTACGCATCCAGCTCGACATGCGAAGTGAGCGGCACCGCTCGCCCGCCCGTGGCGTTGGCAAGCCAGATATCACCGCGATATACGAATGCCAGTCGTTTGCCATCCGGGCTTAAAGCAGGATGTCGCGCGCCGGAAACAGGTTTGGGATTGGGCGGCGGAATTTGAGCCGAGGACGATGTAATAGACGAGGCCAGCACCATCGCCAATATGGAAAAAAGCATTTTCATTCTCTCGGCCCGTTCTACCCGAAAACGCCTTTGGGGGCAATGCGGATTGAGCGGCGGTTTATGCGTCGTGCCATTTTTGTAATTCCACGATGTTGCCTTCGGGGTCGCTCATGTAAAGCAGCGTGAGGCGTCCCGCCTGCGGAATATCAATCGTCACTAACTCACCGTAATCATCCCCACCCAGTTGTTTGATTTGTGCGCGCTTGGCATCCACATCATCCACTTCAAACGCGAGGTGCGCCAGTCCGGGGCGGTTCAGGGGTTTGGGAAAGTTTTCACCATTTTCAACGAAGGTGAAAATTTCAATCGTTGGCCCATTGTCGCCGTGCCCGGGAACGCGCAAATGTCGTCCTTGCACCCGTGCCCCGGGCATGCCGGTGAGCGCGTCAATGTGCGATCCGTGATGATCGCGCTCGCTGCTCCACGGTTTGCAATCGAAAACCGTTTCATAAAAATCACAAAGCGTGCGCCAATCATTGGCGATGATGTTCACATGAGCGTAACGCGTAGCCATTCGTAAGGGTAATTAGTCGCCGCGATAAACACAACGCGCATTGCAGGTTTCGGCGACCTCGATGGCCGAGAGGAGCGGTAGGCGCGGCTGAAGTTGATTCCAAATCCACACGGCGATGTTTTCGCTGGTGGGGTTTTCGAGGCCGTCAATTTCGTTGAGGTGAAAGTGATCGAGCTGTTTCCAAAGTGGATCAAAGGCTTCGCCAATCTCCGCATAATCCATGACCCAGCCGAGGGTGGGATCGCACTCGCCTTCGACGACTATGTCCACTTTGAAACTGTGCCCGTGCAGCCGCGCGCACTTGTGGTTCGCTGGCAAATTCGGCAGCGAGTGGGCGGCCTCGAACTGAAACGTTTTTCGTAATTCCATTTTCATTTATCAATCTCCATTTGTAATTTGTACATTTATTGTTCCCAATCCATCCACGTCACCAAATCCCCCAGCGTCGGTCGGCCGTCGTGCCGCCAGCCGAGGGGTGGGTTTTGCATTTGGCCGATGGGGCACACACGCGTCACGCCCCAATGCGCGAGAATTTTCACCATTTCTTCGGCTTCATTTTTCGGCGCGGCCAAGGCGACGGTGGAGACTTGGCCGCGGGTCATTTCGGCGACGCGCAGCATTTCGTCTAAATTCTCGACCTCTTTCACGTGGATAAATCGGTTCAAGCAGGAATTCACAAACACGGGGTCTTCCTCAAAAACCACCGTCCAGCTCGTGTCGTCCTCGCTTTTCCATTGTTTCACATCGCCGGTGTTAGCCGAGCGTAATTCAAAAAAATCTCGGCGATAGGAAATGTCCACCGATTCTTCTGTGGAAATTTTGCCGCGCGGTTCCTCCTCCTCCAAGGCTTCGATTTCGCCGGCCAACATCTCGGCGAAAACTTCCGGCCGCACCGCGCCATTTTTCTCCACATAAAATAAATGCGGAGAAAGGCAGCCGAGCTGATTCCATGCGGCCACATCGCGCGCGGCGTTTTTCGCCAGCTCGGTGGCCATTGCGTGCGACAGCAGATCGCGATGAATGTAACCGAAGCTTACGCGATGACCGTGCCCGAGGAATCGTTTGCCGAACGGCAAGCGCGATTGAATTGCGGCAAGAGTTTCATCGCGCCCCGTAGCCACGACGCAGTCTGCTTCATCAAAGAGCGCGGCTTCGAACGGATGGTCGCCGCCGGGCCAAGTGGCCAGTTCGAGGCATGCGCCGAGTTTCGCGTGCGCATCGTACAGCGAGTGGGCGAAGAGGCGCGGGATGAATCCGGCATTCTTCGCGCATTTCACAAATTGTGCGGAGCCGACGAGCGCGCCGTGAATCATGCTCATCAGAGTGGGGCAGGGGAGATTGCCGGCGGTGATGTGGGCGATGAGCTCCGGGCCGAGCGCCATGGCGGTGCGGTTGTCGGCGCGTTCCTCGGGCGTGCCCAGCGGCCCATCGAGCCGCCGCGAATCGCCGAGGTCCTGGGCGATGAGATTGTGCAGGTTTTCCTCAGTGATGCGGCCGAAGAATTGGTCGAGTCCACGCGCGAGGCTGGGGCGGGAAAAACCAGTCACCTCGGGGCCGTGGGCGAGCGCCAGTTTCCGGATGGGAAAAAGGTCATCGCGCCAGTTGTCGGCAAGGCGCGCCAAAATTTTAACGGATTGCTCGGTGGGCGTGTCGCGCAGATACTGTACGCGGTTGCGCTTAAGTTGGCGGCAGGCTTCGGTGAGGGTATCGGGCGTCAACCGCGCTTCGGGTTGCGTGTCGATCAGGAAATAATTTGGCAGGCCGAGGTCAAGCATGCGGTCGTGACCTTGCCTCATCGGCACGGAGATTGTCGAGATTGCTCGCGTTTAATGAACACCCGCGCGGCTCGGATTGTTTTGCGCGGCCGATCAATTCAAAACCATCCTCGTGGCGGATCGCCAAGTCCGCCGTGCGCACGGCAAGCACGGAGCGCACGTTGCCGAGGTCGATGGCTTCCAAGAGGCCCGTTTCGCCGAGGGCCACCTCGCGGCCATGCTCCGGCGAGACAATCCGCGCCCGCGCCCATGGCGGGAAACGGAATCGGCGAGGTCCGCGTTGGCCGGCAACGGTGTCGTACGCTTGCGAGCTGAGTTCGCACATGCCGTATTCGCTGACGATGTCTTCGGGTTTCAGCCCGTAGTTGCGGCCGATAAACTCGTGCAGTTCGGTTTTGGTGTGCTCAATTTTTTGGCTCTTGTAGCCGCCGGTTTCGAGCACGCGCGAGCCGTGCGGCAGGAGGGTGTTTTGGTGAGGGGGAATGCCGCCGGCTAATTGCAAAAACGAAAGTGCTGTGCCCATCAATAGGATGGGAGCGATGGCGTGTTGGGAAAGGCTGTCTTGGATGTCCATTTCCAATGCCCATTTCCCATCTTCATCCACACGGCCCATCGGGACGACATTCGGGCGGACGATGTCGAACATGTGTGCCAATGACGAATGCGGGACGCCCTCCGGCGGCGGCGTGAGGGTCATGATATTTTCCATTTCGTCGGGGCGCAGGTGCGGTTCGAACCACGCGCGCACGGAATCCTCGTAAAGTGCCAGCGAGTCGGCGTTGTGAAAATGGCGGCTGGGAGTTTGGCCGGTGGTGCCGCTGGAATGGAAAACAGTAGTCCGCTCGTTTGAAGGCAAACTGGTGATTTCAAATTCCTTGAATGCGGTGGTGTGGATGGCGGGGATAGTGTCGGCGTTCTTGGGTGTCACGCCACGCGATTCGCATAAGTGCCGGTAAGGCTCGACGTGTTCGTATTGGAGGGCAAAGAGGTCGCGGGCTAGTTCATCAAAATCGCCGTCCTCGCCGCCGATGAAAGCGCGGACTCGTTCGGTGATTTTTCTGAATGGGTCGTCCATGCGGTTTTGGTTTGGCTGGTGTTCCGCAACAGCCGTTGGGAGGTTAGCTATTTGATGGGCTTTTGCCAAGGCACGCGTCCGGCGCGCTGGTAGTGGAGGCGGAGGGCAGCCTTGAGTTGGTTATACAATTGCGGGTTCTTCTTCGCGAGGTCGGTGGCCTCGAGCGGGTCGTCCTTGAGGTTGTAAAGTTGCAGCGGCTCGTGCGGATTGTTGTGAACCAATTTCCAATCGCCCCGCCGCAAGGCGTGATAATCCTGCCCTTGATAAAGGCGACCGCCTTCGCGGCGCACAAAAATCATATCGCGTTTAATTATCTGCGGCTTGCCGAGTAGCGTGGGCAACAAACTGACGCCCTCCACATACTTGGGCACTTTCGCGCCGGCGGCTTCGCACGCGGTTGGGTAAATATCCATCGAGAGGCCGCGGAGGTTGCTGCGCATTCCAGGTTTTATGTGGCCCGGCCACACGGCGCAGGTAGGCACTTTGAGCCCGCCTTCGTACATGTCCTGTTTGCCACCGCGATGATTTCCGCACCGCGCGCCGACGCTGAGTTGGCCGCCGTTGTCGCTGCTGAAAATGATGAGCGTGTTTTTGTCCTGTCCGTTCTTTTTCAACGCGGCAATCACTTGGCCGATACCGTCGTCGAGGTGTTCAATGAGCGCGACGAGCTTGGCGCGCTGGTCAGTGATTCCGTTTTCGCGCGCCTTCACTTTTGCCAGCCAATCGGCCGGCGGCTGGATGGGGGTGTGCGGCGCGTTGTAGCTAAGGTAGAGAAAGAACGGTTCCTTTTTGCCTTTGCGGTCGTCGAGATAGTCGATGGCCCATTCGGTGAAAAGGTCGGTAGCGTGGCCGGGCGGGTCGATTTCCTTTTCGTTTTCACGGAAATAATTGATGCCGTGGCGGCGGTGTTTGTAATAGTCATCAATCATGTCGCAAAGGAATCCCTTGAAATGGTCGAAGCCGCGCTCGTTGGGGCGGTTGGGCGATTCAAGTCCGAGATGCCATTTGCCGACGATGGCGGTGTGGTAGCCCGCAACCTTGAGCGGCTTGGGTAACAGCACCGCGTGCGGGGCGAGCCAGCCCCAGTTGTTGTGAGGGATGGTGCGAATGACGCCGGGCACGCCGACGAGATCGGGATAGGTGCCGCTGAGCAACGCTGCGCGCGTGGGGCTGCACACGGGGCAGTTGGCGTAAAACGAATCGAAGCGGATGCCCGCCGCCATGAGTGAATCAATGGCGGGCGACTTGAGGTCGGGCGCGCCATAGCTGGAGAGATCGCCGTAGCCGAGGTCGTCGACAAGGATGACGAGGATGTTTGGCTTGGCGGCTTGGATGGATGTGGCCGCAAAACAAAGCAGGGCCGACAGTAAAAAATTGTGCATGGGTTTTTTTACCACAGAGACACAGAAAACACAGAGAAATATATAATCTGTGTTCTCTGTGTCTCTGTGGTGAATTGGTTTAGTTACCGCCCAAAATGGAGTCGACTTTTTTCTTCACCGCTGCGTCCATATTAATAATCGGCGGCCATTCGCGGTGGAAGCCGCTTTCTCCTGGGAGCTTGTGGGTGGCGTCGAGGCCGAGCTTGGTGCCGATGGCCATCTCGGTGGTGGCGTGGTCCAGCACGTCGGCGGGGCCGCGGGTGAAGAGGGCGTCGCGCTGAGGATCGGTGCAGGCGCCTAGGCGGAAGAGGACTTCGCTGGTGTTGTGGACGTCGACGTCTTCATCGACCACGATGATGTATTTGGCGAACATCATTTGGCCCGCGCCCCAAAGACCGTGCATGATTTTGTAGGCCTGCATCGGATAGGTTTTTTTGATGCTGACGAAAACGAGATTGTGGAAGACGCCTTCGGCGGGCAAGGCGAGGTCGACCAACTCGGGGAAATTCATTTTCAGGATCGGCAGAAAAAGTCGGACGCTGGCGCCGCCCAAATAAAAATCCTCCATCGGCGGTTGGCCGACGATGGTGCTTGGGTAAATGGCGTCTTTGCGATGCGTGATGGCGGTGAGGTGAAAGGCGGGGTAAGGCTCGGGCAAGGTGTAGTAGCCGGTGTGATCGCCAAAGGGGCCTTCGTCGCGCAGGGGCTCGGTGGGGTCGACGTAGCCTTCGAGGACGATGTCGGCATCGGCGGGCACCTCGAGGTCGTTCGTCTCGCACTTGACGAGCGGCACGGATTTTTTGCGGAGCCATCCGGCGAGCAGTAATTCGTCCAGCCCATCGGGCAACGGCGCGCTGGCGCAGAAGGCGTAAACCGGATCACCGCCGAGGAAAACGCTGACCGGCATCCTCTCGCCTCTTTCGTAATAGCGGCGGCCATGACGGGCGGCGACTTTTTGCAACTGCCAATGCAGCGCGGTTGTTTGACCGTCGAAAACCTGCATACGATAAAGACCGAGGTTGCGGTCGCCGGAATCGGGATCGTGGGTGACGACGCAGGGGAGAGTGAGGAAACGTCCGGCGTCTTGAGGCCAGCATTGTTGAATTGGGAAATTTAGGAGGGTTGAGAGTTGAGGGTTGAAGGTTGAGGGGCTCTCGACACTCGGCTCTCGGCTCTCGGCGAACAAATGAACGACCTCTTTGCAGGGGCCGCCTTTGACCTTCTTGGGTTTGGCGTGGCGGAGGTCGAGGGCTGTGCCGAGGAGCTTGAAGGTTTCGCCGAGGGTGGAGGGAGGTTTGGCTTTAACGAGTTTGTTCAGTTCAGCCGCGGCGTCCTCTACCGAGTCGCGGCCGAGGACCATTGCCATTCGCTTCTCGCTGCCGTAAGTATTGATGGCCAGCGGGATGGGGCTGGGTTCGCCGTTGACGGTAGGTTGCTCGAACAGCAGCGCTTGACCGCCGCCGGGCTTTTTCATCTCACGGTCAGCGATCTCGGTGATTTCCAGCTCGGTGGCCACGGGGGCGCTAATGCGCCGCAGCTCGCCCTCTGTTTCCAGTTTGTTTACAAAATCACGAAACGAATCAAATGCCATGCGGGCGGTAGGTTAGCAAATGATGGGCGGGGAGGGAAGCCGGCGAAATCAGGAGTTGAAATCGGGGGTTCGCAGCAGATGCGGGAGTCCATTCATGGGGATGACCCGATTGTTGCCCTTTTTGATTTTGGCTTTGCGTTGGCGTCGGGGAAACCGGCGATGCGTTTTTTTGAAGTTTGGAAATCAATAGTGTGGATGGCGTTGAGAGGGGGGGTGCCGAGGGTGGGGTTGGCGAGGGTGACAACGGCCGCGCCTTCGGTGCGTTTGAATTAGAGGAGTGCCTTGCGGGCGAGTTGAATTTTGGCCAGAGGGAGTTTGATGTCGCCAAAGCTGGATTTGCAGATGGCAATGCCTTTTGTGATTTCCTTGATCTCGCCATCAATGTGGTCGCCGTTGGTGAATATGATATGATTCTGCTTTAGACCGGCGGGGAGTTTGGGGAGTTGGCGGCCGATGGGCGAGTGTCCGCTACTATTGCGGATCACCAGATTTTTGATGCGCGCGGGTTGTTTGCCGCGTTGGACGAATAAAATGCCCGCGCCGAATTTTTCGAGGGGTTGTTCGGATTCCCAACTGCCGATGTGTTGGCCATTGATGGCGAGGTGTAGTTGGGCAGGGCGGAGGCTGGCGTGAATGGTGATGTGCGCGGCACGTTTGCCCAGCGCAGGGAGGGGGATGGATTTTCCGATGCGTCCGTTTTGGCCGGCGTCCTGATCGATGGGTTGCCGCTTGGCGGTGGCTTTGCCTTTGCGGAAGGTGAGGTCGAGGCTGTGCCCGGCGCGGTGATTGGTGAGGTTGTCGGTGAAAAGTCGAAAGCCGATTTGCGGGTTGCCCTGTGGTGAGCGCAGGTCGAAATCCATGCGGATGGCTTGGGGGTTTTCGGGGAGCTTGCGGTCGAGGAGCGCGCCGTTTCCGCCGGGGCAAATCGCGGCGTTATTTTTAATCATCTATCGGCCTTGTTTATTAACCAGTCTTTCCAGTAATCATCCTTCTGCCTCGCCGTGGGTGAAGACCCGTTCGGCGGGGTTTTGGAATCCTTGAATTAGGACGTCGCCCTCGGCAAAGCGGGGCAGCAGTGCGCTGATGTGTTGGCGCGGAATGACCAGCCGCCCGCAGTGGGTGGCATCGAGGGTGAGAGATTTTGCGCCGAGCGAGATGAGTTTGCCGGTGAATTGATCGGCGGAGACGAGGTGGATTTCGCATTCGGTCGCGGCGGGGGTGAGCTGGAGAAAGCCCACGGTGCCGGGCTTGAGGTGAAAGGGTTCCGCCACGGCGGGGTGCTGCCAGCGGATGCCTTTGGCGGGGTCGATGCCACAAAATTTGCCGTAAAAATTCCGCCTTCGAAGAGTGCGGCAAAGGTGCCTTCAGGCAGGATTTGTTGAGGCCCGGACGGAGTGTTATTTCGACCGCCTTTAAGTAATTCCAATTTAAGCTGCCGCTGGATTTCTGGCGGCAAGGGCACTTCTTTCGCGGGACAGAGGAATGTGCCAAGCAGCAAAAATTGGCGGGCTGGGCAGGTATAAATTTATCGCTTGCGCGGAATGTTGAGTTGTTGTTCCCGCAATTGCTGAAAGCGCTCGATGACTTGTGGGGGCAATGCGCGGCCGTTGCGTTGGAAGCCGCCATTGATTTCATTGAGGTTAATGTTTCCGGATTTATAGGTGTTGCGAGTGGCGGGGCTGAGGGAAGTTCTTCGGGGTTTACCCAAGTTAAACTCCACCCTGCGAAAGATGCTCGCATCGAACGTGGCTTCGCCGAAGATGGGGCTGGTGAGGGTTACTTGGTTGCCTTTCCACGCCTTGATGATGCCGGTGGCGCGGTTGTTGCTGGTAAGGGTGGCGCGCACCGAATTGGCGGCAGTGGGCGGGATGACCTGAGTGTCGCGCGCAAAATGGATGGAACCGATATTTTCCAGCGGAATATTCACCTCACCAAAACCGTCGGACTTGAATTTCATTGCGTCTTTGCCGATGACTTGCAGTTTGCCGGTGAGGCTGTCGTCATTGACGAATAACACGAAATCTTCCTTGGCGCCCGCTGCGGCGGACACGCTGCCTTTGCCGGGGAGGTTGCCGCTCCAAGGATTGATGGTGAGGCGGCTGATGCGCATGGGGTTGCTTGTGCGGGAGGAAAAATTCAGTCCATTGCTCAAGGGCGGCGCATTGGGAACGATATCCGGCCATTCGCCGACGAGTTTGCCGTTAATGATGACGGCGACTTTCTTCTTGGAGGCATCATGGCAGAGCGCGATGCGCACCTTTTTTGGACCGCTTCCGAAACTGTAGCTTTGGCTGGAAGGCTTCAGGCGTTGGCCGCGAATACCGCCGCCAATTTTTGCATAGCGATACACATATACCGAACTGCCGGTGAGCCTAATGCTGTAGCAATTTCCGCTGCTGTACGAGGTGAGGTTGTCAGTCATGAAGCTAATGTAAATACTGGGGCTGCCGCGCTGCCATTCAAGGTCGAACTCTACTCGTGCCTTGGCGGGCATTTTGGGAAAGCTGCGGCCAATCACCGGGCCACTGGTGGTGGATTCAAATCCGCCATCTGAAAATTTCCAGCCTAGCGAGCCGCTCTTCGTTTCCTTCCAGCCTTTCTTGGTGATCGGCCCGGAGTACAGCGATGCGCCGGAGAGGACGCCCGGCATAAGTGTCCGGATGGAACTGCGATCGAACGCTAATTCGCCCGCATACCAGGTGCTGACGCGAAGTTTATTGTCTGCCATCCCTAAAATGTCGCCAGTCAGGCGGTCACCGTTTGTAAACTCGATCACACCGCTGTGAGATTTGGCGTTTGCTGGCACGGGTTTGATGGCAAAATCAAGGCGGCTGACTCGATCCGCCGGGATCGTCAGCATATCAGGTTTGATGTCCGGATGATTCCACGTTAGGCCGCGTTGCGGGTCGAAGCCGAGGAATTCCCCAAGCATTCCATTGCCGCGAATCAATTGTAATTGGTCGGTTTTGCCGTTTGCTATAAAGGTTGAGGCGGGGCGAGTCGGTACGGGGAGCAGTCCACCCGGTTGGCCGAATGCGGCACCGGCCAGTAATCCGCCGAGAGTGAAAAATAAAGCTTGTTTCATAGTGGGACAATAAAACGCTACTCCGTCTATTTCGTCAAGTAACCGCTTTTATGGGCGTGGCTTTATCTTGGGTCAACGGGTCGCGGGAGTACGTTTAACTCAAAACGTAGGCCGTTGGGATTTTTTCGGAGTTGGGGCGCCGGCAAAACTCTTTGCTGAAGCTGGAGGGGGATGCGAAAACCCGGATTAATTCTGGGGGATGGATTGGGGGTGGGCGAAACGCCGGATGCCTGTCGGGTGCTTTTGCCGGTGAAGTCAATGGATTGAAACACAGCTGCATCAAACGCCGCCTCGCCAAAGAGCGGGCTGGTGGCGGAGATCTTGCCATCCTTCCAGCCGGTGATTTTCATCGCCAACCCCCCTTTGCCCTTGAAGGTGGCACGCGCCATGCCCGTCACGGGCGGGATAGCTTGAACGCGTTCGGTGGCGCGATAAATGACGCCCACTTTTTTAAGCCCAATGGTCATCTCGCCAAAGTCGGATGTGAAATAAAGTTTACCATTGGCAATGCCGGTTAACTCGCCAGTGATGTGGTCGGCATTGTTGAAAAGAATAAAATCATCTTTGGGGTCGGCCTTTGCCTCCGGATTGGCCTCGGGCAGGTTTCCGTTCCAGTCGCTCACCCGAATGCGGCTGAGCTTCATTCGGGTGGTGGTGCGTGAACTGAAGAGCAACCCTTTGCCGCCATCAGCAAAGTTGCCGAGGTTTTCCCATTTTTGGATGAGGGCGCCATTGATGAGCAGTGCGATGGTTTTCTTTTGGGCATCCATCTTGAGAGCCACGTGCGCGTTGCCCTGAAGGCTGGCGAGGTTCACCCGTACATTGTTGCCCACCCGCCCGCCGCGGCCGGCACCGTTGTTGAAATTGTAGCGGTAGAGATAAATGTAGCTTTGGGTGAGACGCAGGCAATAGCCATTGCACTGGCTGTAGCTGGTGAGGGAGTCCGTAAGAAAATTAACGTACAGATTCAGGCTGCCCGTCCATTCCAAATCAAATTCAGTACTCGAGCGATCGGGCGATTCTTTCATTTCCCGTCCCACCGTTGCGCTGCTGGTGGTGGATTCAAATGTGCCGTTGGCTAACTTCCAAGTCGGCTTTTTGGCCGCCTGCGCTGCGCGTTCCTTGAACAACTGCTGTTGCGCGGCGGGCATGTTTTGGAGGGCGCCAAGGGGAAGTCTGGCGTTTTGGCCATTGCCGAACGTCCAATTCTTTGCGTCCTTCGGCCCCTCAAAGAAAACCTTGGCGGTCGAGAAACCGGGCTTGATCGATTTGATGTGCGCGGTGTTGATGGCCAGTTCGCCGGCGTACCATGTGTCTAAAACAAGCTCCCCGTTTTCCATCCGCAACAAATCGCCCGCGAGGGTATCGCCATTGGCCAGCTCTACTCGGCAAGTGTGGTGCTTCGCGCGCGCGGGCAGCGGCTCCACTTTGAAATTCAAACGACTCACCCGGTCGGGCAGAAAATGAATCACGTTGGGCAGAAAATCCGGGTGGGACCACTTCAGCCCCTTGGCCGGATCGTAACCTAGAAATTTTCCGTGAAAGGTCTCGCCGCTGCGCGTCAATAGGTGTTCCTCCACGATTGTGTTCCGCGGGTTTTTGGAGGGAATTTTCACCATGCCCGCTATCCCGTTGGGTGGGATAAGGAACCGCCCATTGAGTTGCTTGGCCATAACAATATTGGGAACTGGCACGGGCCCTTTGACTAGGCGCGGCGGAGGCACAGCCTCGGCGAGGGAACCAATCAGTAGCAGGGCAAAAACAGGGATCACGCGTTTCATGGGCATCATTCAACCTGATTTGACGGAGTTTGCCAAGAAAACTTCGCGGTTTTTCAGACTATTTTGCCGGGATGACTTTCCGGTTTTCCAGCGCCTTGAGCTTGGGCTCGATGAGGAAGGCGCAGTACGGATTACCCGGATTCAGCCGGAAATAATCCTGATGATTCAACTCCGCTTTGTAAAATTTTTCCAACGGTTCCAGTGTCGTCACAATCGGGCGCTTGAATTCCTTCGCCCACTCCTTGCGGCTCTGCTCCGCAATGGCCGTTTGCCCCTTGTCGTGCGGCATAATGGTCGACCGGTATTGTGTGCCAAAATCATTACCTTGCCGGTTAGGTGTGGTCGGATCGTGGCATTGCCAAAACACCGACAGGATTTGATCGTAACCGATCTTCTTCGGATCAAAATGAATCTGCACTACCTCCGCGTGCCCCGTCGTGCCTTCACAGATTTCTGCATAAGTGGGGTCCTTCGTCTTCCCTCCCGCATAACCACTCTCCACATTACTCACCCCCGGCAACCGCTCGAACACCGCCTCCAAGCACCAAAAACAACCCCCACCCAAAGTGGCGGTTTCAGTTTTATTCGGTTTGTCCGCGCTCATTAAAATTCCTGTTGTCACGATAAATGCTAATAATGTCACCGTTCTCATCTGAAAAATTATCCCGTGATGCGCGTGCATTGGCAACCCTTATTTACTGCCGGGCTTCACCGCCTCGGTGTTTTGTAAATCTTCAGGGAGATTGTCCGGCTCGAAGGTTTCCACTTCCATTGCCAGCAAACTGTGCAGCGGCACGTCGGGTTGGTAGTTGCCGTTGGAGCGGTCCACTACAATGGTGACGGCACGAAGGTCGGCACCTTGGGCGCGGACGATGTCAATGGTTTCCTGCAAACGTCCGCCGCGGGTGATAACGTCTTCGACAATCAACACTTTTTCATCGGGGGCAAGCGAGAAGCCGCGGCGCATCACGAGTGCGCCGTCGTCATCTTTTTCCACAAAAATAAATCGCACGCCCAGTTGCCGCGCCACTTCCTGCCCAATCACCAAGCCGCCCATCGCCGGGGCCACGACGGTGGTGATGGCCTCGCCCCGCACGCGGTCAGCCAACGCCGCGCCCAGTTTTTCCACCACGGGCATTTGTTGCAGCGCTTGGGCGCATTGAAAAAATTGCCGACTGTGCAGTCCGCTGCGCAGCACAAAATGGCCGTCGAGCAGTGCGCCGGTTTCACGAAATATCTGGAGTGCTTCCTCCTGCGTCATGCGCGAAAGGTAAAGCCGCAACGGCGGCGGAAGCAATCCATTGTTTTCAACTCGATTTCGCAGCGCGTTTGTGGTGTAGTTTTCCGGTGCCGAGGAGGCGTAAATTATTTGTGGCAATTTTGTTGCTGCCGTTGTGCGTGGGCGTGGGTCGGGCGTTGGCTCGGCTGATTGCTCAGTTCGGTATGGTGGATACCACCGTAGTTCCTCTGGCGGCGGGGGCGGGGTGCATGTTTCTGCTGTATCATTACGCGCCCAAGCCGATGTGGATTTATGTGTTCGGGCATGAGTTTACCCACGCCGCCGCCACGATGGCGTGCGGCGGTCGCGTGAAAGGGATGAAAGTCACGAGCGAAGGCGGCCACGTGTTGGTGACGAAAGACAATTTCTTCGTGAGCCTTGCGCCGTATTTTGTGCCGTTGTACGTGGTGCTGGTGCTGGCGATGTTCGCAGGCGGTCGCGCGTTGTGGGGCTGGAACGGGCCGTGGGCTTGGGGTTTGTTTTACTGGGTGCTCGGCTTGGCGTACGCGTTTCACGTGTTGCTCACTTGGCACATCCTTCACACGCGCCAATCGGATCTCACTTCGCAGGGCTATTTGTTTTCCGCAGTCATCATTTTTTTGGGAAATGCGCTGGTGTTATTGTTAGGTTTGCCGCATTTACTCGATGGCCCAGACACGCTGGATGCCTTGAAAATAGCGGGCGCGGGCACGGTCGATGCCCTTCGTGACCTTGCCGCGCTGGCGACTCGTGCGTGGGATGCGGGCAATTCGGCCTTGAATTAGCCGCCCGCTTCGTGCCGAATGCGCGCGACGAAATATGACGCTAAGCGAAATAGTACTGGCCGATCACATCGTGCCATCTTTGCAGGCCACTAATCGCTGGGAGGCGATTGATGAATTGGTCGACCAACTCGTGTCCAGCGGTGCTATCGCCGCCAAGGATCGCGATGCCATCATCGACGCCGTAAAAAAGCGCGAGAACTCGATGAGCACCGGCATTGGCTTTGGCATCGGCATCCCGCACGCCTCCACCGATCTCATTGATGAAGTGGTGGGCGCGCTGGGGCGATCGGTCGAGGGGATTGATTTCGAGGCGTTGGATAATCAACCGGTAAATCTGGTGGTGCTGTTTCTCGTGCCGCAAGGCCAGTTTCAAAAACACCTGCACACTCTAGCCAACATCGCCAAGTTGCTGCACAATAAAGAGTTCCGCCAATCGCTCGAGCAAGCGGACGATGCCGAGGCGATTTTAGAAATCATCAGTCAACCGGCCAAACAATAGCGCCGCTGCAAAAGAGAAATCGAGTGATTCAGGGGCACATCGAATCCCGCCTGCAAGCCGCCACCACCGCGGTGCTGCCCGAGGCCGACGTCCGCCGCGTGCTCGTCCGCGTGTGCGCCGATGCCAGGCACGGTGATTTCCAAAGCAACGCGCTGATGGGGCTCGCCAAACAACGGCAAATGAATCCCCGCCAACTCGCCACTGACGTGGTGGCGCAGCTCGATGTGGCCGAATGGTGCGAGCCGGTGGAAATCGCCGGCCCCGGTTTTTTGAATTTCCGCCTGCGGCCCGAGGCGGTGAACGTCGCGCTGCAAACCGCGCTCGCCAGCGCCAAGCCGTTCATCACCCCCGCCGCCACGCCGCGTACGGTGGTCGTTGATTTCAGCTCGCCCAATGTCGCCAAACCGATGCACGTCGGCCACATCCGCTCCACGATTCTCGGCGACAGCCTCGCGCGCGTACTGCGGTTGCTCGGTCATCGCGTGGTGACAGATAATCATATCGGCGATTGGGGCACGCAATTTGGGATGCTGCTGCTCGGCTGGAAAACTCAACTCGACGAAGCCGCGCTGGCCGCTGATCCCATCGGCGAACTGGAGCGGATTTACAAACTCATCAATGCCGATGAGGCGTTGCGAGACGACGCGCGCGCGGAGTTGGTGAAGCTGCAAAACGGCGATGAAAAAAACCTCGGCATTTGGCGGCGCATGATTGAACTGTCGCAAGTGCAATTCGATCATGTCTACTCACGGCTTGCCATTGAGTTTGACGAGACCTTGGGCGAAAGTTTTTACAATCCCATACTCGCCGGTGTGGTAGAGGATTTGATTTCCCAAAACATCGCCGAGGAAAGTGAAGGCGCGATGGCAGTGTTTTTCCCGGACGACGCGCAGCTTGCTGATAAACCAGCCATCGTCCGCAAAAGCGATGGCGCGGCCAACTACACCACCACCGATCTCGCCACGCTACAGCATCGCCTCGCCGAATGGGCGCCGGACGAAATCGTGTACGTCACCGATGGCCGCCAGCAATTGCATTTCCAGCAACTATTCAAAATCTTTCGCCGATGGAAATCCGATGCGACGGTGCGCTTGGAGCACGTGTGGTTCGGCTCCATCCTCGGCCCCGACGGCAAGCCGTTCAAAACCCGCAGCGGCGAAGTAGTTCGCCTGGCCGATTTGCTGGACGAAGCGCAGGAGCGCGCCTACGCGGTGGTTAGCGAAAAAAATGCGGAACTTGACGAAACGCAACGCCGCGAAATTTCCCGCGTCGTGGGTCTCGGCGCGTTGAAATACGCCGACCTCTCCAATAATCGCCAAACCGATTACGTGTTTGACTGGGACAAAATGCTTGCTCTCCAGGGCAACACAGCGCCGTATTTGCAGTACGCGTACACGCGAGCGCGCAGCATCTTTCGTAAAGTGGACGCGCCCGATTTTGCCAACATCACAGTCGCTGCCGCCGCCCCCGAGGAATTGGGGCTGGCAAAACATCTGATGAATTTCGGCCAAACCCTCGAAATGGTAGCCGACGATCATCGCCCAAATTTTCTCTGCAATTACCTCTTCGAATTAGCCGGCCACTTCAGTTGTTTTTACGAAGCATGCCCGGTGCTCAAAGCAAAAACAGACGTTGAACGCGAAAGCCGCCTAGCGCTCTGCGAATTAACCGGTCGCGTTTTGAAAACCGGGCTGGAGGTATTGGGGATTGAGGTCACGGAAGTGATGTGAAAAAGGCTCAATGGATTTGGGTCATTGGGCCTTGGTCACTTCCCCCGCCCACCGAAACAACGCCGCATCGTCCGCACAATGCTTCACCGCATCGGCGACAACGCCGAACCCCTCGCCATACGCCGGCCCGTTGGCAACGCATGCGTTGGTTTTGCATTTTTTGATTTGGGCGCGCGCGGCGGCCACGGTGGATTTTTTGCCGCCATCGACTTCGTATTTCCATCCAACCAAAAACGCATTGGGAAACCATTTGCGGAGGGAATGAATTAATTTTGGTGTTGGTTTCAGTTCCAGCTTCAACGAAGCGGTGGTGGGGATCTTGCCTTTGCGCGGGCGTTTCACTGTGAAGTCGGAAACGGCGGCCACGTGAAACACCGCCTTCACGCGTAAGGCTGTGGCGGCCTCGAGTTGTTCGTGCAAATCTTTCGTGGTGTTGAAACGCAACACTCGCACTTTTTTTGATTTGGGCGCGTGCACGGCTGTTTCCGAAAGCAACAGCGTGATGCGATGCCCCGCGCGCGCGAGAGCATCGGCTAAGCCGCAGCCGAGCCGGCCGGTTGAGTGATTGGTCAACCGGCGGACAGCATCGATCGGCTCCACAGTGGGGCCAGCGGTGACAAGACAGTGCATGGAAGGGGGAATGTCGAATGCCCAAGGGCCAATGTCCAATCGTAAATCAAAAATCGTAATTCGTCCATCATCCCATTATTGTCCGCGCGTGAGCACGATTGTCGGCATTGACCTTGGTACCACGCGTTCCGCCATCGCCGTGGTGGAGGCGGGGATGGCTGGATTGTTGGCCGATGCCGAAGGGCAACGGCTGCTCCCATCGGTGGTGCATTATCCGAAAGATGGCATCCCGATTGTCGGCTGGCCCGCGCTACGCCAACGCGCGCTGGATCCCGCACGCACGATTTATTCGGTAAAACGCTTCATCGGCCAACGCGCTGCCGACGTGCCGGAACCTGAACGGCAAGTCGATTACACCCTGACGGGAAATTCGCTCGCGGTGAAGTTGGGCGAAGAAACCGTGTCGCCCGAGGCGGTGTCGGCGGAGATTTTGAAATCGCTCAAGACGCGCGCTGAGCTGGTTTTGGAAACTGAAATCACTCGCGCAGTGATCACTGTGCCGGCGTATTTCAATGATGCCCAACGTCAAGCCACCAAACGCGCGGGCGAACGGGCGGGTTTCACCGTGGAACGCATCCTGAACGAACCCACCGCGGCCGCGCTGGCGTGTGGGTTGGAAAAGCTGCCCGAACAAGCGCGCGTGGCAGTGTACGATTTGGGCGGCGGCACATTCGATCTTTCCATTCTCGAGCTGCGCGAGGGTGTGTTTCAAGTGCTGGCCACCCACGGCAACACGCGGTTGGGCGGCGATGATGTTGACCAGCGAATTCTCGATTGGCTGTTGGAACAAATTGACGGCGACGCGGATGTCACGCTGCGGGCGCGGGTGCGCGAGGCGGCGGAGGCGGCGAAGGTGGCGCTCTCTACCGAAACGGTGACGACGATTCAATTGCCGTTTATTTCGGGCGACACCAGTTTTGAATGTGTGCTCACACGCGAAAAACTGGAGGCCTTGGCCGCGCCGGTGATTGACCAAACGCGCACGCATTGTCGGCACGCGCTGGCCGATGCAGGCGTGAAGGCGGCGGAGTTGAATCAAGTGATTTTGGTCGGCGGCCAAACGCGAATGCCCTTGGTGCGGCGGCGCGTTGCGGAATGGTTCGAGTGCGCGGAATACGCGGAGACGCGCGGCGACATTCGGCTGGGCGATTCGTTTCACGAAGCCGATGGGCCAACGCTGAACACTTCGCAAAACCCCGATGAAGCGGTGGCGCTGGGCGCGGCGATTCAAGGGGCGATTTTGTCGGGCGACATTACCGATATGGTTTTGCTCGATGTCACGCCGCTGTCTCTTGGGCTGGAAACCTTTGGCGGATTGATGAATGTCATCATCCCGCGCAATACCACGGTGCCGACCAAAGCGGGCGAGATGTTCACCAACGCCGTGGACGGCCAACGCCAAATGTTGGTGCACGTGCTCCAGGGCGAACGCGAAAAGGCAGTGGATAACTGGAGTCTTGGAAGGTTTGAGCTGGAATCTGAATCGGCTAAACGCGGCGCGGCGCGGGTGGGGGTGCAGTTTGAAATTGATGCGGACGGCATCCTGCACGTCCTCGCGCGTGACACGGCGACGGGTCACGAAAAAGTTGTGGAAATGAAATCAGCCGTGGATGTCGATGACACTGCGGTTCAAAAAATGGTGGAGGAATCCGTGGAGCACGCCTTTGAAGACATGGACGCGCGCAAATGGATTGAGGCCGCGCTCAAAGCGCGCGAGGCGGTGAAGGCTGGCCGCGGTGGTTTGGAGGACTTTGCCGGAGAACTTAACAACGCCGAGGCTATCACCGCCGCACTGGAATCGGTGGAGGCCGCGCTGGAAACTGAAAGCGATTTGCCGCAACTCAAAGCCGCCGTGGCGAAGCTGGATGAAGCGACTTTACCGCTGGCGGATTTGATGATGGATCGCGCGATGGAAGCGGTGCTGCGCCAGCGCGGGATGCTTGATTGACGATCAGGCTTCGGCCTGTTTTTCGTCTGGCACCTCGAGGTTTTCGAAGGCGTTGTTCAGCTTGTCGCCGGCGGGCTCGCTGGACTCATTTTCGCCGGTATCTTCATCATCGTCGTAATGGATTTCGTCTTCCATTGAAATCTCTTCGCCGTGTTTGCGATGTGGATTTTCCGCGCGTTGTTTAGACGGCAACGGGTTGACCAAAACCGTGATGCCGCGCCCGACCAAACGCGGGGCGGTGTCGGTTTTGCCGAAGGGCACCAGTTCTTTGACGAACCGTTTCACCGCATCGAAGCCGAATTCTTTGTGCGCATTCTCGCGGCCACGGAAGCGCAGATAAATTTTCACCTTCATATCCGCGCACAAAAAATCAATAGCGCGGGTGAGCTTGAAATTGAAGTCGTGCTGTTCACAGCGCGGACGGAGTTGGACTTCCTTCACCTTATTGGTTTGGGCGGTCTTTTTGTTCTCCTTTTTCTTTTTGGATTCCTCGTACTTGTACTTGCCGAAATCACACACGCGGCAAACCGGCGGACGCGCGTTGGGCGCCACCTCCACGAGATCCAGCCCGTGCCGCTTGGCCAGCGCAATCGCCTCGCGCGTTTCAAGCACGCCGACTTGTACGCCGTCGGCTCCCACCACACGCACTTCGCGTACGCGTATTCGTTCGTTTACCCGCGTGCGGGGTTCCCAGCGCCGTCCTTTGCCTTTGTACGGACGACTCAAAGTTGTTCCTGAAGTTGTGTGTTAATCATATAAACTAGCCGGCCCATTGCGCCGGTGCGTTTTCTTTTCTAGCCATTTAGACGCCCGTGGCAAGGGAAAATTTTACCCAAGTTTGCTTTTTGCGTGCGTCCGTGCCGCCCGTCCGCTAGCGTCCCGCCCCTTATGGCGACCCTAACACCATTTGCCGCACTGCGTCCGAAGACCGAATTAGCCGCAAAAATTTGCGAGTTGCCCTATGACGTGATGAACAGCGACGAAGCGCGAGCCATCGCCAAGGACAACCCCTTAAGTTTTCTCCACGTCAGCAAGCCGGAGATCGACCTTGAGCCCGGCATCGATGTGTATTCACCAGCCGTGTACGCCAAAGGCGCGGGAAACTTCCGGTTGCTGCAGGAGCAAGGCGCGCTCGTTCAGGACACGCAACCGTGTTTTTATCTTTACCGCCAAGTAATGGGCAACCACACCCAAACCGGGCTCGTCGCCGCCGCGAGTGTTTCTGAATACGACAGCGGCATCATCAAAAAACACGAGCTAACCCGTCCCGCCAAAGAGGATGACCGCGTGCGGCACATGGAAGCGCTCAATTCACAAACCGGCCCCGTCTTTCTCACTTACCGCGCTACGGCAGAACTCGATGCCCTCACCCAACGCCTCACCGCCAACGAGCCCGCCATCGACCTCGCCTCCGATGACGGCGTGCAACACACCGCGTGGGTGGTTGATAGCGCGGAGGATATCGCATTTATTGAGGCGCAATTCGTTGCCATTGATTTCTTGTACATCGCCGACGGACATCACCGCAGCGCGGCGGCTTCGCGCGTTTGTTCCGCACGAAATGGCGTTGGGCAGAGTGGTCATTTTTTGACAGTCATTTTCCCGCACAACCAAATGCAAATCCTCGCGTACAATCGCGTAATCAAAAATTTGCATGGCCAATCATCGGTGGAATTTTTAGCGGCATTGGAATCCATTTTTGAAATCGTGGAAGGCGGCACTGGCGAATGCACCCGAAAGAATGAGCTCGGTCTTTACCTCGATGGCCAATGGCGCAAGCTCACCTTCAGGTCCAGCCACGCCACCGGCGAAACGCCGATGGGTGAATTGGATGTCGCGCTGTTGCAAAACCACGTGCTCGCGCCTTTGCTCGGCATTGAAGACCAACGCACGAGCGATCGCCTTGATTTCATCGGCGGCATTCGCGGCACAGCGGAACTCGAACGCCTCGTTGATGCGGGCGCGGGTTGTGCGTTTTCGATGTTCCCCACGAGCATTGAGGATTTGATGGCCATCGCCGATTCCGATGGATTGATGCCGCCCAAGAGCACTTGGTTTGAACCGAAGTTGCGTGACGGTCTGTTTTGTCACATGATCTGATTTTACAAACATGAAAATTGTACTCGCATATTCGGGAGGGCTCGACACCTCAGTGCTGCTCACGTGGCTCAAGGAAAAATACAACGCCGAGATCATCGCCTTCTGCGCCGACGTCGGTCAGGAAGAGGAACTGCGCGGCCTCACGCAAAAGGCCAAGCGCACCGGCGCGTCGAAAATGTACATCGACAATCTACAGGAAGAATTCGCGCGCGATTTCGTTTATCCCATTATGCAGGCCGGAGCGATTTATGAGGATCAATATTTCCTCGGCACCAGCATTGCCCGTCCGCTCATCGCCAAACGGATGGTCGAAATTGCCCGCAAAGAAAAAGCCCACGCCATCGCCCATGGCGCAACCGGCAAAGGCAATGACCAAGTTCGATTCGAACTGACCACCGCCGCGCTTGCGCCCGATCTGGACATCATCGCCCCGTGGCGGATGGCGGCCTTCCGCGCTGAATTTCCGGGCCGCAAAGAGATGATTGCTTACTGCCGAAAACACAAAATCGACGTCGAAGCCAGTGCCAAAAAACCGTACTCGATGGATCGCAATCTGCTGCACATTTCGTATGAAGCGGGCATTTTGGAGGACATCGAATTCGACGCATTCGCCCCGAAAAACAAGGGGATGTTTAAGCTTTCCGTATCGCCCGAGGACGCGCCGAATAGGCCCGAACACGTCACGCTTGATTTTGAAAAAGGCAACTGCATTGCCGTCAATGGCAAAGCGCTCTCGCCGCTCGGTGTGATGCGCAAGCTCAACAAGCTCGGCGGCAAACACGGCATCGGTCGCGTGGATATTGTGGAGAACCGTTTCGTCGGAATGAAAAGCCGCGGCGTGTACGAAACGCCCGGCGGCGCCATTCTCCATTTCGCCCATCGCCAAATTGAAACCATCACGCTCGACCGCGAAGTGATGCACATCCGAGATTCGCTCATCCCAAAATACAGCGAGTTGGTTTACAACGGTTTTTGGTACGCCCCCGAGCGAGAAATGCTGCAGGCGCTCGTCACCGAAAGCCAACGCAATGTCACCGGCACGGTGAAGTTGAAACTCTACAAAGGCAATCTAATGACCGCCGCGCGCCAATCGCCCGTGAGCCTTTACAACCCGGACATCGCCACGATGGAAGCCGATCCCACCGAAGCCTATAATCAGGATGACGCGAGTGGCTTTATCAACCTCAACGCCTTGCGATTGAGGGTGCGCGCAAAGGTGCAGGGGAAGCGTCGGCGAAAGTAATTACCGCTCGGCGGGAAGTTTCACCTGCGCGCTTACATTTGTGATTCCGGCCACTCGGGCAGTGTCGCGGGCGGTGACGACGGCGCCGAAAGGGGCGGCTTTATCGGACTGAATGATGAGGGTGACCTCCGGTTTCTCAGTGGCGCGCGCGCGGAAGATGCGTTCCATTTCAAAGGTGGTCACCACTTTGCCGTTAATCTCCCAATGCGGCGGCTTGGCTTTGATTTGGATGGTGAGTGGGCCGTCGCCGGCGACGGTGAGGTCTTGCGTTCGCGAATCAGGCAGGGCGAGGTCGATGGCGGGGAGGCGATCCTTGAAGGTGGTGCTCACCACAAGGAAAATCAAAACGACCATCAACACATCGATCAGCGAAATGATAATGACCGAGGGCGCGGAACGACGTTGGCGCGGGCGGAATTGCATCAGCCTCCAGTGTGTTGGGTGCGTTGATATTGCGATCGTAGGAATTCGTCGCAGAGGCTTTCCATTTCAATCGCCAGCGTCTCGATGCGGCGATTGAAATAACTCCACGCCACCAGCGACGGGATGGCCACCACGAGGCCGAGCAATGTTGCGTTGAGCGCGATGCTGATGCCTTGGGCGAAGACGGGCGTTTGCTGCGCGGTGCCTTCAATGCCCATCCCGTGGAAGAGAGTGATGAGCCCGAAGAGCGTTCCCACCAAGCCGAGCAACGGGCCGATGCCGGTGATGATTTCCAAAACCACCACGCCGCGTTCCAGTTTGGCCACCTCGCCACGCGCGCGGGTTTGGAGCAGCTCGGCGTTTTCTTCGCGCGGCAAATCGAGGTGCTCGATGCTGGCGACGAGGAGGCGTCCGTGGGGCGACGGGCGTTCGTTGCACGCGGCGCGCAGTGCGAGCAGTTCTTCCGGCGTGCGACAGTGATTGGCGGTCTTGGCCAGCGATGAAGGGATGACGGTTTCGTGTCGCAACGCCATGCCGCGTTCCACGATGAGGCCGAGGCTGATGACCGATAGAAAAATTAAAATGCCGATGATGCCCGTTTCCATTTTGGACTTGGGCGGCTCGGTTTGTTCGGTGGCGGGCTCGGGCACTGCCGGTTCGCTGGCTACGGCGGGGATGGCGTAGGTGAGGCAAATGAAACAGAGCAGGGAAGCGAGGCGCGCGCGGAATGGGTTCATCGATTCGTGTAATGAAATGTAATGCGGCAGGTTCGGGAGTCGGTTTTTAATTCTTTTCGCATCGGGTCGGGCCAGCGCTCAAAGGGGGCCGGGCCGTTAATGGATTGGCGGCAGCAGTATTCCTGAATGCCGCTGGCACCGGCGTTGGAGATGGAGTTGCCGCGTACTTTGAGCTTGGAGATTGAGCCGTCGGCATGCAAAACGAAATCCACTTTCACAATGCCGGGGTAGCGTAGTTTGCTGCGACTTTTTAACAGTTCAAACCACTTGGCCTTGACGGTGGCGATGAAGCGCGCGTCGTAATCGCCGAAACCGGTGAGGCGCACGTCAAGTGCGTGCGGGCCGTTGCGTTGCACGCCGCCCTTGAATGGCGAGGGGCGGCCGGCGATCGTGCCTTTGCCCAATTGCGCTTGTGCCTCGGCGAGATTCGGGGGGCGGCGTTCATTGAGTTTGGGATTTGGCTGAGGGATGGTGCTGGAAAAATCCGGTGGGTTGAATGGCTGCAATGGAGCAAGCGCGCCCGATTCGCCGGATTGCACGATGGCGGGCGGGGTGGGGCGGCGCGGGGTTGGCTTTGTTAGCAACACAACGGGGCGCACCACGGGGCGTGCCGATTGCGGCTTAGCGGGGGCGGGTTTGGCGGCCAACTGTTGGGAGGCTGCGCTGGCGTCATCGGCGTGGGCGCGGCGTTCGACTGTTTGTTCGCCTTCAATGTTTGGTGTTTTCGTTTTGCCGGTTTCGGGATTGGCGGCGAGGCTGTTGGCGTTGGAATAATTTTCAGTTTCCTTGGGCACTTCCTCGGTGGCCACGTTGGGATCCACGGGCACAAAAACTTGGGGTTTGGTTTGGGGTTCAGCCTGTGGCTCGGCCAGTAGCCGCACGGTGACGAGACGTTCTTTCGGTTTTTCGATATGAAAAATTGCGGGAGTCTCAAGCCACTTACCCCAAATGACGCCCGCCGCCACCGCGAGGTGGATTGCCAAAGTCATCACGGCGGCCAGCGTGAAGTGGCTGGGTTCGGTTGGCTTTAGCGGATTGTGTGTTTGGCCGGACATCCTCGCGGGTGAACATCGCCCAATTACGGGCGGGTGGCAATACTGAGTTAATGTTGCACGGTGAGTTTCTGGTCGCGCACGGGCACGGTCACGCGGGCTTTGGGCATGAGTTTTTCGAGGGTTTCGCCGAAGGCGAGGGCGCTTTTCTCTTCGCCGTGCACCACGTAAATATCGCTAATATCGCCGGTGCAACTCTCCACGTGGGCGATCAGTTCATCGCGGTCGGCGTGGCCGGAAAATGCATCGTGCCGCGCCACTTGTGCTTTGACCTCGTATTTTTCGCCAAAAATATTCACCGGCGAATCACCATTGGCAATGCGCGCGCCGAGCGTGTGTTGCGCGCAATAGCCGACGAAGAGCACGAGGTTTTTTGGGTCCTCAATGTTGTTTTTCAAATGATGCCGAATGCGGCCACCTTCGCACATTCCAGATGAGCTGATGATGATGGCGGGCCCTTTCAGTTGGTTGAGCTCAATGGATCGCGAGACCTGCCGGATGTATTGGAGGTTTTCCATTCCGAACGGATTTTGTTTCTCGCGCAGGAATTGGTAGATCGATTCGTTGAAGCACTCGGGGTGCAGCCGGAAGACCTCCGTGGCATTCACGCTGAGCGGGCTATCGACGAAGATCGGGATGTCCGGCAAATCACCGCTCTCGGCAAGTTGATGCAGCGTGTAAACCACGAGCTGCGTGCGGCCCACGGAAAAGGCGGGAATGATAATTTTGCCGCCGCGATGAGACGTTTCGCGAATGGCTTTGGCAATCTCAACAACCGACATATCGCGATCGCCGTGCAGCCGATTGCCGTACGTGCTTTCGATGTGCAGCACGTCTACATTTTCTACCGGAACGGGGTCGCGCAAAATGGCGTGCCCGCCACGGCCCACGTCGCCGGTGAAAAGGTAACGGTATTCTTTTCCGTCCTCACGGATATCCAGCACCACCTGCGCGGAGCCGAGGATGTGGCCGGCATCGTGAAAGGAAAGCGTTACGCCATCGGCGATGAGCATCGGGCGTTCGTAGTTGAGCGAGACAAACTGACGCCCGGCGCGTTCGGCATCTTCTACACTGTAGAGCGCTTCCACGGGTGGCAGGTTTTTCTTGGCGCGTTTGCGCGATATGTATTCGGCGTCGTGCTGTTGAATGCGCGCGGAATCGGCGAGCATGATGGACGCCAAATCGCGCGCGGCGTGGGTGCTGAAAATGTTCCCGCGATAGCCCTGTCGCACGAGGTTGGGGAAGTTCCCGCAGTGATCGATATGCGAATGGCTCAGCACCGCCACATCGATGGAGGCGGGATCAAAAGAAAAATTGCGGTTGCGATCGTTGGACTCATCGCGTCGTCCCTGATAGAGGCCGCATTCGAGCAGAATTTTCTGCCCGTTCACGTTGAGCACAAACATGGATCCGGTGGTTGTTCGGGTTGCCCCGCAAAACTGCACTTCCATCCGTGCACGCTACAAAAAAACATGGCACGAGTCGAGAATCGAATGGACAAGCCGCCACTCAAAGGCTTGAGTGGCGCGGTGGACGGCACTGGATTTGAGAGCTTGGATGGACTGAAGGTTTCGGTGGATGAATTGGTGTACCAACCCCAAGTGCTTACTGCGCCGGATCGGCCGCATTGTTTTGCCTATTATATAACCATCGCCAATGAGACCGAGCACACCATCACGCTCAAGGGCCGCAAATGGGTGGTCAAAGAATCCAACGGCGAAGTCACCGCCGTGGAGGGGGACGGTTTGGTGGGTGAAATGCCCACGCTCGAGCCGGGTGGCTCATTCAGCTACAACAGTTTTCACGTCATCCACTCGCGGCGCGCGATGGCGAGTGGCAGCTATATCGGGCTGGACGAAACAGGACGGCGCGTGTTGGCAGTGATTCCCGCCTTTGAAATGGTGGTGCCGGTTGAACTGGATGGACCGGAGATCGGCTACGCTTAACGAGCGTCTAGCGTTGCCGGAAGATGATGCGCGCTTTGCTTAAATCGTAGGGCGACATCTCAACCGTCACCTTGTCGCCGATGCTGATGCGGATCCAGTGCTTGCGCATTTTGCCGGAAATGTGCGCGAGCACTTCATGGCCATTAGCCAGTTTGACCATGAACATGGTGCCGGGCATTACCTTCATAATAACGCCTTCAAGTTGTATGGGTTCTTCTTTCGCCATGCGAGAAAGGGCGGACTGTGCCGAGCGAGCGAATTGAAAGCAAGCCAAACCCACCCACAAAATGCACAAAAAAACCGGCCCCGCGAAGGGCCGGTTGTGAAATGTATTCGGGCGGGGGTTATTTCTCGTTGGTGCCATCCTTGCCGGCGGCCAGCAGTTTCTCCACTTTCTCTTCCAGATTATGGCGCGCGTTCATGTCCACCAAATTGCCGTTGGTATCGATCAACCACATGGCGGGAATGCTCCGGATGCCAAACTCCTTGGCAATGGTGTTGCTCCAGCCTTTGCCGTCAAAGTGCTGCGGCCAAGTCATGCCCTTGTCGGCCACGAACTCAGTGAGTTTGTCTTCCTTGCTGTCGAGAGAAATACCGACAATCTCAAAGCCCTTTTTGTGGAGCTTGGCGTAGGTTTTTTTGACGTTGGGGATTTCCGCGACGCACGGCCCACACCAAGTGGCCCAGAAATCAATGAGCACTACTTTGCCTTTCATTTTGGAAAGGTCGACCTTGCGGCCATCCACGGCGGTGAACTTGATGGCCACGGGATTTCCGATGGCATTCATTTTTTTTAGCTCGGCCTTGGCGCGATCAGTGATGCGGGCGAATTTCTCATCCTTCAAGCCGGCTAACTCAGTGATGACTTTCTTTTTGAGTTTTTCGTCTGAACTCATGGATGCGGCTTCCATCATCATGGCGCGCGGGCCGGTTTCGTTCGGGAATTGCTTGGCGAGTTCGCGAGCGCCCTTGAGGTAAGCCGCCACCGCCGCACTGCGATCCTTCGCCATCATCGGGCGAATTTTTGCAATGAGTTCTTTGGCTGCGTCCTTGAACGTGGGTTTGTCTTCCTCAGCGAAAACGGTGAGGCTGAATGAAAGCGCCGCCACGAAGGCTAGGCGCAGGAGGGTTTGGATTGTGTTTTTCATGGTTAAACCTTTCAGGTAAAAGGCGATCCTATCTCAATTTTTACGATTGGCCAGATTTTTGTTTCAATTGATTGCGGTTGTTGAGGGTACTGTTTCAGGCCGAATTTTTGAGGGTTTCGAGTCCGTCGCCTTTGAGGTGCATGGTCTGCGTGGGGTAGGCGAACTCGAGGCCCATCTCTTCGACGACTTCCATTATTTTCAAATTCACTCGCTGGCGGGTTTCGAGGTAATCCTTCCAAACCGTGGTGGCGGCGAAGTAATACAGAAAGACATCTAGCGAGCTGGGGCCGAAATCGGTGAACTGCACGAGCATATAATCCTGATCCACGCCTTCGTCTTCCTGCAGGAGCTTTTCCACGCGCTTGAGGAATTCCCGGATTTGCTCGGGCTTGGCGTCGTACGTCAAACCTAGCGTCATCTTGATGCGGCGCTTGGGCATTTGCGACCAGTTTTTGATCGTCTCTGTGGCGAGCGTGCCGTTGGGGACGGTCATCAACGTTTTGTCGAACATCCGAATCTTGGTGCTGCGAAAACCAATCTCCTCCACGTCGCCATCGATGCCGCTGCCCACGGTAATCCAGTCACCCACTTTGTACGGTCGATCAGATAGAATGTTTACCGTGCCCACGAGGTTAGCCACTGAATCCTTCGCCCCCATCGAAAACGCCAGCGCGCCCACACTGAGCAAGGCGGCGAGGCCGGTGATATTCACGCCGATGGTTGCTAGAATTGTAAGGCCACCCACGATGACCACCATGATGCGCAGGGCCTTTTTGATGAGCGGCACGAACTGGCCCTTCATGCCCGCGTCTTTGTGGGAAACCAGTTCATCGAGGTAATGGGCAACCACATCCACCAAGCGATACACGCCCCAAATCAAAACGATGCCGAGAAAGATCGTGTAGCTTTTGCCGATCACGGCAGCCGGGAAATTGGCAAGATTGAAGACCAACAGAAATGCCGCCACATGAATCGCGCCAATCATCACAAAGGCATTCACGGGCTTGATGATGGCTTCGAACAAAAGGTCGTCCCATTCCGCCTCGGTTTTTTCGACGAAAGCAGTGATCTTTCTCTCGATGTATTTGATGACGATTCGCTTGATGACTAATCCGGCGAGAATGGCCAGAAAAGCGGCAACGAATTGCCACGCGGAAATGCCCATGATTTTTTGGCCGAGATTTCTCTCGAGCGTCTGCACCCATTCGGAATCACCGAGAGTTTTCTTATAGCCCTCGGTTTTTTGCGTGACAGCGTCGTTGGAGTTGGTGTTGGCGGCGGCGGCGATGGGGCCGACGGTGAAGGCGAAAAACAACGCCATAATGGCGATTCTGGAAAACCACTGTTTCATGGCGCGACAGTGTGCAGTTATTGATTTGCGGGTCAAGCCTGAGACGAGCCGGTTAAAACCCATTTGGCCAGCGCGAGCAGGAAAAAGAAGCCCGCCACGTCGGTGACGGTGGTGATCAAAATGCTTGAGCCCAGCGCGGGATCCAGCCGGAAAAATTTCAGCGCAAAGGGGATGAGCACTCCAAAGAGCGCGGCCGCCAGCAAATTCAGTACCATCGCCGCGCCGACTACCAAGCCGAGGATCGCACCCAATTCCGATGAGATGCCAAATTTTGGCGCGATCAAATAACTGACCACGCCCACGACCAGCCCGATGATCGCGCCGATCAGAAAGCCGAGGAGGAGTTCTTTGAACAAAGCCTTACGGCCGTCGCCCGGCGATAGTTCGCCCAGGGCCATGTCGCGAATAATCACGGTAACCGTTTGCATGCCCGCGTTGCCGCCTTGGCTGGCGATGATCGGCAGGAATACCGCCAGCACCACAAATTCCTTAATCGTCCCCTGGAACACGCCCACCACCGCGCCGGCGAGACAGGCGGTCAGCAGGTTGACGAACAGCCACGGCAGGCGGCGCTTGAAGGATTGCGTCCACGGCGTGAGCGTGCGCTCTTCACCATCGAGGCCGACCATCTTTTGCATGTCCTCGGTTTGCTCATCGATGGCGATGGAGAGCACGTCGTCGCCCGCGATGATGCCGGCCATGTGGCCTTCCTCGTCCAGCACCGGCAGACCGAGGAAATGATAATGCTCAAACCGTCGGACCACTTCCTCCTGATCATCGGTCACGCGGACATATTTTACTTCGCGATTCATGATGTCGGAAACCTTGACTTCGTCGTCAGAAAAAATCAGGTCACGAATGGACACCACGCCGACAAGTTTCTTTTCCTTGTCGGTGACGAACAGGTAATTGATGTCCGAATGCTTTTGTTCGCGATGCTTTTGCCGGATGCGCCGGTGGCCTTCGCCCACGGTTTGATGCGCGCGCAGCGTGATGAACCGGTCGTTCATAATGCCGCCCGCGCTGTCCTCGGGGTACTTCAGCAGCGTCTTGGCGGCGGCGGCTTCCTTGGCGCCCATCTTGCGGAGCAGTCTCGCGCGATCGGTTTCCTCGAGCTCGCCCAACACATCCGCCGCTTCCTCGGCGTACATCGCGTTGAGCAGCGGCACTAATTTGGTTTGCGGAAATTTATCGAGTAGATCGGCGAGGATTTCATCCTCCAACTCCGTGAGCGCGGCGGAGGCATTTTTCACCGGCAGTTCCTGCAGGATATGGCGCGCCTCTTTGAGGTCCATGCGCTGCAAGCGATCGGCCAAATCCGCCGGGTGCAACGCGAGGAATTCCTCAAGATAAATTGGAGTGGTGTCAGGCATGCTTCAAGCTCCGCAGAGCGTTGATAGTAGCGGGAATTCAGCGAAATACAAGACGCGAGTATTCGCGTTTCGATTTAACCGCCGGCGACGATGCGGACGATTTCCAATCGATCACCCGGCGCCAGTTCGCGGGTGGCGAAATCTGAGGGCGACACCGCCTCGCCATTCAATTCCACAACGACACTGCGAGGCGATTGGTTTTGTGAACATCAGAAACTGCTCCAGTGTGCAGGGGAGTTCCACCGGCACTTCGTGGCCATTAGCGATCAGCGTGCCCGCCATTAGGCTACGGTGAGCAGGGTGACTTCGGGGCGGCAATTGAAGCGCACGCCGTGGAGATTGCCTACGCCTTTGCTGATGTGCAGCCAGCGGTCATCAATGCGATGCAGGCCGCGTACGAATTTTTTATTCTTAACCGGTGCCAGCGGGGCGCCCAGTCCGGGCAGGTAAAGCTGGCCGCCGTGCGTGTGGCCGCTGAGCATTAGTTGCCATGGGAATGCGGCGAGCTGATCTTTGGTGTCCGGGTTATGCGAAAGCAACAGGGTGGGGTGGGTGGTGTCGATTCCATCGAAGGCGGTTTCCGGTTCGCACTCGTGGTTCCATAAATCCCCCACGCCAACGAGATTGATTTCACTACCGTTGATGGTCGCCGTGGTGTGTTCGTTGTGGAGGAGTTTGATTTTGGCAGCCGTGAGCAGCTCGCGCACTTCGGCCGAGTCGCCGTTGCCGAGTTTCATTTTGCCTTCCGCCCACGAGCCGCCATCGTGATTGCCGAGACAGGCAAAGGTGGGCGCGGCGGCGGATAGTTGTGAGAGCACTTCGGCGTATTCCGCGTAGCGTTTGTATTTCCACGTGATGAAATCACCAGTCACGCAAATGAGATCCGGCTGCAAATCGAGACCCATCTTCAACGCGCGGCGCAGGTACGCAAGGCTCACCACTTTGGACGCATGCAAATCCGAGAGGTGCAAAATCTTGATGGGCGTTTCCAGCGCGTGCGGTTGATCGAGCTTCACCTCGCGGCGGTTCACCTCAAGCCAGCCGCTTTCCCACAGGCGCATGTAGGCGTAGCCCGCGCCCATCGCCGCCATGCCGCCGCCCGCGGTGCCCAGTAGAAACCGCCGTCGCGTGGTGCGGTTTTTCCAGTATTGTCGCAGGCGCTTAATCATGGGCGGGGGGAATGATACGCCGGATTCTCAGGCGGTCAAGGCTGTGTCCCAATCTTTCCAAACCGGCTCGTAGCCCAGCGCGCTGATTTGTGCGGCCACGGCTTTGGGCGTGCGTTCATCGGCGATTTCGAATTGTTGCGTGGCACCAATGTCTGCCCATTCGCTGGCGCCTTCGGCCAGCTCCACGATGCGGCCGCGTTCGGTGTGATGGAGATTCTCGCGACCTGCGCCGGTGTAGCCGCCGGGCTCCGTGTGGCTGCCCGCGCTCATCATTGTGATCCCCAGCGGGATGAGCCCGTCGCGCAATGCCGCCGGTTCGCGCGTGGATAAAACAAGCCCCACGTCCGGCAGAAAAATCCGCAGCGCGCAAATCAACTGCGTCAGCTCGCGGTCACTCAACGTTTCGCGTGGCTCGAAGCTCCCCGCGCACGGGCGCAGGCGCGGGAGAGACAATGTCACTTGCGCCTTCCAGCAATGGCGCAGCAACCACTGCGCGTGCGCGGCCAGCGCGATCGCTTCCGCGCGCCAATCGCTCAGGCCGAACAGCGCGCCAATGCCCAGCCGCCGGAAGCCCGCTGCGTACGCGCGCTCGGCCGTGGCCAAGCGCCAATCGAAATCGCGCTTCGGTCCTGACGTATGAAATTCCGCGTACGCCTCGCGGTCGTACGTTTCCTGATACACCACCAAGCCCTCCGCGCCCGCTTCGGCCAGCGGCCGGTACTCCGCCTCCTCCATCGGCCCCAGCTCCAGTGAAAGTGATCGGCACCGATTCGTGCAGCGCCGCCACGCAGTCGCGCAGGTAGCCATTGGAGATAAACTTCGGATGCTCCCCCGCCACCAGCAGCACATTGCGAAAGCCCTGTTCCGCCAGCGCCGCCGCCTCCTGCCGCACTTCATCGAGGCTCAGCGTCACGCGCAGGATCGCGTTATCGCGCGAGAACCCGCAGTAGCTGCAATTATTGATGCACTCATTGGAAAGATAAAGCGGCGCGAACAACCGGATCGTTTTGCCAAACCGCTGCTGAGTAATGCTGCGCGACCTTCCCGCCAGCGCCTCCAAATGACTCGCCCCCGCCGGCGAAATTAAATGCGCAAAATCCCGCAACGTCGGTCGGCCCGCGTGCACACTATCCAAAACCACCGGCTCCTCCGCCTCCAAAGCCACCTTCCGTAGCCCTGCCACATCCAGCTCATTAAACTCATCCAAAAAAGTCACGCACCGAGCCATAAGGCAAAGAACTCCGCCTGTCCAGCCGTTGGCATCATCAATCTTATCAATGCCGCGTACGGAGGAAGCTGTGGGGGAGGGGTTTCTTTATGGGTTTTGTTTTATCCGGTAATTGCAGCTTGCGCGCGGTAGGTGTTGGGAGCGGCGCAACTTGCGGAACTCCTGCGCAGCTTTAATTGCGGGTAGGTAAAGGCGCGTGCTAGGCGAGGATTTTCCAGAGTGCGCCGAGGAAGGCGATGAGTGTTAGGGATGCAGCACCGGCGAGCATTGTTTCGATCTTTTTGCTGTTGGGTCCGGCAGTGGTTTGCGCGGAATTTGTGTCATCTGCGTGGAGTTCACGCGGGCTTTCGAAATCTCCGTTGGTTTTCCCTGAAATATCGATATTTTCACTCATGCCGACGTATAGAGCATAGCTCGTGCCAAGGGAGATGTTATTAGGTGTTTGTGGATAAGATTTTGAGCTACCGTCCGCGTGCGGATAAGTTTTGCTCGGACGATTTTACCTATGATTTATCCTTCGGGCATGGCGACTCAAGTAATTGCCGTGGCCAACCAAAAGGGAGGGGTTGGGAAAACCACAACATCAATCAACCTTGCCGCGTGTTTGGCAAATCAAGGGCAGCGTGTGCTGCTGCTGGATCTCGATCCGCAGGCGAATGCAACCAGCGGTGTGGGCGTGGAAAAGCGCGAGGGCGGCAGCGCGTATCCGGTGCTCGTCGGCGATGCGTTGCTGACGGATCAGATCGTGCGCACGCAGTTTCCAAACCTTTCGGTGATCCCCAGTGAGGTGGATCTGTGCGGGGCGGAGATTGATTTGCCGCGCATGGATGATCATTTGCATCGGCTGCAAGGCGCGCTGGATTCGGTGAAGATGGCGAATGTGTATGACGTGATTTTAATCGATTGCCCGCCTTCGCTCGGCTCGTTGACGCTTAATGCGTTTGCGGCGGCGGACAGTATTTTGGTTCCGCTTCAGTGCGAGTACTACGCGCTGGAGGGGATTTCGATGGTGACGCGCCTGATCAAACAAATGCATGACACGGGCGATAATCCGGGCCTGCATATTTTGGGCATCGTGATGACAATGTATGACGGGCGCACGCGGCTATCGCAACAGGTGCTGGAAGAAGTGCGCGAGCATTTTTCGGAATTGATTTTCGATACCACCATCCCGCGCGCCACGCGTTTGGCGGAAGCCCCGAGCCACGGGCTGCCGGCGCTGCATTATGATCCGGATGGGCTGGGCACGGCGGCTTACGATGTTCTCGCAGTGGAGGTGATGCAGCGACTCAAGGACGCCGAGGCGCCGCCGGCGAATGTGGTGGAAGCGGCGACCCTGCAAAATCCGGAGCCACTGCAAAATCAGGCTTGAAGCGCGCGGAACGTTTGCCGACACTGTGCCCGCGCTTCACGGGCCGGTGAACCCCTGTTTGATTAACCGCCGGTGTGGCGTGCTTATTTGTCTAAACACTTTTTTTAAATGGCCAAGCTAAGAGTAGAAATGGAGATCGAACGGGCAACGATGGAGTTGCCCGACACGAAAACGCTGCGCCTGAAATGGCCCGAGGATTATGCGATGGATTTCCTCACGGGGCAGTTCATCACCGTCTATTGGCCGCACAAGCAAAAGTACAAACGCGCCTACTCGCTCTCTAGCAGCGCGCTGGATCGCGGTCATTTTGAGATCACCATCAAGCGCGATGGCAAGATGGGCACGAGCCTCGTGGATTGGGCGGAGGAGGGCGACTCGCTGTGGGTCATCGAACCGACGGGCAAATTTCTACCGGTATTGGATCCGCCGGATAAACATCTCATCTGCATCGCCGGCGGTTCCGGTGTTACGCCGTTCCGCGGTTTTGTGAGGGAGGCCACGCAGTTGAAGTTGGCCACAAAAATTACTGTGCTTTATTCCGTGCGCACGACACAGGATGTGATTTTTGATGAGGAATTCCGCGCGTTGGAAAAGGAGAATCCCAATTTTGAATTTCTCGTCACCTGCACCCGCTTGGCGGAAAACGATCCGTGGGAAGGTCGGCGAGGTCGTATTGATCCCGCATGGGTGAAAGAGCAGGTCGGTGATTTGGAGAACACAATCTTCTACGCGTGCGGCCCGAACGCGCTCGTGGATTTTTCCACCAACCTCGTGCGCGACGGCCTCGGCGTGGGTAAGGAGCAAATGATGATCGAGAAGTGGGGTTAACCCCGCGGAGAACCGCTATGCCAAAACGCACGCCGCTCCATCCCCAACACCTCGCCCTTGGCGCACGCTGCATCGATTTCGGCGGCTGGGAAATGCCCGTGCAATACACCGGCATCGTCGCCGAACATCAATGCGGTGCGTGCGGCGGCGGGCGTTTTTGATATTTCGCACATGGGCGAAATCTGGGTGGGCGGCGCGCACGCGGCGGATTTTCTCAATCAAACACTGACGAACGACCTCGGGCTGCTCGCCGTGGGCGAGAGCCAATACACGCTGATGTGCAACGAGGCGGGCGGGGTGATTGATGATCTGTATGTTTACCGCATCGCGAGTGAGGCGTTTTTGCTGATGGTGAACGCCACGCGCATCGACGCCGATCTTCATTGGCTGGAATTTCAAAAAAGCAATCACGGCGAAGATCGTTCAGTGAAAGTGGAAGATCAATCGGAACAAACCGGCGCCATCGCCGTGCAAGGCCCGGCCACGCCGTTGTTTATCAATGACCTCTTCCACGGCGACGGTCTCATCACCGCGGAGCGGCCAAGCGTTCTCGTGAAAAATCAAGTGGATGCGTGGCGTTTTGGTACCGGCGAAGTTTATGTGGCGCGCACGGGTTACACCGGCGAAGAGGGCTTCGAAATCATCGCGCCCAACGAACAGCTTGTTGCACTGTGGGGTCAAGTGCTGGAAATCGGTCGGCCGCACGGTATCGTGCCCGCCGGTCTGGGCGCGCGTGATACCTTGCGGCTGGAGATGGGTTATCCGCTTTACGGGCATGAATTGAGCGAGGCGCTTTCGCCTATCGAGGCGGGGTGTGGTTATTTTGTGAAGGTGGACAAAGGCGAATTCACAGGCCGTAGCGCGTTGATGAAGCAAAAGGATGAACGCCCAAAAAAGAAAATTGTCGCCTTCAAAATGAATGGCAAATGCCCGCCCCCACGCCAAGGTTACGAGGTGTACAACAATCTCGAAGCCAAAAAAGAGGTATGGTCCGTTGCCAACGCCGGCCTCAAACCGCAGGAAACAGATCCGGTCATCGGCGTGGTCACCAGCGGCACCCAAAGCCCTTCGCTTAGCTGCGGCATCGGGATGGCGCAGGTGCACATTGACCGCGCGCGGGAAGGCACGGCCATTGATATTTCCATTCGTGGCAAACGTTACCCCGCGACCGTTTGCAAAAAACCTTTATACAAAAAACAATGAGCAATATTCCCGACAACCTGAAATACGCCAAGAGCCACGAATGGGTCCGCATCGAAGGCGACACCGCCACCGTGGGCATCACGGACCACGCGCAGGCGGAACTGACCGACGTGGTCTTCGTTGAGCTGCCCGAAACCGGTCGTGTGCTCGCCGTGGGCGACAACTGCGCCGTGGTCGAGTCCGTGAAAACCGCCAGCGACCTCTACGCCCCCGTGGCCGGCACGGTGCTGGAAATCAACGCCGCGCTTGCGGACACGCCCGAGCTGACCAATGACAGCCCGTTTGACGAGGGCTGGTTTTTCAAACTGCAACTCGACGGCGAACCCGACACCAGCCACTTGCTTGATGCCGCTGGCTACGCTGCCCAAATCGGCGAGGCCTAAAATGCGGGCGCTTCTCGCAACTCTTTGTTTTGTAGTTAGCGTAAACGCCGCGCCGGATCTCGTTCTGCGCAACGGCTTGATTTATGACGGCACCGGCCGCGCGCCGTTCAAAGGCGACATCGCCATCGCCAACGGCCGCATCATCGCCGTCGGTAATGTAGCGCGGGCCGGTTGCTCGAGAAATGTCATCGATGCCAACGGCCTCGCCATCGCGCCCGGTTTCATCGATGTCCATACCCACGCCGAAAATATTGTTTACCATCCGAAGGCTGAAAACTTTCTACGAATGGGCGTCACCACTTTGGTGCTCGGCAACTGTGGTTCATCGAAACTCAATCTCGGCGAGTTTTACACCAAGCTTGAGAAGAACGGATTTTCCCCCAATATCGCCAGCCTCATCGGCCACGGAACCGTGCGCGGTCAAGTGATGGGCGGTTCCCTCCGTCGCCCGCCCAATGCCACCGAGCTGGCCGCGATGCAAAAACACATCGCCAAGGCAATGGAAGATGGCGCGCTTGGAATGTCCACCGGCCTTATTTATTTGCCTGGCGTCTTCGCGCGTACCGATGAGTTGGTGGCCTTGTCGAAAACCGTCGCCGCTCACGGTGGTATTTACGTGAGCCATATGCGCAGCGAGGGCACTAATATTTTTAATGCGATCGACGAAGTCTGCACCATCGCCGAGCAAGCTAAATTGCCCGCGCATATTTCGCATCTCAAACTCGCCGGCCGGCCGATGTGGGGTAAGCACCCGCAACTGCTCGCCCGCCTCGATAAAGCCCGCACCGAAGGCATCCGCCTCACGCACGACCAATATGCCTACACAGCATCGAGCACGAGCTTACATCAGTTGCTTCCCGACGCGCTAATCGTCGGCGGCGCAAAAGCGTTTTCCCAACGCATCAAAAGTCGCCAAGACCCATCGCGAAACCGTCGCGTGGATGAAAGACCGCCTGCGCCGTCGCCAGCGGGAAGATTATTCCTACGCCGTCATCGCCTATCACAAAAAAGACAAACGCTTCAACGGCCTCAACGTCAAAGAAGCCGCCAAGCTGCGCTACGGCAACGACGACCTTGACCACCAAATCTCGCTCATATTTGAAGTGGAAACGAACGGCGGTGCAAGCGCGGTGTTTCACGGAATGCACGAGGATGACGCACGCGCCTTTCTGCGCCATCCGCACACGATGTTTGCCAGCGACAGCAGCGTGCGCGCCTTCGAGGTGGGCGTGCCGCACCCGCGCGGTTACGGCAACGCCGCCCGCTTCCTCGCCCGTTACACGCGCGACCAAAAGCAACTTAAGCTCGAAGAAGCCATCCGCAAACTGACATCACTCCCCGCCCGCACCTTCCAACTAAAAGGCAGGGGAGAACTCCGCAAAGGCTTCGCCGCTGACATCGTCGTCTTCGACCCCGCAAAAATCCAAGATAACGCCACCTTCAAAGTTCCTCACCAATACGCCACCGGTTTCCGGTTGGTTTTGGTAAATGGAAAAGCAGTCGTCGAAAATGATCGCCACAACGCCGCCGGCCCCGGCCAAGTTATCCGGCGCGGGAAGTAGACAAAAAATCCGCGATATGCATCACGCGCACGTCGGCCCCCTTGCCGGAAAAGTCTGGCGCATCGGCCTCATGGGCTATTCCTCCAGTGAGGAAAATGTCAACCGCGTGTTGGCGGCGTTGAAGGAATTGCTTTAGCCGGTCGTTCGCAATAACTCGTTAATGCGTGTGAAGTGTTCGGCCGGGAAACCCATTGCGCGTTTGGTTTGGTAATCTTGTTCGATGGGGTTTTTGATTTTGCGGAGATCTGAAAGTTGATCGCTGTCGATGAGGCCGCGCAGCCACGCCCAGAATGCGGAGGTGGGCACGGGGTAATCGCTGCCGTGCACGGCGCGTGAGGCGAGGAGGTCGTTTTCCAAACAAGGGCGCAGGCCGTGGCTCCGCGTGGGGACGTTGAGCGCGCTGGAGTCGGCGTAAAGGTTTTTGTGATCGTGCATCATCCGCACGAGGGTGGGGAGGTAGTCCGGATCAAACGGCCCACTACCGGTGGCGGCGTGTGCGGCGATGACGTTCACGCCGCACTCGAGCGGCAGCCGTAAGGATTCGGGATTGGCGTAGTCGGCATTGACGACTTCGAGCGTGTGCTCGCCGCCGGTGTGGGCCAGAAAAGGCAAGCCGGCTTCGGCCATCCGATTCCAAAACGGTTTGTAGCGCGGATTATTGCAATCGATATTCTGGCAATTCGGCAGGCACTTCATCATCACCGCGCCGGCTTCGAGGCAGCGGTTCAGTTCATCCATCGCATCGGGCCGGGCAGGGTGGATGGACACGGCGGGTAAAAACTCCTGATGCTCCTTTGCCTGCCGCAAAACGACGTCATTGGGCACAAACGCGCTCCCGCGGTTTTTTAGCAAACCCCCTTGTGTGTCATAAACCGCCTCCTGCGCCAAAAGGCAAACAGCGTCCACGGTTGACTCCCTTATATAGTGGAGCAACCGGTCGCGGTATAAATCATCAAAATCAGGCGCGTGCAATGCCTTCACGGGCACGCCCAATTTACGCAACATCAGCGCGTAGAGAGGGTATTTAGTCGGCGTCACCCGAATCCAGCAGCCATTTCCGCTGGCTTCATTGCCCACCATGTGGACGTGCATGTCGACGATTTTCATAGAAAAATGGGCGTAAAATTGCAAAATGGCGGAAGAGGTGGGATTCGAACCCACGGAACGGTTCCCCGTTCACTCGATTTCGAATCGAGCGCCTTCGACCGGACTCAGCCACCCTTCCGCGCAGCGCGTAGTGTAAGCGAGGCGCGTGGCCGACTCAATCCGATTTCTCATCGACGTGCCGGCCTCGCCATTCGAGCGTCATTTTGCAAAAAATCCTAATCCGATGTAACCGCTAACACCCCCTGAAACGTCCTATTTTATGTGGACAGGATGGTTCTGCCCGCTTAATCTAAAAACGGTTATGAAAAACACAGCCCGCACACTTCTCGCGACTCTCGCAACCTTCACCATCACAGCCACTTCCCTGCACGCGCAGGATGGCCCCGTAACCATCCCCGGCCTCGAAGGCGGCGGCGAAGGCACCGATCCCACAGTGGGCGAAATGAGTGGTGCGGGTGGGCGCCTTGTATTGCGTGTCCCCTACGGCACCGGAGTCATCGTGCCGCCGTGGATGGAAAAAGGCGGAGCGCCCGGCAGCGGCGGTGGAAGTTACACGCCGCCCAAAGCAGGATTTACCCCCGGCTATCGTCGACAAAGCACATTGTCCGGTGAAACAACCGAAGAATTTGGTGGCACCATTGAAGAAGGCACAGGCGGCTTTGGCGGCATGGGAGAAGAAGGCTTTGGCGAAGGCGGCATGGGAGAAGAAGGCTTTGGTGAAGGTGGCATGGGCGAAGAAGGCTTTGGCGAAGGCGGGGAAGGTATGGAGGGATTTGGCGAGGAAGGAATGGGTGAAGGGGGAATGGAAGGGTTCGGCGAAGGCATGGAAGGCTTTGGCGAAGGCGGCATGGGGGAAGAAGGCTTTGGTGAAGGCGGAATGGGAGAAGAAGGCTTTGGCGAAGAAGGCTTTGGCGAAGAAGGATTTGGCGAAGAAGGATTTGGCGAAGAAGGCTTTGGCGAAGAAGGATTTGGCGAAGGTGGCATGGGGGAAGAAGGATTTGGTGAAGGTGGCATGGGCGAAGAAGGCTTTGGCGAAGGCGGGGAAGGCATGGAGGGATTTGGCGAGGAAGGAATGGGTGAAGGGGGAATGGAAGGGTTCGGCGAAGGCATGGAAGGCTTCGGAGAAGAGGGTATGGGTGAAGAAGGATTCGGCGAAGGTGGCATGGAAGAAGAAGGCTTTGGCGAGGGCGGCATGGGAGAAGAAGGCTTTGGCGAAGGTGGCATGGGAGAAGAAGGCTTTGGCGAAGGCGGCATGGGAGAAGAAGGCTTTGGCGAAGGCGGCATGGGAGAAGAAGGCTTTGGCGAGGGCGGCATGGGAGAAGAAGGCTTTGGCGAAGAAGGGCTTTGGTGAAGAAGGCTTTGGGAAGAAGGCTTTGGTGAAGAAGGTGGCTTTGGCGAAGAAGGTGGCTTTGGTGAAGAAGGTGGCTTTGGCGAAGAAGGTGGCTTTGGCGAAGAAGGTGGCTTTGGCGAAGAAGGTGGCTTTGGCGAAGAAGGTGGCTTTGGCGAAGAAGGTGGCTTTGGCGAAGAAGGTGGCTTTGGCGAAGAAGGTGGCTTTGGCGAAGAAGGTGGCTTTGGCGAAGAAGGTGGCTTTGGCGAAGAAGGTGGCTTTGGCGAAGAAGGTGGCTTTGGTGAAGAAGGTGGCTTTGGCGAAGAAGGTGGCTTTGGTGAAGAAGGTGGCTTTGGTGAAGAAGGTGGCTTTGGTGAAGAAGGTGGCTTTGGCGAAGAAGGTGGCTTTGGCGAAGAAGGTGGCTTTGGTGAAGAAGGTGGCTTTGGCGAAGAAGGTGGCTTTGGCGAAGAAGGTGGCTTTGGCGAAGAAGGTGGCTTTGGCGAAGAAGGTGGCTTTGGTGAAGAAGGTGGCTTTGGTGAAGAAGGTGGCTTTGGCGAAGAAGGTGGCTTTGGCGAAGAAGGTGGCTTTGGCGAAGAAGGTGGCTTTGGCGAAGAAGGTGGCTTTGGTGAAGAAGGTGGCTTTGGTGAAGAAGGTGGCTTTGGCGAAGAAGGTGGCTTTGGTGAAGAAGGTGGCTTTGGTGAAGAAGGTGGCTTTGGCGAAGAAGGTGGCTTTGGCGAAGAAGGGCTTGGCGAAGGCGGCGGAAATTCAGCCCCGCAACCAAGGTAACTTTTGGCCCTGCCCTTCGGATTTACCTGTCCGTTGCGCTGATTATCAGGGCAAGCCTGTTTTTGAAAGTCACCCGGAGAACGGTCTTAACTTTTTCATTTTCAAGCATACCTGAAATTTGCATACCGGTGTAAACCCAAGTTTCTGCCTCCACTCTATCTGGCTTGCCGAAATCCGCTTGAATCACATTTTGGGGCTTCGTGTGGTAAGTCGCCTTTAATTCATCGAGGCTCCATTGCCGTGTACGTCCGACGGGAACGATCATCCTTTCCACTACTTGTCCGAGCTCGTTGTATTTAAATTTTTTAAGAACAATGCCCTGACGGTATTCCACTTCCATTTTAGATCGGCCTGAGGGGTAGTAACTAACATGCACCTTGTCCCGTTTGTCGTTATTCCATAGTCCGCGCCAAAGCAACTTTCCGTCTGGATACCATCCTTGGCCGAGCCCATGCATTTGCCCTTTTACGTATTGGGTGACACTCATTCTTTGGCCAGTCTTGTACCATTCAGAAACCGGCCCATCAGCTTCTCCCTCGACGAACCTCAGCTCCATCTGCTTTTGCCCGGTAGAATGCCACGTGACGGATCCGCCGTTTTTTACTCCGGCCTGAAACCACATAATTGAATTGGTTCGGCCATTGGGAAACCACTTCACTTCTGCTCCGCTCGGCTTGCCATTGATGTGGGCGAGGTAACTTGCGCGGTTTCCGTTTTTCCACCAACTTTCTACTGGGCCAACCGGCAGGCCATTTGTGTAAGCCGCATGAAATGCCTGCTTGCCGTTGTCATGCCAGCCTTTGGCCTCCCCCTCGGGGTGGCCGTTCACGAAAATCGTGAGTGCTTTTTGCGCGCCATTAAAATGCCACTCGTGGCGTTTGCCGTTTTGCTTGCCGTCCTGGAATTCTGCGCGAACACTTCGTTGCCCGCTTGCGTGCCAGCGCATTTCGACTCCGTGTTTTTGCCCTTCAAAATAGTCGCACTGGTACTTTTGCTTACCACCCTTGCCGGCATCCCAATTATCCACCAGCGTGCCGGTGAAAAGAGTGTTCGATTCCTTTAGATAAAGTGCACCTTGGCTGGAGAGCAAACGGTCGGGTGTGGTTTTTGAATTGGTCTGACCAGTTGGATTGGTGGGCGCGTCAGGAGTGCCCGTGCCGTCACCGGTTGGCGTGGGATCTTTCCCGCAACCCGCAATCAGTCCGGCCAAACCGGCAGCAAACAGCCATGATGCGGGGCGGGGCATTGGGAATTATTTAGAGGACGAGCCGCCCTTGCTGGTGGAAGGTTGGCGAATCGGTCCGCGAGGGCGGGTTGATGGGATTTTGATTTCCTTCCCGTCTTCGGCCCAGGCGCGTTCGCTAGTCATCCGGCCCCGATACCATTCGCATTCGCGTTTTTTGGTGGTGCCGTCTTTCCAGAACCAAGTTTCCTTGCCTGATCTTCGGCCCTGTTCATATCCGATAACGAACAGAGCATTTCCATCATCGTACCAGCCCATAGCTTTGCCGGTTTTCGAGTTGGCGGCGTAATGAACCGCATATTTTTTCATGCCGTTCTCGTACCACATCACCATCGGTCCCTCGAGTTTGCCGTAGCGAAAAGTGCGCGCGGTTTTTTTCTCCCCGCCTGGATAATACCAAATCGCCCGACCATGCGCTGATTTGGCAATGTAATGGTGCTTGTTGACCGTGCGAATGTACTTGCCATCAAACTCCTCGTCGACTGCCGCGTCACTTCCTGCGGGCATTTCCTTTTCGGGCGGCGGGGCGTCGGAACAAGCCAACATTAGCGTCAAAGCGGTCAGTGCCGCAGTTTGGCAAAGTTTCCTCATGGGCGAAATCTATAGCCATCGCACCATTTTCGCAAGCCCTCTCCATTCATAATTGTGAGTAAGACAAACTACCATACAAAGCCCAAGGCTCGACGTCGGGGGCGTTCTTGCGGTTTACTCGCCGCGCGTGATTAACCACAACGATCAACTTGCAGCCTTTGCTGCCCGCCCTGCGCGAGGCCGAATGGCTGGCCATGGACACCGAGGCGGACAGTTTGCACGCGTATCCTGAGAAACTTTGCCTCATTCAGGTGAGCATTCCCGGCCGGGATGATTTGATTGATCCGCTGGCGGATGTCGATCTGAAGCCGCTTTGGGATGCCTTCGATCAACACGAGATCCTGATGCATGGCGCGGATTATGACATACGTTTGTTCAAGCGCGGCCATGATTATACACCCCGAAAAATTTTTGACACGATGCTCGCCGCGCGCCTCACGGGTCGCACCAAGTTTGGGCTTGTACATTTAGTGAAGGAAATCATCGGCGTAGAATTGGAAAAATCCTCGCAGAAGGCCAACTGGGCGCGCCGCCCTTTAACTCCGAAAATGGAAGAGTACGCTCGCAACGACACGCGGCATCTCAAAACCGTGGTGGATACATTGCGCGAAGATTTGCGCGCGCGCGGCCGCGAGGAATGGCATCAGCAGGAATGCGAACGGCAGATCCGCGACAACGCTGTGAACCCGCCGCCGGATACCGACCAGGAATGGCGCATGAAAGGCAGCGCCCGAATGCAGCCGCGTGCTTTGGCGGTGTTGCGCGAGTTGTGGTATTGGCGAGAGACCGAAGCGCGCAAACGCAATCGCCCGCCTTTCTTTGTGCTGTCGCCCGACACGATGCGCGATGTCTCCGAGCTGGCCGCGCACGATAAGGCATTCTCGAATTTATTGCCGCGCCGAATGCCAGACCATCGTAAGCATGACATCCAACGCCTAGTCAAGCGCGCGCAGGAATTGCCAGACGCAGAATTGCCGGTCATTCATAAATCGCCTCCGCGCAAACACATTTCCCCCGCGCAGAAAAAACGCTTTGGCGAATTGCAGGCGCACCGCGATCACGAGGCGGACGGGCTGGGCATTGACCCCACGCTGATCGCCAGCCGCGCCACGCTCGTGCGTCTTTCGTGTGAGGCGGATGGCATTTTCAATGAAGTCCTCCCGTGGCAACGTGCCTTGCTCGGTGTGAGCTAGGGCAGCACTTCCAGTAAAAACCCCTTCAGATATTCCGTCTCTCGAATCGCCGGCACAATGGGGTGATCGGGAGACTGCGAATACCGTTCACGCAAGCGCAACACTTTCCGCGCATCGGCGGCCGCGTTGAGGATGGTGTCCAAAAACAAATCATCATCCACATGATGCGAGCAGCAAAAGGTGGCCAAGCAAACCGCCCGGCGGCAGCATCCGCAGCGCGCGTAAATGGATTTCTTTGTAGCCACGCAAGGCGTCCGGCACCGAGGCGCGGTTGCGCGTGAAGGACGGCGGATCCAGAATCACCACATCAAACTCGCGCGATCCCTTGCCGGAATTCTTCTTTAAGCCAATCAAAAACATTAGCCGATTGCAAAGCTGGCCTTCCACACCGTTTGCCTTCGCGTTCGCTCGCGCTTGATGTGAGCGCTTCGTCGGACTGATCGAGCCCAATCACTTCGCTTGCGCCGGCCTTCGCCGCGTGCACCGCGAACCCACCTTGAAATGTAAAGCAATCGAGCACGCGCTTGCCCGCGCAATGCGCCGCCACGAGGGTGTGGTTGATCTGTTGGTCGAGATATCCGCCGGTCTTGTGGCCCTCCAGTAAATCCATCGCAAAGTTAAGCCCGCCCAATTGCGCGTCCACCGCTCCGGCCAGTTCGCCGTGGAGGACGCCTTTGCTTTGCTGTAAACCCTCAAACTCACGCGACCGCACGTCATTGCGTTCCACGATGCAGTCGGGCTCCTCGAAATCCATTAACGCCGCGAGAATCAATTTGCGATGCTGTTCCATTCCTGCCGCGGTGATTTGCAAAACCAAAGTGTTTTCATAGCGATCAACAATCAGCCCGCTCAAGCCATCGGCCTCGGAACTAATGAGGCGCAGAGAGGTCGCTTCCGGCATCACCTCTTTCCGGTGGGCAATGGCCGCCTGTATTTTTCGCCGCCAAAAAACCGCATCCGGTTCATCGCGTTGATGGGTCATCAATCCGCACGGCAATCTTGGAAGTGTTGTGCCAAAAACCGCGCCCGAGAAATCGTTGCCGTTGATCGACCACCTCCACCCACGCGCCATCGGGCGGCGCGGTTTCCGGGCGTTGGAGTGAGCGTTGGTAAATCCACGGGTGGCCGGCGCGTACGCGATTGGCCTCACCCGCGCGGAGTTGCAGGATGGGAGTTTTCATTTTGTTTGTAGACAGGTCTTAGACCAAATGTTTGTGAGGCTTTGCTTTCGGCCAGTTTGTTGACCAGTTCGCGCACTTTTTGCGCGTCGCGTTTGCTGGGCCACGAGCGTGGCATCGGCGGTTTGCACAATCACGCAGTCGCGCAGGCCGACAATCGGCGATGGGGGTGCGTTGCTTGGCGGGGCGCGTGTCAAAAACCACATTGCGCGCGGCGTCGACGTGGATGAAATCCGCGTCGGCGCAGTTGCCTTCGGGATCGGCTTTGAGGTGGCGCGCGAGCGCGGGCAGAGCTCCGAGGTCGTCCCAGTCAAAATCGCCATCGGCCACAATCACGTTTTGCGCGTGCTCCATCACGCCGAAATCAAAGGATAGTTTTTTTCAGTTCCGGATAATCTTTTTTTAGCGCGCGCTTTAATTTGGCGGGAGTACCGGCGATGTGAAACCATTTCTCGCAGGCGGCGTGCAGCGGTTTTTGATGTTTGAGCAGGCTCTCAATGATGGTCGTAAACGAAAACACAAACATTCCGGCGTTCCAGCGGTAGTCGCCGCTGTTCACCAAGCGCACGGCTTTGTCGAAATGGGGTTTTTCCACAAACCGTTCTCGGCGCGGTGGAATACGGTTTTGTACGGCTTGCGGCCCGGCACCGCGGGCAGGGCGTCGCCGGCGTGAATGTAGCCGTAGCCCGTCTCGGGGCTGGTGGGCTGGATGCCAATGGTGATGATGGCTTGGCCGCGGCTGGCGAGATCAAAGCTGTCCTCCAGAATGCGTTGGAATTTTTTTTCGCCCTTGGCGGAAATCACATGGTCCGAAGGCAGCACCGCCATCACGCCGGTGGTGCTGCGCGCGCCCACCAACGCCGCGGCCAGCGTGATGGCGGGACAAGTGTCGCGTCCGCAAGGCTCGGCGATGACGTTGTCCTTCGGCACGCGCGGGAGCTGTTTGCGAATGGCGGCGGCTTGGCTTTCGTTGGTGATGATGAAAATATTTTTGGCCGGCACCAGCGCTTTCACGCGTTCGAAGGTTTGTTGGAGGAAAGATTTTTTGTCGAGCAAGGCCAGCAATTGTTTCGGCGTGGCCTCGCGGCTGAGCGGCCAAAAGCGTTCGCCCTTGCCACCGGCGAGAATGGCGACGAAGCGGTCTTTCGGGTCGAGTGTGGTTTTCTTTTTTGCGGCCATTTCAGTTCTTTTCTGATGGCGTCCACGAGGGTTTTCACAAAGGCGCCCACGCGTTCAGGTAAATCGGCTTCCGCGCCGTGCTCGGCGATTTGATTTACGATGGCGCTGCCCACCACAATGGCATCGCTGCACGCGGCTACTTGGCGGGCTTGTTCGGGGTTGGAGATGCCAAAACCCACCGCGATGGGCAGCTTGGTGTGTTGGCGAATGACGTCGGTCATTTGCTCGAGATTGGACGCCACGCTCTGCCTGCATGCCGGTGACGCCTTCGCGCGAGATGTAATAAATAAATCCACTGCCGCGCGCGGTGATGGCAGGCCATCGCGTTCTTCGGGCGTGGTGGGGGCGACGAGCCAAATGCTGCAGAGCCCCGCCGCGCGCATGAGGGTTTCGTATTCGTCAGCTACTTCGGGCGGAAGATCCAGCGCGAGAATTCCATCCACGCCAGCCTCGGCGGCGGCGGCAATGAATTCAGCCAAGCCGCGTCGGTGGATGAGGTTGTAGTATATATAGAGGACAATCGGGACTTGTGAACGCTTGGCGGATGGCGGCGACGGATTCGAGCAGCTTGGCGGGAGTAGTGCCGCTGGCGAGGCCGCGTTGGGCGGAGAGTTGATTGACAAGGCCGTCGGCGAGCGGATCGCTGAAGGGCACACCCAACTCAAGCACGTCGACGCCGGCGGCATCAAGCGCCACGGCGATGTTTTCCGTGGCGGCAAGATTCGGATCGCCCGCGCCGATGTAGGCTACGAAGCCTTTTTGGCCGGCGGCCCGCAAGTCGGCGAAAGCGTTGGTCGATTCGATTCATCCGCGCGGGAGCTTATCAACTGGCGTGAGCAGGAAGCGAGCCGGAGCCCTTCGAGCGTGAGCAAGGGCCGCACGGCGGTGATTTCAGGGCATTGCCGCGCGATGAGTCGCGCTCCGTTCCGCCGGTGGCCACCACGGGCAGTTTGCGCGCGGCCAGTTCGCGCCGCAGCTCGTCGATGAGCCCGGTGATAAGGCCGCGGTAGCCGTGAACCGCGCCGATGCGCATGGCGTGTTCGGTGGTCTTGCCAATGACGGAACGTATGTCACGGATTTCAACACGCGGCAGCAGCGCGGTTTTTTCGTGCAAATAATCGGTCATCGCGGAAAGCCCGGGGGCGATGATGCCGCCGGCAGTAACGGCCCTTAAGCGTCGACGATGTCGAAGGTCACTGCCGTGCCGAAGTCGACAATCACCACCGGCGCGCCAAAGTGTTCGAGTCCCGCCCGCGCATTGGCCAATCGATCGGGGCCGATGGTGGCGGGTTTGGGGTAGTCAACTCTCGAGCCCGCAATTGCGGTAGGTGATAACTTGCGTGTTTTATTCCCATCCCATGTAAAACTTTCCGCGCCGCGCGCGTGGCGGTCGGGCACTACGCTGCATAACGTCGCGCTGGACCACAGTTTGTTTTCCGATGAAATCGCTCCAGCCATTTTGCAGCGCGGCGCGCTTTGCCAACTCGCCGGTGGGGAAATTATCGTGTGGCGAGATGCGTTTGCCGTGGGTGAGGCCCGCATGGGTATGGGTGTTGCCGATGTCGAGCAGTAGATTCATTTCGTGAGAGTGACTTCGCCGCCGATGATACGTTCAATTCGGCCGTGTTCGGTACGGAGCAGTAGCGCGCCATTTTCGTCCAACGCCTCAGCACGTCCGCGTACGCGGCGGGTGCCCATGTCGATGGTGGCTTGTTTGCCGAGCGTGCTGCAATGGCTGGCCCATTCCTCCGCCACGGCGGCGAAGTTGCCGGCAAGGATGCGGGCGTATTCGTGATCAAGGTTGCGAAGTACTGCCTCGGCTAGATCCGCGTCGCGAAACATTTTTGCCCGTGGCCAATTTAAGAGAGGTAGCAATGTCCGCGTAGATCGGCGGGGAATTCGCTGGCGGTTTGGTTCACATCAATGCCGATGCCGAGGACGACCGAGCGCACGTGCTCCAGTTCGGCGCTCATCTCGGTGAGAATGCCCGCGATTTTTTTGCCCTTTATTAAAAGGTCATTGGGCCACTTGATTTCCGGCGTGATGCCGGTGGCTGATTGGATGGCCCGCACCAGCGCATTGGCCGTGAGCCGCCGTGAGTTGGGTGCATTCGCCCGGGGCGAGGCTGGGGCGCAGCAGCACGGAAAACCACAGGCCGCGTCCGGCGGGCGAGGACCAGCGCCGCCCCATGCGTCCGCGACCGGCGGATTGGCTTTCCGCAAAAATCACGAGCCCTTCGGGATGGCCTTCGAGCGCGGCACGGCTGGCTTCGTCGTTGGTGGACGTGGTGTTGGGTAGCACGCGGATGGTGTTGCCGATCACTTGGCTTGGACGAGGCGCGATTGGAGATCTACGGCGAGCAGGGCGTCGGGCGCGGACACGAGCTGATAGCCGCGATGCGGGCTGGCGATGATTTCAAAACCTGCCTCGCGCAGCGACTCGATGTGCGACCACACTGCGGCGCGCGTGACGCCGAGTTGTTGGCACAAATCCGTGCCGGCCACGCCATCGGGATGGGCGCGCAGGGCGGCGAGTAGTTGGGCGGCAGGGCGTCATGGGGTGGGGGAAAAATCCATCGCGATATCGACCGCCACAGCGGAATGCGTGAGCGCGCCAACGGAGATATAATTGACGCCGGTTTCGGCCACGGCACGAACGTCTGGCCAGCGTGATGCCGCCGCTCGCTTCGGTTTGGCTGCGGCCATCGATGAGGGCCACGGCTTCGCACAGCATTTTGGGCGGCATATTATCGAGCAGAATAATGTCAGCGCCGGCCTTGGCGGCGGCCTCGGCTTGTTCGAGCGTGTCGGCTTCCACTTCCACTTTCAAATCCGGCGCGGCCTCGTGCACGCGCGCGACGGCGCTCGGCCACCGGATCGTCGCCGGGCAGGGCGGCGAGGTGGTTGTCCTTGATCATAATGAGGTCGTCGAGTCCGCGCCGATGGTTGCGGGCACCGCCGCATTGCACCGCATATTTTTCAAACGCCCTCCAGCCGGGAGTGGTTTTTCGTGTGTCGAGAATGAGGACGCCCGTGCCGTGTACGGCTTCGACATAACGCGCCGCCTGCGTGGCGATGCCGGAAAGTCGTTGGAGATAATTCAGCGCCGTCCGCTCGGCGGTGAGCAGCGCGCGGCAGGGGCCGTGGATTTCCAGCAGGGTTTCGCCCGCCCCCGCCTCGTTGCCGTCCTCGAATTGGTTTTGAAAAATGGCATCACGGGAAAGCTGCCCGAACGCCTCTTCCGCCAAAGCCAAACCGCACACCGTGAGCGGTTCGCGCGCGACGATAACTGCACGTCCCGTCGCCTCGGCGGGCAATAGTGCATTGGTGGTCACATCGCCCGCGCCGATGTCTTCGGCGAGGGCGCGTTGCACGTGTTGTCGGATGAGTTCTTCGTCGAGCGCGGCCACGGCCCATTCTTGGAGTGTGCCGCGCGATGTGGCAAATTTTTTCCCTGTTTTAACTAAAATAACTGGGGTGGAAAAAGGTATCCTTTTGGCCTCTTCTGTGGCACATTGCCTCCATGGCGAACGTCATTATTCGACCCAATTGGTATCTGCCGGAGTCCGCCGTGACGCCGGAAGCGGTCTATCGTAATCGTCGGCAATTTCTCAAAACGCTTGGCATGGGTGCAGGACTGGCCGGCGGCTTGCTGTCGGGCAACACTGCCGCGGCCGCTACGGCGGCTCAAAATCTCAAGCTTTATCCGGGGAAACGAAACGCCAAATACAATCCGGACTTTCGACACACCCCGCACCAGTGGGCCACGGGTTTCAATAATTTTTATGAGTTTTCGACTGATAAATATAAGGTGAAAGGAATGGTCGGTGCCTTTCGCACTGATCCGTGGCCGCTGACCATCGGCGGCCTTTGCAAAAAACCATTCAAGATGGATGCCCAGGATATGGTCGCCAAGTTTGGGATTGAAGAGCGAGTGTATCGTTTTCGTTGCGTGGAAGGGTGGGGGATGATTTTGCCGTGGTCGGGTTTTTCGCTGCGGCGGTTGCTGGAATTGGCCGAGCCCACCAAAGAAGCCCGTTACGTTAAATTTACCACCGCAATGATCCCGCGGCAAATGCCCGGCATCGCGAGATTGCCACAGTATCCGTGGCCGTACACGGAAGGGCTGCGAATCGCCGAGGCAATGCACGGCCTCACTTTTGTGGCCACGGGTATGTACGGCAAACCGCTCCTCAAACAAAACGGCGCGCCTCTTCGTTTGGTGGTGCCGTGGAAATACGGCTACAAAAGCATCAAGAGCATTGTGAAAATTGAATTTGTGGCTAAGCAGCCCAAAACCTTGTGGAACACGCTCTCGGCGGTGGAGTATCCTTTTGAGTCCAACGTGGACCCCGCCAAGCCGCACCCGCGCTGGAGCCAGGCCAGCGAGGAAATGAAAGGGTTGAACGGCCTGCGCGTCCGCACCATCAAGTACAACGGCTACGGCGATGTGGCCGGTTTGTACCGGCGTTAACCCATGCCACTGCCGGTCATCTCCGTGGCGCAAATGCGCGAGTGGGAAGAGCGCACTTGGGCAGCGGATGTGTCCGTGGAGGCGGTCATGCATCGGGCAGGAGAGGCTGTTGCATTAAAAATTCAAACCCGCGCTTCCACCACCGATCCCATTTTGTTTCTGGTGGGCAAGGGAAATAACGGCGGCGATACGCGCATTGCCGCTGAGAAGTTGAAGGGATGGGATTCGGCTTGGGAGACGGAAGTGCTGGAAGTCAATGACGGCACTGAGGAGCTGCCGGATCTTTCCAACACCGCCCTCGTGGTCGACGGTCTGTTTGGCATTGGGTTGAACCGCGACCTGTCCGACGAGTGGCGCGGGTTCGTCACGCGGCTGAACAATGCCACCCAAGCATTGCGAATTCCTGTTTTATCCGTGGACGTGCCTTCCGGGTTGGATGCTGACAGTGGACTGCCGCGCGGCGCGGCCGTGCAGGCGGATTGCACGCTAACTTTTGGCGCGCCCAAGGATGGGTTGGTGGCGGATTGCGCGGCGGAATTTGTGGGTCATCTTGGAAGTAGCCGACGATATCGGCTTAGTTGAGGCACCGCCATTGGAAGGTTTGCGGTGGGTGGAAGAAAGTGATTTTCAAAATTTCATCCCCAAGCGTACGGCCAATGCGCACAAGGGCATCTTCGGGCATGTAGGCATCATTGCCGGCTCCACCGGTTATCACGGGGCGGCGATATTGGCAGCCCGCGCGGCGGAATGTTCGGGCGTTGGCTTGGTGAGCGTGTTCACGCCCGCGTACGCGCCAGTGGCCGCGCAATTGCAATCGGCGATGGTGCATCCTTGGGATGAACATGTCGTCCACACCCTTAGCGCCTGCACGGCAATTGTAATCGGCCCGGGCTTGGCGGGGCCGGACGTGCCGGAAAGTTTGCAGCGAGTGGTAATCAATCTGTGGCGGGAATCAGAAAACCCAATCGTGGTGGACGCCTCCGCGTTGGAATGGATCGGCAACGAACCCACCCCGGACGAGGCCGTGCGGGTGGTGACGCCGCATCCGGGCGAAGCGGCGCGATTGCTTGATTGCACGCCAGGAAAAGTGCAGGCCAATCGCCAGTTGGCGTTGCGCGCGCTTTCCGCTACTTGCGGCGGTGCGCTGACTATTCTGAAAGGTCGCCACACGCTCGTTGGTTATGCGAAAGGGCCGATTCAAATAAATTCCACAGGCACGCCGCGTTTGGCGCAGGGCGGTAGTGGCGACGTGTTGGCGGGATATTTGGGTGGATGGCTGGCGCGGAAAGATTTGCAACAGGCCCCGCATGATATCGCCGCGCTCGGAGTTTGGCGACATGGGGCGGCGGCTGATCATCTTTCTATATACGATGACCATTGGGGGATGGACGATTTTATTGCGGCCTTGGGGCGTGTTTTTGATTGCTGAAATCGTTTTTCTGGTGCATGTTGCCCGAGGAGTGAGGGGGAGGATTTCATTATTAGTTTGGCTACTGGTTGCGATGCCGGAAGCGCGTGCTGCGTTTCTCGTGGAATTTCAGGGCGAGCGCAAACCTGTTCAGGTGCACAGCGTTATTTCCGTTAACCCGGATGGCGTTGTGCTTCGACCCACCGGCGGCGGCTTTGGAAATGGCGTGCGCCATCGCTGGGACGAATTCACCGCGCGCAGTTTGGGTTTGCTGATGAGCGAGTTTTTGAAGGATCCTGTTTTCAACCAAAAACCTCGTGATGTTAAATTCCAAATCATGGAAGCCGTCGAGACAGCACGAAGAAAAAAAGCCCCAGTAGTTGTCGCGCCTTTACCCAAGCCAGTCCAGCCACTCTCACCGGCTCAACCTGTTTTGCCAGTTCAACCGCCCCAGCCGATGCCGGTGGCCAAAGCCCCCGCGCCGCCCGCAGTGAACACCAATACGGGAATCCCGCAGCCCGTGGGGATCGCCGTGCCAGTTCTCGCTCCCACCAACAGTCTGCCGCCTCCGCCACAACCGACGAGCAATGCCGCCTCCGCCTCGCCGGCTTCACCCTTTCAACTTGTCGAACCCCCTGGCGTGCTGCCTTTCCCGGAGCGCCGCCCACCCGCCAGTGCTTTGAGCCCGGAAGTGGTATTCAATCCCTCCGGCATTTTCATCGCGTTACTGGTCATGGCGCTCAGCGGCTATGCGGGTTATGAAATTGCACGCTTCAAAAAGCGACCAGTGAAACTTGTGTGCGCCCTGAGCGCCATCTTGCCCGTCGTGGGCCCTGCGGTATTCCTTGCGCTGCCACCACAGGTGGCTTCAGCGTTAGCCGCGCCGGGTGTTCCGGGGGTTGCTGAGTTGCCCAGCACCACGCCACCCACGCCTTTGCCCGCAGTGCGAAAGATGAAATACGAGGATGATCCGGATTCACCGTACGCCAATCTTCCCGCGGTCGGGGCGGAGGAAACTCAATTCGCGGAGGAACCCGCCGTTGCGCCGGTAACGGTTGCGCAGTCACTCGAGCATTATCACAGCTCGGAATACCAATTTACCCCGGGATTTTTCAGCCAATACTTTGCTCAATTTGTGGGCACTGCAGCCACCACCGGCGAAGCACTCATCCTCCGCACTGCGTCCACCGAGTATTCCGTCCACTACATTTCATCTGTGGATGCCACGGGGTTGCAATTTATTTTTGCTTCGCAGGGACAGTGGATGGAAGAATTTTTAAGCTACGCCGACCTCACAGAAGTGGAGGTGCTCGGTCGTGCCTGAATCAATGAAATACAACGCCGTGCTTCTCTTTGGAGCGCCCGGTTCCGGCAAGGGAACTCAGGGTCGCATTCTGCGCCACCTCCCCAACTGCTACTACTTCGCCTGTGGCGATGCCTTCCGCAATCTGCGCCCGGATGATCCGTTGGGAAAAACCTTTCTGGAATATTCCAGCCGAGGTGAGTTGGTGCCCGACGAATTCACCATCACCCTTTGGCAAAAAAATATGGAGAGCGCCATCGTCAAGGGAGCTTTCCATCCCAAGCAGGATTTCCTCGTGCTCGATGGTATCCCGCGCAATCCGCATCAAGTTGAAATGATGAATGCGCACGTGAACGTGCTGGCTGTGCTGCACCTCGCCTGCCCGGATCAGGAACAAATGATCCAGCGCATCCAGCGCCGTGCCCTGCTCGAAAGCCGACTGGACGATGCCAATCTTGACATCATTCGCCAACGCTTCGAAACCTACAAAAACGAAACCCAGCCGGTGCTCGATTGTTTTGAGTCCAGCATCGTGTACGATATCAATTCCACCCAATCGCCTGTCAAAGTGCTTGGCGGCGTCGCCGAAGCCCTCGGTCAACTGGAGTTTTGCAACTGATGCCCGCCCGCGTGCTCTACATGGGCACCGCCGAACTGGCCTGTCCGCCGCTCGCCGCCCTTCACGCCAGCCCCATCGCCGAGGTGGTGGGCGTGGTCACCCAGCCCGATCGCCCCAGCGGGCGCAAACTCAAGCCCCAGCCCAGCCCCGTCAAGCAATGCGCGCTCACCCTCGGGCTGCCTGTCATCCAGCCTGAAACACTCCGCACCCCGGAAGTCCTCAAGCAACTCGCCGCCTTTGAGGCCGATCTTTTCATCGTCACCGCCTACGGCCAAATCCTCCCCCAAACCGTCCTCGACCTCCCAACGCACGGCGCGTTGAACATTCACGCCTCACTCCTCCCGCGCCATCGCGGCGCTGCCCCCATTCAATGGGCAATCCTTGATGGCGATGCTGAAACTGGAATCACCCTCATGCGCATGGACGCCGGCCTCGACACTGGCGACATGATCACCACCGTGAAAACCTCGATCACCAAATCAGACACTGCCGAAACTTTGCACGACCGACTGGCCGAAATGGGTGCGGCTTTATTAATCCAGTCGCTCCCCGCGTTTTTGGGTGGCACCCTCGTGACGGTTTCGCAGGATGACAGTCAATCAACCTACGCGCGAAAAATCACCAAGCAAGACGGCCGAATCGACTGGACCCAACCGGCAACAAATATTCACAGTCAATGGCGCGCCCTCACGCCTTGGCCCGGGATTTATACTGAATTGCCCACTGAGAAAAATCGTTTATTAAAAATTCAGGCCACCGACATTTCACCCGCGAATGGAAGTGCCGGGGAAGTGTTGTCCGCGGACGAAAATGGCGTTTTAGTTGGGTGCGGCAAACAATCGCTCAATCTCATCAAATTACAACGGGAAGGCGGCCGCCCTTTGAACGCGGCAGAATTTCTTAATGGCTGCCCATTGCAAGTCGGACAACAGCTCGGCTGAATTCCCCTTTCTTTTTTCAAACTTCCAGTTGACATTCGATCCAAGTCACCTAAATTGAACGCCTGATTCAAACGAACGTTTGAATGAATGGTTGTGATGAAGGATACAAAGCGGGATATTTTGGATGCGGCGGAACAGTTGTTTGCCGTGCGCGGTCCTCACGCGACTTCGTTGCGGCAGATCATTGGCCGAGCCAAGGTGAATTTGGCGGCGGTGCATTATCACTTTGGCAGCAAAGAATTATTGTTGCGGGCGGTGATGGCGCGGCGGTTGGTGCCTTTGAATGCCGAGCGCTTGGCGCTATTGGAGGGGGAAGAGCGCAAGAGCGCGCGGCGCGTCATGCCGCTGCGGAACGTGCTCGCCGCGCTGGTAGGGCCGGCGTTGCGGTTGAGTCGCAACCCCAAAAAAGGCGGTGCGGTGTTTATGCAATTGTTGGGTCGTTGCTTCATGGAACCTGATCCGAAAATTCAAGCCATGCTGGATAACCAATTGCAGGAGGTGGCGGGCCGCTTCATTCCCGCGCTGCAACGGGCGTTACCAAAATTACCACCGGAAGATTTATTTTGGCGCATTCATTTTCTGGTTGGCGCCATGGCGCACACGATGGCGGATGCGGAGCGGTTGCGTGCGTTTTCCGGCGGGCGCTGTAATCCGGATGACACGGAAGTGATGATCGAACAGTTGGTGAATTTCTTAACGGCAGGTTTCAAGGCTAAATCGCGATGAACACGAGTTGCCGCAATATATTTTTTCTGGTGATCGGGTGGGTGTTGGCTGGCTGCGCGCTGCAGTTGCCGGAGCGCTCGGACTTTTCCATGAGCTTACCGGCGCAATGGGCGGCGGGCCAAAGTTCGACGAATGCCCCGTCTGGCAAGTGGTGGGAAGCGCTGGCGAATGCCGAATTAGCCAATCTAGTCGAGGAAGCATTGGCTAATAATCCGGATCTGCAGGCCACCGCGGTGCGGTTGGAGCAGGCGCGCTTACGGCAACACATCGCGGGCGCGGATCGCCGGCCCACGTTGAATGCTTCGTTGGATGCCAATAAAAAACGCAGTAATATTATTGGGCTGCCGATTGGCGATTCCTCGGTGCTCACTTCCCGCTCGGAAAATTATGGATTCACGCTCTCGAGTAATTGGGAGGTGGATGTGTGGGGCCGCATTCGCGCCGGTCAACTTGCGGCTTCGATGGACACCGCTATCGCGCAGGCAGAGCTACGCGCGGCGCGGCAATCGCTGGCTGCGCAAACGGTGAAGGCGTGGCTGGCGCTCACCGAGGCGCGTGAACAATTGGGGTTGGCTAAAGCCAATGTCTTCATCCTCGAAACCGCCGTGCGCCAGGCCAACTTGCGTTACGGGCTTGGCGTGGGGCCGGCGTTGGACTTGCGTTTGGCCGAGGTCAACCTCGCTGCCGCGCGGGCGGGTGTGGAGCAATGGCGTTCCCCGCGCGCAGAGGCTCGGCGGAAATTGGAAGTGTTGCTCGGGCGTTATCCCGCCGGTGCATTGGAGGGAGTGCCGGTTATGCCGGAATTGCCAGCCGCGATCCCCGCGGGTTTGCCGTCGCAACTGCTCACCCGCCGTCCGGATATATTGGGGGCACACAGTCGCCTAATCGCTGCTGATGCCCGCACGGCCGTTGCGCGCGCGGAATTGTATCCTAAATTTTCTCTCACTGCTTCAGGCGGCACTTCCAGTGATGAGCTTGAAAATTTAATGAACAATCATTTGCTTGTGTGGTCGTTGGGGACAAATCTCACGCAACCGATTTTCAACAGTGGACGTTTGCGCGCCAGTGTGAAACTGCGCGAGGCCATGGCGGCCGAGGCGGTAATTCAATATCGCGCCACTGTGCTCAACGCGTTTGCCGAGGTGGAGACGGCACTGGCGAACGAAGGCTGGCTGGCCGGGCGCGAGGCGCGTCTGACGGAAGGCGCCACCAAAGCCACGCAGGCATTGGGGTTGGCTGAGAATCGTTTTGCGCGCGGACTGGAGCCTTTTGCGCGGGTACTGGAAATGCAGCGGCGCGTCAATGAATTCAGCAGCCAACAAGTGGGTGTGCGACGGTTGCGTTTGGAAAACCGCGTGAATCTTCACCTCGCCTTGGGGGGCGGTTTTGATGTGCCAAAGGAGGTGGCCCCATGACTCGGCGTGTTTTGCAAATTGCTTTGCCGGTGATCCTGTTGTTGATCGGCGCTTATGGTTCGTGGTGGTTGGCGACGCATCGCAAAACCGTCACGCCGCGCGAGGTGGAGCGCTTCAAGCCGCGGGTTGAGGCGGTGGGGGTGAAGCTGGAAAATTTTCAGCTGGAAGTCCGTTCGCAAGGCACCGTGATGCCGCGTCGCGAGATTGGGTTTTCGCCGGAAGTAAGCGGCCGGGTGGTTTGGGTTTCCCCACAACTGGTGGTCGGCGGGCTCTTCGCGCGTGATGAGGAATTGGTGCGGATTGATCGCGGCGATTATGAGTTGGCGCTGCGACAGGCCACGGCGAATATTCAATCCGCTCAGGCGAGCATGACCAACGCCTTGGCGCAGGTAAGCAGCGGAGCGGCAAACATGGCACAGGCGCAGGCGCGCATCACGCGCGAGGAAGCGGAGGCAGCGGCGGCGCGTGCAGAATGGAGACTGCTGGGTCGAGAGGGCGAGCCGCCGGCGTTGTTGGTGCGCGATCCGCAATTGCGTGAAGCGCGCGCGGCGCTGGCCTCGGCCAAGGCCATGATGGGCGCTTCGCGGGCGCAGCATGAATCGGGCAAGGCGGCGTTAGCGGCAGCGGAAGCGGCGCGGGATCAGGCTCAAGTGAATTTGGAACGTTGCGTGATGCTTGCCCCATTTGATGGGCGCGTGAAATCGCAGTCCATCGGCGTGGGGCAGCTGGTTTCACGCGCAAGTGCGTTGGCAAAAATTCAGCCGGTGGCGGTGGCCGAGGTGCGGCTGCCTTTGCCGATCGGGGAATTAAAGCATCTCGAATTGAGCGATGCCTTGCGGGGTGGCGCGGTGGATGGCCCGTCAGTGGTGCTCACCGCGGGCGAAGATGAATGGATCGGGAAAATCATCCGAACGGAAGGTGAATTGGAAACGGGCACCCGCATGATGGCGGTGGTGGCGAGTGTGCCCGCGCCGTATGCGCCAGGGAAACCCGCATTGAGTTTTGGGCGGTTCGTGATGGCGCGCATTGAGGGGTGTGCGCTGGAAGGGGTAGTGGTGTTGCCGCGCGTGGCGTTCCGCGAGGGCGGCGTGGTGTACGTGCTGCGCGAGGGCAAGTTGTTTTCGCAAGCGGTGAAGGTTGCTTGGAGTGACCGCACGCGGGTGGTGATTGGTTCGGGATTGAAAGGAGGCGAACAGGTTTGCCTCTCGCCGCTTGATTCGTTTGTGGAAGGCATGGGGGTGCGGGCGGATGAATAGCATCATCGAATGGTTTGCGCGCAACCGAGTGGCCTCAAATTTGTTGGCGGCATTTATTTTATTGGCGGGGTTGCTGGCCATTCCGAAAATCAAACAGGAGGTGTTTCCGGAGTTCGACTCGAACTGGGTGATGATTGAGGTGCCGTACCCGGGGGCCGCGCCGGAAGAAGTGGAAAAAGCCATTTGCACCCGTGTGGAACAGGCGGTGCAGGGATTGGGTGGCGTGAAGCAAATGGTCTCCACCGCGGGCGAGGGGATGGGGGTGGTAGCGATTGAACTGTTGCCGCACACAGACGGGAAGAAGTTTCTCGATGAAGCAAAATCAAAAGTGGGCGCGATTGACACGTTTCCGGATGAAGCTGAAAAGCACAAGATCAGCGAAATTATTATTCGCAAGCAGGTGATTAATGTGGCCGTGAGCGGCGAGGTGGGCGAGAGAGCGCTGAAGCGTGCGGGGCAACGGGTGCGGGATGAATTGCTGGCGCGGCGCGGTATCACGCAGGTGGAATTGGTGAACGTGCGGCCTTACGAGGTGAGCATCGAATTGCGCGAGGAAGACTTGCGGCGGTTCAATCTTAGCTTCGACGAGGTCGCCGCGGCGGTGCGTGAAGGATCACTCAATCTCCCCGGCGGCACGCTGAAAACGACCGGTGGCGATATTTTGCTCCGTGCCGAGATGCAGGCATACGGACAAATAGACTTTGAATCCCTGCCGTTGCGGACCGAGCTGGATGGCAGTCGCCTCACGTTGGGGCAAGTGGCGCGAGTGGTGGATGGTTTTGCGGAAGTTGATGCGCACGCGCGTTTTGATGGGAAACCCTCGGCGTTGGTGCGGGTGTTTCGTGTTGGCGACCAAAGCGCGCTGGAGATTTCGCGGCTGGTTAAGGAATACGTCGCCACCGCGGAGCGCAATATGCCGGCGGGCATCACGCTGGAAACGTGGCAGGACGATTCCTCATACTTGCGCAGTCGCCTGGACCTCCTGCTGCGCAACGGGCGCGCGGGGCTCATTTTGGTGTTCTTCATTCTCGCGTTGTTCCTACGGTTTCGGCTGGCGATGTGGGTGACTTTTGGCATCCCGGTTTCCTTCCTCGGCACGCTCTGGCTGATGCCGGCGATGGACGCCTCGATCAGCCTCATAACGCTTTTCGCTTTTATTGTCGTGCTCGGCATTGTGGTGGATGACGCGATTGTGTTGGGTGAAAATATTTACACTCATCAGGAAAAATACGGCGCCGGCATCAAGAGTACCATCAGCGGCGCACTGGAAGTGGGGCGGCCGGTGATATTTGGAGTGCTCACCACCGTGGCGGCATTTTATCCTTTGCTTGCCATCGAGGGCAACACGGGGAAAATTTTGCGTTACATTCCATTGATTGTGATCCCCACGCTTTTGTTTTCTTTGGTGGAATGCCTGTTCATTTTGCCGGCACATTTGCGGAACTTGCCGGATGTGAAAAAGGAAAAAAAACCGGGGCTGTGGTCTCGGTTTCAAAGCGCTTTTGCGGGGGGCGTGGAGCGGTTTATCTTGGAAAAATACCAGCCATTTCTTGAGACATGTTTGCGCTGGCGGTATCTCACGCTTTCGGTTGGCGTGACGGCTTTGTTTATTACCCTCGCGGGCTATGCGGGCGGTCATTTCAAATTTATTTTCTTCCCGCCCGTGGAGGGTGACAATGTGGCGGCGTGGGTAAGCTTCGCGCGCGGCACACCGGTGGAGGTTACCGAAAAAGCTGTGCAACAACTGGAGGACGCCGGCGAACAACTGCGCCGGGAAATTGCCGCGGGCGGAATGGACGGCACCAATGCCATTCGCCATTCGCTTTCCAGTATTGGGCAGCAACCCTTTAGGATGGAGGCAGAAATGGCGGGCGGCAATTACGATGCCAGTCATTTTGGGAGCCACAAAGGTGAGGTGCATTTGGAAGTAGCACCCTCCGAGGAGCGCACCATCACGAGTCAGGGAATGGCCGATCGTTGGCGGGAATTAGCTGGGGAATTTTCCGGGGCCACGGAGGTAGGCTTCAGCGCCAGTATTTTTTCGGCAGGCAAACCTATCAACATTCGCTTGAGCGGCCCGAACCTCGCCACGTTGAAGGCGGCCACGGAAGAATTGAAGGCGCGTCTCAGGAATTACCCCGGTGTGCAGGACATTACCGATACCTTTCGCGTGGGCAAACGGGAGTTGAAAATAAAGCTCAAGCCGGAGGCCGAATTGCTCGGCTTGCGCCAAGCGGATCTCGCGCGTCAAGTGCGACAGGCGTTTTATGGTGAGGAAGCCCAGCGACTGCAGCGCAATCGGGATGATGTAAAAGTGATGGTGCGCTATCCCGCCGACCGCCGCCGGTCGATGCACGATCTGAACGGCTTGCGCATCCGCACGCGTGATGGATTTGAGGTGCCCTTCGCTAAGGTTGCCGCCGTTGAGGAAGGGCGCGGCTATGCGAGCATCCGCCGCGTGGACGGGCGCCGCTCGGTGAATATTACTGCCGACGTGGACACCACCCGCATTGAACCCAACAAACTCATCGCCCGTTTGGAGGAAAAAGATTTGCCCGAATTGGCCGTCGAATACCCCGGGTTGCAGCATAGTTTTCAAGGCGCGCGACAAGAACAGGAAGTGACGCTCTCGAGCATGTTCCGCGCGTTCATCGTGGCAATGGTGATGATTTATGCACTGCTGGCCATCCCTTTCAAGTCGTACATTCAGCCCTTCATTGTGATGGCGGCGATCCCCTTCGGCCTCATTGGCGCGGTGCTCGGGCATCTCATTATGGGGATGGAACTGACGGTGCTGTCGATGTTCGGCGTGGTGGCGCTCACTGGTGTGGTGGTGAACGACAGCCTCGTGATGGTGGACTTCGTAAACCGCAACCGCCCCAAGCATAAAGAAATTATCGACGCCGTACGCGTGAGCGGCGTGGCGCGTTTTCGCGCGATTATGCTCACCTCACTCACCACCTTCGCGGGCCTCACGCCGCTGGTGTTCTTTGAAAAAAGCGTGCAGGCGCAATTCCTCATTCCCATGGCTGTCTCGATTGGGTTTGGCGTGATGTTCGCCACGCTCGTCACCCTTGTATTGGTGCCTTCGCTTTACATGATATTGGAGGACTTTCGCGCGAGCTGGCAATGGCTTTACGGCCCGACAGTCGAGGACCCTGAAAAAGCCTGAGCGGTTTTGCTTTCCCGCGCGGCCTTGGCGCGTTAACTTCCCCGCCCGTCGCGCATGGCACGTAAAGCATCATTGTTGGTCATCTTCATGACCGTCTTCATCGACCTGATTGGTTTCGGGATCGTACTGCCCGTGCTGCCGCTTTACGCAAAAACTTATGGCGCGGCGGGCCTCATCGCCGGCCTCATCGTGGCCTCGTATTCGCTGATGCAATTCCTTTTTGCCCCGTGGTGGGGACGCCTCTCCGACCGCATTGGCCGTCGTCCGGTGTTGCTCATCAGCACCGCGGGCGCGTGCATCTCGTACATCCTGTTTGCGTTGGCGTGTTATTATGAATCATTGTGGGGCTTGCTCGCCTCGCGGATGGCGGCGGGCGTGTGCGGTGCCAACCTCTCAGTGGCTAGTGCGTACATCGCCGACGTGTCGCCGCCCGAAGAGCGTTCCAAGCGGATGGGGCTTATCGGCATGGCGTTCGGCTTGGGCTTCATCGTGGGGCCGGCCTTGGGCGCGTTAAGCGCGGAATGGTTTGGCGCCAGCGGCCCCGGCTGGACGGCGGCCACCATCTGCGGGCTCAACCTCATTTTGGCGTATTTCGTTTTGGGCGAAAGCCGCACGCCCGAGAGTGATCCCGCGCCGCCACCGCCCCGATTGCAGCAGATCGCCGGCGTGCTTAAGCGCAAACAACTCGCCTGCCTCATGGGTGTTTTTTTCATGGCCACATTTTGTTTCACCTGTTTTGAATCCACCTTCGTGGTCACCTTTACCGGCACGAAAGAATCGCCCGGAACATTTAGTTTTCAGCAAATGGTGCACGCGGAGTTTGATGACAACCAAATCACGGAGATTCGCCAGTGGCATGTGGAGCAGGGGGGTGAGGTGCGGAAAGGCGCGCCCTTATGCACGTTGGTAACCCTCGATGGAACCAATATTTTCACCGCGCCCAAGAGCGGCCGGATCGTCTATGATGAAATACATTTCGTCCCCCCCAGCGGGAAAATTGCTTCCATCGATTACACGCGGACGATCGCCTATTACATGCTCGTCTTTTGTGGGCTGCTCGGGGCCATCATTCAGGGCAAGTTCATCGGGCCGCTTGTCAATTGGTTGGGCGAGAAATGGCTGATTGTCGTTGGGCTGTCCCTTTTGGGGGTGAGCCTCGCGTGGTTACCGCTGGCTCACGCGCCGCATCTTTATATGTTGCTGGGCGCGCTCGCGTTATTTTCCGTCAGCTCCAGCGTCTACCGCGCCCCAACTTACGGATTGATTTCACTGAACGCCGGCCCCAACGAACAGGGCGAGATCATGGGCGTCACCCAAAGCATCGGCAGTCTTGCGAGAATTATTGGGCCGTTATTTGCGTTGGGTTTATTGGATGTATCCATCCGATTGCCTTATTTTATTTGTGCGGTCATCGCTGTGGCTGCGGCGATTGTAGCCGCATTTTTGCTGAAACCCGACGACAAAGCCGCGCTGCTCGCAGAGGCTAAGCTTCGCGAAAAGGAAGTGAAGGGCGAGGCGTCCAAGAAGCGAATCAATTTGCGCGACAAGCCGGCCGAAGAAAAGGAAGCAAAGAAAGCCGAGGGCGAAAAGGCTCCCGAACGCATCAATTTGCGGGCTAAACCCGCGGATGAAAATGAAGACGAAAAGGCGGAGGGATGATTCGCAATGTGTTATTCGATTGGTCCGGCACTTTGGTGAATGATCTGCCGGCGGTGTGGCGGGCCACCAATTACACCTTCACCCAATCCGGCCGGCCGGAGATGAGCCTTGAACAATTCCGCGCGGAGTTCAGTTTGCCTTTTGAAGAATTCTATGAACGCGTCACGCCCGGCGTTCCCTTGGAGCAACTTGAGGAATGGTACAAACACAGCTTCGCCGACGAGCAAAAATCCATCGAGCCCCTGCCGCACGCCCGGGAGTTTTTTGAGTTTTGCAAATCAAACCACCTGCGCACTTTTTTGCTGAGCACGATTCATCCTGACCATTACCGCGAACAATCCGCGCGCATCGCTTTTGATTTTGATCACGCCTACGTGCGCGTGATGGATAAACGCGCGCGTATCGTTGAGATTCTCGCTGAGCAAAACCTGCGCGCCGACGAAACTGTTTTTATCGGCGACATGCAGCACGATGTGGAAACCGCCCACGCCGGCGGCATTCATTCCTGCGCCGTGCTCACCGGCTACAACACCCGCGACCAATTGCAGTTGTCGGAGCCGGAACTAATCGTCGAACATTTGGGTGAATTAAAATTATTACTGGAGAAATCCTCACTGAAATGGCCCGCGCCCGTGATCGCCCATGAATGACACCATCACCATCGCCGACCTCGAAGTGCGCGCGCGCGTGGGCGTGCCTGACGAAGAACGCGCCACGCCTCAGCGCTTGCTGTTGACGGTGGAAATGGAGCAACCCTTTGCCGAGGCCACCGCGGGCGATGCCATCGAGGCTACCATCGATTACCACGCGGTGACGCTCGCGCTCACGGAAATGGCGGAAGCCGGTGAATGGCGGTTGATTGAAAAATTGGCCGAGGACGCGGCAACGCTCGTGCTCACAAAATTTCAGCCCGATTGCGTGCGGGTGGAAGTGAAGAAATTCATCCTGCCCCAAACCCGCCACGTATCCGTCCGCATCGAACGGCGGTGTTAATTCTTCTTTTCCTCCTTCGGTTTGGGCGGGACGAAGGGGCGGTTTTCAATAATCAACTCACGAATCTCGCGCGGCTTTTTTTGGTGGGCCGATGCCAGGCCGGCGGCGAGTCCGCTCACATAAGCCGAGGAAGCAGAAGTGCCGGTGATGGCGTAAGTGCGTTTACCAAACCGCACCGGATGCGTCCCGCGGGCGGCGACATCGATAAAGTTACCGCGATTGGCGTACGCCGTCAGTTCGCCGTTGGGGCGCGTGGCGGTGACGGCCATCACTTCCGGATGCGCGGCGGGGAAATGCGGCGTGGTGACCGGTTCGTTGCCGGCGGCGCCCACGAAGAGCACGCCGTTATTATGATGAGTGGCGATGATGCGCTGGAGCAACGGGCTGGCTTGGTAGCCGCCGAGACTGAGATTGATGATCGTGGCACCATTGTTTACCGCCTCGGTAATGCCGTTGGCGATGTTGAATGAATTGGCATTCGCGCTCGCGCCAAACACATCAACCGGCAGAATCCGCACGGGACTCTTTTGTACGCCCAAATCCTTGTTCGCCAAACCGCGCAGAATAGTGCCGGCCATCGAGGTGCCGTGGGTGGGCGAGTCGTTCGGAGGCGTGAAGGGTTCAGCGATCGAAAGCGCGGGCAACAGGAATCCGGGTTGGTCGAGCCCAGCGGGTTGCACGGCGGTGTCGATGAGCCCGATGATGAGCTGGCCCTTCGTGTCCACTTCCTCCGGGCGCAAGGAGATGGGCAGTATGCCCGCGCCGCCCGCCACCAAAATGGGAGTGGCGGGTCGGGGATACAAATGCACGTCATCAATAATATCCGTGACGCCCAGCTCGGCCATCGCTTGTCGGGCGGCGGCCATTGCGCGGGGGTCGGTGAATTTGAGTTGGGCCACGTTGGCGATTTTGATGAACCCAAGCAGATCGGCGTTGAAGCGTTTGGCCAGCGCGGCCGCGTCCTGCCCGGGCCGAAAGATGACGGCCAGTTGATTAGCAGCCACTTTGGGTTTAGAAACCGGTTCGGCCATCGGCTCAGTTTCGGCAAGGGCATTGCCTTTGCGAACCTCCAGCTTGCCGGGTTCGCCGGGCCGCGCAATGAGAGTGTAACGAAGGTCGCCCAGCAGAAATTGCAAAGCTTCGTCCAAGGGCTTGGGTTTGAACTTCACGGACACGGGCCGGTTGAGCCCCGGCTGCAGTCGCACTTGCCAGCCGGTTTCGCGTTGAATGCCGCCGAGCACTTCCGCCAGCGTCGAGTCTTGCACATTTAAGCCGAGATGCTTGCGAAACGAGTTCCACTCAATCTCTTTTTCCGCCCCGAAAACATCTCCGGTCAGACACAGAAACGCCGAAAAACACAGTATGACACGGATTTTATAAGTCATTTTGAGGCGCACAGAATAGCCAAAATCGCATCGGTTTTTCAATGTTTTTGGCTTGCGGATCTTGGGAATTACCTGTTAACAACTCTCCACATGGCTGCTATCGGACGATTTCAAAAAGGGGACGACACCTTTCACGCCAAGGTTGTTGACGGCAAACTGTACAAGTTAAAGGGCGATGTTTTTGGTTCGCATTCGTTTTCGAAGCGCGCCATCAAGCCCAGTCGTAGCATCAAAACCCTTGCGCCGGTAAATCCGAGCAAGGTCATCGCCGTGGGGCTGAACTATGCCGACCACGCCCGCGAGTCCAATCTCAAGCCACCCACGCAACCGCTCTTTTGGCTCAAGGCACCCACTTCGATCATCCCCGACGGCGCGAAAATTGATTTGCCCTTTCCCAGTCACCGCAACGATTTTGAGGCCGAGCTGGCCATCGTCATCGGCCGCCGCATTCGCAATGTCGCCCCCCAAGCAGCCGGCCGCTATATTTTTGGCTACACATCCGCGCAGGATATTAGTGACCGCGACATTCAAAAGAGTGAAAGCCAGTGGGCGCGTGCCAAGAGTTTCGATACCTTCACGCCCTTGGGGCCGTACATTGAAACGAAGGCGGAACCGCAAAATCTGACTATTCAACTTTTTAAGAATGGCGAACTCTGCCAAAATTCACACACCGGCCAAATGATTTTTGACTGCAATCACCTCGTGAGTTTCATTTCCACGAACATGACTTTGCTGCCGGGCGACATTATTCTCACCGGCACGCCGAGCGGGGTGGGGCCCATCGAAAGCGGCGATCGTCTCGAGGTGCGCATTGGCGACATGGCTTCCCTTTGCAACACGGTGAAGTAGCGCAAGGTTGCGGTCGCGCCCACTCTCCGCTATCACTGCCGCATGCGCTGGACCGAAACGTTCATTCCCACCTTGAAGGAAGCCCCTGCTGAAGCGGAGATTCCCTCACATCAATTGCTGCTGCGTGCCGGTTTGGTGCGCAAACTGGCCGGCGGACTGTACACTTTTTTGCCGTCGGGCATTCGGGTATTACGAAAAATCGAGGCCATTGTGCGCGAGGAAATGAATCGCGCCGGAGCGCTGGAAGTGCTGATGCCCGCCGTGCAACCGCCGGAAATTTGGAAAGCCAGCGGTCGTTACGAACAGGCGGCGGACGTGCTTTTCAAAGTGCGCGACAGCAAAAACCGAGAATGGCTGCTCGGCCCCACGCACGAGGAAGTCATCACCACGCTGGCCTCGACGGAGCTGCATTCGTATCGGCAGGCACCCATTAATTTTTACCAGATCCAAACCAAGTTTCGGGATGAAATCCGTCCGCGCTTTGGGCTGATGCGCGCGCGTGAGTTCATTATGAAAGACGCGTACAGCTTCGATGTTTCCGATGAAGCAGCGATGGTGAGTTATCAAAAAATGTACGACGCGTACGTGCGCGTGTTTGCGCGGTGCGGCATGACGGCGTTTCCGGTGGAGGCAGATACCGGCGTGATGGGCGGCAAACATTCACATGAATTTATGGTGCCCGCGCCCACCGGCGAAAGCGAAGTGGCTTACACTGAAGACGGCTCGTACGCCGCCAATCTTGAAAAAGCCAACAGCCAAGGCGCAATCATCGCCACCCCGGGCGAGTGCACGGGGGAGTTGGAAAAGTTTGCCACGCCGAAAGTGAAGACCATCGAGAGTCTCACGCAAGCACCGTACAATGTACCCGCCGAGGCGCAGATCAAAACGCTCGTTTTCATCGCCGAAGATAAACCGGCGATCGCGTTGGTGCGTGGCGATGATCAAGTCAATGAAGCCAAACTTTGCGGCGCGCTCGGCACCGCGATTTTTCGCGCGGCGGAAGTGGAGGAAATTCACGCCGCGCTCGGCGCGTATCCGGGTAGCCTCGGCGCGGTGGGCGTGAAAGGCATCCCCGTGTTTGCCGATGAACAACTACGCAATGCCGCGGGCATGACGACGGGCGCGAATGAGAACAGCTTTCACCTTCGCAATGTGAATGTCGCCCGCGATTTGCCGGATGTGAAATGGGCAGACCTCCGCACCGTGCGCGAAGGCGAGCAGAGCGAAAGCGGCCAACCGCTAAAGATTCAGCGCGCCATCGAGGTGGGGCACGTCTTCAAGCTCGGCACAAAATACGCCGAGGCACTCGACGCAAAATTTCTCGCGGAGGACGGCAAGCAGCATCCCTTCGTGATGGGCTGTTACGGGCTCGGCGTCACGCGAACGCTCCAGGCGATTATCGAATGCGGTAATGACGAGCACGGCGTGATTTGGCCGCAAGCGGTTGCGCCGTGGCAGGTTTGCCTCACCGTGCTGGACATCGCGCCTGAAGGTGAAGTGATGAAAACCGCCCAAGCGATTTACGACGAGCTGACGGCCGCCGGAGTGGAAGTGATAATGGACGACCGCGATGTTCGTCCCGGCGTGAAGTTCAAAGACTCCGAACTGATCGGCATTCCCGTGCGCGTGAGCGTCGGCGAGCGCTCGCTTAAGGAGGGCAACGTGGAATTCACGCTACGTTCTGAGGGCGGTCGCGAAAATGTTCCAGTGGCGGAGGCGGTTGCCCGCGTGCGGGCGGCACTGGCCTAATGTTCACGCTGCACAAAACTGATGGCGATGCGCGGCGCGGCACGCTCGCCACTGCGCACGGCGAAATCCAAACGCCGATGTTTATGCCCGTGGGAACCCGCGCCACGGTCAAAACGGTCGACGCCCGCGACCTCCACGAGTTGGGCGCGCAAATTATTCTTGGGAACACTTATCACCTCAACCTTCGGCCCGGGCCGGAAACCATTCGCGCCGCGGGCGGGTTGCACGCGTTTATGGGTTGGGATAAACCGATCCTCACCGACAGCGGCGGGTTTCAGGTTTTCAGTTTGGCGAAGATGGCGAAAATCAAAGACGACGGTGTGGCCTTCCAATCGCACATCGATGGCTCATCACTTTTCCTCGGGCCCAAAGAAGCGATGTCCATTCAGCGCGACTTGGGCAGTGACATCGCGATGGTGTTTGATGATTGCCCGCCGTATCCCGCCGAGCGCGAACGCGTGGCGGCTGCCGTGGAACGCACCGCGCGCTGGGCCGCCGAGTGCCGCGAACAACCGCGCGCGGACGGGCAAATGATTTTCGGAATTGTGCAGGGCGGGTGTTACGCAGATTTGCGCGAGCGCAGCGCGGCGGATATCACCGCACTGGATTTTGACGGCCACGCCATCGGCGGCCTCAGCGTGGGCGAACCGGAACCGAAGATGCTCGCGATGGCGGCGCACACCGCGCCGTTGTTGCCCGCCGCCAAGCCGCGCTACGCGATGGGGCTCGGCACGCCCGCGCAGTTGGTGGAACTGGTGGCGCGCGGGGTGGATCTTTTTGATTGCGTGCTGCCCACCCGCCTTGCGCGCAATGGCACGGCGTTTACCTATGACGGCGCGTTTGCCCTCAAGGGCGCGGCGTATCGGGAGGATTTCGCGCCCATCGAGGCCGATTGCGATTGCTTCACTTGCACCCATCACACCCGAGCTTACGTGCGGCATTTGCTCAATGTGGATGAGATTTTAGGGCTACGACTGCTGACTTTGCACAATCTCCGGCTGTATTTGCGGCTGATGAATGATATGCGTAAACACATCGAAGCGGGCACATTTGGCGGGTTTCGGGCTGAATTTGCCGCCCGTTACACGCCCACCACCCGCGTGGCGGCACAGCGAAAAAATGCGTAATTCTCACCGTAAAAGCTTGCCATCGGGAGCTTTACCCATAGTCTTTGCCGTCTCATTTTTGAATATGGAAAATCTAATTAGTGACGCGTGGTTCGCAATGGCGGGCGGGGGCAGCGGCGGTCAACCCGCCTCTGGAAAAGACACACTCATTCAAATGCTCTGCATGTTTGGGCCTTTGTTTGCCATTATGTACGTGCTCATTTTGCGTCCGCAAAGCCAGCAAAGAAAGAAGCTCGAGGCTATGGTGAAATCGCTTAAGCCCGGCGACAAAGTCATCGCCGCGGGCATCCTCGGTACGGTGCTGACGGTGAAAGATAAAAGTGTGACCCTCCGCTCCGGCGATTCCAAGCTGGAGGTAAGCAAGGCCGCCGTGGAGGCCATGGTGGATGAGGACGCGCAGAAGGACTGATTTCATGGAGCGAAAACAAACACATAACCGCCCGATGTTTTGGCGCTGGGTCATCGTGCTGGCTGTCAGCATTGGCTTTGGCATCCAGTGGCTGCCGCCAGAAGGCCGCCCGATGGTGGATGTCTTCGAAGAAAAGGCCATCAATAAAGATGACGGCAGGTTCGACCTCATTCTGAAAAGCGTCAAGGCCGCGGAAGACGAAGACGCGGGCAGTGAACTGACGCTAGAAAAATGGGAGAAAGCGATCGGTGCTGCGAGCCTCACTAATTATTTTCCGCTGATTGGGGATTTCAAAACCGACAAATTGGCGCGTGACAAAATGGGGCTCGATGAGAACCTGAATCTGGAAATTTCAGATCGCGTTCCTGATTCGGAAAAAATCGGCTTGGCAGAAACATCGCGGAAAGCGGCCAACCGTTTTGTGCTCGGCAAGCTCCAATCAATGGCCGCCGGCAAAGTGAAGCTGGGGCTGGATCTTCGGGGCGGCACGCAGTTCACCGTGCGCATCGTCAACACCGGTGAAAGGGCCAGCTCCGACAAACGCAAACAGCGGTTGGAGCAGGCGATGGATACCATTCGGAAACGGATTGATAAATTTGGTGTCTCCGAGCCCATCATCCAAAGCTCATCGAATGATAAGGATGACCATATCATCATTCAAATTCCCGGCCTCTCCAAGGCGGATCGTGATCGGGCGCGCGACACCATTCAGAAAATCGCCAAGCTGGAATTTCGCCTCGAACATGCCAGCAGTGAGGCGGCGATTTCGAGTGGTGAAGATTTTGTTCCCGGCGCTGATTTGTTGAGCTACAAGCTCAAAGACGATGACGGAAATAAAATCACGCGCACTCTGTTCGTGGTGACAATGCGGGATTACTCGGATAAATGCGTCCCCGGCGTTCACATCGTCAGCGCCAGCCCCATTCGTGATTCCATCAGTGGTCTGGCGAAAATCAGCTTCAAGCTCAATGGTGCGGGTGCGGATAAATTTGCGCGTATCACGGAGGAGCATCAGGTGAGCGGGCAGGATCCGCGCGCGCTGTGTATTGTGCTCGATGGTGAGCTGATTTCTGCGCCTTCGATCAATAGCCGAATTCATTCGCGTGGTGAAATCAGCGGTGACTTCACCTACGAAGAAGCCCGGGAATTGGCCAATGCACTTGAGAATCCGCTTGAGACGCCGGTGGAAATCATCGAGGAACGTGATGTGGATCCCTCGCTCGGCCGGGAATCGGTGGCCAAGGGATTTGCCGCCGCCAAGTGGGGGCTCATCGCCGTGGCGGTGTTCATGTTAATTTATTATTTATTGTGTGGCGTCGTTGCCAACATTGCATTGGCGCTGAACATTCTCATTCTTATGGGGGTGCTTTGTTGGTTTGGCGCTACGCTTACGCTGCCCGGCATCGCCGGCGTCGTCCTCACCATCGGCATGGCGGTGGACGCCAACGTGCTCATTTTTGAACGGATCCGTGAGGAACTGCGCGCGGGCAAATCGTTGAAGGGCGCTATCGCGTCCGGCTATGAAAAAGCGTTTGGTACTATTTTTGATGCCAACATAACAACACTCATAGCTTCTGTAATTCTGATTTATATGGGCAAAGGCCCCGTGCAGGGATTCGGCGTTACGCTCACCATCGGCATTCTCGCCAGCATGTTCACCGCGCTAGTGGCCACGCGGCTGGTTTTGGATTTGCTGCTGAGCTGGGGATGGATCGGCTCGGAGGGATCGAAGCGCGCGATGCATCTACGGCCCACGGCCGGTTTGCCGACGATCAGTTTTGTGAAATACAAAACCAGCGCAACCCGCGTTGCGAATGCCATTAAGAGCCCTGCTGTTTGGGTTACTTGGTTGTTCATTTTGTTTTCCACAATTTACGTGATCTCCCGTGGCTGGGATAAAACCATGGGTGTGGATTTCGCGGGCGGGCAGAGCTTGATGATGAGTTTTGATAACGAAAAAGCCACGATCGACCCGGAAAAATTACAGAGCACACTTTCCGAAAAATTGTCCATGGGCGATTCCGGATTGCAGGTGCAAGCCCAATCCGACCAAGCCTCCGGCGTACAAGTGCTCCGCGTCAGCTACAAAGCAGGCGACCCGAAACTTGTCATTGGCGAACTCAACCAAATCCATCCCGAAGCGAATTTCAGTTTGCTTTCCAAGGATCTCGTGGGGCCGAGTGTGAGCGGGGAAATTCAAAAATCAGCAATCGTGGCCACCGTGCTGGCGTTGTTCGGCATTTTGATTTATGTGGCGTTTCGCTATGAATACTCATTTGCGATCGGCGCGATCATTGCAATTTTGCACGACGTGTTGATGACCGGCGGGCTGTTTTTCCTTAGCGGACGCGAGCTCAACGCGCCGATCGTGGCGGCCATTCTCACTATCATTGGTTTCTCCATCAACGACACCATTGTCATCTTCGATCGCATCCGGGAAAACCTCCGGCTCGGCACGCGCGGTTCATTTGCTGATGTAATGAATGCCGCGCTGAATCAAACGCTCAGCCGCACTATCATCACCTCCGGCACCACTTTGCTTTCCACCGCCACGCTGTATTTCTATGGCGGCACGGTGATCAATGATTTCGCGTTCATGTTCCTCGTGGGCATTATCACGGGAACTTACTCCTCAATATACATCGCCTGCGCCTTCGTGCTGTGGTGGCACGAAGGCAAACGACCCGAACTGGCGGCGCCCATTCAGGATGCCGACCCGGTAACGATCCAAGTCTGATATGATTGCCGTCACTATCGCCCCTTGGAACTATGGGGTGTTTGTGGTTGGGATGCTGCTAATCCTCTCGCTCGATCTCGGGCTGTTTAACCGCAAAGCACATAAAGTTGGGTTCAAGGAGGCTCTTGGTTGGAGTACATTATGGTTCGCTCTGGCCATGGTGTTCGCCTTTGCTGCCATACCGGAAGTGTACGATAGGGAGTCGAGTGAGCGCTTCCTTGAACTAGATGTAAACCATAATGGAAAGTTGGAGCAAGAGGAGTGCCTCATTAAGCACGATGATGCCGGTTTTGAAAGCCGCGACCCGCTTCGCTTTAACGAAACAATATTCAATCAGTTTAACACCGACGAGAATGAGACTCTAAATAAGAGGGAATATTCTCTTGTGCTTCAACATGTCAGCAAGCTGGCTTTTATCACGGGCTACATACTTGAGTTAGCGCTTTCGATGGACAACGTGTTTGTGATCGTCCTTATCTTCGCCTATTTCAAGGTGAAGCCAATATACCAGCACCGCGTTTTATTCTGGGGCATCATGGGGGCGCTAATCATGAGGGGCTTAATGATTGGCGTAGGTGCGGTTGCCGTGGCCGAATTTCATTGGATTCTTTATGGGTTCGGCGCGTTCCTTCTGTTCACAGGCATCAAGATGCTCTTTTATGATGATGAGGACGGGGTGGAGCCCGACAAGAATCCGTTGGTCAAATTAGCGCGCAAACTCTTTCCGGTACACGACCAATTTGAGGGGGAGCGTTTTATTGTAAAAATCGACGGCAAACGAATGCTCACGCCAATGGCCATTGTGCTGGTGACGATTGAATACACCGATGTGATCTTCGCGGTGGACTCGATTCCTGCGATTTTTGCCGTAACCACCGATCCATACATTGTGTTCACCTCCAACATGTTTGCCATTCTTGGATTGCGCTCACTGTACTTTGTTTTGGCGGGCATGATCGAGGTGTTCCATTATCTCAAATATGGACTGGCGCTCGTGCTGGCTTTTATTGGTGCAAAGATGCTTGCTGAACCATGGCTCAGGGATTCTGACATACCTGCCTGGGGAGCATTAGTAGTAGTGGTTGCAATTCTGCTGTTCTCCATCCTCGCCTCGTTGTTGCATACAAAAAATGCCTCGGAAGATTCCGGTGATGCGGGGTAACGTATCAGCGCGATGGGGAAACTGGCGCGCATCAAATGGCTGATCATCGGCGGGGCATTTGTCTTGCTTGGAATTGTGGGGCTGTTCCTGCCCATCCTGCAGGGCATCCTGTTCATCGTCATTGGCATCATGTGTTTGGCTAAAGGATCCGCCACGGTGCGAGCTCAAAAGATGAAGTTCAAAAAACGCTTTCCCCGCATCGGCTCCAAACTCACTTTCATCGAAGAAAAAGCCCGTGCTTGGCGCGAAAAACGGCGCGCTAAAAAAGAAGCAAAGAAATGAAACATCACTGGAACATCACCGAGTGCAACGCCGAAACCGCCGTGGACTTGGCGCGGGCACTTGGCGTTTCCAAACTGTTGGCCCAATGTTTGATGAATCGCGGGTTGGGGGATGAAGCGGAGGCAGCAAATTTTCTCGCGCCGCGCTTGGCCAATTTGGCGGCCCCGGAGGGCATTCCAAATTTGTCTATTGCCGTGGAGCGGCTGTTTGTGGCGAGGGAACGCGGGGAACGCATTGCAGTGTTCGGCGATTATGATGTGGATGGCGTGACGTCCGCGACTTTGCTGCTCGATTGCCTGCGCGCGTTGGGTTGGCAAGTGGAAGCGTATCTACCCCATCGCATGGACGAGGGCTACGGACTCACAGCGGTGGGCGTAGCCAATTGTCTCGAAAAACATCAGCCGGATTTGTTGCTCGCGGTGGATTGCGGCTCCACCTCGGTGGACGTGATTGCAGATTTGCATACGAAAGGCATCGAAGTGATTGTGCTCGATCACCATCAAGTGTCCGATCCGCCGCCGCCCGCGCTGGCGATTGTGAACCCGCAACTCGCCGCCGAAGGGGAGCCGGACTTTCGCGAGCTATGTTCCGCGGGCTTGGCGTTCAAACTTATCCACGGCCTAGTGAAAGCCGGCCGCGAAAAAGGGATTGATGAATTTGGTGCATTCGATATTCGCACCACACTCGATCTCGTGGCTCTCGGCACTCTTGCTGATATGGTTCCGTTGCGAGGTGAAAACCGCATTCTCGCCCACGCCGGTTTGCGCCAACTCAACTGCACCGAACGCCCCGGGATTTTGGCGCTAGCCAAGGCGGCGGGCATCACCGGCGAAATCGGCGGCTTCGAAGTGGGGTTCCAAATCGGCCCCCGCCTTAATGCCGCCGGACGTCTGGGCAGCGCAACTGCGGCGTTGGATTTATTGCGCGAAACCGATGCTGCCGCCGCTGCTGTAATGGCCGGCAAACTCGACCGCCAAAACCGCGATCGGCAACTCGCGGAAAAAGAAATGACCCGGCAAGTGATCGACACCGTTCGCAACCGGTTCAATCCCGAAACCGATTTCGCCATTGTCGAAGGCGATCCCGGTTGGCACATCGGCGTGGTGGGCATTGTGGCGTCGCGGGTGATGCGGGAATTTTGCCGGCCCACGGTCATCGTGGGCGGCAGTCCCGATGGCGGCCTGCGCGGCTCGGGCCGGAGTGTGGAGGGGTTTGATCTTGCAGCCGCGTTGCGAGAGTGCGAGCGTGCGGGCATCCTCGAACGCGCCGGCGGCCACGCCATGGCGGCGGGGGTCAGTTTGCAACCGGATAACCTCGACGCCTTTCGTACTCACCTCAACCAATTGGCCCGCGAGCAGCTCTCAGGAAAAGAGATGATGCCCACGCTCCAACTCGATGCGAGTGTGCCGCTCACGGAATTAACCTTCGCCGCAGTCCAATCGCTGGATCAATTGCAACCCACGGGGCAGGGCAACCACTCGGTGCAATTTTCAATCCCGCAGCTTGAGCTCGACGGTCCCGTGCGCCGCATGGGCAAGGAGCAGCAACACGCCAAGCTGAGCGTCACCGACGGCAATACGTCCGCTGAAGCCATTTGCTGGAACGCGACTGAGCGCGATTTGCCAACGGAAAGCACAGGCCGGTTTGATTTGGCGGTGGAGCCCTCCATCAATACGTGGCGCGGACAGCGCTCGCTGCAGTTGAAGATTCTCGACTGGCGCCCCGCCGTTGGCTAGATTGGCGCATGGTTTCAGCCGTCATCGTCGCCGCCGGAAGCGGCACCCGCATGGGCGCGGATAAACTGTTCCTCGAAGTCGCCGGGCTGCCCGTGGTGGGTCACACTTGGCGGCGGTTTGATCGGCATCCGGAAATCGATGAAGTGGTGCTGGTCATTCGCAAAGAATCTCTCGCGGATTTCGAGGCCTTAGCTGAACAAATTGCACCCACCAAACCGCATCGTTTTGTGGAGGGCGGCCAGGAACGCCAGGATTCCGTGAGCAACGGTTTGGCCGCGGTGAATGCGGATTGCGAATGGGTTGCCATTCAGGACGGCGCGCGGCCGTGCACCCCCGGGGCGGCCATCACAGACACGCTTGCCGCTGCCCGTGAAATTGGCGCGGCGGTTACGGCGGGTAAAGTAATTGATACTCTCAAAGAAGCCGATGGCGCCGGCCGCATTGCTCGTAATGTAAATCGCACTCATTTGTGGGCGGTGCAAACACCGCAGATTTTTGCGCTGGAAATCATCCGCAATGCCATGGCGGCAGTGCGCGAACAGGGTGCATCCGTTACCGATGACACCGCGGCGTGTGAGCTTATCAGCCAGCCCGTGGCATTGGTGGACGGAGAGGGCCCCAACCCCAAAGTGACCACGTCATCGGATCTGTTATGGGTCGAGTTGCTGCTCCGTCAATAAACCCTCCTTGCCATTTTAGCCGCGCGCCGTAGGCTGGCGCGGCTATGAGACAGCGAATTTTCACCACCGTGCTCGCCATTGCGTTGGGCGTAAACTTGTACTTGGGCGCGCGCCACCTCGCCTCCAGCGCTGAGGTGCGAGGCAAGGAGGATGTTTATACCAACATGGAAAAATTCACGCGCGTGTTGGAGACCGTCCGGCGCGAGTACGTGGATGAAGAAAAGGTTTCGTACGAGGAACTTGTGCAAGGCGCGCTGCGCGGGATGATTCAGACGCTCGATCCCCACAGCGAATACATGGACGCCAAGAAATATCAGGCGTTGCAGTCAGACACCATGCAGCAGTTTGGCGGCATCGGCGTGGTGGTTAGTATCCGCGATAAATGGCTCTCCGTGGTAGCGCCCATGGACGATACGCCCGGCAGTCGCGCGGGGCTTTTGTCCGGCGATCGCATCATGAAAATTAGTGGTAAATCCACCGAGGGCATGAGCTTAAATGACGCTGTGAACATCATGCGCGGTAAACCCGGCACGGAGGTGAAAGTGGGTTTTTACCGGCCCTCAACAGACAAGGAATGGGAGGTTGCTTTCAAGCGCGAGATCATTAAAACCAAAAGCGTGCGCGACCTCAAAGGCGGCGGGAAATATGATTTACTGGAAAATCAAATCGGCTATGTACGGCTGTCCGGCTTCTCAGAAAAAACCGCTGGCGAACTGGAGACGGCATTGGTGAAAATGGAGGAGGCCGGCCTTAAGGCGCTGGTGCTCGACTTGCGCGATAATCCTGGCGGACTGCTCGATCAGTCCGCGTATGTCACGGAAAAGTTTATTCCCAAGGGCCAACTGGTCGTCACCACCGAAGGCCGCCAACAGCGGCAGCTTGATAAGCTAGTGGCCAGCGGGCGGTTCAAGCAACGCACGTTGCCCATGGTGGTGCTCGTGAATGGCGGCAGTGCCAGTGCCTCCGAGATTGTCGCCGGTTGCCTACAGGACCTCGGTCGCGCGGAATTGGTGGGCATGAAAACTTTTGGCAAAGGCTCAGTGCAAAGCATCCTGCCGCTGCGCGACGGCTCCGCGCTGCGGTTGACCACCGCAAAATATTACACGCCCAAACATCGCACCATTCACGGCAAAGGCATCACCCCCGATCACGTGTTGGAAATGACGCCCGAACAAATGGGCCACCTCGCATTGCAGCAATCACCCGGCGGCTTGGAAACACTGCCGGAAGCAGAACGCAAAAAAATCGAGGCCACCAAGGATCTTCAGTTGATCAAGGCCCTCGAACTGCTCAAGGCCAAGCTGAACTAATCGCAATGCGGTTGCTGGCTATCGAGACTTCGTGCGACGAAACGAGCGCGGCGGTTATCGTCGACGGGGGCGCGGTCAGCACGGTGGTTTCTTCTCAAATCAAAATCCACGCCGAGTATGGCGGCGTCGTGCCGGAGTTGGCCACCCGCGAACATCTGCGAAACTTTCCCCCCGTTGTGCGCGAGGCATTACAGCAGGCGGAAATTGAAGCTGACGACTTGGATGTCCTCGCCGCCACGCGCGGCCCCGGATTGCCACCGGCACTGATGGTTGGATGGAAAGCCGCACAGTCAATGGCCTTCGCGCTTGATGTTCCATTGATGGGCGTGAACCATGTGCAAGCGCATTTATATTCACCGTGGTTTCCGGGCAAGCCGCCGGTTGCGGATTGGGAAAGCTTTGAGCCGAATCTGTCGCTCATCGTCAGCGGCGGTCACACTTTGCTGGTGAAAGTAGACGCGCCGTTGGAACATAAAATTCTCGGCAGCACCCAGGATGACGCCGCGGGCGAGTGCTTTGACAAAGTCGCCAAACTCCTCGGCTTGGGCTATCCCGGCGGGCCCGAAGTGGATCGATTGGCCCGCGAAGGCGATCCCGCCGCGTTTAATTTTGCCCGGCCGATGCTCAATCAACCTAATGACGATTTCAGCTTCAGCGGTTTAAAAACTTCCGTCCGGTACTTTCTCGAGAAGCATCCCGAGCTAGCCGCCGACAACGCGCGCCTTCACGACCTCTGCGCCAGCGCCCAAGCCGCGATCGTGGAAGTGCTCGTCAAGAAAACCCTCCGCGCCGCTAGGCGCGAACGCGTGCGTTGCCTCACCCTTTCCGGCGGCGTGGCGTGCAACAGCGAGCTCCGCAAGCAATTGCAGTCGGTTTGTGAAAAAAACGATTTTACACTGCGCCTCGCTTCGCCAGAACTTTGCACCGACAACGCCGCCATGATTGGGTTGTTGGGTGAGAAAATGTTTAAGGAGGGCGGAGAGCCGGTTCTTTTGGAGGCTGACATCAAGCCGGGAATGGCTTTGGGTTAAAAGTCAAATGGAGAAGGTGGGTTTTATTTTTCGCTTTCAACTTTTTGAACAAATTCCCGCAAACGTTCCAGCGCTTTTTCCAGATTCCCCATGCTCGTCGCGTAGCTGATGCGGAGGTAATCATCCGAGCCAAATGCCACGCCGGGGACGGCGGCGACTTTGGCTTCGGACAGAAGGCGCTCGCAGAATTCGGCTGACTTCATGCCGGTGCTGGAAATGTTTGGAAACAAATAAAACGCGCCTTGAGCATTGACGCAGGTAATGCCGGGCATGGCGTTGAGTTGTTCGTGGGCAAAGGCGCGGCGTTTGGAAAATTCGGTCATCCATTCGGCGATGTGATCTTGCGGGCCGTCGAGTGCCTGCACGGCACCGGATTGCGCGAAGGAAGTTGGGTTGCTCGTGCTGTGGCTTTGGATGGCGCTGATGGCTTTGGCGATGGGCAACGGCGCGGCGGTGAATCCAATGCGCCAACCGGTCATCGAATACGCCTTGGCGAGGCCGTGCACGATGATGGTGTGGGCTTGATGCTCGGGCGAGCAGGCGGCCACGCTCTGGAAGACGGCATCGCCGTACAACAGTTTTTCGTAAATCTCATCGCTCATGATGAGCACGCCTTTTTCTACGCACACATCGCCGAGCGCACGCACTTCGTCGGGCGTGTACACGCTGCCGGTGGGGTTGCTGGGAGAATTGAAAATGAACAACCGCGTGCGGTCAGTAATGGCGGCGCGGAGTTGGTCGGGTGTTAGTTTGAATTCCGTGGCATCGGTGGTCTCCACAATCACCGGCGTGGCGCCGGCGAGGGTGACCATCTCGGGGTAGCTCAGCCAATACGGCGCGGGGATGACTACCTCATCGCCTTCCTCGCAAGTGGCGAGGATGACGTTGTAGCAGGAATGTTTGCCGCCGCAGGAAACGATAATTTGTTGGGGGTCGTACTGGAGATTGTTTTCGCGCTCAAACTTGCGAGCCACGGCCGCGCGTAGTTCGGGCGTGCCGGCTGCGGGAGTGTATTTGGTGAAGCCATCGGCCAGCGCTTGGACGGCGGCGGCTTTGATGTGGTCGGGCGTATCGAAATCCGGCTCGCCAGCGCCCAGCCCAATCACATCCTCGCCCGCGGCGCGCAGTTCCTTGGCCTTGGCGGTGATGGCCAGAGTAAGCGAGGGCGACAGCGAGGCCGCACGTTTTGAAATACGATAATCCATTGCGCCGGGGAACATGGCGCACGGGGATGAGCGGGGCAAGCGGTTTTGTTATTCTCGCCCGGGCCAAGCGAGCAAATCGAGAGCGCGTTGACCCTTGGTGGTGAGCACCCAGCGCGCGCCTTTTTTAAATATCAGTGAACGACACGGATGCTTGCGGCGCACTTCGTCGTTAACCTCAAGCAATTCAAAGCGCACACCACCAGCTTTTGCCTTTAGGCCTTCCGCATAAAGAGGCTTGAGCCGGATGGGAATGGCGTTGAAATTCAAATCTACTTCCCACGCTTGCGCAGGAAGCGTTTCTGCGCAGGCGGTTTGAATCACTAATTCCGGAAACCGATCGGCCCATTCAATCTTGGCTTGATGAATGCGCACGCGGCACAACACGGGTTGCTCGGAAAGATGCGAAGCCAAATCAAATCCTCCGGCTTCCTCTGCGCGCAAAATCTCGGCGGCATCAAGCCCTAGTAAATTCATTCCGTTCCACGCGCCGTGGTGGTTTTTGCCGCCTTTGTACCAGTGGTGAAACCAACTTTCGAACTGGGTGTGAATTTGCAGGCCAATTTCAAAATGCAAATGGGCGCGCTCTTTGGAAATGCCGTCGCCAGTATTCGAGGTGCGGCCAAGAATACCCACTGATTCGCCGGCCTTCACGGAGCGCCCGACTTCCAATCCGTCGGCCACCGCGTTCAAGTGCGCGTATAATGTATAAACCGGCAGGCCGTCCGCCTCGTGTTTGAGTACGATGTATTTCCCGTAGTTCGATGCGGCGATGTTTGAGTTGATGTGCGCCACTTTGCCGTCTCGGCTGGCGCGGACTGAATCAGTGGCTTCGCCGTTTTCATCGCGCCGTAGGGCGCGGATGTCGATGCCTTCGTGGATGCGCGTGCCGGTGTTGCGCACACAACCAAAGGAGCCACTGCGCCAAGACCGGCCTGGGCCGGTGGGGGTGAAAAAATCATCTTCCCCGGCTGCGCGGAGCAGGGCGCGGTTATCTGTTGGGAAACGGAATTTAGATTTTTGAGGGTTGGCGGCAGGGAGTTTTTTGGGCGGCGTTGGAGCTGGCTCGGAATGCTCGCCGCATCCTGTGGCGACCACTAAAACCATCAGCCACGGCAGCCTCATCAAACCTAAGCGCCGCCCCATCAGTTATTTGACTCCCGCTTTCTTGTTGAGATCCTTTACAATCATTTCCAATTCCGAATGGGAAGCGTCTGGGATCACATCCAACACTCGCGATGCCACAATCCCATTCACGCGATATGTGCCCACACAGCAGGGCTTGGTTTTGTCTGGTTGCACAGGGTCGGGCATTGGATACATAAAAAATAAATTCCGCTGCTGATAACGGCTGGTGATGGATTCGAATTCGCGCGCACCCGCCGAGGTTAGAACCAGACGCAGCACCTCAAACCCCTGCTGATCATTCACCAATGTAGCGCCCAGTATACGATCAGCAACCCAAAAGAGCGGGTCGGCATCGATCCACTTTGCTTTCCCAGAGGCTCGCGGCACCTCTATTTGGATGGTGAGGTGCACCCCGGCAGTTGCTGCTTCGCCGAAGATTGCCATTTCATGCTGGCTCCCTGCACTGCTCAATGGTGATTTGCAGCCCAGCAATCCCGCGCCGACAAAGCCAGTCGCAAGAATTAAATTGAAAATGTTCGTTAGCCGCTTCATACTTCCCAAGGCAACCGCGAAAACCAAATTCAGTAAAGAGTAAGTCATTCACTATGAGCCAACAAACCAACAAAGTTCAAAAACGCCGGCGCCGCGCCGATTATCTCAAGCGTAAAAAGGCCAACACCAAAAACAAGAGCACCAAGTAAACTGGAGCCCACCCCAGCCTGCACAAACCCCTGCGAAGGGGTTTTTTGTAAAATCATTCTCAGACTTGTTCACAACCTAAGTCGGCACATTTGGCCCCGCTTGAGAAATTTTTCACAAGCATCCCGTTGACCCTTAAAAACAAGGGTGATTCCTCTTTTGTAAATTAAGATCCAAGCTTAATTTTGGGGATAAGCTGTTCACAATTTCTAGTGGCCAATCTCAAAAAACGTGGTATCTTATTCTTAGTTCCGCGAGTAATCGATGGAGCTAAGGTTCCTTGAAAGAACAGAGTGAAGTGCCGGGCAACCGGCAGGAAGCTCTCAGGATAAATCCCAGGAGAACTGGGTGAAAGGGCAGGCGAGGCTGATTCGTCTGCCCCCTTTGAAACGCAACGGATTCACGATGAGATTCGGCGGGAACATCACTTCGGTGATCGGAAAACCGTTTGGAGCCGCGAAAAACCGGGCGCAGAAAAGGCACAGTTCACTTGAGTGGACGATGGCGGTCGCACGTCATCGAATGCGAAAATTCACTCAGGAAGTTAGGGGCGAAACATACGGGCGCAAGCCCGTCAAGAAACCGCTCCGAGCTGGCTGGAGAATGTGTTGCCAAGCGTCAGGCTCACCTCGGTGAGTCAGGCAATAGCGCGGCAATGCCCGGACACAGCCCGGTTTGCGCGACCTTCGGGGAGCGTAAAACTGAGTCAAGTAGGTGCGAGCTTGTTTCGAGCGAGCACCGAACGCAGTTGCCCAAAAGGGTGTTGATAACCTACTGCAGCATCAGCACGGCGGGAAACAAAAATTGGCCGGAGACGGCCAGCCAGACGAAATCCTCCGAAAGGAGGGACAAAGCTGGGGTTTCCGTCGGGATGGCCACGAGCCCAAGACAACGGCCGTGAAAACCATCCAACGCGGTGGCGATACAAAAACTGTAGCGCTGCCATGTGAACGAAATGGTAATCTGAGGGGTAAGAGGCGAGACCCGTGGCAAGGGCCAACGCACCGTCAAAAGCGGTGGCAGACCCATGCTAGATGGCTTGGAGGTGAATAGTTCACAACCACGTCCAAGTCTGGTTCGCAGGTCAGCGGCCGCAATCGCTGGCTAAAGCGGGCTTATAAACCTCACCCAATAATTCAAGCGCCGAGAGGCCTTGGACGGCCCTGCTATGAGGCCGACAACTCCGCGAGTCACGGAGAATGGCGTCGGGGAGCAACCGACCCGCAATGCGGGTGCCCAATGGTTGCATCGGGAAAGAGCGTGTGGCGAGCGCCCACCCCCCAATTTGTCCCTGCTGGACTTCGGTCCGGCAGGGACTTTTTGTTTTTGCGTATAATTTTGAACTTTAGAACTGGAGGGAGAGTTCCCGGATAAGGAACCATCAATTTCTATCCGAGAACTTTTCGCCAAACAACACCGGGCGAGAAAGCACAAAAACCTTGCCCGAACCGCCGCTTCCGTGCTCAATCAGCCCTCACCACTTTCCAATCATGGGTAAAATCTACGACAACATCGTGCAAACCGTCGGCGGCACTCCGCTCGTCCGCCTCAATAAAGTCACCAAAGGCATTGACGCCACTGTGCTGCTCAAGTGCGAATTCTTCAATCCGCTCTCCAGCGTGAAGGATCGCATCGGCATGTCGATGATCGAAGCTGCCGAAGGCGACGGCACCCTCACAAAAGATACCATCATCATCGAACCCACCAGTGGTAACACCGGCATTGCCCTCGCCTTTGTGGCCGCCGCCAAAGGCTATTCCATCATCCTGACAATGCCCGAAAGCATGTCACTTGAACGCCGGACATTACTGGCGATGTTGGGTGCGGATCTCGTCCTCACGCCCGCCGCCAAAGGCATGAAGGGGGCGATCGCCATGGCGGAAAAACTTGCCGCGGAAACCCCCAACGCTTGGATTCCTCAACAATTTAAAAACCCCGCGAATCCCGCCATCCACCGAAAAACAACCGCGGAAGAAATTTGGGAAGACACCGACGGCGCGGTGGACTTCGTAGTCGCTGGCGTAGGAACTGGTGGCACGCTGACCGGATGTTACGAAGTGATTCATTCGCGCAAAGAAACCTTCCAGGCAATCGCCGTGGAGCCATCGGATTCCCCGGTAATTTCTCAGACCATCGCCGGCGAGGAGCTTACGCCCGGCCCACACAAAATTCAGGGTACCGGTGCGGGCTTCGTGCCGGACAATCTCCACCTCAAAGCGGAGGATGGCACCCAACAAATCACCGAGTGCATCAAAGTGAGCAATGATGATTCTTTCGCCATGGCCCGCGAGCTGGCCAAAACTGAGGGCATCCTTTGCGGCATCTCTACCGGCGCCAACGTAGTGGCGGCGCTCGAATTGGCCCGTCGCCCCGAGAATGCTGGCAAGACGATTGTGACCATCGCGTGCTCCACCGGCGAACGCTATCTCAGCACCCCCTTGGCGGAGGAAGCCCGCATAGCGGCCGCCGAGCTGCCGGTGCAGGATCCCGCGTCATAAAATTTGCAGTAAAAATGTGTTGCCTCCAACGCTGGCTTACCTCTAAATACGCGCGGTTCACGCCTCCGGCCCGGATTCAGTCCGGGAAGGGTATCCCCGTTCGATTGTTTCGATGCAGGTCATCCTGTTTTGTTTCGTTTGCGCACACCAATTTTTATCATGGGAAATAACAATAAGACCGAGTGGCCTGAAGAAGGCGAAGGCTACCTCGAAATCTCCGACAAAGGCTTTGGTTTTCTGCGCTCACCGGGCAACCGGTTCCAGTCCAAGCCCAGCGACGTCTTTGTGACGCCCGACACCATTCGGCGCTACTACCTCCGCGAAGGCTGCCACATTCAGGGTCGACTCGTCCCTCCGCACAAAGGCCACAGCCCGCAACTCAAGGAGATTTACACCGTGAACGAAATGCCGTTTAAGGAGTACACCGAATGCGCGCGATTCGAAAACCTCACCACCATCGATCCACTGGATAAATTCAACCTCGAGACCGATCCCGACAGCATCGAGACGCGGATCATCGATCTCGTCACTCCCATCGGCAAGGGCACCCGCGGCATGATTGTCTCTCCCCCGCGCACGGGCAAGACCACCATCCTCAAACAAATTTGCAACGCCGTCACCACCAACCATCCCGAGGTGAAAACCATCGTGATGCTCATCGACGAACGGCCCGAGGAAGTCACCGACTTCGAGCGTTCCGTGGATGCCGAAGTGGTCGCCTCATCCAACGACATGGATCTCGAAACCCACGTGCGCCTTTCGCGCTTCATGATCGAACGCTGCCGCCGAATGGTTGAGTGTGGACAGGACGTGTTCATGTTGATGGATTCCATCACTCGCATCGCCCGCGCTTACAACAACACTCACACCGGCAGTGGTCGAACTATGTCCGGCGGTGTGGACGCGCGCGCACTGGAAATTCCACGCCGAATGTTCGCCGCTGCGCGTAACATCGAGGGCGGCGGCTCGCTCACCATCGTCGCCACAGCGCTGATAGACACCGGCAGTCGCATGGACGAGCTGATCTTTCAGGAGTTCAAGGGCACCGGCAACATGGAGCTAATCCTCGACCGAAAACTTTCTGAGCGCCGCATTTATCCTGCCATCGATATTCCGAAGAGCGGCACACGCAAGGAAGAGAAACTCTTTCCCGAAGAACACCTCGACGCCATCCACAAGCTGCGCCGCACCATGGTCGATCTCGACCCCGTCCAAGCCATGGAAACCCTCATCGGCGCGCTGAAAAAGCACGGCACGAACGCGGAGTTGCTTTCGAAGTTGAAAACCTAAAACCCTCTCCGATGGCAAGCATTCAGGGAGCTTCCAAAAAACCCAGGCGCGGCCGCCCGGCCGAGTTGCATTCACGTCCTCCTCTGGAGCGGATGATGCAAATTCATGACATGGTGCAGCGCGGGAACTATCCCAACGGCCCCGTGCTGGCGGAGAAGCTGGCTGTCACGCGAAAGACCGTCCAGCGCGACATCACTTTTATGCGCGATCGATTCAACCTCCCACTGGAGTACGACGCCTCGCGCAATGGGTATCACTATACGCGGCCCGTTGAATCCTTCCAAATGCTGCAGGTCGATGAGGGCGAACTTTTCGCGCTACTCATTGCCGAAAAAGTACTGCAACAATACCGAGGCACAGCCTTTGAGAAACAGCTCAGCAAAGCCTTCAGGAAAATTTCCAAGTCCCTGCCCGACACCGTCTCCATGCGGCTCAGTGACTGGGACGATGCCCTGGACATTCGCAACACCGGCACGGTGGATGTGGATGAGAAAGTTTTTGATCTTCTCTTTAGATCCGTCACCAAAGGGCATCAGCTCGAAATCACATACACCAAGCCCAACGGCGCGCCCCATAAACGCACCATCGATCCTTACCAAATCGCAAACATCAACAGCGATTGGTATCTTTACGCCTACGACCACAAGCGGGAAGACATCCGCTGCTTCGTTCCCGCACGAATCCAGTCGGCAAAAATCACCGGTCAAAAATTCAAACGGCCTGATTCCTTTTCGCTCGACCAATATCTGGAAGGCGCCTTCGGCCCTTTCTCCAGTGATGAATCCTTTGATATCCAGATTCAATTCACAAAAACCGCCGCGCCATTCATCCGTGAAAAAAAATGGCATCCCACCCAAAAAAACAGGGAGCTAAAAAATGGTTCCCTGGAAATCTCGCTCAAGTTGAGCCACCTTGCCGATATCCGCCGATGGATTCTGGGATGGGGTGGCGAAGCCAAAGTGATTGCGCCCACAGAACTGCTCGAATCCGTCCAAGCCGAGGCCAAGGCCATTCTGGGCAAATAGACATTTTTACGCTCGCCAACCGCTCAGAAACCGCTAAAATTCTCGGTGTCTGATTTGAGCAACAAGCCACCCATGGGGGTGGGTGTGGATAACTCGCACATTATCTTGTAGGTTTTAGGTTGCCAGCGTTCCGCTCAACAAGGCACAAGGAGGTCCCAATGTATTTGAAAAGCCTGAAGGCGATTGGCTTTAAAAGCTTCGCCGATAAAACCACGCTAAATTTCGAGCCCGGCATCACTGCCGTCGTTGGCCCCAACGGCTGCGGCAAGTCCAACATTTCCGATGCCATCCGCTGGGTGCTCGGCGAGCAATCGGCCAAGGCATTGCGCGGCGGTGAAATGGCCGACGTGATTTTCAGCGGCACCGACGGCCCGCGCGGGCGCAAGGCCACGGGTATGGCCGAGGTGTCGCTCACCATCGGCGATGTCGATGAAGCGAACCTTAACGCTGCCGGGGTGAGCTTGAGCTTCAACGAAGTCACGGTCACTCGCCGTGTGTTTCGCGATGGCGGAAGTGAGTATTTTTTGAATGGCACCAGCTGCCGACTGCGCGACGTCCAGCAACTCTTCATGGGAACCGGCGTCGGGCGCAATAGTTACAGCATTATGGCGCAGGGCCAAATCACCGACATCATCAACAGCCGTCCGGTGGAACGCCGCGCGGTGATTGAGGAGGCTGCCGGCATCACCAAATTCAAAAAGCAGAAAAAAGAAGCCCTGCGCAAGCTCGATTACACGGAGCAAAATTTATTGCGGCTTGAAGATACCATTCGCGAAGTAAAACGCCAGATTGGTTCACTTCAGCGCCAAGCCGGGAAGGCGAGGCGTTACCAGAAAATCTTGGATGAGCTCAAGCATCTTGAGACGCAGCTTGCACGCCACGAATTTGACGCCATTGATGCCGCCCTGAAATCCATCCGCGAAGAGTCCGGCCAAATTCGCGATGAATTGGAAAACCATTCCAGCGGAATCATTGAGGAAGAAGCCGCGCTCAAACGCTTGCGTGAATTGCTGGCCGACCTCGATCGCCAGGTCAACGCCGCGCAAACCAAAGGGCTGGAGCTGAAATCCGAAACCGACCGTCACGAAAACCGCATCCAGTTTAACGAGCAACGGATGGAGGAACTGACCGTCCAACACACTGAAGCCGGGGCCGACATCGCCGGTGCCCAGGAACGCCGCAAACAAGTGGACGCCGAATTGGAGGGCATCAATCAACAGCTCGGTGATTCCGGCCATTCGCTCGAGCGCGCCACTCAACACGTTGTTGAGAAACGAGGTGCGCTCGATTCCATCGACACCGCCATTCGCGCGCGCCAATCCGATCAGCAACAAACCCAATCCGAATCCGGCGAGCTGCAAACCCACCTCACTCGCACTTGCAATGAACTGACGGCGTTGGAATTGCAAAAGCAGGGCAACTCGGTGCGCTTGGAAAAACTTTCTGCTGAAAAAATTCAACTGGAAGAAGAGCGCGCCAAGCTGGAAGGCAATCTTACTGAATTTGAAAAACAAGTGGCGGGTGATTCGTTGCACGTGCAATCCCATCGCGGCACGGTGGAAGAACGTCAGGCGCGGCTAGCGCAATTGACCGATGAACTCAATGCCGCCGATGATGCGCTGGATGCTCAACTTCAAAGCCAGGCCGAAGCCAAGGCGCGGCGTGATGTGCTGCGCCAACTCATCGAAAACAAGGAGGGCTTCAGCGCGGGCGCGCAGGCGGTGCTTTCGCAGTTTGATTCCGCGCTCGGCTCATTGGCCGATCAAATCCGCGTGCCGGACGAGCATGTGCGCGCGGTGGAAGCCGCCTTGGGCGCGAATCTGCAGCTCGTGCTTACCGACCAATCCGCGCACGCCAACGATATGCTCGGCCATCTCGCCAGTGGCGAACAAGGCCGGGCAAGCATCGTGGCATTGGAATTATTAAATGAACGCGGCGGCGCGATCCCGCCCAGCGATTTGCCAGCCGAAGGCACGCCCGCCTTGCGCGTGGTGGAAACTGATGACCGCAATCAGCCGCTGTTGCAAACTTTGCTGGGGCGCACGGTGATTGTCGACACGCTGGAAACAGCCACGCGATTGTGGCGCGCGAATCCGGGCCGGTTTGATTTTGTCACGCGCCAGGGCGAGTCGCTTAGTCAACAGGGAATTTACACCGGTGGACGCGGGCATTCCGACGAGCAAGACCACACCTCCGTGCTTGCCCGTCGCAATCAGGTTGATGGGCTGGAGCAACAGCTTGCCTTACTGTCGCGCGAGATTGATGAAGCCAGCCGGCGCAAAGGGCAGTTGTTGGCAGAACAAACCGAGTTGCAGGCAAGCCTGCAAAATGCGCGGGACGAGTTGAGTGATCGCGAAGTGGCCGTGGCCACCTCGAAGGGAGAATTTAACGCGCTGCAAAATTCGCGCCAAGTGCTCCATCAAAAAATTGAAACCGTGGTGTTCGAGGTGCGCAACCTCGCCGAACAGGAGGAAGGTGAGAAGGGCAGGGCGCAAGGATTGGGCGCGCGCATTCGCGAAATGGAAGAACGCTCGCGCGTATTTCAGGAGGCGCTCGACAGCCACGAGCAGTTCATTCACGAACAACGCGAGCGACGCGAAACAGCCATCGAGGAATTGACCGAGGCGAAGGTGGCGTTGTCCAAAGCCGAGGAACGCGAGAATTCACTGCTCGAGCGCAAGACGCCGATGGAGCAGCGGCTGGAGGAGTTGCAGCGGACACTTGAGCGCGCGCAGCAAACGCTGAGCGAAAGCGCTGAGCGCAAAGTGCAGTTTGAGGCGCAGAATGTGGAATCGCGCCGCGAGATGGATCGCCTGCGCATCGAGCGCGAAACCGCCAGCGAACAATCGGCGGAACTCACCCGGCAACGCAATCAACAGGCCGCCGGGGCCGAGCGGCGCGAGATGGAACTTTCGGACAAGCGCAATTCGCTCACCGAACTGCAGGAGCGCAAGGGCGAGATTGAGGTGGAACTGGCGGAGAAACGAATGGCGCAGGAGCAGCTCGTGGATCGTATCCGCGAAAAATACACCGTGAACCTGCACGAAGTGCGCGGCGAATGCGTGACGATCAACATCACGGACAACGGCCAAACCGTTACTGAAACAGTGAGTGCGGAAGAATTGGCCGGCGATTCCCGGCCGACGGATTGGGCTGCAGTCGGCGGGCAAGTCACAACGCTGCAGGAAAAAATTGACGGGATGGGGCCGGTAAACCTGGTGGCCATTGACGAGTACGAAGAGATTGAAGAGCGCCACACTTTCCTGAGCACGCAACACGACGATTTAGTGAATGCCAAGGCTGAACTTCAGGAAGTGATCGCCCGCATCGACAAGCAATCGCGCGAAATGTTCACCGAAACCTTTGAGAAAGTTCGTGAGAATTTTCAAAAAATGTTTCCCGATCTCTTCGGCGGCGGCAAGGCTAACCTTGTGCTCACCGAGGAAGCGGATGTGCTCGAAGCCGGCGTGGAGATCGTGGCCTCGCCTCCGGGCAAGCAGTTGCGCAGCATCAGCTTGCTCTCCGGCGGCGAACAAACAATGACTGCCGTGGCTCTGCTCTTTTCGCTGTACCAAGTGAAGCCCAGCCCCTTTTGCGTGTTGGACGAATTGGACGCGCCACTTGATGACGCCAACATTGAGCGCTACGTCAAGAAGCTCAAAGAATTTCTCGTCTACTCGCAATTCATCGTGATCACCCACAGCAAGCGCACCATCTCGGCGGCGAATGTGTTGTACGGCGTGACGATGCAGGAACGCGGCGTGAGTAAAATTGTGAGCGTAAAATTCCATTCCAATCACGATAAAACCTCGGCAAAGCCGGATCGGAATGGGGGTGACGAATCCCTCGAGGGCAACCCGCGCCCGGCCGAAGATGAGGAAGTCTTCCTCGCCAAATAATTCCGCGCACTTCATTACCTTCGCTGAAAGCTTGCCCTTGCCAACAGCGGGTCGGATGCGTAGCGTTCCCGCCCTATGTCACAGGAAACCGAACAAGTCGTCATCATTGGCTCTGGCTGCGCGGGCCTCACCGCCGCCCTCTACTCCGCGCGCGCGCAGCTTGCGCCAACCGTTCTCACCGGCGCGATGCCGGGCGGGCTCCTCACCACCACCAGTATTGTGGAAAATTATCCGGGCTTCCCGGAAGGCATCGACGGCACGGATTTGATGATCAACATGCAGCAACAAGCCGAACGATTTGGAGCGAAGGTTAAATTTGGAAGCACGGTGGAGGCGGTGGACCTCAGTGAACGTCCGTTCAAACTTACCGTGGACGGCGAGCCGATGCTCGCGCAAACGCTGATCATCGCCAGCGGGGCAGGGCACCGGCATCTGGGTTTGGACAGCGAGGCGCGGCTTGATAAAAAAGGCGTCACCTATTGCGCCACGTGCGATGGCGCGCTGCCGATGTTTCGCGATCAACCTTTGGTGGTGGTGGGCGGTGGCGATTCCGCCTGCGAAGAAGCGACCTTCCTCACTCGGTTCGCTAGCAAAGTGTTTCTCGTCCATCGGCGCGATGAATTACGCGCGTCGAAAATCATGGCTGAACGCACACTCGGGAGTGAAAAAATCGAGATGGTGTGGGATTCAGAAGTGGGGGAAATTCTGGGTGAAGACAAGGTGAGCGGCGTGCGTCTGTGTAACAACAAAACCGATGCGAAACAAACCATAGAATGCGCAGGCGTGTTTGTCGCGATCGGCCACGTGCCTAACACGCAAATTTTTAAGGAACAATTGGAAATGGATGACGCGGGATACATCATCCGAACCGAAGGCGCACAGACAAGTGTGCCCGGCGTGTTCGTGGCCGGTGATTGCTCGGATAAAGTCTACCGACAAGCCGTCACCGCTGCCGGAATGGGCTGCGCGGCCGCCATTGAGGCGGAGCGGTTGTTGGCCAGCGAAAACCAATAAGCATCGCAATCACGGCTGTTTTAATTTATAAAAATTTCCCCATGAAAGCACGCACGGCGCAGGTGGTTCGCGCCACGGGTGAAACCCGGATTCAGCTTAAATTGAAAATTGATGGCCGCGGCAAGGCGGTGGTGAATACTGGCATTCCGTTTTTTGATCACATGCTCACGCTCTTTGCGAAGCATTCGGTGTGCGACCTCACGGTGAAGTGCGCGGGCGATCTCGAGGTGGATGCTCATCACGCGGTGGAAGATTGCGGCATCGCGCTAGGTCAGGCGTACTGCGCGGCGTTGGGCGAAAAGCGCGGGCTTCGGCGATACGGCACAGGGTTTGATCCGCGCAATCCGCTTTGGGGCGATGCCCACGTGCCAATGGATGAAACACTGGCGCGCTGCGTCATTGATTTCAGCGGGCGACCGTATTTGGTTTGGAAAGGAATGGACAAGCTCGGCTTTCGGGTTTTGAAAAACGAACAAGCGCAAGACGATGCGTGTGCGTTTCGGTTTGGCTTGGCGCGTGAATTTTTTCAGGGGTTCGCCAACGAAGCCCGTTGTAATTTGCATTTGGAATTGTTGTATGGTCAGGAGCCGCATCATGTGGTGGAAGCGTTGTTCAAGGCCTTTGCCAAGGCGGCGGATTTTGCCTGTCAAAAGGATCCGCGCATCGGCCGAGCTGTGCCAAGCACGAAAGGGCGTTTGAAGGGCTAAGCGATGGCGAAGAAGCTGGACATCCCAAATGCTGATGACGAGGCATTGGTGCGCTCCGCGCAAAGGGGGGCGATGCCTCCGTACGAGGAATTGGTGCATCGGCATCGCGACAAAATTTACGCGCGTGCATTCAGCATGTTACGAAACGAGGATGAAGCACTGGATATCTCGCAGGAAGCGTGGGTGAAAGGTTGGCAGCGACTGAAGCAGTTTAAGCACAACGCAAGTTTCACCACGTGGATGACGCGGATTTGCATCAACCTTTGCCTTGATTTTTTGCGGAAGCGGAAGCGGAAGCCGACTTCGTCGCTCGACCAAATGGAAGAGGAATCCGGCGGCGTGGAACGGTTCATGCCAGTGGAGCAGTTCAATCCCACAGAGAAAGCAGAGCGCGAAGAGCTGCGCGCGCAGATCGATGAGGGGATGGCGAAGCTTAGCTACGAACACCGTACGGTGCTGATTTTGCATGAGTTCGAGCAGCTTGGATACAAGGAGGTATCCAAGGCGATGCACTGTTCGATTGGCACGGTGATGAGCCGCTTATTCTACGCCAGAAGAAAATTAGCCACCCTGCTAATTTCTTTGAAGAAAGAGCGACAAAAGTGAGTCTACATGAAAATAGGCGAAATGAAGCAAGAAGATATACTCAGAATACAGGCGTGGATGGACGGCGAGTTAGCCCCTAAAGAGGCGGCCCGAGTTGCCACACTCATTGAACAAAACCCCGAGGCCTTGGCGTTGTCCGAGGAATTGCGTGTGGTGGAGAATGCTCTGCATCTAGGCGAAAAACCCGCGATTTTGGACGATTCACGCGATTTCTACTGGTCGCAAATCGAACGCAAAATCGATGCCGAAGAGCCGCTGCTGGAGCCTTATGCGGCGCCAGTGCTCGCCTCGGGCAATCTCTTGCGCTGGATGGTGCCCGTGGGCAGCTTGGGCGCCATTGTGGTTTTGATGATGAACTACGGGGCGATGAACCCGCAGCCCCAACCCTCCACGCCCGGCATCACTCCGGACGCCCCGGCTTCGACGCCTACTGGGCTCACTGAACCCGCAGGTGCGATGGAAGAGCAAAACGCTGAACCCGGAGGCATGGGGGTGATAAATTTCCAGGGCAGCCAAGGATCGCGTCATTTGACTGATCCGGAGGATCCAAACACTCTGCCTGAATCCATCGAAAACCCGGATCGCTAACCGCAATAACTGGCAATTTCAAGCGCCTCCGTACAGGGGCGCTTTTTATTTACCAAAAACTTATTCACAAGGCTGTATGTTGTGCTTGGGCTGGGGGGCCGCACTGCATCTTGTGTCATTTTCCTGAAGTTCACACGAATAGATTTGTCGTGAATTTCATTTTCAGGTAGACTCCTTCTTTAAGTTTGCATCTGCAAAAACAGGTATTTCACAGGATATATATGGCGAAAAAGAAGGAGTCGGCCACGGTCGCGGAAGAAAAATACGACGCGTCGAAAATCGATAAGCTGGAGGGTCTCGAGGCTGTCCGCAAGCGGCCCGGAATGTACATCGGCGATCCTGATGAGCACGGGCTGCATCATTGTGTTTTTGAGGTGCTGGATAACTCGATCGATGAGCATTTGGCCGGTTATTGCGATCACATCACCATCGCCATTCATGTGGATGGTTCGGTGAGCATTCGCGATGATGGCCGTGGGATTCCGGTGGACAATCATCCGAAGTTCAACATCCCGGCCGTGGAGTTGGTGCTCACCAATTTACACGCGGGCGGCAAGTTTGGACAGGGGGCCTACAAATACTCCGGCGGTTTGCACGGCGTTGGCGCCAAATGCGTAAACGCGCTTTCGGAATGGTTTAAGGTAGAGGTGAGCCGCGACGGGCAGGTACACACGATGGAATTCGAGCGCGGCAAAACTACCCGCAAGCTCGAGGTCATTGGCGAAACGAAAAGCACCGGCACGTTGGTGACGTTCAAGCCGGATGCGGAAATATTCACCATCACCACGGAGTTCCAATTCAACTTGCTGTCGACCCGCTTGCGGGAGTTGGCTTTCCTGAATCCGGGCGTGGAGATCAAGCTGATAGATGACCGTGAGGACGACAAGTCCGAGACGTTTTTTTATCGGGACGGCATCGTACAGTTTGTCCGGCAGTTGGGAAAAAACAAACAGGTGGTCCACGCCAACCCAATTGTGATCGCGAACAAAACGGACGATGTGTTCGTGGATGTAGTGATCCAATATAACGACAGTTATAATGATCAGATTCTGTGCTACGCAAACTCCATTCCCAACGCCGATGGCGGCACGCATCTCACAGGGTTTCGCAGCGCGCTCACGCGGGCAATCAACCAGCACGCGAAGAAGAATAATTTACTGAAAGATAAGGATCCGAATATTTCCGGCGATGATGTCCGCGAGGGATTGGTGGCGGTGGTGAGCTTGCGCCTGCTTGATCCGCGCTTCAATTCCCAAACAAAAGGGAAGCTGGTGAACACCGAGATCGAAAGCATTACCAGCAAGGCCACGTACGATGGCTTGATGCATCATTTAGACACAAACCCGTCGGTGGCCAAGAGAATCATCGAAAAGGGCCTCACCGCCGCGCGTGCACGCGAAGCCGCTCGAAAGGCGCGGGAGACGGTTCGCAAAAGCGCGATGACCGGTGGCGGGTTGCCGGGTAAATTGGCTGATTGCTCGGATCGCGACCCGGCAAATACGGAGCTTTATATTGTGGAGGGCGACTCGGCGGGCGGCTCTGCCAAGCAAGGGCGCGACCGGAAGTTTCAGGCGATTCTTCCGCTGCGTGGCAAGCTCATCAATGTGGAGAAGGCGCGCCTCATTAAAGTTTTGGAGAACAAGGAAATCCGCACGATGATCACCGCCGTGGGGACGGGCATTGGTGATGGAGACGCGGAGGGTGCGTTTGACCTCAGCAAGTTGCGCTATCACAAGGTGATTATTATGACCGACGCGGATGTGGACGGCAGCCACATTCGCACGCTGTTGCTCACGTTTTTTTATCGGCAAATGCCGGAGCTGTTGAAGCAGGGCTTTATGTACATCGCCCAACCGCCGCTGTACCAAATCTCCCGCAAGAAACGTGTGGAGTACGTACAGGACGACAACGCGCTGAACAAAATCCTGGTGGATCTCGGCGCGGAGGATGTATCGCTCAAACTCGTCGACAAGAAGAAAACGCTCAACACCAAGCAGCTTGGTGAGATTTTGGACTTGCTCGAGATGCTTGATAAATACGCCCGTTCCATCCGAAGGCATGGCGGTGATTTTAATGAGTATATCGAGCAACGCAAAAAGTCCGGCGAGCTGCCCACGCACTTGGTGAAGGTGCGCGACGGCAACGATGAGTCGGTGCATTATTTTCATTCCGATACTGACTTGGCGAAGTTCGCCAAAAAGAACACGGATCTCAACTTGTTCGAAGATGAACGCGTCGAGGAAGCCGAGGCACCCAGCGGCATCGCCAAAGCCGACGCTAAGAATGGTAACACCCGTCGTGGCACGCACGTGGAGCTGCACGAATCCAAGCCGGTGCAGGAATTGCTGGGACAACTCAACCGCAAAGGGCTGCCGATGGAGCATTATGCGACGCAGGACAAGCCGCTCTTCGAGTTGATTGAAGGCGACCGCGAAGGCCGGGTGCATCCGTTGTTTTCCGTTTCAGAAATCCTCGCCACGGTTAAGGAAATTGGTCGGCGCGGCATTCAGCTCAAACGATTCAAGGGCCTCGGCGAAATGAATCCCAAGGAACTTTTCGATACCACGATGAACCCCGAAACGCGCAAGCTCCTGCGCATCGAAATCACCGACGCCGTCGAGGCGGAGGATATGTTTACCAAACTCATGGGCGACGAGGTGCCCCCGCGCCGCCAGTTCATCGAAGACAACGCATTAAACGTCCGCAACCTGGACATCTAATTTACCCAACATGGCCAAGAAAAAGAGTTCTGAAGAACTCCCCGTAAGCACTACCCCACTTTTCGCCGCAAACGAGAAGGTTGAACCGATCAACGTCGCCGACGAGATTAAAAACTCGTTCCTCGACTACTCCATGTCGGTCATCATCTCCCGCGCGCTTCCCGATGCGCGCGACGGCCTCAAGCCCTCGCAACGCCGCATCCTTTACGCGATGCACGAGCTGTCGCTGTACCCGCCCAAAAAGCACTTCAAGTGCGCCAAGATTTGCGGTGACACCAGCGGTAACTACCATCCCCACGGCGAAGCAGTTATTTATCCCACGCTCGTCAACATGGCCCAGCCATGGAGCATTCGCGACACACTCGTCGATGGGCAGGGAAACTTTGGCAGTGTTGAGGGCGACCCTCCAGCCGCCATGCGTTACACCGAGGCGCGCCTCACCCGTTTGGGCGGCTCGCTGATGGACGATATGGACAAGGGCACCGTCAACTGGGTGCCAAACTATGATGAGCGCCTCATGGAGCCGACTGTGTTTCCGGCCGCTTTTCCGAACTTACTCGTTAATGGCGGCACCGGCATCGCCGTGGGCATGGCCACCAACATGGCGCCGCATAATCTCGGCGAAGTGATTGATGGCATCACCGCCCAAATCGATAATCCCGAGATCACGCTCAAGCAATTGATGGAGCACGTGAAGGGCCCGGATTTCCCGACCGGTTGCACCATCTGCGGCCTCAGCCCCATTGAGCAGTATTTCAGCACCGGCAAAGGCTCAGTGAAAGTGCGCGGTCGTCTTGGCGTGGAGGAAATGCGCGGCGGCAAACAGCAAATTATTGTCACGGAAATTCCGTACAACGTGAATCGCGCCACGCTCGTTAGCCGCGTTGCGGAACTGGCGAATGAAAAAATCCTCTCGGAAATCACCGCCGTGCGCGATGAGTCGGATGAAAACACCCGCGTGGTCATCGAGCTCAAGCGCGATGCGGTGCCCAAAGTGGTCATCAACAATCTCTACAAATACACGCAACTCGAGACGTCGTTCAGCGTCAACGCGCTCGCCATCGACCACGGCCGACCGCGGACATTGCCGTTGAAAGATGCAATCAACTGCTACATCGAGCATCGCCGCGAAGTGGTGGTGCGCCGCACGCGATTCGAGCTGGAAAAAGCCGAGCGTCGCGCCGAGATGCTGGAAGGCTATCTCATTGCGCTTTCCAACCTTGATAAGTTTATTAAAATCATCCGTGAATCCGCCAACCGCGAAGAGGCCAAAGTGAAGTTGATGGCGCACGATTTCACGCGGCAGGCCGTTGAAAAACTTGGCATCCTCATTCGCAACAAGTCGCGCCTCATCAACGGCCGTTACGAATTCAGCGAGGAACAGGCAAACGCCATTCTCGAGCTGCGCCTGTACCAACTCACCGGTCTGGAATTCGACAAAGTCCGCGCCGAGTACAAAGAACTCGTCAAAAAAATCAAAGACCTCCTCGACATTCTTGCCAAGGAAGCCCGCGTTTTGACAATCATCAAAGATGAGCTGGCCGCCATCCGCGAGAAGCACGCCACCCCGCGCCGCACTGACCTCGCGCCAGACGAAGGCGAGATGTCCATCGAAGACCTCATCGCCAACGAAGCGGTCATCATCACCCTCACGCACAACGGCCTCATTAAGCGCACCAACATCAGCGAGTACCGCGCCCAACGTCGCGGCGGCAAGGGCGTCATCGGCATGAAGACCCGCAAGGCCACCACCGAAAAGGATGCAAGCGATTTCATCGAGCATCTGTTCACGGCAAGCACGCATGATTATTTGATGTTCTTCACCAACACCGGCCGCGCTTATGTGGAGCGCGTGCATGAAATTCCAGACCTCGGACGCGCTTCCAAGGGCCGCAGTATCGCCAACGTGCTTGAGCTAAAGCACGGCGAAAAAATTGCTGATGTCATCCGAGTGAAAGCTGCTTACAGCGAAAACAAAGAAGATGTGACTTGGCGACAGAAATTTTTCATCTTCTTCGCTTCACGCGACGGCAAAGTGAAGAAAACTGCACTCAGCGATTTTGCGAATGTCCGACGCGGCGGCATCATCGCCATCAAAATTGTGCCGGGCGATATCCTCATCGAGGCGCGCTTTACCTCCGGCGAAAACGACGTGGTGCTCATCACTAGTAATGGCCAGAGCATTCGTTTCCACGAGGAAGACGTCCGCACGATGGGCCGCTCAGCGGCGGGCGTGCGTGGCATTCGATTGGGCAAGGAAGATCACGTCATCGCGCTTGCCATAGCCGATCCTGATGCAACGTTACTTGTCGCCGGTGAAAACGGCGTGGGCAAGCGCACAGAATTTGACGAGTACCGCGTTCAAGGTCGTGGCGGTAAGGGCATCATCACGATGAAGACCACCAAGAAAACCGGTAAGGTGGTTGGCGCGCTCACAGTGCATGATCACGATGAAATTATGATCATCACCGTGGGAGGCCAAATGGTGCGCACCACGGTCAAGGGTATCCGCCAAACTGGCCGCAACGCGCAGGGCGTGCGCATCGTGAGGCTCGATACCAATGATCAGTTGCAGGACATCGCCCCTGTCATTACCCCCGAGCGCGAAGATGAAGTCGAAACACCCAAAGAAGGCGACGAAGAAGAAACCGATTAGCAACAGCTCGTGCCGCCACCGCCGCCTGTGCTGGGCATGAAATAATTGGCGGTGCTGCTTGGTTTTTCTGTCTTGGAATCGCCGGGTTTTAAGGCTTCGACTGTTAAGGATCGAAAAGTCATTTCACCCACTTTGCGCCAGGGCGATTCATCGCGCTTTAGAATGCGGACAGGATCAAATCCTGCATCAGCGAAAGCCCGCAAGAATCGATCTTCGCGAAGAGCGCCGGAAATGCAGCCACTCCACAACTCGGGATCGCGCTGCAAAGTTTCAGGCACATCGTCGCTGCCCACGATGTCCGAAATCACGGCCCGGCCGCCGGGTTTGAGCACGCGAAATAGTTCCCCGAAAAGTTGCGGCTTTAACTCCGCCGCAACAAGATTTAGGACGCAATTTGAAACCACCACGTCGATGGTTTCCGTGGCGATCATCGGCGATTCATTTCGCAATTTATCCGCAATCGTTTCCGCCTCGAGGAAGCCTTTCAAGCCGTTAAGGTTTGCCTTATTCAGTTCCGCATCAAGCAAATCAAAATCCAAAGCCAAATCCTGAATGCGGCCTTTGCGGAATTCAACATTCGCATGGCCGATGTTTTCCGCCACGAGTGGCGCATTGCGGCGGGCGAGATCGAGCATTTCATCAGTCATATCCACGCCAATGACGCGGCCTTTTGGCCCTACCACCTGCGAGGCAATGAAACAAATTTTTCCTGTGCCGCTCCCCAGATCGAGCACGGTTTCGCCATCACGCAAGTAACGACTCGGATCGCCGCAACCATAATCGCGCTCGATCACTTCCTCGGGAATCGCCTTCAGATATTTGGCGTTATAATCCACCGCGCAGCAGAGGGAATTTTCCTTCGTTTGCGCGGCATTGGCGTAGCGGTCGCGGACGGCGTTTTCAGTACTCATTATTCGCCGCGATAAATGTAAGAGAGGGCGATCACGCTGTAGGCAGTGACCAGGGGTTTTTCGCTTTCCCACCAGCGTGCGGACTTCGTGTTGACCCACGAACCATCTTGTTGTTGCAATCCAATCAGCTTGAGGCCCAGCGCTTTCCGCCAATCAACTTTTTTGCCTCTCACGGTGATGATGCGATCGCCGGAAAACGAAAGCGCCTTGGCCATCAGATAATAATAATAGTACAATCCTTGCGCGCCCATCGCGGGGTTTTCCTCCAGTGTAAAATTATCAAAGAGCCATTTGCGGACCGCAATCACGCGCGGGTCGTCGGCCTTGAGCTTGGCGTACGCGTAGCTCATCATCCCGGCATAACTGATGCTGCCGTAGCTACGCAGGGCGGTTTTGCCGTTTTTCTCTTTCACGGTTCCGGCCATGCTTTTGCCTGGGAAATAAATCATGCCGCCTTTTTGTTTGGGGTCTTTGCTGGCCCACGGTTGCTTGTTGTGGCTCGGGAGGTTTTGGCAATTTTGAATGAAGCCAATTGCCGCCTTCCAGTTGAGGTCGTCCTGCGGCGGGGCGTCCTTCACAAGATGGCGCGTGAAATAAAGCGCCTCGAGCGAGGAAAGGGTGTTGTTCAAATCACTGTGCGGATAGCGGCCGCCGTAGCCCACGCCGCCGTCGAGCGGATGGTCTTGCTTGCCTTTTTCGCCAAGATCCCATTGTTGCTTGGCCAGAAACGCGCGCGCTTTGAGCAGCGCGGGGTTGTGTTTTTTGTCGTTCGCAGCCAGCAAAGCCATCATGCAAAGTGAGGTGTTGTAATTCGCCAAGCCTTTGCCGGGCACGTAAATGCTGCCGTCGGGCTGCACGTGGGTCAGTAAAAACTTGTAGCCCTTTTCAATCCACTTCGGCGTTTGCTTTGGTTTGTTGGGGTTGCCCTGCCACGCGATGAGCGCGAGGGCCGTCACAGCGGGATGCTCTGGGCTGGTCCACCAACCCTCCGGGTTTTGACTGGCCTTGAGAGAGGCGATGCCGCGATCGACCGAGCGCTGCAGCTCGTTCATAAACGAAATGTCACGCTGCGCCTGCGTCGGCTGCGCGAGCATGAGTAAGGCAAAAAGACTGAGTGCTGTTTTCATTCTGTTACTTCGATTCGTTGCCGTCGGGATCCCAGGATCGTTGAGAAATTAACCGTCCGTTTTTGTAAATCAACTCCCAGCGTTTCGTGCCGGAATCGTACCAATGTGTTTCCACGCCCACTTGGGTTCCGTTTTCGTAAAAGCGTTCGGACTCCAGTTGTTCATTCTTGTAATGCCCCGCTACGCGGCCGGTGTACGGCTTGGGCTCGCCGCGCTTAAACCATAAACCCTCTTCGAGCAAACCAACTCTTCGTCCTTGGGTGTTGCGTTTTTCCACTTCCTCAAACTTTGACGTAGGCGGCTCAGGCTTCTTGGGCGGGGGCTTTTTTAAAAGGCGAATGACCACCGTGGCTTTGCTGTCGACCGCTGGAAGCCCTTTGGGCTGGGGTCGCCAGAATTCATCATCATCGCGACCGGGACGCGGGTTGTTGAATTGGGCGGCGTTATCGGTGATGAGCGAAATGATGGAGCCATCGCGTTGTGCCAGGAACTGTCCCTCAAACACGCGGGAACCATTGAAGATGAACGGCCCCTTCTTCGCCGGTTGCAGTTTCGGCCGAACGGTTTGTACGAATTGTTCGATACGCGCCTTCCTGGTCTCCCCGTTTTCTTTCCAGTGCAATTCAATATCAACCGGTTGGCCGGGGACGGGCTTGTTTCCATTCTCGGGAATGAGCTTGCCGCCGCTACCCTTGGCGTTGAGTAGCAGCATCGCCACTTGGATGTGATAAGGCTCGGCGGTGGTGACAAGTAGACTCTCATGGACTTTGCCCCGACCAGTGACCACAAGATATTCAATGGGGCCTTCGTGCATTTCGATGGTGACGGGGATGTGAACTTCCCGCGCTTTTTTCACTAGCTTCACCGTGCCCACTTGCAGCACGTCGGGGGTGATCTCCTTGATGACCGGCTTAGGCAAGGGATCCGGCTTAAAAGGGTCATCCTGCGCGCGCGCGCCCAACAGGGCACTGGTGAGAATGAGGAAAAGGCAAAATCGTTTCATCGTCTTGGTGAACAGTTTGACGGTCTTTTCGATGGTTTGCGACAAAAAACCGCTTGGTTTTTGCGGCTGCCGCCACTACCAATTCCGCCGATGGATATTTCTGAAACAGTCGCCGCGCTCAATAAGTTGGCGCGTAACATTTGGTGGACATGGAATCAGGACGCGCGCGGCATCTTTGGTGAGCTCTCGCCGCGCACGTGGCAGAATGTGTATCACAATCCCGTAGCGATCCTGCGGGAAGTGTCGGACACCGAGCTGCGCACGCGTTTGCTGGAGCCGGAATACGCGAAGCGCGTAGCCGACGTGCTGGCGGAATTTGAGGGATACATCAATTCCAAAGATACGTGGGTAACGCGCGAAGCCCCCGAGCTGGCCAATCGACGGGTGGCGTATTTCTCGGCGGAATTTGGCCTGCACGAAACGCTCCCCATTGCGGCCGGCGGCTTGGGCGTGCTCGCGGGGGATCACATCAAGAGCGCCAGCGATCTCGGGCTGAACTTCTGCGGCATCACGCTTTTTTATCGTGAAGGTTATTTTCAGCAAACCATCAATCACGACAACTGGCAGACCGAATACTACAACCAGCTCAATCCGCGAAATCTGCCGATGGACGCGGTGACCGATGCCGCCGGCGAACCCATCACTTGCTCGGTGGACATCGCCACGGACACCATCCGTTTCCGCGCCTGGCGCATCAACGTGGGCCGTTGCCCGCTGTACCTGCTCGACACCAACTTGCCTGGAAACCCCGCCCACTATCGCGACCTCACATTGCGCGTGTACGGCGGTGACACCACGACGCGCATCCAACAGGAAATTTTGCTCGGCATCGGCGGCGCAAAACTGATGCGCGCGCTCGGCGAAAGGCCTAGCGTGTTTCACATGAACGAAGGCCACGCGGCATTCCTCGCGCTGGAACTCATCCGCGAAAAAATGGCCGGCGGCAGCAGTTTTGACGATGCCCTTGTCGCCACGCGCGAAGAGTGCATTTTCACCACGCACACACCTGTGCCAGCGGGACACGATCGCTTCTCGCCAGAGTTGATGAGCTATTCGCTCAGCCGTTACGCAAAGCAGCTTGATCTCTCCCACAAAGAACTAATGGCACTCGGCCGCTTGAATGCTGAGGACGATACCGAGCAATTTTGCATGACCGTGCTCGCCCTCAACGCGGCCCGCGCCGCCAATGGGGTTAGCGAACTCCACGGCGCAGTGAGCCGCGAGATGTGGCAGGAAAAATATAACGTGCCCGTCGAGGACGTTCCCATCGGCCACATCACCAACGGCATTCATGTGCTCGGTTGGATGAGTCGCAGCGCGCGCGATTTTTGGCAGCCGCGCCTCGGCAATGGCCCGAAATTTTACGAGCACATCAATGACGCCGAGTTTTGGGCCAAAGTGGAGGATGAAAATTTTGTTTCCGACGAGGAGCTTTGGGCGCTGCGGTATCGGCTGCGGCGCGAGTTGATTGACTTCGCGCGCGGCCGGCTCATTGACGATCCGCCCTCCCGCGAAGGCGACTTTATCAGCTATGATCATTTGCTCGATGCCGACACACTCACCATCGGCTTCGCCCGACGCTTCGCCACGTACAAACGCGCTCCGTTGATTTTTGATCACTTTGAAGAAGTCGTGAAACTCGCCAAAGACGCCGACCGTCCCGTGCAATTTATTTTTGCAGGCAAGGCGCATCCGGCCGATGAGGAAGGCAAGCGGTTCATCCAAAAAATCGCCCACCTCGCCAAACACAGCGAGCTGCAGGGGCACTTGGTGTTCATTGAAAATTACGACATCCAAATTGGCCGAATGCTCGTGGGCGGCTGCGATGTGTGGCTGAATAATCCCCGGCGACCGCTCGAAGCCAGTGGCACAAGCGGCATGAAAACTGCCGCGCACGGCGGCCTTAATTGTAGTATTATGGATGGCTGGTGGCGTGAAATTTATGATGGCGAAAACGGGTTTTCCATTGGCGATGATTCACATCCGGATAACCTCGAAGAACAGGACCGTGTCGATAGCGAGAATTTGTTCCGCGTGCTGTCGGAGGAAGTGATCCCCACTTTTTACAATCGCGACGCCACGGGTTTGCCGCGCCAATGGATTCACAAAATGCGCCACGCGATGGCGACGGTGACGCCGAAGTATAACACGTGGCGAATGGTGCAGGATTATTCGCGCAAATATTATTTAGGAAACTGACGTGCGCCTGCCCATTTCATCGCAAACTCCTGAAACCCTCCGTGCGTGGCTGAGCGGACGGGACGAGAAGCCATATCGCGCTTCGCAAATTCTCAAATGGGTGCATCAACATTTCGCCGTCGATTGGGCTGCAATGACGAATCTCACCGAATCGCTACGAACTAGCCTCGACGAAACGTTTGATTTTTCTACCGTCGAACTCGCCCGCAAACAGGGTGACGCCGACACCACCCAAAAATTTCTCTGGAAATTGCGCGATGGACAACTTGTTGAAAGCGTCCTCATCCCCGCCAGCCCCGCGCTCTATGGCGATGCCAGCGATCGCCACACGCTTTGTGTTTCCACGCAAGTCGGCTGCGCCTACGGCTGCACCTTTTGCGCCAGCGGACTCGACGGCTTCAAGCGCAACCTCGAGCCCGCCGAAATCATTGATCAAGTGCTCGCCGTGGAACGCGCGCAAGGCAGAGCAGGAGAACGCGCCATTAACAACCTCGTCATCATGGGCATGGGCGAGCCGCTGGCAAATTACGACAACCTGATGGCCTCACTGGAAATTCTAAATGCCGAATGGGGCACCAACATCGGCGCGCGCAAAATCACAATCTCCACCAGCGGCCTCGTGCCACAAATCAAAAAACTCGCCGCCCAACCGCGCCAATACCGCCTCGCCATCAGCCTGCACGGAGCCACCGACGCCGTGCGTGACCGCATAATGCCCATTAACCGCAAATACCCCTTGGCCAAACTAGCCGACGCCGCCGAGGAATATCAGCAAGCCAAAAGCGGCAAACTTACGCTCGAGTACATTCTCATCGCCGGTGTAAATGATGGACTCGACCAAGTCCTCCCCTTGGCTCAACTTGCCCATCGCCTCCGCGCCAAGGTCAACCTCATTCCCTACAACCACGTCGACGGCCTCGAATGGGATCGGCCGGACGATGCCATCCAGGACGCCTTTCACGAGGCACTAATTTCCCGCGGCACCCTCACCACCCTTCGCCGTGAAAAAGGCCACGACATCGACGCCGCCTGCGGTCAACTCCGCCTCCGCACCGAAAAAGAATTGGCCTCGACGTGAGTCAGTGTTTGCCATAAATTTTACGTATGAATAAAAAGGTCGCCCAATGGATGGATCGGATTAAGGGTTATCCGGGCCTTGAAGAGGATGAGCGGTACATGTTCGCCGCAGTCTCGCGGCAACCCCCGACCAACGATGGGAATGGATGCAAAAAACTCTCCACTCGCTCGACTTGCACACGCGCTCTTCGAGAAGGAAATACGGTTTCAAATCGCAGGAATGGGCGCGGCCGCGCTGCAAGCGTGCCTGTTGTCACGCTAGACACTGACATCTGGGTGAACCTCGATTCTCGCCAGTATATGCGAGTGATGAACCTCTGCCTTCAGGACGGCGCAACGATGCTTTCCAAAACCGTTGCCGAACTAAAGGGTGGCCATTTGGTGAACTTTCTTTATGAAGTGCACGGCATCAATGGCTTTGCTTACGAATACGGTCGGGTGGAAAGAATCAAATGGCTCTGATTGGAAATTCGCGTTCTGCCATTGCAAAGAATTTTGAAGAGCAAAAAATTCCTTCTGCGAGACAAGAACCTCGCCCACATTCACCTTCTTGAAAAGACAATTGGCCTTAAAAAGCAAAAGAAGCCCGCCGCCAAGCCGCGCAAGAAACGTTGATTTGATTTTTCCCGCCGCTATCCTTCTCCCGTGATTGCGTTGCTTGATTATGGCGCGGGTAATGTCCGCAGTGTGCAGAAGGCGCTTACAGCGGCTGGCGGGGAGGTGCGCTTGGTGAGCGATCCTGGGGCGGTGGCGCGGGCGGATGCGGTTGTGCTGCCGGGTGTGGGGGCGTTTGATGATTGCGTGAATGCGATGCAACGGCAGGAGTTATTTGGCGCGGCGAAAGATTTCATTGGCTCGGGCAAGCCGTTCCTCGGAATTTGCGTGGGCTATCAGGCGTTGTTCGAGAAGAGTGAAGAGTTCAATTCGTGCGCGGCGGGGTTGGGCGTCTTTGACGGCAGCGTGGTGCGGTTCGCGGAGAACGGAATCAAAGTTCCGCAAATTGGCTGGAATGAAGTGGAGTTTAGAAAACCCGAGTGCCCGATTCTGAAGGACATTAAATCGGGGAGCCATTTCTATTTTGTGCACAGCTACTTCCCGAAGCCCACGGACGACTCCATTGTGGCCACGCGCACAACTTACGGCGAAACATTCGCCTCCGCTGTGTGGCGCGACAACGTGTTTGCCACACAGTTTCATCCGGAAAAAAGCCAGAAAATCGGGCTGAAACTACTGCAGAATTTTGTTGGGCTTGCCTGACGCGCGCGTGATTGCTACGGTTTGCCCGAACCGAAAAAACTTATGGCTTACGAACTCCCCGAACTCCCGTACGCGCACGACGCGCTGGAACCCCACATTGATGCGCAGACGATGGAAATCCATCACGGCAAGCATCACGCCACTTACATCGCTAAGCTCAATGGCGCTCTTGAGGGGCACGATGAGTTGGCTGGCAAAAGTGTCAACGACCTTGTCAGCGATCTCAATGCCGTGCCGGAAGAAATTCGCGGTGCCGTGCGCAACCACGGCGGAGGCCATGCCAACCATTCGCTTTTCTGGACCATTATGGGCCCCGGCGGCGGCGGCGAACCCACCGGCGCATTGGCGGGTGCCATTGAAGCCGAACTCGGCGGAATGGATGCCTTCAAGGAAAAATTTGAGGCCGCCGGCGCCACGCGCTTTGGTAGCGGTTGGGCTTGGCTTTGCGTGAAATCCGATGGCGGCCTCTGCGTTTGCAGCACGGCTAATCAGGACACGCCGTTAATGGAAGGCCGCACACCCATCCTCGGCTGTGACGTGTGGGAGCACGCCTATTATTTGAAGTACCAAAACCGTCGCCCCGATTATCTCAAGGCGTTTTGGAGCGTGGTGAACTGGGATGCTGTAGCTGAAAATTACACAACAGCGAAGGGCTGAGTTTTTCCGGTAACAATAAACACGATGGGCAGGATTTATTTCCTGCTCATTTTTTGTTCACTTGATTGGCTTTGGCCGGTTTTTGTATTTTTCGTAAAGACGGGTGTGGCGGCTTTGGAGGCTGATTTTTTTGCCGGCAATCCACATGTGTTTTACGTTGGCGCGGATGTCGAATATGTCGCCGTTCACCGCGATGAAGGTGGCTTCTTTTTTGGGGGTTAACGAACCGAGACGATCAGCCACGCCGAGCATTTGGGCGGGGTGCAAAGTGAGGCTGCGCAGGGCGGTTTCGCGGGGGAGTCCGTATGCCATTGATTTCCCGGCGGCGTAGACGATGTTCCGCACGCGGGAAGCTCCCCACGAACCCATCGGCTCGCTGTGGGCGATTTTCACGCCGGCTTTGTGGAGGATGCCGGCGGCGCGGAAGTGAATGTCGTGAGGGTCGGTATCGCGTTGGGGTAAAGTGAATACGTTGTCGAAAATGACGGGCACCTTTTCCTTGGCGAGCAAATCAGCGACTTGCCACGCATCACGGGAGGCGGCCAGCACGATTTTTAATTTGCGCCGTTTGGCCCAAGCAACGGCGGTCTTGATTTGTCGGACTTCATTGGCGTGCACCATAATGGGTTGTTTGCCCGAAAGCGCGCTGAGCATTCCTTCCCACGCAGGGACTTTCTTGAAATCCGCGCCGCCGGCTTTCCGCGCGCGGGCGTACGCCTCGGCTTCATTGAAAAATTCATCAATCGCTTTGATATTTTTGTCCCGCGTGCGGGTTTGCTCCTTGGGGGATTTGTACTTATCGGGATCGCGTAAGGTTTGCTTTGGGCGCGTGTTGAGGCTCATCACGGGCCACCATAAATGCAACGCGGCGTGGGTTTTTACGGTCATATCTTCCACACCCCAACCGGCGAGCTTGATGAGACCGGAGGCGCCGGTGATCGAGCCGCCCATCGGCGCGACGAGTGCGTGGGTGAATCCATTGGCGCGCGCGACGGGGATGAGTTCGGAATCGGGGTTGACCGAAACCCAAGCCTCCACGTCGGGGGTGAATTCGCCCACCTCGGTGGTGTCCTGCGTGGCACGCACGGCGTTGATCTCCGTGAGGCCAAGCGAAGTGGTCGCGGCAATCAGGCCCGGGTACAAATGCAACTCTCCGAGATCGACAATTTTTGTTTGGCGCGTGGCCCGGATATTTTGGCCGACGGCTTGAATAATGCCGTCGGTGACAAGCATTTGACCATTGCGAATGGTGCCCTTATCCGCCGTGTGAATGGCGGCGGCTTTGTACAGCACCGTTTGCGGTTGCTCTTGTGGTTGCGCTTGAAGCGTGGCGGCGGCGAATAGAATTGGAATCAGTTTGTTCACGGTTTAACCTTTCGGCATTCGTAGCAGTTGTTGAGTGCGTGCGCCTTTTCGAGGGCGCGGAGGAAAAAAGCGGAACGCGCGGCAACCCCGGCGTTTTCTTTGCCGCCTATTTTACGGGCCTTGGCGAGCAGGGCATCACGCTCGGCGGCAAGCGCCTTGGCGCGGGCGGGCGCTTTGGGCCGGTCATAGTATTGTTTGCCTTCAATCCACGTTTGTTCGCAGATTGTTTGGGTGGAGAGCGGGTGTCCGCTCCACAAAACAAAATCAGCGTCCTTGCCGACTTCGAGTGAGCCAACCCATTGATCGATCTGGAGTTGTTTGGCGGGATTAATCGTCACGAATTTGAGCGCGTCTTCTTCGCTGGTGCCGCCGTACTTCACCGCCTTGGCGGCTTCGAGGTTCATTCGGCGGGCGAGGTCGCTGGAATCGGAATTGAAACTCACGACCGCGCCGCGTGCGTGCATCAGCGAGCCGGCGTAAGGGATGGCGTCGTACACTTCAAACTTGTACGCCCACCAATCGCTGAAGGTGGATGCCCCCGCGCCGTGCGCGGCAATTTCATCGGCAATTTTGTAACCCTCGAGCACGTGCTGAAGCGTGCCGATTTTCACGCCAAAGCGTTCCATCGTGCGCATAAAAATAAGCATCTCATCCTGCCGATACGAATGGCAGTGAATGAGGCGCTTGCCGTTGATAATTTCGCCGATGGCTTCGAGTTCAAGATTACGGCGCATGGGCGCAACGTCCTCGCGCAGTTGATCCGCGAGATATTGGCGGGCGGCTGTGAAACGATTGTTGAAAAACGTTTTCACGCCCATTCGCGTTTGTGGGAAGCGCGTGGTCTTGTCATCTCCCCAGTTGGATTGCTTAACATTTTCGCCCAGGGCAAACTTGATGCCCGGCGGTGCCTTTGCAAACTTCAACCCATCTGGCGGCGCGCCGTGGCGGAGCTTGATGACTTGGTTTTGCCCGCCAATGGGATTGGCCGAACCGTGCAGAAGATTGGCAGTGGTAAGTCCGCCGGCGAGTTGGCTGTAAATGTTTCCTGTCTCGGAATTGACCACATCTCCGATGCGCACCATCGCGGTGGAAGGCAGCGTTCCTTCGTTAACGCCGCCAAGAATCATACTGTGGCTGTGGCAATCAATGAGGCCGGGCGTGACGTGCATTCCTTTAGCACCGATGATGATGCCATCAAATGATTCGGGCGGGCTAAGCTTGCGACCCACCTCGACAATACGCCCGTTGGCGATGCGGATGGAGCCGTTGGTGATCACGCCCTCGGGCCCGCACGTCCAAATCGTGGCGTTTTGGATGATCACATTTTTCGGCGTGAGCAACGGCCCGCGAAAGGCATCGGGCGATTTGGCAATGCGCGGGCCGGGCTTAGGTTCCGCCTTTTTCTTTTCATCCTGCGCATCTTCTCTATCATTGTCAGATTTCTCAGGCTTCGGATTATCGTTGGCAAAATGGCGCCCTTCAATCCACACGGAATCAATTTTATTTTCAGGATCAAACCAACTGTCTCCATCAACAACAGTAAGATTGGCGAGCTTGCCTTTTTCGATTGTGCCGATTTGTTTTTCAACGCCCATAAATCGCGCCGGTTCGGTGGTGAGTGCAGCAAGCGCCTGCTGTTCGGTGAGCCCGCGTTCGATGGCGCGGGCGATGTTTTTGCGAAATGCCTTGCGGTCGCTCAGGCCGTGGGTGGTGAGGGCGATGGCGTGGTCGCGCTGGAGCAGGGCGGGGATCTCCGGCGCCCAATCCCACGCGCGGAGTTGGTCGAGGGAAACCTGATTCCAATCATCCTCTTCGGGTAACTCGGGGATGGCGGGGAAAACCACGGGCACGATGAAGGGCGTCTTGATTTGTTTCGTTAGTTTTGGCCGACGCCATTCCTGGCCGGTGGCGACGAGGATGGGGTCGAAGCCCAATTCTGCGGCTAGCACTTGGGCGCGGTTTAGCATTAAGACGCTGCCGGGCTCGATGATGATTTGCTGCTTTAAGTTTTTGGCCAGCACGGGTCGCAGGGCTTCTAGTGCGGGGTTGTACTCCGGTCGGGCGTCGGTTGGGTGCGCTTTGTGCCACGCTTGTATCGCGTAATAATGTTGCGCGTCAAAAACCGTTTGACGGATTACGGCGATGACGCCCATCAGCGAATTGGGATACCCCTCCGCACGTTTGCCGGTGGTCGAGAAAGCGAGATGCTGCATGGTGTCCGGCCGCAAGATGAGTTTATTGGGGTTGCCCTCGCCGAACAACGCCAGCGTTCCAGTGCCGCGATAAATGCCTTCGGTGGGAATCACATTGGCGGCTGTGAATCCGAGCGCACGCAACGCGGCCACCTCTTTGGCGGGCGGCGAAAATTCAGTCGCCACCCGATGCTCCGGCCGCACGCCGGCAATTTCGTAACCGGGCCCTTTCCTGCCCATATCGGTTTTGGTGGTGGGCACGCCGGTGAAGCTTACCCCTGCACGGGCATCGATTGGCACCGTCCACTTATTAGAAATCGGCTTGGCCTTGTCCTCGCCCAACGAAAGATACGGATCGATGAATCCGGCATAAATCGTTTTGCCCTTCATCTCCCAAGCTCGGGCGTCGGCGGGAATGCCCGCTTGGCCCTTGGGCAGCACGGCTTGGATGCGGCCGTTGCGAATGATGATCGTGGCTCCCTCCAGTACCGCCCCCGGCTTCACCACCACTCGCGCGCCCACCAGCGCGTGCGCCCCAAGCGGTCTCGGGCGTTGCCCCGGTGGCAAGATTTCATTGGCTTGAAGCGAAACAGGGGGAATAAATTGGCCGATCAGAAAAGCCAACGCCGCCCGGCCCAAGAGAGTGGATTTCATTTGCGAATCGTAGGAGGCAAGCGGCGAATGACCAAGCTCAAATTCCGAAGTTCCATTTCAAAATTTACCACAGAGGGCATAGAAAATAAAAGGTAGGACGGTTTCTCCAAAACGGCCGAGGCGTGCTCGGAGAGCACGCCCTGCCTTCGCCTCTGTGTTCTCTGTGGTGAGAAAGGGTTGCAGCAAATTCTGGTTTGCGGTGGTGGCTTGGGTTGGAGTAGGTTCTTGCTTTTATGGCGGGTTCTGCTTCAACGAAAGAGTTTCGATTAGGCGTGCTGGGTTCGGGCGAGGGTTCGAATTTTGAGGCGATTGTGGGGGCGTGCCGTGATGGAGCGGTGCCGGCGACGGTGGCGGTGGTTTTGAGTGATATGAAGGAGGCGGTGATTTTGCAGCGGGCGAGAGAGGCGAAGGTGGCTTGCGCGCACATAGAGCCGGGGAAGTTTCGCACGAAACTTGATGAGTCGGCAGAGGCTGCTTATATAAAAGCGCTGAATGATGCGGAGGTGGATCTGGTTGTGTTGGCGGGATTTATGCGGATTCTGAAGGGGGAATTTCTGCGGGCGTTTGAGGGGCGGGTGGTGAATGTGCATCCGTCGCTGTTGCCGGCGTTTCCGGGGTTGGAGGCTTGGAAACAGGCACTGGATCACGGAGTAAAGATGACGGGGGCGACGGTCCATTTTGTGGATCAAGGGGTGGACAACGGCGCGATCATTGAGCAGGAGGCGGTACCGGTGCTGGGTGATGACACGCCGGAGATTTTGCACGAACGCATTCATGGGGCGGAACATCGGATATATCCAGAGGCCATCGCAGCGATTGCACGTGGTGAGATTGCGCTGCGCGGCCGACGCACGATCAAAGTTTTGCCATGAAGTAGCCGGCCAAAAAATCAAAGAAAAAGATCGCTTTTCCGCGCCGACGCTGGCAAATCAACCCGTCCACACGCGTGGAGGAGTCTTTCAATCGTTATTCCCGGCCGAAAGCGAAAGCGCAAGCTCGGCAATCGTTGGATGAGTAAAAGTAGCAAAAATAAAATTTTGAAGTTCGGTTTGCCCAAGGGCAGCCTGCAGGATGCCACGGTGGAGAAGCTGGCCAAGGCCGGTTGGCATGTGCGCGTAAGCAGTCGCTCGTATATCCCCACGGTGAACGATGACGAGCTGGATATCCGCACCATCCGCGCGCAGGAAATGAGCGTGTACGTGGAGCGCGGTTACCTCGATTGCGGCATCACGGGGTTGGACTGGATTAAGGAAAACAATTCCAAGGTGCACGAGGTGGGTGAGTTTTTATTCAGTAAAGCCACGCGGCGACCGGCGCGTTGGGTGTTGGCGGTGCCGGAGAAATCCAAAATCAAATCAGTCAAAGATCTCCAAGGCAAACGCATTGCCACCGAAGTGGTAGGGCTCACCAAGCGTTGGCTGAAAAAGAACGGCGTGAAAGCCGAGGTGGAATTTTCCTGGGGTGCCACGGAAGTGAAGGCACACGAGTTGGTGGACGCCATCGTGGAGGTGACCGAAACCGGCAGCAGCCTTCGCGCGAACAATCTGCGCATCGTGGAGGAATTGATGAGCAGCACGCCGCGGTTGATTGCGAACAAGGACGCTTGGAAAAATAAATGGAAGCGTGAGAAGATCGAAACGATGGCGATGCTCCTGCGTGGCGCGTTGGATGCCGAGGCGATGGTGGGTTTGAAGCTGAACATCAAGCAAGCCGATCTCACAAAAGTTTTAAAAAAATTGCCCGCGCTGAGGAATCCTACCGTGAATGAATTGAGCCAAACCGGCTGGGTAGCGGTGGACACGGTGATCGAGGAACACGTGGCCCGTGAGATCATCCCCAGCCTCAAAGCCGCCGGTGCGGAAGGAATCATTGAATATCCACTGAATAAAGTGGTATACTAAACCCTCTCACAGAGAAGAAGAGTAAAGAAAAAGTATGGGATCGTTAAAAAAACGACGCAAAACCAAGATCAACAAGCACAAGCGGCGCAAGGCCTCACGGGCCAACCGTCACAAAAAGCGTAAGTGGCAGAAGTAGGTTAACGCCTACGCCCTTGCAATTTGCCCGCCCCCGGGTGTGCCCCAACTGAAAGGGGTCTTATGAAAATGACGTTTCGAAACCAGTTCATGGTCTTCGCGGGCAGTCTTGTGCTCGCAGCTTGCTCCGGGCCCGGCGCAGTTCCCGGCGAAGAAACCGCCAACCCAAACGGCGAACAGCCGGTGATCGCCCCCGCGCCGCCTGAAGCAAAACCCGACCCCGAAGCAGATCGCATTGCCGAGGATGCGGCTATTGAGCGCCGGATCCGTTCGATGGCCCATTACGCCGCTGCCACGGCCGCGATGGAGCGCGGCCAACGCACCGAGGCTTTGGAGGAATTTGAACAAGCCGCGCTGGCGGACCCCACCAACGAAAAGATCGTGCTGGAGGTGGTGCAAATGTTGTTGGGTCAAAAGCAATTCGACAGAGCGTTGGCACTGTTGGTAAAGGCCACCGCCAACCCGAAAGCATCCGCCAAGATGCACGCGTTGCTTTCAGTGGCCTACGCGCAAAAGGGAAAACTGGATCTCGCCCGCATCGCCGCGGAGGGCGCCATCCGAATGGCCCCCGAATCCATCCTGGGTTATAAAACTCTAATTCAAGTTTATCAAAAAGAAATGAAAGGTGGCGCCAAGCGGCTGCCACAAATCCGCAAGGCATTAGATCAGGCGTTTGCGCAAAAGAAGCCGAACACCACATTCCAAGTGGAACTGGCGCTGATGGCGGGCGGCTACCTTCAATTAGACAGGGCGGCCACCGACGATTTTAAGCCGCGCATCCGCAAACTGCTCGATGCCGCGTGGGCTAGCAAACCCACAGTGCCGCTGATGATCGAGCAGATAGGCCGGGGCTATCGGATGATCGAGGCCCGCAAAGAGGCGGCCGCCGTAATGGAGGCGCTACTCAAAACTTTGCCGGGCAATCCCGCGGTGCTTATGCAGTTGGCGCAAGATTTGATTGTGGCCGGCAAACTTAAGGAAGGGCGGATGCATCTTGAGGCGATCTTGAAAAAGAATCCCCGCGCCTGGCGCGCCCATCAACTTCTGGCCGCTCTGGCGATGGATGAGGATAAATACGCCACCGCCGCCAAACATTATCGCGAGGCGATCAAGTTAAACCCGCGCAGCGAGCAGCTTTATTTTGATTTGGTTTCCGCGTTGCTTTCGGACGAGAAAACCGATGAGGCACAAAAAGTGCTGGATTTGACCAAGCGAAAATTCAAACCAAATTTTTTACAGGCTTACTTTGCCGCAATGATTTCTCTGGAGAAGCGAGATTTCGATCAAGCTTTGGAAGACTTGCGTCGGGCTGAAACCATCGCCAAGAATGCCGACCCCACGCGGCTTAATCACATTCTGTATTTCCAGATGGGCACCACCGCCGAACGCGCGGGCAAGTTTAAGGAGGCTGAAAAATATTTCCGTCAATCCATTGAGAAAAAACCGGATTACGCGACGGCGCTGAATTATCTCGGCTACATGTGGGCCGATCGCGGTGAAAATCTGGACGAAGCCATCGAGCTCATTGACCGCGCGTTGAAAGAAAGCCCCGACAACGGCGCGTACCTTGATAGCCGCGCGTGGGCGCTTTACAAACAAGGAAAAATTAAGGAAGCCCTCGAGTGGCAGCTTAAAGCTTTGAAACACACCGAAGAAGGCGATGCGGAAATTTTCCTGCATCTCGGTGAAATGTATTTGAAACTCAAGCAGCCCAAAAAGTCCCGCGAATTTCTTGAGAAAGCCGCCGCCATCAAGGACACTGAGCCGGATGTGAAAGCGCGCATTCAAGACGTACTGAAGCAACTTCCCTGATCAGCTCCCCATGGCACTGCAGTTTTCCAAGCACTACACCCCGGCCCAAGCCCGCAAAATGCTCCCCGCCGTTCGCGGATGGTTTGCGCAAATGGATGCTGTGCGCCCCCGCGTTCACGAAGCGGAAGAGGTGTTCCGGCCCCGATTGGCCGCGGGCGAGGATCTGGGCGGTCCGTCAACGACCGCGTTTGTGCGCGACCTCGGCCAACTCCACGGCCTGCTGCGGGAATTTCATTCGCGCGAAATTCAACTGAAGGATACTAATCGCGGGCTCGTCGATTTCCCGGCGCTGCTCGACGGGCGAGAGGTGTTTCTTTGCTGGGAACGGTCCGAAGAGGACATCACTCACTGGCACGCCATCGACGAAGGATTTGCCGCCCGCCAACCTTTGTGGGACAACTCCCAGAGTTGACCGGCCAAGCGTTATTGTGTAAAACCGCATACGATTTTCCGCCAACGCGAATTAAAAAATGATTAAGGTAAAGAACCTCCGAAAAACATTCGGCGCAAACGTCGCCGTGGATGGCATCAACTTCAACGTCAAGCAGGGCGAAGTGCTCGGCTTCCTCGGCCCTAACGGCGCGGGTAAATCCACCACCATGCGGATGATCACCGGCTATCTCGTACCCGACGAAGGCAGCGTGACCGTCGGCCAATTCGACATCGTGGAATCCCCCACAAGCGCCAAGTCGCTCATTGGTTATCTACCGGAAAATGCGCCGAGCTATCCGGATATGACCGTGCAGGGGTTCCTGCGCTTCACCGCCGAGATCCGCGCCCTCACCGGCGCAGAACGCGACAAAGCCGTGGACGCCGCCATCGAGACTTGTTCACTGCAACCGGTTCGGCATCAAAGCATCGACACACTTTCCAAAGGCTTTCGCCATCGCACCTGCCTCGCGCAGTCGTTGCTGAACGATCCCGAAGTGCTGGTGCTCGATGAACCCACCGACGGCCTCGACCCCAACCAAAAACACGAAGCCCGCCAGCTCATCAAGCGCTTGGGCGAAACCAAAGCGGTGATTTTTTCCACCCACATTTTGGAGGAAGTGGACGCCGCCTGTTCCCGCGCCATCATCATCGACAACGGCAAGATCGTGGCCAACGGCACGCCGGACGAATTGAAAAAGAAAACCAAGTCCGGTCGGCTGGATGATCTGTTCCGCGAACTCACGATGTCCGAGGCCAAAGTAAAGGAGGCCGCCTAAATGAATTCCCCGTTGCAAAACATTTTCACCCTCGCCAAGCGCGAATTCTCCGGATACTTCGCCACGCCGGTGGCTTATGTTTTCCTCGTCATCTTTTTGCTGATGACCGGTTTCTTCACCTTCATGCTGGGCATGGATTTGTTTGACCGTAACCAGGCTTCGCTCGAGTCGTTCTTCACTTGGCACCCGTGGCTATATTTATTCCTCGTGCCGGCGGTGGCGATGCGGCTGTGGTCGGAGGAGAAACGCACCGGCACGCTCGAGCTGCTGCTCACACTGCCGATCACCGCGTGGCAGGCGGTGCTGGCAAAATTCCTGGCGTCATGGGTGTTTTTGATTCTGGCACTCTCGCTGACCTTTCCGGTTTGGATTACCGTCAACAAACTCGGCTCGCCCGACAACGGCGCAATCTTGTGTGCCTACATCGGCAGCGCGTTGATGGCCGGCGCGTACCTCGCCATCGGTTGTATGACCTCCGCGCTCACGCGCAATCAAGTGGTCAGCTTTATTCTTTCGGTGGTGATTTGTCTCTTCACCATTCTGGCCGGCTTCGCGCCGGTCACTAATTTCATGATCGGCCTGTTCCCCGACAGCCCGGGCGTGGTGGAATTCGTGGCCAACTTGAGCGTGATCTCACACTTTGAATATTTTCAACGAGGCGTGCTGGACTTCCGCGATGTATTATTCTTCGTCTCCGTGATCGCCTTTGCCTTGTACGTCACCGGCGTCATCGTCCGGAGCGCGCAGGAATCCCGCACTGCGGGAAACTTCTCGTACGCGCTCGGCTTCGTGGCCGTGGGCGCGCTTGTTTTAATCGGAGCCAACGCCATGACCGCCCAGCTCCGATGGAAGGCCGATCTCACCGAGGGCAACATTTATTCACTATCCGAAGGCACCGAACGGATTCTTTTGCGCTTGAGTGACGACCGCGGAACGGAGGCGGATGCCTTCAGGCTCGAGGTGCGCCTGTACCAAACCCGCGACAAACGAGTGCCCAACAATCTTTCGCGATACGCAAAACGCGTGGACGATATGCTCAGCGAATACGTGGGCTTGGCTGGCAAAATGGCGAAAGAGGGAAATGCTCCGCTCATTCTTCAACGCATCAACGTGCAGCCCGATTCACCTGAAGAAGATCAGGCCATTAAAAACAACATTGAAAAATTTTCGATTGGCCCCGAGGAATTTGCGTACCTTGGCTTGTCGCTTAGTTATGCTGACCGCACCGAAAAGGTGGACTTGTTGGTTTCCGGGCAAGGCGGGCGATCGATGTCTCTGCGCTCGGAGGTGACTTTGGAATACGAAATCTCCCGCGCTATTACGCGCTTGTTGAAAACAGAAAACGACCACGTAGTGATCGGCATCATGGCGCCGCCCTCCGTGCAGGTGATGGGCGGCCTGCCGCATGGCATCCCGCCACAGATGGCGATGCAACGCGGTATGCAGCCCCGTCCTCCGTGGGTTCTGGCTCAGCTGTTGCAGCGGGAGTGCGACGAAGTGCGCACGGTGGATTTCGCTTCCGGCATTTCGCGCAACGAAAAAAGCGAAGAGCAATCGCTTGTGGAAAGTGACATTGATATGCTGTTGGTGATCCACCCGCAAAACATCAGCGAGCGCGCTCAATTTGCCATTGACCAATATGTGCTCAACGGCGGCAAACTGGTTGCGTTTCTCGACCCCTTTTATGGATTTTCCGCTGGCCCGATGGGCGGCTTCGGCCCCTCGGAAAGCTCATCCACGCTCAACAAATTGCTCCCCGCGTGGGGGTTGTATTTTGATGACCAACATGTGTTGGCTGATATGGACAGCCCGTTTCGGCGGGATCCGCGAGGGTCGGAAGTGTGGCCTACCTGGGTGGAGTTGCCGCGCAAAAGCCACAGCCAATCCGAAATCGTCACACAGGACCTGGGCACCGTCAGCGTACTTCACGCCGGCGCATTCACCGGCAAGGCGGCGGACAAGGGGCTGGAGCAAGTGGATCTATTCAGCACCTCCACCAATGCGATGCGGCTTATCACCAAAACTTCCGCCGGCACGGCCACCAACGCCACGGCGGTGTTGCCCCTGCCGCGCTTCTCCGCCGCGCAGGCTAAAATTGCCCGCACTTTCAACGGTAGCGGCAAGTCCAGCGTGTTGGCCGTGAAACTTACCGGTGCATTTGCGACCGCTTTCCCGCAAGGCGACCCCGAAGCCATGCCGCCCGCGGACGCCAACGCCACCGCACTGCCGGACACAGCCCTGAAAGTCGTTCGCAAGGACACCTTGCCGGTGGTGGTGCTGGTCGGGGATGTTGATTTGCTGAACGATCAATTGGCCGCCCAACCGATGAGGGATGCCTTCGGGCAGCATCTCGGATTCCGAAACAGCAACTTTACCTTCGTGATAAACCTCGTCGATTATTTGACCGGCGATGACGATCTCATCCGCGTGCGCAGCCAATCTCAACGTGATCGCCCGCTGGAGTTGCTCGATCGCAAGCTGGAAAAGGCCACTCGTCGCGTGCAAAAAGACATTGATTTACTGCAGAAAGAACTCGATAAGGCTGATAAGAAAGTGCAGGAGGTCAAGGACAAGCTCAACGAACAAATTCGCCAACTGTTAGCTGCCGGCGGCGGGCAACTCCAAGTGAGCCAAGCGGACATCAAGAAACTGGAAGACAGCCAAGCCGACGAGGAAGCTGCGCAAGACAAGGCACGCACAACCATCCGCGAAAAGAAACGCGAGTTGCGCGAGGAAATCAACGCGCTGAAGTTCCGCATCAAGTGGGCCAATATTCTGATTATGCCCGCGCTCGTGGCGATCTTCGGGTTATTCGTAGCCATCGCCCGCCATCGCCGTACCACCGCCTAATAATGAAAAGCAAACAACTCATCATGATGGTCGCCCTGCTGGTTGCCACGCTCGCCGGCTACTTGATTTTCAGCCCCAGCGATGAACCCGCCTCATCCGAAAATGCCGGTGTAGGTCATGAGCCCTTGGCCGCACTGGAGATTGCTCGCATCGCCGCCATCACCCTCACCACCAGCCAAGGCAAGGAGACCACCTCGTTGCGCATGGAGAAAGTGGGTGGTAAGTGGGTGGTAGCCCAACGCGGCGGTTACCCGGCGGACACGGATCGCATCGAGGGTTTGATAAAAACCCTAATGGCCATGAAAATTCTGCGGCGCGTGCCTGCGGGCAAAAGCCAACTGGGAAGACTGCGTCTCAGTGAGCCCGGCGCGGGCGAGACGGCCGCCACCCGGATTGAGTTTTTTGCGGCGGATGGCAAGTCCATGAAGATCGTTCATCTCGGCAAGGAATTGAGCGCGCCGGGCGGGGAAGGGAACACTTCGGCCTTCGGCGGCGGCAGTAACCTCCCGGATCGCCGCTTTGTGATGCTCGACGCCAAACCCGCTAGCGCGGCGGTGGTGGACCAAACTTTCAGCAATGCAAGTGCCGACGCGACGGATTGGATTAACCGTACTGATTTTTTTGATGTAAAAAACGTGCTCACTTTGGCAGTGGATTACAGCGGAACCGAGGCCACCAATTCCTGGGAGCTCGCCCGCGAAAACACCGCCACCAATTGGACTCTCGCAGCCGCCCGCGAAGGCGAGGCGTTGGATCAAAATAAACTCGGCTCCTTCGGACAGCCGCTCCAGTCGCCCACCTTCAACGACGTGCTCACCGGCGACGCCGCCAACCTCAGCACTAACGCCACCCGCATCACGCTCGGCACCGAAGATTATTTCACCTACATCCTCACCCTCGGCGATCCCAATGCCGACGGCGAGTTCCCGGTGAAACTTAGCGTCAACGCCGATCTGCCCGAAAAGCGCGTGCCCGCCAAAGACGAAAAACCCGAAGACAAGGCCAACCTCGATACCGAATGGGAAAACCAACAGAGCGAACTCAAAACCCGCCTGGCCCTTCACCAAACTTTTTCCGCCGAGCATTGGACTTTTCTGGTGCCCGGCTCCACCCTTTCCGGACTGTTAAAAAAGCGCACCGAACTGATGGGTGAAAAACCTCCGCTGGGCCCCGTCGGCCCCGTGCCGCTTCTTCCAATTTTGCCGCCAAGCCCCCCAAAGCAGCCTGAAAATTAGGCGGTTTTCCTCATGCCCGCATTGACAGATTGGCATTTTGGTGGTCTATTTGTGAAGCGGAGGCACGCATTATGGCTAATCTTACAAAAATCATTCTGGGCCTGAACATCCTCGCCGGTGGCGCGGGCATCTTCTTTGGCATCACCAAATCCGGCCAAGCATCCGAACTCGTGGAAAAAGCTAAAACCGCAGAAACCAAAGCCGCCAAAGCCGGAGGGAAAGTGACCGGCTTGGAGAATGACAAGAAAGACTTAACCGCAAAATTCAGCACGGCCAATTCCAACGCACAATCTTTGCAGACACAACTCGACCAAATAAAGGGCAACGCCTCCGGAAAGGATAGCCAAATCCTCGGGCTACAAGCCGATAAGACAGCCTTGGATACTGAACTGCAAAACATCCAGTTGCAGGTGTCTCAATTGAAGGCTCAAGCCGAATTGGGCAAACAAGCTAAAGATGACCTTGATCGCGTGCAGGGGGAAAAGGACGCCCTCGAAGCGAAACTGCAAAAACTCACGACCCCGAAGGAATCTGAAGGCCCCAAAAAACCTCCTGTTGGAGCCGGCGGAAAGGTCGGCAAAATTGCAAATGTGGATCCAAATAGTGGTTCGCTGATTTTGAACCGTGGGTCTGCTCAGGGCTTTAAGATCGGCGATCAGTACAATGTGTTCCGGAACAACACGCTGGTTGGCCGAATTGAAGTAACCCGCCTCAGTTCAGCCAACACCAGTCTCTCCGTTGCCCAGCGGGCGGAGGGCTTAGGAGTGCCCGCCGGTGCTCAATTTCAGGTAAACGACGACCTGATTAAATTTAAATAAAAATGAAAAGCACCGCCACTGTCACTTTGATTGTTCTGCTGTTTGGCTCTATCGGTGCCAGTGTTTATTTGTTCCTCGATCAGAAGGAGAAGAATAAAAAACTCATCGCCGACAAGAACAGCACCATTGCCACTCAAGGCAAATTAATTACGGCCAAGGACGAAAAGGAAAAGCAAACTGATGCTGAACTGGTTGCCGCCAAAAAATCTTTAGTGGACAACGAATCGGCAATGGCCCGATTGAAATCGGATAATGAACTTTTGCAGGTAAAAATCACAGTCGCAGAATCCAAGCTTACTACCCAAGCGAACGGAACCAGCGAAGCCACGGTGAAACTCCAAGAGGAAATAGATGCGCTCAAGCTGGATGCAACCGCAAAAGCCGGTCAGCTTGCCGACATGGAAGCAAAAAATTCTTCACTTGAGATACAAGTGGCCGATCACTTAGATCAAATTACAGAAAACACCGCCGCCTTAGTCAAGGCGGAAGCCAGCCTCAAGCCATTTGAGGAAATTGGAAAGACGCCTGATGAAATCAAAAAGGGGCTCATGAAGCGCCCCGTCACTATTTCTAAACCCTTGCCCCCACGTCCCGCCAAGCAAGCCGGCAAAATCACCGAGCGGATCCAGATCCCAACGCCTGCTCCAGTTCCGGCACCGGTTCCCATCACACCCACCTCCCCGAAACAACCATGAAGAAACTCCTCTCTGCTTCCTTTGCCCTTGCCCTTTTGTTGGCTGCCGGATTTGCGATGCTCGCTGCCACGGGTTGCGGTACCCCTGCATATTCCACAAACGATTCCGACCGCCCTTGGAACGAGACGCGCGGGTTCCAGCATCAAGGCGGTTCCCGGCTTGATCGCTAACTGGCATGAACCCAACAGGACGGTGTCGCCACGCCGTCCAGCTGCACGTCGTGATCTTCGCGCGGCACGGTTTCGATGAGTTGATGGTCGTAGCCCACGCCGATTTTATGCCCCGCCAATTCCGTTAACCAACGATCATAAAACCCACGCCCGCGCCCCAACCGATAGCAGCCCTTCCCAAAAGCAAGGCCGGGCACGATCACCAAATCCACCTCGTTCGCGGGAATCTCTGTTGCTTCTGCGGGAGGCTCAAGGATTCCAAATTGCCCCTCCACCAGTGATTCGGCAGCATCCACCCAAGCCGCCACATAAACACGATCAGCCTGATAGCGCGGGAAACAAAACCGCTTGCCATCGGACATTAGCGGCAACACATCCAGCTCATCCGGCAACGGCGCATAAAACAGCACCGTGCCGGCTGCCTGCCATTGTTCACTAACGCGCAAGCGCTCACAAACTGCCGCCGAGGCCGCAGTGCGTTCCTCCGGGTGAATACTGAAGGCGCTCATTTTCGCGCGCACGGCAGCTTTTTGCTCTTTAACGTCCATCGGTTTTTTTGACTTTCGACTGCAGTAAACGCCATTGCAATACGCGGGCTTTGATTTTTTGTTCCACGCCCTCCTCGGTGGGTTCGTAAAAAATTTTGTCCACGCCGAGATAATCCTGAGCCACAAAATGGCCGTCGTAATTATGGGCGTATTTATAATCCTCACCGTTCCCAAGTTGCTCCGCGCCTTGATAATGCGAATCGCGCAGATGTTTCGGAACGGGAATGGTGCGACCGGTTTTCACTTCCTCCAACGCGGCATCGATGGCGACGTAAGAACTGTTGCTCTTGTGGGCGGTGGCGAGATAAACCGTGGCTTCCGCCAGCGGGATGCGCGCCTCGGGCCAGCCGACAAATTCCGATGCTGCGTGCGCCGAGGTGGCGAGCACCAGCGCCATCGGATCCGCAAGGCCAATGTCCTCGGCGGCGCTGATCATCAGCCGCCGCGAAATGAAGCGGGGGTCTTCGCCGGCGTGAATCATTTTCGCCAGCCAATAAAGCGCCGCATCTGGATCGCTGCCGCGGATGCTTTTGATGAAGGCTGAGATAGTATCGTAATGCTGATCGCCATCGGCGTCGTACACAACTGCTTTTTTTTGGATGCACTCTTCCGCCACGACGAGGGTGAGGTGAATCGCGCCGTCTTTACCCGGCGGCGTGGTGAGCGCGGCGATCTCCAGTGAGTTGAGCGCTTTGCGCGCGTCGCCATCAGAAATGACGGAGAGATGATCGAGTGCCTCGGGATTGGCATCAATCTTGATATGACCGATGCCCCGCTCGTTATCCGCCAAGGCGCGATCGAGCAGCGTGCGAATATCCGCCGGTTCCAACGGTTGCAATTCAAAAATCTGCGAGCGCGACACGAGCGGTGAGTTGACAAAGAAAAACGGGTTGTGCGTCGTCGCGCCAATCAGTTTCACCGTGCCGCCTTCCACGTCGGGCAACAGCACGTCTTGTTGCGCTTTATTGAAGCGATGAATTTCGTCGATGAAAAGCACCGTGGCGCGCCCGGTGTTTTCCAGCCGATTCGCTGCGCCGGAAAGTACGCGGCGCATTTCGGCCACGTTGCTCTCCACGCCACTGAGCCGCTCGAATTTGCTTTCCGTGCGACTGGCGATGATCTGCGCGAGGGTGGTTTTGCCGGTCCCCGGCGGGCCATAAAAAATCAGCGACTGAATGCGATCCGCCTCAATGGCACGCCTAAGCAACATGCCCGGCTTAAGGATGTGTTGTTGCCCGGCGAATTCCTCCAAGGTGCGCGGACGCATGCGGGCGGCAAGGGGCGCCTGTCGATGACCTGCGGCGCGGTCAGCCTTCGGCTCATCGGGCACCGCCGATGCATTAAATAAATCCCTCTCCGCCATGCGCTGATGGTTACACAGGCAAAAAAAATACCCAACTCAAACCGCGCAAACTGGCCCAAGGAACGATGATTCCTAGGTGGGGCCCAATCGATGCCTTAAGACTTCCAGTCAAGGCCTGACGGCCAGCACCGAAGGCAAGGCCCCATTTTATTTTGATTACCTTCCGGGGCGATTAATGTTGCGCGGCCCGAGCGGGTAAAACAAACATAGCTCAAGCATGGTCATTTCTCAAGTGGTATTGCTTGCCTCAACACAAAAGTTGTTGCACCTTCGGCGCATGCAACGTGTACTTTTTCTGCTTGCCGTTTTCCTTCCGCTGATTGCTGCCGCCAAACCGCCTAACATTGTGTTCATCCTTTCCGATGACCAAACTTGGACCGATTACAGCTTCATGGGCCACAAGGTCATCCAGACACCCCATATTGACCGCTTGGCCTCACAAAGCCTCACCTTCACGCACGGCTATGTGCCCAGCAGCCTTTGTTGCCCATCGCTGGCAACGATGATCACCGGACTCTATCCGCATCAAAGCAAGATCACCGGCAATGAACCTCCCATTCCACCACAAGGCAAACGATCACCGGAATATGCCAAGCGGTTTCAGGAACAGGTTTCGTTGATTGATAGGGTTCCCTCTTTGCCGCGAATCCTGAAAGAGAAGGGCTATGTTAGCCATCAAAGCGGCAAATGGTGGCAGGGCAATTACAAGCGCGGTGGCTTTACCCACGGCATGACCCACGGCGATCCCAAGCGCGGCGGCCGTCACGGCGACGTCGGTCTGCGCATTGGCCGCGACGGGCTCAAGCCTATTTACGATTTCATTGAGGAAGCAGGGGATAAACCATTCTTCATCTGGTACGCGCCTTTCTTGCCGCACACACCGCACACGCCGCCCAAGCGGCTATTTGACAAATATATGGCCAAGGTGGATTCACCGCACATCGCACGCTACTACGCAATGGTGGAATGGTTCGATGAAACCGTGGGTGATCTTGTCGGTCATATCGACAAGAACGGACTCGGCAAGGATACGATCATTATCTACGTGACAGACAATGGCTGGATTCAGAACCCCAAGCAGCGCGGCTATGACCTCAAGAGTAAGCGCAGCCAGTATGACGGCGGCACACGTACCCCCATCATGGTGCGTTGGCCAGGCACGGTTAAGCCAGCCGTGTCCGCCACGCCCGTTTCCAGTATCGATATGGTGCCCACCGTGCTGCACGCGCTCGGCATGAAACCCACCGCCGCCATGCGTGGTCTGAATCTGCTGGACGCCAAGGCCGTTGAAGCACGCAAATTCCTGTACGGCGAAATCTTTCTGCACAACGCCGTGGATACGCATGATCCTGCCAAAAACCTTACTTTCCGGTGGGGGATTCAGGATGGCTGGAAACTCATTCTTCCGCATAAAGAGAATGTCACGACTCGGGCTGCCAAGGGAGCTCGTGGAACTGGAGAGATTGAACTGTATCATTTGGCCAAGGATCCCTTTGAAACAAGGAATCTAGCCAAGGCAAACACTCAGAAAGTGGCTCTGTTGCGCAAGCTTATTGATGGGGCATGGGATGCGAAATAGGCAGGCCTAGTCGTTCAAAGCCTTGAGTAAGTCGTACTTCTTGAAAATCTCTTTTTGTTTCTCATCAAAGATTTTAGCAATTTCTTCTAGTTCTCGCAGGTCCCAATAAAGTCTAGGCATGCTACTTATCCCGCCGTGGAAAAAGTGCCTCGGGCGGGTTTGTCTTGTGGGTTGCGTTTAACCCGCCCCAATCCTCCTCGGCAATGTTTGCCAAATCAGTCGGAAGACCCAGTTGCTCCATGATTCGCTGGCTGGTCGTGGGAAGGTAAGGCTGCAACCAAATGGCCAGCAAGCGACACCCCTCGGCCAGATTGTATAGCACCTCACCCAGGCGGTCGGTCTGTTCAGGGTCTTTGGCCAATTTGAAGGGGGCGGTTTCGTCGACGTACTGGTTCATTCGTGCAATGAAACTCCAAATGGTCATTAACCCCGCCTGCAGTTCGTTGGATTTCAGCTCGCTCACCAACTTGTTGCGGACGGCAATGGCTTCGGCGGCAAGCTCATCGTGTTGCGGTGGCACGATGCCTTCGCGGTAGCGGGTGAGCATAGAGAGGGAGCGGTTGACGAGGTTGCCGAGGCCGTTGGCCAGCTCGGCGTGGTAGCGGTTGGCAAAGCTTTCGTCGGTCCAGTTTCCATCGGGGCCAATGGCGAGTTCGCGCACGACGTAATAACGGAAGGCATCCAATCCCCAATCGTCGATGACGGTGATGGGATCGACGACATTACCGATGCTTTTGCTCATCTTTTGATTATCCTTTTGCCACCAACCGTGGACGAGCACTTGTTTGGGTAGGGCGAGGCCAGCAGCTTTGAGCATGATGGGCCAGTAGACGGCGTGGAACTTGAGGATGTCTTTGCCGATGACGTGAATGTCGGCGGGCCAAAGCTCGGCTTCCTCGCCGCGCGCGCGCGGGATGCTGAGGTAATTGGTGAGCGCATCGAACCACACGTAGGTGACGTAGTCGGGATCGAAGGGCAGGGGGATGCCCCATGTCGAGGCGTTCTTTGGGGCGGCTGATGCAGAGGTCCTCGAGGGTGTTCGTTTTTGAGGAAGCCGAGCACCTCGTTGCGGCGATTGTCGGGCGCGACAAATTCGGGGTTGGCTTCAATGTAATCAATGAGCCATTGCTGATGCTGGCCGAGCTTGAAGTAGTAGTTCTTCTCGCGCAGTTCCTGTACCTCGCCGTAGAGGGGATCAAAGTTTCCGTTGGCGTCGCGGTCTTTTTCGGTGAGAAAACTTTCCTGTTTGGCGGAATAAAAACCGACGTACTCGTCCTGATAAAATTCGCCGGCATCATAAAGCTGTTGGAGGATTTCGCAGACGACTTCTTGGTGGCGGACATCGGTGGTGCGCACGAAGTCGTTGTTTGAGATGCCCAGTTTTTTGACGAAGGCCAGCCAGTCGCCAGCCAGTTCGTCGGTGTAAGTTTGCGCTTCCTTGCCGGCGGCCTCGGCGGCTTGCTGAACTTTCTGGCCGTGCTCATCAAGGCCGGTGAGGTAAAACACCTCCTCGCCCAGGCACCGGCGGGCGCGTGCGATGACATCGGTAATAAGTTTCTCGTAGGCGTGCCCGAGGTGCGGTTGGCCATTCACGTAATCGATGGCGGTAGTGATGTAGAACTGTTTACTCAAGGGCGGCCAGTTGTACCGAAGGGCGGGGGAACAGGCAAGACGGCACTATTTTATCGCCATTTGCCCACAAATTTGGCAAGGAATGGCGATGCGATTTTGGAGTTTTTTGCTGGCACTGACTTGGGCGCTCACATTGCCCACGCTTTCCACTGCCCAAAACAAGCAGAAGAAACCGGCGCAGAAGCGCACCAAATGGGACGACATGGACATCGGCCCCTTTCAGGCTTACGGGCTGGAAACGAAACTCAACGGCAAACTCTGGCGGCCCGCGCTCAAGGGCCTCAACATCAAGCTCGGCCCCAACGCCTCGGTGTGTTTCGACACCGAGCGCCTAAGAATGGCCGCAAGCTGGACGGGCGGTTTTCTCAAGCTCCCCAGCGGACGCGATGGCTTGGAAGGCGTGCCGAATATTATCGGCACGCTGGCCTTCCGGACGCCAATGGTCCCGGGTTGGGCTGGCCCCAAGGGCGAATGGGTTGAGCCGACCCCACCCATTCTTAAAGGCAATGACGTGTACTCGATGGGGCCGCTCCCGCGTGAATGGGCGAAGTGGCGCGGGCATTACACGCACGGCGATCACGTGGTGCTTTCATATTCCGTGGGCGCCTCGGGTGTGTTGGAATGCCCCGGCTTCGCGAACGGAATTTTTACGCGCCAATTTGAAATTACCCGCAGCCCCGCCAAAAGCCCGATGAGTTTGCTGGTTTGCGAAGTGGCGGGTGCGCAGGGCAAAGTGGATGGCAACGTGGCTACGTTGGAAAAGGACGGCGTGGTGACCGGCGCGGCTGTGATGGGCACGGGCGTGGAATTGAAAATCCAAAACGGCCGCATTGTCGCCGAGGTGAAATCACTGCAACCGACCAGCCAATTTATCATCGGCACTTGGAGCGGGCCCAAAGCGGAAGTGAAAAAACTGATTCAATTTCCAACCGCCAAACGCAAAATGCGCGCGCTCAGCGACCTCACCAAGGGCGGCAAGGCGAAGTGGAACAAACCCGTCACCACGCGCGGTCGACTAGGGCTGGCACCGGGCGCGTATGTGGTGGACACCATCACCGTGCCCGAGCAAAACCCGTGGAAATCCTGGATTCGCTGCAGCGGTTTCGATTTTTTCAAGGACGGCACCACGGCGGCTATGTGTTCAGTGACAGGCGATGTGTGGATTGTCAGCGGCATTGACGAGAGCCTTAAGGAACTGAAATGGAGGCGCTACGCCACGGGCCTCTTTCAGCCACTCGGCCTCAAGATTGTGGATGAACAAATTTACGTTCTCGGTCGCGACCAAATCACACGTTTTCACGATTTCAATAAGGACGGCGAAGCGGATTTTTATGAGAACTTCAACAACGACATTTCCATCAGCAACCATTACCACGAGTATTGCTTGAACCTCAGCACCGACCCGGCGGGCAACTTTTATTTCATCAAAGGCGGCAATCTCCGCCAAGCCACCGTGCCGCATCACGGTTGCCTCGTAAAAGTCAGTAAAGACGGCAGCCAACTCGAAGTCGTCGCCACGGGCCATCGCGCGCCTAACGGGATGAGCGTGGGCCCCAACGGCGAGCTCACGAGCGCAGATAACGAGGGCAATTGGGTGCCCGCCTCGCGCGTTAACCTCGTGAAGCCGGGCGGGTTTTACGGCCACGTCTACACCGCCCATCGCAAACAAGTGCCCACCGATTACGACAAACCGCTTCTGTGGCTGCCGCATCAAATGGATAACTCCAGCGGCGGCCAAGTTTGGGTTACCAGCGACAAGTGGGGGCCGTTCAAAGGCGACTTGCTCCATCTCTCCTACGGAAAGAGCAGTCTTTTCAAAGTGATGAAAGAGGAAATCAACGGCCAATGGCAGGGCGGCGCGGTGCGGTTTCCTTTGCGCTTTGATTCGGGCATCATGCGCGGCCGCTTCAATAACCGTGATGGCCAACTTTACGTGGTTGGCTTGCGCGTCTGGCAAAGCAATGGCGCGCGCTTCGGTGCTTTCCATCGCGTGCGTTACACCGGCAAACCGGTTCACATGCCCACCGCCATCAAGGTTCAAAAAACCAGCCTCGCCATAACTTTCACCAATCCGCTCGAGGCAGTATCGGCCGTCGATGACCAAAACTGGGCCATCGACCAATGGAACTATCAGTGGACAAAAAACTACGGTTCCAAAATGTATTCCATCAAGAATCCCGCCAAAGTGGTGGGCGACAAAAAACAAGGCGAATTCGGCGGCGACGTCATTGCCATCAAGGCCATCAAACTTTCCGCCGACAAGAAAACCGTCTTCATCGAAATCGCCGGGCTCAAACCCGTGATGCAATCGCGCATTCGCTTCAACATCAAGGCGGCCGACGGTACTGTTTTGAAACAGGAACTTTTCCACACCATCAACCGCGTCCCCGCCCAGTGATGAGCGAACCCACCCCGCGCACCGGTCGGCAAATCCGGCAGGATTTTTTGGATTTCTTTGAGGCCAAACAGCACACCCTCGTGCCCTCCGCCAGTCTCATGCCCGATGCGCCAAACCTGCTTTTCACCAACGCTGGGATGAACCAATTCGTGCCCATTTTTCTCGGTGAACAAAAATGCCCGTACACCCCCGGCCGCGCCGCCGACACCCAGAAATGCATTCGCGCCGGCGGTAAACACAACGACCTCGAAGACGTGGGGATGGACACCTATCATCATACGTTTTTCGAAATGCTCGGCAACTGGTCCTTTGGCGATTACTTCAAAAAAGAAGCCATCCAATGGTCGTGGGAATTGCTAACCAAAGTGTGGGGCTTCCCGAAGGAGCGACTCTACGCCACCGTTTACCAACCCGCCAAAGGCGATCCTGGCGAATTCGATAAAGAAGCGTACGATTATTGGGCGGGGATTTTCGCCACCGCCGACCTCGACCCCGCCGTGCACATTGTCAACGGAAACAAAAAAGACAACTTTTGGATGATGGGCGACACCGGCCCGTGCGGCCCGTGCAGCGAACTGCACATCGACCTCACGCCCAATGGCGACACCCAAGGCCGCCTCGTCAATGCCGACAGCGGCCAGTGCATTGAAATTTGGAACCTCGTTTTCATCCAGTATAACGCCAATCCGGACGGCACCTTTCCGCCGCTCGCCGCTCGTCATGTGGATACCGGCATGGGCTTCGAGCGCGTCGCCGCCATCATCCAAACCACCGACAACTTCACCGATTTCAGCAAGCCGGTTTCTAATTACAACACCGACATCTTCAGCCCCATCTTCGCCGAACTCGAAAAACTCAGCGGCCATAAATACGCCGCTACCCTCCCGGGCACTGAGCAATCCGAGCAGGAAAAAATCGACATCGCCTTCCGCGTCATCGGCGACCACATCCGCACGCTCAGCTTTTCGATAGCCGACGGCATTCTCCCCGGCAACAACGATCGCAACTACGTCCTTCGCCGCATTCTCCGCCGCGCCGTCCGCTACGGCCGAACGCTGGGTTTTCAGAAACCATTTTTCCACCAACTCGTCGACGGGCTCGTTGATTCCATGGGCGATGTATTCCCCGAATTACAAAAACGACGCGAGATCATCCACCAAACCATTCGCGCCGAGGAAGAATCCTTCAACAGAACCCTCGACCGAGGCATCGAGTTGTTTCGAGATGAGACAGGGAAGCTCGGCAACACAACCCAACTCTCCGGCACTTTCGCTTTCAAACTATATGACACCTACGGCTTCCCGCTGGACCTCACCGAACTGATGGCCCGCGAGGCGGGGCTTTCGGTGGACACTGCCGGGTTCGATGCATTGATGGAGCAACAGCGCGAACGAGCGCGGGCCTCACAGAAAAAACAGGTGATCCGTGTCAGTAGCATTTCTTCGGATGCGTGCACAGAGTTTGTTGGTTTTGAAGGACTTGCCGCCACCGCAAAAATTTTGGAGGTGGTGGAGGATAATAAGCGAACCGGCGTCGTCTTAGATCGCTCGCCCTTTTACGCCGAAATGGGCGGCCAAGTCGGCGACGCCGGCACGCTCACAGTCGGTGATCAATCCTGGGCTGTCACCGGAACCCAAAAAGTAGGCGATGCGTTTCTGCATATTATCAAAGGCGAAGGCGCGCCGGGGCAGGGGAGTGATGCGAAACTCCAAGTTGATGCCGATCGCCGCGCCGCGATCCAACGCCACCACACTGTCACTCACCTTTTCCATTGGGCTCTGCACGAGGTCACCAGTCCCGATGCTTCGCAAAAAGGTTCGTACGTCGGGCCAGAAAAATTAACCTTTGATTTCAACAGCCAAGCGCTCACCCCGCAACAAGTGGCCGACATCGAGCAACTCGTCAACGAGCGCATCCTCGAAAACTCAACCGTGAGCTGGACGGAATCTCCGCACAGCGAAATCGCGCAACGCACCGACATCCTCCAATTCTTCGGCGACAAATACGGTGACACCGTGCGCGTTGTGCAAATTGGCGGCACGGCTAATGCCCTAAACGGATTTTCAATGGAACTCTGCGGCGGCACGCACACCCGCGCCACGGGCGAGATTGGCCTGTTCCGCATCACCGGCGAAGCCGCCATTGCCGCGGGCGTGCGCCGTGTAGAAGCGGTGGGCGGGCTCGTGGCGGCGGAGCAAGCGCGCACGGATGCCGGACGCATTATCGCCCTAGCCGAATCCCTCAATTCGCCTGTCAAAGATATTGAAAAGAAACTCGAACAAGCCTTAGAGCAATCCAAGCGGCTCGAGAAGCAAATGAAATCCCTTCAGCAATCCCGCGCGGCCGACACCGCAAGGGAGCTTGTTGGGCAGGCGACTTCCGTGGGTGAATTGCAATGCATCACCGCCAATCTCGGTGAGTCCGATGGCAACTTTACACAAGCCGTGGCGGATGCGCTCAAAGGCCAGTTTGAGGGCGTGGTGGTGCTGGGCGCAACCGGCAATGGCAACGTGGTGTTGGTCGCCAGCGTTTCCGAATCCCTCACCGGCAAAGTGCAAGCCGGCAAGCTCATCCAAGCCATCGCCCCCATCGTAGGCGGCAAAGGCGGCGGCAAACCCACCCAAGCGCGCGGCGGCGGCAAAGACGCCAGCAAGCTCAGTGAAGCCTTGGCCGAGGTGAAAACAATTTTAGCAAACTAAAATGCCCACAAAGAAAACCACTGCAAAAAAGAAACGGGCGCCCAAGTCGCCTTTCGATTCCATAGAATCGGTCATCGCTGACATTCGCCGCGGCAAGATGGTCATCGTCGTGGACGACGAAGATCGCGAAAACGAAGGTGACCTCATCATGGCCGGTGAGCACGCTACGGCGAAGTCCATTAACTTTATGGCCAAACACGGCCGCGGCCTCATTTGCGCGCCCACCTCCGGCGACCGCCTTCGCCAGCTCGGCATCGAGCGGATGGTGCCCAACAATCAAGAAACTTTCAAAACCGATTTCCAGATTAGTGTCGATGCCGCCACCGGCATCACCACCGGCATCAGCGCCAAAGACCGCGCCCGCACCATTCAAGTGATGGCCGATCCCACCGCGATGATCGAGTCGCTTGTGCAGCCCGGCCACATTTTCCCACTGCGCGCCTGTCCCGGCGGCGTACTCCAGCGCGCCGGTCACACCGAGGCGGCTGTGGACCTCGCAAAGCTCGCCGAATGCCGCCCCATCGGCGTCATCTGCGAAATTATGAATGACGACGGCACGATGGCGCGATTGCCGCAGCTCAAGCGATTTGCCAAAAAACACTCACTCAAAATTTGCAGCATCGAGGCTCTCATTAAACATCGCCGCCAGCGGGAAAAACTGGTCGAGAAAGTGGAGGTCGTCAACATGCCCACGGAATTTGGCGATTTCAAACTCCATCTGTACCGCAACGCGCTAGATGATCAACATCATTTGGCACTCGTCATGGGCGATGTGGAATCTGTCAAAAACGTCATGGTCCGCGTCCACAGCGAATGCCTCACTGGCGATGTGTTCGGCAGCTTGCGCTGCGATTGCGGTTCGCAGCTCGACCACGCGATGCAGCAAGTCGCCGATGCTGGCGCGGGCGTGATTGTGTACATGCGGCAGGAAGGTCGCGGCATCGGGCTCGCGCCGAAAATGCATGCGTACAAATTACAGGAAAAAGGATTGGACACTGTGGAGGCCAACCAACAACTCGGCTACGCGATGGATCTGCGCGAATACGGATTGGGCGCACAGATTTTGGTGGATCTCGGCGTGAAGCACATTCGCTTGCTCACCAACAATCCCAAAAAAGTTGTGGGCCTCGAAGGCTACGGGCTCGACATCGTGGAACAACTTCCCATCTGCGTGCCGCCCAACAAGCACAACAAAAAATACCTCGCCACCAAGCGAGACAAAATGGGCCACAAAATTTAACGATGCTGAAATCCACCCAACACAAATCACTCGGAAAGCAAAACGTCCGCATCGCCATCGTGGCTTCGACGTACAATGCGGAGTATGTGGACGGCATGATCGAAGGCGCGCTGGAAGTGTTGACGGGCGAAGTGGAATTAATTCGAGTACCCGGCGCATTCGAAATCCCCGTGGCCGCCGCCGCCTTAGCACGCCGTAAACGACTGCGGCCTGCAGTGGTGATTTGCCTCGGCGTCATTTTGCGAGGTCAAACGATGCACGCCGAACATGTGGGACAAACAGTGACCCAACAGCTCGCGACTTTGGCGTTGGAGACAGGAATCCCGATAGTCCACGAAGTGCTATTGCTGGAAAACAAAACCCAAGCCAAGGCCCGTTGCCTCAAGCCGAAGACCAATCGCGGCACGGAAGCCGCTCACACCGCTTTGGCGATGTCCCAATTAATGGCCGAGATTGCCTAAAAACAGGCGTTTTTGAGACTGTTTTAACACGAAAAATTTCCTTGTGAAACAATTCACAAAGGGCTTGCGCCTGCCTCGGGCCGGTGATAGTTTCCCGCCCGAAGGGAGTGAGGTCAGCGTTTCCGGGGTTCCCAACCACTAATCCGGCGCGTTTCCTTTTCACTTTCTGCTAATGGCTACCGAAAAACACAATTCTTGGCTGCATCGTTTGGCGATTTTTGCTGTGCTTTGCACGCTCATCCTCATCGGTTTGGGCGGCTTGGTGACCAGTCGCGAGGCGGGCTTGGCGGTGCCGGATTGGCCCACGAGTTTTGGCTACAATATGTTCCTCTTTCCGCTCGACCAATGGCTGGGCAAGTTCGGAATTTTTGAAGAACACTCGCATCGGCTGATGGCATCGCTGGTGGGATTGCTCACTGCCGCCTTGGCGGGATGGCTTTGGGTGCGCGAAAGCACCGGCCGCGCTCGCGCCTTTGCCTTGGGCGGCATCATCATAACGCTCAGCTTGATGGGGGTGCGCGCACAAATCATGTTTGTGGGAATGGCTTTTCTGGCGGCGATGGTGGCGGCAGTTTCAATTTATATGATTTGCAAAGACCGGCGCGCCTTGCGCTGGTGGGGTATGCTGGCGTATAGCCTTGTGATTGTGCAGGGGGTTTTGGGCGGACTGCGCGTCACCCAACTCGCGGATCAAATCGGGATTTTCCACGGCACCTTGGCGCAGGTGTTTTTGCTGGTGCTCGCCAGTCTCGCGTTGTTCAACAGCCGCTGGTGGAAACGGATTCGCGCGGCCGCATCCCACAAGGAATTGGTGCCGCGCGTGGTGCGTTCACATTTCTTTTACGCCACCCTTCTGATTTTTTTACAACTCATCATCGGCGCCACTATGCGGCATCAACACGCGGGTCTGCCGGTGTGGGATTTCCCCAAGGCCCACGGCCAATGGTGGCCGGCCACCGATGCGGCGTCCATCGCCAGCTATAATGCCAGCCGCACCGCACTACAAACTTCACTGCACGCGGACAATCGTATTTACGACACCCAAGGCAATCCGGCTGTTTTCCTTTCCACCGGCAATCCCATTTCAAAACAGCATATTTCGATGCACATGATTCACCGCGTGATGGCGGTTTTGATTTTGGGAATGGTGCTGGGCACGGTGATTTTGGCCCATCGAAAACTCGGGGCGGCGCACGTCTTGAGCCGCTTGTCGTTGGGTTGGCTGGGGTTGATTCTGGTGCAAGCCACTTTGGGGGCGTTGACTGTTTTGAAATATAAACCGGCGGACATCGCCACGTTGCATGTAGTGTGCGGTGCACTGGCATTGGGCACGGGAATGATGGGGGCATTGATTTCCCGCAACAAAGTGCTGCCCTCACTGGTGGAAATTTCCGTAAACAAAGCAGAACTCAACATGGAGGCAACCGCCTAATGAAGGGTAACGAATCCATCGCAACCACCGAGCGTGGCGTGTTGCGCGAGCAATGGGCGGTGTGGAGCGAGTTGGTGAAGCTGCGGCTTACCACGATGGTGCTCATTACCACCACGATGGGTTTTTATCTCGCCTCGCCGACAATGGATTGGGCGCTGTTGTTTCGCGCGCTGCTGGGCACAGGCTTGGTGGCCTGTGGCGCGGCGGTGTTGAACCAGTATCTCGAAAAAGAATTTGACGCCATGATGCCACGCACGGCGAATCGCCCAATTCCCGCGGGCCGTATTCGGCCAGAGACGGCGCTACTCGCCGGAGGCGCAATGGGTGCCGGCGGGCTGCTCTACCTTGCTGCGCAAGTCAACCTACTGACCAGCGTGATTGGCGCGGTGACACTGGTGACCTACATCGCAGTGTACACACCACTCAAGCGAGTGACTTCGCTGAACACTCTAATCGGTGCTATCCCCGGCGCGTTGCCGCCACTCATGGGCTGGACCGCCGCGCACGCTAAAGCCACAGTGATCGCCCCCGAAGCGTGGTCCTTGGTGGCGATTTTGTTTTTCTGGCAACTGCCGCACTTTTTGGCCATCGCGTGGATGTACCGCGAGGACTACGAGGGTGCAGGATTCCGGATGATTTCCGAGGGCAAACAAGGCCGCGAACACACCGGCCGCTTTGCGGTGATCAGTTGCTTGGCTCTGTTGCCGGCGGCTTTGTCGCCGTTTTTCCTGCATATTTCAGGCCCAATGTATCTCGGAGGAGCGCTGGCGTTGAGCCTCGGTTTCGCATGGCTGAGCTTGCAATTTTCCCGCGAAATGACTTTGGAATCCGCACGGCGTTTGTTTTACTATTCGCTCCTTTACCTGCCCCTGTTGCTGGGCCTGATGGTTTGCGATCGTGCGGCCTGAACGATTTTAGTTTTTTAAATAATGGAAACAACGACCCAATCCGAGGCGGAACACGACGGGCACAATGACGACCACGGTCATGGCCACGCCGAGCAGAGCTTTTTTACCAAATACATTTTCTCGACCGACCACAAGGTGATCGGTATCCAATACGGTGTTGGGTCGCTGGTCTTCTTGCTGGTGGGCTTCATCCTCATCATGGGCATGCGCTGGCAAATGGCGAAACCCAATACGCCGGTGCCGGTGCTGGGGCCGATCCTTGAAAAAGTCTACGCGCATGAAATCGCGCTGGACGGCCAGGGGAAGACCGTTCCAATTTTCAAGGACGGCAAAATCACCGCGAGCGGGTATAATCAATTTGGCGCGATGCACGGCACGATCATGGTGTTTCTCGCGATCGTGCCGCTCGGCTTTGCGGCCTTCGGCAACTACGTGGTGCCCCTGCAAATCGGTGCGCCGGACATGTGTTTTCCGCGCGTAAACATGGCCAGCTTCTGGGCATTTTTCGCAGGGTGCATAGTGATGACGGTCAGTTTCTTTATCCCGGGCGGAGCTGCGCAGGCAGGGTGGACGTCGTATTCACCACTGGCCTCGGTGATCCCCACCGACGGCCAAACGTACTGGCTAGTGGGCATGATGCTTTTAATTACCTCTTCCCTGTTGGGCGCGGTCAACTTCATCGCCACCATCATTCAATTGCGCGCACCGGGGATGACTTGGTTTCGGATGCCGTTTTTTGTGTGGGCGCAGTTCGTGACGGCGTTCCTGCTTCTGCTCGCTTTCCCGCCACTGGAAGCTGCGGGCATTATGCAGTTGATGGATCGCGTTTGTGACACAAGTTTCTTCCTGCCCTCGGGCGTGTTTGCCTCCGGCACCGAGCCGATGAATGTAAGCGGCGGCGGCAGCCCACTGTTGTGGCAGCACCTGTTTTGGTTCCTCGGGCACCCGGAAGTGTATGTGCTCATCCTGCCGGCGATCGGCATTGTGACGGAGATTGTCTCTAACAACACGCGCCGCCCGATTTGGGGTTACCGATTGATGGTGGGCAGCCTGCTGGTTTTGGGTTTCCTCTCCTTCATCGTGTGGGCGCATCATATGTACCTCACGGGCATGAGCAGTAAAGTGGCGACGTTTTTCCAAACCACCACGATGATTATTTCGATACCGTCCGTGATTCTATTGACGTGTCTGTTTATGAGTTTGTGGCGAGGGTCAATCCGATTTAACACGCCCTCAATGTTCGCCTTGGCATTCCTGCCAATGTTCGGCATTGGCGGGCTCACCGGTTTGCCGTTGGGTTTCAATTTCACCGATCTGCACTTGCATGATTCGTACTATGTGATCGCCCACTTCCATTATGTGGTGGCACCGGGATCAATTTTCGCGCTGTTTGCCGGCATTTATTATTGGTTCCCAAAAATGACCGGACGGCGCATGAGCGAATACTGGGGCAAAGTGCATTTCTGGGGTTCATTAATTTTTATGAACATCATTTTCATGCCCATGTTCATCCAGGGTTTTGCCGGAATGAGCCGGCGCATGAGCGATGGCGGCGCAACTTATTCCATGATAAATAACCCGGACGTCACCTCGGGCGCGCTGACTGATCAAGTAATGAGCTTGAACTCACTAATCACCATGGGCGCGTTTGGAATGGGGCTGGTGCAGATTGTGTTTATCGTGAATTTCTTTTGGAGTATTCGCAATGGCGAGAAAACCAATAGCGACAACCCGTGGAAAGCCACCACGCTCGAGTGGCAAACCCCCACGCCTCCGCCCCACGGGAACTTTCTCGAACAACCGAAGACCTACCACGGGCCCTACGAGTACAGCAATCCGGACGTGGATAATGGCAAGGATTTCCTGGCCCAAAACGACCCGCATAAATCCATGAGCGAAGAACAAAAAGAGGCTGAAGCCTAACCCAATTTACAGACTGAAATGGAAATCCCGTATTACGACAAAGAACGTCCCGACACCGGCCTGTATAATGGCAAGGCAGGCATCTGGCTTTTTCTGGCCTCGGAAGTGATGCTCTTCGGCGCACTATTTTCCGCTTACGTGCTGCTGCGCGTGGGCGCCGAGCCCGGCACCTGGAGCATGGGGCTGATGAACCAATGGGTGGGCGCCTTCAACACGCTCATCCTCATCGCCTCCTCCGCCACTATTGTGATGGCGTGGGTGTGCCTCAAGCTCAACGACTGGAAAGGATTCCGCAAATGGAAATGGGCCACCGTTATTTTTGCCTTCACTTTTCTCGTCGTAAAATGGAGCTACGAATGGCCGGCAAAGTTTACTCATTATGATGTGACATTTGTCACTGATCAATCCGCCAGCAAAGTCTATACGGATGTTCTGGGCCCGGAATTTTCTGAAACACAATCGGAGATTTGGCAGAAACGATTTGACCCGCTTAAAAAAGATCAGGGAAGCAACCCGGCTGCACAGGTAAAACTAAAGGACAAACCTCTGGACGGACACATCGTGGGCTACATTGATTCCAATGGTGCGGAACATAAAGTGGGCGCCGCATGGGGAATGCCGTTTTGGAGCCATGCTTTTGCCTGGCGGCACGACCGAAAGAACATCGAAAAAGAAAAAGACAAGAGCATCAGATACGATAAGGATGGCCGGCCGGTTTACAAAGAAGGCCATTTTAGAGACACCTTTCGCGATAGAGACATTAAAGCAATCATCTTCGCTCCCGCTCACGGCACATGGGATCGCAATGAAAAACAGGCTAGCAGTGGCGCAGTAAAATACGCGGAAGCCAAACACGATGCCGGTCATGCCCACAGCGATGGGCACGGCCACACCATCACCATCGCGCGCGAAGATATCAGCCGCTTGTCCAGTTACGAACCGGCGCACAGCACTTTCTTTGCCACCTATTATACGCTCACCGGATTGCACGCTTTGCACGTGTTGGGCGGCATCCTTGTGATGCTGTACCATTTACTGCCTGTGAGCCGTCGCGTGTATGAAAAAAACCCTGTGCAATACACGAACCGCATTGAGATCACCGGCCTGTTTTGGCATTTTGTCGACTTAGTCTGGATCTTCCTGTTCCCAATCCTTTACCTTTTGTAAAACCAGATTATGTCAGACGACCATTCACCCGAATATTATAAGAAAAAATTCATCCCACTGATTTATTTGGTGGGGGGAATCCTCATCGCCGGCACAATCATCACCTTCGCGGCAGACAAGATGGGCATTGCAGAAAGATGGGGGTTCGTGAACGCCACTATTTTCGCTATGTCAGTGGCGGTGGTGAAAGCCAGTGCGGTCATATATATTTTTATGCACTTGAAGTGGGACATTAAACTGAAAACCATTTCCATCACGCTAGGATCCACAGTGATTTTCTTTATTGGCATGATGTGTCTCACGGTCGGCAGCGAAATTGATTCCAATAAACCGGGCCATGAGGACAACACATGGAACCACGTCGAACAATCCGATCCAAAAACAGTGCCTGACGATAAATAATGTCCCTCAAAACATTCCATTTAATATTCGTGATCGCATCCATCCTGCTTGGGCTGGGCGTGGGCGGTTGGGGCGTTCAGGAATATCGCACCTATGGTGAGTTGGGGCCATTGGTGATCGGCATCATCTTTTTTGCCATGGGTATCGGGCTATTCTTTTATGGACGGCGGATGTTGAAAAAAACCAAAAACATCGGCTACCTCGCCTTCGCCGTATTATTTTTACTTGAACAAAATGCCAGCGCTTGCGCCGCGTGCTTTGGTGAATCTGATTCTCCCATGGCAGATGGCATGAATGCGGGAATTTTCACACTGTTGATTGTAGTGGGCGGCACACTGTCGGGCATCGCTGGATTTTTTATTTACATCATTCGCCGGGGAGCGCGGATGTCGAGCCTGGAACTAGAGGGAGAATCTCCAACCATTTAATTTTTCATGAACAAAAAGTATATTGGACTAATTTTCGGCGCAATAGCCGGTGTGGTGGTGGCCGTGACCCTCATCAACGGGGCCAAGGTCGAGGACACCCACACCTTCACTGGGTTTGACAAATCAGTGGAATACACAATGACCGAACTCTTCAAATCACCCCCTCCAATCACGGAACACGGCTGGAATGTCGATCGAGTGGTGGTGTTTGTGCATTTTCTGATGGCTGTCTTGTTCGTGGGTTGGACACTTTATTTCATTTTTTGTTTATTCAAATTCCGAGAATCAAATCATCCTAAGGCGGATTATCACGGCGTTCGATCAAAATTCTGGACTACTTTAGTGGAGTACGGAGTGATCGCTGCTGAAGTAGTTTTGATTGTTTGTTTTGCAATACCTCTTTGGGCGGAAGTGATGAATGACGAAAAACTCGCGAAGATCAAAGCAAGCGCCAAGGATGGAAGCGGTTTGGAAATTCATATTCTCGCAAAACAATTCGACTGGAGTGCGCGCTACGCCGGGAATGATAATACATTTGCTCAACAAGATATTCGCTTTGCCGACAAATCAAACAACCCCTACGGCCTGGATCCCAATGATGCTTCGATTGATGACGTTTTGGTGCTGGCTGCTAAAGATCGCAAGGGGGCCATCGTGGTGCCGGCCGATACGGCTGTGGCATTGAAAATCACTTCGATGGATGTAATCCATTCTTTCAAAGTGCTTCCGTTGCGAGTTTGCAAAGACGCGATTCCGGGGTTGCAGTTACCCATCCACTTCAAGGTCAACACTGATTATCTCGATCCAAATCAGGCCAACAAGGATGGTGAGCACGTTTTCCTTATCACCTGCGCTCAACTCTGCGGTGACGGTCATGGCTCGATGAATGGGTACCTCAAGGTTGTCAGCCGAAAAAAATTCAAGCAATGGCTTGAAACCAAAAGCAACGCGGCTCAACAGTCTCGCAGGGAAAATCTTGCGGCGGCAAAATAACTATTCACCCCGGGTCACCGATGGCGGACCGCGACAGTAAACAAATTATCAAATGGAGCCTGCTCGGCTTGATTATCGCTCTGATTGCGGCTAATTTGCTGATTGGCAAGCGCGAGCACCGGACGCCTTCAAGCCAGCCCGTTTTGCCTGAGATCAGCACGATCCATTCCTTTAGCCTCACGAATCAGTTTGGCGCAACAATCACACTCGAGAACTTGATTGGGCGGCCGTGGCTGGCCGACATCATTTTCACCCGTTGCCCCACAGTGTGCCCGCGCATGACGCAAACGCTTGGCAGGTTGCGCGCGGCTTTATCGCCAACGCTCCGTTGCGTTTCCCTCACCACAGACCCCGCGCACGATACGCCAGCGGTATTGAAAACCTTCGCCGAAGCCCACGGCAGCAACGACGCAAACTGGCATTTTCTCACCGGCTCCAAGGCAGATCTCATGCGGCTCGCCATTGATGATTTGAAACTGATTTCCGTTCCCAAGGAGGAAGGCAAACGCGACAACCCAAACGACCTTTTTGTGCACAGCAGCCTGTATATTCTTGTGGATGCAAAAGGCCGCGTGCGAAAATCATTTGAGCACGACGCCACCAATCTCGTGCAACAAGTACAGGCGACGCTCAAACAACTGGAGGATGAAAATGTCCGTTGATCAAATGCCCACCATCAACGCCGCGCTCAACGGCTTGGCTTCTGTGTTTTTACTGTTGGGTTATATTTTCATTAAAAAAGGGAACCGCACCGCGCACAAGCGCTGCATGATTGCCGCCTTCAGTACTTCGGCAATTTTCCTTGCGGGCTATCTTTGGTATCACTACACCTCGCACGCGCACACGGTGCTGCAACACCCGACGGCATGGGTGAATTACCTCTACTATTTCATCCTCATCACCCACATTATTTTGGCGGTGGTGATTGTGCCGATGGTATTTATCACGCTGAACCACGCCTTGAGAGAGCGCCTCGACAAGCACCGCCGCATTGCGCGCTGGACGTGGCCAATTTGGATGTATGTCTCTGTAACCGGCGTCGTGGTCTATATGTTTCTGTATGTTTTGTTTGCTGAGCACACGGAAAAGAAACTGAAAATTGGCGGCAGCAAAAAACCACCTACCGAAGAAACTCCAAAAGGCCAGTGAAGGCCATCCTTCACCCGAGCCAATCCAGCGCGCGGGTGGAAACCCAGCGCGCCGATTGCCTGCGGCAGCGCAGTGTGGCCGCCAAGTTTCACTACGAAACTCCGCGTCAAGCCGAACTTTGGCTGAAGCTGCACGCGCAATACGCGCCCCCCGCGGATGCCGCAGTGCCGTATAAGGCGACGGCTGCGGCGCTTGCCAACCAGTGGCCGCACGAAGAGGGTGCTCTCATCGCGCTCGGTTGCGGCGGTGGCGAGAAGGATCTTGTGGTTCTCGCGGCGCTTCCGCAGGGCACGCGGTTTGTGCCCACGGATGTCAGCGAGCCATTGGCGCTTACGGCCGCCGAGGCCATTGCGGGTTCTGTGCCGTTAGTTTTCGACCTCGCGATGGCGGAAGATTTGCCGGAGTTCCTCGAGCAACACGTGGGGGGGAATTGCATCTTTACTTTTTTTGGAATCATTCCAAATTTTCCTCCGAATGAAATTTTGCCACAATTGCGCGCACTGATAAAACCCGAAGATCGCCTCCTGATAAGCGCCAATCTCGCGCCCAACGGTATCGCGGCTATCCTGCCGCAATATGACAACTCGCCCACGCGCGAATGGCTCAGCGAATTTCCGCGCGCCCATGGGGCAGGGAAAGGCACGGTGAAAATCACCATCGAATCGGACAGCGCGATCGAACGCATTGCCGCGGATTTTCATTTCGAGGAGGCGTGCACGATGTGCGCCAATGATGAACCGTTTAATTTTTCATCCGGCGATGTGATCCGGCTGTTCGTCTCGTACCGCTACACGCTTCAGTCATTGGCGGCCACCTTGTTAGCACACGGCATTTTGATTAACGACGCCTTCCTTTCCGAGAGTGAGGAGGAGGGCGTATTCTTGTGCGGTCTTCAATAAACGTTCAACGTCTCAAGCACTGCCCGCGTGCGGGGCACTTCGTGAGTTCGGAACAGGGATGTTTTGCCCAGCGCGGCCAGCACAGCAAAGAAAGGCTCGGCGCAGCGCACTTCGTCTTTGAAAATTTCTGCAGCGTGGGGCAGGGCGTGGCACACCGGCCAGCCCAAGGCGCGAAGGCGAAAGGTGTTCAGGAAAACTTCCATTTGCCTTCCTATCCGCGCGGAACTGTCATCCAGATTGCAGTAGTAAAACCCGAGCCCGGGATCGATGAAGATTTTTTGCACCCCGGCTGATTGCGCCCGGTCAATTTCCCGCGCAAAAAACTCGAGCATCACGGAGATGGGGTCCGCCTCCAATTTTAGTTCATCCACCGTGCGCACGTTATCGCCCTGCACAAAGCAAATAATGACAGCCGCGTCGCGTTCGGCCACCAAACGATAAACCGCTTCCGCCTCCCCCGGCCCCGTAAGATTGATCACCGCCGCGCCCGCCTCAAGACACGCTTGAGCCACTGAAGGTTCATAAGTTTCGGCACTCACAAGAGTGCCCGCCCCGGCCAGGCCGCGCACCACCGGCACCAGCAGCGCAGTTTGTTCGGTTGCCCCGACGCGTTCGGCATCGAGCACCGAGGATTCCCCGCCTACATCCACCAGCGCCGCCCCTTGCGCCACCAGCAACTTTCCGCGTTCAATGGCGCTTTCGGTCGTGAGGCAAACGCTTTCCTGATACCACGAATCGGGCGAGAGATTCACCACGCCCATCAAACGCGGAGCGGTGTTGAAATCAAAATGTGTTTTCCCGATGGAAAATTCGCGCACTGCCGCATTCAAATCAGCTTCATGCGCGCGCGTCAGTTCACTCAAATGTTCAAGAGAAAGCACAGGCGCAAAACAACACGAGCGCGGAAAGGATGCAAGAACGGATGGCACTCCCGGCTGGATTCGAACCAGCGACTAGCGGTTTAGAAAACCGCTGCTCTATCCAACTGAGCTACGGGAGCCTGCGGAAAAGTACGTTTCTAACCATAAAACAGCAAGCCAATCTAGCTTGCTCACAGGCAGCAGTGGACTGGAGTTGCCCAGAGTTCTCCAAGTTGGAACTCAAGCAGGTGTCGGAGCAGGTATCGAACCAAGCCCTATATGCGGTGACAGTCACCGGCTCTGGCGACCAAGCCTGTAAGCCTTTCCCGCGCCAGTTCGGCTCCGCAACCCCATACGTCTTTTGAACCAAGTCCGTGCCACTGCGGTGGCCGAGGCGAATTAAAACCTCTGTGTCATCCAGTCCGATGCTTCTCGCCGTGCGGACATACCCAAATGGATGGTGTGATAACCTGCTTTCTGCAGAGTGTTGGCAAAATTCCAGTTATCTTCTATGGCTTTGTCAAATTGCATATTGCGTACATTTGAATGGCCTTGATGCATCCCCGTCATCAAAGAAGCTCGGGAGGGAGCACAAATAGGAGCGGGGCAGTAATGCCGGTTCATTATCGTACCGGCCATTGCCATTTGATCTAATTCAGGGGTTTTAATTTGAATCCCTTCACGCTGATTTTGAAAAAGAATTCCTACGTCGCCGTAACCCAAATCGTCAGTTAATATAAATATAATATTGGGTTTATCTATCTGTGCAATTAGTGAAGTTACACCCAGAATAAAAAGTATACTTGAAATAATTCTAGTCCTCATAATTCCATTCGATCTCTTTTTGGTGATAGGCGGTTGTTGAAGTTTTATGAATATCTTCGATCAAAACTTCCGATACTTACCTTCAAGAAGCAGATTGGCTTCGGCGCGGTTGGTCACTCGCAACTCCTTGGAATTCCACTTCAGACGCTTGCCGGGAAATTGGCAGGCGACCACACCGAGGCAAAGGGACTCCGCCAACGGTCCGGCGTAGTCGAAGCCGGCGAGGGTCTTGTCTTTGCCCTGGATGGCGTCGAGGAATTGCGTGTAATGGTTCACGTTTTGGAATTCCTTTTTTTCAACGCCATCCAGAACGGAGTCGGGATAGAAGGTAGGCATGGAACAATGGGGCAGCACCATCCGGCCTGCTTCGCCCACGTAGAGCGCGCCCTGCTTGGGCAGCTTGTCGCCGTTGGGCAGTTGCAGGTCTGGGTTGCCGTTATGGCGGGGAGCGCCGGCTCCGTCCCACCAGGTGAAGGTGAAATTGTCGGTGGTATATTTGGTGGGCGCAAAACCGTAGTGCACCTTGTTTGTTTCGGCATGGCCAAAGCCATTGGGAGCGCGGCAGTCAGCCTCGACCCACAGCGGATCGGTAAGATCAAGCGACTTAAACGGGGTATCAAAGATATGAATCCCCATGTCGCCCAGTGTGCCGCAGCCGAAATCAAGAATCTTCCGCCACTGACCAGGGTGATACACCTTTTCGGTGAAATGCCGAACGGGTGCGGTACCCAGCCAAAGGTTCCAGTCCAAAGATTCGGGCACGGCGGATTTTTCGGCGAACGGTTTGCCGTCATAACCCCAGTTTTTGAAGCTCCACACGTAAACCTTTTTGATTTTACCAATGATGCCGGCCTTGATGTGGTGGCGGGTGAACCGATACGGCGCGCGCGACTGGTTTTGGATGCCCATCTGGGTGGTGAGACTTTTCTCCGCAGCAAATTCGGCCAACTCGCGCGCCTCGGCCAGTTTGTGGGTGAGCGGTTTTTGGGTGTAGACGTGCTTGCCGAGCTTCATCGCGGCCATAGTGGCCGGGTAATGGGTGTGATCCGGTGTGGAGATGGAGACCACATCAACCTTGTCCCCAAGAGTTGCGAGCATCTCTCGGTAGTCCTGGAAAAACTTAGCGCTCTTGTGCTTAGCAAGCCACGAGTCGATCTGGCCGCGATTTCGATCCACATCACAAAAGCCAATGGCCTGCACACTCTCATGCTTGACCAGTTCGCCGGTGTCCACACGCCCCTTACCGCCGGTGCCGATATGTGCGGTACAGAGCCGGCCGTTCGGCGAGTTGGCAAGCAGCCCGGAAGGCAGGATAAAAAAGCTGGCTGCTGCGGTTGAGGTTTTAAGAAAGTCTCTACGGGTTGTGTTTTTCATAGGGTTTGTTGATAGTATCTAAAGAATGTGGGTTGGAGATGACGCGGTTATGTTAAATAGTATATGCATAATTATTCCTTCTTTTTCTTGGGGCTGCGCCGCACCCCCGACAGGGGTGGGCGCTCCATATTATCCTTCATGTGTTCAAGAAGATATTTTTTGCTGATGCCGGCTTGATTCATGAGCGTGTTGAGCTGTTCCTCGGTAGCGGCGATGGTGGTGCGTTGGTTGGGATCATTGGCAACGTTACGCATTTCGCGCGGGTCAAATTTCAGGTCATAAAATTCAAACTCATCGGTATCCGGAAAATGGATGAGCTTGTAGCGCTGAGTGCGGATGCCCCAGTGCAAAGGGGCGCGACCGTAGTAAGCGTAGAAAATGCCGGTTCGCCAATCGATGGGATTCTCTCCACGCAGTAAGGGACGCAGGCTTACACCCTGCATGGCGGCTGGAATTTTCACACCGGCGTAGTCCAGCATGGTGGGGCCGAAGTCGATGTTCATTCCAAGGCGACCGTTCACGGTGCCGGCCTTTATCTCTTTTGGATAGCGCACGATGAACGGCATCTTGAGAGACTCCTCAAGAATAAGTCGCTTGTCGTGCATGTTGTGTTGGCCGAGCCAATAGCCTTGGTCACTGGTGTAAATGATAAGGGTATTATCCTTGATGCCCTCTGCGTCAAGATACTCGAGCACGCGCTTCACATTGTCGTCAATGGCGGCGACGCAACGGAGAAATTTATGGATCATGTGCTGGTATGCGATGGAACGGCGTTCCTTGGGATCGTTGCTCTTACTCGGCAGCACGTTTTCGTATTTCAAATAGTAAGGCTTTGGTGATTGGGGGTCGTACATCGATGAGTAATGCATGCCTTTGAGCCGTGGACTGGATTTATCGACATTCTCGTGCAGGCTGTCTGGCTCGGGTATCTTGCGTCCGGCGTGCAGTTTGGCCCAGCGCTCAGGATACTCGAATGATTCATGCGGCCCCTTGAAGTGCAGGCTCAAGTAAAACGGCTTGTCCTTGTTGCGCCCTTTCAGCCACTTAAGCGCCCTATCGGTGTAACGATCGGCGTAATAGCCTTCGTATTTCTCAGTGGTGCCATCAGGGCGATGCAGTGTGGGGTTGAAATATTTTCCCTGCCCCTTGGTCACCGCATAATCGCCCGCGCCACGCGGAAACTGCTGCATGTGCCATTTGCCGGTAACACAGGTCTGGTATCCGGCTTTTGTCAGCTCGCGAATGTAGCTGGGCGCATCCTCCTTGAGCCGGCAGTTGAGGTTCAGCGCACCGGTTACGTGGCTGTATTGGCCGGAGATAATGCTCGCGCGGCTGGGGGAGCAGATGGAGTTGTTGCAGCAGACATTCGTGAAGCGCATCCCTTCGGCAGCCAGCCGGTCAATCGTGGGCGTGTGTACAAAATCCTTAAGCCACGAGCCATACGCGCCAATTGCCTCAGACGCGTGGTCGTCGCTCATCATGAACAGGATGTTCGGTTTTTTTTCCCCGGCCCAAACTGCCAAGGGAAACAGTAAAGCAAAGAGGGTCAGAGAAAATTTGTTCATCGGCATGCGAAAAATGTAAACCGGTTATTAAATCAGAACACGCAAAAACATTATTTCTTCATTCGCTTAATTGAGAATGCATTTGCGCAGGGATTACTTATTTTCTCGATCGTAAACCGCATTACTTTTCGTTCTCATTGCCAGAGGGGTGGTTCGGGCTCTTTGGTTTCGCGGTTGGCGGGGTATTGGGCATCTCGACGATCATGTTCAATTTTCATGCGATCGGATAACTCCTTGAGCCGTTCGGGATGCATGATGGCCATGTTTTTCGCCTCACCGAGGTCATCCTTCAGGTTGTAGAGTTCCCAACGCTGGGGCTGGTAGAAGTAGATGGCCTTCCAATCACCCAGCCGAATGCTGCTATGCGGTTCGTATCCCGGACCGCGCGGGCCCCAGACATGCGGATAATGAAAGAGAAACGGCCGGATGATTTTTGGCGCCTTGCCGGTGACATCGTCAGTCAGGTCTCGGCCGTCGATATCTTTTCGTCCTGCCAGCCGGTCACTGATGCCGGCCCAGTTACAGAGGGTCGGATAGTAGTCTTCGCAAATGTTCGGTGTGTCACAGATGGAGGCAGCCGCAATAGGAATCTTCTTCTGATGTGGGTTTTTGGAATTCGACCGTGCCCATGAGACGATCATGGGGACTCGCGTCCCGCCTTCGTAGGCGGAACCTTTACCCGCTTTCAATGGCCAGCAGTGAGTGTTTCGTCCGGTATTTCTCGGCGTTTTACCGCGCGCTCCATAGGAGAGTCCACCGTTGTCCGACGAAAACATAATGATGGTGTCTTCCGCCACCTTGAGCTCGTCGAGTTTGTCCAATACCTGCCCGAGGCTGGCATCCATGCCTTCCACCATGGAAGCATAGCTAACCTCAACGTCCGGGATCGGGATGTTTGTGCCTGCGTATTTCTTGCCCTTGTAGTTGTCGTCGTATGGCGGGTGCGGGCGAATGGGCGCATGCACTGCGTAGTGGGCGAGGTAAAGGTAAAAGGACTTGCCCTTCGTCACGGCGGTATCGACGGCCTTGAGCGCGTCGATGGTGGTGGCGGCGGTGAGGTGGATCTCCTTACCGTGGTAATGCTCGAGCCCTGGAATACCCCAAGGACGTTTTGGCGTGCCGTCGGGATTATTGCCGAAGTTGGTTTTGCCGTACCATCCGCCAGGTCCACCAGCGGCGTGGCCTGCGATATTGACGTCAAACCCCAGATTCTTGGGATTCGATCCGGGCGTGTCGTGAGCACCCCAATGCGCTTTGCCCGCGTGGATCGTGTAGTAACCCGCTCCCTGCAGGAGTTTGGGTAATGTGATGGCACCGGGCTGCAGGCCATTGCGTTTCCAGTTGATCGGCGCCTGGAGCCGGGCGGTTTTACCGGAAGTTTCTCCGTTCTTGTTGAGCGTCCAGTTGGTCACGTGGTGGCGGATCGGGTTCTGGCCGGTCATGATCGAGGTACGCGTCGGGGAGCAGACGGCGGCAGCATAGGCCTGGGTAAATTTCATACCCTGCTTGGCCAACCTCTCCATATTCGGTGTCCGGAAGTGGTCGTTGAAAGGCGTGCGTTCGGAATGAAAATCTACAGAGGTATCTTGCCAGCCCATATCATCCACCAAGAATAACACAATGTTGGGTTTTCTTGCCTCAGCCCAAGCGGCAAGGGGAATCAATAAAGCAAAGAGGAGCACAGAGGATTTATTCATCGGTAAGGGGAACATAACCATCTCCTCAGGCTTACACCAGAAAATGATTGGCCTTAAACCTCAGTCAACATTCCAATACTGCTGCCAAAAGAATTTGATAACGTTTGAGGTGACTCACACGCATCAGCGCGTTGAGGCCGACGTCTTGTTCGCGTCCGATTAAGGCCTTTTGGCCAGCTTCTCCCCAGTCTTGGGTGCGGCCAACGTGGGTTCACCCTCGATAAAACCAAGCTCTTTCAGAAACTTGTCCGCCGCGATAAGGGTGACATCCGCCCAGGGCTGGCGGTTGAAAAACCCGTGCCCCATCCCTTCGGCAATCCTGAAGTCCGCCGACTTGACACCGAGCGACTTCATTTTATCATACGCTGGGTCCCATCCCTTTTTCATCCAATTGTCCTCACTTCCAAAGAATGCGATGGACGGCGGGAAGTCGGCTTTGAGTTGCTGCAAAAAATCCACGGCGGGATCCTTGGCATCACCCGCGCTAAGCGCCGGATTGAACAAAAGGTAGGCCGCAACGGAGGTGTCGTACCCTTTCGGGTCGTTGGGGTCATTCAATCCCGGGGTGGTTGTCGCCAGCAAACTGATATGCCCGCCGGCCGAACCTCCACCCGCGATAATACGCTTGGGATCAATGCCCAGCTCATCAGCATTCTGCTTGTACCAACGAATGGCACTCTTCGCGTCGGTTATACAGACGCGCTTTCGAGATTCTGTTCTTTTAGCTTCTTCGGTGCGGGCCTTTGGGGCGAGCTTGTAGGTTACAGTGGCGGCGACGAGTCCCCTTGTGGAAAAGTAATGGCAAAGATAACGGAACTGTTTCCGATGTCCTCCGCCCCAGCCGCCCCCATGAAACATAATGATGCCCGGAACAGCCTTCGTTGCCGGGTCATGATTCTTCGGGAAAAAGATCTCCATCTCGCGAGCGGTATCACCCACCTGCTTGTAGACGTGCACTTTACCCTCGGGCGCGTCCGCGCTGTTGACCTGCTCGGCATCAAGAGAGGCTAACGTCAGTAATAAAATGATAATCAAAGAAAGTTGCTTCATGCGGAACTGTTAATTGCAAACGTCAGTGGTCAGGCGCGAAGCGGAGCAGCGTTGCCTCAAGCGCTTTGTTCGCTTTGAGTCTACTCGAGGACTATTAGTGACTTGATTGGGATCACGGCAAGCTCAGCACTGTTCAGGTTGCCGCGTCGACCGCCGTTGTTCGAATAGCCTACATAAAGGTTGCCATCGTGCTCCATCGCGTATGGGTATGAGAGGCTCAGTCTATCGGCCGATTCGCCTGGTTCGCCATCATGCCGTGAACGACGAATGACGAAGATCTTGCTGAAACGGTTTTCATTCGGCTCCGAGAGCGCGATCGTCAGCGGTGTCCGCTTGCCGCCGCTGCCTTTCGCGGTGGTGCAGACGAGGTAACGCTGGCCCGTGCTGAGGATTCCTGCGGCGGGTTTCGAGGTTGTCATCGGCAGGTTACTTGCGGATGACGGCGACCAGTTGCGACCAGAATCCTCACTCTTTGCGACGAGTGCCACTGCAGCGGTGCCGTAACGGGAGATATTGAAGATCGTCTTGCCATCCACGAATATCGCCGACTCCCCCCACATATTCTTGAGCCCCTTGGCCACAGGGATCTTCACGAGGTCCCACTTCCCGAAGTTGTCCCCGTGGCTGATCGCGACTGCGGCGGGGAAGACGCCCTTGCTCGAGTAGGGCCCCGCAGCAAATCCGGGCATGATCCAGTTCCCGTCAGCCATTCTCACGGGCTGGTTCATCGGCCAGAATCCGTCCTCCGCGACGATACCGTGTTTCTCCCACGTGCTTGTCTTTTCATCGAGGCGATAAGCCCGTGTGTGGACGCGCTTCATCTTCCCATAATAGGCGCCATGGAACGCCCAAAGAGCGCCTTCGTGGACATGAAATACTCCGTGGCTAACGGCGAGATCCGGCTCATCTCCAGCATCTATCACTTTGAGGGCGCCCCATGTCCGCCCCCCATCCTCGCTGACCCGGTATTGAGCCTCTTCACTAACCGTGTTCTCGGCGCCCTTGTTGTGCCCGAAGGATGCGTAGAGCTTTCCCTTGTGTTGTGCGAGTCCGACACCGTGGAGGAACGTGTAGCCGTCAGACTTCTTATCCCACTTTTTTATGACATGGAAATCGACGTTACTGATCTCAGGCAGTTTTTCCGCTTCCGCCAACATTGCGCCCGACTTCCAGATTGGAAAAGGAGCGGGTTCATCCGCCCGGGACGACATGACTGTTAAGATGCTCAACAAAGCGATAGCAAGGATATGAGTGGTCTGAAACATGTAATTATTCCTGTCGCTAAGTAATATGAGGTTCTTCATGATAGAATTATTTCGAAGTATAAAGTGGAGTCGGCCCGAATTCATCGTTCCCACTTGACCGTGGTGAAAGTCAGCCCGGGGAGTCCGTCCTTGTTAAAGAAGTTCGCGTAACTCGGTTTGTTGCTGAAGGCGTACTGAATATTCAACGGCTTGGACACCTCAGGATGACTGAGAACGACCGAGTCGCCATCAATGGCTGCCTCGGCCCACTGCCACTTGCCGCCTGCTCCCGCAATCTCGAATCCTTGCAAAACTTTGGCGTGGCGAAAAGCGAGTCCTTTGCCGACGTGATCGAAGAATACACGTATCTTCTTTCCCTCCACCTTGTGCGACTTGTAGACGGGACCCGAAATAGCTATTTCGCGCCCATACACCGAGCCGAGGGCCACTCGACAGGCCCGCTTGCCATAGCCCGACTTGTTGGATGGATGCACCCCGGTTCCCAAGTCGAGGGCGGTGACCAACGGAGCATTTTTGAGCGTGCCCATCCGAACGTGATCCAAATGATAGGCCAAGGAGTTGGGCTTATCAAAATGGTTGCCCGGCAAATTGGGAGCTGAAGGCCTTCGCTCCCCGGTTGACCGGGTTCTCGGGATCCCACGGGCACACCCCGCCACTCGGTTTTTGCACATGCAGAAAATGAAAATCCCCCTGCCCCCAGACCTTGCGCCAGCCGGTTATCAGAGCATTCATCACCACGTACTGGTCGGCCACGCCGGGTATCTGCGTCTTGGATTCTCCCTGGTCCCAAAGAACGCCCCGTATCCCGTAAGGCACCATGTATTCAATGTGACGGGCATAGAGATCACCGATTCTGGCGGGCCCACGCGGAGCGCGCTTTCCCTCGGCCTTGGCTTTCGCAACCTTGGCCTGCCATTCCTTCATGAAGGCTTCCCGGTCGTTGATAAAATCGGACAGGGAGTAACTGTTCGCAGCCTTGAATTGCTTTGCCAGCTCAGTATCGGCGGCAGCCATTTCCTCGGACAACCATCGCCCGGACGGCGTACCACCCGCCGCACCGACCATCAATCCGACGGGCACCTTCAACTCTTGCTGCAAGGCATAGCCAAAGGACAAGTGGATGGCCGAAAACCTCGGCATGGATGCCTTGTCGGCAACCTTCCATGCGGAGCCGGCATAGAGGCGTATTTGAGGATAAGGTCCCTCGGCAATAATCTTGGCCAAATCCGTATCTCTCTTGGCGTAGCCTCCTGCCCCTCCGGCCATGTTCGACTGCCCCGAACCGATCCAGACTTCGCCCACCAGAACGTCCTTGAACTCAACTTTGTTGGTCTTACCCAAAACAGTCAGTTTACCCGCTGGACCTACCTTCAGGGCATCCAGCTTGACCAACCATTTGCCATCCTTGCCGGCAGTCGCCTTCTTGGATTGATCACGGAAAGACACCGTGACCGATTCACCCGCATCGGCCGTCCCCCAGACGGGAACAGACTGCCCGCGCTGAAGCACCATGCCATCGCTGAACATGCGGTCGACGGTGCTGGCTGCATTCATCCAGGTCGTACCAAGGGCACATCCAAGGAAAATAGGTAAAAATGAGAATTTCAGTTTCATAGTTTATGGATATTGTTAAGAGGGTTAAGTTATTAGAATCATGCTCATCGGTGCGCGGAAAAGTAAACCAGACACCGAATAAGATCACCTAAAACATTTTTCATCGGAACATCTTTTATTTCGCAGCTGACATCCGATCCTTAAACTGAGCCCGGGCCTTTTTGAGGATGGCGGCATATTTCGAATCGGAAACAACATTGGTGTACTGGTCTGGATCCTTGATCATACCGTAGAGCTCTTCGCCTTTGCCGGCATAATTCATGTAATGCCACTGAGCTGAACGCAGGCGGCCGCCGAAACGCCAATAAATTCGTGGCCTGTCGGGATCTGCTTCGCCAGTGTAGAGGTCTGAACGGCGGCGACCATGGGCCTTCACGGGACACTGGTCACAAATCCTTCTCAGGGGGCGATTTTAAAACGCCAGAGCAGCAGGGAGCCGGGGCCTGAGGCTTTGGCGTCCCATCCAGGATTGTACCAGTTGCTGGCCACAAATAATTCTCGGGGTGTGATTACGGAACCCTGGAGCGGGTTGGGAACAAAGATGCAGGACGAGGCCTTGTAGCCACGGCCGATCGGATCGGCGCCCGGCAGATACTTTCGGGTGACTGTGCCGCCACCTAGAATGTCACCTTCCCAGATCGCCAGCCGGCTCATGCTGGGGTTATTGACGAACACAGAGTACTTCTTGGTGCCCGGGAACCACTTCCCCGAGTTTGCCCAGCTCTGCTCGGTTTTTAAGGAGGCCAGCAGCCGCAACTTTCTCCCGCTCACCGTGTACTCCCAAAACTCGTGACGGCAGTCCTTACTATCCTTGGGCAGCTTGTTGTAGTACACGATCAGCCGGTCCGAGTCGGCCGGGTCGGGACGCAAGTCGGTGGAAAAGTATTGACCGTCCGCTTCGGCGGGTAAGTCTTGCCGATGGACCAGCTTGCCATCCCAATCCAGGTGTAAGAGCCGAACCTTAAGCCGCTCGGCGTGATCCCAAATCTGGCCGACGACGATGATCCCCTTCTCTGTAGCAGCGACCTGCGGATAGAACAGGCTCATCGGCTCCGCATAAGAAACGGGTTTCCGGAAAACAAAATCGGCACCTTTCCGCTCGCCGATAAAGATCACCGGTGTATTGAAGCGCACACTGCCGTCGTCGGAAATCGCCAGAATGACCAACGCCATTCGCTTGCCCTGGGGGCCAATGCCCACATTCATCCTCAGATGGAAATCCCCGTAGGGCTTAGTCGGGATCAGCGAGCTTCTGTTTACCAAGGTGGTGATATTCTCCGGCTTGTCGCTGCGATAGTAGAGGATCTTGCCGGGCGCATAGTTTTTCTGGTTTTCTTTTTTGGTCACGCCCACAAAGACATGCAGATACCCGTCCGGCGTACGAATCATCTGCGGCTGATTGCAGGCCTTAAACTTGTCGTCCTCGAGGCGAATCCGGGTCACCGCCGACGGCAGTGTGGAACCGGGGGTCGGATGTTGCCCGATGAGGAAGGTCGGGGATCCTTTTCCCTTGTCATGGGGCCTTGCCGACCAGAAGAGGCCGCGCTTGCCTTGAAGCAGGTAGCCATAGGTTTGCCCGCCCCATTGATCGCGAATGTTCGCGTGTAAAACTGTGGGACCGTCCAGCAGACGAACATCCTGGGCATCAAGGTGCGGAGCACTGCCGCTAAACACAATTAATGCAATGAGGAGTGATTTTGGTGTATTCATGATTCGGGCGGTCTACTTGAATTGGAGTTCGCTTCTTTTGATCTTGAGGGAGTGAATGGCTTTGCCGTCGATATTCACCACGGTGTACTTCACCGTCGGATCGTCCGCCTTGAGATCAAAGTCAACCCGGCCAAAGGATTGCTTCTCGTTGTACCCGAAGAGCGAGGTCTTGATCAGGCCATGCACGTGCTGGTTGGTCAGTCTCGATGAGCTGAATTCGTAGAGCGGGTACATTCCTTGGATTCCCGAGTCGATCTTGTAGGCGTCCGAACGGTGACGGTCAGCCGAAAGAATAATGATGCCGGGAATTTTCTGCTTCGCGATAAACTGATAGATCCGCTGGCGCTCCCCATCGTACCCGTCCCAAGTGTCCTTCGATCCCGGCTTTACCTTGGGGGCAAGGGGCACGTTGGAACAGATCACAGTAAAGACGGCGGGCTTCTTGAGGGTTTTCTTGAGCCATTCCATCTGGGCGGGACCGAGCATTGAAGGATCCTTTCCCTTGGGCGACTCGCGGTAGTAACGCCCGTCAATCAACACGAAGTGAACCTCACCAAGCTTGAAATCGAACCAGCAACCGGGCTGCTCTTCGCCACCTCCATAATAAGGGTTATCCCAGTTGTCCTTAAAGACTTTCCACACCTCGCGCTTCCACTTGGGTTCTTCAATAGCCGGGCCACCCCACCCGTCGTTGGTGGTAAAGTCGTGGTCATCCCAGATTCCATAGATCGGTATTTTCCTGGCAAGCTTCGCCCACTGTGGCTGGCTTTGCCGGCGGTAGTAATGAAAAAGCTGCATCTCGGGGGTCTTCGGGTCATCGATGTAAACATTGTCGCCTAGCAGAAGTAGGGCGCGCGGATCGATCGCCCCGATGGTGTCCCAAATGCGTTCGTTCGCGGGGACATAGCCCGCTCCTCCACCGAAGGCGATGGTGAACTTGTCGGTCGGGGCATTCTTCTTCAGGGAAGTGTCTGGAAGAGTGCGTTTCCATGGCCAAGTCTCGGCGTCGAACTTCCAGGCGTTCGGTTTGCCGTGGGCAAGGTCTAATAGCATCTTGGTGTGCTCAGGGTTGACCGCATTCTCAGAGGTCGCCTCTAGGTAGGCGATGGCCTCCTTTTTATTGCCCTGAAGAATGAGCTTGAGGGCATGCGGATGCATCCGCTTGACTTGCTTGCGTTCCGTGGGTTTCTCGTTGTTCACCCTCGGCTTTGAGGCTTGAGCAAAAAGTTGCGGTGCATTCAAGCTGATTGCAATCACACTAAGAGGGAGCAACGTCTTGAAGAATTGGATTCCTTTGTTTTTTCTCATGGATGTAGGTATTTTTTATTAAAGGTTAGCACGTTTTTCACGTTATTACTTTTTACTCAATTCGTTCTCCTGGATTTAAGCGAACTTGGCCAAATCCTATTTACAAACCTATTTACTCCCGCAAGCAGCAGTTGACGCAAGAAGGCAACCCGACGTCAGCTTTGCCTACTTCGGCACACCGCGTTTTGCTTCGTTTACTTCTTCGATTGATTTGAGGATGTTTTTCTTCCAACTGCCCTGCAACTTGTCGGGATTGGCGCGATCCAGAGTCTTCAGAGCCTCATCGAATTGACCGCGTTTTGTTAGAATCCGGGCAATCCCCTGTAGCGCAGAAAATTGATCCGCGCCACCGATGCGTTCGCGACCGCTGACGATAGCATCGTAGGCTTCGAAAGCGCGGACGTCGTTGCCAAGGTTGCGTTCCCGGTTTCGGGCAAGCATCAATAACGTCGCGTCACGGTCTTTCGGGTCGCTGGTCCATGTTAGCGCCTTGCTGAGATCCGTCTCGGCTTTGGCTCCGTCTTTGGTGATGGAGTAGGCCCGCCCCCGGTTGCGGTATCCGTCGCCGCGTTTCCAGAAAGGCCATTGGGTAATATCTTCATTAGCGAATCGGGTAATCACTTCGGGAGCTTTCCCCTGAATGAGGAGGTGTTGCATTTGCGCGGTCTTTTTCACGACCTCGACAGGTATTTTTTCAACGATCGGTCCCGCCTCTTTTCTACTGTAGAAAGCAGCCTGCTCGAGAGCGGCTGATTTTTGGAAGTCGTTGATTTTTTCGATTTCCGCCAGAGCAAGAAACGCATCCGCCTTGCGTGCCCGGGCGGCGCTGCGATAGCCAATCGCAAAGTCAGTGACCTCTGGATCGGATTCGAACGTGTGGGATTTTCCCGCATAAAATTGAGCAAATTTCATCGGCACATGAAACTGTTTGGTTCCGGTCGGTGACAGGGCACTGAGTTCCTGGCCATGTTCGCGGATTCGTTGGCGACAGATGTTGATATGCCAGGGGAGGCTCTGGGTTGGCTTGCGACCGATTACTTGATGGTAGGGATCATTTTCATCCTGAGTTACGGGAATGCGAATCTCCACCGTCCAGTGATCGTCCTCGACCCTCGTCGCGACTTCGGCTTTCGAATCCCAGCGGAGGCTTTTGCCCCCTTCTCGATCAAGATCGACGACCTTTCCACCCGGACTGATTGCGATCTGGTAATAAGAATGTGTCTCGGTAGCAATTTCTATTTCGATGGCATCGCCACGCCAAAGAGCGGTGTCGTCGTCGCGAGTAGCGGCGTCGACAGGCTTTTCTCCGGGCAGTTCATCACAGCGAATCGCAAAGTAGACACTGTTGCCCAGCCACCCGGATTTGAATGTCGTTCCGAAGGTAGGTGTACGACCGGTTTGCAGTTCAACTAGTTTGCCCCGGGAAGCTACGGCACTTTTCTGCCAGTAGGCATCGTCGAGTTTTCCGTCGATCACAACGCCTGATGCGTCGCCGAGCAAACGCACCTTGGGGACAGGACCCCGCTTCTGGCCGAGCTGCGTCGATTTCATTCGCAGTCCTTTCAGGAAATCGTCAATTAGAGCGATGACGCTTCCCATACGCGCTGTCGGAATCGGCCTTTGCCTGAGCGTTGGCAAAGAGAGTCAGCGCGGCATCGGCCAGCGCCTTGTCTTTCTCCATCGCCTTCCAGTTTTCCTCGCAGTAGGTGAAAAAGGCATGCATTTCCGTCTCGGCAGGGCCGTAGAAGAGTCGGCAATACTCGCGAAACATCGCATCGCCATCCGCTTCCTTCCCACCCCAATACATTCGGGCCGTGAAGTAGACCATAAAGTGGTTAAACCCGATACCGGCCGTGTCGAAATCCCTGCCTGCTGTCAGCCAGATATCTTCGCCCATGGAGATTCCTTTGGTCGCATTGACTGTCTCAGTGAGTGCTTTTGGCGCAAAGCTAGGCAGATACCAACCGCGACCAGTGAAAGGGTAATTTTCGAAAAAGATAATCGGATTGTCAGTCTTTTTGCTCCACGCCGCGCGCAGGGCTTCCGGCGCTACTTCGCCTTCGCCTTTGTAACCCGCCTTGTTGATCGGGCGTCGGCCACCGACGATGCAAACGAGGACGTTCGGCTCCAGCTTTTTGATATTCTCCGGAGGTAAAGTGTAGACCCCATAGCCTCCGTTGAGGACCTTCGCTTCCGGGTGGGTCTTGGCGATCTCCTTTGCCACGCGATTGGTGAAATCCCAGATGTGATTACTCAGCTTGCCCCGCTCGTGTCGATCGGGCGAATCCTTGCCTCGGCATTTTTCACATTGGCAAATGGCAGTGTAGCCATCCGGCGGCATCAGCGAAACACATTTAAAATGGTAGTTATCCAACAGAGCTCGGACATAAATCAATGTTTCCTTGAAAAGCCCCTCGTTTGAATAGCAGAGCTGGATTTTGGAGCTGCCGGGTTTGAAATCGCGCTTGCCGCCGTAGAGAGCAAACCACTCGGGATGCTCCGCAAAGACCTTTTCGTTATTCGTCATCCCTGACATTCCGTGAGCGATATGGAGACTTTCGTCATTGCGAGTTCCCAGACGCATCGCCCACATCGAAGTGTGGAAACCGGCAGTGCTAAAGCGGAAATTAAATTGCCGGAGCGGAAAATCGGGTGTCACGGTTTCGTCAATTTGAGGAAGGGGAATTGATTTCATCTCAGGCATGACTTCGCCCAACTCACCCGGCAAATACCATCGGGCACCAAGTTTGCGGAGGTAGCCGCATACCGCGTTGAAACTGCCGCGTTCGTCGAGTCCCCAGATTTCGAGAGTCTCTTTTTTATCCGTCACTGCACCGTCGGGTTTTCCAGTCTCGCCGGGCAATCGCAACCGGTTTTTGTAGAGATTTCTCGACGGCATGCCGTAAGGAGCTCCGATGATTTTCTCCCATTCCGCCTGAGCTCGCGGCTTATCCCCGTTATTACGGGCAAAAGGATGCCCCGGCTCGAAATTACTGTCATCGCCAATCAGGGCGAGCCAGTTTTCGCCAGAAACGATGCGGTAAGCGCCGTGTTCGAGACCCTCCGAAGTAACCCCGAGTTTTGCCGCGTGCGGGCTTTCGCCTACGTAGATCTGGACTGGAACATCAGCGGATGGCTTCGTTTTAATGGGCAGCTTTGCGCCTGAGATCTTCTCAACGTAGGTCTGGAGATCAGCCGCTGCCAGCCTTGTCGAGCGTGCCGGAGATTCTGCTATGATGATCTCAGCGCGCGATTCGCCGTTTTCGACAAGGAACGATTCAGCCCCTGCGAACGCCGGGGAAAGTAGGGTCAGGAAAAGAAGGAGTTTCATAAAGGCGGTATTTGTCATGGTTTGATGTTTGATGCTTGTTCAATTTCTATCGAGGTTATGTGCTGGGTAAGTTCATGGTTTCACATGGGCATTAGCTCTTCCAGCGGTCCGGTCAGGTTGAGATGTCGAAGGCTCCCGTCGAGCTGACCGAAGGTCTCTGGCGCATTTATTCCGGCTGCGTGCATGAAGGTTAGATAAAGATTGGCAATTGTCCGGTGGCCTTTCTCCTTGTAACCGGAGAACTCCAGGTACTGTCCCATCTTCAACTTCTTGGCCATGCCTCCGACCAATACGATGGGCCAATCCTTTTGGCCGTCATGGTGGGCGCCACCTGAGCAGGACGTGTAAACGATCAGGGTGTTGTCCAGCATGTTACCATTTCCTTCGGGGATGCCCTCCAACGTCTTGGCCATTTTGGCAATATGCTGGAAATGAGACTTCTCGATTTCCTTCCGGCAACGCACTCCGTCCCAACCATTCCCCGATAGTCCCGGATCGTTGTGCCCAAGGGCGTGGACGTACTTTTCAATGCCCAATTCCTTGTAGGTGACACCCAAGCTATCCAAATGCAGAGACACGACGTTGGTCATGCCGGTGATCAAAGCGGCGGCGGCAACCTCGAAGTGAGATGCGATCCGCTCCGAGGGAACCTGCGACTTGTAAAATTCGGTCAAGGTTGGGGCGTGCTTTTTAGCCGCGGCGGAGAACTTGGCTTTCTTCAGCTCGATGTTTCGAATGACGTCGAAGGATTCCACGTAGAGGCTGAAACGATCCTTGTCGGAGCCGGCAAGCTGCCG